>AOIR01000039.1 GCA_000337115.1 Natrinema thermotolerans DSM 11552
CCGAGCGTCTCGAGGATCCCCTCGTAGGTCACCCGACCCATGATGACCGGGTGGTCCATCGTGGCCTCCTTGAAGTGCTGGAGGTCCGCGGGAACGTGCCACGGCATATCGCCGTCCTTGCCGATGACGCCGTTCTCGGCGACGGCGACGATGCCGACGAGTTCGCGGGCGGGCTCGAGCGCCCCAGTCACGTCCTCGGCTGCGTCTCGGTCCTCGCTCATTCGGCCACCGAGAACTCGATGCCGTCGTGGGACTCGTACCCCCGAAGTTCGACGTCCTCGTAGCTCAGTTCGTCGATCGAGACGTCGGCGACCTCGAGCGTCGGGCGCTCGAGCGGTTCCCGCGAGAGCTGCTCGAGGAGGCCGGGGACGTGGTCGAGGCGTTCGTCGCCCTCGGCTTCGGGCGGGGCTTCGGACTCGAGCCAGTCTTTGATCTCGAGATAGTCCGTCCGGTCGTCGGCATCGGCCAGCCGCGACTGGAGCGCCTCGAGGTTGTCGGCGTACCAGTCGCCCCGGTCGCCGCGGCCGCAGTAGACGTGTGTGTCGACGACGGTGTGGGCGAAGGTGCCGGGTTCGAAGCCGGTCTGCTGGGCGATGACTTTCGTCAGAAGCGCGTAGGCCGCGATGTTGAAGGGAATCCCGAGCGCGGTGTCGCCCGATCGCTGCGTAAGATGGCAGTTCAGGCGGTCGCCCTGGACGTTGAAGACAAAGGAGTAGTGACAGGGCGGCAGCGTCGAGACGGCCGCGTTGGCGGGGTGCCAGGCGTTGACCACCAGTCGCCGGGAGTTCGGCGAATCGGAGAGCGTGTCGATCACGTACTGCAACTGGTCGAAGGTCCGCCGGCCGTCCGCTTCTTCGGTGACCCACTGCTGGGTCTCGTCGGGCCAGGACTCGCCCTCGAGGCGGGCGTCGTCTTCGGGGACCGGGAACCGCCGCCAGAAGCGGCCGTAAGCGGTATCGAGCCGGCCCTCGTCGTCGGCCCAGGCGTCCCAGATCTTGGTCTCCTCACGGAGGTCGCGGATGTGTTCCTCGCCGGAGAGATACCAGCAGACCTCGTGGAGCATCGAGTTCCAGCGGTAGCCGTCCATCTCCTTGGTCGTGAGCAGGGGATACCCCTCCTGCAGGTCGACCTCGTAGTGTTCGCTGAACGACGAGATCGTGTCGACGCCGGTCCGGTTGGGCTTGTGGGTACCCTCCGAGAGGACCGTGTCGACGAGATCGAGGTACTGTCGCATTGCTCGTACTGTGCGACCGGACGACTATAATAACGCACGATCCGGAACCCATCGCGCTGGGAACAGGATCGACGAGGGGTCGGTCGTCGTCGTCGGCCGCTTCGCGTGGCTCGCGTCGGTCACGGGCGACCGTTTCGCGGACGGGACGGTGCGGGCGTGATTTCAGTGCCCCAGCGTTCGCGAACGAACGGTCTCGAGCGTATCGCGTTCACCGAACGGATAGTTTCGAATACCGGTCTGATTCGTCTCGGTCTCGGTTATGCGATACGTGACGGTATACGTGAACGCCTCCGACTCGGCGGGGGCGTCCGTCACCTCGAGTCCACCCCTGCATTCGAGGCGGACGGAAAACCGGTCCGCCACCGTCTCGGCGACTGAGATCGCAGTACACTGGGTACGCACGCTCTCGTCAACGTCCAACGTGTGGTTGTGGCTCGCGATGACGTCGTTGTAGAGACGGGTCTCTTCGTACTCGATCCCGTAGTCAGCGGCACTCGTCGCGTTCAGATCCGCCGGCCGTTCCGGAGCGACCGGAACCCGCTCGACGTGGACGGGATCGGCCGCCGACGCGTCACCGTCTAATACCATACTCGCCCCGAGGACGAGTCCGACGAGTACGACGGCGACGACGTATACCGTGACGATTACCGCTGTTGTCCGCATCTATTTGTGGACTCGAGGAAAAGAAGTATAATTGTTCGTATAGCTGAAATAACGACTGTGCCCACCTCCGCTGAACGGGCTGCACAGTCGTTCCCGAGACGGACGCTTCCGTATCGATCGGCTCGGGATCCATGTGATGGGCGCAACCCCTTGGGAAACCGTTCGTCCCCGGTCGATTCACCGGCGGTCCGATACCCGCCGCCGATCCGAACGTTCTGTTCGGACTGACGCTCATTAATAGCGATCGAGTAGTTCTAGAACGTTCTAACGCGCTACAATCGTGGTTCGGATTTTAGTGCCAGCGCGGCGACCACTCCGATAGTGACCCGCGAGCGGTTCGGCCACGACGAGCGGCGGGGCGATATCGTCTGCTGGCTACTGACGGCCGTCGTCGCCGTCGACGGGCTCGAGGGCGTCCTGCGCGACGTGCCCCTGTGGGGCGGGTTCGAGCTGCTCGTCGTGGCCGTGGCGTCGATTCCGGCGGTCGCGACCCGCGACTGGACCGCGACGGTCCCCTGGCCGCTGATGGCGATCGCGGCGTTCGCCGCGGTCGCCCGCGCGGCCGGCGCGTCGTTCGAACCCGTGGCGTATCTCGCCATCGCGACGCTCGCGTTGCTCGTCGTCGCTGAACTCGAGGCGTTCACCTCGGTCGAGTTGAGCCGCCGGTTCGCCATCGTCTTCGCGGTGATGACGACCCTGGCGTTGCAGGCGCTGTGGACCGTCGTCCAGTTCTACGCGGACCAGTGGCTTGGGACGGCGTACCTGCGATCCCAGACCGAACTCCAGTGGGACTTCGTCGTCGTGACGGGCCTTGGCCTCGTCCTCGGCGCGCTCCTCCAGGTGTACTTCGCCCGGTTCGAGCCCGCGGGCGGCGTCTCCCGAAACGGAACGGGGTCGCCATGACGCTCGGCGACGCGCTGGGTCTCTCGGACGCCCAGGAGCGAGCGATCACGCGGGCCCTGCAGCTCGTCTTGCTCGTTCTGGTCGGGTACGGCCTCGTGACGGGGGAGTTCACGGTCGCGACGACGGCAGCGCTCGCGCTCGCAGTCACGCTCCTGCCGGCGCTGTTGCGCCGGGAGTACGGCTACTCGATGGATCCCGGACTCGTCTGCTGGATCGCCGTCGCCGTCGTCCTCCACACCGCCGGTTCCCTCTGGCTGTACGTCGAGTTCCAGTGGTACGACGAGATCACCCACGCGGTCTCGGCGACGATCGTCGCGGGCGTCGGCTACGCGGCATTCCGGGCGCTCGAGTTGCACTCCGACGAGATCGATGTCCCGCCGGCGTTCCGATCGGTGTTCATCGTCGTCTTCGTCCTCGCCGCCGGCGTCGTCTGGGAGGTCCTTGAGTTCACGTTCGGCGGGCTGGTCACCGTCTACGGGATCGACGACATCGTGACGGACTTCGTGTTCAACGCCGTCGGCGCGGTACTCGTGGCGATCTGGGGGACGGGATACGTCAGCGGGCTCGTCGGCTTTTTCCGACGACGGCTCCGCGCCGACGGCCGGTAAGGGGATACAGACTGGGACGAGAGCGAGCGACGACTCGTTCGCGTCGAGTATCGGTCGATAACCGAGGCGGGGTGCCGCTGACCCTGTCCACGAACGTGGATACTTCCGGTCACGGAAAGAGCAAGGCTTACAGGTTCGTGCGTTCCGCTATCGACCATGCGAGAGAACGTGCTGCTGATCGGGGGCGGCGGCCGCGAACACGCCATCGCCCGCGCGCTCGAGGACAGCGAGGCCGACCTGTACGCCTGTGCCGGCAACAAGAACCCCGGCATCGCCCGGATCGTCGCCGGGTTCGAGACGCTCGAGACGACCGATCCCGAGGCCGTCGTCGACTACGCCGAGGCGGTCGACGCGACCATCGCCGTCATCGGTCCGGAAGCGCCCCTCGAGGCCGGCGTCGCGGACGCACTCGAGGCAGCGGGGGTCTACCCGTTCGGCCCGAAGGAGGCCGACGCCCGGATCGAGACGGACAAGGCCTTCCAGCGGCGGTTCATGGCGGAAAACGACATCCCGGGCTGTCCCGACTTCGAGACCTTCGACGACATGGACGCGGCGTGTGACTACATCGACGAGTACGACGGCGACCTGGCGATCAAGCCCGCCGGCCTCACCGGCGGCAAGGGCGTCAAAGTTATCGGCGATCAGGTCACCGCCGAGGAGGGCAAGGAGTACATCCGCGACGCCGACTACGACCGGATCGTCTTAGAGGAGCGGCTGATCGGCGAGGAGTTCACGATCCAGGCGTTCGTCGCCAACGGCGAGTTCCGGACCGCGCCCGCGGTGCAGGACCACAAACGCGCCTACGAGGGCGACGAAGGGCCGAACACCGGTGGGATGGGCAGCTACGCCGACGCGACGCCGGAGCTGCCGTTCATGACCCCCGAGGACTACACCGACGCCGTCGAGATCATCGCGGCTACCGTCGACGCCCTCGAGGACTACCGCGGCATCCTCTACGGCCAGTTCATGCTGACCGAGACCGGCCCCCGCGTCGTCGAGTTCAACGCCCGCTTCGGCGACCCCGAGGCGATGAACACCCTGCCCGTCCTCGAGACGGACTTCCTCGAGGTCCTCACCGCGGCGCGGGACGGCGAGGCCCCGCCCGAACTCGACTTTGCCGAGCAGGCGACGGTCTGTAAGTACGCCGTCCCCGACGGCTATCCGACGGATCCCGAAGCCGGCGCGAAAGTACAGGTCGATGAAGAGAGCGTGGCGCGGTCGGTCCGCGCCACGGAAAACTCGAGCGGCGATGAGCCGCGAGAGAGCGCCGGCGACGCCCTGCTGTACTACGCCAGCGTGGACGAGCGCGACGACGGGATCTACACGACGACCTCCCGGTCGTTCGCTCTGGTCGGCGTCGCGGACTCGATCGCCGCGGCCGAGGAGATCGCCGAGGACGCGCTCGCCGTCGCCGGCGAGGAGGGACTGCGGATCCGCCACGACATCGGCAAGGCGGACCTCGTCCAGAAGCGAATCGATCACGTGAACGAACTCCGCGGCGAGTAGCGATCGGCCCCATCTGGACGGAGAGAGACTACTCGAACGGATTCGTTGCCGTCGTGATACGAGTGATCCCGTCGACCGCATCGAACCCGTCGTCGAACGAGTAGAGGAACTCGAGTTCGCGGCGGCCCATCGACGCCGTGATGACTGCATCCGTCAGCGAGAGCGATTCGTACTTTCGGAACAGCGATCGTCCGGCGTCGATATCGCGTTTCGGCGTATGGACGATTTCGAACCCACTGCTTTCGATGATCGCGTCGAGCGTCCGTACAGCGACGTCATGTGTCCCCTTTCGTTGGAGGTAGTTGATGACCTCCTCAAGGACGTCGCTCAACACGTATGCAGTCGGGAGGGTTCCGTGATCGACCGCTCTCGAGATGGCAACCGCACGGTCGTGGTTTTGGTCCCGCGATAACCGAGCGGCGATGAGAACGTTCGCATCGACGACGACTCGAGCCATTAGGAGTCTCCGGGGATGAGGTCGTGATCGTCGGCCGCATCGGTTTCCTCACCGATATCAACGGGGTCGAGTTCGGAAAACGCACCGTACCGTTGCGTTACAACTTCGACGGAGAGGGTTCCGTCTTCGGTGACGCGCCAGCGGATTTTGTCCCCGGCTTCGATATCGAGTTCGCGTCGGACCGCTGCCGGAACCGTGACGGAATAGCTGTCGTTTATGGTCGTTTCGTCCTCGACCCGGTGTGACATACCCGACTCTACGCGGTCAGTTAGGAAATAATTTGCCTCCTAATTTTCAGGTGATCGAGTGCGGCTTCCGGAAACGTGACCGATTCCGACCCGGGATTCAGGACGCGGCCTCATCGATCGCCTCGAGCAACAGCTCCATCCCCAGCTCGATCTCCCGCTCGTCACGTCCAGCGGCGGCAGCAGTCGCAGCGTCTCGTAGCCCAGTCTAACTCAACAGCCCGCGTCGGAACGCCGTCTCGAGGACCGTCTCACGTCGATCCGCCGATGCTCGGTCTCAGTTCAGACGACGAGCAGTACGGACGCGAGCGCACCGCCGACGAGCAAGACGGTGCTGTAGGCCGCGACCCGGTTGCGAAAGCCGTCGTTCGTCGATGTCGCGGCCAACAGGGCCTTGACGACGATGCTCGAGACGGTCGCGAGCAGGATGGCGATCGTCGCCTCGGCGGGCCCGAGCTGGCCGCCCCGGTAGAGGACGACCGCCGAGGTGGTTGCGCCGGCGCTCGAGACGAAGCCGCTGGCGACGGCCGTCGCGTAGAAGCCCAGCGTCCCGAACCACGTCTCGGCCAGCGATCCGAAGACGAGGACGACGAGAAAGACCGCACCGAACCCGAGGGCGTTTTTCAGCGAGAAGGGGCTCTCGAGTTCCATCGGTCCGGACTCGCTCCAGTCGGCGGTCGCGGCCGCGACGGCGAACGCGAGGACGATGACGGCCCCGAGCGGAACGATCGCCTCGAGGAGGATCCCGGCCTCGCCGCCGGCGGTAAAGCCGACCGCGATCGCGAGGTTGCGGGCGGCCATCGCGGCGTTGGCCAGCAGGATCGCGGCGACGGCGTAGGAGGCCGCCTCGGGGCGCTGGTCGACGTGATCGAGCATCGTCCCGACGACGGCCGTCGAGGAAGCCAGCCCGCCGAAGAAGCCGGTGATCGCGATCCCGCGGCCGCCGTAGGTCGAGACGATCGCGTAGTTGGCGATGCCGATCCCCGCGACGGCGACGACCATCAGCCAGATGACCTGGGGCTCGAGCGGGATGGTGATGCCGGCGACTTCGGGCTCGTAGGTCGCCGGGAGGAGCGGATAGATGACGAACGCGAGGATGGCAAATTCGGTCGTCGAGCGCATCTCCTCGCGGGAGAGCCCCCACGCGAACTCGTGGAGTTCCCGCTTTAACACCAGCAACAGCGACGAGAGGACCGCGACAGTGACCCCCTCGAGGATGAAGCCGGCCGCGACTAACACGCCGACGCCGTAGGCGACGAGCATCGATACCGAGGTCGTCAGCGAGAGGCCGGTTTCGGCCGGCTCGCCTTCCATGAGGCCCTGGACGGCCAGCAAGACCCCCTGGACGATCACCAACAGACCGCCCAGCAGGAGCAGGCTCTCGCCGACGTCGCCCTCGCGGACCAGCACGGTAAAGACCGCCCCGAGCAGACTGATCAGGGAGAACGTCCGAATGCCGGCGGCCTTCTGTGACCACTCCCGCTCGAGCCCGAGGAACATCCCCAGTGCGCCGGCCAGCGCGAGCCGGACGACGGTCTCCTCGAGGGGTGCGTTGGCGAGTTGCAACGGGACCTCGTTCACTCCCGACCGTTCACCGTGGTTGCATATAAGCGGCCCGCCGGCGTCGACGGCGGCTCGGTGGCGGTTCGATGCGCGGTGACCGACTGGACGGTGCGACGCCGAACCGGATCGAGAACGCGCTACAGGTCGACGTACTGGGACTCCCAGTCACGGCGTGCCTCGAGTTCCCGGCGGCCGCGCCGTGTGAGCGTATAGAAGTTCGTTCGGCGGTCGCGCCGGCCCTTCTCGACGAGCCCCTTGTCGACGAGGGTATCGAGGTTCGGGTAGAGGCGGCCGTGATGGATCTCCTTTTCGTAGTACTGCTCGAGTTCCTCTTTGATGGCTAGTCCGTGTGGCTCCTCCTCGCCAGCGATGACGTAGAGCAGGTCACGCTGAAATCCTGTCAGGTCGTACATTGGGGAAGTACCAATCGCATTTACTGTCGAATTTTAATAAGGCTATCGGGTCGTTTCGAGCGAAAGAGTCGTATTACCAGTGAACGGAGTCGTTTCGAGTGACCGGGATCCATAACTCCGGTGACGCATCGTCCGGCAGACCACACATAACGAGTGGGTCATGTTTACAGTACAGCTATTATATTTCCGTACAATTATATTGGCGAGAACGGTGCCCGAGCAGTCGTTTTTCGACAGACGAGAGACTGGCCAGTAGTGTCCGAATCGATGCGTCAGGACTAGAACAATCGTCTCGAAACAGGAAAGCAGATCGCGTGACGGAAAAATGTCACGCGATCGCTTGCCGCCCTGAATTGGTCCCCGCTGACGCTTCGGCCCTCCAAGCGAAGCGTCACGTGGAAGATTCCGTTGTGTCTACTTAAATGTAACGACACGGCTCGGCGGCGTCGACCGAGAAGCCACGCCCGGCTGCGATCAGATGTGTTCTTCCTCGAGGACCCAGCCGATCGCGCGCTTGTAGTAAGTGAACATCTCCTCGACGCCGTCGTGGCGCATCTCGTCGCTCTCGAGGTGTTCTGTGAGGAACTCGTACTGCTCGCGGATTTCTTCTTCGTCTCGCATACCAGTCACTACCGACCGAGAGGGGAAAAAAGCCGGCACGTACTCGACTCACACTGGCGTCGATCGCTCGAGCGGAGGGCGCGGTTCGCTTAGGCGTCGTCGCTTTCGGTGGCGTTCTCGTCGCCGCTTTCGGTCTCGTTTCCGGTTCCGTCGTCCTCGGTGTCGGCGTCGCCGAACGCGAGCGTGACGTCCGCGTCGTCGCCGTCGATCTCGACGTCGTCCTCGGTTTCGTCGCCCTCGTTCTCGGCGGAGACGGTGTACTCGCCGTCCTCGAGGTCCTCGAACTCGACCTCGCCGTCACCGTCGGTCTCGTCCTCCATCGGGAACGCCGTGCCCTCGCCGTCCGTGGTCGTCTCGTTGCCCGTTCCGCCGTCCTCGGTCTCGTTATCGGACTCGTTTTCCATGCCACCGGCGTCGGTTTCGTTGTCCGACTCGTTGCCCATCGCATCGTCCGTCCCGTTGTCCGACTCGTTCTCCGTTCCACCGGCCTCGTCGTCCATGTCGCCCATACCGGCCTGCTCGAGCGTGACGGTCGCGCCTTCGACCGGGCCGTCGTCGCCCTCGACCGTGACCGTCAGCGTATACGTGTCGTCGCCGTTCCCGTCGGTGCCCGTCCCGTCGTCGGTATCGTTCGTCTCGTTGTCGTCGCCGGGGCCGCTGTTCGCACAGCCGGCCAGCGCGGCGACGCCTGCGGTTCCGCTTGCAGCCACGAACGTCCGCCGGGTCAGTCGCTGATGGGACATATCCGTTCGTTGGACGGTCTCCCCGATCCGGATGTGGCCTGCACCTGCTAGCCGTTAATTGCCTCTTGAACGCCACCCAGGGAACGATGACGGTCATCGGTTTCGGAACCCAACAGTCCGTTGTGAGACGAAACTGACGCCAGCGCCACTGCCCGCCCGACAGCACTGAACCGATTCGGTGGTGCGGGACTGTACGCGAGTCGGGTCCGGTGGGCCTTTTGCGGTCCCGACCCTACCACGGCGTATGAAGATCCGGGGCGAGCGCGAGTGCAAGGAGTGTGGGACCCGCTGGTCGTATTACGAGACGGGCAGCGTCGGCTGTCCGGCCTGCGGGAGCCTCCGGAGCGTCGGCGTCGACGAGCGGACCGAACACACCGACTTGCGCGTGTCGTTCGACCTGACGCCGGTTCGAAACGCCATCGACGAGGCCGACACCAACGACCTCGCCGAGCGGGCCGGCGAACGCTGTCGCGAGTACGTCCGCCGCCGCGGGTTCGTCAACGCCGGTACCCTCCGGGACCTCGACGACACCTACCTCGCCGCGGCCGAGTTACTCCACGTCGCCGACATCGTCGGCCGGGAGATCCGCCTCGAGGACCGCGAGGAACTGTACTTCCTCGCCCTGCTCCGGGACGCTGATCAGGGCGAGCGGCCGCCCGTGGAGGACGTTCCATCAACGCTGCGGGCGGCCCGTGGGCTCGCCTACGCCGACGCCGTCCGGGAGTACCGACGCGACGTTCGCACCTGGGCCGCGGACCGCGACCTGACCGCCAGCGAACGGCAGGCCCTCGAGACGCTTGGCGAACACGTCAAGCGGATCCGGATGCTCGATGGCGACGTCGAGCCCCGAACCGCCGAACGCCTCGTCGAGGCGACGCGCGACCTGGCAAACGGGCTCCGCGGCGACGAGTTCGCCTTCTCACAGGCCCAGGAGCGACTGGACGCCCTCGAGTGACGCGGGCCGAACCCGATCGGGTCGCCGACCGCATTCGGGCACTGCCGGCGACCGCGTCGAAGACCGAATCGAATGGCGGCCGGCAACAACCGTCGGTCCGAATCTTTTCATTCTTATAGGATCCCCCAATTATTGCCAGACGAACGCAGCGACGGCCCTGCCCGAACTCGCTCTCCCGGTGTCGACCGCCGGTTCGAACCGGCGGCCGGTCAGGAACCGACCCTCCGAGATCGGCTCGGAACGCGCTCGGTCTGTCGATCCCTCCCCGCTGGACGAGCCGACTGTCGGCACCTGAGACGGCGCTCGAGCGGCACGGAACGAACGGACGCGGCCGTTCGCTGCAATCGACTATGTCACACGGATCACCAGAAGAGCAGACGGAGTCGAACGGCAGTCGTATCGGCAGCGAGCAGACGACGGGCGACGGACCGTCGCCGTACGTCCCCGCCGGACGGAGTGTCGCTGAACTCACGATCAAGGCAGTCCTGATCGGACTCGCGCTCAACGTGGTGATGCTGACCGCGAACATGTACCTCGGGATGCGCTCGGGGATGACGATCAGCGCCTCCATCCCGGCGGCAGTCATCAGTATGGGCGTGTTCTACGGGCTCCGTCGGATCGGCATCGGCGGGACGATCCTCGAGAACAACATCGTCCAGACGATGACCTCCGCGGGCGAGGCGCTGGCGGCCGGCGTCATCTTCACGATCGCCGGCGTCACGTTCCTCGATCAGCCGATCAACATCGTCAACACCGCGGTCGTGGCGATACTCGGCGGCCTGCTCGGGGTCCTCTTTATGATCCCGATGCGTCGGTATCTCATCGTCGACAAACACGAGGAACTCCCCTATCCGGAGGGGACCGCGTGTGCCGACGTCCTCGAGGCCGGCTCGCGCGGCGACGAGGGAGTGAAGCTCATCTCCGTCGGGTTCCTCGTGGGCTTTGTCTACATGTGGCTGGCCAACGGGATGGCCGCCTTCCGGACGACGATCCAGACGGCGTTCTCCGCGGGCGAGACCGACGGGTTCGCCATCGGCGGGGACTTCACGCCCGCCCTGATCGGTGTCGGCTACATCATCGGACCCCGGATCGCCGGCTACGTCTTCGGCGGCGGACTGATCTCTTGGATGATGCTGATCCCGCTTTTGATCACGGGCGGGTTCGTCCCGGAGTCGGCCGCGGACGCGGCACTGATGGTGCAGGCGAACGAGGTCTGGGACGAGTACATCCGCTACGTCGGTGCGGGGGCGATGATCGTCGGCGGGTTCTACGCGGTCGTCTCGATGCGGGGGACGATCGCCGACGCGCTCGGCACCGCCGCGGCGGAGATCCGTGACTCCGGATCGGATGCGACCGCGGACCGCAAACGAACCCAGCGGGACCTGCCGATGAAGATCGTCGTGGGCGGCGCGATCCTGATCGCGCTCGCACTGGTCGCGGTCCCGCAGGTCCAGGTCGGCCTGCTGGGCGGGTTCATTGCGGTGATCGCCGCGTTCCTCTTCGTCGCCGTCTCGGCCTATCTCGTCGGGGTCGTCGGGAGTTCTTCGAACCCCGTCTCGGGGATGGCCGTCGCGACGATCCTGATCGCCGCGCTGGCACTGCGCTCGACCGGTGTCACCGACCCCGTCGTCGTGCTGGTGACCGCGTCGGTCGTGGCCATCGCCGCGGCGGTCGCGGGCGACACATCACAGGATCTCAAGACGGGCTACCTCCTCGGGGCGACGCCCCGGAACCAACAGCTCGCACAGGTGATCGGGATCGCCGTCTCGGCGCTGTTCGCCGGGTGGGTCCTGTCCTTCTTCGATCAGGCCTACGGGATCGGGAGCGAGACCATTCCTGCACCGCAGGCCGGGATGATGGCGCTGATCTCCGAGGGCGTCCTCACGGGCACCGCCCAGTGGGGGATGATCCTCATCGGTGCCGTCTTCGCGATCGTCCTGATCCTGATGGACGTCCCCGTCCTGCCCTTTGCAGTCGGGATCTACCTCCCGATCACGCTCGCGACGCCGATCTTCCTCGGCGGCCTGCTCCGGGCCGGAATCGACCGCTACGTCGCGCGACGCGACGACGAGGACGGCACGCTCGCCGAACACGCGACCTCGAGAGGGCGGATCGTCGCGGCCGGGCTGATCACCGGCGAGGCGATCATGGGGATCGTCATCGGCGCGCTCTATATCACCGGGACCGGAAACGCCGATGGCGCGCCGTTCCCGCTCGGCCTCGAGGCCGGGACGCAGTCGATCCTCGGCGTCGTCGCGCTCGTCGCGCTCGTCGGGCTCTTCACCGCGAGCGTCCTCTGGAACGCACCCGACACCGAGGCGTCCGACCAGTGATCGAGCCCGACACGACGACCGAGAACGTCGCCACATGACCGAACACGGCCCGACCGCGGTTCCGAGACGCGACGCCGACGACTGGGAGGTAACGACCGTCGATGGCGAGCCACGGGTCACGATCCACTGGACGAAGCGGCCACACAACCGGCTCGATCGGTTCCTGTTCGATCTCCTCGGGACCGATCGGGAGCGGGAACTCGAGCTAGATCCCGTCGGGACGACCGTGTGGCGACACTGCGACGGCGACCACACCGTTGCGGAGATCGCCGAGCGCGTCGCGGCGTCTCACGACGCCGACCGTGTCGCTCCCGTCGACGAGACGCTCGCGCACTTCCTCATGCAACTCGAGGAACGGGGCCTCGTCCGGTTCGAAGCGAGCGGAGCGCCCGGGGAGTGAGTCACGCCGGACTCGAGGGGATCGTCGACCGGGAAAAAGACTGTCAGCGAGTCGACCCGGACCCGTTCAGGGAAGGTCGACGTCGACGTCTTCCTGCAGGCCGGCGGCTTTGACAGTGTTGTACAGCAGCATGGCGCGGGTCATCGGCCCGACGCCGCCGGGGACAGGGGTAATCGCGCTGGCTTTTGCCTTGGCGCTCTCGAACTCGACGTCGCCGACGAGTTCGTATCCCTTGTCGTTGTCAGCGTCGACCCGGTTGACGCCGACGTCGATGACGACCGTGCCCTCAGAGAGCATCGACCCGTCGACGAGTTCGGGGACGCCGGCGGCCGCGACGACGATATCGGCGCTACGGGTCTTCGCGGCGAGGTCGTCCGTGCGGGAGTGACAGACCGTCACCGTTGCGTTGCCGTCCTCGGCCTTCTGGATCAGCAGGTTCGCCAGCGGCTTCCCGACGATGTCCGAGCGGCCGACGATCGTCACGTCCTTGCCCTCGGTGTCGACGCCGGCCGACTCGAGGAGCTTCTGCACGCCGTGGGGGGTACAAGGACGGAACCGGGCGTCGCCGGCGACGAGTCGGCCGACGTTCTCGGGGTGGAAGCCGTCGACGTCCTTCGCGGGATCGACCCGGCGGATCACGTTGCGGTAGTCGACGTGGTCCGGAACCGGGGCCTGCACGATGTAGCCGTGGACGTCGTCGTTTTCGTTGAGGTCGGCGATGGTGTCGAACAGTTCCTCGGGCGGGGCGTCGCCGTCGACGTCGACGTGGTGGCTCTCGATGCCGACCTCCTCGCAGTCGCGCTGTTTCATGTTCACGTAGGTCTGGCTCGCGGGGTCGTCGCCCATGAGAACGGTCGCCAGTCCCGGCCGCGCGTCCGCATCGGCGAGTCGCTCGATCGACTCGGTCAGCTCGTCTCGGATCTCGCTCGCCACGGCGTTGCCGTCGATGATCTCGGTCATTACTCGAGTGGGCGGCCGCGAGACTCATTAATCCCCGGATCCGTGCCCAGAACGAGCCTAGAACTCTCCTGAATATGCACGTTCGTGAACACTCCTCAGAACCGCTCGTCGAGGAACGACCGGATCGCCTCGTTCGTCTCGTCGGGCCCCTCGAGGTTCGAGGTGTGGCCAGCCTCCGGGATCAGTTCCATCTCGGCGTCGGGCAGTTCCTCGAGCATCGGCTCGGCCTGTGCGGGTGCGATCGAGGGGTCTTCCTCGCCGTGGACGATCAGGACCGGCACGTCGATCTCCGAGAGCCGGTCGGTCACGTCCTCGCGGCCGAGCCACGAGTTGAGTTCGTAGTGGACCGCTCGGCCGGGATAGGTGGCCCAGCGATCCACCCACGCCTCGACGAGTTCGGGGGTTTCCTCGTGGGTCGTCTCGCCGAACAGTTCGGCAGTCGAGCCCTCCGCGATCTCGCGGGGCATCGGCTCGAGGGTGTCCTCATAGGGTTCGACGAGGGCCTCGTACTCCGCCCGCTCGTCCTCGGGATGGGGCGTCGCCATCGAATCGATCAGGATCAGTCCGTCGACCCGCTCGGGATACTCGAGGGCAAAGCGCAGCCCCATGAACCCGCCCATCGACATGCCGGCGATGACGGCGCTGTCCTCGCCGATCCCGTCGAGCAGTGCGTCGCAGTCGTCCGCGAGATCCCACAGGTCGTAGCCCGGTGCGTACCGGTCGGTCCGGGCCCGGAGGTCGTAGGCGACCGCCCGATACTCGTCTCGCAGCGCCTCGAGCTGGGGCGCGAACATCGTCCGGTCCATCAACGTCCCATGGGCGAAGACGACGGGCTGTCCCTCGCCGACATCGGTCGTGAGCGCGTCGGTTCTGGCGCGGTACATCGCCGTCGCCGTTTCATCACTCATGCTACCAACCCACATTAGTAAGTGACAAAAGGTATTCGGTCCGACGCGATCCCGCTCGAAACGGACGGCGGCCGGCGACGCGAGGGCGAGTACAACGCGGTCGCGGATCTCGACAGCCTCGAGCCTGTAGGAAGAACGCGCCGAAAAACGGGAGAACGGTGGTCGAGTCCGGATCGACCGAGTCGACGCGGTCGTCGACTACTCGTAGAGCGGGTTGGCGTCGCAGAGGTCGGCGACCTCGGCGCGGACGTCCTCGATGACGGCTTCGTCTTCGGGAGCGTCGATGACACGGGCGATCAGATCACCGACTTTCCGGCAGTCGTCCTCGTCGAAGCCACGGGTCGTCAGCGCCGGCGTGCCGGCGCGGATCCCACTGGGGTTAAACGGCGAGCGCGTCTCGCCGGGGACGGTGTTCCCGTTGAGGACGATGCCGGCCTCCTCCAGGGCCTCCTCGGCGTCGCCGCCGGACGTGTCGGGATGGCTCTCGCGCAGGTCGACGAGGACGAGGTGGTTGTCGGTGCCCTCCGAGACCAGCGAGAAGCCGTTCTCGGAGAGGCTCTCACCGAGCGCCTTCGCGTTCGCGACCGTCTGCTCGGCGTACTCGGTGAATGCGGGCTGGAGCGCCTCCTTGAAGCCGACGGCCTTGCCGGCGACGTTGTGCATCAGCGGGCCGCCCTGGCCGCCGGGGAAGACGGCCGCGTCGATGTCGTCGGCGTACTCCTCGTCGCACATGACGATGCCGCCGCGACCGGCGCGGATCGTCTTGTGGGTCGAGCCGGTGACGAAGTCCACGATGCCGACCGGCGAGGGGTGGACGCCCGCGGCGACGAGTCCGGTGATGTGGGCGATGTCCGCGAGGTGGTAGGCGCCGACGTCGTCGGCGGCCGCCTGGATGCGTTCGAAGTCGATCTCGCGCGGGTAGGCGGAGTAGCCCGAGACGATGATGTCGGGGTCGAACTCGGCGGCGTGGTCCGCGAGGTCGTCGTAGTCGATGTAGCCCGTCTCCGGGTCGACTTCGTACTGTTCGACCTCGTAGAGCTGCCCTGTGAAATTCGCCGGGTGACCGTGACTGAGGTGGCCGCCGTGGTTGAGATCCAGCGACAGGATCTTGTCGCCGGGCTCGAGCATCGCGAAGTAAACCGCCTGGTTTGCCTGCGTGCCCGCGTGGGGCTGTACGTTGACGTGGTCGGCACCGAACAGCTCCGTCGCGCGTTCGATCGCGAGTTCCTCGACTTCGTCGGCGTACTCACAGCCGCCGTAGTAGCGCTCGCCGGGGTAGCCCTCGGCGTACTTGTTGGTCAGGGCGCTGCCCTGCGCGTCGATGACGGCCTCACTGGCGTGGTTCTCGCTGGCGATCATCTGGAGCGTCTCGCGCTGGCGATCGACCTCGCCCTCGAGCGCGTCGGCGACGGCGGGATCGACGTCCCGTACCTTGTCGTGGTCCATGTTCGAAGTGGGGACTGGCGGCCGCATAAGTGTACCTTTCCTCGGTAATACGCGCCGCAATACCGGCTGCCGGCGACCGGCCCCTGCCCTTCGACCGGCCGGGTTTGTGACGATATCACGCCCCGATACAACTAACTTGTCGGAGTGACATTCAGCCAACTGAATGATAGAGTGGGCGGTAGACGGCGACACCCTCCACGTCACCGACGCGGACAACGCCGAGCTGACGGTCACCGGTGACGAACTCGTCGTCGACGGCTCCGGGGAAGACATCCCGCGCCCGGTCGACGACACCATCGTCGTGACGACTGACGAACTCCGGTTCCCGCACGCGGTCGTCTACGCGTTCTCGGTTGGCGTCGAGGACGGTCACGAACTCGACCCCAGCGGCGAGCCCCTCCCGTTGTCCCCCGACGAGTACGTCGTCGATATCGATACGGAGATCAAGTCCTATCTGCGGTTCTCGGGGGCCGCGACGATCGCGAAGACCGACGATTACGAGGAGATCGTCGTCTCCTTCCCCGAGCGAACTCGGGTCATCTTCGGAGTCCGGTGCCGACACGAGTTCCCCGCCGGAACGATCACCGTCCCCGACTCCCCGCCGGCGATCGCGGAGGCCATCACCCACATGGCCGGCTCGCACAAAACCGACGGCCCGGATCGGAGCTATCCGACGCTCCGGGGCCACCCCTCGTTGATCGAACGCGGGACCGAACTCAAGATTCCCGACTGTCTCCGGGTCGCAACCCCTGATCACGGGATCGAACTCGTCGTCCCGCCCGACTACGAGTCGCTGTTCGTCACGGCACCGCTGGCGTACTACTTGCAGGCGACCGTTCGGACGACCGACGAAGTCCTTGGAACCCACACCGGCGCAGCCCCCAACCGACCGCGGCTCCGCATTCCCGACCGAGGGATTGACGTCGAACTCGCCGCGATGCCCGACCTCGAGGGCGACGTCGAGCGGCTGCTCCGAAAGACCTTCTTCCTCGATTGCCTCGTTCGCAACGTCGGTCCCTACGGGACGGCCCTCGCGGAACGTAGCCTGCTCGAGGCCCTCGAACTCGACGCCGAGCGCCTGTACGACGCCGATCCGCGGGAGCGTCTCGCCGCGTATCTCGACGTGCCCTACGCGGCGATCAAGCATCGCCTCCCCGACTGGCATCTCTCGACGTACGTCGCACCCGAGTACGATAACGTCGAGACCCTGCCGTTCTTGCTCGACCGGCTGAGCATGGTCTACACGCCACGAACCTCCGAACTCGAGGGCCAGGAACTCGTCGAGCGCTCGCTCGCGGACTTCTACCGGGGCGACGATCCCGGCCCGGCGCGGCAGATGCCGTCGGCCAAGTCCAGGGCCAGCGGTGGACAGGTGGCCTCGGTCGACATCGTCAAACCCGACCTCCGTAACGGTCGCACGCACGGCTGGCTCGCCGACGGCGTCCCGATCGACGTCTTCAAATCCGCTCCCGAGGCCTACCACAACCGCCTCGAGTTCCTCGAGCGGGCCAGCGACGCGACCTCGATCTGTGTCGTCCTCAACGACCCGGAGATGGCCGGCGAACACGACGACGTCGCGGCGATCTACCGCCGGCGCTCCGAGGAGTTGTCGATGGACGTCACCGTCGCGGAGTCGCTCGAGACGGCCGAACTGGCCCGTGTCTTCGAGGACGACCACGACTTCGTCCACTACATCGGCCACTGCGAGACCGGCGGCCTGTGCTGTCCCGACGGGACGCTTTCGGCCTCGAGCCTCGATCGCTGTAACGCCCAGACGTTCTTTCTCAACGCCTGTGGCTCCTACTACGAGGGCCGGTCGCTGATCGAGAAAGGCAGCGTCGCCGGCGCGGTTACGTTCACCAAGGTCCTCAACGATCACGCCGTCAAGGTCGGCTCGACGTTCGCCAAACTCCTCGTCCACGGGTTCAGCATCGAGCGCGCGATGGGACTGGCTCGACGACGCATCATGATGGGCAAGGACTACGCCGTCGTCGGCGACGGCACCCACTCGCTGGTCCAGGGCGAACAGCGGCTCCCGACGACCGCGACCCTCGAGGAACTCGAGGACGCAAGCGAGAAGGAGTACCTGCTGACCGTCGACTGTTACTCGACCCGGGCGACCGGCTCCTACTACTTCCCCCACACCGAAACCAACGACTACGCCTACCTCTGTGGGAACGAGTCGAGTTTCACGCTCACGGCGTCGGAACTGGTGACGATGCTCAAAGAAACGGAGGCGTCGGTGATCTACGACGGGGACATCTACTGGTCGACGGAACTGTGGCCCCGCTTCGATCGCTGACTCATACGGTCTCCTGTCCGTCACTGCCGGTGGGACCGCGACCCGCCCTGCGGTCCCACCGGGACAGCAAACCGTATCAGGGTCCGCCGTACGTACTCACGCGCTTTGCTTCGAGGGCCATCGCCGGCGGCGATCGGCCACGAACGGTTCCCACCGTGGTTCGACCCCGTTCGGCCAGCTCGTGAACGACCCGCCACAGCCGATTGCGTGTAACTGCCATACGATACTGTAATACATCGATGCGTGTATATAATTATTGCCGACAGTATTCAACCCCATAATAAGACGCGGTACCGATCGGGCCGGCATCGCGACCACCGCTGCCCCTGCCCCCAGTTCCACCCGGAAGTCGACAACGACCATCCGTATTTCGTCGGCGAACTAACGAGATATGGGACAAAAATTACCGGTTCAGGCGCGCAGCCAACTGTTCTGCTGTGCAAACGGCCACCAAAATTAAGTACCGAGCTATCGATTACTTCTGTATAGGCATGACCTCGAATTTACTTAACCACCAGATTGACGATATCCTCGAATCCGTCCTCGGGGATGTGACCGGGGACGTCTACATGGTCAACCCCTCGCGGGACGCCATCGAGGAGTTCGTCTCCGTCGCGACCGCTTTCGACGACGACCTGCCGTCGGTACACATGCTGGCCGACGAACGTACCCTGAAAGACGTCATGGACGACTTCATCGTCGCCTCGAACGCCGCGGACCTCATCAGCGAGGGGGCACTCGTCCTGCGGACGCTCGAGGAGACGCCCGAGAACTCCCTGCTCGTCAGCGAGGACCGGGTCGTCGCCATCGTCCACGCCGGCGACCGCGTCGGCGGGCTCGTTACCAACGACGAGAGCTTCGTCGCCGATACCTACGACACCTACGCCGACCGCTGGGCCGACGCCAGCGACTTCAACCTCCGGACGCCGCCGATCACGGACGTCCGCGAGACGCTGGCCGACGAGATCAGCCCCGAAGCCGAAGAAGACTTCACCGCAATCTTGGACTCGCTCGAGACCGCCCGCGGCGACGGTGATGGCCTCGACGAAGTCACCATCTCCCTGCTCGTGGCGGCCAAGAACGAAGCGCTGCTGTACGACATCAGCAAGTGGGGCGAGGACGTCGGGATCGCCTCCAAGGCGACCTTCTCCCGGACGAAGACCAAGCTCGAGGACATGGGCCTGATCGACACCGAGAAGGTCCCGATCGACGTCGGTCGACCGCGCCTGCGTCTCAAGATCGGCGACGAGCGCCTCAGCGAGGCCGACAACGGCCAGCTCGCGACGGTCGCACAGTCTATTCTCAACTAGCGAAATTTTGCTCTGCGGTCTATCGCGCTGACGGCTTTGCCGCCAGCGCGATGTCCCTCGGCAAAATTTCGATTAAAAGCACTCCTCCTTCCGTTCCGACTCGCGTTGCGAGTCTCCACATCAGTCGTCGGCCCGCTCGCTCCCTTCGGTCGCTCGCGGTCGATATCGGGTAGTAGCCTGCCCTTCCCCGGGTCCCGCGCCCTCACATTCGTTCGGACGCGCTCCCGGCCGCCGTATTTGCCGTTCGATTCTCGAGCCGATTCCATGGCGCAAACCCCAAGTCGCCGCCGCGTGAGGGATCGGGTATGTACGAGGCCGTCCGCGCCCATCCCGACGGGAAGAGTACGGTCGCCCGATTCGCCAAACGGGCGGCCGACTACGGCTACGAGGGCGTGGTCGTGCGCAACCACGACGGGTCGCGGGCGGACTACGACCCCGAACGAATTCAGGCAGAGTACGGGATCGACGTCGTCGCGGGCGTCGAGATCAAAGCCGACGACCCGCAGGGCGCAAGCGGCGCGGTCGGGAACCACCGCTCGTCGGACACCATCGTCGCCGTTCACGGCGGGACGAACCGACTGAACCGCTTCGCCGTCGAACAGCCCAAAGTCGACGTCCTCTCGCATCCGATGCGTGGCGACGGCGATATCAACCACGTGCTGGTCAAAGCCGCCGTCGAGAACGGCGTCCGTCTCGAGTTCGACCTCTCGGGGGCTCTCAGAGAGAGCGGCGGCCACCGCGTTCGAATCCTCCAGTCGCTGCGAAAACTCCGGGAGATCGTCGCCCACTACGACGCACCTTACGTCGTCAGCGCCGAGCCGACCTCGCACTTGGAGCTGCGAGCCCCCCGCGAACTGAAAGCCCTGGGCGAGCAACTCGGCTTCTCGAGCGAGTTCGTCGAAGACGGCCTCGCCGAGTGGGGTCGACTGGCCGAGCGCAACCGCCACGTCCACTCCGAGTCGTTCATTGAGCCGGGGGTCGAACGGGGCAGGTATGAAGAGGACGCTTGAGGAACACGCCGCCCGGTTCGACGAGAAAGCCGGCGAGTACGACGACTCGAAATCGGAGGAGTACCACGCCTGTGCGAACCTCGTCGTCGAACATGCCGCGCCCGCGGCCGACGAGGTCGTCCTCGATCTCGCGACCGGGACCGGTGCGATCGCGCTCGCCATCGCCCCCGACGCCGATCGCGTGGTCGGCCGCGACATCAGCGACGGGATGCTCGAGCAAGCCCGCGAGAAGGCCGCCGACGCCGGACTCGAGAACGTCACCTTCGGCCACGGAACCTTTCGCGAGCCCGACTACGACGGCCCCGTCGACGTCGTGACCTCGAACTTCGCCCTGCATCACCTCTCCGACGAGGAGAAACGGGAGGCGATCGCGGTCATCGCCGACTTAGAGCCCCGGCGGTTCGTCCTCGGGGATGTGATGTTCTTCGGCGAGCCCGACCCCGACGAGCCCTTCTACTCGCCCGAAGTGGACGACCCCGCGACGGTCGGCGTCCTCGCCGATGCCTTCACCGACGCCGGCTTCTCGCTGACCGCGGTCGAGCGCGTCCACGACCAGGTCGGCGTGCTGGTCGCCGAGCGGAGCCCGACGGCGGGGGCCGTCGACGCGGCGACCGAGGAGTCATGAAGCACCTGCCGAAACACCTCCGGCCGCGGTGGCGGTACCTCGCGGTCGAACTCGAGACCTGGCCCGACGAGCGAATCGGCCGGCGGTCGTTCCAGCGCGAGTTGTGGTACGCGGGCCAGAACCTGCTGGGCGATCCGGGCAGCGCCGACGCCGACCTCTCGGTCGTCCGTTACGACTTCGCCGACGGACGAGGGGAGGCGATCGTCAAAGTCCGTCGGGGCGAGACCGACCCCGCTCGGGCGGCGCTGGCCTGTCTCGACGAGGTAGACGGCGCGCCCGTCGGGGTCGCCGTCCGCGGTATCAGTGGCACGATCCGTGCCGCTGAAGAAAACTATTTACGGCGACGCGGGCAAGATTCGGAGGAGAGAAACGTCGTGTTCGGGAACGAAGAGCGAGTCGCCGTCCGCCGGGACAGCGTGGGGGACGTTCGACTCGATGAGGCGTTCGTGGGCGCGACAGACCTCGACTACGATTTAGCGTGATACTATGCAGGGACAAGCCCAACAGCAGGCGTACGACCGCGGCATCACGATCTTCTCGCCCGACGGCCGACTCTACCAGGTCGAGTACGCTCGCGAGGCGGTCAAGCGAGGTACGGCAAGCATCGGCGTTCGAACGCAGGACGGCGTCGTCCTGGCGGTCGACAAACGAGTCCCCTCCCCGCTGCTCGAGGACTCGAGCGTCGAGAAGATCCACAAGGCCGACGACCACATCGGCATCGCCAGCGCGGGCCACGTCGCCGACGCTCGCCAGCTGATCGACTTCGCGCGCCGCCAGACGCAGGTCAACCAGCTGCGCTACGGCCAGCCGATCGGCGTCGAGACGCTGACCAAGGAAGTCACCGATCACATCCAGCAGTACACGCAGGTCGGTGGCGCTCGCCCGTTCGGCGTCGCGCTGATCGTCGGCGGCATCCAGAACGGCGAGCCGCGCCTGTTCGAGACCGACCCCTCGGGGACCCCCTACGAGTGGAAGGCCCTGGCCGTCGGTGCCGATCGGGGCGACCTCCAGTCCTACCTCGAGGAGAACTACGACGAGGAGGCCGATCTCGATGGCGGTATCCAACTCGCACTGGACGCGCTCGCGTCGGTCAACGACGGCTCCCTGCTGCCCAGCGAGGTCGGGCTAGCGACCGTCGACGTCGAGACTGAGACCTTCGAGCAGTTCGATCAGGACCGGATCGCCGACCACCTCGAGGAGAACGACCTCCTCGATACTGGCGAAGACGAACCGGCCGAGGACGACGAGTAACCGACCCGCCGCGGTCCGTTTTCGATGCGTTTTCCAGTGTCGATCGACCCGTCACGAGCGACGCGACAGAGCGCGGACACTGCCGAACGGATCGGAGCCGCGCCGAATCATGGCCGGATTCGGGGCGCCTATCGGGAAACACTCTTTTCACTGGCGGCGGAACCGTGTGATATGATTTCGCTCGACGAGGCAGTGACGGCGCGACTCGAGTCCCACGGGGCGCGCTTCGAAGTGTTAGTCGACCCGGACGCGGCACTGGAGATCAAACGCGACGAGTTCGACGGCGAGTTGGAGGACGTGATCGCCGCCGAGGACGTCTTCGAGGACGCCTCCCGCGGTGACCGACCCGCGGAGGCCGACCTCGAGAAAGTCTTCGACACCACGGAGCCCCTCGAGATCATCCCCGAGGTCATCAAAGAAGGGGAGATCCAGATCACGGCCGATCAGCGCCGCGAGATGCAAGAACAGAAACGCAGGCAGTTGATCGATACCATCACGCGTAACGCGGTCAACCCGCAGATGGACAACGCGCCCCATCCGCCCGAACGGATCGAGAACGCCCTGGAGGAGGCCGGCGTCACCGTCGATCCGATGGAACCGGTCGAACAACAGGTCGACGACGCCTTGGACGCCCTGCGGCCGGTGATCCCGATCCGGTTCGAGGAGGTCACCGTCGCCGTCAACGTCCCGGCCGACTACGCCGGCAGCGCACAGGCCAAGATCCGTCAGTTCGGCGACTTGGAGCGCGAGGAGTGGCAGTCCGATGGCTCGTGGATCGGGGTCCTGACGTTCCCGGCCGGCATGCAAAACGAGTTCTACGACCTGGTCAACGAACACACCAGCGGCGAGGCCGAAACGGAGATCGTCAAGGACAAGGGCGATCTGAAGACCCGCTGAGGGAGTGATTCGGGGCCGATTCGTGCCCTTACCCTCGCCTGTACCCGATCAGGAAGCCGCTGGTGAAGCCGACGCCGATCGACAGCGTCGAGACGGCCGACTCGAGCCAGCTGCCGGTTCTGTCGCTCGACGAGAGCAACCCGGCCGTGAGGCGCTCGTAGTCGACGGTAACGATCCCTTCGGACTCGAGAAAGCGAAAGGCCATCAGTTCGACGCCGACGATGATCGCGAGCAGCTTTGCGATCTTCTTGGCGGCGTACCCGATGAGGCCCCCGACGAGTGCGCTGGCCCCGAACTCGAGGCCCAGCGTCGTCGGATCGAGATCTAGCATGTGGGCGTCCATTCGAGTCGGCTCGCATGACTGTTTCGATCAGTGAGGGCGTCGGAACCGGCTTTCGGGCCGGGCCAGGCCGGTCCGTGGCGGGGCTGGGTTCGCCGAGCGGGCGATCGCGGGACGGCCCCGGGCACGGGATTCAAGACGATCGGTCGCGTACGGGCGAGTATGTGTCACGTCCGCCCGCGCCACGCAACGGAGGTGTTCGGCCGGCATCGTTAGCGTTGCCGGGACCACGCGGCGGTGTCCACACCGCCCTCGAGTCAGTCGTTTCTCGACGGCGACCGTCGGGGCCGACGAGCCGCGCTGCTCGAGCGATCGCGACCGATCACGGCCGCGCCCGGGGACCACACAGCTACCTGCATGAACACGATCATCGCCAAACGCGTCGACTCGGGAACGCCCGATACGAGCGAAATCCGAGACCTGGCCCGCGCGGCGGGGTATACCGTCGTCGGTGAGGTCACCCAGTCCCGCCGGGCCGATCCGGCGCTCCAGATCGGCGAGGGGAAAGCCGAGGAACTCGCGGCGCTGGTCGAAGAGACCGACGCGGCGACGGTAATCTTCGACAACCGGCTGGGCCCCTACCAGACGTACAACCTCGGCCAGCTCCTGCCGGAGGGGGTCGAGGTCATCGACCGCTTTACCCTGATCCTCGAGATCTTCGGGCAACGCGCCCAGACTCGGAAAGCACAACTGCAGGTCGAACTGGCCGAACTGCGGTACGAACTCCCCCGGGCCGAAGCCAAGACCAGCCTCGCCAAGCGCGAGGAACACCCCGGGTTCATGGGGCTTGGCGAGTACGACGAGAGCCGCGAGCAGGACATCAAGGCCCAGATCAGCCGTATCAAAGACGAGTTAGAGCGGATCGAACAGACCGAACAGCAGCGTCGGGAGCGCCGGCGCGATTCGGGGTTCGATCTGGTCGCGCTCGCGGGCTACACCAACGCCGGCAAGTCGACCCTGCTCCGGCAACTCGCGACCGACCTCGAGGTCGAGGAGAACGAGGACCTCCACCGGGATCTGGATCCGACCGCCGAGTCACAGGACAAGCTGTTCACGACGCTCGGAACGACCACCCGACGCGCCGACATCGACCGGCGCGACGTGCTGGTGACCGACACCGTCGGGTTCATCAGCGACCTGCCCCACTGGCTGGTCGAGTCGTTCAAGTCGACGCTCGATTCGGTCTACCGGGCGGACCTCGTCTTGCTCGTCGTCGACGTCAGCGAACCGATCGACGAGATCCACGAGAAGCTCGTCACCTCCCACGATACCCTCTACGAGCGCAACGAGGCCCCGATCGTGACCGTGTTGAACAAGATCGACCAGGTCGACGACGCGGAACTCGCCGAGAAGCGCGAGGCGCTGTCCTCGCTCGCGCCGAACCCGGTCACGGTCAGCGCCAAGGAGGGGCTGAACGTCGACGGCCTGCTCGAGCGCATCGAGCGTGAACTGCCCGACTGGGAGGCCGAGCGATTGCTGTTACCGATGACCGACGACACGATGAGCGTCGTCTCGTGGCTCCACGACAACGCCCACGTCGACGACGTCACCTACGGCGACGAGGACGTCGTCGTCTCCTTCGAAGCCCGTCCTGCGGTGATCTCGCAGGCGCGCTCGCGTGCGAGCGAGTTGCGGACGGCCGCGGCCGAGTCCGCCTAATCGGCCGATCGGTCGTCGCAACCGGCCGGTCGCAGCGTCGTCCCCGGTCGACGACCCTCACTTATAAATCATTGACTCGAGTCCAGTAAGATATGGAACCGGTTGCAATCATCGGCGCCTCGATGACCCAGTTCGGGCAACGCGAGGGGGAGTGGATCCAAGACCTCCTCGCGGAGGCCGGGATCGAGTGTCTCGAGGACGCGGGTGTCGACGCCGACGACGTCGAACACCTGTACGTCTCGAACATGGCAAGCGGCGAGTTCGAAGGCCAGACCGGCGTGCCAAACGCCCTGGCCCACGACCTCGACGCGATGCCGGCGTACACGCAACGAGTGGATCAGACCAGCTCGAGCGGCGGTGCGGGGATCTACGCGGCCTGGCAGTCGGTCGCCAGCGGGGCCAGCGACATGACTCTGCTCGTCGGCGGCGAGAAGATGACCCACAAGACCACGGGGGAGGCCACCGACGTCATCGCGTCGCTGACCCATCCCGCGGAGTACAAACACGGCGTCACGCTGCCATCCTTCGCGGGGCTGACGGCGCGACACTACTTAGAGCGGTTCGACGCGCCCCGCGAGAGCCTCGCGAAGGTGGCGGTCAAGAACCACAAAAACGGCGTCGACAACCCGAACGCGCAGTTTCAAAAGGAGATCGACGTGGAGACGGCCCTCGAGTCGCCGATCGTCGCCGACCCGCTTCGGCTGTACGACTTCTGTCCGATCACGGACGGCTCGGCGGCGCTGATGCTCTGTCCCGAGTCCGTCGCCAAGGAGTACACCGACAACTACGCCCTCATCACGGGAATCGACGGCGCGACGGACACCCACGTCGTCCACGAGCGCGAGGACCCCACCGTCATGGGCGGGGTCGTCGAGAGCGGCAACGGGGCCTACGAGATGAGCGGTCGCGGACCAGAGGACATCGACGTGGCCGAACTCCACGACATGTTCACGATCCTCGAGTTCCTCCAGATGGAGGGGCTGGGCTTCGCCGAGCAGGGCGAGGCCTGGAAACGCGTGGAAGCGGGGGACACCGAGCGCGACACCGGTGACCTCCCGATCAACACCTCCGGCGGGCTCAAATCGAAGGGCCATCCGCTCGGAGCCAGCGGCGTAGCACAGGGCGTCGAGATCTACGAACAGATCGTCGGCGAGGCCGGCCCCCGACAGGTCGACGCGGACGTGGGGCTGTGCTGTAACGTCGGCGGCTTCGGCAACTGCGTCATCACCACCATCATGGAGGCAGCACAATGACGATGGACGCGACCCGCTACGACGACGGCTCGATCACCTACCCCGGCCACCCGCGCGGACCGGGCGGCTCGGAGCCGGTCGAAACGATCGACCTCAGCGAGTACACCGCCGAGGTCGTGACCTGGACGACCAGTACCGCGACGCCGCCGGGCGTCCGCGAACCCAACACGCTCGCGATCGTCGAGTTCGAGGTAGATGGCGAGACGGTCCGCGCGATCGGCCAGGCGACGACCGACGACCTCGAGACCGGCGACGAGGTCCGGCCGGTCCACGTCGACGAACTCCGCGAACCCGGCGCGGGCATCAGAGAGCCCGAGAGCCAGTCGTGGGACGGCTACCGGTTCGAACCGGTCTAATTCGCCAGTAGCGCGGGTTCGTTTTTCCGAACGCGGAGCCATCCCGATCATCCAGCGTGCGGTGGCGCGCGCTGTCGACTGACCGAACGACGGTGAGGGCAGTCGACGACACTGTGCGAGGGACGAGTGAGCGACTGAAATGAGCGAACGAGTCGGCTGGGGAGGGTGTGGCAACTCCCCGTTGCCACGATAGCAGAACACTTCTTCTCCCCATTCATGGCGGTCGGTCCCGTGGAAAAACGCGTCCGCAAATTCCGCCCTCAGTTCTCGTCGCTCGAGCCGTCGTCCCCGCCGTCGCTCGAGGAGCCGTCAGTCCCGTCCGACGCGTCCGAATCACCGTCGCTCGAGTCGCCCTCGCCGTACTGATCCCGCAGCGTCTCGAGTTCGGCGTCGACGTCGACGGCGGGGTCCGGGTCGCCGTCGGTGCCGTCCCGACCACCGTCGTCCAGCGGTCCCTCTTCGATATCGATCGTGACGCCGCCCGAACCGTCCGAGCGGTCCCGATCGGCCGCCTCCGGGTCTGTCTCCGCGGCCGCCCGAAGTCGGCTGTCGACGTCGTCGCGGAGGTCGCGGGCCTCCGCGAGGAGGTCACGAGCCTCGTCGTCAGCAGGCAACTGCCCCGACGAGGCGGCCCGCTGGAGTTCCGAGA
This sequence comes from Natrinema thermotolerans DSM 11552, assembly GCA_000337115.1. Taxonomy (GTDB): domain Archaea; phylum Halobacteriota; class Halobacteria; order Halobacteriales; family Natrialbaceae; genus Natrinema; species Natrinema thermotolerans. Next base: position 27,611 of record AOIR01000039.1, read on the forward strand.
GAACGGTATCGAGACTGGACAGCGTCGTCTGGCGGAGCCGATCCGCCTGCTCGCCGGTCGACGCGGCGGCCGTCTCGGTCCGATCCCGGACCGCCCGCTCAGTGCGGACGACTTGCAGCCCGCGCTGGAACGCCTCGAGCGCGCGGACGCTGGTCTCGAGGACGGCCAGCGCGGCGGGGATCGCGACCTCGTCGGTCACGCGCAACAGCTCCCGCGGCGTCGGCGGCCGAAGCCGCGGCCGGCGCGGACCCGATTCATCCAGTTCCGCTCGGAGCGCGTCGATCGTCCGCGTCAGTTCGCGAACGGCGTCGACGAGTTCGTCCTCGTGGTCGGCCATACGATACCTACGGCCGCCAACACGAAAAGTCGGGCGGTCGCCCACCGCTCGAGTGAACCCGTTTGTTGGCACCGGAACGCCACCGCGTGCTGCTCGCGTCGGTTTCGGCTCGGAAGCATCGACGAGGGCGCGGGAGCGCCCGATGGGTAGCGTCGTCGAACGGACTGTCTCTTTGGCCAACAGCAGCTAACGCGAACCGCGACGGGACGAGAACGACCGACGGTGTGACGGCGCGACGACGCTATCGACGATCCAAGCGTTTTTAGCTACCCTGCCCCCTCTACCCGGTGTGCGAATCGAGAACAGCTTCATTCCCGTTCACGGCGTCGGAGAGACCACCGAGCGCCGGCTCTGGGAGAACGGTGTGACCCACTGGGACGAGTTCGACGGCAGCGTCGTCGGCTCGACGCTCGCGGCACGGATCGAGACGTTCATCGAGGAGGGCCGGGCCCACCTCGAGCGGGGCGACGTCTCGCCGTTCGCCGAAGCGCTGCCGGCCGCGAGCCGCTGGCGCTGTTACGAGAACGTCAGCGACGAGACCTGCTTTCTGGACATCGAGACGACCGGCCTCGACGCCGCCTGTGAGGACGTGACGACCGTCAGCCTCTATCGGGGCGGCGAGACGAAGACCTTCGTCAAGGACCGCGATCTCACGGCCGCCCGCCTCGAGCGGGAACTCGACGAATCGGCCCTGCTGGTCACGTTCAACGGCCAGCGGTTCGACGTCCCCTTCCTCGAGACGTGTTTCGACGTCTCGGTCGATGTCCCCCACGTCGATCTCATGTACCCCTGCAAGAAGCTGGGGCTGGACGGCGGGCTGAAGGCGATCGAACGCGAGATCGGCATCGACCGCGACATGCCGGAGCTGAGCGGCCGCGACGCCGTCCGTCTCTGGCACGAGTACGAAAGTGGCGACGAGGGGTCCCTCGAGACGCTCGTCGAGTACAACCGGGCCGACACCCGCAACATGGAACCGCTGATGGAACACGTCGCCGACCGGCTCCACGAGGACGTCTTCGAGGCGGCAACGGCCGGCGACTGACTGCGATCGCGACCCGCTCGCATCTCGAGGCCGCCGGCCGCGAGTGACCAGCTATACGGTACCCCCGCTCCTACGCGTTCGCCGATGGCCGACTACAGCTACGAGACCGAGATCGATGTCCGGCTCCGCGACATCGACTTCATGGGCCACGTCAACAACGCGGTCTACGCGACCTACCTCGAGCAGGCCCGGGAGGCCTACTTCCGGGACGTCCTCGATATCTCGCTCGAGGAAACGACGACCGTCCTCGTGAGCCTCGAGATCGAGTACGAGCGACCGATCGAGGCCGACGAGACGGTCACCGTCGCGCTTTCCGTGTCGGAACTGGGCGAGGCGAGCCTGCCGATGACCTACGAGGTCCGCGCCGACGGGGAGCGGGCGGCGACGGCCCGGACCGTCCAGGTGCTGGCCGATCCGGACGGAGACGGCTCGCGGCCGATTCCCGCCGAGTGGCGGCGCCGAATCGAGAGTCAGCGGGAGTAAGCCGTTACTCGAGGTCCGTCTCGGGGTCGGAGACTTCTATTTCGCCGTCGCTGCCGACGACCACGTGATAGCCACAGAAGGGGAATTCGACGCGGCCGGTCGGCCGCTGTGTGCCGTTCGAGCGGGTCGCAAACAGTGCATCGAGCGCCTCCGGGTTGACGACATCGTAGAGTGCCTCGTACTCGGGCGGTTCGAGATCTACCGGATCGATGCCTTCCCGCTCGGCGACAGCGGCGATAATGTCGAAACAAACTGATTGACCGGCTGTCGCGTCGGAGCGATCGACTGAGAGTAGCATTGGCCGGACTCTTACTTCGATCGGATATAAATCCTCTGGCCCGAGTCTGAATTGAATAGACAGATCAGTTCAATAGAAGCCAGCTCAGTACTCTGGTGTATTTGTTGGAGGCTAATTTATGGATAGTTCTACTATACTCAACAAATCCAAAACTATTCAAGGGTCGACAGTAACAGGGAAATAACCGGTTATACCACCGATAACGGCAACTCAGTGAAAACGGACGGCCGACGACGAATCGAGGGGTACATGTTCGGGAAACCGTACTGGGTAGTTCGGGTAGTAGGAACGAGTACGATGAATCCCTTCTCGAGCGGGCGATCGGCGGACGACGGCGACGGGTTCGACGACCCCGAGGAGTTCGTTCCGGAACACCTCCCGGAACCGGGACGGTTCCTCGAGGGTCACGACCTCCTCGAAAGAGAGGATCACGTCGCCTTCCACGATATCTCGCGGGAACTGTTCGAGGAACGGGGCGTCTACGACGCGACGTTCGGCTACAACCTCGCGCGACTCAACCTCGACCAGCGCCATCCCGACGCCGGCTACCGGTACGCGGTCGACGCCGACGACCCGACGGTCCTGCGGGCGGAGTTCAGCCCGACCACGGAGTTCTGTCCCCAGGCCGACGCCCTCGTTAAGGGGTCGTTCCGTGCGTGGAACGGCCTCAGCGAACGCCACGAGTACGATCTCGTCCGAGTACGCGTCCGCGAGAGCCACCACCAATCCGATACCCTGAACGACGCGCTGGCTACCCTCGAGGATACCTACCTCGAGTCGGGCGAGATGCCAAGCGAGCCCGATGGGCCGGCCGTACCGAGTCCGACCACCGCCGACGGGGACGAGGACGACTCGAGCGTCCAGTCGCCCTTCTGAGGATCGATGGCCGCGTCCGGGACCGCGGCGGCGACGGTCACGCGGTGGTCGCGGACGTTCGTCGCGGTCGGCGTCGGCTTCTTTCTCGCGTGGCAGGTCGCCGTCGCAGCCGGTCTCCCGAGGGCGGCGACGGTCCCGCTCGGCGTGTATGGATTCGTCTTCCACGTCGTCTTCGGGAAGGCCTACACCCTCGTCCCGTCCTATTTCGCACGGGAGTTGGCAGTCCCGCTGGCACCCGCGATCCACCTGCCGTTCGCGCTGCTTGGCACGCTCGGGTCGGTTGCCGCCGGTGCCGGACGCGGGCCGGCTACGGTCGGTCCCGTGGCCGCGATCTGCTGGTTCGCCGGCGTGATCGTCTTCGTCGCCGCGATCGGCTGGACCGTCCGCGACAACCCGACGGGACGGGAGACCGGGACCGGCGACACCGACGCCCACCGCCGGCGGGTCGACCGGCTCGCGAACGCCGCCGTCCCCGTCGTCGTCGCCTATCTGCTCGCCGGATCGGCGCTGGAGATGGCGCGGGCGCTCGGCCTCGAGCCGACGATCGCCCCCGCTGCCGGCCCGGCAACGACCCACCTGTTCGCGGCGGGAACGGCTGCCCTCCTCGTGTTTGCGATCGGGTTTCGCTTGCTGCCGCGGCTGCTGGTCGCCGACGTCCGCCCGGCGCTCGCGGCCGTCGTCTTGACTGGCGGCGGCGTCGGCCCCGTGCTGCTCGCCGTCGACTTCCGCGGCGGACCGGTCTTCTCGCTCGGGGCCGGCCTCGAGGCGGTCGCGCTGGTGGGCTTCGCGGCCGCCGTCACCGATCTCTCCCGACAGAGCGACCGCGACCGTGTCGGAAGCCGTGCGCTGCTGGGGGCCGCCGGCTGTGCCGGGGCCGTTGCCCTACTGGGGCTCGGGTTCGCGTTCGCGTCCGCTGGGCTCCTTCCGGCGACCGCATACACAGCTCACTACCGGCTCGCCGTCGGCGGCTTCCTCGCGCTGACGATCGTCGGCGTCAGCTACCGCTTCTATCCGCCCGCGGTCGCCTCGGCGTCCGGGATCGGCGACCGCACCGCGCGGGTCTCGATCGCGGCCCTGCTCGGCGGCCTCGCGCTCGAGGTCGCGGGCCTGCTCGGATCCGTGCCCGCGCTCGTCGGCCCCGGCCGGTGGCTCTCGGTCCTCGGCGCGGCCCTCTACGCCGCGGTCTGCTGGACGATCTTCCTCGAGCGGTCCTCGCTGACCGGCTGACGGGACGGCCGTGCGGTATCGAACGAGGAGAGCGAGTCGGGTCGCGGCTCGGTCGCATCGCGCCGTGACGTTTTAGGTCCCGGACGAGACGTATCGGACGATGGCTACCGAGGCTTCCTTTACCGTTCCGGCGGACGAGTTCCCGCTGGGGACGGTGTTCGAACGGCTGCCGGACGTGACGGTCGAACTCGAGCGGATCATCCCCGCTCGAGACGTCGTGATCCCCTACTTCTGGGTTCGCGGAACGGAGATCGACGACATCGAGAGCGCGTTCACGAACCATCCGGGCGTAGAGCGAATCCGGTTCGTCGACTCCGTCGAGGACGAGTATCTGTTGCGCGTCGAATGGGCGGTTGATTACGACGACGTGTTGACGGTCCTGACGGACACGGAGATCGCGCTCATCGAAGCTGTCGGAACGAACGTACAGTGGACCTTCGAGATCCGAGGCGACGACCGGAGCGACATCGCGGCGTTTCAGTCCCGCTGTCGGGAGTTGGGCATCCCGATCACGTTGACGGGACTGAACGCGCTCACGCCGGTCGAAACGGCCACCGAGGCGGCCGTGACCGAGACCCAGCAGGAGGCGCTGGAACTGGCCTACGAGCGGGGTTATTTCGAATCGCCGCGCGAAGTGACGATGGAAGAGATCGGCGACGAACTCGGGATCACACAGCAGGCCGTCGCGTCCCGTCTCCGGCGGGGCATCAACCACGTTCTCGGCAACACGCTCTCCGACGTTTCGGCCGATCGCCGAGAGGACCCTTAAAAGGGTTTTGAATACTAAAAAGTGAACGTGAAGCCCGAAGGCATGCTGAAACACGCGTAATGAGCAAGAACCCGATCGCGTTCGAAACGGTACTCGACCTCTGTCGGAATCGGCGCCGCCGCGTCGTCCTCGCAGTACTCGACGGGGAGCGGCGGCCGTTGACGGTGAACGATCTCAGGCGGACGGTCCTCACTCAAACCCATCAGACGTCTGTTACCGACGTTTCCGGCGGTGTGTTAACCGAAATTCGACTCTCGCTCCGTCACACGCACATTCCGAAGTTGGAATCCGAAGGCGTGATCGAGTACGACCCGAAGCGAAAGCTCGTGCGACCGACGGACCGGTTCGACCGGCTACAGCCCCAGCTGTCCGCGATCCTCGGTGCCGATCCCGAACTCGAGGACGGAATCGAACTCCGGATTTGAACGGGCGATCCGCTGCCCGAACGGTGCGATGGGTGCCGCTCGAGCGGGTCGATTTTGCCCGTCGTTTCGACCGGCGGGCCGTCGCGTCGCGGACCGTTACTCCCGGTTCTCCGCCCGCGCCTCGAGCCAGCGGACCGCCGGCGTCGCGGTGATCCCGTGGACGACGACCGAGACGAGGACGACGGCCCCCACGAGCGCCCACAGGCGGTCGGCGTCGGGGAACGCGGCGTGGTTCAGCGCGTAGGCGAGGTAGTAAAAGGAGCCGATCCCGCGGACGCCGAAGAAGGCGATCGTCGCCCGCTCGGCCGGGTCGCGATCGAACCCGAGGAAGCCGATCAGCCCCGCCAACGGCCGGACGAGAAAGACGATCGCGACGACCGCAACGACCGCCTCGAGGGTGAGCGGTTCCAGCAATCCGCCGCCGATCGCGCCGCCGAAAAAGAGCATGATCAGCGCCATCATCACCTGTTCGGCGAACTCGCTGACCTCGTGGAGCGACCGGTTGTAGTCGTGGGAGCGCTCGTAGTGGCGGACCATCAGGGCGGCTACGAAAACGGCGATGAAGCCGTAGCCGCCGACGAGTTCGGTCGCGCCGTAGACCGCCAGCGTGCCCGCGATCGCCTCGAGCCCCTGTACCGATTTGGCGACCGGCGTGTCGGGCTCGGTGGCGAAGACGAGGCGAGCAGTCAGAGCGCCGAGGACGATCCCGGCGATCACGCCGACGACGATCCGGTAGCCCACGTCGACCAGCAGCCACTCGCCGATCCAGTTGCCGGGCGCGAGTCCGACGAGCGCGGCGGCGATCGCGAGGTTCGTGAAGGGGAAGGCGAGCCCGTCGTTCAGCCCGGCCTCGGAGGTGAGCGCGAACCGGACCTCGTCTTCCATCCCCGCCTTTTCGTCGGCCGACTTCGCCTCGGTGCCCATCCCCGGCCCGCGGACCTGCACCTCCGAGGCCAACACGGGATCCGTCGGGGCGATACAGGCCCCGAGCAGGACCGCGGCCGGAACGGCGAAGCCGAGCCACCGGCCCAGCAGCGCCGCGCCGGCGATCGACAGCGGCATCGTGACCGCCAGCAACCGCCAGGTCGAGGCCCACTCGCGCAGCCCGGGGACGCGGTCGATCTTCAGGCCGACGCCCATCAGGGCGACGATGACGCCGATCTCCGCGAAGTGTTCGGTCGTCGTCCCCTGCTCTAAGGGATCCGGTGCGGGCAGTCCGATCGGCAGCCCGAAGACGAGCATCCCGAACGCGACGAAGAAGATCGGCAAGGAGATCGCTCGATCGGAGACGAACCGCGGGAGGACCGCGACGCCGAACAGCGCGATCCCGATCACGACGAGGCCGACGGTGTACAGCTCGAGGGCCATCCGGGGTGAGCGACCCTACGGGAAATCATCCCTTTACCCCGCTGCCGGCGTTTGCAGAACGAACCCATTTGCCCCGCGGCAGCGAGAACGGGGTATGGATCGGGACGCGACGGAGACGGGCGGTCGAACGCGGACGCGGCGGCGGTTCCTGCGAGCGGGAACCGTCGCCGCGACCGCCGCCCTCGCCGGCTGCATCGAGGAGATGGGAACGGAGTTTCCGACGAACGAGAAATGGCCGATATCGGAGTACGTTCCCTCGCTGCCCGTCGCGGAACGGAGCGCGATCCTCGAGGAGCGGATTCCGGAACTCGCAGGTGCCGACATCACCGACCCCGAGGGGCTCGCCGCGACCCTCGAGGAGTACGACGTGGCCGTCGAGTCGATCGAGCGCGAGCGCGACGTACTGACCCTCGAGTACGTCAATACGGACCGCCACGACGAGGGCAACGTCCACGACGTGGCGCTGCTCGCCGGCGGCTACGCCGCGCTGATCGACGCGGGTTACGACACCGTCGCGTTAGGGGCGACGATCCTCGACGATGCGCCGGCGTCGTACGGATCGGCGACCGTCGAGACGACCTATGCCGAGGAGTACAACGCGGGCGAACTGACCGCCGCCGAGTACGGCGAGTTGGTGGTCTCGACGATCGAGTCACAGCGGTACGAGCCGGGGGTTGACGTCTCCCCCGACGAGTAGAGTCCCGTCTACTGGTCCGGCGGGACGTCGACGTCGGGCTCGCCGCCCGCCGCGGGCGACTCCTCGCCCGACTCGAGCGCGCTCGAGAGGACGCCCGCGAGTCCGTCGGGCCCGTGGCGGTGGATCGTCCACAGCATGTTCGCGACGAACAGGCCGACGCCGACGGTCGCGAGGGCGCTGCTGGCCGCGACGGCGACCGACGGGAGACCGACCAGCGGCGCGGCCGCGAGGCCGGCGAACCCGACGAGCGTGGCCCAGAAGTCGGCCCGCTCGAGGCGGTCGTCGTAGAGATCGTCGATCATCGGGACCTGTTCGAAGCCCAGCCGGTCGCTGTAGCGCTCGATCCAGATGATGAAGGGGACGATGTGATACAGCGACCCGATGACGACGAAGCCGAAGACGCCGAACAACAGGAGGTTCCGCCCGTCGGGATGGCCGAAGAGCGCGTCGTAGGCGAGCGGATCGGCCCACCACGTCGGCGCGGCCAGCGCGATCCAGGCGAACAGCGCCGCGACGACGACCCAGTAGCGGGCGAGCATCGGCGACCGCTCGACGGTCGCGCCGACCAGCAGTCGGGCAATAACGACGGTAAACGCCGCCAGCCCGACGAGTAGCCCGACCGCGCCGGCACGGGCCAGCGGTTCGACTGTGAGCCCGCGGCCGAGCGCGAGCGCGACCAGCCCCGCGGGGAACATGACCTGCTCGAGTCGGAGCAGCCACTGATCGAGCCGGTCGGGGTCGGCCTGCGTGAACATCTTCCCGAGTTGGTAGAGCGCGCCGACGACGGTCGAAAGCAGGGCACCGAACAGCGCGAGCGTCGCGTGCGCGAGATGCACTTCGAACCGAGCGACGCCGACCGAGTCGAACACGGGTCGCGTGAACCCGACTGCCAGCAGGATTCCGAAGGGCGCAACGAGGGCGAACGCGGCGAGTGCGAACGCGAAGTGTCGCTCAGTGAAATCGAACGGGCGCGCGCGAGCGAGCGTCCGGCCGACGTTGTAGACGAACGTCCAGATCCCCGCCAGCATCAGGGCAGCGGGGATCGGCAACGCGGCGTAGGTACCCGCGAGCAGCGCCGCCGCGAACCCCGCCACGCCGACGACGAGCAGCCACAGCTGTGCGACCGCCAGCCGCCGCGAGTGGATCGTCACGCCGGACCAGACGGGGACGAACTGGGTCATCGCGCCCATGATCGTCACCGCGACCCAGCCCACCAGCAGCGTGTGCAGGTGGGCGAGACCCGACAGTCCGGGAAGCGACGCGACGGCCATGACGAACCCGCCGCCGACCCCGACGACCAGAAAGCCCAAGGCGAGAACGAAGTGTCGCAGCGGGATCGCCATCGGGGGCTGCTGATCGGTCCGTAACCCGCCCGGTATCCCGTTCATGTCTCGGGGTTCGGTCCGGATCGCCGTCCCCTTCTTCCCGAACACGTTCGGAGGGTACTGTTTGCCCGCTCGCCCCGTATCCGCACCCATGCGAACAGACCAAGCGACCACCGGTGAGACGCGACCGGCCACGACAGCCGACCGAGACATCGAGACGACCACCGTGACCGTCCGCTGTACCGGTCACGTCCGGACCGCCGTCGGGACTCACGAACTCGAGTTTACCTTCGAGGGCAACCGACTACGGGACTTCCTCGAGGACTTCTTTGCCGAGTACGACCTCGAGGACATGCTCATCGCCGAAACCGAGGCGGACGCGACCCACAGCGGCTGGGCCCCGGTGCCCGACGATCTGCCCGGGACCTGGCGCAAGAACCCCGAGGGCGACCAGACCAGGCCCTACGCTCGCGTCTGTGTCAACGGCCGCTTCAACGAACACCTCGGCGGATTCGAGACGGAACTCGACGAGGACGACCGCGTCGCCCTGATCTACCCGTTCATGTTCTGCTGTTGAGACGGGTGTGGGGCCGCGACCCTCGACGGGGACCGGGACCATGGGCGAAGACGTTCGGCTCAGGCCTTACCCCCGTCGACGGCCGAGTGACGACTATGACCGAAGACGTCTCCGGCGTCGAACCCGTGACCCGCGGCGAACACGACGCGTCCTGGTCGGCGAACCTCGAGGGGCCCGAACACGCGATGGACCGGGACCTCATCGTCGAACAGGCGAAAGACGCGATCGTGGCGACGACCGCCGGCTACCACGTCAACCTCGTCACCCACGGCGACCACGGCCACCCCGAGACCTACCTCTGGGACGAACTCGAGGCGGCCTTCGACGGCCTCCGGCTCGAGTACATCGATCAGTGTGGCTGTGGCGGCCACGTCACTCGCGCGCACGTCCTCGAGGAGTAGATCGACCGACGGCGACGGCCTTGCAAACGTCAGCCCGGCGGCTATTCGCTCCCGTTTCGTAGCGTCGCCGATGCGTTCTCGCACGACCTCGATCGACGACCCGGTCACCTGTCGGCACTGCGGTACGGAAAACGAACACCTGTACACCTACTGTCGCCGCTGTACTGGCCACCTGCCGGCGCGGCCCGACGCCCGACGCCGAGCCGGCGATCCGGATTGAACGCCCGCCCGATCGTTTCCTTCGTCCGATTCCCCGTCAGTCGGCTCCAGCCCCGGCCGCGCCGCCGACGGCCGACCCCGTACCCGCGACCTCTTCGTCGGTGAGGTAACACTGCGGGTCCGGCGCGAACAGATCGCCCGTCGTCGCCAGCGCCCGCAGCCGCGACGCACCGCGACAGATCGACTTGTACTGACAGTCCGCGCACTTGCCGTTCAGCCGCTCCTCGCGGTTCCGTAGGGCCTTGAGCAACGGATTGGACTCGTCCTCCCAGATCTCGCCGAAGGGCCGGTCGCGGACGTTCCCGAGGCTGTAGCCCTGCCAGAACTGGGTGAGGTGGACGTTGCCCTGGTAGTCGACGTCGGCGATCCGCTCGCCGGTCGGATCGCCGCCGTTTCGCTCGAGGTAGTCGTAGACCGCCTGCGCCTTCGCCTCGCCGAACTCCTCACGGGCGTACTCGACGAGGTAGGCCGCGTCGGCGTAGTTGCCCACGAGCAGGGTCTCGATCTCCTCGCCGCGGTCGTGGTACTCGAGCGTGAGGTCGGCGACCTGCTTGACCGCCTCGCGTTTCTCCGCGGGGGAGAGGTCGGCGTCGACGATTTCGGCCCCGCGACCGCCGTAGTCCAGATGGTAGAAACAGAACCGGTCGAGGCCTTTCTCGGCCAGCAGGTCGACGACGCCCTCGAGATCGGGCGCGTTGGCCTCGGTGATCGTATAGCGCAGGCCGGTCTTGAGTCCGACCTCGAGGCAGTTCTCGATGCCGCGGACGGCGGCGTCGAACGCCCCTTCTTCGCCGCGGAACCGGTCGTTGCGCTCGGGGAGTCCGTCGACGGAGATCCCGGCGTACTGGAGCCCGGCGTCTTTCAGGGCCATGGCCTTCTCGCGGGTCAGCAACGTTCCGTTCGAGGATAGTACCGGGCGAACGCCCCGGTCGGCGGCGTAGCCGACGAGTTCGATCAGGTCCTCGCGAACCAGCGGCTCGCCGCCGGAGAACAACAGGACGGGCGCGCCGAAGTCGGCGAGCTGGTCGATGAACGTCTTCGCCTCGGCCGTGGAGAACTCGCCGGTCGCGGCCTGGTTCTCCGCGCCGGCATAGCAGTGCGAACAGTAGAGGTTACACCGGCGGGTGGTGTTCCAGACGACGACCGGTCGGTGCTGTTTCTCGTCGGTGATCTGGGGCTTTTTCGACTCGTCGGCCGCGTCGTAGCGCAGCCCGTCGCCCTCGGCGTCGAGATCACAGAGCAGTTTGCTGATCGAGATCACAGGCTGTTCACCTCCGACGCGCCGGCCGTCTCCTTGTAGACGCGGGGTTCGTCGCTCCCGTCGTCATCGTCGTCGGCCTCCTCGTCCGGCCGCTCCTCGGCGTCGGCGGCCAATCCGCGCGTCGAGAACCGTTCGACCGACTCCGCCGGACAGACCCACAGATCGACGGCGTACCAGCCGAACAACCGACCGGCGTGTTCGTGGGCTTCCGTCGCGCTGGCCGCGGCGACGCTGCCGACGTGGCGCATCGGATCGCCCGCCTCGTTGCGGACGAAGACCTCCCACTGTGGCGTCGGGTTCCCGCGTTCGTCGCTGTCGACCGGGGCGCGGCGTGCTTTCTCGACCATGTCGATGTCTTCGGGACGAAAACGAAGGCCGTTGCGCGACCTCCCAACACGCGGGAATTCCCCTCGGCCGGCCCGAACATCTTCCGGTCTTCCCGACCCGCGGGAACAGGAGCGGCGTTTTCGGTTCGACGGTCCCGAGACTCCGCCATGCGCCCCGGCAATCTCGACACGTCCGAACGGCCGTTCGTCCTCATCTGGGAACTCACCCAGGCCTGTGGCCTCGCCTGTGACCACTGTCGGGCCGACGCCAAGCCCCAGCGCCACCCCGACGAACTCTCGACCGCCGAGGGGAAAGCGCTGCTCGAGGATGCGGCCGAGTTCGGCGACGGCCAGTTGGTCGTCCTCTCGGGCGGCGATCCGCTCGTCCGCGACGACGTTCCGGAGCTGATCGCCCACGGCGACGACCTCGGCCTGCGGATGACGATCACCCCCAGCGGGACCGGCTCGCTGACCGCCGACCGGATCGAGGAGATGGCCGACGCGGGGCTCAAACGGATGGCCGTCAGCCTCGACGGGGCCTCGCCGGAGACCCACGACGCCTTCCGCGGCGAGGACGGCAGCTTCGAGGAGACGATCAGGGCCGTCGAGGACGCCCGCGAGGCCGGGCTGCCGGTCCAGGTCAACACCACCGTCTGCCAGCAGACGGTCGCGGAACTCCCCGCGATCCGGGACCTGCTGACCGAGATCGGGGCCGTCATGTGGAGCGTCTTCTTCCTCGTCCCCGTCGGTCGTGGACGGGTCCTCGAGCCGATCGCACCCGATCGGGCCGACGCGGTCATGGAGTGGCTCCACGAGGTCAGCGACACCGAACCGTTCGGGGTCAAGACGACCGAAGCGCCGCAGTACCGGCGGGTCGCGATGCAGCGACGAGCCGACGAAGACGAGGGCGTCCAGAGCGGCGGCCGACCCGGTCCGGGCGACGGGATCGAACGACGGACGGGGATCGTCGCGGGCGACGGCTTCGCCTTCGTCAGCCACACCGGCGAGGTGTTCCCCTCGGGATTCCTGCCGGAGTCGGCCGGCAACGTCCGCGACCGACCGGTCACGGAGCTGTATCGCGATTCAGAGCTGTTCCGCTCGCTTCGGGACCGGGACAACCTCTCGGGCAAGTGCGGGGCCTGTCCCTACCGCCACGTCTGTGGCGGCAGCCGCTCGCGCGCGTTCGCCCACACCGGCGACCCGCTCGCCAGCGACCCGCTCTGTCCGTTCGTTCCCGAGGGCTACGACGGCCCGCTCCCCTGGGACGACACCGAGGGCGACGCTCGAGGCGTCTCAACCGGCGACTGATCGACACTCGTTCTCCGCGACGCGTGCTGTCCCCTACTCGAGGACCGCTACCGGCGACTACAGAGAACAGGGGTCGAGAGAAGCGAGTCGGGGGCGGTCGCGGCCGCGGTATCGCCGCCACGAAACTGGCGACCATGGCTGACCGAACGACCACTGTGACGCGTCGATCGTTCGACGCGGCGCGACCGTCGTCCGTGACGATGGCTCGGTGCTGCCGCACATCGACATACCGGTCGCGTTACCGATCGTATTCGCGGGCACGCGGCGTCGAGTATGGATGGTGGGTGGCGGTCACCGGGGTCGCTCTCCGCTCCCGGTCGACCGCCCGCAGGGTCTCGCCGACGTCGCGTGCGATCGACCGTTGGGTAGGGACCCCCTTCGCCGTTCGGGCGAAGACGTTCGTCCGCGGGCGAGCGCTACTCGAGGACGACTAACGTGTCGCCCATGTCGACGCTCTCGCCTTCCTCGACGGCGATCTGGGTGACGGTGCCGCCGCGAGAGGCGACGATGTCGTTTTCCATCTTCATGGCCTCGAGGACGACCAGCACGTCGCCGGCCGCGACCTCGTCGCCCTCCTCGACCTCGACGTCGAGGATCGTCCCCTGCATCTCGGCGTCGACGGTCTCGCCGTCGCCCTCGAGTTCGGCACCGCCGTCGTCGCCGCCGGAACCGCCCGCCGGCTCCGGTCGGCTGGCACCGCCGCTGGCCTCGACGTCGCCCGTCGGGATGGCTGGCGCACCGTGTTCCTCGAGTTCGACCTCGAAGCGCTTGCCGTTGACCTCGACGGTGAACTCGCGCTCGGTGGACTCCTCGTCGTCTTCACTGCCGCCGGAGCCGGTGTCGCCGCCCCACTGCTCCTGGGCCTCCTCGATGCGGCTCTCGTCGAGTTCCTCGTCCAGGTACTTCGTCGTGTGCGTACTCGCGACGAACTCCTCGTCGGTGAGCATCAGTCGGTGGAACGGGATGATCGTCGGGATCCCCTCGATCTCGTACTCCCGTAGCGCGCGCAGCGAGCGCTCGATACACTCGTCGCGGTCCTCGCCCCAGACGACGAGCTTGGCGATCATCGAGTCGTAGTCGGTGACGAGTTCATCGCCCTGTCGCAGGGCGTCGTCGAGCCGAACGCCGATCCCGCCCGGCGGGTCGTAGGTCTCGAGGGTCCCACCGGTCGCGGGCGCGAAGTCGTTGGCCGCGTTCTCGGCGTTGATACGGAACTCCATCGCGTGACCGTCGATGTCGACATCGTCCTGCTCGAAGTCGATTTCCTCGCCGGCGGCGACCTCGATCTGGCGCTTGACGATGTCGAGGCCGGTGATCTGCTCGGTGACCGTGTGTTCGACCTGAATGCGGGTGTTGACCTCGAGGAAGAAGAAGTTCGCGTCGGGGCCGAGCAGTTCGCCCGCCTCGCGGTCCTCCTCCTCGACGAGGAACTCGACGGTGCCGGCGTTGGTGTAGTCCGCGGCGGCGACGCCGCGACGGGCGGCCTCGCCGATCTTCTCGCGCAGTTCGTCCGAGAGCGCGGCCGACGGTCCCTCCTCGATGACCTTCTGATGACGTCGCTGGAGCGAACAATCACGCTCGCCCAGATGGCGGACGTTGCCGTGTTCGTCCGCGAGGATCTGGACCTCGATGTGACGGGGCTGTTCGAGGTACCGCTCGAGGTAGACCGAGTCGTTGTCGAAGTAGGCCTCGCCCTCGCGCTGGGCGCTCTCGAGTTGGTCTTCGACCTCGCTTTCGTCCCAGACGACCTTCATTCCGCGACCGCCGCCGCCACCTTCGGCCTTGATGGCGATCGGGTAGCCGTGTTTCTCGCCGAACTCCTTGACCTCCGCGGGCTCGGTGACGGGGTCGGTCGTCCCGGGGACGATCGGCACGTCGGCCTCGTTCATGATCGTCCGGGCCTTGGTCTTCTCGCCAAGCGACTCCATCGCATCGCTGGACGGGCCGATCCAGGTGATCCCCTCGGCGTCCTCGACCTTGCCCGCGAACTCGGCGTTCTCCGCGAGGAAACCGTAGCCGGGGTGGATGGCGTCGGCGTCGGCCTTCCGTGCGGCCTCGATGACCCCCTCGTGATCGAGATAGGAGTCGGCAGCCCGCGCCGGCCCCACGTTGTACGCTTCGTCCGCGTAGCGGGCGTGTCCCGAGTCCTTGTCCGCCTCGGAGTAGACGGCGACGGTCCCGATATTCAACTCCTCACACGCCCGCATGACGCGGACGGCGATCTCCCCGCGGTTCGCCACGAGAACCTTCCTGAACATTCCTGTGAGAACCGTCGGCAGGACCCTACCTTACTTTTTCGCAACGGGTTCGACAACGCGTCAGTTTTTGCCAGTTGACGACCCCGATCGCCGCCGATTCGAGTCGGACTCGGCGACCGCGATCCCTCACGGACCGGACCCATGCTAGTTATGGGCAATCGTTATCCGATCACGGACCCTGAATCAGGCATGTCCGAGTTCGTACCCGGTCCGCTACAGACCCAGTCGGTACTCGAGGACCCCCTCTTGCTCATCGGTGCCGTGGGGCTGTTGCTCGTGGTGATCACGGTCTGGCAGATGGTCGAGATCGTCGACGCCTACGACCGGGCCGCACTGACCGTCTTCGGCGAGTATCGTAAACTGCTCGAGCCCGGGCTGAACATCGTGCCACCGTTCGTCTCCCGGATCTACACGTTCGACATGCGGACCCAGACGTTGGACGTGCCCCAGCAGGAGGCCATCACGCGGGACAACTCCCCGGTGACGGCCGACGCCGTCGTCTACATCCGGGTGATGAACGCCAAACGCGCCTTCCTCGAGGTCGACGACTACCAGCGCGCCGTCTCGAACCTGGCCCAGACCACGCTGCGGGCCGTGATCGGCGACATGGAACTCGACGACACCCTCTCCCGACGGGAGATGATCAACGAGCGGATCCGGACCGAACTCGACGAACCCACCGACGAGTGGGGTATTCGAGTGGAGTCGGTCGAGGTCCGCGAGGTCACGCCCTCCGCGGGCGTCAAGGGGGCGATGGAGGAACAGACCTCCGCCGAGCGCCGCCGCCGTGCCATGATCCTCGAGGCCCAGGGGGAACGCCGCAGCGCCGTCGAGAAAGCCGAAGGGGACAAGCAGTCGAACATCATCCGCGCACAGGGTGAAAAGCAGAGCCAGATCCTCGAGTCACAGGGCGACGCGATCTCGACCGTCCTCCGAGCGCGTTCGGCCGAGTCGATGGGCGAGCGCGCGGTCATCGACAAGGGGATGGAGACGCTGGCCGAGATCGGGCAAGGTGAATCGACGACCTTCGTCATGCCTCAGGAACTCACCTCGCTGGTCGGGCGCTACGGCAAGCACCTCTCGGGCAGCGACGTGAAGAAAAACGGCTCGGAACTCGACAGTCTCGAGTTCGACGACGAGACGCGCGAACTGATCGGGCTGGACGACATCGCGGACATCATCGGCGAGATCGACGAACAGGCCGAGATGGACGTCGAGGCGATGGAACAGCAGGCCCAGGCGATCAAGGAAGGGCAGGACGTAGGCATGGATCCGGACGAGCCGATCACCATGTCCGAGACTGACGACGAACCGGAACCCGAACTGGGCTCGGACTCGGAATAGCGCCGTCCGGTTCCGTCGGTGTAAGATCGCTCTTTCTGGCCGACTAACCGATCGAAAACGGGTCGTCGGACGCTTAGAACTGCTCGGTCCGTCCCGCTGCCGACCACGCGTCGGTCGGCGCGCCGCGGGGCACGCGGACGGTCCGGTGTTGCTGTGCGCGGACCCGGCCGGCGAAGGCCCACCGCTTGTCGTCCCACGTCTCCTCACCGTCGGCGGCGGCCGCGGCGGCCGCGAGCGCGTGGTCGTGGAGGTGGGCACCGATCGCAGCCGCGATGGCCGCGGCCTCCTCGTCGTCGGCGTCGTCGGGCAACTCGATCGAAACGTCGCCGGGCAGAGCCGCCTCGAGGCCCATCGACGCATCGTCGTCCCCCGCGCCGCCCGCGTCGGCGGCCCGGTCGTCGGCCGACGGCTGTTGCTGGGAGGTCATGTTACAGCGGGATGTTGCCGTGTTTCTTGTCCGGGTTCGACTCGCGTTTCGTCTCGAGCATCTCGAGGTCCCGGATCAGCCGCGGTCGGGTTTCGGTCGGGACGATGACGTCGTCGAGGAAGCCCTTGTCCGTCGCGGTGTAGGGGTTGGCGAACTCCTCGCGGTACTCCTCGATGAGTTCGTCCCGCAGTTCGTCGGGGTTGTCCGCTTCCTCGAGTTCCTCGCGGTAGAGGATGTTGACCGCGCCCTGGGGACCCATGACGGCGATCTCGGCGGTCGGCCAGGCGTAGTTGACGTCCGCGCCGAGGTTCTTCGAGGCCATGACGCAGTAGGCACCGCCGTAGGCCTTCCGGGTGATGACCGTCAGCAGGGGCACCGTCGCCTCGGCGTAGGCATAGAGCAGCTTCGCGCCGTGGCGGATGATCCCGCGGTGTTCCTGATCGGTCCCGGGCATGTAGCCGGGGACGTCGACGAAGGTGACGATCGGGATGTTAAAGGAGTCACAGAAGCGGACGAACCGCGAGGCCTTCATCGAGGCGTCGACGGTCAGCGTGCCGGCGTTGACCCGCGGCTGGTTGGCGACGAGGCCGACGGAACGGCCGTCGAGACGGCCGAAGCCGACGACGATGTTCTGGGCGAAGTTGTCCGCGACTTCGAAGAAGGAACCCTCGTCGACCACCGAGTCGATGACGTTGGTCATGTCGTAGGGCTTCTGGGGACTCGGGGGGACGATGCTCTTGAGCTCCTCGTCGCGGCGGTCGGGGTCGTCCCACGGCTCGACGCGGGGCGGGTCCTCGACGTTGTTCTGCGGGAGATAGGAGAGGAGTCGCTTGATGTCGTCCAGGGCCTGCTCTTCGCTCTCGCAGGCGAACTGGGCGACGCCGGTCTTGTTGGCGTGGGTCATCGCGCCGCCGAGTTCCTCGTGGGAGACTTCCTCACCGGTGACGGTCTTGGTGACACCGGGGCCGGTGATGTACATGTGGCTGGTGTCTTTGACCATGAAGATGAAGTCGGTGATCGCCGGGGAGTAGACGGCCCCGCCGGCACACGGCCCCATCGTCGCGGAGATCTGCGGGACGACGCCGCTGGCTTCCTGATTCCGGCGGAAGATTTCGGTATAGCCGGCGAGGCTCTTGACGCCTTCCTGAATGCGGGCGCCGGCGGAGTCGTTGAGCCCGATGACGGGCGCACCGACCTCCATCGCCATGTCCATGACCTTACAGACCTTCTCGGCGAAGACCTCGCCGAGCGATCCCCCGAAGACGGTGAAGTCGTGGGCGAAGACGAAGGTGGTCCGCCCGTTGACCTCGCCGTAGCCGGTGACGACGCCGTCGCCCGGGACCTTCTTCTCCTCCATCCCGAACTGGCTCGTCTGGTGGGTCCGGAGCTGGTCGAACTCCGTGAACGTGCCGTCGTCGAGGAAGTAGTCGATCCGCTCGCGGGCGGTCATCTTCCCCTTGTCGTGTTGCTTCTCGATCCGCGCCTCGCCGCCGCCTTTGCGCGCCTCTTCGCGAAGTTCCTCGAGTTCGTCGATGCGGTCTTCCATCGTCATAGGGAAACCCTCCCGTGGCGACTCATTGGCCGTGGCAACGGCCACCGGAATAAAAAACGTTCTGTAACTCGTATTATTTCCCATGAGGGTTCGGGTGTTGTCGTATCACACGGGGTGGCAGCCGACCGGCCGCGGTTTCGTTCGGACGCGACGGTACAGTTACGCCGGCTCGACGGCCACTAGGCGTGAAACACATTCACAATGTGATGGACTATTACGCCCCACACGCTTCGATTCATAAATAAATACGGGACGAATACCGACAAATGTCACTGATGGTGGAGAATACTGAAGATAGTCACCGAATGTAAGGTTTTAAGGGATGGTGAGAAAGGGTTAAACCATGGCAGAGCGCGAATCATGGGCCACACGAACAGGCTTCATCCTCGCTGCGGTGGGGAGTGCAGTGGGATTAGGAAACATCTGGCGGTTCCCGTATCAGGTCGGTGAACAGGGTGGTGCGGCGTTCCTGTTCATCTATCTTCTGTTGATCGTGATGGTCGGGTTCCCGGTCATCCTCGTCGAGTTCGTCGTCGGCCGAAACACGGAGCGAAACCCCGTCGGGGCACTGAAACGGATCGGAACCGGGGCGTGGACGAAGATCGGTTGGGTCTTCGTCACGGCCGGGTTCGTCATTCTGTCCTATTACAGCGTCGTCGCCGGCTGGACGGTTCGGTACGTCTTACTCGGACTTCAGGGCCAGTACACCGCTGACAGTGCACCCGAACAGTTCGGTGCAGTCGCAACCGGACTCGACGCCGTCGTCCTCCATGCGATCTTCATGGTGGCGGTCATCGCGATCGTCGCACTCGGCATCGAGCGCGGGATCGAACTCTCGGTGAAGGTGATGGTTCCAGCCATTATCCTCATTTCGATCGGCCTCGCGGCCTACGCGTTCACGCTCGAGGGAGCCGCCGACGCGTACGCCTACTACCTCTCGCCGGAACTCAGTACGATCACGTCGGAGTGGACGACGATTCTCCCGGCGGCCGCTGCACAGGCGTTCTTCACGCTGTCGCTGGGGATGGGCGTGATGATCACGTACGCGTCCTATCTCGGTGAGGACCGGAACCTTGCGTCGGATGCCGGTATCATTGCCTCGCTCGACACGTTCATTGCCTTTACCGCCGGACTGATCGCGTTCCCGGTCCTGTTCGCCGCGGGGATCGATCCGGGTGCGTCCGGTCCGTCGCTGATCTTCGTCAGCCTCGCGGCGGCGTTCGCCGAACTGCCGTTCGGTGGCATCCTCGGTGCGATATTCTTCGCGACCGTCGCCATCGCCGCGCTCTCGAGCGCGATCAGTATCATGGAAGTCGTCGTCGCCTATATGATCGACGAACAAGGGTTCGACCGGATTCCCGCCACAGTCGCGCTGGGCGTCGCGATCTTCCTCGTCGGGACGCCGGCCGCGCTCGATCTCATCTTCGTTGACCTCTACGACGGCTTCGCGAACAGCATCCTGCTCATGCTCGGTGGCCTCCTACTTTCGATCTTCGTCGGCTGGGTCGTCCCCGAACTGGCGCTCGAGGAGATCGGGAAGGGGATCAAAGACACCGGGTCGCTCGGCCTCGCGTGGCTCTGGTTCGTCCGGGTTCCCGTCGTCGTCGCACTGATCGCACTGGTCGCGCTGAACGCGTGGGACTACTACGGCTTCCTGACCGGTGACTTCGCCGACTGGTTGAGCGGGAACTTCTGATCGACGCGGACACCGCTTTGAGCCGCCGTTTTTTCGACACGGCTCGAGATCGATCGGGCTCGTAGCGCGGACAGTGTTTTCTCGTTACGGCCGCCAGGGCGCGTACCGCACTGTCGTGTTGTCGCTCCCGGAGACCGCCGATCGCAGTCGGCGATGTCGTCTCGAACAGCGACTCGAAGACCGGCGCCGAAAACGATGGGTGCGGCCGAGATCAGGCCTCGCCGTACACTGGCACCGCAGCGCCGCTCGTCACCGCCGCGGCGTCGCTACAGAGAAACGCCATCACGTCGGCGATCTCGAGCGGATCGACCCATGCGTCGTGATCGGCGTCGGGCATCATGTCGCGGTTCATGGGGGTGTCGATGACGCTCGGCATGACGCAGTTGGCTCGCACCGTCCCGCGGTTCTCCTCGGCCAATGTCTCCGTCAGTAGCCGGATGCCGGCCTTCGTGATCCGGTAGGGGCCGTCGCCCTCGCCGCCCTCGAGCGAGGAGCGGGCGCTGATCCCGACGATCGCTCCTTCGGTTTCCTGCAGGTGGGGCAGGGCGTGTTTCGCGGCGAGGAAGGCCGTCTTCAGGTTGACGTTCAGGAGGAGGTCGAACTCCTCGAGGTCGGTCTCCTCGATGTGGTCGCCGCCGCGCCACGTGCCGGCGATAGTCAGCAGGTGATCGATCCGACCGTGGTCGTCGACGATCGTGTCCATCAGTCCGGCGACCTCGTCCTCGTCGGTCAGGTCCGCCTCGTAGAAGGCGAGGGCGGACTCGTCGGTGGGATCACGCTCGAGCAGACTGTCCTCGTCGTCGGGTGCGATCACGTCGACCGCACAGACGGTCGCGCCGGCCTCGCGGAAGCGATCGACGGCGGCGCTGCCGAGCGCGCCGCTCGCGCCGGTGATCACTGCGACAGTCCCCTCGAAGTCGACCTCGAAGTCGGTATCGGGTGACATACGGGTGGGTGTGTGTCCCTGTCGCATCAAAGGCGGGGCTGCACGCGGCGTCGACTCATACGGGCCGTGTAACGACGGACCGGGACAACCACAGGACGGTCGCGGTTGCACCGAGCATGACGGACACCAGTCCATTTCACACCGCGCGTGCTACTGTCGGCTAGCAGCCGATACGAAGCCGATCGAGAATTCGTGGCCGTCCATACCAGCGACGGCCGCAGTGAAGCGACCGATCGTCACGTCGTTCCGTCAACAGTATTAGCCGTCGCCCACCGGCAGGGCCGCGCGTCTGAACCAGAACTCCGCGACCGCTTCGACCAGTTCGGTGTACCCCTCGGCGTCCGTCGGCTTCTCGAGGGAGGCGTTCGCGCCAAGGCGGTAGCTCTCGCGGACCGCCTCCGAATCCCCCGGTCGGGCCAGCACGAGGACGGGACGCCGTCCCAGTACCGCCTCGTCGGCGAGTGCCTCGAGTAACTCGAGGCCGTCGGTTCGCGACAGGTCCCGGTCCAGCAAGACGAGATCGGGGCCGGCCGACGAGTCGGTCGCCGCGTCGGTGAGGATCCGAAGCGCCTCGGTCCCGTTGGACACGACCTGAACCGACGTTTTGACGGCGATGTCGTCGAACTCGGCTTCGATACGGCTGCTCGTCTCGTCGTCGTCCGCGACGAGGAGGACATCGACCGCGTCGTTACATCGACCTCTCATGCGTGGATCAGAACTGATCGGGCAGTCGGTGTCCCGCCCGGTGCAACAGTCGTCTCCATCTAGTCAGGCGGTTCTTTTAACAATACTTGCTAAGTGCTTTGGATCGGTCCCGATGACTCTCCGCGGATCCGACGGCTGCGACCCGCCGACCGACTGAAGCCGCTGGGCGACGATCGACCGCTATGCGCTGTATCGCCCACCGGGGGTTCGCCGCGGTCGCGCCCGAGAACACGATCGGCGCGGTCCGCGCTGCGGCAGACCGCGCCGACGCCGTCGAGTTCGACGTGCGCCGCTGTGGGACCGGCGAACTCGTCGTCGTTCACGACGAGACGATCGATCGAGTCACCGACGGGACCGGCACCGTCGCGGCGCTGTCGCTTGCGGCCCTCGCCGACCGGTCCGTCCGCGGGACCGGCGAGGGGATCCCGACGCTCGCTGCCATGCTCGCGGCCGTCCCGCCGACAGTCGAAGTCCACATCGAACTGAAAGAGCGCGGCCTCGCCGCCGACGTTCTCGCGATCCTCGACCGAACCGACCTCCCCAACCGAGTCGTCGTCACCTCCTTTCTGCCCGGCGAACTGCGGACGATCCGGGAGCGCGATCCGAACCGGCCGATCGGACTGCTGGCCAGCCACCGCCTCGAGACGCCGGTGACGACCGCGGTGGAACTCGACTGTGCCGTCCTCGGTGCGAACCGCGTTCGGTGTCTGGCGACCGGGATCGTCCCGCGGGCGACGGCAGTCGATCTCGAGGTCCACGCCTGGACGGTCGAGCGGGCAGCGACGGCGCGGCTGCTCGAGCGGCGGGGCGTCGACTACGTCTCGGCCGATCGGCCGCTCGACGTGTAGCGGGCGAGTGACGACCGCCGACCGGCCGCTCGCCGAGACGACGCGATCGGCTACGCCTCGGTCGTCGTCACCGAGACGGTCCGCGTTCGCGGCCCGTCACATTCGACGAGCAACACCGACTGCCAGGTCCCCAGCGCCGGCTCGCCGTCCGCGACCGGGACCGCCACGTCGGGGCCCAGTAGCGCGGCCCGCAGATGCGAGTCCGCATTGCCGTCCAGTTCGTCGTGTGCGTGTCCCGAATCGGGCACGAGGTCCCGCAGGAACGACTCGAGGTCGCCCCGGAGCCGTGGCTCGTTTTCCTGGACGACGAGCGCGGCCGTCGTGTGTTCGACGAAGGCCGTACAGGTACCCGACTCGCAGTCGTCCGGAACCGCCGCGGCGATCGACTCGGTCACGTCGACGGTCGTCAGTCGCTCGTCCGTCTCGACGGTGAACGTCATGGGCTGGCCTACGGCGGCGAGAAAGGGCTCGGTTTCGGTTCCGTCGCGGCCTACGACAACCGACCCGCGGCCCACGACGCGCGGTCGCGGACGTTCGGTGCCGGGTCCCGACTCGCGAGGTCGGCGAGTCGCGGTTCGGCAGCTTCGACGCCACCGTGTCCGAGCGCGACGCAGGCGTTCGCCCGAACGTGTGCGTGGTCGTCGGCGAGCAACGAGAGCAACTGGCGGCGGACCGGGTCCACCGCGGTTTCGGTGCCGGCGGCGATGCGGGCGATCGTCACCGCGGCTGCGGCCCGGGTGTCGGGATCGTCACAGGAAAGCGCGGTCCCCAACTCCGCAGTGACCGATTCGACCGCCGCTGGGTCGTGGTGGGCCACGTCGCCGAGACAGCCGATCGCCTCGTGTCGGACGGCCGGGTTCTCGTGATCGACGAGCGCCGCGGCGTGGGAAACGAACGCGAGCGAGCCGAGATCCCCCTCCGACCGCGCCAGTCGCCCGAGCGCGCGCAGTGCGGGCCGCCCGTTCTCTGCCGGAGCAGCCGACAGCGCCGCTTTCAACACGGATACCGCCGGCTCGAGTGCCATCGGATCGACCCGAGAAACGTGCGCCAGCGCGTCGAGGCCGTCCGTGTCGTAGTCCGACCGCTGCTCGAGGACGTCGGCGATCGCCACGGTATGATCGACGACGACGTCGGGTCGCTCGGCAGCGACGGCCGCGAGACACCGGAGCAACTCGCCGGTCATCGGCCGATCGGGGTCGTCGCGGGCGACGGCGACGATCGACCCCGTCGACGGTGCGACGTCGGTCGGTGCCTCGGCCGCCAGATCGGCGAGGCAGGCGGCGACCGTCTCCCGGAAGTCGATCTCGGGCCGCTCGAGCAGCGACCGGAGTTTCGGGACCGTCGGGGCACAGCCGGCCGCCCCGTCCCGCTCGTCGATCGCGGTCCGGATCCGGTTTACCGCCGCTCGTTGTTCGCTCGGCTCCCCGTCGAGTCGCGTCAGGACTGCTGGCAGGTCGATCCCGGTGGCTCCCCGGCCCCGGGGCTCGACGGCCTCGCCCCCATCCCCATCCATCGTGTCTCGCCAATCGAACAAAACCAGCAAAAGCCTTCTGGCCAACGCGATCGGCCGTTCACCCGCCCTCGAGAGCCGGTGCCGGATCGAACGCGGCCGTTCGGCGGCGTCCGACGGCGGACCGGCTCAGGCCAGCCACTCGTCGGGCTTCGTGTCGTAGTCCACGTCGTCGGCCGCGAGGTGTTCGACCTCTTCCCAGGGGACGTCCTCGGTCGTCATCGTCTGGCCGTCGTATCGGATCAGTTTGCCCTGCTCTTCGGCGTCGGGCTCGCGGTTGCGCCGCTTTGCGACCTCGATGTCGTGTTCGTCGACCTCCTTGACGATCGTCAGCAGGTTCACCGGCCGGCCCCACAGCTCGAAGATCCGCTTCAGCGTCTCCTTGGCCTGCCCGAGATCGAGCATGACGCCGTTGTACTGGTGACCGAGCAACAGTTCGTTGGCGTTGTTGTAGTTGCCGTCGTAGACGGCGATGGTCGGCTTCCCGAAGTTGGTAAACTGCAAGAGCAGTTTCTTCTTGACGTCCGCGGCGGCGTCGCTGGCGACGTGGAACTGCCCGGTCGCCTGCGAGTGTTCGTAGGTGAAGTAGTTGTTCTCCGTGATGAACTCCTGAGTCAGGAACTCGTCGAGGAAGGTTACGTCGTTATGGCTCTCCCGGACGTCGAACAGCCGGTCCCAACCGGCCGTGTAGTCGATATCCGCGAGCGCCTCGTCGACCGAGTCATAGCGCGCGTCGTCGAAGAGGTAGCGGCCGATCCGCTCGAGGTCGTTCTGGCTGACTCGCTTGAGGAAGCCCCGATGCTGGCGCTTGACCAGCGAGTAGTGCCGGCGGGCCAGCCCCTCGTAGGTCAGGACCTTCCAGGGGTACTTCTCGACGTCTATCTCGCCCTCGCGGGCCCGCTCGAGCGCCTCGTGATCGACCCACTCGTCGGGCAGTGTCGCGACGTCGTCGAGCGTGTCGGGCGAAATCGTCTCGAGCGCCGCGGGCGGCTCGAGCGTCTCGAGGACGTCGTCGAAGTCGACGACGTCGGTGAGGTTGCGCCAGGAGACGCCCTCGACGCGCAGCAGAGCCTCGAGGACTTCCTGCCGGTTGGTGGTGTTCTCGACGTACTCCCAGAGTTCCATCCCGAGGCTGTAGGGGTTGAGCCCGCCCGAGGCCAGGACTTTCGCCATGTGGTCGGCGTAGTTGAGGAACTCGTCGTCGCCGGCGAAGGCCTCGTCGGTCATCATCGTCGATTCCCAGTAAGCGGCCCACCCCTCGTTCATCACCTTCGTCATCTTCTGGGCGGCGAAGTAGTAGGCCTCCGCGCGCATCATATCGAGGATGTCGCGTTGCCACTCTTCCATCTCGACGCCGCGGCCGGCCTCCGCGTCGTACTGCTTGCCGTGTTCGCGGACGAACGCCAGCAGGTCCTTCTGTGGCTCCTCCGGGAAGCTCCCGGTGATCTCCTCGCCCTCGAGTTTCTCGACCCACTCCGCGTCGAAGACCTCGCCTTTGATCTCGTCGGAGAGGTCGAGTTCGTCCAACTTCTCGGCGAGATCCTCGTCGATCTCGCCCGCGGGACCGTCGACATCGAGCCGACGGGTGAAGACCTGATGCTGGTCGATGTTGTCCTCGAGGCTCAGACAGTGGTCGATCCACTTCTCGACCTCGGCGCGGTCGATGTCGGGATCGGACATGTACTCGTCGATGGCTCTGGCGTGGCGCTCGAGCATGGCGGCGGCGTTGACCTGATCCTCGTCGGCCTGGCCGCCGGTGAACATGCCGAACCAGTCGTTGTTCGCGAAGAAGTCCGAGTGGGCCTCGACGTGGGTGATCACCGCCTTCTGGTCGGCCACCGTGTTCGACTCCTGCAGGAAGGCGTGGGCCGGGTTATCGTTGTTGACGATCTCGAAGGCCTTCCCGCCGCCGTACTGGCCCTGTTTCTGTTGCTTGTCGTACTGCATGCCCCACCGCCAGTGGGGATACCGAGACTGGAACCCGCCGTAGGCGATGAGTTCGTTCATCTCGTCGTAGTCGATGATCCAGTACTTGACCGGGTACGGCTCGAGGCCGAGTTTCTCGGCCAGATTGCGGGCCTCTTCGACCGGCTCTTCGAGCTCGCCCGCGATCGCCTGTTTGCGGAAGCGGTCCGCGTTGGAGTTGCGTTTACTCATCTGATTCGCCCTCCGTCGAGAGGATGTCGTAGATCGCGTCGGTCACGTCCGACTGGTCGTTGACGTAGGCCACCGCCACGTCGTCGGCGTCGGTCCCGAAGTGGCGCTCGAGTTCCTCGGCGTGGGTGGCGTTGATCGCGTTGCCCGACGGCTGGGTCTCCACGTAAGCGTGGAGGTTCGCCGGGATCTCCTCCATCAGCGGGATGACTCGTTCCTCGGTGTCGTTCGAGGAGTTCTCGGAGTCCCCCGCCGCGAAGACGTAGCGGTTCCAGTCGCTCCAGGGGTACTCCTCTAAGAGCTGCTGGGCCAGTTCGTACGCGCTCGAGATCTTGGTGCCGCCGCCGCTGCGGATGCCGAAGAACTCATCGCGCTCGACCGCCCAGGCGTCGGCGTCGTGGGCGATGTAGACGAACTCGGCGTTGTCGTACTTGCCCTGCAGGTACCAGTCCAGCGGGGTGAAGGTCCGCTCGACGAGTTCGCGTTTCTTCTCGCGCATCGAGCCGGAGACGTCACGGATGTTGACGACCACGACGTTCTTCTCCTTTTCCTCGATGATCTCGGGGTGGCGGTAGCGCTCGTCCTCGCGGCGGAAGGGGACGTGTTGGATCCCCTCGCGGCGGATCTTCTGTTGGACGCTCTCGCGCTCGACGTTTTCCTCGACCGCCTCGATGGAGTCCCATGTACCGCGCTCCTCGTCCGGGATGTCCTTGTAGGCCTCTTCGATCCAGGCCATCGACACCGGGAGGTTCTCGCCGCGGGCCCACTCGAAGACCTCGCGGGGCGAAATCCCCTCGACCTTGCAGAGTTCCCGCAGGAACTCCTCGTCGAAGTCCATCGCGAGCTTGCGCTTGAGTCCCTCCTTGAACATCCGCTCGAAGTCGAGCGTGCTGTTGGGGCCGGTCCGAGTGAGGTCGGTAAACGGTCCCTCCTTCTCCTCGACGACCTTCTTCCCCTTGGGATCGAGGTCGAGCCCGAGTTCCTCGTCGAGTTCCTCGGCGAACTCCTCGGGGTCCATCTCGTAGTACTCGTGGTCGCCGCCCTCCTCGCCGGGCTCGCCGTCCTCGCCGTCGTCGTCGCCCGGCTGGGGCTGTGGCTGGCCGACCGGCTGGCCCGCGTCCGGCGTGCCGTCCTCTCCCTGGCCGACCCCGCCCTGATCGCGCTGATCGTACTCGAACTCCGGCAGCGAGACGATCTTGACCGGGATGTTGATCTCGCCGGGGCCGCTCCCCGCGAGGTCGCCGTACTGGATGAAGTCGGCCAGGTCTTCGCGCCGTTCCTCGCCGACTTCGCGGAACCGCTCGAGGTCGTCTCTCAGTCCCATCTGTAACTCACCTGCCCCATGACGTGTCTACTGGTTAGCTCGGCCGACGCCGCCGAGTAGCCGAAGAGGTCGACCATGGTCTCGATCGTGTCTTCCTTGACCGCCGCGGTCTGGGTGTCGCTCGGCGGATCGCTCCACTGTCGTGGATCGAAGTCCTCGAAGGTGCGCTCGATGTCGTCCCAGTCGTGGCTCTCGAGGACGGTCTTGATCACCGGGATCGCGGTGAGATCGACGTCCTCGACCGAGAAGTCCTCGTCGCGGTGTTCCCACGCGTGGCGGTTCAACGACGTGATGACCTTCTCGCGGCGGAAGTTCCGGACGCTCTCGCGGGGCTGGTTCCCGTCGTACTCGCTCTCGGAGAACCGGCCGAGGTGTTCGATCTCGAACAGCTTCATCTTCAGCGGATCGGGCTCGACCCGCTCGCCGCGGTCGTTGTACAGCGGTTCCTCGGTCTCCCACGCGTAGACGTGTTCGACGTACTCGGCGACGGTCTCCTCGTCGACGCGCTTGTCGTACATGATTGCCTCGATGACGTCGCTCTCCTGCTGGTCGTAGACGTAGTTTTTCACGGGGACGACGCGGTTCTCGAACTCGGAGCGCTCGCCCGTCGAGAACACCGGCGCGTCGACCAACCCCTCGACCATCGCGTTGAGGACGTCGCGGGGCATGACGACGTCCTCGACCGGGAGGTCGGCGTGGTGGCGGTCGCGGTCGGTCTGGAGCAGTTCCGCGAGCGTGTCCCGCGTGTACGTCACCGGGATACCGTGATCGCCGTCGTTGCCGTCGTCGTCGAAGTCGAACTCCTCTTTCTCGCGGCGGCTGTCGCCCTCCTGCAGGTAGCCCTGATCGTAGATCAGTGCCTTGTCGACGAGATCGAGCCCGTTCGGGAGGGTTTCCTCGTCCAGTCGCGTGACGACGGCATACAGCGCGGCCGCCTCGATCGCGTGGGGCGCGAACTCCTGGACCCGCGTCTCGCCGTCGCGGTCCTTGATCGTCACCCGCACCGGCGCGCGGATCCGGTCGGCGAGTTCGTCGTAGCTCCCGGCTTCCCAGACCGCCGTCTCGTTGGTTAGCTCGCGACGGATCAGCTCCGTCTCGAGGCTGAGGTTCGTCAGGTAGCCAAAGCGGTGTTTGTCCAGGCGCCGTTTCAGCGCCTTCAGCGGGTCCATTCCGTTTCGATCGGAGTGCTGGTTGAGCTGGGCCTCGAGATCGGGGTTGGAGATGATCAGCATCTGGCTGTCGACGTCCATCCCGATCCCCTTGTCCAGTTTCACGGACTGTTCGTCGGGGACGTTCAGCAGCTTCTGGAGGAGGTCGGCATGCTGGGCCGCGTCCTCGACGACGGTGAGGGCGCCGTTGCCCTGCGACAGGACGCCGTCGTAGCTAAAGGCCTGCGGGTTCTTCCGGCCCCGCGAGTCCAGTTCCTGAAGCATCCCGTGCATCCACGAGCCGACGAGCCGTTCCTTGGGCCGGCCGTCGTCCTCGGAGTGGAGGACGCCGACGCCCTGTCCGACGTCGACGACGTAGTTTTTCACGCGCAGGTGATCCTCGTCGGTGATCGCCGAGAACAGGTCGTCCTCGCCCCGTCGGCGATAGCGTTCCTCGAGGAAGTCGTAGGCCTCCCGCGAGAAGGGATCCAGCGCCGCGTCGACCTGAATCGGGACGTGATCGTCGAGTTCGTCGTTCAACTCGGCGAGCAGGTCCTCGCGGACGGCGTCGGGGAACACCGACAGGGGATGGGCCTGGACCGGGCTCTCGTACCAGTTCTGTTCGTCGGCGGCGCTCGTGCCGCCGTCGTCGCCGTAGCTCAGCCCGCGCTCGCCGCCCTCGGCGGTCGAGATGTTCCACTCGACGGTGTACCGGCGGCCCTCGGGCGTCTTCGAGTACTCGCGCAGCCCGTTGACCAGACACCGCTTGAGTTCGGACTTGCCCGTCGCCGTCGGGCCCTCGAACCAGATGATCTTCTCGTCTTTCGCCCGGCCCGCGGCGATCGACCGCAGGTCGTCGACGAACCCGTTCAGGACCTCGGTGTTGCCCAAGATGGCGTGTTCGCCGTCGTTGTACGGGTCGTCGAAGAAGCGGTAGCGCTCCTTCTCCTCGCCCTCCTCGACGACCGTGCGGGTGCCGGCGGCCTCGATCGCCTCGAGGAGGTACTTCGAGGCGTGGGAGGCGATCTGTGGGTTCTCGAAGAGCCGATCGACGTACGCCGCGAGGCTCATCGGCTCCTCGTAGGTCTCCTCGAGGGCGCGGTCGGCCTCGGTGACGTACTCGTCTCCGGTCATGTTAGTCGTCCTCGATCATGTCAGTCTTCCATCTCGGTCTTGGCGACCTCTGCGCCGGCGAACTCGAGCACCTCCTTCGCGCCGCCCTCGGAGTAGCCCTGTTCGATCAGCGCGTCGATCCACGCCGAGCGTTCGTCGTCGTCGAAGTCGTTGGCCGACACCAGCGCGGAGAAGTTGATGTTGTGCTTCTTGTCCTCCCAGAGCTTGCGCTCGAGTGCGCGGCGCAGGCGCTCGTTGTCCTGCGGGTTGAACGCCTCGCCCTCGCGGGCCCGGCGGGAAACCCAGTTCGAGACCTCCTGACGGAAGTCCTCCTTGCGGTCCTCGGGAATGTCGAGTTTCTCCTCGACGGAGCGCAGGAACGTTTCGTCGGGCTCCTGTTCGCGGCCCGTCAGCTCGTCCTCGATGGTGTCGTCGTCGATGTAGGCCATCACGTGGTCCATGTACTTCTCGCCCTGGCGCTGGATCTCGTCGATGTCGTAGGCCAGCGCGTGGCGGACGTCCTCGATGGCCCGCTCCTTGTACTCCTCGCGAACCGTCTCGAGATAGCGGTAGTACTTCTCGAAGTTGTCCTCGGGGATCGAGCCGTGGTGCTCGAGGTTCTCCTCGAAGAAGTTGAACACCGTCAGCGGCGAGAGGAAGCCGCGCTGGCGGTGTTTGGAGTCCATGATCGCTTCGGCGATCTCGTCGCCGATGAAGCGGGGCGAGACGCCGACCATTCCCTCGCCGATCTCGGCTTTCCCTTCGGCCTCTTCCTGGAGCTTCTTGATGTCGATGTCGTCGCCCTCGTCGATCTCGCCGTTGTAGGCCTTGGCCTTCGAGAGCAGCCCGACGGTCTCGGTGTCGGGCTCCTCGATGCGGGTCAGGACGCCGAACAGCCCCGCCATCTCGAGGGTGTGGGGCTCGACGTTGATGTCGGGGACGTCGGCGTTCTGCAGCATCTTTTCGTAGATGCTGGCCTCGTCCTCGTAGCTGAGGACGTAGGGGAAGTCGATCCGCTTGGTGCGGTCGTTGAACGCTTCCATCTTCTCGTCGCCCTTCTTGTCCTTGTACTCGGGCATGTTCGTCCGGCCGACGATCACCTGGTCGATGTCGATCCGGGGGTTGTTCTTGGGCTTGATCGTCTGTTCCTGGGTCGCATGGAGGAAGTCGTAGAGGAACTCCCGCTGGAGTTTGAGCAGTTCCTCGCCGGAGAAGATGCCCCGGTTCGCGTTACAGAACGCGCCGGAGTAGTCGAACGCTCGGGGGTCGCTCTCGCCGTAGATGGCGATCTTCGAGTAGTTGACGTCGCCGGTGAGTTCGGTCTCGTCCTGGTTCTTCTTGTCTTTCGGCTCGAAGGTCTCGAGGCCCTGTCGCTTGTTCTCGTCGGCGACGAAGCGGACGATCTCGACGTGGTTTTCCAGGACCTGCTGGAGATCGTCCTCGTAGTGGGCCAGCAGCCTGTCCATGTAGAACTCGCTTTCGGGGTCCAGGGCTTGCTCGTTCTGGATGGTGTATGGGGCGTCGAGGTTCTCGTTGAGATCGTCGATCACCCGCTGGCGCTGTTCCAGTGGCAGGAGGACGATCGGGTCCTGGTTCATCGGGGACCGGACGGTGTCGTCGGCGGGGTCCTGATCCTGAATCACGTCACAGAGGTTCGTCCACCGGAAGGTGTACATCCGGCCGTCCTCACGGAGGGTGTAGTCCTCGAAGTATTTGCGGACCTGCTTGTCGAAGTGGGACTTCCCGGAGCCGACCGGCCCCAGCAGGAGCTTGATCCGCCGTTCGGGCCCGAGCCGGCGGGCACCGGACTTGACCTTGTTGACGAACTCGTGGATCGACTGGTGGATCACCTTCCCGTAGAAGGTGTTCTCCCCGTCGCCCAACGGGTCTTCGCTGGCGAGTTGGTACTCGACCATTCCTTCGGTTTCGTCGTAGGTGGTGCCGTAGTAGTCGAACATGTCCGCAACGCGCTGATGGGCGTTGCGGGCCACCTTCGGGTCCTCGTACACCTCCTCTAAGTACCAGTCGAAGGACTTGGTTTCCCGCAGGTCCGCGGGCATCGACTCTTTGTAGTCGGTACTGAGCTGCTCGAGTGTCTCGATGTCACCGGTCATGGTATCGTTGAGTGGGTTCCCCCCGTTTGCGGTCGTCCGTGATCGCACGGAGTGAAAGCGGACGTCTTCGACCAGCCGAGGCGTCTCGCGGCCGAACCGTCGGAATCCGTCGCCTCGCTGTACCCGACGTGAGCGTCGAACTCGTCGGGCTCCTCGAGGGGACTCTCGGGGAACGTGACCCGTTCGTGGGCGGCGTGGTAGCGTGTCATCTGTCACCTTTCACCACTCTCCGTTGCGCAACACCGTGTCGGGGGTCGAGCAACGGTGCGCCGGGGACGGGCGCGGAGTGGATCGGTCCGGCGATCGGATACCGATAGTATTTAATGAGTGAGTAATCCAGCTACTTAGCCTTAGCCCCAAAAGGTATTTATCGGAACTTTATTCCACCCGAATGTGGGCAGAACACTATATTGGCCTTCGGTATCACACCCCACATTCGGGCGATTGCGACATAAGTTGCCAGCCTGCATAGGCAGCGTGGGCTCGCGCGCGGCGGCTCGGCTCGCGCCGATTCGTCGGTTCTCTCGACCGCGCCCGGCCGCCGCGACGACGGGGCTTTAGGGGCGGGGCCCCAACCGAGAACCATGTCGGATTCGGCCGCTGACGACGGGGGGATCGGCTCGCGGCTCCCCGAGGCGTGGCAGGTCTGGAGTCAGGGCGAGGACGGCCGGCTCGTCCTGGCGTACCGACCGGACGTCTTCGACGCCGCGGCGTTCCCCGCACCCTGTCTGCCGACGCTGTATCTCACCCACGGGAAGCGAACCCGTCGGCCCGGCGTTCACCCCGGCGACACCGCCGACACCGCGGACTGGTTCGTCACGCTCTATCTCGAGCCCGACGTCTCGCTGGACGAGACGCTGCGGTACCCGACGCGCGACGCGGCCCTCGAGGAAACGGTCGCACTCGCCCGGCGGTTCGACGACGGCGAGATCGACTACCGCGACCTGTATCAGGTTCCCCGCGAGGCGTACTTCGAGCGACTCGACGACCTCACC
The DNA here is from genome assembly GCA_000337115.1 of Natrinema thermotolerans DSM 11552. Lineage (GTDB taxonomy): Archaea > Halobacteriota > Halobacteria > Halobacteriales > Natrialbaceae > Natrinema > Natrinema thermotolerans. Next base: position 60,684 of record AOIR01000039.1, read on the forward strand.
GGCGACGGCTGCGAGGACTGACTCCCGAAACGGTGATCGACTGGACCGTCGCGGCCGCCGTGACGTGACCCTTAACCGCCAGTGGCGAGTATCCGTTCCCATGTCGACCGTTACGCTCGTCGGGTCCCGGCTGGCCGAACCGGGGACCGAGTTCATCTACGAGGGCGAAGCCGATGCCTGTGCCGGCTGTCCGTACCGGAGCCAGTGTCTCAATCTCTCGCCGGGCACGAAGTATCAGGTCACGTCGATCCGCGAGAACGCACAGACCCTCGAGTGTGCCATGCACGACGGCGGGGTCCGGGCCGTCGAGGTCGAGCCGGTCTCCGTGCGCGCGAACATCACGTCGAAGGGTGCCTTCGCCGGCAGCAAGACCAGCCTCCCCGGCCCCTGCCCCTACGTCGAGTGTCCGAGTCACGAGTACTGCGAGCCCGACGGCGTCGCCTTCGACGAGGAGTACCGCATCGCCGAAATCGTCGGCGAGCCGCCACACGAGGTCTGTCACCTCGATCGGTCGCTCGAGTTGGTCGAACTCGAGACCGACGAGTAATCACATCGAAAACCCCGGCACTGTTCTCGCCGTCCGGAGCTACGCCTCGAGCGCGCTCTCTTCGAGCCAACTACCCGCCCAGCACTCGATCTCGCCGAAAACCGGCTCGAGAGACTCGCCCTTGTCGGTGAGGCTGTAGAAGGTGGCGACGGGGGCGTCCTCCTCGATGCGTCGTTCGACGAAGCCCATCTCGCCTAAGTCGTCGAGGACCCGCGAGAGGGTGCGGGCGTTCGCGCCCGTCGAGCGCTTGAGTTCGTTGAAGCGCTGTTCGCCGTCCAGTAGCTCGTGGAGGACCGCCAGTCGCCACTTGGAGCCGATCTGCTCGAGGGAGGCGATCACGGGACAGGCGCCGTCGTCCTGTTCGCGGGGTTCGGGCCGTTGGGATGCCATTGAGTACCGCCGCCTACGTCGCGAACCGTTTTAGTAGTTCGCATACGAACCGGGTATCATCGTGTTAGTAGATTGTGCGCGGCGACCGGCAGCGCCGACGCCGGCCCGACGGGTGAGACGGCGATGACCGACGACGGAACGGCCGGAACGGACGGGTCCGACGCCCTCGAAATCGATGCCGCCGACCACGACGGCTCGCTCTATCGGATCCTCTCGAGCGCGGTCGTCCCCCGGCCGATCGCGTGGGTGAGTACCACGAGCGAGGACGGCGTCGACAACCTCGCGCCGTACAGCTTCTTCACCGTGGCGTCGGTCGACCCACCGGTCCTGCTGTTCGCGCCGGTCGATGGAGCCGACGGGCTCAAGGACACGCCGCGAAACGCCCGCGATACCGGCGAGTTCGTCGTCAATCTCGTCACTGCGGACCTCGCCGAAGCGATGAACGAGACCAGCGCCACGCTGTCGGCCGACGAGAGCGAGTTCGACCACGCCGGCCTCGAGCGCGCCGCCTCGAGCGCGGTCGACGTACCGCGGGTCGCCGACGCCGCGGTGACCTTCGAGTGTTCCCTCCACGACCTCGTCGACGTCGGCGGCTCGACGCTCGTGCTGGGTGAGGTCCGACACGTTCACCTGAAAGAGTCGGTGACGACCGACGGAAAGATCGACGTCGACGAGATCGACGCTCTCGGTCGACTCGCGGGGAGCCGGTACGCCCGAACCGGGGATCGGTTCTCGCTCGAGCGACCGCCGTAGCTCCCGACCGTCTCCGTCGCGAACGCGGGTCGCGGCCGGCGCTACTCCGCCGGCAGGTCGCTCTCGAGCAGGGTCTCGAGGTTCTCCAGCGCCCGCAGATAGACGGGGACCGAACCCGCGGCGTGGACGGGGAGTTCGAACGCGATCCGACACCGCCGTTCGCCGAGGTCGTCGACGCGGTGGCCGGCTGCGGGGATCCCGGTCACGCGCCAGGTCCAGCGCCGTTCCGTACACGACGTGATCCGGAACGGGACCCACGCGCCCGGCACACGGATCCGTCCCCGCGTGTCGGGACGAAGCCGCCGGTCGGTCGCCTCGACGCCGTTGACCAGCGGCGACCACTCCGGCCAGCGGGTCGTGTCGACCAGGAGGTCCCAGGCCTCGGCCGCGGGAACCGAGAGGACGTGCGACACCTCGAGGCGGCGGCCGTCCGGCGACGTCGCGGTCCGAACTCGAGTCATGGGTTCCCTAGCCGCTCCTCGGATATGAGGGTTTCACGCCGACGGGCGGGGCGGCTCAGTCTAGCCGTCGGAGGTCGCCGTACAGCTCTTCGTTCTGGACGTGCGTACAGAACTGCGCGCACAACCGGCAGAGCGCGGTCGCGTCGTCGAAGGTTCGGACGCTCCCGTCCCAGCGCGTATGCACGGCACCGAGCATCGCGCTTCGGACGTCCGGTTCCGTCGCCACCATGAACCGCTCGGCGTGCCGCGGCGGGTTCGCGTCGGCCGGATCCCCGTCGGCGTCCGATCCGAGCATGTCCTCGAGGACGCTCCCGATCTCGATCCCGACACCGAGATTGTCACCGACGGCAGGTGCGACGAACACCGTCGCGTTGCTGGCACTGGCGAACTCGATGCTCTGGGTCGCCGCGTCCATCTCCTCGAGATCGATCCCGACGTCGATCGCCAGAAAGGCGTTGAAGCCGCGCTCGCGCAGACAGTCTCGGGTCTCCTGTAGCAGCCGGAGAACGTCGTCCTCCGCGTACGACCCGGAGTACTCGTTCCACGTCGCGAACGACGGGAGAGCGTCGTCGGTCGAATCGGCGTCGTCCGGGAGCAGGGCCTCGACGTCGAACGTTCGGTACGGACCCATCACGTACACCAGAAACCGCTCCCGTTCGACGGGCGAGAGCGCGTCGGAATCGCCGCAGTCCCGCGGGAGATTCTCGATGATACGCTGCCGCATTGGCGTCGGCTACCGAGGCACCACATATAAAACCGGCCGCTATAGAGAGTTCTCTAGTAGACAACGCCTAAGTCGATCGGGCGACAAGCGATTCACACGAGACGGTATGGCAGACGCAACTAACCGTGACGCAGGGGACGTCCGGCAGCCGGAGCCGCCGCTCCCGGAGAACAGCGGGTTGACGCTCGAGGAGTACCTCGACATGCAGCGGGCGATCGGCCATCCGGTCCGGTACCGGTTGCTGCGAACGCTGGTCGCGAACGACGAACTGAGTGCGTCGGCGTTCAACGACGCCGTCGACGTGGCGTCGCACAACTTCCACTATCACCTGGACGAACTGGTCGACGTCGGACTGGTCGATAAACGACAGCGGCGGACGCCAGATAGCAGCGGCTTCTACACCTACTATCGGCCGACTGCGATGGGACGGGGCATCCTCGAACACGGCGTCCACGAACTGATGCGCCGGGAACGCGAGTTCAACGACGCCTACGCCTGACCGCGGCCGATCGGTTCCCGGACCTGACTGTCGTCACCACTAGACTTTACTGGGGTGGCTCCCTCCGTCGGACTATCGAATGGCGATACTCGAAGTGGACGACCTCCGGAAGGAATACGGCGGCTTCACCGCCGTCGAGGGCAGCTCCTTCGAGATCGAACGCGGCGAGGTCTTCGGCGTCGTCGGCCCCAACGGGGCGGGCAAGACGACGACGCTGAAGATGCTGGCCGGGCTGATCGAGCCCACCGACGGCACCGCCGTCGTAGCCGGCCACACCCCCGGCGAGCGCGAGATGCAGCGCCGACTCGGCTTCCTCCCCGAGGAGTCCCCGCTCTACGAGGAGATGACCGCGGTCGGCTACCTCGAGTTCTTCGCGGATCTCTACGACGTGCCCGCGGACGTGGCCACCGAGCGGATCAACGACTCGCTTGACCGCCTCGATCTCGAACACCGGGACCGGCGGATCGGGAACATGTCCAAGGGGATGCAACGGAAGGTCGCGATCGCGCGGGCGCTGGTCAACGATCCCGACGTGTTGATCTTCGACGAGCCTGCCTCGGGGCTGGACCCGCTGACGACCAACTACATCATCGAGTTCACCCGCGAGCTGAGCGACGAGGGGAAGACGATCGTCTTCAGCGCGCACAACCTCTTTCACGTCGAGAGCATCTGCGACCGACTCATCATCATGAACGACGGTCGGATCGTCGCCCGCGGCACGCTCGAGGCGATCCGGGAAGCCCACGGCGGCACCGAGTACCACGTCTACGCGACGGCCGACGGCAGCGACGGGCTGACCGACGCCGATTCGCCGATCGAGGTCACCGAGGAGAACGGACAGGTTCGCCACGTCGTCCCCGACATGGACGCCGTCGAGGCAGTTCGGGAAGCCGTCGAAGCCGCCGACGGTCGCGTGACCGACATCCAGACGAAGACCCCGACCCTCGAGGAGATCTTCCTCGAGGTCGCCAGCGAACCGGAGGAGACGGAGACGTGAGTGACGGCCGCCGCAGTGCGTTCGCCGACCGCCTCCGACGGCTCTCCAACTCCATCGCGCGCACGGGACGGATCGCCCGCTGGGAGGTCACCGCCAGCGCGGGCACCGTCGACCGGAAGACGGCGGTCGCGCTCGTGGTGTTGGTCCTCGCGGCCGGAACCGCCGGCGTCTCCGTCTCTGACGAGGGGCTCGGCCTCGAGCGCGAGATATACGTCGTCGGCGTCGCCGAGGAGAGTCAGTACCACGACGTCGCGGTCGAAGCAGAGCAGTTTCGCCCGGTACCACTGGAAGACGTAGTGGCCGAATCCGGTGGCGGGAACGCCGACACCATCGCGCTTCGGGAGGACGCAAACGTCGACGTGGTGGTGACCCGCGACGGGCGGATCGCCCACGACGGCCCGAACGGCGCGGCGGCCTACGACGAGTTCCGGAGCGCAGTGGAGACGTACAACGCGAACCTGATGGATCGGGAGTCGGACCAGGCAGCGGCCTACCCTGTCCTCGTCTCCCTCGAGTATCAGGACCGCGACCTCGGGGGGACGACCGCCGACGGAACGAGGGACGACGGGGGCGGAACCGCGGACGAATCGAGCGATGGCGGGGACGGAACCACCGACGGCGGGACCGACAGCGACGGTGACGAACCCGCGACCGGTGGCGGCGGGGGCGGGGACGACGGCGGCGACGACCGCCTCCAGGTCCCCAACGTCGGCGGCTCGGGGGCCTCGAGCGCGCCGGGGACGCCCGGCTCGATCGCGCCGCCGTTCCCCTTCGACTCGCTCGTGTTGGCCTTCCTGTTCGTCGTGCCGATGAACTTCGTGATTCAGGCCTACGGGAGTACGATCATGGACGAGCGGCTCAACCGCCGCGGCGAACTCCTCCTGGTGTCGCCGGCCTCGAGCCGCGAGATCGTCGCGGGGAAGACACTGCCGTATCTGCTCGGACTCGTCGGGATCGTCGTCGCGATTGCGGTCGGTATCGGCGGGAGCCCGCTCGCAGTCGCCGCGGCGCTGCCGATCGCCCTGCTCTTCCTGGCAGCGTCGTTTACCGGCGCGATGTTTGCCCGCTCGTTCAAAGAACTCACGTTCGTGACGGTCACGATCAGCGTCTTTCTGACGACGTATACGTTCATTCCGGCGATCTTCACCGACGTGAACCCGATCGCGCTGATCTCGCCGCTGACGCTGATCGTGATGGACTTACAGGACGAGTCGGTTCGGCTCGGCGAGTACCTGTTCTCGACGGGGCCGTTTTACCTGAGCGCGGCGGTACTGTTCCTGCTCGGGGTCGGCGTCTACCGCGAGGAGGACATGTTCGCCCAGAAGCCGATCCCGGCGAAGGTCCTCGACGCGGTCGCGAACCGGCTCCGGGGCCGGCGGAGCATCGCCCTGCTATCGATCCTCTTTATCCCGTTCGTCTTCGCCGGCCAACTGCTCTCGGTCGCGCTGTTGTTCGCCGTCCCGGAGGTCGTCGCGGTACCGGCCGTGGTCGTCGCCGCCGCCGCGATCGAGGAACTGGCCAAAAGCGTCGGCGTCTACGCCGGGTTCGCCCGCTCGCGGTTCGACGCCACCGCGAAGACCGCCGTCGTCCTCGGCGCGTTCTCGGGGGCCGGCTTCTTCCTCGGCGAGAAGGTCACCCACGTCGTCCAGTTCGTCGGCCTCCCGGACCTGCTGATCGGAACCGCCGCGTTCGGCCCGGCCGTCTCGAGCGATCCGCTACTACTCGCGGTCGTGTTCCTCGCACCGCTGGGGCTACACGTCGTGACAGCGATCCCCTCGGCCGTCGGTGCCAGCCGCGGGCGGACCGGCTACGCCGTCGGCTTCCTCGCGGCGACGCTCGTTCACGTCGCGTACAATCTGGGGGTGTTGACTCTTGTCTCGTGACGGCGATCCCGGTCGGGACCGGGACGCGGAACCGCGCGGTCCGAACCCGCCGCAAGCCGACGGCGAGGCCGACACCGGCTCGAGCCGGCGAGCCAGTTGGGCGGTTGCCCGCCGCGAGCTGGGATCGCTGCGCTCCGAGAAGACGATCATCCTGGCGCTGGCGATCCAGCTGTTCATCGCGGCCTTTTCCTCGTTTCTGGTCGTCGGGCTCGTCTCGCTGTACGATCCTGGGGCCGTCGACAGCTACGAGCTAGATGTCGCGGTCACTGGCGACGACACCGAGACCCTGCTGTCGGTCGCGAACGAACGCGACGGCGTCACTGCCCGGCAATTCGACGACCGTGGGGCGGCCTACGAGGCGTTCGATGCCGGGTCCGTTTCGGCCGTCCTCGACGCCAACCGGAACGACGACGGGCGGCTCAGCGTCAGGGTGACGGCTCCGGAGGAGGGGATCCGGACGACCCTGCTCGTGGTCCAGCTGCGGGACACCCTCCAGCAGGTCGAACGCGTCGAGCGCCAGCGAAACGCCGACGCCGGGCGGCTCGAGCGCTCGCCGGTCCCCGTGCCGAGCGAGATCGAGGCCAGCCCGTACGTCGGCTTCACCTACACGATCCTGGTGCCGCTGCTTTGCTTCCTGCCGGTGTTCATCAGTGGCTCGATCGCCGTCGACTCGCTGATCGAGGAGCGCCAGCGGGGCACCCTCGAGCTGCTCCGGGTCGCGCCGCTGTCGCTCGCCGAGGTGGTCGACGCGAAGCTGCTGGCGATCGCGGCGCTGGCACCGGTCCAGGCGATCGCCTGGCTGGCGTTGCTCGCCGTCAACGGGACGGCGATCGCCGGCCCGGTCGCGCTCGTCGCGCTGGTCGCCGCGCTGTCCTTGCTCGTGGTGACCGGCGGCGTCGCGGTCGCGCTGTGGGCCCCCGACAGGCGACAGGCACAGTTGCTCTACTCCATGGCCACCGTCGGCGCGCTGGTCGTCGCGACGGTCCTGCCGGAACACCCTGCAAACACCGTCGCGAAGTTCGCGATCGGCAATCCGACGACGACCACATGGGGACTGCTCGCCGGCTACTGCCTGCTCGCGATCGCCGCGTTCCTCGCGCTGCAACGCGGCGTCGACCGCCTCGAGCCGGAGTCGCTCTGACGGGGATCGGGCGCCGGCGCCGTCCGGCGGAACCGGGGGAGATCCGAAACGATTAGTCGCTTCCCGAATGCGTATGCGGTAATGAGCGATTCGGATCCTCCCGACCGGCAACGGACGAACCGAGAGCCGCCCGGCGGGGGCTACAGGACCGACGACTCGACGGAGCAAGAACAGGTCCGCGAAGCGGTCGAACGATCCAGAAGCGGGGCCCCGGCGGTCGGCGCGGTCGTGCGCGACCGGTTTTCCTCCGACGAGATCTTCCAGCGGATCGTCGCGGCCGCCGACGAGGAGGTCACCTCGGGGGGTCGCGAACTGTTCTTCAGCGGCCTCGCAGCCGGTTTCGCCATCACGATCACGTTTCTGCTGTACGCGACGTTGACCGCCTCGACCGACGGTCATCCCATCCTGAGCAAGCTGTTGTATCCGCTGGGCTTTATCTACATCATCATCGGCGGCTACCAGCTCTACACCGAGAACACGCTGCCGCCGGTCGCGCTCACCTTGGAGCGGTTGGCCAGTATTCCCGCACTGCTTCGTCACTGGTCGATCGTCCTCGTGGGCAACTTCGCCGGCGGCGCGCTCGGCGCGCTCGCGCTCTCCTACGGCGGCGTCTTCGACGACGACTCGGCGGCCGCGGCGATGGATCTCGCCCGACACGGCGTCGAGACGTCGTGGTGGACGCTGTTTTCCAAGGCGGCCTTCGCGGGCCTGATCGTCGCCGGCGTCGTCTGGATCGTCTACGCCTCCCGCGACACCATCTCGCGGCTGGTCGTCGTCTACATGGCCTTCCTCGCGATCCCGCTGGGCGACCTGTTCCACGTCGTCGTCTCCTTTACCGAGATGGTCTATCTGGTCCTGGCCGGCGAACTCGCCGTCCTGACCGGACTCTACGGGTTCGTCCTGCCGGTCCTGCTCGGCAACACCATCGGCGGGATCGTCCTCGTCACCGTCGTCAACTACTTCCAGACCAGCGAACACCGCCTCGAGTCGGCCCGGTTCGAGGGGGCCGACCGCCAACTCTCGATTCGGGAGTGGCTGTTCGGCAGCTATGCCGGCCGCTCGTACGTGCCGCTGATCGACACCGCGGAGGCCCACGCGAGCGAGAACGGCGACTATCGGGTCCTCGTCCCGATCGCCAACCCCCGCACAGAGTCGACGATCGTCGATCTGGCCTGCCGGCTCGCCAGCGGCCACGAGAACGCGACGGTCCACGCCGTCCACATCGTCCAGATGCCGGGTCGGGCGTCGATGCGGTACGGCGCGGGCCAGACCGAACGCATCGTCTCCGAGTCCGAGGACCGCATGGAGACCGTCCGCCAGCGCGCGGCCTCCTACGACGTCGACTTCGAGACGTCGACGGTCGTCTCGCATCGCTCGTTCGAGGACGTCTTCGACACCGCGGAACGGGAACGGGCCGACCTCGTGGTTCTCGGCTGGGGCGATGACCGTCCCTGGGGCCAAGGCCGTGCCGAGGGCCGGATGAACGAACTGACCAGCAACCTCCCCTGTGACTTCCTCATCCTCAAGGACCGGGAGCTGGATACCTCCCGGATTCTGCTCCCGACCGCCGGCGGCCCGGACTCGGATCTGAGTGCCGAAGTCGCGCGTACGCTCCGGGACCATTCTGGTGCCGAGATCACGCTGCAACACGTCGTCGCCAGCCCCGACGACCGGGAACGCGGCGAGGAGTTCCTCGCCGAGTGGGCCGCCGAACGCGACCTCGAGGACGCCGAACTCGTCGTCGACGACTCCGGCGACGTCGAGCGAGAGATCTGTCGCCGGTCCCGGGACAACACGCTCATCCTCATCGGCGCGACCGAGGAGGGGGTGATTTCGCGGCTGATGAGCGACTCGCTGCACATGGACGTCGTCAACGAGGTCGACAGTTCGGTCCTGTTGGCCGAACGACCCAGCGACCGTACCGTCATCCAGCGGCTGTTCGGGCACTGGTAGCCGGCGACGGATCACGAACCCCTCGCTGGACCGTCGGCGCCGAACACACGTCCGGTTCAGGAGACGATGCCGGAATCGAGCGATGTGGTATCGTTTGCCGCACCACGTACCGTTTTCCGGCCGGTTCTCGTAGCGCCGGTATGGAATACACCACCCTCGGGTCGACCGGCATGCAGGTCAGCCGCATCTGTCTGGGCTGTATGAGCTTCGGCTCGAGCGACTGGCGCGAGTGGGTCTTGGAGGACGAGGCGAGCAAAGAGATCATCGACCGGGCGATCGATCTGGGGATCAACTTCTTCGATACCGCAAACATGTACTCCCGGGGCGAGTCCGAACGGATCCTCGGCGAGGCCCTCGAGGGCCGTCGCGACGAGGCGGTCGTCGCCACGAAGGGGTTCTTCCGGATGCGCGAGGACGACCCGAACTCGGGCGGGCTCTCGCGGAAGGCGATCGAACAGGAACTGGCGGCCAGCCGCGAGCGGCTCGGGATGGAGACGATCGATCTCTATCAGCCCCACCGGTGGGATTACGACACGCCGGTCGAGACGACCCTGCGGGCGCTCGACGATGCCGTCCGCCGGGGCCATGTGCGCTACATCGGTGCCTCCTCGATGTGGGCCCACCAGTTCGCCGAGTCCCTGGGGACGAGCGACCGGCTCGGCCTCGAGCGATTTCAAACGATGCAGAACCACTACAACCTCGTCTACCGCGAGGAAGAGCGGGAGATGCTACCGCTGTGTGACAAGGAAGACGTCGGCGTCATCCCGTGGTCGCCGATGGCTCGGGGCTATCTCACCCGGCCCCACGAGGAGATCGACGCGACGGCCCGCGGCGAGACCGAGGAGTACCTGTACGAACACCCCTACCGCGAGGGCGGCGGTCGAGAGATCAACGAGCGGGTCGCCGAGGTCGCTGCCGATAAGGGTGCAACGATGGCCCAAATCGCCCTCGCGTGGCTGCTCCACAAGGACTGGGTCGACGCGCCGATCGTCGGGACCACCAGCGTCGAACACCTAGAGCAGGCGGTCGAAGCCCTCGAGATCGACCTCTCGGACTCCGACATGGCCTACCTCGAGGAGCCCTACGAGCCGGTGCCGGTGTCCGGCCACCAGTAAGCGAGTGCCGAGCGACACGGCGCGCCGATTACGGGTTCGGGTGCCCCGTCACTCCCGCGAACAGGAGCCGTCGTCGGTCGTATCGATACCTAACAGGTAGTTGCCGCCACAGAAGCGGGCCGTCGCGTTGAACAGCAGGCCCGCCGCCCCGACGGCCAGCACTGCCGCGGTCGCGCGGCGGCCGGCGACCAGCGCGGCGACGGCAACCGCAAGCACCCAACTGCCCAGGACGGCCCTGACGATTCGATCCAGTCCGCCGACGTTTCGCTGCATACGCGAGCGGAGGGGCTGCGAGGACGTATCCGTTCGGCCGAAAATATCGGCCCCGTTTATCCCTGCGGGCCGGCGCTGCGTTCGCTCGCGGCCCGCCGGGGGCAATCGTTTTCAGCGTCTTATTCGAAGGCTGACTCATGAAACGCGTTCGCATCACGCTCAGTCCGCGAGGGGCGTACGCGCCGCCGATATACGAACGCCTCGCGGGCGGCGCGAGCTACCTCGAGCGGGCCCTGATCGTCAACTGGAACGTCTCGTCCCCGCCGACGGGGTTCCTGTTCCGGCTCGAGGGCGAGTACCGGCGTTTCGAAGGCGAACTCGCCGACAGCCCGATGGTCTCGGACTACGAGGTGCTCCCGATCACGGACCGGGCGTGTTACTGCTTTCTCGAGGGAGAGGTCTCGGTCGCCGCGCGGGCGCTGTTCGAGAACTTCACTCGCGGGAGCCTCATGACGGTACCGCCGATCGAGTGCAACGACGACGGGACGAACACGTTCTCCATCGTCGGGACGGAGACCGACATCCAGACCGCGGTCGACGGCGTCCCCGAGGGCGTCGGCGTGACCCTCGTGCAGGTCGGTGGAAAGCGAGTCGCCGCCGACAGCGTCGTCGGCCGACTACCACCCCGGCAGCGTGAAGCGGTCGAAACGGCCCTCGAACTGGGCTATTACGACGTTCCGCGGGATGTGACGACCGAAGCCGTCGCCGACGAACTCGACTGCGCGACCGCGACGGCGGCTGAACACCTCCAGAAGGCCGAGTCGACGGTGATGGCGTCCCTGTTTGGAACGTGAGGACGAAAACAGCCGGCGCGGGCGACCGCCGGCCGTCTGACCGGGGCGCTAGCGGCGCGGTCAGTTCGGTTCCGAACCGGCGGTTGGGTGAACCGCGAGGACCGGGACGGGCGCGCGTCTGACGAACCGTTCCGTCGTACTCCCCAGGAGGACTCGATCGAAGCCAGTCCGACCGTGGGTCCCCATCGCGACGAGGTCGATGTCGTGGTCATCGACGTACTCGAGGAGACCCTGCGACGGGATGTCCTTTTGGACGTGCGTCTCGACGTCGAGCCCTGCATCCCGCACCGCCGCGGCGACCGTTTCGACCGCGGTTTCCGCGTCGGACTCGAACTGGGCGAGGATATCGTTGGGGGCCATGATGCTCGGCCTGCCCGCGACGGTGCTGACGTCGACGACGCTGACGACGTGGACCGTCGCGTCCGCCCGCGTCGCGATCGCGAGCGCGTGGTCGACCGCGGCGGCGGCCGGCTCGCTGCCGTCGGTCGGCAACAGTATCTCGTCGTAGCCCCCGGCCCACTCGCTTCGCTCGGTCACGCGGGCGGTCATCACCGGCACGCCCGACTGACGGACGACGCGTTCGGTGACGCTGCCGGTGAGATAGCGGTTCACGCCGGTTCGGCCGTGGGTCCCCATCGCGATGAGATCGATGTCGTGTTCCCCGACGTACTCGAGGATCGTCGCTGCCGGGCTACCCTTCAGGACCGCCGACCGAACCCGATCGGTGTCGGTCATCGTCTCGATTCGTTCGACCGCGGCCGCCGCTTCGTCCTCGAGGCGCTCGACGAACGCCGGGCTGACGCCGCCGGCGTCGAAGACGCCGCCCGCAGCGCTCACGTCGACGACGCTGACGACGTGGACCATCGCGTCGAACCACCGCGCGAGCCCCAGCGCGTGACCGGCGACTCGAGCCGCGTGATCGCTACCGTCGGTCGGAACGAGAATGGAATCGTACATGAATCAGCAAACGCGGCCGCGTCGCTTAAATCGGTCCCGTCGATCCTGCGGGCCGGGACTACACGCCAGCGACGAGCGCGGCGAGTACGGCGCCGTGCCAGAGGACGATCGCCGCCGTGTATCGGGGCTCTGCCGTCGGCACCGGCGGGCGACGAACGATCGCATCCCAGAGGAATCCGGTCGACAGCAGCGCGCCCGCGAGGAGGCCGTACCGAACGTCGACGGCCAGATACAGCCCGAGGACGGCCCCGAGGAGCAGGGACGCGAACATGCCGACGAGCAGTCGATCGTAGTGATCCATCTTCCTACGTGGATGTAATGGACCCGACTCGAAAGGGCATACGTCGATTCCGAGCCGGCTGGAGTCGTGACAAGGACTGAAGGTCCCGAAGACCGGTGTTTACTACAATCGGACGGAACTCGAGATGGACTCGAGGGGGCCGTTAGGAGAGGCGAGCGGCGACGTCGGCCTCGGTGATGATCCCGACGGTCTCGCCGGCCTCGGTGATCATCACGGCCTTGTAATGCTCGAGCAGGTTACTGATCTCGTCCAACGTGGCGTCTTTCGAGACGGTCGGGAAGCTCTCGCTCATGTGTTCCTCGATCGGTTCGTCGCGGTCCTCGGAGTCGAGGTGGACGAGGTCGCTCTGACTGATCGAACCGACCGGAATCCCGTCCTGAATGACCGCCAGCTGGGAGTAGGCCTCCTTCTCCATTCGCTGGGCGGCCTCGCTGACCGGGTCGTCGGGCGAGACGCTGACGACTGCCTCGTTCATCAGGTCCGCGGCGCGGATGACGTCGTGCTCGGCCGTCTCCAGCGCGTTGACGATCCGTCGGAGCGTCGACAGCCGCGGGTCGACGTCGCCGCCCTCGATGCGGGCGATCAGCGGCTGGGAGACGTCGGCCGTCTCGGCGAGTTCGCTCTGGGTGAGTCCGAGGTCGGTACGACGTTGGCGCAGGTCGGCGGGCGTCGGAAGCTCCATACGGAACAATAACTGCGGGTTATAGAAAGAGCTTTGGGTCCCTCGGCACCGCGTCGCGAGTCGCTACTCGTCGTCGTCGGGGACTTCGGCGATATCGACGACCGACAGCGGCACGTCCCGCAGCGCGCCGCCGACCTCGCTTTTCGCGATTCGGGAGGCGTGTTCCTCGCCGTCGGCGTTGAACACTTCCATCTCGAGTGCGAGTCCGACCAAGGCGGTGTCGGCCGCGATAAAGGCCGAGTCGAAGGGTTCGCCACAGGCGGGACAGCCCGTCGCGCCGACCTCGACCTCGACGTAGTCCATGTCTTCGCTGTTGAGTCGCTTCCCGGCTTCGCTGACGGCGACGCCGATCGCGTCGTCGATCTGCTCGACGTCACGAACGAGCCATGCCGCTTCCATCGCGACGAGATAATTGCCCATACGTGGTGGTCGTTCCGGGGGGTTTCCTGTCTTGCGGTTCGTCGGCGTCGCTATCCGCGGCCGTTCGGAGGGGGTCGGCGGCTGCCGCTCGGCTTCGGCCGAACGTGCGCACGTGAATCGCATTATTCGCATAAGTTACGGGAAATCCCCCGATCGATTCCCCCCGACATACCCGTAGATCGATCCGAGTACGCCTCGAGTTGGGCCTGCAGAAACTGTAGTTGAATCGCAAGCAGGCGTCGACCCGATAGCCGATTTACTATCATTATGATTTCCTATTTTCACAAAGGCTTATATAGGGGCTCCGTCTGGGGACTGACGAACGCTGATGATATCCCGCGCGTACCACGCGACGCTGTTCGCACTGTACCAGCTCTGTATCGTGATCGGCATCGTCGCGATGCCGCTCGCGATCGCCGCCCGACAGGCCGGCCTCACCCTCCCGATCCACCGCCTCATCGAGACCGTCGAGGGGGCGTACGAATCGACGCAACGCTAAGGACCCGACTCGAGTCGCTCGTTTTCGCGAACACTCCGACGCAGAGCAGTCGGTATCGGCCCCTGACTGGCCGCTCGCGTGTCGAGGAGAGCAGCCTCGACCAGGTGTCGAGATTCGTACCCGATTACGCGAGATCTGCGTCAGCCGGCGAAGTGGCTGTGGTCGCCTGCCGACGATCGGATCGTGGAACTGGTGACTGACGAGGGGAACGTGACGCCTCGCGCACTTCCCGTGACGGGGACATCCCCGGATCGACATCAGTTGTGGCGACGCCGGCGATCGCTGTCGCAAACTCGTCGAGTACAGACTTCCTGAACGGCTCGATTGCGCCCTCTACCGCCTTACTGACAAAGGTGGGGTCTATCTGGAAGACGATCTCGACGCCTCCGAGTTCGAACCGATCGACGCTCCGATGGTCGACGAGTGACATCGTTCTCTCAGAGTTCTCCGCGGACCAGTTCCATCGTGTCGTTCAGCCAACTGGGCAGCAGCCGCGCCGGCGGGTCGCAATCGACGCACTCTCCCTCGTCGTTGAACTCGAGCGTCCACTCTTCCTGGCCGAGTTGATCGAGATCGTCCGGCCGCCATCGGGACCGTAACCGATCTCTAACGTGGCCCGCGTTGGCTCTTCGGGCGGGACTTCCTGCCCGAGGTCGCTCTCAATCTCTCGCCGGTCGCGATCAGTTGTCGTTGACATGGCAACTGGAGGTGACGGGCGCTACCCCTTTTGAACTAACTTACAATTCCGAAGTTCACGGGGCGGTGAACGTCGTCGGCTCGGAGGGCCGAGGCTATGTTAGTTTCCAACCTAACACTTATTATGTAAGGATCCATACTAACATACAGGGATGAGCGAGGACGTTACTGTCGTTCGCGACGAGGTCGAAGCCTACGCGGACGGGTACTGTCGCCCGCGTCCGCATACTCGCGGTCCCTGAGTCGGAGAAGTTTCCGGACGGCATCAAATATGCCTTCCACTACGGTGACGCCGGTGCTGACAACCCGATCATCCGGTTCGACAACCACCACGGCGTCCACGAACAGCATCTCGGATCACGGGTATTCGAGACCGACTACCCGGGACTACAGACGCTGTATCGCGCCTGGCGTGCAGCACTTCCGTTCGACAAGCGAACCGACTGGTGACCGACCTACCCCCTAAACCCATGACCCGAACACTCCACGTCCGAATCAACTCGTCGTCCGATCGCAGCGACCTCGAGGACACGCTTGCAGCACTCGATGCCGGCGAGAGTGTCGACCCGAAGCCGTCGACGCTCTCTGTCGAGGATCTCGAGACGTTCGGCCGGATCTTCCGACCAACGAACCTCGAACTGCTCGAGGCGATCGCTGATCACGAACCCGAGAGCATCCGTGAACTCGCCCGGATCGTCGACCGTCACCCGCCGGAGGTGACCGACAACGTCACCGAACTCGCCGACTACGGCCTCGTCGACCTCGAGGAGAACGGGCGCGCAAAGCGGCCGGTCGTCTGGTACGACGAGATCGATGTCGACATCCCGATCGGCCAGCACTCGCCCGACACCGCGCCGGCGTGACGCACGTCGATCTGACAGTTCCAGCTGTCGTGGACGACCGCGACGATCATGGCGTCCGTCTTCGAGCGGGGCCCGTCGCCGGCGTCCGACACGCGTCGGCTCGACCCGTCGTCGGAAGCGGAAACGACGGTTGTGACCGCCGGTGTTTTATATCGTCCCGGCCGTAGATGTCGGTCAATGCATACGCCCACGAACGACTCCGATTTCTCCCGGACGGTCGAGCAGTTGGCCGACGATCCGAACCCCTACGAGCCCGAGGTCGGTTCCCTCCCCGAGAACGATCTCACGCAGGCCGACCTCGAGAACGTCAACAAGACGGGAACGACGACGATCGGTATCTCGACCGCCGACGGCGTCGTCATCGCGACGGACATGCGCGCCAGCCTCGGCGGGCGGTTCGTCTCGAACAAGAACGTCCAGAAGGTCGAGCAGATCCACCCGACCGCCGCGTTAACGCTCGTCGGCTCCGTCGGTGGTGCCCAGTCCTTTATCTCGACGCTTCGGGCCGAGGTCAACCTCTACGAGGCCCGCCGCGGCGAGAACATGAGCATCGAGGCGCTGGCGACGCTTGCGGGCAACTTCGCCCGCGGCGGCCCGTTCTTCGCCATCCACCCGATCCTGGGCGGCGTCGACGACGAAGGCAGTCACGTCTACAGCATCGACCCCGCCGGCGGCGTCATGGAAGACGACTACACCGTCACCGGGAGCGGGATGCAACTCGCCTACGGGCACTTAGAGCAGGCCTACGAACCGGACATGTCCACCGAGGAAGCCAAGACCGTCGCCGCCCGCGGCATCAAGTCCGCCGTCGAGCGCGACACCGGCTCCGGCAACGGCGTCTTCCTCTGTGAGATCACCGACGAGGGCGTCGACATCCACGGCCACCACGACTTCGACGACGTCCTCTAATCCGGGCGAAACGGGCGGTTTTCCTGTTTTTACCGGCGCGGAGCGTCGGCTCTCGAGCGACTCGTCTCGAGGCCGTTCGAAGACCGGCGTCGTTTCGCGACACGGCTGTCGTCGCCTCTCGAAACAAGCGTCCGACTGACGGACGATTCTACCCGCCGAAATCGGACCGCAGAACGATCGAACCGATCACTCCAGCCGCGTTGCCCGCTCGATCTCGGCGTCCGTCACCGTCGACTCCGCAAGCGTCACCGACCGTCCGGACTCGCTCGAGCGATAGATAGCGTCGATGACCCGCTGGACGGTCAGGGCCTCCTCGACGGTGTTCGACTCCGGCGTCATCCCCGACGAGACGGCATCGAGGAACTGTGCGTCCTGTTCGGCGTAGCCGGTCATCGCCGAATCGCCGGTCATGTCCACGTCGGTGTAGTGGTCGGCACCGGCGGTACCGGACTCGAGGATCTGCAGGTTCGTGTCACCGATGTCGAACTGGGCGCCCGCCGCCGTGCCGCGGACTTTGAAGTCCATGCTCTCCTCGCGGTTGGTCGCCCACGCGGCCTCGAGCGAGATGGTTCGCCCGTCGTCGGTTCGGATGAAGGCACTGACGGAGTCGTCGACCTCGTAGGTCTCGGCCTCGGCGTCCCAGTTGTCGCCGAAGCCCTCGGGGTCGGCGTACTCCTCGCTGGTCCCGAACGTGGTCCGGGTGACGCCGCTGACCTCGGCGATGTCGGGGAAATCGAGCGCGTAGAGCGCGAGATCGAGCGCGTGAACGCCGATGTCGAGGAGGGCACCGCCGCCGGCGAGTTCGGAATCGGTAAACCACGAGCCGGGACCGGGGACGCCACGCCGGCGGACGTAGTCGGCCTCGACGTGGGTGAGATCGCCGAACCGACCGCGGGCGTGTTGTTCGTCGAACATGGCCATCGATGCGGCGTGGCGGTTGTGAAAGCCGACCATGCAGATCCCGTCCGCGCGGGCGGCCGCTTCGGCGATCCGTTCCGCGCTCTCGAGGGTGTGTGCGAGCGGTTTCTCGACGAGGACGTCGCAATCGGCCTCGAGGGCCGCGACGGCGATGGGTTCGTGGAACCGGTTGGGCGTCGTCACGATGACGGCGTCGACCGCTTCGTCCTCGAGGAGGCCGTCGTGGGTCTCGTAGGTCCGTGCGCCGAACTCCTCGGCGAAGCGGTCGCGCTGCTCGGGGACGAGGTCCGCGCCGGCGACGACCTCAGCACCGAGGTCGCGGACGCTGCGCGCGTGGAGGGTCCCCATCCCGCCGAGACCGACGACGCCAACCCCGATTCCGCCGCCGATCATCGTCCAACCCCCGATCCCGTCGCATCGGCGAACGGCTCGCAGTGAGAAAGGTGCCGTTTCGATGTCGCTTGTGTTCGATCCCGTTCCATAGGCAGAAGCGGTCGGCGACCAAAATAAGGGTTATGACCGATTAATGCGTGTGAGCGTTTTGCACCTCGGGTTTTACTATACTATTTTTGCGTGAAATTCCTTATTCAGTGAATAAATAGCATCTTTCGGATGACCAGTCAGCGCACAGACCGAGCGTGCTAAGGACTCGAGCCCCGACCGGCCGGTCATGGTCGCAGTCACCGTCTGGAACGAGTACCGCCACGAACGGGAGGACAGCGACGCCGCGGCGGTCTACCCCAACGGCATCCACGAGACGATCGCCGAGGCCCTCGCCGCCGACCACGATGTCCGGACCGCGACGCTCGACGAACCCGACCACGGGCTCACCGCGGACGTCCTCGAGACGACGGACGTCCTCCTGTGGTGGGGCCACGAGGCCCACGACGAAGTCGCGGACGGCGTCGCCGAGCGGGTTCGGGACCAGGTCCTCGAGGGGATGGGGTTCGTTCCGTTGCACTCGGCTCACTACTCGAAGCCGTTCACACGGCTCATGGGAACGTCCTGTCGCTTACAGTATCGCGAGGACGGCGAGACGGAGCGGCTCTGGGTCGTCGATCCCGGCCATCCGATCGCCGACGGCCTCGCGGAATCGATCACCCTCCCCGAGACGGAGATGTACGGCGAGCCGTTCGACGTCCCCGAACCCGAGCGGCTGGTGTTCGTCAGCTGGTTCGCAGGCGGGGAGGTGTTTCGCAGCGGCTGCTGTTACCGACGAGGAAACGGCCGGATCTTCTACTTCCGGCCGGGCCACGAGACGTATCCGATCTACGAGAACGAGGGGGTTCAGCGCGTCCTACGCAACGCCGTCGCATGGGCGGCCCCGACCGAAGGCTCCCCGCGGACGTTCGGGGAGCGCGAGTAGGCCCCTCAGCCGCTTCGCTGCGTATCGACCAGTTCGACGACGACCTCGAGATCGACGCCGACCGCCGCCTCCAGCCGGTCGCGGACGTCGTCGGCGAAATCGCCCGGGAGCCGCTCACCCGGCGGTCGTTCGACGAGAACGGTGATGACGGGCCGATCGCCGGTGTAGACGTCGATGAGTTCGTAGTCGACGTCGCTCTCACGGAAGAACAGGCCAGTCCCGTCCGTCTGCCCCTCGTCGCTCATCGCCTCGAGTTCGGTCTTCGCATCGTGTTCGACGGCGGCAGTGCGGTACGTCCCGTACGTGACGCCGCCGAGGACGACGGAGAGAACGACGATCGCCACGAGGAGGACGACGATTCGGGAGCGAAGGCGACCGTAGACGCGCTCGATGTCCGCGGCCCGGTGCGGTCGGTAGCCGGACGCCCACAGCAGCAACAGCGCCGTGAGGTTGATCGAGAGCATGTTCACGAGAACGAGCGTTCCGGCGGTGACGACGACTTCCGGGTTCCCCCAGGCGATTCCGAGCCCCGCGGTGGCGGCGGGGGGAACGAGCGCGACGGCGATCGCGACGCCGACGAGGACCGATCCGACGTTCCGAGTGAGGCTGACGACGGCGGCCACGCCCGAGCCCAGCGCGAGAAACAACGCGAGAACGTTCGGCGTGATCCGCTCGTGGATCTGGGGCACCGTCGTGATATCGAACCCCGGCGGGAGCAACACCGTTCCCCTGAGCGCCCACCCGATCAGCGCCGCCGTCGCGATCGCGACGACCAGCCCGGCCCCCTGCAGGACGACGCCGCGCGTCGCGAGCGACTCGTCGTCGACGATCACGCCGACGCTCGCCGCGAGTGCGGGCCCCATCAGCGGGGCGACGACCATCGCGCCGATGATCGTCGCCGCCGAGTCCAGCAACAGTCCCGCCGTCGCGATCGCCGTACTCACGACGAGCAGGCTGAAGTACGTCGACGCCGCGGGCGCGAGGTCGGCCGCTCGTGCCCGGAGTTCTTCCCGGGAGATCCGCGTCCCGGAAGCCGACCCGGAGACGGCGTCGGTTCGACTCGAGACGATCACCTCGGCCGCCGTGACGACCGTGTACGACCGTTCGTCGAGGCCCGCGTCTCGGAGATCGGACAGCAGCGGTTCGACACCTGACGGCGAAAGCGGAATCGAGACGACGGCCTCGAACTCGCCGCGGTCCGTATCCCGGGAGACGCTGTAATCGACACCGGCTTCGTCCGCCGTCTCGAGGACGAGATCCAACTCGCCCTGCGGCACGAAGACCTGTATGAGACGCATACGGGGTGTATGACAAGGAAAGACATAGGCTATTGTCACACCGTGACGACTACCAGCTGTACCGACGGTTCTGGCGGGAGCAGTACCGGGGGCGAGGCGACGTGGTCCGGACTCAGAACTGCTGGCGGCCCTCGTCGGTGACGACGCTCTCGAGTAAGTCGACCGGGGTCGCGTCGTAGGCGGGGTTCTCGACGGCGAACCCGTCGGCTGGTTCGGCCATTACCTCGCTGCCGGGCCGGTGTTCGTTCTCGAAGACGAACCCCTCGGCGACGATCTTCGAGGACGCCCCGAGGACGGTGACCGGCACGTCGAGCCGGTCGGCCGTCGACGCGAGCGGGAAGGTCCCGACCCGGTTATACAGCGTCTCGTCGACGATACAGTCCATGCCGACGATGACCCGGTCACACTCCTCGAGGTAGATCCCGTGTGCGCCGTCGGTGATCAGCGTCGCGTCGACGCCGTCCATGGCGGCCAGTTCCCGCGCGGTCTTGCGCCCGAGATACCGCGGTCGGGCCTCGGTGACGTACACCTCGAAGGTCTTGCCCGCGTCGGTCGCTTGCTCGAGGGCCGCCTGAACCGTCGAGGAGTAGTCGTGGACCAAAAGCGTCGCGCCGTCTTCGAGGACGTCGACGGCGTTTTCGGCGGCCAGTTGCTTGCCGGACTCGATCCGCGAGACGACCGCGTCGATCCGCTCGTTGGTGAGGCGCTGGGCCGCCGCGACGTCGTCCGGGTCGGCGTCGGTCACGGCGTCGACGACGTCCCGAACGGCGTTTTGCAGGGAGGCGTGGGAGGGGTTTGCCCCCCGCAGCACGGAGCCGTTGCGCTCGAGGGCGCGGACGTACTCTTCGACGGTGGCGAACTCACGCTCGGTCAACTCTGCTAGGGCCTGGGCGGCACGGACCGCAACCACCGAGGAACTGTGGGTCTGCATCTCCCGGATCTCCTCGGCCGTCTCGTCGATCATACCTACACGGTTTTCCGTGAGCGGCAAAGGTGTTCCGGGTACTCTCAGGTGGATGCTCGCCCCGCCGTCACTCGGTCTCGTCGAACTCGAACTGATTCCGCAGCTCGGCTTCGATCCGATCGACGAGCGTCTCGAGGACGACGTCGAACTGCTCGTGGTCGGCGGCCGGCCCGACTCGCTCCCGCGGGTTCTCCGGGAGTTCGACGCGGAACTCACCGTTCCCTTCGTAGAACGGCTCGCTCTCGCTCAACACCTGTCGGTCGATCGCTTTGAGGACCGTCGAATCGTACCGGCCGTGAAGCTGTTGGTAGGCCGCGGAGTAGGCCGCCTCGAGTTCCTCGAAGTAGTAGACGTATTTCTCCTCGAACTTCTCGGGGTCGAACTCGGTCATAGCAGAGCATCGGAGCGCGAGCGGGGAAACCGTTCGGAACCGACATCGGCCACCGGCGAACGGTATAGGTTGCCTCAGCCCCTAGCCCGCCCCATGACCGTCACCGTCCGCTACACCTGTCCCCACTGCAACGCCATGGTCAGCCTCGAGCGGCCGCCGGATCTGGCCGACCGGTCGGTCACCAAAATCCGCCAGCCGGGCTGGGAGTACGCGAACCCGGACGATCCCGACCGGGAGTCGGCCGACGGGATCGAATTCGTCTGTGGCGAGGACGGCTCCGTCACCGACCTCGAGGGCGAGCCGGTCGCGGGCTGTGGCCGCCCGTTCTATCTGAACTTCGTCCGCTACGAGCAGGGGGTCGAACTCGAGCCGGAGCCGCCGACTTACGGCGGGCCGCGGTTCGACTTCAACGGCTGACCCCGCCACGAAACTTATGCCGTGACTGTCCCACGTCGGCCCATGAGCGATCCGCTCCCCGAAGAGCGATCGTCGGAACCGATCACGGTCGAGTCGCTGACGACGGATCTCCGCGATCTCGGCATAGTGGCCGGGGAGACGGTGCTGGTCCACGGGTCACTGTCCGCCCTGGGGTGGGTCTGTGGCGGCGCTCCCGCCGTAGTCGACGCCCTTCAGCGCGTGATCGGCGAGGACGGCACCCTCGTGATGCCGACGCACTCGCCCGGCAACAGGGACCCCACGAACATGGGACACCCGCCGGTGCCCGACGCCTGGTACGAGACGATCCGCGAGGAAATGCCGCCGTACCGACCCGCCGTGACGCCGACCCAGGGGATGGGCGCTATCGCCGAATGCTTCCGCTCGTATCCCGGCGTCCGCCGGAGCGCCCACCCACAACACTCCTTCGCCGCGTGGGGTGCCGACGCCAAGTTCGTTACTGAGGAACACCCGTACGACGACTCACTCGGCGAGTCGTCGCCGCTTGCTCGGCTCTACGACCTCGAGGGGCG
This sequence comes from Natrinema thermotolerans DSM 11552, assembly GCA_000337115.1. Lineage (GTDB taxonomy): Archaea > Halobacteriota > Halobacteria > Halobacteriales > Natrialbaceae > Natrinema > Natrinema thermotolerans. The sequence continues at coordinate 83,446 of AOIR01000039.1, forward strand.
GATCCTGTTTCTGGGCACTACTCACGCGACGAACACCTCGCTGCATCTCGCCGAGTATCGCGCCGACATCGACCTCGAGCAGACGAGCCACGCCAGCGCAGTGGTCGTCGACGGCGAACGCGAGTGGATCGAGTGGGCGGACCTCGATATCGACGACGGCGACTTCCCGGACTGCGGCGAGGCCTTCGAACGTGCCCACCCGGACGCGTTCGAAACCGGCGAGGTGGGTGTTGGCGACGCAAAACTGCTCGAGCAGCGTCCACTCGTCGACTTCGCTGTCGACTGGTTTGAGGCGACGCGAGAGTAAGCGACCCGTTCGCGATCCACCGCTCCACGTCGCCGTCGCTCCCCCGAGCCCGGCGGCGACGGCCGCTTCCGGTGAACACAACCCTTTTCGACCGTCGGACGAACCTACCGACATGGACGAAGCCGCCGTTCGCGACCGCCTCCGGACGGTCGAGGATCCGGAACTCGGCGACGACATCGTGTCGCTCGGACTGGTCAACGACATCACGGTCGACGGCGACGAGGTCGCGATCGATCTCGCACTCGGCGCTCCCTACTCCCCGAGCGAGAGCGACATCGCCGCCGAGGTACGCGAGGCCCTGACCGCCGAGGGCCTCGAGCCGGACCTGACCGCCAGCGTCCCGGACCGCGACGATCTCACGAGCGAGGATCAGGTGCTGCCGAACGTCAAGAACGTCATCGCCGTCGCCTCCGGGAAAGGTGGCGTCGGCAAGTCGACCGTCGCGGTCAACCTCGCGGCCGGACTCTCGCAACTCGGCGCTCGAGTCGGCCTCTTCGACGCCGACGTCTACGGGCCGAACGTGCCGCGGATGGTCGACGCCGACGAGCCGCCGATGGCCACCGAGGACGAGACGCTGGTCCCGCCCGAGAAATACGGCGTGAAGCTGATGAGCATGGCCTTCCTGACCGGCGAGGACGACCCCGTCATCTGGCGCGGCCCGATGGTCCACAAGGTCATCACCCAACTCACGGAAGACGTCGAGTGGGGCCACCTCGACTACCTCGTCGTCGACCTCCCGCCGGGGACCGGCGACACCCAACTGACGATGCTCCAGACCATGCCCGTCACCGGCGCGGTCATCGTCACGACGCCCCAGGACGTCGCGCTGGACGACGCCCGCAAGGGCCTCGAGATGTTCGCCAAACACGACACCGTCGTGTTGGGGATCGCCGAGAACATGTCGACGTTCGCCTGTCCCGATTGTGGCGGCGAACACGATATCTTCGGCTCCGGCGGCGGCGAGGACTTCGCCGAGGAACACGAACTGCCGTTCCTCGGTTCGATCCCGCTCGATCCGGCCGTCCGCGAGGGCGGCGACGGCGGCAAGCCGACGGTGCTGAAAGACGACGACGCGACCAGCGACGCCGTCCGGACCATCACCGAGAACGTCGCCAACAACACCGGGATCGTCCACCGACAGGCGATCTCCCAGAGCCGGCGCAACGAGGCCGCCTCCCCCGACCGATGACCGACGGCAGTGAGGCGGACGGCGCCGGGTCTGACGAGTTCGAGCCCGATCCCGAACGCGTAGACCGGCTGCGGGAGATCGCCGACGACGTCCGCGGCGAGACCAGCGAGAGCAAACAGCTCGCGAACATCCTCTACCGGACCAGCGACCTCTACGACGAGGACGAAGAGACCTCGCCCGAGGAGATCGTCCGCAACGTCAAGTTCATTCTCGAGGTCAACGAGCGCGGCGGCCTCGGCCGCTGAGCGGACAGCGGCGATCGCGGCCGATCGCTCGGCGCGGCGCTTTTGTCGATCCGCCTCGAGGGGCCACTGTGGACGCGAATCAACGGTCTCGAGCGAACCCCTACGGCATGGACGAGGACTGCCGGAACTGTCCGGCGCTCTGTGAGACGCGCGAGCGGGTCGTCCACGGCTACGGCGACGTGGCTGCGGACTTCCTGTTCGTCGGCGAGCGGCCGACCGCACGGGCCGACGAAACGGGCGTCCCCTTCGCCGGCGCGGGCGGCAGCGACGGCGACGGTGGGCTCCGGCGGATGCTCGAGCGACTCGGCCTCTGTGCCGTCGACTCGCCGGCCGACGCGCCCGCCCTCGAGAACGTCTACGTGACGCATCTCACGCGCTGTCGCGACCCCGACCGCCGACCGACCGACGCGGAGATCGACACCTGCGAGCCGTATCTCAGCGCCGAGATCCGGATGATAAACCCCGAGATCCTGATTCCGGTCGGCGAGCGCACGCTCTCGGAACTCGGCCGCGAGTACACCACGACGCCCGCGGCGGACCTCGGGTTCCCGGACGCTCACGCGCGGCGCATCCGGGGTCGGGGCTTCGAACTCGTCCCGATGATCGAGCCCCGCGAGCAGACCGCCGAGCAGACCCAGAACTGGCTCGAGGCGTTCGTCGAGCTGATGGCGTCGGACTATCGGCAGACGAAGGGGCGACAGGAACGGTAAGGAAGCGGCGATGATCGAGCGGCGCTACCAGTAGGGGTTCTCGCGCCAGCGGCCCGAGCCGATGCCCGAGGCGATCAGCGCGGCGACGGCGACGACGGCGACGGCGAGGACGCCCATCGACGGCGCGAAGTACTCACCGGGCGAGTCGATCAGATAGCCGGTTCCGAACCCGTACAGACCGAAGACCGCCAACGCGGCGATGACGGCCGTCGCGACCAGTCCAGCGATCGAACGTTCGTCCATACCGACTCGCACGCACTCCCCCACTATAATTCGTGGTCTTTCGACGCCGGTACCCACCCTCGGGAAGCGCCGCGTTCAAGGACCGCGACCGTGGAGTACCGGCCATGATCGTCGTCGTTCCGGTCGACCCGCCGCGGGACGGACTCGTCCTGTCCGCGCTCGCCGACAAGTCGCCGCTGACCGACTCCGAGGCCACGTCCCTCTACGAAGCCGCCGTCGCCGACATCTGCCGGGCCGTCGCCTCGAGCGGGGGCGACCTCCTGGTCAATTACCGTGACGCCGGGACCCTCCCCGAGACCCACGCCGACGGCGACCCCGAGGCCGAGGTCCGGGCGCTGGTCGTCGAGGCCCTCGGCGAGGACGCCGCGGTCCGGTTCGAGCGACAGGTCGGCTCGAGCCGTTCGGCTCGCGTGGGCAACACGATCACTCATCTGCTCGAGCAGGAGGAGGCCCAGAGCGTCGGCGTCCTCGAGCCGACGGCACCGCTGGTCAACCGGACGGAAATCGACGGCGCGGCGATGTCGCTGCGCCGGGACGACGTCGTCCTTGGCCCCTCGACCGGCGGCAGCGTCTACTTCGCGGGCTTTTCCGAGCCGATCGACTTCACCGACGCCCACACGCCGCCCGAACTGTCGACGCTGGCTCGACGAGGGACCGACGCCGGCCTCGGCGTCGGGTTCGCACCGATGCTGCCGACGATCCGGACGCCGGCCGGACTCCGTGAGACCATCGCCGGCCTCGAGGCACGACGCGCGGCCGGTCGGCCGAGTGCCGAGACGACCGCGGCGCTCGTGGGCGAACTGGGGCTTCGGGTCGGCGAGGACGGCGGACTCGAGCGCGCGTAGACCGACAACCCTTTTTGAGCGTGTGCGGAAGCGATAGGTGAGGTGGGGTGGCAGAGCGGCCCAACGCGCCTGCCTTGAGAGCAGGTGGCTGTCAAGCCTCATGGGTTCAAATCCCATCCCCACCGCTTTTGCGACGCGTTCGCGAGTAATGCGAGCGAACGCCCGTGAGAACTCCGTTCTCAAGATGAACGGACGTGAGGAGCAAAGCGTCAAGATGGATTTGAATTAGACCGAGGTTCTGCGAGCGTAGTGAGCAGGTTCTCGGGCGTGGTTCAAATCCCATCCCCACCGTCTTCTCACGAGTACGATACGACGAGCGAAGTCGTTCGAAACGGCTTCGCCGTTTCGTGATGACGAAAGACGCCCAGCGTCTTTCGAACCACGAGGAGTCTCTCGAGCGGAAAACGAAACGGTGGGATTTGAATCAGGGAGTGAAACGACCGCGCTCGGGTGTTGGTTTCGCCATCTCAGGCTTCGTTCGGCGAGCGTATCGGTACATCGACTCAGGAGCGCGGTTCCTTCTCGAATTCTCGCTTCAAATACCGAGCGAGGTGTTCGGCAAACAGTTCGACGCCGGCTTCCGAGAAATCGATGTGTAGGTCTTCGGGTATCGAATCGACGACCTCTTTCGCCGTCTTTTCCGCGACTGGTTTGATGTTTTGTTCCTGAATACTCCAGTATCCCAGGAACAGAACGATGGCACTCGCTTCCGTTTCGGTCGCTGCCTCCAACTCGAAGTCGAGTATCTTCTTCGGTCCAGTTGGATCGTTCTGGTAGAGTTGAAACTGCAGCCCGTTCGTTAGCACGCCGAACTTAGCACCGGTGTCGTCGATGTATCCGTTTAGCTGATCGAGATGGTTCTCTAACGTTCGCTCTGGTCCTTTGAACTCGTATACGACCGTCTTCGTGTCTCGGATCGTATTCCCCTTTCCGGACGTGATGTAGTCGACGTAGCCACTCGGAACCGCGTATTCGCTCCGGAGGTCCGTCCCGACCCGCTCGTACCCTAACAGTTGGAAGTATCCCTCGTTGAGAAAGACCATTTGCACTTCGTCCTCCGAAAAATCCCGCGAGACGATCGCACCGATATCGTTCAACACGTCGGTAAATTCGGAGGTTTCGAGCAAGAATTCGGGGTCGGTCTCCATAACGCGTCTAGTCTAGTACTCGAGAAGAGCGTTTCGAAAGAAAGGCCGTCCCGTGGTCCACTCTCGAGGCAGTCCTCGAGATACTATAGCGGAGTCATAGCCCACCCGATCCCCGTACGGACGCTTCGTCCGGTTGCTCGAGAACAGACGCGGCGAAGAAATCAGAGACGGTCGGGTCGCGACGCAGTACCGCCGGACTCGAGGTCCTATTCGTAGGACAGCTCGAGATCGAGCGTGCGCTCGAGGAGGTCCTCGTCGTAGTACTCCTCGGTCTGGCCGGGGCGCATCTCGTGGATCGCGCGGACCTGCTGGACCGTGTTACGGAAGTTCTTGAACGTGGCCTCGTCGACCATCTGGCCGTCGAGGGTGACCGCGCCGGTCCCCTCGGCCTTGGCCGCGTTGAAGCGCTCGATCTTGCTCACGTCGCGCTCGAGTTCCTCGGGCGTGGGCATGTGGACGGTGTTTGCCTGCAGGGTCTGTTTGGGATAGAGCGACCAGGAGCCGTCGAGCCCGAGCTGGGCCTCGTGTTCGACCTGATCCGCGTAGTCGTCGGCGTTGTAGAACGTCAGGCCGGCCCGTTCCTTGAACAGGTCGTCGAAGGGGCCGCCGATCGAGACGAGACCGGCGGCGCTGGCCTCGTTCGAGAGCGCCTCGAGCAGGCCGTCCCAGCGGGGCATGCCGTCGCCGAGGTCGCGGCCGCCGAGTTCGGCGGCGTAGTCGACGGGACCGAAGACCAGTCCAGTGAGCCGGGAGTCCTCGCCGAACTTGGCGATCTCACGCAGATCCGAGCGGGCGCGGCCGGTCTCGATGATGATCGAGAGGCCGATGGAGCCGTCCTCGTAGCCGTACTCGGACTCGGCCTCGGCGACGACCTCGGCGGCACGCTCGACGTCCTCGAGGCGGCCGACCTTGGGGACGACGACGCCGTCGATCTCGTCGCCGATCTCGGCGACGAGCTGGTCGATCTGGTCGCGGCCCTTCTCGCGGTACTCCGCGTCCTCGTAGCTCCACTCGACGCGGGGCCAGATCTCGCCGGGGAAGTCGTACTCGGGAACCTTCTCGATGGTGTTCTCGAGCCCCTCGGCTTTCATGTTCGGCGCGGTGCCGTCCTCCATGTCGGGGACGAGCCAGTCGGGTGCCTGGAAGCCCTCGGCCTCGAGCGCGGAGACGAGGTACTTCGCGGAGTCGTCTTTTGGAACGGCGGCCGGTGCAGTCTGGAACGTACGGCAGAGTCGGATGTCGTCAGTCATGTGTTCGTATCTGAGTTCGTGATTGTCCGCGGTCGTTTGTGATAATCGATCGTGTTAGTTAGAACGCTTTCGGATCTCGGCCGTCCGCGTCCCCGAGTAGACGGGTTCGTCGTTCTGGTTGAACGCGATGTGCTGGAACCGGACGGTGCCGGCCGCGTCGCTCGAGGCGTCGTCTTCGGCCTCGAGAACGCGCGTGAAGGCGTAGACGGTGTCGCCGACGGCGACGAACGTGTGGAAGGATTCGTCGTCGAAGCCGACCTCGCGCCACGTTTGCTCGTCCGAGCGAGCATGGCCGAGTGCCGTCGACCGGGTCACGTCGCCGTAGGTGACGATGTTGCCCGACGGCGAGTCGGACATGACGTCGACGTTGTGGTGCTGTTTGGCAGTGTTGAGCGTCGACAACGGCAGCGAGGCGACGGTCACGTCGTCCTGCGTGCGACCGCGCTCGTGGCGGTAGGCGACGGCGGCGTTCTCGTCGTCGGCGTCCTCGAGGGCCGCGACGAAGTCCTCGAAGTAGCCCCCTTCGGGTGCGATGAACTCGTCGGGGAGTGTGGGTTCGTCCTCGTCTTCGGCGGCCGCAGCGCCGCTCCCGTCCGTGGCCATCGGCTCGCGGCGCGGAATCATGTTCGTCCGCTCGTAGGAACAGAGAACGTCACCGGTCTCGGCGTCCGTACCGCGGGTGCGCCAGGAGACGATGCCGTACTCCGGTCGGGAACTCGAGGTCGCCGTGTTGACGACCTCGCTCTCGACGTGGAGTTCGGTGCCCGTGTAGACGGGTGCCTCGGGGAAGCGAACGTCGGTCCGCCCGAGGAAGTAGCCGCCCTTCTCACTGAGGTCCTCGACGGTGATCCCCAGCGTCGCGGCGGTCAGATAGTCCGGGTGGACCGGCGGTTCGTCGAAACCCCGCGCCGCGGCGGCGTCGCTGCGCCAGTAGGCGGGGTCGTGGTTCAGGGTCTGGCTCATCCACTGTTCGTTGCCGAACTGGGTGAGCGTGAGGCCGGGGTCGTGTTCGATGATGTCGCCCTCCTCGAAGTCCTCGAAGCAGTTGCCCTTCTCCTTGGTCTCGACTTCCTCGAGCGCCTGTGCGAACGTGTCCGGATCTGTCCAGTCAGTCATCTGCAGTCACCTCGTCAGTCTCGGTCGCTAACTGTTCGCGTTCCCGGCGGGCGATCGTCCGTCGCATCTCGTTTTCGACGATCATGTAGCCCTCGTCGAAGCCCATGCCGGGCTTTGCCAGCACCTGTGCGGCGTTGGTCGCGAGCGCGACGTGGGCGCAGGCTCGCGCCGAGGTTTCGGTCTCGTTGCAGGTCCCACCGAGGTAGGCGCGGGTATCGGTTCCCTCGCAGTAGCGGACCGCCTGCCCGCTGCGGTGGATGCCCCCGAGATCGGGGGTCTTGACCTGCACGAGGTCGGCGGCCCCCGAATCGACGAACGCCTGCACGTCCTCGAAGGTGTTACACCACTCGTCGGCGACGATGTCGACGTCGACGTCGGCATCTTTCAGTCCCTCGCGGAGTTCGACCATCGCGTCGATCTGGTCGGCACGGTTGCCGACGTCCATCGGCCCCTCGATCTGGATCGGGTAGGGCGCGGCGGCTGCCTCGAGGTCGGCGAAGTAGTCGACGACCTCGTCGCGGTCGTAGGGCGCGCCGAAGATCTCGCCGATCATGCCGTAGACGTCAATGTGGAAGCGGGGGTCGTAGCCCTCCGGGCCGAGTTCCTGGGAGCGTTCGACCAGCCACTCGACGTACTCGAGCAGTACTTCGCCGTCCTCGCCGATCTTCTCGACGCTGTTGATCAGCGCGTGGGGCAGGACGGGGACGCCCTTGACGAACATCTTCTCGGTGTTGTTGTACCGGTCGTCACCGGACTGGCCGAAGACCGGCACCGGCTCCGTGGCGGGCTCGGTGCCCAGTGCGTCGGCCATCACGTCCGTCTTTGTCTTCCCCGTGGCCGACCCCGCGGCGGCGAGTAAGGCCTGCGAGACGCCGTAACGGATCGCGGTGTGGAGCCGGTCACCGTCGACCTCCAACTGCTCGAGGGACTCGGCGTTGTCGAGGAAGTCGGTGGCGTCCCGGCCCTCGAGTGCGTCGGCGACGGGGCCCTCGATGACGGGGGCGTACTCTTCGGCTTTGAACAGCGGGTCGCGCCCGCCGGCACCGGAGTACTGGACCGCGGCGCAGTCGCCCCGGACAACGGTCCCGTCGGCGAGTTCGATGTCGACGATGATCGACTCGCCGGCCTGGCGAATCTCGTCGAAGCCGTCGGTAACGGGCTCGCCCTCGTAGGTGAACCCGTCGTGTTCGGCACCTTGCTTGATCGCGCGCTGATCGTCGAAGAAGAACCCGGAGTAGCCGGGCGTGGCGTGAATTCCTGTAATCTCCATTTAGACGTCACCCTGTGGCTGTGACTGCGGTCGGCCGATGAGCTTTCCGTCGCTGATCGCGTCGACGTCGTCCGCGACCATGCGGAACGACTGATCGCGGCCCTCGGTGTCGGCACGTCGGGAGAGTCGGGCCTTGTGAATCTCCTTGATGTCCTCGTCCATCTCGAGGTCGGCCCACTCGAAGATGCGGACGCGACCGTCGTCGTCGCGTGCGGGGAGGACGGCTCCTTTCGCGCTGTCGCTGGGTGCGAACGGCACGTCGAGTGCGCCCGAGTCGAAGGCCTTGAGCGTCCCCTGAACGACGTCGCCGTCGCCGTGTTCGAAGATGGTGTCCATCAGACAGCGGGTCTCGCGCTCGATGAGGTCCTGTTCCTCTTCGATGCCATCGATGTCGATTTTCTGCTCGATGGCCATGTCGATGACCTGCCGCGTGGTGCGCAGGCCGGCCGAGTTGGCCTCCTTGGTCGGGACGCCCTGGAACTCCTGTGGGGACTTGGTGATGACCTTGTCGGGCTGGGCGATGGCGGCGGTCATGCCGCCGAGGCTGATCACGCCGTTGGCGCGGGCCTCGTCCGGCGGGAAGCCGCCCATCCACTCGTGGAAGACCGTCGTGACGACGACCTCGTCGGGCAGATACTCGTTGCCCAGCTTCTTCAAGGCGTTCAGGGCGGCAACGTCCTGCACGACGTTACCGACCTGCCCGTAGCCGAGGGTGATCGAGCGCACGCCCTGCGTGGCGGCGAGTTTGCCCTCGACCAGCATGACTGCGATCGCGATCGACGGCGGGACCAGGGTCCCCGTCAGGGGGCCGAACGGCTCGCGGTTGATCCGCACGCCCCGTTCGGTGTAGGCACCCGCGAGTCGATCGACGAACTGCCACTTCTCGATGGTCTCCTCGAGCCCGTGGCGTTTCGTGTACGGAATGTTGTAGGAGATCGGGCCGCCCTCGAAGCTCTGGAAGCCGCCGGCGAAGGTGATCGCCGCCAGCAGGCGGGCGTCGGGCGTCCCGTGGCGCACCTCGATCGGCGCGTCGACCGCGTCGATCAGCTGTCGACAGCCGTCGACGCCGTGATTGACGGCGGGGAACCCGTTGAGCGTGTCGTCGCCCGTCTCGAGGGCCTTGTCCAGCCCCTGTTGGGCCTTCTCGTACTCGTTGTCCCGGGTGTAGGAGTCGATCGTGGTCGGTAGGAGATCCGCCTGTCCCTCCTCGTGGAGGTATCGCAGGAGTTCGATCTGATCGTCGAGCCGGGGGACACCGGCTCGTGGCTGCAGAAGGGGCTTGTCGGCCGACTCGAGGACGTCGGCGAATCGCTTGTGGTCGGGCAGCGATTCGTGGTACTCGATGGCCTCCTCGAAGTCGACGTCTTCGCCCGTCGGCCAGTTAGATCGAATTTCCTCGTCGATACGCCGTAGCTCGTCGGACGGAATACGTTCGTCTCGTATCATCTAGGAACTAATAGTAGCGCGTTCCGACTCCGTCGGTGTGATCTGGAGGTCTTCGCGCAGCGCGGCAATCGCGTCCTCGGGATCGGTTTCCGAATCGAAGACGCGGTCGAAACCGAGTTCGCGGAAGGTCCGACGGGTTTCCTCGAACTCGTCTTGCCCGACGGCGAGGTTGCCGCCGATGTAGGTGACCGCGTCGACGCCCGCGTCCTCGAGAACGCCTTGGAATCCCTGACAGTCCTGCTCGGCGTGTCCGTAGAGCGAGGAGACGAGTACAGCGCTGGCGTCGTGGGCTTTAGCGGCCTCGGCGAACTCCTCCTGGGAGGTCTGGACACCGAGGTTCACGACATCGAAGCCGGCTGCGCTGAAGGCTTGCTCTAGGATTGTGATGCCAACGACGTGGGCATCGGAGCCGATCACGCCGAGGACGACCGTTTGGGACATCGTACTCGGACTCATGAGCGACCGGTGTATAAACCTAATGATCTTCCATGATAATACTCTTTAATGATCCTAAGAGTATCCCAATGGGAGATGCTCACGCTGCCCTCGGTATCTGCCACCAACTACATAATCGATGGTAAGGGTTTTGGTACTGGTTTGGAAAGGGGGGCGTACAGACATGGGCGCACTCTCGAACCTTCGCGTGCTGGATCTGACCCAGGTGCTTGCCGGGCCGTACTGCACGATGTTGCTCGCGGACATGGGCGCGGACGTGGTCAAGATCGAGCGGCCGGGCGGCGACATGATCCGGTCGAACCCGCCGTTCGTCGACAACCCCGACGAGGAGGCCTACGGGGGCTACTTCCAGAGCGTCAACCGCGGCAAGAAGAGCATCGAGCTGAACTTAGGCGACGAGGAGGACCGCGCGGACTTCCTCTCGCTGGTCGAGGAGGCAGACATCGTCGTCGAGAACTACCGCTCGGGGACGATGGAGAAGTACGACCTCGGCTACGAGACCCTCACAGAGTACAACGAAGATATCATCTACTCCTCGATTCGGGGCTTCGGCGACCCGCGGACCGGCGAAACCCACCGCCAGGGCCAGCCCTCCTTCGACCTCATCGCGCAGGCGCTTGGCGGCGTCATGGAAACCACCGGCCAACCCGACGGCCCGCCGACCAAGACCGGTCCCGGCGTCGGCGACCTCTTCACCGCGACGCTGAACTGCATCGGGATTCTCGCCGCCGTGAACCACCGCGAACAGACCGGCGAGGGCCAGTACGTCGACACCGCGATGTACGACTCGATGCTCAGCTTCACCGAGCGCGCCATCTACCAGCAGTCCTACACCGGCGAGGCCCCCACCCGACGGGGCAACTCCCATCCCACGCTCTTTCCCTACAACGCTTTCGAGACCGACGACGGCTACGCCGTCATCGCCGCGTTCAACAACAACCACTGGGCCGAACTCTGTGACATCATGGGTCGCGAGGACTTGGCCGAGGAGTACCCCACGACCGCCGAACGCCTCGAGAGCCGCGATCACCTCCGCGGCGAGATCTCGGAGTGGGCACTCGAGCAGACCAACGACGAACTCGTCGGCCAGCTCGAGGGCCGGGTCCCGGCCGCGCCCGTCCAGACCACCGAGGAGATCTTCGAAGACGACCACGTCCACGCACGCGACATGCTCGTGCCCGTCGAACAGCCCGGGGCCGACACCGACGTCGAGATCGCGGGCAACCCGATCAAGATGAGCGAGACCGAGCCCACGCCCCGCGGGCGCGCGCCGCTGCTGGACGAACACCGCGAAGAAGTGCTGGGCGAGCAGGCAGAAGAGACGGCCGACGACTGAGGCCGCACACCGATCGATCCGTTTCTGACGTAGTCGGATACGTCGCTACTACTCGCATTCCGTCGGGCTGCGTGTTCGTCAGCCGTTTCCCATGGTCATCGCTTCCGTCCAGTTCCGGGTGTACACCCCCTCGAGTTCGTCCATGTCTGACTCGCCGTTCGCGACCGGTGGCGCTCGAGCGACTCCAGCGACCGGAGGTTTCTTCAGGTGACAATTCAAGGGGACAGCCATGAGTCAGGCGACGCTGTCGGACCGCCCGTACGCGAACTCGAATCTCTTCTCCGGCTACTATCTCGACGAGCGGATCGAAGACCGCGAGGAGTGGGACTGCGACGCCGCCGCGAGCGAGGCCCTCGAGGAACTGCAGGACCTGTACGATCTCGAGTCTGGACTGGTCGACGGCTACAAGGAAGATCCGTTGATCGACAATTGGATCGACGAGGTGCTGGAGATTCTGGGGTTCGGAACGAACGTCGAGACGACGCTGCCCGAGGGCGGGGGCTACGTCGACGTGTTGCTGTTCGAGGACACTCAGGCCCGCCGTGACGCCGCGGAAGTCTATCTCAGCACCGAGGACACGACCGACCTGTTCGACCGCGGCGTGGGGCTGGTCGAGGCCAAGCAGTGGGACGCCGACTTCACGACTCGCTTCAGCGATCAACGGCCGTATCGCAACGCTTCCCACCAGATCAAACACTACCTCGAGCGGACGCCCGAGCGGATCCAGTGGGGGGTCCTGACCAACGGTCGCAAGTGGCGACTCTACGGGACGAAGGATTACGAGACCCAGACCTACTACGAGATCGATCTGCCGGAACTGCTCGAGCGCGGCGACCTCGAGGCGTTCAAGTACTTTTACCTGTTCTTCCGGCCGGAAGCGTTTCGCGAGTCCGGGGGGACGACCTTCCTCGATTCGGTCCGGTCGGAAAGCGAGACGGTCGCTCAGGAACTCGGGGAGGACCTGCAGGACAACGTCTTCACCGCGTTGCGAGTGTTGGGTCGGGGCTTCGCCGAGACGAACGACCTCGCGATCGAGCCCGGGGACGACGACGGGCTCGCGGAACTGAAAGAGCAGTCGCTGGTGTTGCTGTATCGGTTGATGTTCGTCCTCTATGCCGAATCGCGCGGGCTGATCCACCCCGAGGGCGGGGACGCGGTCGCGGAGTACGAGGAGAACTTCAGTCTGGACGAACTGCGCCTCGAGATCCACGAGGAGATCGGCGAGGTCGACGAGGGCTTTGCCGACGCCTACAGCGACCACTCGACGACGATGTGGAGCCGCCTCGAGGACCTGTTCCGGCTGATCGACGAGGGTGAGGAATCGCTGGGGATTCCGCCGTACAACGGCGGGCTGTTCAACCGGGACAAACACGAGTTCCTGGCCGACCACGAGGTCAGCAACCGCTATCTCGCAGAGGTCATCTACCGGATTTCGACGACGGAGAACGACGAGGGACGGTACGTGTTGGCCGACTACGCCGACCTCGACACGCGGCATCTGGGCAGCGTCTACGAGGGGCTGCTCGAGCATCAGTTCCGGATCGCGGCCGAGGACTACGCCGCGGTCGCGGCAGACGGCGGGCAGGTCTGGAAACCCGCCACGGAGGTGTCGGTGGCGGAGGCGGTCGAAACCGTCGACGAGGGCGGACTCTACGTCGTCAACGACGAGGGCGAGCGCAAGGCCACGGGGGCCTACTACACGCCGGACTACGTGGTGACCTACATCGTCGAGGAGACGGTCGGGCCGCTGGTCGAGGAGATCAAAGACGACCTCGAGTCACAGGGCTTCGAGCCCGGTACTCACGAGTATCTGGGCGCGTTCTACCGGCGGGTGACCGATCTGAAGTTGCTGGATCCGGCGATGGGCAGCGGCCACTTCCTCACGCGGGCGACGGAGTACCTGGCCCAGCAGGTCATGGAGGAGGTGCGCGAACTCGAGGAGGCGACGGCCTTCGACGAGCAGCGGGTGCGCCGGGACGTGGCCAAGGAGTGTATCTACGGCGTCGACTTAAACGGGATGGCCGTCGAACTCGCGAAGCTCTCGATGTGGCTCGAGACCCTCGCTGCGGACCAACCGCTTGCCTTCCTCGATCACCACCTCAAGGCGGGCAACTCGCTGGTCGGCTCGGACGTGACCGAGGTCCTCTCGAGCGAACACGCCGACGACGACGGGCAGTTGACGCTGCAGCAGGCGCTGGCCCGCGTTCGCCAGGACACGCTGGAACACGTCATGGAGCGCATGCAGGAGTTGCTCGAGATCGACAACGAGTCGCTCGCGGACGTCAAGTCGATGGAGGAGATCTACGACGAGGTGCGGGGCGACGCGTTCTACCAGCGGCTGTTCGAGGTGGCGAACGTCCACACCGCCGAGCAGTTCGATCTGGACGTGCCCGAGGGGGCCTACGAGCGGCTGGCGCGGGCGATCGACGACGACGAGGCGTGGGCCGAGATGCGCGAGGAGCCGTGGTTCCAGACGGCGCAGTCGATGAGCAGCGACGAGGCCTTTTTCCACTGGGAGCTGGAGTACCCTGAGGTGTTCTTCGACGATGATGGGGAGAAGCGTGAGGGGGCAGGATTTGACGCCGTAATTGGGAACCCACCATACGTGAAAATACAGGAACTACGACAAACCGTCCCCGAGCAAGCGAATTATCTCACTAACTCGTATCAGTCTGCAACCGGGAATTTCGATCTCTACGTATGCTTTACCGAAAAAGGACATCAGTTGCTAAGTGATAGTAGCAACCTCGGTTATATCGAACCTCACAAATTCTTCCAAGGGAATTTCGGGGAAGGTCTGAGGGAATATCTCTCGGAACATAACGCACTCAAGAAGATCGTCTCATTCGGGGATTCACAGGTGTTCGAAGCAGCTACGATCTACACATGTTTGCTGTTCCTCTCGAAATCACCTCAAGAAGAGTTCGAATATACGGAAGTTGATACTGAAGTACTGGAAGGCTCCGAGAATATTGAACTAAACACGATCAGAGCAGACTACGGTGCTGACTCGTGGGCATTCAACTCCGCAAGGGTCGCTAGTGTCCTCGAAACAGTCGCTGACGCAGGCCCAGAGCTACAAGAAGTCAGTGAAAAAGTGTTTCAGGGCATTGCTACCAGTGCAGATGCCGTCTACATTTTGGAACCAGTAAGTGAGCCGGATGATGGTGAGATTACTGTTAAGAGTCAAAAAACTAATGAGACACACACGCTGGAAACAGGACTTCTCAAACCGATGCTCAAAGGGAACGACTCCGACCGTTATCGCCGGGTCGATCCCCGTTTGAAAGTTATCTTCCCATATGAGATTTCCGAGGACAACTCCGAAGCGGAGTTCGTCTCGAAACAACGGCTAGAACAGAAGTATCCGAAAACATACGAGTATCTTTGCAGCCACGAAGAAACACTACGTCAAAGAGAAAGCGGAAAGATGGACCATGACCAGTGGTGGGATTACGTCTATCCGAAGAATCTACTGGACTACGAAAGAGAATACATAATCACGCCACGACTCGGTAATCAGCCGGAATTTACGCTAAAGCCAGGCAGCATATATCATAACACAGACATAGAGGGGATCCCGCTTGAGGAAAACTGTAGCTTGGATCCGAAATACGTCCTCGCGTTATTGAATAGTAACGTCTTCTGGTTTTTCATGGTTAATACAGGATCAACCTTTAGAGGAGGATACTACACGTTTCGAAGTGAATATCTCTATCCTTTCTCAATCGCGAGAGGAAATAAAGACATCAATATTGACGAATCGATCCCTAACGAAATCGAAGAGTCATACACCGAGTATTTAGAGGGAGTGATAGACCGCGAGCAAATCGTTCAAACACTGTTTTCCGAGGAGGCTGAATTTGATGTTCAGCATGAGTGGCTTTGCCATCTATCTGAGAAAATCATGTCTCATAATGACAGCCTAGATTCATTGACGCTAGATCCACTTGAGTATCTCGCGAACTATTCGGAAGGTCCTTCACTTGATAACGCTGGCTTCTACCAACCACCGAAGACCGCACCGACTGACTCGATTCTCTACGAGACTGCGGAAGAACGTGATAATCTCCGTATTGGTTGTGTTGAGATTCGACGGCCAAGCCATGATACCGTTGTTGTTACCGCTACTGCTCGCTACAAGCCAGACAATGAATCGGACTATGAAACTGACCGATGGGGCTACACTGAAACCGATCCTATCGAAGCATTCCGTCTAACTGATCTCGGCGAGCTTGAGGCCGATCTCATCGAAGTGTTTGTCCCTGTTGCCGTAGAAGAAGCCAACGGTTTTGCGAACTTCCGAGAGACTGCAACAAAAACCAATTCTCCTGTAGACCGGCTGAAAGCGCTTACTCTTCCTGAGATAGACAGTGTAGACACCGAATTGGGGCACTATCTCGAGACGAAAGAACGTGCCGAGGAACTCGAGGCAAAGATCGAAAAGACCGACGAGCTGATCGACGAGATCGTCTACGAACTGTACGAGCTGACCGACGAGGAAATCGAGATCGTCGAGGAGGCCGTCGGCGAATAGCTCCTGTCAGTATCCAGTAGCACCGCTCGAGGCGAGCGCCCTCCAGAAACGACGAGCGAAACTCGAGCCCCGCTTCCGGACCGACCGGCCGACCGACGATGCCGACGGAGAGGTGGTGTGTCGAATGTGGATTCGCCCGCGACGGCCGACCGGCCGGCTGACCGCCGAGGCTCGAGCCGACCCGGCTACTCGAAGCCCACGAACGTCGCCGGCGGCACCGAACAGCCACAGGGCTGGAGGGTACTCGAGTCGGGGCCGGTGACGACCGACACCGTCACCGGCTCGCCACAGCGGGGACAGTCCGGCAGCGACCAGTCGTCGTCCGACTCCCGGTCGCTCGCGGGGTCCCTAGCCATCGCGATCACCGCGTGCGGCGCGCGTGGCAGAGACTCCTTGCGTCGGGCGATTTGTGCGTCGTGCGGGACGTTTATATCCCGGAAGTAGTAACGTAATCATGGCAACCGGATCCCTGTGTGGGATTTGGAAGCCAGTCTCGGGTGCCTGTACACCCGGGGCATTTCGATGCGCCCCTGTTTCGGAGTCTGACTTCCAGTTAGTACGTTTAGCTGTTCGGACTTATATCTACTGTTGGCGCGGTGGAAGAGAGGGCGCTCGAGCGATCCCGAGCGGCGCGTCCCGGCGGACCTCGAGCGTCGCCGTTTCCGGACGCCGGGTGGCGGCCTCGAGGCGGCCCGTCGCGATCGAGCGGCCAGCCACAATCTATATCCGCGTCGTCGCGAGAGAGGGGGCATGAGCATTCGGGACGGGCCCCGCTCTGGGGGCGTCTCGATGGACGAGATCCGCGTCCTCTGCGTGGACGACGACCCGCAGTGGGCCGTGAAGATCGCCGAGTTGCTGGACCGACGCGACGTCGCCATCGACACGCTCAGTGCCACTAGCGCCAGCGAGGCCCTCGAGTACCTTGCCGACCGCGAGATCGACTGTATCGTCTCCGAATACGACCTGCCCGACACCGACGGGCTGGCGCTGCTCGAGGACGCCCGCTCGGAAGTCGACTCGATCCCCTTTCTGCTGGTTACGGGCTCGGGCTCGGAAGCGATCGCGAGCGAGGCGATTTCGGCCGGCGTCACCGACTACGTGCGGAAGGCCGACGACCCGGAGCGGGACGCAGCCCTCGCCGACGCGGTCGTCGATGCCGTCGAGGCGGCCCAGCGCCGCCGGGAACGCGAGCGACAACTCCACGCCGTCGAAACCGCACAGGAAGGGGTCAGCATCCTCGACTCGAGCGGCCGATTCGTCTACGTAAACCGGGCCTACGCCGACCTCTATGGCTACGAGCCGGCGGAGCTGATCGGCGAACACTGGGAACTGATTTACCCGGACGACGAGGTCGCCGCCGCTCACGAGGAGATCATCCCGACGGTGATGGCCGAGGGCGAGTGGTATGGGGAAACGACCGGGCTCCGGGCCGACGGCACCACCTTCGTCGAGGCCCACTCGCTGTCGACGACGGGCAACGGCGATCTCATCTGTACGGTTCGGGACATCACGGACCGCAAGGAACGCGAACGCGATCTCGAGCGCTAC
>AOIR01000040.1 GCA_000337115.1 Natrinema thermotolerans DSM 11552
AGATGTGTATAAGAGACAGGCGGACGGCGCGTACCGCGGCGTCGCCGGCGTCGTCCGCGATATCACCGCCCGCACCGAGCGCAAACGCGAACTCGAGGAGTACGAGACGATCCTCGAGACGATCCCGGACGAGGCCTATCAACTCGACGCCGAGGGCTACATCACGAAGGTCGTCCCGCCGAGCAACGCCGAGGTGGCGATGACCGGCCACGCCCCCGCGGAGCTGGTCGGCGAACACGTCTCGCTGATCATGGACGAGGACGACATCGCCACCGCCGAACGCGAGATCGAGTCGCTACTGGACGACTCGGACCGCGACCACGCCTCCTTTGAGATGGAGACGATCACGATCGACGGCGGCCGGGTCCCCCACGAAAACCACATTGCGGTCCTGCCGCGCGACGAAGACGGCCGCTTTCAGGGGACCGTCGGCGTCCTGCGGGACATCACGGACCGCAAGGAACGCGAGCGCGAGCTGAAAGCCCAGAACGAGCGCCTCGAGCGCTTTGCCAGTATCGTGTCCCACGACCTCCGGAACCCCCTAAACGTCGCACAGGGCCGCCTCGAGCAGGCCCGCCGGACCTGCGACTGTGACGAGACCCACCTCGAGGAGGTCGCGTGGGCCCACGACCGGATGGGCGTGTTGATCGAGAACATCCTGACGATCGCGCGCGATCGGGATCCACAGCCCGACCCGGAGCCGATCGATCTCGCGGCGATCGTCGACGACTGCTGGGATCACGTCGACACCGGGACGGCCGCGTTGCGGGTCGACACCGACGCCGTCGTTCGGGCCGATCGGGCGCGGCTCAAGCAGTTGCTCGAGAACCTGCTTCGCAACGCCGTGGATCACAGCGACGTCGGCCCCGCGGGCCCCGACGGCGATGGGGACCGCTCCGGCGTCACGATCACGGTCGGCGACCTCGCGGACGGGGACGGCTTCTACGTCGCGGACGACGGCCCGGGGATCCCGCCCGACGAACGCGAGCGGGTCTTCGAGAGCGGCTACTCGAGCGACGGGGACGGGACCGGCCTCGGGCTCGCGATCGTCGAGCGGATCGCGGCGGCCCACGGCTGGACGGCGACGGCGACCGAGAGCGTGGCCGGCGGCGCACGGTTCGAGCTGGCCGATGTCGACTCGGTCGGCCGGTGACGGCGACGAGGAGAAATCCTTTTGCGGGACCCCTACACACGTCGAGGTATGAGCAACGATTGGCCAGTCGATCCCGACGGCGAGGAGGGCAGCGAGGGGATGCGCAAGTTCGACATGCGGATCATCGCGGACAAGGTCGACGAGGAGGAGGACTTCCCGATGGTGCGCGACGAGTTCGTCGAGGAGTACGGCGACTATCCCGTCCGAATCAACCACGAGACGGTCGTCGCGCTCAGCGACATCTTCGAGTACGTCGAACCCGCGGAGTTCGAGACGATGGTCGACATGCACAAGGCCGTCGGCGCGGCGATGCGAGAGGGCGGTTTCTGGAAGTACCACCCACACGGCAAGGACCCGGAGAAGGTCCACGCCTGATCGGGCGCCCGAGCCATCACGAATCTGGATTACGTATCACTTATATGACGGCGTTCGAAAGGAACGTTCACAGTGACTAACACGCAGGTAACGCTCGTTCAGATCGACAACTACGGCCCCTGGACCGTGACCCCGGAGCCCCGCCGGGAAGCGGACCTCCAGACCATGCAATCCCGACTGTACGCCGACATCTCCCAGTTCGTCGGCAACCGCGACGGCTACACCTTCTTCACCCGGTTCGACAACATCATCGCCGTCACGAACGGCTGCTCGATGGAGGACCACGCGCTCCTCCAGGAGTCGGTCGGCAACCGATACCCCGTGACGCTCAGTCTCGGCGTCGCGACCGGTCGCAGTCCCGTCCAGGCGCTGTCGGACGCGACCGAACGCCTGCAAGACGCCGGCAGCGCACAGGACGAGGACCGCCGGGAGTGTCTCGAGGGTCGGGCCATCGACGAGGAGTTCCGGGCCGACGAGGACGTCCAGATCGCCCACTTCGACGTGATCAACGCGACCGGCAACTACACGGACGAACTCAACGCCTTCGACACCTTCATCGAGATCGAGCAGGGCTATGCGGAACTCATGCGCCACATGCGCCACGCCCACGACAGCCTCTCCTTCTTCGTCGGCGGCGACAACGTCATCGTCGTCTGCCCCGATCTCGGGACCGCCGACTACGAGGAGGCGGTCACACACGTCGCGGACGCCGTCGGCGTCGAGATGCAGGTCGGCGTCGGTCGCGGGAAGAGCGCCCACGAGGCCGGCTACGACGCCAAACACGCCCTCGAGACCTGTCGGGCCGACGGGACGCGGGTCGAACTCGAGTGGGAGAACGCCTGAGTTCGGGAGTTAGAGAACTTCGCTCCCGATTTTCTTAAGTGTGGTGGAGGTAGCTTTTAGCCCGTCCGTGTGATCCGTACACGTATGGAATCGGAACTGTCCGTCAGGGACGTGCTGACGAGCGAGTACGTCGGCGTCAGCGAATCGGATACCGTGCTCGACGTGGTGCGGCTCATGCGTGAGGAACGGACCAGCTGTGCGCTGGTCGTCCGGGGCTCCGAGCCCGTCGGCATCGTGACCGAGTGGGACGTCCTGGAACTGATCGCCGGGGAAGGCGAACCGTCCGCGACGACCGTCGACGAGGTGATGACGACGCCGGTCATTACGGTCGACCCCGCCCGATCGCTGACCGACGTCGCCACCACGATGGCCCGCCAGAACATCCGTAACGTCGTCGTCGACGGCCCGGACGGGATCGTCGGGCTCGTCACCCAGCGAGACGTCATCGCGGCCGCCAGTTCCTTCCAGGCGACGATGACTCCCGCCCGCTCGAGCGAGCCGCCGATCGATCGCGACCGCGGCATCGCCGAGCCCGCGACCGCGCCCCCCGCCGGGGAGGGCGAGGCTGCCGTCCTCCCCAACGGCGGCGACGAGTACACCACCCAGGGCGTCTGCGAGGCCTGTGGCTCGCTCGCTGACGCGCTGTGGGACGCCAACGGCCAGCTGGTCTGTTCGGACTGTCGGACAGTGTAGGCCGCTCTCGGAATTCACAACTGCGTGTGGTGTGTCATCAGTCAACGCAGACTATCTCTCCGATAGAAAGACCTTTCGGGTGCCGCAGTGGACTGACCGGTAATGATCGCGACCCTCGACGACCTGGACGTCGAAGGGACTACCGTCGGTGTTCGCGTCGACGTCAATAGTCCGATCGACGACGATGACACGCTCGCGGACGACGCCCGCCTGCGCGCCCACGTCGATACCCTCGCGGAACTGCTCGAGCGGGACGGTCGGGTCGCCGTCCTCGCCCATCAGGGCCGACCCGGCGGCGACGAGTTCGTCTCC
The DNA here is from genome assembly GCA_000337115.1 of Natrinema thermotolerans DSM 11552. Classification (GTDB taxonomy): domain Archaea; phylum Halobacteriota; class Halobacteria; order Halobacteriales; family Natrialbaceae; genus Natrinema; species Natrinema thermotolerans. The sequence continues at coordinate 3,377 of AOIR01000040.1, forward strand.
CTCGAGTCCCACGCCGAACGGCTCTCGGAACTGCTCGGGCAGCCGGTCGACTACGTGGACGCCACCTTCACCGACGCCGCCCGCGAGGCCGTCAGGGACCTCGAGGACGGCGACTGCGTCGTCCTCGAGAACACCCGCTTCTACAGCGAGGAGTACATGGAGTTCGAGCCGAAGCGGGCCGCCCGGACCCATCTGGTCGAGGGCCTCGAGCCGGTCCTGGACGCCTACGTCAACGACGCCTTCGCGGCGGCACATCGCTCCCAGCCCTCGCTGGTCGGGCTCCCGACGGTCCTGCCGAGCTACGCCGGCCGGGTCATGGAGTCCGAACTCGACGTACTGGGCTCGATCGAGGAGACCGCCGACCCCCGCGTCTACGTCCTCGGCGGGGCGAAAGTCTCCGACTCCATCGACGTCGCCTGGTCGGTCCTCGAGAAGGGACTGGCCGATCACGTCCTCACGGCCGGCGTCGTCGGCAACGTCTTTCTCATCGCCGACGGCGTCGACCTGGGCGACGCCAGCTCCGATTTCATCTACGATCAGGGCTACTGGGACGAGATCGACCGCGCCGCGGACCTGCTCGACGCCCACGGCGACCGAATCGCGCTGCCCCGCGACGTCGCCGTCGACCGGGACGGCGGCCGCCACGAACTCGGCGTCAACGCCCTTCCGCCGGGCGACGGCGAATCCGCCATGGACATCGGCGGGTCGACCCTGGAGTACTACCGGCGCGTCCTCGAGGACGCCGAAACCGTCATCCTCAACGGCCCCGCCGGCGTCTTCGAGGACGACCGCTTCGAGACCGGGACACGACAGCTCTACGACGCCGCGACCGACATTCCCACGAGTATCGTCGGCGGCGGCGACACCGCCTCGGCGCTTCGCCAACTCGGCGTCGAGGGCTTTTCACACGTCAGCACCGGCGGCGGCGCGGCCCTCCGGATGCTCACCGCCGAATCCCTGCCCGCCGTGACCGCACTCGAGAATGCCCCCGAGCAACCAGCGGCCGACGATTGAACTCGCCACGCGGGCCGACCTCGACGCTCTCACGGACCTCTGGGTCGACCTCGCCCACGACCAGCGCCGGTACCAGTCGGCGGTCCGCCCCGAGGCCAACCGCGAGGCCATGCGGGAGACGCTCGGTGCCTATCTGGTCAGCGACGGCCTGTTCGTCGCCCGCCTCGAGGGCGCGATCGTCGGCTTCGTCTCGGTGACGGTCGAACGCGGCACCCTCGAACTCGACACCACGCGCGGCCTGCTCTCGAACATCTACGTCCGGCCGGCCTACCGGGGACAGGGGATCGGCACCGCCCTGCTTGAGGCCGCCGAAGCGTCGCTCGCCGACCGCGGCGTCGACGAACTGCTGCTCGAGGTGATGGCGGACAACGAGGCTGCCCGTCGGTTCTACCGCCGCCACGGCTATGATCCGTTCCGCGTGTCGATGACGCGCTCGCTCGCGGACCGCGACGAAAACGATACACACTCAAAGGAGGACGGCTAACCCACGGCCTGCGCCAGGGGAGCATGGGCGGTTCATGCACTCGACTTGTAATCGAGACTTCCGGGGTTCAAATCCCCGCCCTGGCTTTCTACCTCGCGTTCAAACGCCGCCACCGACCGGTTCGGACCGTCGGTTGCTATCGGCTCCCGTCGAATGTCACGCGCTCGAGACGCGACCGAGCAGTGCCCCACGGAGCCGAGAGACGGCCGTCTCGCGGCGTCTCGGCCGTCGGTTCCGCCGGCGGCCTACCACAGTCCGAGCGCGCGACCGGTCGCGAGGACCGCGAACATCGCCAGTCCGAGCAGGATCAAAACCAGCGCTTCCGCCGAGACGGCGGTGACCAGGGCCCGAGCGACTCGAGTCGGACGACCGGTCGTCCGGTCGAGGCGCCAATCGGCCCGCTCGTCGGGTGACACACACGCGGGTACGGGCGGGGACGACTAAAAGCTGTCCGCGGGACGCGGCGGTCGGCGACGCCCCGACGGACTACTCGAGGAACCGGGTTCGAACGTCACCGGTCGGCAGCAGACACTGTTCTTTCTGCCCGAACCAGCGATAGCGACGGGCCGCGACGAAGTCGTAGGCGCGGTCCCGGATCGGGCGCGGGAGATACCGCAGTGCCGACAGGAGGGCGTAGACGCCGCCGAGGTGGGCCGCGATCCGAGCCACGGCCGCGGACTTGACGTAACAGTCGTCGCCCTCGATCAGGACGATCGACTCCAGCGCGTCCGTCGGCAGGTCGTGAGCCGCGAGCAGGTCCTGACCGACGTCGGACTGGAGGGACGCGAAGTGGATCTTCCCCGCCGGATCCCGGGGGACGATGAACTGGACGACCCCGTTACAGAGGTTACAGACCCCATCGAACAGGACGATCGGACTCTCGTCGGGGACCTCGGTACTCATCGGACGGAACGCAGTAGGCAGCGGGGCCAGTTCAGCGTTCCGATCGGACCCGTCTTCGAACGAGAAGTAATCGCACAAATAGCTGTTTCAGCTTGCACGAAGCATATTCCGTGCCGGTCGAGACGCCCGGACGTCTCTCCACGACGATGTCCCGACACCCCTCCATCACTGCCGTCCGCCGGCGACTCTCGAGCGGTGCCGATCGAGTCGCCGCCGGGATCGAACGCCGGTTCGCGATCGACGCGCGAGCGCTGGCAGCGTTTCGGATCGCGCTCGGACTCCTGTTGCTCGCCGACCTCGCGCTCCGGGCTCGAAACCTCGAAGCGTTCTACACGGACGCCGGCGTCCTTCCGCGCCGGGCCCTGTTCTCGGACTACTCGCAGGTGTACTCGCTGCACGCCCTCTCCGGCGAGGCGTGGGCGATCGCGCTGTTGTTCGTTCTAGCGGGCGGCGTCGCCCTCGCGATGACCGTCGGCTACCGGACACGGCTCGCGACGGTCTGCTCGTGGCTGTTGCTCGTCTCCCTGCACGCCCGGAACCCGATGGTCCTCAACGGCGGGGATGTGCTGCTTCGACTCCTCGTGTTCTGGGCGATGTTCCTCCCGCTGAGCGAGCGCTGGGCCGTCGACGCGTACCGTCCCGAGACGGCCCGGGCGACCGTTGCGAACGTGGCGACGATGGCGCTGTTGCTCCAGGTCGTCGTCATGTACGTCTCGAACGCCATCCACAAGAGCCGGGGGGAGCTGTGGTTCGGCGGGGAGGCAGTCGCCTACGTCTTCAGCCTCGACTACATGTTCACGTACCTGCTCGGCGACATCCTCACGGCCTATCCCGAACTGTTGCGGCTCATGACGTATCTGTGGGTGGCGTTGCTCGTCTGTACGCCGCTGTTGCTCCTCCTGACCGGATGGCCGCGAGCGGCGCTGGCTGGTGCATTCGCCGGAATGCACCTCGGAATGCTCGTGACGATGCGGATCGGGCTGTTCCCGCTGGTCGTCGTCGCCGCGCTCGTGCCCTTCTTCCCGCCGGTCGTCTGGGATCGGTTGACGGCGGCGGTCGTCCGAGCCGGCCTCGCCGGGCCGCTCCGAAACGCGGTGGAACGACTGCGGCGGTGCCGTCCCGAGCGGTCGATGGCCGACGTGGTCGGGACCGCCGTCGTGCCGTCGCATCGGTTCCTCACCGCCGGCGTCGCCCGCGGCCGGTCGCTGCTATCGACGGCCGTTCCAGCGGTCTTTCTCGTCCTCGTTGTTCTTTCGAACGCCCAGGCACTGGGATACACGCAGGTGCCCGACGCCGGCGAAACGGCCCTCGAGGCCACCGAGACCGACCAGTCGTGGCGGATGTTCGCCCCGGAACCGCTTCGGACCGACGGCTGGTTCCACGCCCCGGCCGACCTCGAGAACGGCTCTCGAGTCGACGCCATGCACCGGTCCGCGGTCAACTGGAACCCCCCTCCGAGTCACGAGGACGTCTACCCGACCACGCGGTGGCGGAAATACCTCGCGAACATGGAGAGCGGGGACAACGAGAACCACCAGTCGTACGTATCGAACTACCTCTGTGAGCGGTGGAACGACGACCATCGGACGGACATCGAGCGTCTCGAACTCTACTACATGGCCCAGGAGTCGGAACCGTACAACGAGACCGAACCGGTCACCAGCATCAAACTGCGCGAGTACGACTGCGACGGCGCGTTCGTTCAGGACTGAGACGGGTCGCTGTACCGGTGGTCCAGTGGGGACGCCGGCGCTACTCGTCGGCCGGTCCCATCGCGACGCGGGCCTCGCCGGAGACGGCGTCGACGTGGACGTGAACCGGTCCCGCGTCGGTCTCGAGGGGAACGATCCACGAGGCGCTGGTCCGGTGGGGCTGGTCGGCCAGCGCGATACCGTCGTATCCCTCGTTCGCGGCGGTCTTGCGGGCGATCTCCGCGGCCTCGTCGGCGTCGTCGATGCGGATGTCGTCGGTCAGCCGGACGGTCACGACGGGCACGTCGGCCATCCGGACGATCCGTTCGGTGACGCTCCCGACCAGTACCCGGTCGAGCCCGGTCCGGCCCTGGGTCCCCATCACGATCATATCGATATCGTGCTCGTCGGCGTACTCGAGGATCGCCTCGTGGGGGACCCCCTGTTCGACGGCCGTGACGGCCGCCACGCCCTCGCGGTCGGCCTCGGCTTCGACGCGCTCGACCGCGCGCTCGGCCGCGGGGATCGCCTCGTCGGTCTGGAGCGTGCCGAGCGGCCCCTCGGGGACGATCGACAGCGCGTGGACCGTCGCGTCGAACCGGTCGGCGATCGCCAGGCCGTGGGTGATCGACCGGCGGGTGCCGTCGCTCCCGTCCGTCGGGACGAGGATGTCCTGATACATCGCTGTCCGGAGGTTGGAAACGCGGCCGTAAATACCCTCGAGTCGTCCGCGCCGGTCTCGAGCGATCCGCATCGACTGCGTTCAACTGACCGACAGGAATATGTGTTCCGACGGAGTAGTTGAGAATATGTCAGGACGGTTCCGGCGCGCGGTCAGGGTGACCGACGCCAGCCTCGACGTGTTCCGGGAACGGCCCCGGCTCGCGGTCCTCCCGCTGCTGAGCCTGGTGGTCGTCGGAAGTGCGTACGCGGTCGTCGGCGTCGCGCTACTCCGCTACGGACTCGTCGACGCGGTGTTCACGAACCGACTCGTCAAGTACGGCGTCATCTTCGTCGGACTCGCCGTCTCCTCGAGCGCCGGGGTCTTCTTCAACGCCGCGGTGGTCCACTGCGCCGCCCGACAGTTCGCCGGCGAGGAGGCGACGGTCCGCGACGGGCTGGCCGCCGCGTGGGCCGTTCGCGGGCGGATCGCGAAGTGGGGGCTGTTGTCCGCGACCGTCGGCACCGCCCTCGCCGTCGCGGAAGACGCTATCCCCGGCGTCGGGACGCTCACCAAGTCGATCCTCGATCTGGCGTGGGGACTTCTGACGTTCTTTGTCGTCCCGGTGATCGTCACGGATCGCACCGACGGGCTCCGGACGGACCTGCGACGGAGCGGCGACGCCTTCGCCCGAACGTGGGGCGAGAGCGTGACCGTGACCTTCGGCATCGGGCTGGCGCTGCTGCCGGCGGCGCTCGTCGGCTGCTGCCTGCTCGCCGTCGCGTACCTCTCGGCGACGGGCGTCGCCGCGTACGTCACGGGTGCGATCGGCGGCCTGCTCCTCGTCGCGACGATCGTCCTCACGCAGGTCCTCGGGATGATCGTTCGCACCGCCCTCTACCGGTACGCGACTACCGGCGAGCCGGTCGGCCCGCTCGAGGGCTTCGCGCCGGACGACATCTTCTCGGAGTGACCGGCGTCGCCTCGTCAGGCAGTGTGAGTGATTGCCCCGTCTCCTTCGATCCTGTTAGTGACACGGAGGCTCCTGATTTAGGGTGCTAAATCTGGGGGTTGCGGACGTATGCGGCCTTAAGTTGCGTGTCACCAGAATTCCCCTATATGCCCCCTCTATATTTCCGCCAAGTCACAAAATATAGTTCTTGTATAGGATAATAGAAACATATTAGTATTAGAAGGTAATACAATCTGCTATGGAAAAAGATACTAACGACGGAGAGAGCAGGGAAAAACCCGAAGGTGACAAATCACTCCTTGACGACAGTCCGCTATGTTCACGCCGTAATATAATGAAAATAGCTGCGGGATCTGGAGTGAGTGCGGTCGCCTCTACGGGACTTGCATCGGCAGAGACCGGACCGAAACAGGTTGAGTCAAACAATTCAGGTGAGGATCTTGTTGAAATCGAACCTGACGATGAGATTGGTCGAACTGGGAAAGTTGTGGTTACAGAAGGCGTAAGTGGTGAATCAGGGACTGAAACTGGGACTATTTCACCAGCTTCGCATGGAGAATGTCAGTCTATTGGCGACACATGGACAATTCCGGTTGTAGGAGTCGACGTTGGTATTGAAATTACGTTCTGCCCAGAGTGTGATGTTTCCTTGGAAATAACTGTTCTCGGCCAATCAACTAAAGATAGCGTGAAAGTCTGCGGTGACGAGCTCGAAAAGTGTGAAGAATCTACCCTTAGAGGAGGGGTCTTTAAGATATCTCTTGAAGAATGCTATTATTACGACGAAGAACTTAACCAAACGAGGGTCGAGATGTCAGGAGAAATATGCGGTGTCAGTCTGCGTCATGGATGGGTGTGCGATAATGTTCATCGCACATACTACGAACCGTAATAGTGATTAGGAGTATCGATCGGAGTAATTCTTGATTTGAACAATATGGAGCATTTAAATAGGAAAGTAGAATTCAAATATGGTTCCCAGAATACGATGTTTGATGCCTGAATCGCTGTTTAGCAGGCGATTTCCGGCTCCCATCTTCTGGGGTACCCTGATATGCTTATTCATAAATATAATAGAACTAAACTATAATATAGCTACATTGGTTGCCCCATCTGCTCCAACAGCTGGATCCGGCCAAATCGTCGGCGGATTCGTTGCCGGCTTCCTTCATAGCGGGACACGCCGAGACGCTTTGAAAGCCGGAGGGTATGCCGGTGGACTACCGATTCTCGTTCTCGGGCCAGTGGCCCTTGTTCTTCGTATCGGTACGCAATCGGCTGCTCTCCCGTTAGGGTCTATCGCTCTCCAATATGCAACTGGATTCCTACTAGTCTATCCGTTTATGATCGGTATGGGTTCGCTCTTCGGCAGTATAGGGGCCTTCGTTGGACAGTGGCTATCGAAGAAACGCTCTTGAAGCCGACCGGAACCGCCTGTTCATCGTATTCTTTCACGGCTTCTCCGACGGTGAATCTCACCGTCGATAGAACTACCGACAGAGCGATTCGCGTCGCCATCCTCCGCTATGGGCTACGCAAGACGAAACAGATGGCGGGATCGACAGTACGCCCCGCCGTTCACCGCTTTTCTCACGATTTCTGCGCCCGAGGTCACGATTTCTGCGCCCGAGGCCATCTCCAACGCCGCAGATTCACTACCGGATCGGCGGTTCGACGGCCGTTCTATTCGTCGTTGGCCGCTCTAGGGCATTGATCTTCGACACGGAAAGCGTAGCCACACGATCTGCGTCGCGTTCGTTCGCCGATCGACAGCCGGCATCGCCTTTAATAATCTTTTTTACGGTACGGGGAAACGTACCGCACGGACTATGACAAATCTTGTCACTAATCTCGCGGCCGCCGTCGAGGAACACGGCGATAACACCGCGATCGGTTTCCAGGGGTCGGAGACGAGTTACGAGGAGTTCTGGGGGCAGACGGGTGCCTTCGCCACTGCGCTCGAGGAGCGAGGGCTCGGCGAGGACGACCGCGTCGCGCTCTATCTGCCGAACGTGCCGCCGTTCCTGATCGGGTTCCACGGGACGCTGCGAGCCGGCGGGGTCGTCGTCCCGATGAACCCGCAGTACAAGTCCCGCGAGATCGGCCACCTGCTCGGCGACAGCGAGGCCAAGGTCGTCGTCGCGCTCGCCGACCTCGTCCCCTTCGTCAACGAGGTCCAAGACGAGACGAGCGTCGAACACGTCGTCAGCATCGGCGGCGAGGCCGAGGGCGCGGTCACGCTCGAGGAGTTCCTCGAGCCGGGCGATCCCGATATCGTGGACCGGGCCGACGACGATGTGGCGGTCCAGCCGTACACCTCCGGGACGACGGGCCAGCCGAAGGGCGTCCAGCTCACCCACAACAACCTCGCGTCGAACGCGAACTCGGCCGCGAAGCTCATTCCCGATGGGATCCGCGCCGACGACAAAGGACTCGGCGTCCTCCCGTTGTTCCACATCTACGGGATGACCGTCACGATGAACGCGACCCTGTTCAACGGCGGTGCCTTCTACCCGATGCCCGAGTGGGACGCACAGGACGCCGTCTCGCTGATCGAGGACGAGCAGTTGACGATTATGCACGGCGTGCCGGCGATGTACAACGACGTTATCAACCAGCCAAACGCCGAGGAGTTCGACCTGTCGTCGGTACGGCTCTGTGGCGTCGGCGGCTCGGGCATTCCGGTCGAGGTCCTGCGCCAGTTCGAGGAACTCTACGAGCCGAAGGTCTACGAGGGGTACGGTCTGACCGAAACCAGTCCGATCACCCACTTCAACAGCCCGATCGACGGTCGACGCGTCGGCAGCATCGGAAAGACCGTCCCCGGCGTCGACTCGAAGGTCGTCGATGAGGACTTCGAGGAGATCCCACCGGTCGAGGAGGGACCGATCGACGAGGAAGAGGCCGATCTGCGCGAGGTCACCGGCGAGATCGTCGTCGCCGGGCCGAACGTCATGAAAGGCTACTACGGCCTGCCGGAAGCCAACGAGGAAGCATTCACCGAGGAGGGCGGCCGGACGTGGTTCCACACCGGTGATATCGGCTACCACGACGAGGACGACTTCTTCTACGTCGTCGACCGCGAGAAACACATGATCGTCACGGGCGGGTACAACGTCTACCCGCGTGAAGTCGAGGAACTCCTCTTCGAACACGAGGACGTCGCCGACGCCGCCGTCGCCGGCATCCCCGACGAGCGCCGCGGCGAGACCGTGAAAGCGTTCGTCGTCCGCACGCCCGACGGCGACGTGACCGAGGAGGAGATCAAGCAGTACTGTCTGACTAACCTCGCGGAGTACAAACACCCCCGCGAGGTCGAGTTCGTCGACGAACTCCCCCGAACGACCACCGGGAAGGTCCAGAAGTTCAAACTTCGCGAGCAGGAGGGTGAGAACTGATGGCGCTCGGTGACGCAGTCCTCCTCGATCTCGAGGCGGACGGAGCCGCGACGATCACGCTCAACCAGCCCGACCGACGAAACGCGCTCTCCGAGGAGATCAGCACCGGGATCTCCGAAGCCCTCGACGAGATCGAGGGCAGCGACGCCCGCGTCGTCGTCTTGCAGGGCTCCGGCGGCTCGTTCTCCGCCGGCGGCGACATCGAGCGGATGACCGAGGCCATCGAGGACGACGTCCCCGCGGACGATCGGGTACGCCGCCTCGAGCGGTCGACGAACGAACTGATCGGGCGACTGGTCGAGTTCCCGATTCCGACGGTGGCGCTGATCGACGGGGCTGCCGTCGGTGCCGGCGCGAACCTCGCGATCGCGTGTGACATCCAACTGGCCAGCGAGGACGCCGCCTTCGGTTTCGTTTTCCGACAGGTCGGCCTGAGCGTCGACGCCGGAACCTCCTATCTGCTGCCCCGGATCGTCGGCGAGAACGTCGCCAAGGAACTCGTCCTGACCGGCGACATCTTCGGCCCCGAGCGCGCGGCGGATCTCGGGCTGGTCAACCACGTCTACGACGCCGACGAGTTCGACGACCGGGCCGACGCGTTCGTCGAAAAAATCGTCTCCGGGCCACCGATCGCCCTGCGCCATGCTAACCGGCTGGTCGGCGAAGGGCTGAACAAATCGCTCGAGCAGGCCCTGACCGACGAGGCCGTCGCACAGGGCATCGTCTTCGAGACGGAGGATCACGCCGAGGGCGTCTCCGCCTTCCTCGAGGACCGCGAGCCCGAGTTCGACGGACAGTAGGGAGTCGGCTTCGGGTTTTAGTTCTCCCTCGAGTCACTCGCCTCGGGCGGACCCACCCAGCGGAACCAGCCTCGAGACCCGCGCGTTCTCCTTGAGCCGGAGGCCGCCACCGGCCACCGTCAGCGGGATCAGGGGCAGGTGATCCCGGACCTGCATCGACGGATGCGAGCCGCCCCGGGCGAGCAGTTCGTTGCGCGGCTGGAGCTGTACCGGCTCCGTGAGATCGGTCAGGAACTCGTTGTGCTGGATGACGTACTGGCCCCCATCGAGGTGCCACCAGCCGTACTCGTCGTCGGGGGCCTCGAGTTCCGTGGGGACGGGCTCGAGGTCGGCGTCTGCGAGTTCATCGCCGCCGAAGTCGAGCCGGCCCGGTGTGGCCACCTCGTAGACGGCACTCACCGTCAGCTCGATTCCGTTCTCATCGACCTGTACCGGTTCGTAGACGAGGTTGTCGACGGCGTCTGCGAGGGGATGGTCGGCGGACATGTTGGGTGAGCTGACGGTGCCGAACGTCAAAAAGGATACTGTCAGCGTCGCTCGAGTCGCGGGGCTGCCCGAACCCAGTAAACTAGACTCCATATAGATTGCAATATATAAATATATGAATAAAATACTGATAACTCATCAATAGTTATTTGAGAAATGGTTTTCAACACACATGTCGATGCGCCCTCCACTCGACCGCCGCGATGTCTGTTACATCGCGATGGTACTCGTCGTTTCGAGCATCGTCGGTATGGCATCGGAACAGTCACCCTACCCGCTCCGTACAGACCTCATGTACGCCGTTGAGGGAAACGCCGTCGCAGTACTCCAACCTGACCCGAACCTTCTCCTGACCGCGCTGTTCGTCATCGTCTATCTTCTCGTGTACCCAGCGCTGCTTCTCGCCACCTATATTAGTTTGAAACACCGCCACGGCCGCACCCGGGCACTCGATTACGTCACCACGTACACGACCGTCCTCGTCGTGTCCATGCCGTTCTTCTACTTCGTGCCCGTCGGCGTCACCGGCTACTACCTGGACGGCGTCGAACCGGTACTGTACGAATCGACCGGCCCGATTCAGACCGTCATGAAAAACGTCGACACCCTCGAAAAGGCGTTCCCGAGCCTGCACGCCGGCCTCGCCGGAACTGCGGCCCTCTACGCACCCAGCGGCTACAAACGGCTCAGTTGGGCGGTCACCGGTGCCATCCTCGCCGCCACGGTATACCTCGGCGTCCACTGGCTCACGGACCTCGTCGTCGGCCTCGCTCTGGCGTACGGCTGCTACCTCGCCACGCCGACGATCCGGGCCTTCCTCGAACGCGTCGAGCCGCGGCCGGAACCGGTCACCGTCACCGACGACTGACCGCGTCGCGTGTCGCCTTCTCGGAGACCGTCAGTGGTTACTATAGTGTCCGGCGGTCGTATTCGCGTGTATGACCGACGTCCTCTCCGATGAGATCGCCCGGTTCGTCCGCGCGGTCGGTCCCGACCCCGACGAAACGCTGCTCGAGATGGACGAGTACGCCGCCGCCGAGGGCTTTCCCCACGTCGGCCCCGAAGTCGGCGCGTTCCTCCGACTGCTGGCCCGACTGACCGACGCCGAGCGGGTCTTCGAGTTCGGCTCGGGCTATGGCTACTCGGCCTACTGGTTCGCCGAGGCCCTGCCAGCGGACGGCGAGATCGTCCTGACCGAGGTCGACGAGGCGGAACTCGACCTCGCCCGCGAGTACATGGCCGCGGGCGGCTACGACGGGATCGCGACGTACGAACTCGGCGACGCGATGGAGACGATCGACCGCTACGACGGTCCGTTCGACGTCGTCCTGATCGACCATCAAAAGGAGCGCTACGCGGACGCGTTCGCGGCCGTCCGCGATGAGATACCGGTCGGCGGCGTCATCGTCGCCGACAACGCCATCACCGCCAGCGTCGTCGCGTTCGACGACCTGCTAGCGTGGGCCGAGGGCGACGCCGTCGAGACCAACGATCACACCCAGGGGGTCATCGACTACCTCGAGACGGTCCGGGCGGACCCGTCGTTCGAGACGGTCGTCGTCCCGCTGGGCGAGGGAATCACGGTGAGTTACCGCGTCGAGTAACCGCGAGCGGCGGCGATCGGTACGTGGTCCGTCTCAGGGGCTACTGTAGTCCGAGGTCTCGCCCTCGAGGACTGCGTCGTCGGCCGGGGCCGGCGAGCCGTACTCCCGGAGGCCGAGAAAGAGCGTCGTGCCCGCGGCGGCCAGCAGCGTCGCCCACGTGACCGCGGTCACTGCGAGAACGGTCGCGGCGGCGGGTCCCGGTGCGACAGTACCGAGGGTCTCGAGGCCGGCGGCGTGACCGACGGCGGTCACCAGAAACGCGAGCCAGAGGGCAAGCGCCGTCCGCGCGAGCGCCCGCCGGCTGACCGAGCCGGCGTGGCGGGCGAGGGCGTAGACGCCGACGACGGCCACGGTCGTCGCCGTGAGGGTCAGCCCGAGCCCGTCGACGGTGGCGTTCGCGACGCCGGCGACGGCGAAACAGGCCAGCGCGGCGGCGAGGCGAAAGCGGTCCGTCCCGCGTGGTGTCGAAGTCACGTCAGGCACTGCTTTGCCGGGTTGAATGGGTGATCGAATATATAGCTGTTGACTGGGCTCGGGCTCGAGCCACGATCCCCGACTCGCCGCCCGCGCGACGGGCTCACTCGGCCGAGCCGTCGGCGGCCGGCAGGGTGACGGTAAAGGTTGCGCCCTCGCCCGGCTCGGAGTCGACGGTGATCTGGCCGCCGTGGCGCTCGATGATCCGGTGACAGAGTGCGAGCCCGATCCCCGTCCCGGGGTGGTCCTCGTGGCTGTGGAGCCGCTGGAACACCCGGAAGATCCGGTCTTGATGCTCGGGATCGATCCCGATCCCCTCGTCGCGGACCGAGATCGCCCACCGGTCGCCGGTTCGTTCGGCGCTGACGTGAATTTCCGGTGGCTCGTCGCCGCTGTACTCGAGGGCGTTCGTGAGGAGGTTCTGGAACACCTGTCGGAGCTGACCGGCGTCGCCCCGGACCACGGGCAGGGACTCGACCGTGACCGTGGCGTCTTCCTCCTCGATCCTGAACTGGAGGTCCTCGCGGACGTCTGCGACGACGTCCGCGAGGGAAAGCGGCTCGAGGGGGTCCCCGCGGGTCTCGATGCGGGAGTACTCGAGCAGGCCGTTGATCATCTCCGAGAGCCGCTCGGCCCCGTCGACGGCGTAGTCGATGAACTCCTGGCCGTCCGCATCGAGGTCGTCGGCGTAGCGGCCCTCGAGCAAGCGGAGGTAGCTCGAGATCATCCGCAGGGGTTCTTGCAGGTCGTGGGAGGCGGCGTAGGCGAACTGCTCGAGGCGTTCGTTCGACTCCTCGAGTTTGCGCTGGTACTCCGTGCGTTCGGTGACGTCCTGAATGACGAGCATCCCCGAGGTGACCGCCCCACCGGTCCGGACGGGAAGGGTAGTTGCGCGGAGTTCCCGGCCGCGGTAGCCGATTTCGAAGGACCGCTGCTCGCCCTCGAGCGCGGCGCGGAAGTGGGGTTCGATCTCCGCGAGTAGGTCGTCGGGGTATCGCTCGTGGATCGTCTGGCCGATCGTGGCCTCCCGATCGATGCCGATCTCGCCGAGGAGACCACCGCCCGCGGCCGTATACCGCAGTTCCTCGTCGAACAGCGCGACGACGCCGTTCGGGAAGTTCTCGGCCAGCGTCCGGTAGCGCTGTTCGCTCTCCTCGAGTCGGCGCTGTCGCGCCTTCCGTTCGGTGACGTCCCTGACGACGCCGATCCGCTCGCGCCCGCGGTCGGCCGACGTGACCGACGTGACCGCCGCCTCTATCGAACGTCGCTCGCCGGCTTTCGTCCGAAGATCCGCTTCGACGGTCGGCTCGCCGCACTCGTCGGCGGCGATCTCCCGTGCGAGGGCCATCACGTGTTCGTCGACGACCATCGAGGCGTGGCTCCCGAGCAGTTCCTCGCGGTCGTAGCCCGTCAACTCGACGTACGCGTCGTTGACCATCGTGAACCGGCCCTCGGCGTCGAGGACGTAGATCCCGTCCTCGACCGTCTCGATGATCCGTTCGTACTGCTCGAGCTGTCGTTCCCGTCGCTTTCGCTCCGAAACGTCCCTGAAGTACACCGACAATCCGGTCTCGGAGGGGTAGGCCTGAATCTCCATCCAGACGTCGAGCGACTCGGAGTAGCGCTCCCACGAGACCGGCTCCTGAGTCGCCATCGCCTCCCGGTAGCGGTCGGCGAGATCCGAGCGCGTCCCGCTGGGGAACACCTCCCAGATGTTCCGTCCGAGCAGTTCGTCCCGTGAACGGCCCAGTAGCTCCGCAGCGCGGTCGTTGACGTGAGTGAAACACCACTCGTCGTCGAGCGCGTAGAAGGCATCCGAGACGCGCCCGAGGATCTCGCTCAGTTCGGACTCGAGTTCGTGTTTGCGACGTTGGAGACGGCGTTCCTGTTCTTTCAGCGCCGTGATGTCCTCGCCGACGGAGACAACCCGTTCGACGTCGCCATCGGGGCCGAACACGGGGACGGCAGTGATGGAAAACCACGTCCGCTCGCCCGAGTCCGCCCCGATCGACAACTCCACATCGCGGACCGGCTCGCCGGTGTCCCTGACGCGTGCCGACGGGCCGTGATCGGGGCCGATCGGCTCGCCATCGGCGTCGACGACGGTCCGTTCGGCGAGCAGTTCGGTCTCGCCGAGCGGCTCGCGATCCGCGAGTCCGAGCGCCGTCTGTGCGTGTCGGTTCGCCAGCACCGTCTCTCCCTCGGCGTCCTCGACCGAGACCGCCACCGGCATCGTCCGGAGCAGTGTCTCGGTCTGGACCCGTTCGCGCTCGAGGTGCTGTTCGTGGCTGATCCGGTCGAACGTCGCCTCCAGACTCGAGGCGACGATCTTCGCCAGTGAGAGATCGGCCGCGTCGAAGGCCGCTTGCTCCTCGGCACCGATGATGACGATCCCGTGGTCGCCGATCGGGAGACAGATCTCGCTGTGGATCGGCGTCTCGGGGTTGTAGACGGCCTCGTCGGCAGTGACGTCGTCGTAGATCAGCGGCTCGCCGGTCTCGAAGACCTGCCAGGCGATCCCCTCACCCGCCTCGAACGTCGGCGGCTCGCCGAAGAGGGATTCGGCCGCGTCGGTCCAGGCGACCGGCTCGAGCGTCTCGTCGGCCGGCTCGTGGAGGAAGACGCCGTTGACCTCGAGCGCGAGGATGTCGGCGAGATGGCGACACGCCTGCTCGGCGACCGCCCGCCGCGTGCCGGTGGCGAGCCACTCGCGAACGGCCTCGTTGAGCCGCCGCAGCTGATAGGCCCGACGGTGTCGGTCGGTCACGTCGTAGTAGAGTTCGAGCCGGCCGCCGGCGTACGGCCCCGACCGGATGGGCTTGCTCCGGTGTTCGAGCCAGCGTTCCTCGCGGCCCTCGTCCGACGTGACGCGACACTCGAACCGTTCGGCGTCGCTGTTGTCGTCGTAGGTCGCGCCGACGATGTCGGCGAACCCGGCCGGTTCGGCGATCCGGTCGCTGATCACGTCGTCGACCACCGTCATCTTGTCCCGGCCGACGACGGTCGCCGCGTCGAGCCCGAAGTACCGCTCCGTCGCGTCGTTGATCCAGACGATATCGAACTCGTCATCGAGGACGAAGACGCCGACATCGGCCTCCTCGAGGACGGCCGTAATCGGTTCGAACGTCGAGGGCGGTCCCGCGGTGGCCGACGTCGCTTCGGACGCGGTGTCGAGTTCACGGACGAGCGCGATCGATCCCCGACTGCCATCGGCGGCCGGAACCGTCCCGAGGCGAACCGAACAGGCCACAGTGGTCCCGTCTGCCGTCCGAACGGGGAACTCGAACGGGGCATCGTCGGCCGCGAGCGCGTCGGCACCCTCGAGCAGCCACGAGACGTGTTCGCCCCGGAGCGCCTCGTGCGTGTACCCGGTCAGCTCGAGCAGGTCGTCGTCGACGGCGACGATCCGGTCGTCGGCGTCCAGTTGGATCACGCCGTCGTCGACCGTCTCGACGAGCGTTCGGTACCACTGGCGGGCCGCCCGGCCGTCGCCCTCGTCCCACGGTGGCGAGCCCGCTGGTTCCACCCGTTCAGTCATTGAGAGAGCAACGCCACTCCGACGGATAAGTGCAGCGCCGATGGCTATCACGGCGGGGCCCGCATGCGGGCGCGGCCGTCGAACCGAAACACGGCGACCGGGCCGTTCCCGTCAGTCGTCGCCGGTGAGGACGCGCTCCTCGGGGCTCGGCCGACCCGGATGGATCCCGTACGTGGCGAACCCGTAGAGGACCGTCATCGCGACTGCACAGATGACCGTCGCACCCGCGAGCGACTCGACGGCGAGGCCGACGACGGGCCCGCGAAACGCCTCGCCGACGGCGGCCGCCGACTCGCCGTCGGGGGCCGCCGACAGCCCGTAGGGGAGAAACGTCGCGAACGCGACGAGCCACCATCGCGTTACGGCCCGTCGGAGTCCCACCGTGCCGGCGTCTCGGGCGGCGTTCGTGAGCGCGGCGACGCCGAGCGCGATCAGGAGCAGCGCCGGCAGCGTTCGAAGCGGGGAGTCAAAGCCGGTATTAACCGCGACGCCGACGGCGACGATCGCGACCGCGGCGACGCGCACCGAACGGGGCGGCCGATGGCCTGTTTCGGGCATCCTGTCGCCCGGTAGCAACGGGTTGTACAAAACTCTCCCGACCCGTCCGTGTCGTCGCGCGGACGACGCGATCGCCGCGCCCCCGCGGCCACAACAAAGGACGTATTACCACTGCCGGTAACTCGAGGGTGAGAACGAATGCAGGACCGCGATCGAGTCTCCCTGACGGCACTCCGACGGTCGGTGGCGGCCGCTCGCGGCCGCGCGATCCGCGCCGCATCGCGGCTGCCCGGTGCCGAGACCGCCGGACGGCTGGGGCGGCTCTGGCAGCGACACGTCAGGGGCCGGCCCGACCAGTATCAGGCGTCGATCACCTTTCCGACCGGGCCCGACCGACCGGATATCGGCGAGATACAGGGCTGGATCGAGGCCCTCGAGTACGCGTTCGAGGGGCGACTCGATGTCTACGCCCGACGGGGGCGCATCGCGGTCGAAACCGATCCCGTGTCGGCGGAGCTGTTCGACTCCGAGGAGTTCGAGGCGATCTGCGATCGGATCGCGGACGGCTACGGCGGTTCCCACTCCCTCGCACATCTGCGGAAGTGGCGACGGAACGAGGGCCGGCTCGTGCGGGCCCACGTGATCGTTCCGGTCAAGCCGCTGTTTCCCCGCGATGAGGAACCGGCGACGGAACCCGCCGCGACCGCGCCGGCGGCCGGGTCCGACTGAGGACCGGGCGCAGCGTCGCTCGGCCGCCTGCGGTCGTCGCCCGCCCGATCAGTCGTCGTCGCTCGGCCCGGGGCCGGGCTCGCGGTCGGTACTCGGACTGCTGCCCGCGCGATCGCGGTCGCCGCTCCGCGACCGATCGCCGGTCGTATCGCCCTCGCTCGGCGTAACCTGACTCGTCCGATTCATCCAGTTATCGATGTTCTCGGCGACGTAATCCTTGCCGCCCCAGCCGAAGGCGACGCCCGCACCGATGGCGATCGCCGCGCCCAGCCCCCACGCGAGCGCTCGAGCGAACACGTAGAGGATGCCGACGTCGATCCCCATCGTATCGAGGCCGATGACGATCACGGTGAAGTAGAGGAACATCCGCGCGCCGGTCGCGAACCAGGTCGTGTAGGCTGTCTCGGTCGCGGCCCGGGTCCGCTCGATGGCGTCGCCGATGAAGTCCGCGACGACGAACCCGAAGGTGATCACCAGCAGGCCGGCGACGAATGCCGGCAGGTACGAGACCGCCGTGGAAATCCACTCCGACAGCATTGCGATCGCGAGCGCGTTCGCGGCCGCGAGGATCGCGAGGCCGTAGACGAACCACTTCGCGAGCGTTCCGAAGGCGTGTGAGACCGCCCGTTCGGTGCCGCCGAGGATGCGTCCCAGTGGCGTCTCGAGAACCATCCGATCGAGTTCGACGCCGTCGGCGAGCCGGCGGACGACGCCGGCCGCGACGCGCCCGAGGACCCAGCCGATCGCGAGGATGATCAGCGCGCCGACCAGCCGCGGGAGGAACGTGACCAGCTCCGCGATCGGGTCCTGCAGCCAGTCGGGGACCTGTGCTTGAGCGGGGTACGGTGGGATCATGGACAGTGGGAGTTGGTGTCGTCCCGCCTTCGTAATTGAGTGCGTACGGATTGGTATCGAAATCAACCTGTTTCGGCGGCGGCCGCCGCGGCGATTGAAGTGTCCGTTACGGCGAATTGCGCGCTGGCCGTACCGTGCCGGTCCGATGGGATTTCCGAGCGGACCGGCGGTCGTGCCGGTCTCGATCGGGCGGGCGACCCGCGAGCCCGCGGGCGATAAACGGCTATTGGGGCCGATCGAACCAACGGCCGGAGACGTACCGGCACGCGGGCGACAGGAACGGTCGACCGCCACTGACCGAACATGTCCAGTTTCACTCATGGGCTGCCCCGGTGACGCGCCGCCGTCGGCCGGTGACGTCGGTTTCGAGGGCGGTGTCGCGGCCGGTCCGCCGAGGGTCGACGGAGCGACCGCCCGACGGGAGCGCCAGTGAACGGCGTCGGGCCCCGCGTTCGGTAATCCCGCTTTACCGAGATCGGGGCTGCAGCGGCCGCGTTCGCCGGAACGGTGGCGTCACGCCTTACGTCCGACGGTGCCACAGCACGGTCACGTACTGCCGTTATACCCACGCTTAGGAGGATCCGCGCACGAGGGGCAGTATGTACCTCGCCGACCACGCGTGGCCCGACCTCGAGTCGTACTTCGAATCGGAGTCGCTGGCGCTGGTGCCGCTGGGATCGACCGAACAGCACGGCCCGCATCTGCCGGAGGCGACCGACCACCTGATCGGGGAGGCGTTCGCCCGCGAGGTAGCCGACCGGACGGGCTATCTCTGCACGCCGACGATCAACGTCGGCGTCAGCGGCCACCACCGTCAGTTCCACGGGACGATGTGGGTCGAACCGTCGGCGTTTCGCCAGTACATGGAATCGTTGACCCGGAACCTCACGACCCACGGGATCGACCGGGTGATCTACGTCAACGCCCACGGCGGCAACGTCCAACACCTGCGCGAGGTCGGGAGCCGACTCCGACAGGAGGGCGTCGCCTACGCCATCGAGTGGATGTGGGACGAGTCGATTCCGGACCTGGTCGACGACCTCTTCGAGCAGAACGGCCCCCACGGCGGGCCCAAGGAGACCGCGATGATCCAGTACCTCGAGCCGGAGTTGGTCCACGACGACCGCCTCGAGGAGGCCAGAGACACTGGGGTCCCGAGCGTCGAGGACGCCGACACGGTCAAACACGGCTCGCGGACGTTCTTCGACGCGGCCGACAACACCGACAACGGCGTGTTTGGCGACCAGACGGACGCCTCGGCCGAGAAGGGCGAGCAGTTGTTCGAGGCCGCGAGCGACCAGCTCGTCCAGTTGAGCGAGTGGCTCGCCGCACAGGACTTCGAAGACTTACTCCCGAACGACCACGTCTAAGCCACCGACTGCGGTCGTCCGACCCTGTCCCGGCCACGGCAATGATAATCCTTAATAGCAACTTCTGCCGAGTTATTATATGGCAGTCGTCAGCGTCTCGATGCCCGACGAACTCTTGGAGCGACTCGACCAGTTCGCCGACGAACACGGCTACACCGGCCGGAGCGAAGTCGTCAGGGAGGCCTCACGGAACCTGCTCGGGGAGTTCGAGGACACCCGCCTCGAGGACCGGGACCTGATGGGGATCGTCACCGTCCTCTTCGACTACGAGACCACCAGCGTCGAGGAGCGGATGATGCATCTGCGCCACGAACACGAACACCTCGTGGCCTCGAACTTCCACAGCCACGTCGGCGATCACTACTGTATGGAACTGTTCGTCCTCGAGGGCGAACTCGAGGACATCTCGGCGTTCGTCGGGAAGATCCGCGCGACCAAAGACGCGCTGACTGTCGATTACTCGGTGATTCCGGTCGACAGTTTCGATCCGCTCGCACAGGGATAGCGGCGAGTCCGCCGACTCTCGGCCAGCAGCGATCCCCCACACCGGCTCCGTCGGCCACTGTGACTCCCGGTCCTACCCGAACGCCTCGCCGATCTCGAGGACTGCGCCTGCATGACCGCGAGCGGTCGGTTCGCGACGTTGACCGACACCGCGGGGCGGCCGCGGCCGGCTCGCTGCCGACCGGCCCGAACTCGTTCGGCAGTCAGTATCGTTTTACTGTCGTCTCCCGAATGGATCCGTATGACATACCGGAAGGTCAACTACGAGGAGGTCGAGGAAGTCTCGAGCGCGATGCACTTTCTGAGCGATCCGCTCGAGACCGAGCAGGTCGGGGTCACGGTCGCGCGGTGCGATCCCGGCTGGAACAGCAAGCCCCACGACCACACCGACAACGGCCACGAAGAGGTCTACGTCCTCATCGAGGGTGCGGCAACGGTCGTCGTCGACGACGACCCCGTGGCGATGGAGACCGGCGATGCGTTGTGGCTCCCGTCCGAATCGACCCGCCAGATCCGCAACGGGGACCGCGAGAGCGCGTTCGTCCTCGTGAGCGCGCCCAGCATCGCCGACGAGGACGGCGACGAGGAGTGGTCGCTCTCGGGCTTTGCGGGCTAGCCTCGAGTCGCCGTGTGGTCGGCGGTCCGAAGCGAAACCGGCGGGGCTCGGCAACCGCGACCCTCGCACGAGGACCGGCGGGACGGTTTAGTGGGCTGACGTGGTCGCCGTCCGTAGGTGACTCCCGATTTACTCGAAACATCACGCGGCGATCTCGTTCGTCGTCGCCGGGGTACTGGCCGTCCTCCTGCCACCGGTAACCCTGCTGGGCACGCCGATCCCGACCCCGGCGGTCGTCGCCTACGGCACTGCCGCCGGCGTCTGTATCGACTTCGATCACTTCCTCATCGCCCGGCTCAAGACCGGCCGCTGGGACGCGCTCCGGTTCTGTCTCTCCCATCCGCGCGCGACGATCACGGACCAGTCCGAGATCTTCGACCCCGGCGACGTCGGCGTCCTCTCGCGGCTGTTGAGTCACGTCGTCATCGCCGGCGTCGTGGTTCCGGCGCTCGCACTGGCGAGCGTCTCGCTCGCGGTCGTGACCGGCGGCGTCCTCTATGCCCACCTGCTGGCCGATCTCGTCTGGGATCGCCACCTGCTCGAGTCCCACGCGGCCGCGGCCGACTCGATCGAGGACCTGGCGCGAACGTTCGGGTAGGCAACCGGTCGAAAGCGTCGCTTCCGACCGCGAATCGGGGGCGGCCGCACCGCTCTCAGGTTGCAATATTCGCCCGCGGCTATTTCCTCCGTGCGGTCGTGTGACGGGACATGGAACTACTCGACGACGACATCGTCCCCGAACACGCACACGAGATCAAAGCCGAGGCCCGCGAGTTCGCCCGCGAACACATCGAGCCCAACGCCCAGGAGTACTTCCAGTCCGGCGAGTATCCCGAGGAGATCCTCGAGGCGGGTCGCGAGGCGAACCTCGTGGCACAGGACATCCCCGAGGAGTGGGGCGGGCGGGGGCTGGATCTGGCCCAGCTGCTCGCGATGACCGAGGAGTTCTATCGGGCCGACGCGGGAATCGCGCTGACCCTGCAGCTGGCGAGTTTCGGCTGCGAGATCACCTACGAACACGGCACCGACGAGCAGTGCGAGGAGTACATTCGTCCGGTGGCGGAGGGCGAGCAACGCTCCGGACTCGCCGTCTCGGAGCCCGAGACCGGCAGCGACCTCGCGGGGATGCAGACCACGGCGGAGAAAGACGGCGACGAGTACGTCATCAACGGCGAGAAGTACTGGATCGGCAACGGTGTCGAGGCCGACTGGATCACCCTCTATGCCCGCACCGGGGACGACGAGGACAACCGCTACGGCAACCATTCGATGTTCATCGTCCCGACCGACACCGACGGCTACGAGGCCGAACACATCCCCGAGAAGATGGCGATGCGGGCCTCGAAGCAGGCCCACATCGAGTTCGACGACTGCCGAGTCCCCGCCGAGAACGTGATCGGATCGGAGGGGGACGGCTTCATGCTGCTGGCGGACTTCTTCAATCACGGCCGGGTGGCCGTCGCCGGCCACGGGCTGGGCATCGCCGCGGCCGCGATCGAGGAAGCGTGGGAGTTCACCCACGACCGCGAGGAGTTCGGCAAGACGATCAGCGACTTCCAGAGCGTCCAGCACGGGCTCGCGGACATGCTGCTCGAGTTCGAAAGCGCCCGGACCCTCGTCTGGCGCGCCCGCGAGAAGGTCGCCGAGGAGGACAACGCGGGCTACTGGGCAGCGATGGCGAAGACGAAAGCGACTGAAACGGCCGTCGACGTCGCGGAACAGGGGATGCAGTTCCACGGCGGCCGATCGATCCTCGACGAGCGGCGGATCGCGCGCGTCTACCGCGACGCCCGGATCCCCGTCATCTACGAAGGGGCAAACGAGATCCAGCGCAATCTGATCTACGGGCAGGCGGAGTAGCAGTAGCGAACGCGATTTCGTTGTTCGATCCCGACCCGGAACTGCTGGTCCGCGAAGTGGTTCGAACGCACTGATAAAGTGAAGCAGTCGCTACCGGCTACACAGGTGGACAGTCACCACGGGCGAGAGCGGAGGGGAGTCGCTTCGAGTCCTAGTTCTCGGACTGGAGGTCCTGGAACGCACCCACGAAATCGTCGTGCGAGGACATCCCCGAGACCGTCTCGTCGACCCGTTCCTCGAGGCGGTCGACGCGGTCACAGAGGTCCTGATACTCCTCGTTGTCCGCGAGTTCGCGGTCGGCCTTCTCGGACTCCAGCAGCGCCTTCTTCGAGACGAGCGCGTAGTACTCCTGGATGTCGGATTCGTAGTCCGAGCGGTCGGCGACATCTTCGACCATGTCGACGAGTTCGTCCTTCGAGACCGGCTTGACGAGGTAGTCATCGAACCCCATTTCGATGATGTCGAAGTCCGGATCGACGGCCGTTACCATGACGACCCGGGAGTCGTAGCCAGCCTCGCGGATCTGCTCGAGGACCTCGTCACCGGAGAGCCCCGGCATCCGTCGGTCCAGCAGGACGACCTCGACGGAGTCGGCCATTTTCGAGAGCGCTTCCTCTCCGTCGTACGCCGTTTCGACGGTCCAGTCGGCCTGGAGCCACGCGGCGAACAGATCCGCGAGCCGTGCCTCGTCGTCGACGACGAGGACCGATGGCCCGTCACTCATGGGGAACCTCCGTTCTCTTCATCGTTACAGCCACGGGACATCCATGGTACCTCTGGGTGATAAATCTCGCGACCAGAACTCAAATATCAGACAATAATGGTGGGCAAATAGGTGGTATGCTGCCGGTCTCCGTCACGAGTCGGCACGGGTTCTCGCTGACCGGCCGCTGGCGACAGCGAGCGTCGCCTTACTGCCCCTCGAACTCCGGCTCCTCGTCTTCCATGAAGGCCGTGATTCCCTCCATCAGGTCGTCGGTCCCCATCAGGTGCCCGAACGCGGAGGCTTCGTACTCGAGACCGGACTCGGTGTCGTCGCGGCCGGCCAGCATCGCGCGCTTGGTGAACTTCTGGGCGATCGGCGGGCCGCCCGCGAGGTCGGTCGCCAACTCGAGGGCGCGGTCCTCGAGGTCGGCGTTGTCGACGATCTCGTTGACGAAGCCGTAGTCGGCCAGCGTCTCGGCGTCGTAGCGCTCGGCGGTGAAGATGATCTCCTTCGCGCGGCCCTCGCCGACGATATGCTTGAGTCGCTGGGTGCCGCCCCAGCCCGGAATGAGGCCGAGGTCGATCTCGGGCTGGCCGAACTCCGACCGGTCGCTGGCCACGCGGAGGTCCGCACAGGTCGCCAGCTCCATCCCGCCGCCGAGACAGAAGCCGTCGATCCCGGCAACGACGGGCAGATCACAGGCCTCGAGCTTGCCGAACGTCTGCTGGCCCAGTCGCGAGAGTTCCTGGCCCTCGATCGGGTCGGCACCGCTGCCGGCCATGCTCTGGACGTCCGCACCCGCGGAGAAGGCCTGCTCGCCCTCGCCGGTGACGAGGATCGCACGCACCTCGTCGTCGTCCTCGAGGTGGTCGATCGCGGCCGACAGCTCCTCGAGGAGTTCGTCGCTGATGGTGTTCATCCGGTGCGGGCGGTCGAGAACGATCTGTCCGACGTAGTCGGCGGGGTACTCGAGTCGGATCGTCCCGAAGTCGACCCCCGATGCGTCCTCGTCGTCGTCGTAGAAGCCACCGGCCTCGGCTCGTTCTCCGAGGTAGTCATCGGGCGCGTATCGCTCGTGACCCGTCTCCTCGTAGGCGTCCTCGAGGGTCTCGTGTAGCGTCTCGAGACCGTAGTCGTCGACCAGCGCGACCGGGCCGTCGGGGAAGCCGGCTCCGAGCTGGACGGCCTCGTCGATCGACGCCGGCGGGGCGACGTCGCCGCCGATCAGCTTCGCGGCCTCGTTGGCGATCGTCGCGAGCAGGCGCTGTTCGACGAACTCCGATCCTTCGTCGGTCGGGATCTGGACGCCGTCGCCGTCCTCGTAGTCGTAGAAGCCCTTGCCGGTCTTCTTGCCCAGTTCCTCGTTCTCGACTTTCTCCTCGAGCAGCGGGGCCGGCTCGTAGGCCTCGCCCAGCACCTCGTTCATGTACTCGAGGACGTGGTAGCTGACGTCGTTGCCGACCTGGTCGCCGAGTTCGAAGCTGCCCATCGGCAGGCCCATGTCGTATTTCGTCGTCGAGTCGACCTCGGCGATCGTCGCCTCGTCGTTGCTGACGAGCCACGCGGCCTCGTTCATCAGCGGCACCAGAATGCGGTTGACGATGAATCCGGGCGAGTCCTTGTGGACCCGAACGGCAGTCTTGCCGAAGTCCTCGGCGAGGTCCTCCGTCACCGAGAGCGTCTCCTCGCTGCTTTCGGCACCCGAAATCACTTCGACCAGCTGCATCCGGACCGGCGGGTTGAAAAAGTGCATCCCGCAGAAGCGCTCCGGTCGCTCGGTGAACTCGGCGAGGTCGGTGATCGAGAGGCTCGAGGTGTTCGTCGCGAAGATCGCATCGTCGGGCGCGACCGCCTCGAGGTCAGTGTAGACGTCTTCTTTGATCCCCATCTGCTCGGGGACCGCCTCGATGACGAAATCCGTGTCCGCGACGGCCTCCTCCATATCGACCAGCGGCGTCACTCGGTCCTTGGCGGCGTCGGCTTCCTCGTCGGTGAGCCGGTCGTTCTCGGCGAGTTTGTCAAGCGACCACTCGATCTGCTCGTAGCCGTTCTGGACGAACTCCTCTTTGATGTCGCGCATGTTCACGTCGTACCCGGCCATCGCGGCGACCTCCGCGATACCGTGACCCATGTTGCCCGCACCCAGAACTGTGATGGTGTTGATGTCCTCGAGTTGCATGCTCGAAAATCCTATTCGGACCCGTTTCAACGTTTCCCTCTCACTTAATGGGAACTGGAGTTTGGTTTACTATCGGTTACAAAGCTCTTTACCGTTCCGATCGTAAGGGTCGTTCATGGAATTCGGACTCAACGAAGAACAGGAGCAGATCCGCGACGAAGTTCGCCGGTTCGCCGAAAACGAGATCGTGCCCCACGCCGAGGAGTACGACACCGAAGAGAAGTTCCCCCACGAGATCGTCGACAAGGCCGCCGAGATGGGGCTGGTCGGCACGTCGATCCCGATGGAGTACGGCGGGGCCGGCTACTCCACCCTCGAGTCGGCGCTCATCGCCGAGGAACTGTTCTCCTACGATCCCGGCATCGCGCTGTCGATCATGGCCTGCTCGTTCGGGACCGAGGCCATCAGCGAGTTCGGGACCGAAGACCAGAAAGAGCGCTACCTCGAGCCCGTCGCGACGGGCGAGAAGATCTCGGGCGCGGCCATCTCCGAGCCCGACACCGGGTCGGACGTCTCCTCCGTGTCGACCCGTGCCGAGAAGGACGGTGACGAGTGGGTGATCAACGGCAACAAGATGTGGATCACCAACGGCTCGGTCGGCGACTACTTCGTCGTCCTCTGTAAGACCGACCCCGACGCCGACAGCCGCTACGGCGGCTTCAGCCAGATCATCGTCGAGTCCGACCGCGACGGGTTCTCCGCCGACAAGATCACCGGCAAGCTCGGCATTCGGGCCTCCGACACCGCCGAACTCATTCTCGACGACGTCCGCGTTCCCGAGGAGAACCTCGTCGGCGACGAGGACGCCGCCTTCCTCCAACAGATGCAGTTCTTCGACGCCACCCGGACCGGCGTCGCCGCGCAGGGACTCGGTATCGCCAAGGGCGCGCTCGAGGCCGCCCGCGAGTACGCACAGGACCGCGAGCAGTTCGGCCAGTCCATCTCGGAGTTCCAGGCAATCCAGCACAAGCTCGCGGAGATGGCCACCGAGACCGAGGCCGCACGCAACCTGACCTACAAGGCCGCCTGGAACGTCGACCAGGGCAACGACATCACCAAGCTCGCCTCGATGGCCAAGGAATACGCCTCCCGCGTCGCCGTCGACGTCGCCAACGAGGCCGTCCAGATCCACGGCGGTGCCGGCTACGTCAACGACTTCCCCGTCGAGCGGTTCTACCGCGACTCGAAGATCACCCAGATCTACGAGGGGACCACCGAGATCCAGAAGAACGTCATCGCGCGGGAACTGCTGGACGAATAGGAGCGAAATTTCACGTCACGAACTTTGGCTCTGCGGGCCGCCTTCGGCGGCCCTCGGCAACACATTCAAACGACCGCCAAGCGCTCTTTTGGACACGAGTGACCTTCGGACCCTCGCTGCTTGGAAGAACTTGCTCTTCCGTAGGATCGTGTGGCTCTCGCAGTCGCTCGAGTCGGGCTCACGGCCGCGCTCGTCCCCAGCAACGCTTTGCCCCACGGGAGCCTACGACGGCGTAATGAGGGAGTTCGTCTTCGCTCTCGAGTACGAGCCCGGCCACAACGGGGTGGCGGATACGCTCGCCGACCACCCCGACGCCCGGATCCGTTCGCTGTCGCTGCACGCCACTGACGAACGGCTCTGGCGGGTCGACCACGCCACCGGCACGCGGACGGCCCTCGCGGACATCGAGGCGGCCTTCCGCGACAGCGATTACTACGCGGACTGTCTCGCGACCGAGGACTGTGGCGCGACCCAGACCACGCAGGTCCTCGACCGCACCGACGACACGCTCGTCCTCTACTCCGACTGGGAGCGCACCCCAACCTGTGCATCCGTCCCGCACATCGCCCGCGATCACCTCGGCGAGGGCATCCTGTTCGAGACGCGCCACGAGGGACGCCACTACACCTGGCGGATCGTCCACTCCGGCGAGGGTGACGTGGCAGCCTTTTTCGACGCACTCGAGGCGGCGGTCGGTGACTGCGCCCGGATGGAGATGCTCCGGGCGGCGACGGCGGAAACCGACGCACCGACGGGCGACGCGAACGGCGGGGCGAGCGACCTCGCCCCCGAACAGGAGGCCGCGCTCCGGGCTGCGGTCGAACACGGCTACTACGAGTCGCCCCGCGAGGTCGACGCGGGGGAACTCGCCGACCACCTCGAGGTCCCCCGATCGACGCTTACCTACCGGCTCCGCCGGGCCGAAGAGCGGCTGGCGAAGGGGTACGTCGCGGGCGAGCGGCCGGTCGACGGCCCGGCGGCATCGCTCTGATTGGATTATTCCAACGAAGGCTTATCGAACTGACGCCCCTACCTCGAGGTAATGACTGACGACGCGGACGCGACGAGAGGAGTCGAGGGGGGCGGTCGGCGACGGGAACTGACCGCTCGACTCGCCGTCCCCGAGATGGACTGTCCGTCCTGTGCGGGGAAGGTCGACAAGAGTCTGGGGCGGGTCGACGGGGTCGTCGACGCCGACCTCAATCCGACGACCGGGACGGCCACGGTCACGTACGACCGCGATCGAACCAGCGAGGCCGACGTGGCCGCGGCGATCGAAGGCGCCGGCTACGAGGTCACCGGAGGAACGGCCGACGACGGGGCGACGGAATCGGACTCGAGCGGCGACGGCGTCGACGTCGCACCGCCCTCGGAGGTCTGGACGAGTCCGCGCGCGAAGAAGACGTGGCTCGGTGCGGTGTTCGTCACGCTCGGACTGGGCTTCGAGTTCCTCCTGACGGGCGGCAACGTCGCGGTGGCGAGCGTCCTCGAGTATCCCCTCCACGTCTCGGATCTGCTCTTTCTCGGGGCGGTCGCGGTCAGCGGCGTCCCCGTCGTCCGCAGCGGCTACTACTCCGCGAAGAACCGGAGCCTCGACATCGACCTCCTGATGGGGACGGCGATCATCGCCGCGACCGGGATCGGCTACTTCGTCGAAGCCGCGACGCTGGCCGTCCTCTTTAGCATCGCCGAACTGCTCGAGGACTACGCGATGGACCGGGCGCGGGACTCCCTGCGAGAACTGATGGAGCTGTCGCCGGACGAGGCCACAGTCATGCGCGACGGCGAGGAGGTGACCGTCGACGCGGACGACGTGGCGGTCGGCGAGACCGTCGTCGTCCGGCCCGGGGACAAGATCCCGCTCGACGGGACGGTCCGTGAGGGCGAGAGCGCGGTCGACGAGTCGCCGATCACCGGCGAGAGCGTCCCCGTGGACAAATCGACCGGCGACGAGGTGTACGCCGGAACCATCACCGAGGACGGCTACCTCGAGGTCGAGGTCACTTCGACGGCGGGCGATTCGACGCTCTCACGGATCATCGAGATGGTCCAGGGGGCACAGGCCGACAAGACGGAAACCGAGCAGTTCGTCGACCGATTCGCGGGCTACTATACGCCCGTCGTGGTCGTCCTGGCGATCCTGACCGCCGCCGTGCCGCCGCTTCTCATCGGCGACACCGTCACCGCGGGGGTCNCCGGCTACGAGATCGCGTTCGCCGGCGACTGGGGGACATGGTTCGTCCGCGGGCTCACGCTGCTGGTGATCGCCTGTCCCTGTGCGTTCGTCATCTCGACGCCCGTCTCGGTGGTCTCGGGGGTTACCAGCGCCGCGAGAAACGGCGTCCTGATCAAGGGCGGCACGTATCTCGAGGCGATGGGCGAGGTCGACGCCGTCGCCGTCGACAAGACCGGCACGCTCACGAAAGGCGAACTCGCCGTCACCGACGTCGTGCCCTGCGCGGCACCCAGCGCCGCGAACGAGGCGAGCGGTGAAACCGCGAGCCAGGCCGGCGGGACAGACGAGGCGACGCTGCTTCGCTACGCGGCCGGGCTGGAGCGACGCAGCGAGCATCCCATCGCCGCGGCGATCCTCGCCCGGGCCGACGAGGCGGACGTGGGCGACCTCCCCGAGCCGACGGGGTTCGAGAGCCTCACCGGCAGGGGGATCCGCGGGGAGATCGAGGGCGAGACGTACTACGCGGGCAAGCCCGCGCTGTTCGAGGAACTGGGCTTCGATCTCTCACGGACCCGCGCGGACGACCCCTCGTCGGATCCGCGGACTGACGGCGGGGCCGCGCCCGAGAGTGCGCTCGCGGCCGACGAGGGGACCTTCGCCGAGGAGACCCTCGCCGCGCTCGAGCGGGAGGGCAAGACGGTCGTCCTCGTCGGGACGGAGACCGACCTGCTCGGCGCGGTCGCGATCGCCGACGAGGTCCGGCCCGCTTCCAAGCGGGCGGTCGAACGGCTCCACGATCTCGGCGTCGAGCGCGTCGTCATGCTGACCGGGGACAACGAGGGCACGGCGCGGGCGATCGCCGAGCAGGTCGGCGTCGACGAGTATCGCGCCGAACTCCTCCCCGACGAGAAGGTCGACGCCGTGGCGGCCCTCCAGGAGCAGTACGGCGACGTGGCGATGGTCGGCGACGGCATCAACGACGCGCCCGCGCTGGCGACCGCTGAGGTCGGCATCGCGATGGGCGCGGCCGGCACCGACACCGCCCTCGAGACGGCGGATATCGCGCTGATGGGCGACGACATCGGGAGGCTACCGTACCTGTACGACCTCTCGCACACGGCAAACGGCGTCATTCGACAGAACGTCTGGGCGAGCCTCGCCGTGAAGGCCCTACTCGCCGTCGGCGTGCCGCTGGGGCTGGTCAGCGTCGCGATGGCGGTCGTCGTCGGCGACATGGGGATGAGCCTCGGCGTCACCGGCAACGCGATGCGGCTCGCGAACGTCGAGCCCGACGCACTCACGACCACCGAGGGCGGCCCCGACGGTCCATAACGCCGCGTCGGCCATCCGTGCGCAAGCGCACTGGTGCGACCTCGGTGGCGACCGGATCGACCGCTCGTATCGATGCTGTAGATTGTCCGCTACGATCGAATGATTGGTATCCGTGCCGACCTTTATTCGCGGCACCAGATACGGCGGTAAAGTCGAATATAGCTCCTCGTAGGCCTGAAAGCCATCTTTTGCATCGTTCGGGGCGAGGCCTAAACCCGGCCGGTCATTACATCCACTCGATGACAGAATCACCATCCAACGGCAGCGACACGGTCGACGATAATCGCCGAACGACGAGCCGCGAGCGGTCGACTGCCGGGATCGAGAACCGACTCGAGACCGAGGGCGATCCCGGCTTTGCCGGCGACCTCGAGTACGAGGTCGTGACGACCCCGGTACTCGTCATCGGGGCCGGAGCGGCGGGTGCCCGCGTCGCGATCGAACTCGCCGAGTCGGGGATCGACCCGCTCGTGATCGGCAAGCGCGATCACGGCGATGCTCACACGACGTGGGCGGCCGGCGGCGTCAACGCGGCGCTGGGCTCGCTCGATCCCGAGGACGACTGGACGATCCACGCGGCGGACACGTTCAACGAGGGGCATCACCTGAACGATCCCGACGCGGTCGAACTGACGGCGCGGGAGATGCCCGACCGCATCCGCGAACTCGAGGCGTGGGGGATGCCGTTCGACCGGACCGAGGACGGCGACGTCAACCAGCGCTACTTCGGCGCGCAGTCCTACCGGCGGACCTGCTTCGTCGGCGACCGGACCGGCGAGGCCATGCTCGGGACGTTGGTCGATCGCGCTCGCGACCTCGAGGTGCCCTACCGCGAGAACGTGATGATCACGCGCTTGCTCTCGGACGGCCGCCGCGTCGACGGGGCCGTCGGCTTCGATATGGAGACCGGCGAGGGGCTGCTCTTCCGGACGAACCACGTCGTCCTCGCGGCCGGCGGGTTCTCGGCGCTCTATCACCGCCACTCCTCGCGCGACGACGAGAACAACGGCGATGGACAGGCGCTGGCGCTCGAGGCCGGCGCGCGACTCGTCGACCTCGAGTTCGTCCAGTTCCACCCGACCGGGATGGTCGACGAACGCTACGGCAAGGAGTGGGACGGCCGGCTGGTCACCGAAGCGGTCCGCGGCGAAGGCGGGCGGCTCTACAATTCGGAGGGCGAGCGGTTCATGGAACGCTACTCGCCCGACCAGATGGAACTCGACGCCCGCGACGTCGTCGCGCGGGCCATCGCTCAGGAGGTGCGGGAGGGACGTGGCACCGAGGACGGCGGCGTATACCTCGACATCTCCCACCGGGACGATCAGTACGTCCGCAACCGGCTGCCGTCGATGGTCGAGCGCTTCGAGTCGCTGGGCGTCGACATCACCGAGGAACCGATGGTGGTCGGGCCGACGGCCCACTACACGATGGGCGGGGTCGATATCGACTTCCGAACGGGCGAGACCGGCGTGGGCGGCCTCTATGCCGTCGGCGAGACGGTCGCCGGCGTCCATGGCGCGAACCGACTCGGCGGCAACTCGCTGGCCGAGACCGTCGCGATCGGCAAACTCGTCGGTGACCACGTCGCGGCCGCGGTGACCGACGGTGACGACGACCCGGCCCTCACGGACGGCCAGCGAGCGCTCGCCGAACGGGAGTTCGAGGCGCTGCGGGAACTGGCCGCCTCGGACGGCACCGTCACGCCGACCGAACTGCTCGCGGACCTCGGCGACCTGCTGTGGGACCACGCCGGCATCCTCCGCGACGACGCGGGGCTCCGGGAGGGACTCGCGAAACTGGACGCCCTTCGGGAACGCACCGCCGATCTCCGCGTCGCGGGCGACCGGACCTCGAAGTCGTTCGAGTACGCCGTGGACCTCTCGATGAGCCTCACCGTCGCCGAGGCGATGCTCCGGGCCGCCCGCGAGCGCACCGAATCCCGGGGCGCACACTACCGGACTGATTACCCCGAGACGGCCGATGACTGGCGGGTAAACCTCGTGGTCACGGCCGACCCGGCGGGGCTCTCGTTCAGTCGGCGCGGCGTCGGTGACCCCAGCCCGGCCGTCCGGGAGGCCCTCGAGGCCGACCACGAACTCGACTATCACCACCTCGAGTGAGCCCTCGCGGGATCCACCGAGACGCCTATGGGTCTCCGGTCCCCTACACCCGTCTCATACCTGTCCATGAACGACGAGGCACACGACGTTCTCCGTGCGGATCCCGTGATGGCCGGGCTGCTCGACCGACACGATCCCTACGTCGAACCCGACTGGAGCGAGTACGAGCGGCTCTGTATCTCGATCATCAACCAGCAGCTCTCGACCGCGAGCGCCGCGGCCGTCCGGGAGCGCGTCTTCGAGGTCCTCGAGGGGGAAGTGACGCCGGAGTCGGTACTGGCCGCCGACGAGGCAGCGCTTCGCGACGCCGGCCTCTCCCGGCGCAAGGTCGAGTACGTGCGAAACGCCGCCCACGCCTTCCGGGAAGCGGACTACACGCGGGCGGGGCTGGCCTCGTATTCGAACGCGGAAGTCGTCGACCTGCTGACCGAGATCAAAGGCGTCGGCGAGTGGACTGCGCGGATGTATCTGCTGTTCGTCCTCGAGCGGCCCGACGTCCTCCCGCTCGGTGACCTCGCCGTTCGCCGCGGGATCGAGCAGTTGTACGCCGACGGCGAGGAGCTGACCCGCGCGGAGATGCGCGAGATCGCCAAGCCGTGGAAGCCGTACCGCAGCGTCGCGACGCGGTACATTTGGGCCGAGTACGAGGGTGACTGAGCCGCCGACGGCGGGCCGGCGGCGTTCGGTCCACCCGCCGGGATCCGTGTCGCCGGTAACAACGTGTTGGACGACGCTCGAGTGATGAAACGGACCGAAACGATCGCGAATCCGACCGGCAAGATGTGATTACGACCCGGCTCCTGCCGGCCGATAACGGGGGGTGAAGAAACGAGACACTGTACCGACGGGACGGCCACGTCGACTGAAGTACGGCGGTGTCCCGGACCTATGGGAGATGTCGAACGACACACCGCCGACCGATACGGACGCACCCAACGAGCGCCGGATGACCCGAGATCCCGACCGGATCAGGAAGTGGGCCGAGGCCCGCGACGCCGTCCCGGTTCGGATCCGGGACAGCGACGATCACGGCCACTCGTTCGCCCGCCGCGACGAACTGGGCGAGGGCCACGAGGAGTACTCCTGGGAGGAGTTCGAGCGACGGTTCGACGACGAGGACTACGTCTTCGTCTACCACGAGGACGAGCCGACTGGCGAGGGGCTGGGCTTTTTCGAGATCGTCGAGCGCGAGCGGGCCTTCGAGCGGGCGGATCTCGGCCGCGACGAACTCGAGGACTCGCTGCGACGCGGCGAGACGGTGACGACCGAGATCGTCGAGACGCAGGTCGTCGAGACCGAGGTCGTCGAGCGGGACACGATCGAGAGCGAGGTGGTCGATACGGAGTTGGTCGAACGCGAGATCGTCGACTCCGAACGCCGCGCCCGCGAGGTCGTCGACACCGAGTTCGTCGGTGACGACACCATCGAGGTAACCGTCGACGAAACCCGCCTCGATACGGTCGAGGAGATCGAACGATACATCGTCGAGAGTCGGGTCGTCGACGTGGACATCGAACGGGACCAGGAGATGGAACGCGACGAGATCGAGACGGACGTCGAACTCGAGAGCGTCCAGCGATCGATCCTCGAGAACGACGTCGTCCGCTCGAGCGTGGCCGCCGACGAAGTCCTCGAGCGGGAAGTCATCCGGAGCCAGCGTACCGAGGGCGACGCCGTCCGGAGCGAACTCATCGAGCGCCGTACCGTCGAGGAGCAACTCGACGAGCGCCTGGAGCTGCGATACGTTCTCGAGGAGTCGGAACTGGTCGAGTCCGACGTCGTCAGCAGCGAGTTGCTCGAGGGCGAGATCATCGACGTCGAGGAGTACGGCTCGATGGCGGCCGGCGAGACCGCCGGTGTCGCAGGTGACGAGACGATGGCGGACGCCGACGTGACCGGTATCGAAGGCGAGAACGCGGCGGCCGGCGAGACGGCAGCGCCGACGGTCGAACTCTCGAGGGACGACCAGGGGAAAGACGTCGTCGACGAGTCGGGCCAGCAGATCGGGATGGTCGCCGAAGTCGAGGGCCAGACCGCCTACGTCGATCCGGAGCCAGGGCTCACTGACCGGCTCAAGGCCCGCATGAACTGGGGCGGACACGGCGGCGACGACTACCCGGTCGAGGCCGCACAGATCTCGGCGATCACGGACGACGAGGTCGTCATCCGCAGCGAATAGTGACATCGGTCGCGGCGACGGACCGCGACCGGGCGATGATCGGTCCCAGCGAACGCGATGGTTTGTCGGCGGTTCGTCAGCGACGGCGCGAGCGCTCGATCACTCGAGGTCGAAGCGGTCGTTGGTCATGACCGTGTGCCAGGCATCGACGAAGTCCTCGACGAACGTTTCCTCCTCGCTCGCGTAGACGTCCGCGATGGCCCGCAGCCGGGAGTTCGAACCGAAGATGAGATCCACGCGCGAGCCGGTCCACTCGACGTCGCCCGTCTCGCGGTCGCGCAGTTCGTAGATCTCCTCGCCCTCCGAGGCCTGCTCCCACTCGTAGCCCATGTCGAGCAGGGTCTGGAAGAAGTCGTTGGTCAGCGTTTCCGGCTCGTCGGTGAAGACGCCGAGGTCGGAGTCCTGGTAGTTGGCGTCCAGCGCGCGCATGCCGCCGACCAGTACGGTCATCTCCGAGGCCGTTAGGTCAAGCAGGTCGGCGTGGTCGACCAGCAGGTCCTCGGCCGGCCCGTCGTACTCGCCGCCGAAGTAGTTACGGAACCCGTCGATTTCCGGTTTGAGCGCCTCGACCGATTCCTCGTCGGTCTGGTCCTGCGTGGCGTCGGTCCGACCGGGTTCGAACGGGATCTCCACGTCGTAGCCGGCGTCAGCCGCGGCCTGCTCGACGGCTGCGTTGCCACCCAGCACGATGAGGTCGGCCAGCGAGACGCGTACGTCGTCGTCTCGAGCAGCGTTGAATTCCTCCTGAATCCCCTCGTAGGTCTCGAGGACGGTCTCGAGTTGGGCCGGCTCGTTGACCTCCCAGCTGCGCTGGGGTTCGAGGCGGATGCGAGCGCCGTTCGCACCGCCGCGTTTGTCGCTGTCGCGGTAGGTCGACGCGGCCGCCCAGGCGGTCGTAACCAGTTCGGAGACGGACAGCTCCGACTCGAGGATCTCCGCTTTGAGCTGGTCGATCTCCTCGTCGCCGATCAGTTCGTAGTCGGCATCGGGGACGGGGTCTTGCCAGACGAACGTTTCCTCGGGGACATCGGGACCGAGGAACCGCTCCGGCGGGCCCATGTCGCGGTGGATCAGCTTGTACCATGCCCGCGCGAAGGCGTCCAGGAACTTCGGGGGGTTGTCGCGGAAGTTCTCGATGATCTCCCGGAACTCCGGATCCCGCTTGAGGGCGACGTCGGTCGTCATCATCATGGGGGCGTGCTTCTCCGAGGGATCGTGGGCGTCCGGGACGGTGTCGTAGGCCTCCTCCTCGACGGGCTGCCACTGGTTCGCGCCCAGGGGGCTCTCGGTGAGTTCCCACTCGTAGTCGAGCAGGTTGTCGAGGTAGGAAGTGTCCCACATCGTCGGCCACTGGTTCCATGCGCCCTCGATGCCGCTCGTGGTCGTCTCCGAACCCTTGCCGGAGTCGGGCCAGCCGAGGCCCTGCTCCTCGATCGGGGCCGCCTCGGGCGCGGGACCCATGTCGTCGTTCTCGGCGCCGTGGGACTTGCCGAACGTGTGTCCGCCGGCGATGAGGGCGGCCGTCTCCTCGTCGTCCATCGCCATGCGACCGAACGCCTGGCGGATCCGCTTTGCCGACTCGAGCGGCTCGGGGTTGCCGTCCGGCCCCTCAGGGTCGACGTAAATGAGCCCCATCACGGTCGCGCCCAGCGGCTCCTCGAGTTCGTCGTCCTCGTCGAAGCGCTGGTCCTGCGGGGCCTCCCACTCTGTTTCCGGCCCCCAGTAGACGGCCTCGTCGGGCTCGAACACGTCCTCGCGGCCGCCGGCCCAGCCGAGCGTCTGC
>AOIR01000041.1:0-12575 GCA_000337115.1 Natrinema thermotolerans DSM 11552
AGCAGTCGGCGTGCCTTGTCGAGGTTGCCGTTGTCGGGCCAGCTGTTGAGCGGCGCGAAACGCTGGGTCCCGCCAGAGGCACCGCCGCGGCCGTCGGTAGTGCGGTACGTCCCGGCGCTGTGCCAGGCCATCCGGATGAACAGCGGCCCGTAGTGGCCGTAGTCAGCCGGCCACCAGTCCTGTGAGGACGTCATCAGGTCCTTGAGGTCGGCTTTGACCTCTTCGAGGTCGAGTTTCTGGAACTCCTCGGCGTAATCGAAGTCGTCGTCGTACGGACCGACGGCTTCGGCGTTCTGGTCGAGAACGTCCAGGTTCAACCGATTCGGCCACCACTCGTGGTTCCGGTTCCGTTTGTTGTCGCTCATGTATTCGTACGGTTTGGAAAACGGATTGGGGAATAATATATGTACCGAATACAAGTTCCACTTTTGCTTCCACGGCAGATAGTTTCCGATATAGCAAAACAATATCGCATATCGTGTTGAACCGTGTGGGAACGGGACGTGTGTCCGGCCGGCGGAGCCGTACCACGTCTTGTCGACCGCTACTCAGTACGGGTCGTCCGTCGCGGAGAAAGACGATCGCCGTCTCGAGACCGATCCCGATCGGGGACGGACGACGGTGACGAGGATATACATCGATGATCGAAACCTGTGACGGGCAGCTACCGCAGTGGGCCGCCCGCGGGCGACAGGACAGTTACTCCTCTTCTTCGGGCGTGTCTGGCACGTCGCCGTCGATCCGGCGGCTCACGTCGACCTGATAGTTCTCGAGGATGTCCCGGCCGAGGATGACGGGGTAGTCCATGTGGCTGCGGTCCTCGACGCTTGCCGTGACGGTGTGTTGGTTCCCGCCGACGCCGACGACGACGTCGACGACGGGGCGGCTCTTCGATTGCTTGCTGCTGCCCGAGCGGACGCGAGTGATGGACTTGATCGGGCCGGCACCGATGTCGGCGGCCAGCCCGGTGTCGATGCTCGTCCGTGTCGCGCCCGTGTCGGATTTTGCCAGTATCGTCTTCGAACCGCTCGTGCCCGAGAGAACGACCTCCTCGGTGTAGCCGATTACCGCCGGCTCCGTCGCCGACGCCACCGTGTCCGGCGGCTGGGCCGTCGGTCGGGAGTCGTCGAGGACGTTCGCGATGTCACGCACGCGATCGTCGTCGACCTCGCCGCCGGCGCGCTCGATCGCCAGCTTTGCGATGTAGGGGGCCGGGCTCACCTGCGTCGCCTCGTAGAGTCCCTTGAACCCCGCCGTCGGGTTGACCTCGAGGACGTACCAGCCGTCGTCGCCCTCGACGAGGTCGACGCCGGCGTAGTCGAGACCGACGACGCCGGCCGCCTGCCGTGCCATCTCGGCGGCCTCCTCGGGGAGGTCGTCGGTCGCGTCCTCGACGGAGCCCCCGAGCGCGACGTTCGTTCGCCAGTCGTTGTCCGGCGCGTAGCGATACATCGCGGCGACGACCTCGCCGCCGACGACGTACACCCGTAGGTCGCGGTGACGGACGTCCTCCTGATCGACGAGTTCCTGCAGAAAGGCATAGCGGTTGCCGACCTTCGCGTTGATCGGGTCGTCGGGGCCGACCTTCCAGGTCCCCCCGCCGTGGGTCCCGATCGCGGTCTTGTACACGGCCTCTTCGCCGTACCGCTCCCGTGCGGCGTTCAGCCGGTCGCCGCTGAGCGCGAGCGTCACGTCCGGCGTCCGGATCTCGTTGGACGCCAGCGCGGTCGCCGTCGACAGCTTGTGGATCGCGGTCAACACCGTGTTCGGCTCGTTGAGCATCGGCACGAGCTGGGTAAAGGTGTTCGCGAGCCCCAGTTCCTCCGCTGGCTGTTCGGTGTTCGACAGCAGCATCCGGTTGGCGATCACGTCGACGTCAGGCTCGAGGACGGGAGTGCCGTCCGTGACGCTGACGGACGTGTTTTCGGCGCGGAGCCACTCGGTGTCGTGGCCGAGGTCCTCGGCGGCGTTAAGAATCGCTTTGGTTTCCTTGCTCGTATGCAGACTCAGTACCCCGACAGTAACGGGATCGGAAACGGCCATACGGAACCGACACCGAGACGGCGGATAAGTATTGATAGTTCTCTAACTGACAGTCGTCTATAGTGATCGGTCGCGTCGACGTCACCCGATGACCGATCGGACCTGCCCCGGATCGACCAGCCCGCTCAGCACCGCCAGCGCACCCCACGTAACCGCCCCCACGGCGATCGCGCCGAACAGCATCAGCAGGTTCGAGACCAGCGGCGTCACCAGCAACACGGCCACGCCCATCACGCCCGTTATCCCGCAGATCATTCCGGTCGTCCGGGCAAGCCGCCGAACGTTCAGGCCGAGTTCGGTGTGGACGATATAGAGGTTCACCGCGACGTAGACCGAGTGGGTCGCCACTGTCGCGATCGCCGCACCGACGACCCCGATCGCTGGGATCAGGACGATGTTCAGTCCGAAGTTGGTGACCGCCGTGCCGCCCTTCGCAACGGCACGAGCGCGAGCGCGGCCGAGGTAATCCAGACTGTCACTGGTCAGGTTCGTGATCGCCTGCAACACGACGAAGCCGGCGAGTACCTGCAACACGGGGACCGCACCGGCGTAGCTCTCCCCGATCACCATCGTCAGGAACGGCTCGGCGACGATCGCCAGCCCGACCGCCGCCGGGATATAGAGCAGCAGGACGTTCGTCAGCGAGGTCTCGTAGATCCGTTTGGCCTCCTCGAGCTGGTCGGCAGCCTTCTGCTCGCCGAAGTTCGGCGAGATGGTAAAGCCGAGCGACTCGGCGGGCGCGAGGACGAAGTCGGTGATCTGTTTGCCCAGCGTGTAGAACGCGACCGCGGCGGGGTTCAGAAAGATCCCGACCAGCACGATGTCGATCTGCTTGTCGATGACGTTCGCGCTCCGGGTCGCCGTCAGCGGGAGGCTGTACTCGAGCAACCGTTTCGAGAGCCCGTCCTCGTACTCCGCGTCGGCGTCGTGGCGGGCGTAGAAGCCGTAGTAGAGGATACCGATCCCGACGGCCCCGGCGATGGCATATCCGACGACGTAGCCGAAGAAGGCACCGAGCGCACCGAAGCCCGCAAGGACGAACCCGACGGCAAAGAGCAGCCGCCCCGCGCCGCTGATCGCTTGCACGAT
The DNA here is from genome assembly GCA_000337115.1 of Natrinema thermotolerans DSM 11552. Taxonomy (GTDB): domain Archaea; phylum Halobacteriota; class Halobacteria; order Halobacteriales; family Natrialbaceae; genus Natrinema; species Natrinema thermotolerans. Next base: position 3,133 of record AOIR01000041.1, read on the forward strand.
CGCGCTGTAGCCCAGATGATTAAAGCCCTGCAAGGCGACCTGCGAGAAGGTACTCGCGGAGAAGACCACGAGATAGACGACGCCGGCCGCGAGGAACGGGGCCGCCCCCGGCTCGCCGAGCGCGGTCGCGAGCCACTCGTGGTAGACCAACAGGACGTAGCCGACGACCGCGAGCAGGATTACTTTGACCGTGATCGTCGTCTCGAGGAGATGGGGGACCTGCCCGGGGTCGGTCTCGCGGTACTCGGAGATGTACCGTGCGACCGACCGGGACAGCCCCAGATCCGCGAACAACTGGACGATCGCCAACACCCCGATCGCCCAGTAGAGCGCGCCGTACCCGTCCGGGTCCAGCAGGTACCGCGCCAGTACGAACATCAACAGCGCGCTCGAGAGCATGTAGATCCCGCGCGCGACGAGCGTTGCCTTGAAGCCGTGGACGATGTGATCCTCCCTGTTCATAGTAGCCGACGGAGACACGCGGCGCTGCCGACCGACCCGGCAGCGACCCACTGACTGACGACTCGAGGGATCGCACAATTGTAATGGGGAGCCAACAGTCCGAAGGGATGGACAACAGCCACGGCGATGTCGGGGTCACGCGGCGGGGCCCGATCGGACCGAGAACGCCCGGTCGAGAGTGTGGGACCCGTAACCGACTGTAAACCGCGGAAAGGACCGCCTACGGGGGTCGAACTCGACCGGTCGAAGCGAAGAAAACGCCGTCGGTGAACGCCTCCCGGAACCTGCTCAGAGGTACGAGGAGTCCCACCGAGTCGCCTTTCGGCGGTTGCCACACTCGTTACACTCGATGCGCCCCATCGCGTCCATGGCGTTGTCGATCGAATCGCAGTTTCCACAGAACCAGGCGTAGTGGTCGTTGCGGTCGTCGTCGCTGTACGCCACGTAAAACGGTGCCTGCGATCCTCTGGCGGCCTCGCCGTAGCTCACGTAGACCGTCTCGCCGTCGACGGTCAGTTCGTCGACCGTCCCCCACTCGCCCTCGTCCTCGAGGTCGGCCTCGACGTAGACGTTCTCGGTGAACGTTTCCGAGCCGATCTCGACCTCGCGCTGGCCCGCCTGCTCGAAGCCGTGACTGCGGTAGAACTCGTTGCCGCCCTCGTTGTCCGCGAGGACGAAACACTGGATCCCGTCGGCTCCCTCCTCGAGGAGTCGCTCGCGGGTACGAACCAGCAGGCGCACACCCGTCCCATCGCCGCGGTGGTCCGGGTGGACGTGGAGCCAGAGCAGTCGGCCGGTGTTGGCCCGCTGGCCGACCAGTTCGCTCTGGGAAAAGCCCGCGAGTTCACCGTCGCGTTCGACGAGCAAGAACAGCGTCCGGTCGTCCGCGAGTTCGTCCGCGAGCGGGTCACCGTACCACTGTTCGACGGCCTCGTCGATGGTCTCGGTCTCGAGGAAGTCAGTGTACGTCGAACCCAGCGAGTCGCGGGCGATCGTCCGAATCGCTTCGGCGTCCGAATCGGTTGCCTCTCGGATCTTCATGAGCCTCCATACTACTGCCAGATACAAAACGTATGCCCACGCTCCCAGTCGCTGGTAGACGTTGTTCGAGGGAAACGGCTTTTCTCCGGGAAAACTGGCACTGGGCAGTCATGGTCGATCGAGCGTCGAGACTCGAGGCGGTCCGAGGGGGAACATTCACGTCGCTGCTCCCGGAGAACGTGATATGAGCGACGACGCGACGAGCGACCCTCCCGACGAGGCGGCCACCGAGGCGTTTACCTACAACGGCGGCCGCGTCGATCCGGGCGAATCGGCGAACATTCGATACGGCATCAGCGAGACGTATCTCGGCGACCCCGTGCGGATCCCAGTAACGGTCGTCAACGGCGAGCATCCGGGGCCCACGGTGTTTCTCTCGGCGGCGGCCCACGGCGACGAACTCAACGGGATCGAGGTCGTCCGGGAGGTGGCCCACGACTGGGACCACTCGATACTGCACGGGACGCTCGTCTGTCTGCCCGTGATGAACGTCCCCGGCTTCCTCGCACAGGAGCGGTATCTCCCGATCTACGATCGGGACCTGAACCGGTCGTTCCCCGGCCGCGAGGGCTCGACCAGCGCCCGACGGATGGCCAACCAAATCTTCACGAACTTCATCGAGCCCTGCGATCTCGGGCTGGACTTCCATACGTCGACGCGGGGCCGGACGAACATGCTTCACGTCCGTGCGAACACGGAGCGATCGACCGTCGCCAGACTCGCCAAGGCGTTCAGTTCCAACGTCATCATCGCCGGCGAGGGGCCGTCGGGAACGCTCCGACGCGAGGCAACCGAAGCCGGGATTCCGACGATCACGGTCGAGATGGGCGAGGCCCACCGGTTCCAGCGACGGCTGATCGACCGCGCACTCACCGGCGTCGCGAGCGTCCTCGCCGAGTTCGGACTTCACCGGGAGTCGTCGGTCCACTGGCCCGGCTGGCGGACCGTCATCGACGACGACGACGAGAAGACCTGGCTACGGGCCGACGCCGGCGGTATCGTCGATATGAAACGTGGCCGCGGCCAGCTCGTCGAGGAGGGCGAGGTCATCTGTACCATCACCAACCCGTTCAAGGAAGACGAGGACATCGTCACCGTCGAGGCCCCCTTTACCGGCCTCATCGTCGGCGTCCTCGAGAACCCCGTCGTCTACCCGGGGAATCCGCTGTGTCATCTCGTCGGGCTCTCGCCGGATACCCTCACCGCGCTCGAGCGCGAGCGGACGACCGAGCGATCACGGTCGGACCTCCGTCAGGGAGACGACTGAGCGAACATCTGACATCTGCCGGGAGTTGCCCGAACTCCTTCGGGACATGTCAACGGAACCCGTTCGTTTCTGGCCGTGTTCTCTCGGACCGAACGGATGAACAGGAGCGATAAAAGTAACTTCTATACCGCCGCGGTCAAACGGTCCACATGAGCGCATGAGTCAGTCTTACAATCGCGGCCTCATCGAGGACTTCGGGCGGTGGAAGGAGTTCTCGGCCGGCATGTGGGCGTGGATCTTCCACAAGTTCACTGGGTGGATGCTGATCGGCTACCTGTTCACCCACATCGCCGTGCTGAGTACGTCTATCAGCGCCGCAGGAGAAAGTACGGACGTGATCGAAGCACAAAACGACATCTACAGTACGACGCTGCAGGGGCTCGAGGGGCTGTTCCTCATCCGCCTGCTCGAGATCGGCCTGCTCGCGGTGGCCGTCTTCCACATCCTGAACGGCCTTCGCCTGCTGATGGTCGATCTCGGGATCGGCCTCGAGTCGCAGGACAAGAGCTTCTACGCCTCGCTGGTGCTGACCGGGGCGATCACCGTCGCCAGCGTCCCGACCTTCCTGACGGGGGTGGGGATCTGATGGCGGAACGATACTCCTCCTTTACGCCCGGCGGCACCGGCTGGTTCCTCCAGCGCGTCACCGCCGCGTTCCTCGTCGTCGTTCTTGCCTTCCACTTCTTCCTCTTGCACTTCGTCAACCACGCGTACGAGGTAAGCTTCATGGGCACTCAGGCCCGAATGGAGAACATCGGGTACTTCCTCACGATGGTCCTGTTCCTGGTGACCGCCGCCTTCCACGGCGTCAACGGCGTCTACAACGCGCTGGTCAATCAGGGACTCGAGGGGACCCAGAAGAAAGTCGTGCTGGCGGTGTTGACCATCGCCGGCGTCGGCCTCGTCGCGCAGGGAACGTACGTCGCACTCACGATGTCGGGAATGATCTAACATGAGTACACAACAAGCCGAACCCGAAAGCCAGGAAGCACCGGAAGACCCGGCGATGAAAGGTGCGGAGTCGCCGGCCGCGGAGGAACAGAAAGGCGGCGGCATGGTCGACGAACACGCCGAAAAGGCCGCCGAACTCGAGGGGGAGACGGTCCACATCAAGGTGTTCCGCTACGACCCCGAAGTCGAGGGGAAACAGGAACCACGCTTCGACGACTTCCACGTGCCCTTCGAGAAGGGGATGACAGTCCTCGACTCGGTCATGTACGCCCGCGACGAGTACGATTCGTCGCTAACCTTCCGTCACTCCTGTCGACAGGCCGTCTGTGGCTCCGACGCCTTCTTCGTCAACGGGAAGCAGCGACTGGGCTGCAAGACCCAGATCTCCGATCTAGAACAGCCGGTCCGCATCGAGCCACTGCCCCATCAGGAGGTCGTCAAGGACCTGGTCGTCGACATGGACCACTTCTACGACCAGATGCATACGGTCGAGCCGTACTTCCAGGACGAGGACACGCCGCCGGTCGATGACCTCGAGGAACAGCGCCAGAGCCAGGAAAACCGCGAGAAGATCAAGATGTCCTCGCGGTGTATCTGGTGTGGCGCGTGTATGTCCTCGTGTAACATCGCGGCCGGCGACAACGAGTATCTGGGCCCGGCAGCGATCAACAAAGCCTACAAGTTCGCGATGGACGACCGCGAGGGCGAGGAGATCAAGGAGCATCGACTCCGCATTCTCGAGCAGGAACACGGCGTCTGGCGGTGCCAGACCCAGTTCTCCTGTACCGAGGTGTGTCCGAAGGACATTCCGCTCACCGAGCACATTCAGGAGCTCAAGCGGGAGGCAGTCAAGAAGAACCTGAAATTCTGGTAACTATGTACGAACACGACGTCATCGTGGTCGGCGCTGGCGGCGCCGGCCTCCGAGCCGCGATCGCAGCGCACGAAGCGGGAGCCGACGTGGCGATGGTCACGAAGCTCCACCCCGTCCGCAGCCACACCGGCGCGGCCGAGGGCGGTATCAACGCCGCACTACAGGAGGGCGACGACTGGGAACTCCACGCCTACGACACGATGAAGGGCTCGGACTACCTCGGCGACGCGCCGGCGGTCGAGACCCTCGCCCAGAACGCCCCCGAGGAGACCATCAACCTCGAACACTGGGGGATGCCGTTCTCCCGCGAGGACGACGGCACCGTCTCCCAGCGTCCGTTCGGTGGCCTCTCTTACCCCCGGACCACCTACGCCGGGGCGGAGACGGGCCATCACCTGCTGCATACGATGTACGAACAGGTCGTCAAACGGGGCATTCAGGTCTACGACGAGTGGTATGTCATGGACCTGGCGACGACCGACGAGGACGACCCCAACGACCGCGAGTGTCACGGCGTCGTCGCCTACGACGTCCAGTCGGGCAACATTGAAGGATTCAAGGCGAACAACGGCGTCGTCCTCGCGACCGGCGGCCCCGGCCAGGCCTTCGACCACACCACCAACGCCGTCTCCTGTACCGGCGACGGCCACGCGATGGCCTACCGTGCCGGCGCGCCGCTCGAGGACATGGAGTTCATCCAGTTCCACCCGACCTCGCTGCCCTCGACGGGGGTCCTGATCTCCGAGGGTGTCCGCGGGGAAGGCGGTATCCTCTACAACAGCGAAGGCGAGCGGTTCATGTTCGAGTACGGTTACGCGAACAACTCCGGCGAACTCGCCAGCCGCGACGTCGTCGCCCGCGCGGAACTCACCGAGGTCGGCGAAGGACGGGGCGTCGACGACGAGTACGTCCACCTCGACATGCGCCACCTCGGCGAGGAGCGCATCATGGATCGGCTGGAGAACATCCTGCACCTGGCGGAGGACTTCGAGGGCGTCGACGGACTCGTCGAGCCGATGCCGGTCAAGCCCGGCCAGCACTATGCCATGGGTGGCATCGAGGTCGACGAGAACGGCCAGACCTGCGTCGACGGCCTCTACGCGGCCGGCGAGTGTGCCTGTGTCTCCGTCCACGGCGGCAACCGACTCGGCGGCAACGCCCTGCCGGAACTGATCGTTTTCGGCAAGCGCGCCGGCCAACACGCCGCCGGCGAGGACCTCGGCGAGCCCGAGATCCGGACCGGCTACGGCGACGACGTCGAGGACGAAACCGACACCGAACTACCGGTCGCACCCGGCAAAGCGGGCCTCGAGACCAGCGGGAGCGTCGCCGCCGACGGCGGGATGGCCACCGACGCCGAGGGTGTCCTCCAGCGAAAGGTCGAAACCGCCCGCGAACACGTTGACACCCTGATGGACAAGGACGACGGCGTCCAGCACGCCGAGATCCGCGCGAAACTCCAGCAGGCGATGACCGACTACGTCAACGTCTTCCGGACCGAGGAGGGCGTCAAGAAGGCCCTCGAGATCATCCGGGAGTGTCGCGAGGAGTACCAGGACGTCTACGTCGACGACCCGTCGCGGACGTTCAACACCGACCTCCAGCAGACCATCGAGACGCGCAACCTGATCGACGTCGCCGAGACGATCGCGCTCGGCGCCCTGGTTCGCGACGAGTTCCGCGGCGCTCACTGGCGCAAGGAACACCAGGAACGCAAGGACGAGGAGTGGCTCAAGCACACGCTGATCTCGTGGGACGACGGCTCGCCGTCGATCTTCTATCGCCCCGTGATCCTCGAGGGCGAGAACAAGACCTACGAGCCGAAAGAGCGCAGTTACTGAACCGTTCGTCTCGGTTCGCGTTTTCTCTCGCCTCGAGTAGAATCGTTTATACGTCCAACGACCGACATCGAAGCAATGAGCGATGACCGAACCGGTCTCCTGCGGACCGCGATCGTCGGCTGTCTCCTCGTCGGCGTCGGCTACGTTCTCTACAGCCAGCTCTCGCCGACGCTGCGCCCCCTCGCCGTACTGATAGTCGCGCCGCCGCTCGTCCTGCTGACGATCCGGTGGCTCGTGGTGCGCTCGGCGACCGGCGACTCGTCGTAACTCACAGTCCGAGCGTCTCGACGAGATCGATCCCGATATCGAAGTACTCGATCAGTTTGTAGCCGAGATAGATCCCTACGATCCCCACGATGCCGGGCAGTTCCGGCGGCGCCGGGATCGGAACGTTGAGAAATCGGAACAGCGCACCGGTCACCAGCCCGGTCAGCAGTGCGAGGACGGTAAGCTGGGTCGACATCTCCTATTACTCGCGAACCCGGCCACAAAAGCAGTCCGTCCGTCTTCAGCGGCCGCGGTGACTTGGTCACCCGGTACCACTGCACACTACTACGACGATCGCCTACACTCGAGATCGCGCGATCGCGACCCCGTCAGTCGGTCTGAACGTATTTTCGACCATCGACGTATGCTATATCGACAGTAGTGGCGGCCGCTCGTCGTCGCAGTTTCGACAATCGTTGTAGACGACATTTATTATCGTCGAAAAATACAGGATTCAGTATGACACGAGCAGCGACGACGACACCGGACGTATCGCTTCCGACCGATCTCGATTCCGCCCGCGCCAAACTGGTCTACCTGTATCTCGCCGCGACCGACGGTGCGACCGCGGACGACCTCTGTGACGACCTCGCCGTCACGAAAGGGACCGTCCTCTCGATCACGGGGACCCTCCGGGATCGGGGCTACCTCGAGCGACGGGACGGTCGGTACGAACTCGCGTAACGGACGCTCGGCCACATCGACCGGCCGGGAGCGAGGGCCGAGCGTTGCGAGGACCTCGCGACCCGGGGAAGGGCAGGCGTTTTCCCGTTACTTACCGCGAGCGAACCCGAAGGGTGAGCGAGCGGGCCGACGACTGATGTGAAGGCCCGCTATGCGGGCCGGAACGGAAGGAGGAGTGCTTTTGACCGAAATTTTACCGAGGGACATCGCGGTCGCGATCCCGCGACCGCGATAGACCGCAGCGTAAAATTTCGTTAGAGTTCGATCCGCTCGACTAGCCGCTCGTGGTTTTCGTTCGTGTTGACCGCGACGATGCGGATCTCCTCCTCGAGCCCCGAATCCTCGAGTTTCGCTTTGAGGAGGTTGTCGACCTGGTAGACGCCGGCGGCGTTGGTCATCGCGATCTCGACCATCACGGGCGTCGTGTCGCCGGGCTGGAGCGAGACGCGTTTGATCGCCTGACTCGAGAGGGTATTGATCCCACGGCCGCCGTGTTCGTAGGGGATCCGCGAGCGCCCGCTTTCCATGTCCAACGCGTCGGCGACGCGGATGACGCCGGCCTCGGTCGTCAGGGGCGTCTCGGCGGTGTGATGACAGAGGATCGCGTGGAGGATCTCGCCTTTCATCCGGACGCGATCGGCGACGTCGTAGAACTCCGGGAGGATCCGTTCCAAGATGTCGGCGGCCAGCGGGATCGAGTAGTAGGCGTGGCTATCGCGATGGACGACGTGGCCCACGTCGTGTAAGGTCGCCGCCAGCGCGATGATGACCGCCTCGTCTTCCTCGGCGAGCCCTTGCTGGCGCGCGCCGTTGAAGTCGACGTCGCCGGCCTTGAGCAGATCGTAGAGACACAGCGCCCGGTTACGGACGATCTCGATGTGTTTGGTGCCGTGATCGTTGTACCGCATCCGATCGACCGCATTGATGTTTTGCGCCTCGAGATAGGCCGCGATTTCCTCGTCGGTCTCGACGAACTCGAGGACGCGGTTCAGTTTCTCATCGGGAAAATGGTGGTCGTCGTCGGAGGTGTAGACATGGTAGGGTTCCTCGGCGGCAGAATCGCTCATACGTACTCCTCGGTTGCTGACTAAAAAAGCCCTGCGACGGTCTCGGGTTCGTTACGACAGGTCCTCGACGGCGGCCTCGACCTCGTCGTAGTCGGGCTCGACGCCGGGGTCGTCACTGACCCACGAGTAGGCGATCTGTCCGTCGCCGTCGACGACGAATACCGACCGCTTGGCGACGCCGTGGACGCCCAGGTCGGCGAAGTCCATCGAGAGATCGTACTCGTCGACGATCTCCTTGTTGTAGTCGCTGATGAGGCCGAACTCGAGGCCGTTCTGCTCGCGGAACTCGTTCAGGGTAAACGGCGAGTCGCGGCTGACGCCGTAGACGGCGGCGTCGAGGTCGTTGAACGCGGCCAGTCGGTCCTGGAACGTACACATCTCGGTGGTACAGACACCGGTGAACGCGCCGGGGAAGAAGGCGAGGACGATCGGTGCCTCGTCCTCGAGGCGCTCAGAGAGCGTGAACTCTTCGATGTCGCCGTTTGCGAGCGGTGCAGTGAAGTCGGGTGCGGCGTCTCCGGTTGCTGCCATCGTTGTAATCGTTACGTACAAACCGGAAAGACAGTTTCGCTCCCGGACGGGACGTGGATCGATCCGAGCGAGGCCCCGTCGCGGTCGGCGACGGCAGTTGGGGCGGCGTCGGCCGGCCCGGCTCGCGTGGAAATTCCGAACTGTGCGCTCAGACGGACTGTCGCGCCCGCATGCTTACCTTAGTGCTCCAAAAAGGTTATAATTGCCAGCGGGTAAGCTACGCATAGAGATGGTAGCCGAAATCACACCGCTGTTCATCCCCGGCGGCATGGGGCCTCCGGAACTCGCCATCATCCTCGTCATCGCGGTCTTGCTCTTCGGGGCGAACAAGATCCCGAAGCTCGCGCGATCGACCGGCGAGGCGATGGGTGAGTTCCAGAAGGGCCGCGAAAAGGTCGAATCGGAACTCGAAGAAATGCGCGAGGGCGGCACCGTCAGTGAGGGCGAGACCACCGACG
>AOIR01000041.1:12581-50951 GCA_000337115.1 Natrinema thermotolerans DSM 11552
GTGTATAAGAGACAGGTCTGGAACCGAGACGGAGACCAACTAACGTTCTTTTTCCGCCGGGGCGTGTGGCCTAGCGGACAGGGCAGGAGGTTCCTAACCTTCTGATCGTGGGTTCGAATCCCGCCACGCCCGTCCTGCGACGAACGGACGTGAGGAGCGGACGGGCACGGGATTCGAATGAGAGAACGGCGAGCGAAGCGAGCCGTTCGCGTGGTTCGAATCCCGCCATGCCCATACAGCGAACAGGGAGTGAACCGCCACGCCTGCCGTTCACGTCCTCGAGGCGATCCCGGTCGAAATCGATCGCCAGTCGCACCTCGACGGCCGACTCTCGAGGCGACGACACGGGAGGGATTCGGCCCGTGACCAACGAGTCCGTCCCTAGCCGATCGTGCCACTCGAGAGGGCGGCAAGCGGGGTCCGACGGGGGTCGGACGAAAAGCGGCGCAGCGAACGGCCTGTCAGTGGTCGGCGCTTCGTTCCCGGTTCGGATCGCCAAAGCGGGTCAGCGGCTCGAGTTCCTCCTCGGGGACGTCTTCGAAGGCGGCGCGAGCGATGACCCGGCGGTGGACTTCGTCGGCACCGTCGACGATGCGGAACTGGCGGACGGATTCGTAGAAGTCCGACAGCGGGAGGTCCTTCCCGATGCCGTTGGCACCGCAACACTGTACCGCGAGGTCGATGGCGTCTTGGGTGACGTTGGCCGAGAAGACCTTACACATGGAGACGGGGATGCGGGCCTCGTCGCCGGCGGCGATCCGGTCGGCGGCGTCGCGGATGCCGGTCCGGGCCATGTGGAGTTTCGTCTCGGCGTCGGCGATCCGGTGTCGGAGCGACTGCTTGTCCGACAGCGTCGAGTCGAAGCCGCGTCGTTCGCTGGTGTAGGCCTTCGCGATGTCCAGCGATCGCTGGGCCATCCCGGAGTAGCGCATACAGTGCGTGAGTCGGGCGGGACCGAGCCGTTCCTGTGCGTGGGTAAAGCCCTCGTTCAGTTCGCCCAATAGGTGTTCCTCGGGAACGCGGACGTTCTTGTATCGGATCTCGGCGTGGGACGTGCCGTGATTGCCGCCGCCCATGTGTGGAACGTCGCGGATGATCTCGACGCCGTCGGCGTCGGCGGGAACGAGAAAGAGCGAACAGGCCTCGTAGGGGTGAGCGTCGGGGTCGGTTCGGGCGAGGACGATCAGCACGTCGGCCTCTACCCCCTGCGTCGTCCACCACTTGTGGCCGTCGATGACCCACTCGTCGCCGTCTTTTTCGGCGGTCGTCTGGATCATCTTCGGGTCCGAACCCGCACCCTGCATCGGCTCGGTCATCGAGAAACCGGACTTGATCTCTCCCTGGACGAGCGGCTCGAGGTAGGTCTCTTTCTGTAACTCGTCGCCGGCCAGTTCGAGTAGGTGCATGTTCCCCTCGTCGGGAGCGTCGACCCGCATCGCGATCTGGCCGAGCAGACTCCGGCCCGCTTCTTCGAAGGCCGGGAGCGAGTCGCGGAAGGAAAGCCCCATGCCGCCGTACTCCTCGGGGATCTGTGGTGCGTAGACGTCGTACTCGCGGGCGGCCTCGCGGAGTTCCGCGATGGTCCCGCTCGAGACGGCCATCCCCCCGGCTCGTTCGCGTTCGATCGGCAGGACGACCTCCTCCATCAAGTCGTTGGCACGCGATGCGACCTCGCGTGCTTGGTCACTGTCATTGTAGCGCATAGTTGGGATACCCCCGATCGACGGCTAAGGGTTTGGAGAACACCCACGCGATCACAACTACCCCCGTGATTTTTGATGAAAGGTTTCGGGGGCCGAACGTGATCGGCTCGAGAGCAGGGTATCGGCCTTACGATCGGTCCGAACGGCGGGAGCGGGGAGTTATCGAGCCGTCCAGCCGCCGTCGGCCGCGAGGACGGAGCCGGTCACGTAGCTGGCGGCGTCGCTCGCGAGAAAGACGACCGGGCCGGCGATCTCCTCGGGATCGGCGAACCGATCCAGCGGTGTGCGGTCGATGATCGACTGGCGGAGCCGATCGTTCCCCTCGAGGTCCGCGGTCAGTTCCGTCGAGACGTAGCCCGGTGCGACGGCGTTGACCCGGACCTCGGGTGCCCAGTCCAGCGACATGCTCTTGGTCAGTCCGACCAGTCCGTGCTTCGAGGCGACGTAGGGGTGTTGGCGCGGCAGGCCGACCAGCCCGCCGACGCTGGCGACATTGATTACCGAGCCGCCGTCGCTTGCAAGGAGGTGGTCAGCGGCGGCGTGGGTGACCTCGTAGGCCCCGTTCAGGTTGACGTCTAACACCCGATCGAGGCTCTCGGTCTCGACGTCTTCGGGCCGGCCCAGCGCATCGTCGGGATTGAAGCCGGCGTTGTTGACGACGACGTCGACGCCGCCGAACTCGGCGGCGGCTCGGTCGATCACGTCGCCGACGGCATCGGAGTCGGTCACGTCCGCAGGGACGGCGAGGGCGTCACCACCAGCGTCCTCGATGTCCGCCGCCACGGTCTCGATCTCGTCCGTCGATCGGGCGCTCGGGACCACTGCCGCGCCCGCGTTCGCCAGCTCGACTGCGATCGCGCGGCCGATGCCACGGCCGCCGCCCGTTACCACTGCGACTCGTCCCTCGAGATCGAAGAGTTCGCTCATCGGTCCCCCGTTTCGTGGGTACCCACGTCAAGCTTTTCGCGCGGCCAGGCGTCGATTGTCGTTTTCCCCCGGCAGCATGCGTGTCAATAACGGAACCTAAATCTTCCTCGAGCGAGCCGTAATCGATAGAAAACGGCGGGACAGTGGATTATCAGAACTGGTAATGGGCGGATGAATTTTTTGAGGGGTGAGCGTTCGTGTAGGGGCAATGGCTATTGACGAGGCCGACCAATCGGACGCCGGGGACTTTTCTGAGGGGGAGGCGTCCGACCCTGCGTCGGAGGACGAGCCGTCGGAACGGGACTCGCGTGTCCGTGTCGGCGAGTACACGTGGGAAGCGTTCATGGAAGAACACGGGCACGGGGACGAAGTCGCCGACCTGTACCCGGACGAACCCGAGGGTGACGACCAGCTCGGGCTCGACACCGACGAGGACGTGAGATCGGTCGTCCCGAGCGGGGACGACTGGAACGACGTCGAGTTCGACCCCGAGGAATACCTCGGCCACCACCCCGACGACCTCGACGAGACGGTCCTGCCGACCGCGGGGGACAACGGCGAGGCGATCTGGGACGCCTACTGGGAGTACGCCAACCCCGAGACGACACCGGTCGTCAAGGATACCTGGACGTGGGAACACTACAAGTGGGAATACTACTACGAGGACGACGGCAGCCGGCCGCGGGATTCCGACGGTGAGATTGTCCGGCACGACCGGGAGGAGTCACTCGGTTTCGATCCCGAGACCCTCGAGAACCGGCTCGCGGCGGGCAACGACGCCGCCTTGGAACTCGACGACATCGTCGAGGAACGGACCGTCAACATCCAAGACGAGATCGACGAAGACGAGTTCTTCTCGACGGCGGCGGGCAACACGACCGTCTCGAACCGGTACGACCTCGAGAAAGCGGTCCCCTTCGAGAAGAAGACCCACTTCCGGGAGGTCGAGCGCTACTGGGTCAACAAACCCTACGCTTTCGTCGTCATCTTCCACTCGGAGAAGGAAAACGAGAAGAAGTACTACATGGTCGAACCCTACCAGAACGAGATCGAGACGGAACTCAAGGAGTTCCTCTCGGGCAAACTCAGGACGGCCATCAAGTACTCCGAGGACGGGATCAAGGAGAAAGCGACCGAGGACGGCCGGCGCACGGTTATCGAGGACGAGACCCGGCGGCTGCTCAAGCGCTATGACCTCTTCGAGGCCACGTCGGACGAGACAGCAAAGAGCATCCTCGAGACGCTACAGGGGCTGCTCGACGACGAGGACGAAGCGGCGGAAAGCGAGGACGACGGGCCCTCGCAGCTACAGGGGATCGAGGTCCGACCGGAGCCGGCGATTCTGGCCGACGATCCGGACACGCTAAGCGAGTATCAGGTCGAGAAGCTACTGTACCTGCTCAAACGCGACTTCATCGGCTACGAACGGATCGACGGGATCAAACACGACATCAACGTCGAGGACATCTCCGTCGACGGCTACAACTCGCCGGTGTTCGTCTACCACTCCGAGTACGAACAGATCATCTCGAACATCTACCACGGGAAGGACGAACTCGACGATTTCGTCGTCAAACTGGCACAGCGCTCCGGGAAAGGCATCAGTAAGCGACTCCCACAGGTCGACGCGACCTTGCCCGACGGCTCGCGTGCCCAGTTGACCCTCGGCAAAGAGGTGTCCGACCACGGGACGAACTACACCATCCGCCAGTTCAAGGACGTCCCCTTCACGCCGATCGACCTCATCAACTGGAACACCTTCTCGCTCGACGAGATGGCCTTCCTCTGGCTGGCCATCGAGAACCACAAGAGCCTGATCTTCGCCGGCGGTACTGCCTCGGGGAAGACCACCTCGCTGAACGCCGTCTCGCTGTTTATCCCAAGCAGCGCCAAGATCGTCTCCATCGAGGACACCCGCGAGGTCGAACTGCCACAGCGCAACTGGATCGCCAGCGTGACCCGCCCCTCGTTCGCCGACGACGAGCAGGGCGACGTCGACGAGTTCGACCTGCTGGAGGCCGCGCTCCGACAGCGCCCCGACTACATCGTCATGGGTGAGATCCGCGGTGAGGAGGGTCGAACGCTGTTCCAGGTCATGTCGACCGGTCACACCACGTACACGACCTTCCACGCCGACTCCGTCGACGAAGTCCTCAAGCGGTTCACGACGGACCCGATCAACGTCTCGAAGACGATGTTCACCGCCCTGGACCTGGTCTCGATCCAGACACAGACCCGAGTACAGGGCCGGAAGGTCCGCCGGAACAAGTCCCTGACCGAGATCAACCACTACGAGGCCGAACACGACGAGATCAACGTTCAGGACGTCTACCAGTGGCAAGCCGAAACCGACGAGTTCCTCAAAATGGGGGACTCGAACACCTTAGAGGAGATCCAGTTCGACCGCGGGTGGAGTACTGAAAAGCTCGAGGAGGAACTGTTCAAACGCGAGATCATCCTCGCCTATCTCATCAAAAACGGACTGAACACGTACGCACAGGTCGCCGCGACCGTCCAGGCCTTCATCAACGATCCCGACACTATCCTCACGCTCATCGCGAACGGGCAACTCGAGGACAGCCTCGAGGACCTCCGCGAGATGGAGAGCGTCCTGATCGACGTCGACCCGGAGAAAGAGGAACTGGTCCCCCGGCCGGAGGCGACCGACGAGACGTACAACCTCTCGATGGACATCCTCGAACGGGCCGAAGAGTCGGTGTTCGAGGAGTACCGTGGCGAAGTGCCGAGTGGGCTCGCGAGCGCGCTCGGCGACGTCGAGGAGGAAAGCACGATCGAGGTCGACCGAGCCGACAGCGAGGAGTTCGAGTTCGCAGGCGACGTCGACGAAGGCGTCGATGACTCGGAGTGGGAACTCGGCGACAGCGACACGGAATTCGCCGTCGAGGGTGACGACGGGACCGCCGACGAGCCGGCGTGGCTCAGCGAAGACACCGGCTTCGCGATCGGGGGCGACGACGGCGGAACCGCGACCGGCGGCGACAGTGTCGAGGCCGACGCGGCCGGAGCCGCTGCGGATCCGGCTTCCGATACCGGTGAAGCCGCCGAACCCGGGCCGAGTACGGACGAGTTGGAGACGGCCGATGACAGTACCCCCTCGAGCGGGAACTCGTCGGTCGCTGCCGGGGACGACACCGAGGCGTCGACCGCGGACACCGGACCGGATCGCTCCCGAACCGCGAGCCAGTCTGCCGATGCCGACAGCGCGATAGCGGGGGGAGAAGCCGACGACTCGACGGTGATGCCCACCGAAGACGCTGGAGACGGCGATCTGGGCGGTCTATTCGACGACATGGGTGAGACGATCGACGAACTCGGAGAGCCGACCGGCTCCGGCCGACCGGCCGTCGAGGACGGGACCCCCGCGGGCCGACCCGACACCTCCGGCTTCGATTCGATGTTCCCCGAGGACGATCTCGACTCGATCTTCGATCCGGAATCGGACGACGGTGAACGCCGTGAGGGCAACGCACAGATCGACGATCTCTCGGACGTCCCCGAAAGCGACACCGCGTCCGCCGCATCGACACCCCCCTCGAGCGACGCGGGCCCGGACGGGACGGCCGACCGTTCGCCGGCCGATCCAACGGCCACGGAGTCGACGGACGACGGTCGCGAACCGGCCGCGGAAGGGACGACCTCGAACGAGACGCCCACACAGTCAGGCGGGGCCGAAGCCGACGGGGCGTCACCGTCGGAGCCGGAGCCGCCGACGATCGACCTCGGCGAGCCCTCGTCGGATGACGAGGGGGAAAGCGACGGGACGTCAGCGACCGATGCCGTCGATGCGGGGAGCGACGACGAGCCTGCGACTACGGACGACGAGTCCGCGGACGCAACGGCGGTCGAACCGCCGACGATCGAGATCGACGAAAGCGGTTCTGACCCGCCGGACGGGACCGATAACGACGACGGAGACCAAACCGCTTCCGGCTCGACTGCCACGGATGTGGACGACGGGCCCAACACTGGCTCCGGCGTCGACGAAGCACTCGAGTCGCCGGACGAGACGGCGTCGTCAACGGACGGATCGACGCCGACCGACCGGTCTGCCGGGGGTGACGACTCCGCGACGGACGAGGACTCGATCTTCGGCGGTGGGTCGGATTCGATCTTCAGCGACGAGGCCGACGACGACGACGATAGCGACGGCTCGCTCTTCGACGGCGGGGGCGACGACTCGATCTTCAGGGATGAAGAAGACGAATCGGGCGACGACGATACCGGCATCTTCGACGCCGACGACGCGAACGAGGACGGTGACACATGAGCCTCCAACGGGACGACAGTGGCGGGACGGGGATGTCGGCGGGTTCCGACGCCCTCGGTGATCGGTTCTATCCGCTCTACGACTGGCTGTTCGGCGAGGAAAGCGAGTTCGTCGCGGACATCGAGACGAAACTCGCACAGGCCCGGATGACCGACACGGTCGAACTCTACCTCTCCCGGGCGCTCGGTATCGGATTCATCAGTGGGCTGAGCCTCTGGCTGATCGGCCTGATGATCGGCTACGGCCTGGTCGCGCTCGGATTCATCGCGAACGAACCGCTGATCGGGATCCCTGTCGGGACCGGCCTCCTGCTCGACATCATCAACCTCCTCCGAATTCCCGCCGTCATCTTTTTCGCCGGTCTCCTCTTTGGCTCGATCGGCTTCGCGTTCGGGTTCGGCTCGATGGTCGCGATCCCCTACTCTCGGGCCTCAAGCCGGAAACGCGAGATCAACATGCTGTTGACCGACTCGATTTCCTTTATGTACGCCCTCTCGGTCGGCGGCCTGAACCAGCTCGAGATCATCGAGGCGATGGCCGAGGCCGACGACACCTACGGCGAGGTCGCCCGTGAGTTCCAGAGCATCGTCAAGGAGACCGAGTACTTCGATATCGACTACCGGACGGCGATCCGCAAGCAAGCACTCGAGACGCCGAGCGACGACCTCTCGCAGTTTTTGACCGACATGCTCTCGATCGTCAACAGCGGCGGTGACATGGAGAGCTTCCTCGAGGACAAGAAGGAAAAGCACATGCGGACCGCAAAGCAGGAACAGGAACTGACCCTCGAGACGCTCGAGCTGTTCGGGGAGATGTACATGACGCTGTCGCTGTTCCCGCTGCTGCTGATCATCATCATGGTGATCATGCAGATGATCCCGAACGCCGACGTCTCGGATCAGATGCTGTATATGGTCGTCTACGGCCTCATTCCGATGATCGGCGTTGGGTTCATGGTTCTGGTTTCGACGGTCAAGCACGACGAACCCGGTGACGGCTATCTCACGATGGGCAACACCGACCAGCGGACCGAAACGGGACAGGAGGGCGGCCTGCTGAGTCTCGGCCTCGTCGAGCAGTTTACCGGTCGCCACAGCGTCTTCGACCGGATCAAGAACCGCGAGGGGACCCACGAGACGATCGAAGTCCTGCGTCAACCCCACATCTTCTTCCGGGACCATCCGCTGGTCACTCTCGTACTGACCCTCCCGCTCGCGCTCGTCATCGTCGTCACAGCGCTGGTAAACGGATCGGCCCCGACCTCGTGGGACGAGATGCTCGAGGCCCCGATCTGGGGGACGTTCATCTATCTCTACGTACCGCTGTATATCACGGCGCTGCCGCTCTCGATCTTCCGGGAGTGGAACGTCCGGCACCGAAACGCCGTCGTCAACAAACTCTCGGAGGACCTTCGAAAGCTCTCGAGTTCCAACGACACGGGGCTGACGCTGCTGGAATCGCTCAAGGCCGTCTCGGACACCACGAGCGGCAAGCTGGCCCGCGAGTTCGAGATGATGCACACGAAGGTCAACTACGGGATGAGCCTGACGGAGGCGCTCATCGAGTTCAACAACAAGTACCACATCCCGCGGCTGGCTCGGACGACGCGGCTGATCACCGAAGCCCAGGAGGCGTCGAACCAGATTTCGGACGTCCTTCGGACGGCCGCCACCGCCAGTGAGAACCACGACGACATCGAACGCGAGCGCAAGTCCCGTACCCGCATGCAGATCGTGATCATCATCATGACGTTCATGACGGTGCTTGCGGTGATCGCGATCCTCAAGACCCAGTTCATCGATACGATGGCTGGGCTCGAGACCGGCGGAAGCGGTGGCGGTGGCGGTGGCGGTGGTGGTGGCGCGATGCAGGGCGCGAACCTGAGCGAGAACATCGACGTCAATATGCTGTCGGTGTTGTTCTTCCACGCGGTGACCCTGCAGGCGATCATCTCCGGCTTTATCTGTGGCTACATCCGGGACGCGGACCTGCTGAGTGGCCTGAAGTACGCGGTCGGACTGTCCGCAGTCGCACTCATCGGCTGGACGCTGGTGGCCTAACATGACCGGGAACGGAACGCACGATCGATGCCGGGATCGAACGGACGGACGAGAGCTGCTGGCCACCTCGAGTCGGGCAGCGGCCGAGCGCGAACGGGGCCAGACGACGCAGGACTTCGCCGTCGGGATCGGGATCTTCCTGCTGGCGATCGCGTTCGTCTTTCTGTTTCTGCCGTCAGTCGTGACCCCCTTTGACTCGTCGGTCGGCGGTGCAGAGACGGCACAGGCCGATCGGATCGCAGACCGGATCGTCAACGATACGGCGACGGGGACGGGTAACGAGATCAACTTCGAGGATAGCGACTACGACGATACCGAAAACCTGACCGAGCAAGTGGGTCTCCGAGCGAGCAGCGACGAAGACCTCGTCTACGATCGGGTTAACGTAACTATCGAACGTCTCAACGGCAGTTCGGATATCGACACCGGTCTGACGGCGGGGGACGACTACACCGGACAGCCGGCGGCGAGTTCTGCACGGATCGTCACGCTCGCGAACTATCCCGACGAGTGTCGGCCGGCATGTCGACTCGTCGTGAGGGTGTGGTAACATGAGTGGGATCAAACGGACCGGGGGCGGTGACCGCGGACAGGCCTACACGCTCGAGGGATTCATCGGTTCGATGGTCGTGTTGATGGCAGTGCTGTTCGCGCTGCAGTCGATCGTGATCACGCCGACGACCGGCGGCGCGGCCGATCGGACGGTCCAATCGCAAGTGCAACAGGAGACGATGGACGCGCTGTCGATCGCCGCGGAGGGACAGGGACAGGGTGAGAACGGGACGCTCTCGTATATGATTCGGTACTGGAACGACTCCGAAGAGCGCTTCCACGGAGCGAACGCGACGGATTCGGGCGATACCTACGGTGCGCAGTCGTTCAACCGCGAGGCGTTCGTCCTCGGACAGATCCTATCCGAGCGGTATACGGAGACCGGTTCGTACTACAACGTCGAACTCGTCTATCAGAACGGCAGCACGACGACGGACAACGTTACGATGGTCAACCAGGGATCTCCGCCGGAAAGCGCGATCACGGCGAGCCGGACCGTCACGCTGTACGACGATGACGAACTGACAGCACCGAACAGCAGGAACAAGGGAATCACGCTTCGCGAGGCGTACAAGAACGATGGCTATCCGATTCCCCCGGCCGGGACCGATCCGGAGAACCCGGTCTACAATGTTGTCGAGGTACGGGTGATCGTATGGTAAGCCGTCGTCGCGTGCGATCGAACGGTGATAGTCGGGACGACCCCGGACACGATCGCGCCCAGTTGCTCCTCATCGGTGCGATCACGCTCGCGTTCATCATTCTCGGGCTCGTCGTCGTGGTCAACAGCGTGTTGCTCACCGAGACGCTCTCGTCGGGCGACTCCGGCCGGAGCGGAAGCCAAGCGGCGACGGTCGAACACGAACTCGAGGCAGGAATCGGAGGGATTGCCCACCGTGGCAACCTCAGGTGGGACGAATTGGGCTATGACACCTACAACGGGACTCTCAGAGAAGTCATCGAGGACGACGGATTCCGGAGCCGCTACCAGAACGTGACCGGGAACAGCCGACCCGTAATCGTCAACGTCTCAGTCGACGGCATTCCCGAGAACCAACAGGCCCGGGCCAGAACAGACGAATCCGTCAACGGACGATTCGGTTCCTTGGTTACTAACCGACGGATCGGCCACCTGTCGTTCGATCTCCAGTCTAACGGGGACGACGCTACCGTGACAGTCGAGAAGGCAACCGGTGATTCGATCGAAATCCGTGAGGTAACGGTCGACGGCGAACCGGGATTCGAGATCACCGACGAAACTAACACGAAGTGTGTAATCGGGAACGACCGTGCCGAAATCGATCTCGTTACCGGTGCGGTCAACGCAACGGTCGACGGTTCATGTGATCGGCGGTTTATCGACCCGTCCACACCAACGACGGTGACGATTGATGGGGATACGGATGCATCGGGAACGTACGATATCGTCGCCAAGAGAGATTCGGAAATCATCAACGACGGGTCTATTGACCCCCACGCCGCTTGGGCCGTCGACGTCACCGTCACCTACGACTCGAGCGACGTCTCCTACGAGCGACCGTATCGCGTCTTCCTGTACGGTGATCGATCATGAACCGCGGCTTCGAGGACGACGATCGGGGCGTCTCGATCGCACTGACACACGTCCTGACGATCGCTATTACGACCGTCCTCGTCGCCATGTTGATCACGAGTGCAAGCACCATGCTCGAGACCGAAACCGATCGCAGCGCCGATATTGGCCTCGAGACGATCGGCGAGCGCCTCGCCAACGAGATCGGCAACGTCGATCGGATCGCGACCGGAGACGACGGGCGGGCCGAGCGGGTAGCCGTCACGGCCAGTCACCCGCGGACGGTCGCGAACTCCAGATACACCGTCGAACTACGGCGTAACTGTACTGCACCGTTGCTCGACGGGCAGACCGATTGCCTGCGACTGACGGCGGCGAGTGCCGACACGGTCGCCTACGTGCCGGTTGAGACGACCGCCGACATCGAGAACAGTTCGGCCAGCGGCGGTGAGATCGAGCTGCAGTACGACGGATCGTCGAACAACATTTCGATCACGGAGGCCCGCTAATGCGGGGGTGTCACGATCGAGCCGGTGGCGACCCCGCGAGCGACGACCGGGCAGTTTCGGACGTCCTCGCGTTTATCCTCGTTTTTGCGATCATCCTCGGCTCCGTCGCACTGCTGTCGACGATCGGATTTCAGACGATGACCGACTATCAGGAGGGTGAACAGGTCCGGACCGCGGACCGGGCGATGGCGGCGCTGGCGGACAACTTCAACGACGTCCTCCGGTACGACGGGGTAACGGGACGAGAGGGGGAACTGTCGCTTCGAGGGGGGACCGTTCGAACGGGAACGGGCGGAACGAGAGTGAACGTCTCGATCGACGGAACATATATTGGCAACGGATTGAACACTAACGACGGCGGCGAGTTCGACCTCGGCCGGTTCGAGTACGGTCTGGATGAGGACACGGTCGCCTACGAGGGCGGTGGTGTCGTCCGAGCTGACGACGGCGGGAGCGTCTTCCTCGAACGGCCGCGGATGCGATGTGACACCGATCACGACCGGGCAGTCGTCTCGCTCGTCGCGATTCAGAACCCCGACGACCGTTCGGTGCAGGCCGACGGACGCATCGGCCTCGAACTGACGAGCGTCAACCGCGAGACGGTCGTCCGGGAAGGCGTCAGCGAGGTCTCGATCAACGTCACCGAAACGGAGTACGAGACGGCATGGGAAGGGGCGTTCGACAGCGGCAACTGGTCGACCACGACGTCAGGCGGCAACATCGAAGCAACCTGTGGATCGGGCGACGATCTGACAGTCGTCGTTACCGTCCTCGAGGGCCGGATCGACTACTGAGCTTCTCGGTCCCAGTCGCCGGTGAGCATCGCCCGCAACCCCGCGCGGTCGGCCAGTGATTTCACGCGGGTGGCCCGCTGATCGACGCTGCCGGCGGTCTCGAGTACGAGACCGTTCGAGAGTCGTTTCGGTGCCGCCATCGGTGAGCCGTCGGCCCCGACGGGGTCGTCGTTGAGGACCGTGCGGTCGCTCCCGTCGGGACGCCACGGCGGATCGACCCCGGCGAGGCCGCGATCGAGGAGGTAGTCGGCGGCCTCGACCAACGCGCCGTCCGACGTCGAGTGGCCGATCGCGCCGATCGACCCGCGCTCGTTGAAAAACCGGACGACGTACTCGCCGTCCCCACGACCCTCGTCGCCCGGTTTGCCGGAACGGCCGTCAGTTGCGGTGTCGGCCTCCTCGCCCGGAGAGCCGTCTCCCGACTCGTCGCGTTCGCTCTCGGTCGGATCGTCGGCCTCGAGCGCGGCGTCGCCGGCTGCCGTCGGTGATTCGGCCGTCCCCTCACGAGTCGGACCGTCGTCGGTGATCGCGGATTCGCTGAATCGGACCGAGACGTCCGGACCGTCGCTCGAGGCCGGCTGCTGCTCGGTGAACGCGACGACGAGCTGGTCGAGAAATCGCTCGGCCGCGGCCTCGAACTCGGGCGCGTAGGCCTCGCCCTGTGTCGTCACCGCCGTGAGCCGGTCGACGATCGAGGCGACGAGGACGGGCCGCTCGACGGCGAGCTGTCTGGCGACCAACTCCCGCGAGTGGCGCTCGAGACGGCTCCCGAGCGTCGATCGCGTGTAGTTGGCCAACACCGACTCCGCGTCGGGGAGGTCGGCGAGCCGGACGGTGCGGTAGTCGATATCGGACGTTCCCGCCAGCAGGAGGAAGTCGCGACCGTTCGTGTAGATCGCCCGGTCGACGCCGGTCCAGGCCATCGCCCGTCTGAGTGCGTTCGCCCGACTGCCGTCCAGCGAGTCGGTCGCGGGTTCGACGGCGACGAACAGCGCTGGCACCGAGTCGACGGTCGGGACGTACTCGAGGTGAACGTCGTCGACGTCCCGATCGGCACGACACGAGTCGGCCCGGACGTCCCAGCCGAGCGTCTCGAGGAGGGGCTCGACGAGCCACCTGCGGGTGTCCCGCAGGGTGGTCGGCGGCGAGGCGTCGACCAGTGCCCCGGCGCGAGCAGTATACGAGCGAATGTCGAGGGGTGGCATTCGTCGGGAGTAGTCGGTCGACCGCCATGTAACGTCCGGTCGACTGCAGGCGGCGACGACGGATCCGCGGTCGCGCAGTTGGGGTGACTACTGATCGGTCGCGGACGACTCCGCTCGCTGGTAGATCCGGAGGCGGGCCTCGCGGACGGCAAAGGCCGACTGGAGGTTCGGCGGGATGGTTTCGGCCTTCCCGATGACGAGATAGCCCGATGACCGGAGCGACCGGGCGATGGTCTCGAGCATGGAGCGCTTGTACGCGTTGTCGATGTAGATGAACAGGTTCCGGCAGACGACGAGGTCGAATCCGGATTTGGGCTCGTCGTTGATCAGGTCGTGGCGCTGAAAGCGGACGTTCGTCCGAACGTCGTCGGCGATCCGGTAGTTGCGGCCGTCGACATCGACGTACCGTCGGTAGTCGTCGAGAAAGGAGAGTTGCTCGTCCAGATCGATCGTCCGCGATTCCTCGTAGACGCCCTCGCGGGCCGTCTCGAGTGCCGGCTGCGAGATGTCGGTCCCGAGGACGTAGACCGACGACTCGTCGATTTCGGGGTCGTCGTGAGCGAGCATGGCCAACGAGTAGGGTTCGCGCCCGTCGGCACAGGCGGCGCTCCAGACCCGGACGGGCCCGTTTCCGGAGAGTCGCCGGAGGACGGTCCGGATCCCTTCCCAGACATCCGGGTTCCGAAAGAATCCCGTGACGTTGATGCTCAGCGCCTCGAGCAGCGCCTCCTGTTCGGCCGGCTCCTGCCGGAGCAACTCGAAGTACGACTCGTAGGTGTCACACTGGGTGCGTCGCATCCGGGAGGAGACGCGGCGATCGAGGTAGCTATCGTTGTAGTGGCTGGTCGCGAAGGAGAGTTCTTCCTCGACGAAGGCCAGCAGTTCCGTGAACGTCTCCTCGTCGTCGTCGCCGCCGGTGTCGTCGAGCGGGAGATCCAGGTCTTCGGGATCGATCTCGCCGGCACCGTCGCCGATCACAGTTCCGTCACTCCGTTTTCGTCGTCGCCGTCGGAAGTCTTGACCACGAGGCTCCCCGTCCCGGGGGTAAATTCGACGGTGCGACCGTGTTCGCCGCCGACGTCTTCGGCCTCGAGGGGAACGCCGAGCTTCTCGAGTTCCTCTTTCGCGGCGGCGATGTTTCGCTGGCCGACGCCATCGCCGAAGCTTTCGAACTCGAACATGTCGCTGCCGCCGGCGATCTTGGCCTCGACGGCGGTGTAGTTGGCCCCCTGTTCGACCATCCGGCGCAGTAGTGCCCGGATGGCCGTGTCGGCGTACTTGCCCGGCTTGCGGTCGCTGTTGTCGGCGGCGTCGCCGTCGGGTAACATGACGTGTGCCAAGCCGCCGATCCCCGATTGCGGGTCGTACAGGGCGATCGCCAGACACGAACCCAGCCCGTAGGACTTGAGCGTGTCGTCGCCGTCGCTGACGACGAGTTCGGAGATGCCGACCTGGACCGGCGTCGGTGCGCCCGGTTCGGTGCCGTAGGTCTTCATGTGGTATCGACTTCCTGGAACTCGGCCGTCGTCTTGGCGTCTTCGATCCGATCGACGTCCAAGTTGTTCAGCGCCCGCTCGAGGTCCGATTCGTCCGGAATGGCGTACACTTCACAGTCGAACTCGCGGCCGTCGGCCACGACGACCGTGTCGAAGACGAACGCGAAGTCCTGGTTCTCACCGAGTTGGATGATAACGGGATCGACGGCCGCGGCACCCATGTCGTGGATGAACTCGGGGGTCGAGTGGTCGATCGTCGTGTCCAGGACGTTCGCCCAGCCGTCGAGGAAGCCGCTGGCCATGATGTTGCCCAGTTCCTTGATCGCGCTGGTCCCCATCTCGCCGAAGCCGTCCTCGTCGACCTCCATCGGGACCATCGCGTCGACGATCTCGTGGGCCGACTCCTCGTCGAACAGGAAGAGCAGATAGCCGCTTGGCATCCCGTCGAACTCGAAGGCGACGCCGACGAGTTTCTCCTCGGCGACCTGCTCCGGAATGGCCTCGAGCGAGACGAAGTTGAGCCGCCGGATCTCGACGCTGGTGTCGATGCCGGTCAGCGTCGTGGCGGTTTCGGCGACTTCCTCCGCGCCCCGTTCGGCCATCCGATCGAACCCGTCTAACTTGTCGTACTCGATGCCCTCGCTGGTGCGCAGCCGCTCTAAGAGCTTCGACATCGACTCCCGTTTCGGGAACAGATAGTGGTTGAACCCGACTTCGGTGCCGACGGTCTCGATCCGGCTCTGGAAGAGCAAGGCGAGGTCGTCGTCGCCCGGCGCTTCGTCGATGTCGCCGAAGAACGGCTCCGCGGAGACCCCCTCGACGAACTCGGGCGTCGAGACGTCGATGACGGCCTCGAGGACGTCGGCCCAGCCGTCGATGAACCCGCTGTTTATGATGTGGCCGACCTCCGTCGCGGCGCTTTCGGTCATCTCGTCGAACTCGTCGGGTTCGCCCACGTCGCCGTCGATCTCCGCGTCGGGGCCGGCCTCGGCCAGCAGCGTTTCGACGACCCGGAACGCGCTCTCGCGCTCGAAGACGACGACCGAGTAGCCCTCGATCGCGCCGGTGAGTTTGACGCGAACGCCGACCTTCTCGGTCGAGTCCTCGAAGTCACGGCGGATCTCGCGCCCGCGCATGAAGTTGAGCTTCGTGACGCCGACCTGCGTCTCGACGCCCATCATGTGGGTCAGTCGGCCGGCGGCGATCCCGGCACCCTCGCGGGCCATCCGGTAGAACGTGCCGAGTGCGTTGACGTCGAGTTTCATGCGGGTTGGACTTCGATGCCGTTGACCATTTCCACGAACTCTTCCAGATCCGGGAACGCGTAGATCTCCGCCTCGATCTGGTAGCTGGGGACCGACAGATCGGAGTCGAAGAACAGCGCGAGGTCGTCACCGCCGAGACTCGCAGTCCGGGTGACGATCTCGCCCGTCGGGGCATAGACCAGCTGTGGCGCGGCGATATCGATCGCGCGGCCCAGCACGTCAGCCCAGCCGTCAATGAAGCCACTGGCCATCATGTTGCCCATCTCCTCGACGGCACTACGGGCCATCTTGCCCGAAACATCTCCCATGTCGTCGACGACGTCACGCAGCATGATCGCCGTGATCTTCTTGGCGCTGGCCTCGGGGAAGAGGATGAGGATGTGACCGTGTGGGGGATCGAGCAGTCGGACCCGGACGCCGACGCGCTTCCCGGCGTCGAGCTGTGACTCGATGTCGTCGACGTCGATGAAGTTGGTCTTGGTCACCTCCATCTGGGCGTCCTCGCCGGTCAGTTTGCTCATGTTGTCGGCGACGCCGTTCGTCCCGACTTTCGCCATCTCGTTTATGAAACTCAGCTTTCGAATGTCGACCATCATCGTCATGGATTCCTCCGTAGGGTTGGGTGTTGTTCGTTCATAGTGTCGTCACGTCCAGAATGTTGACTACCTCCCCCCGTCCCCGAACCGTCGCGCCGCTGATCCCAGGAACGCCGCTCATGAAGCCTTCGAAGGGCTTGACGACGACTTCCTGTTGGCCGCTGACCCGATCGCAGTGCAGGGCGACCTCGCGGACGTCGTCGCGGATGCGGACGACCATGCCGTTCCCGTTCGCGCCGGCTGCCGGCGTTTCGAGGATGTCGGCCAACGAGACGACGGGGTAGTCGCCGTCCTCGCCGGGCAGGATCGACTCGCCGTCCGTTGTTTCGATCGCCGTGGCGGGCTCGATGTCCCGGACCGCCTTGGTCGGGACGCCGAACTCCTCGCCACCGCTTTCGACGAAGAGGATCTCGTCGATCGCAACCGTCACCGGCAGTTCCATCGTCACTGTCGTTCCCTCGCCGGCCTCGCTGTCGATCGAAACCATCCCCTCGAGATCCTCGACGGTCCGCTTGACGACGTCCATCCCGACGCCGCGGCCGCTGACGTCGGTCACCTCATCGGCCGTCGAGAGGCCGGGATGGAAGATGAGATCGTAGGCGTCCTCGTCGGGAAGTTCGGCGGCCACTTCGGGCTCGAGGACGCCCGCCTCGACTGCTTCGTCGCGGAGCCGATCGGGGTCGAGCCCGCTGCCGTCGTCCTCGACGGTGATCGTCACGCGATCGCTCTCGCGGTCGGCGTGGACTTCGACGCTGCCCTCGGTGGGTTTGTCGGCGGCCTCGCGCTCGGCGGGCGGTTCGACCCCGTGGTCGACGGCGTTGCGAACCAGGTGGATCAGCGGATCGCCGATGCGATCGAGGATACTCCGGTCGAGTTCGACATCCTCACCGGTCATCTCGAAGGCGACCTCCTTGTCCTGTTCGCGGGCGATGTCGCGGACGACCCGCGGCAGGCGGTTCGTGACCGTCCGCAGCGGGACCAGTCGGATGTCCATCACCGTCTCCTGCAGGTCGGTCGTCAGGTCCGACAGCGCGTCGAGTTCCGTCTCGAGGGCGTCGTTGTCGTCGTCGGCCTCGGCCGCGTGCCGGAGGCGAACGCGACTGGTCACCAGTCCCTCGACGAGATTGAGCAGGGAGTCGACCTGTTCGACGTCGACCCGGACCGACTGGATCTCGTCGGCCTCGTCGTCGGCGTCCTGCTCGACGTCCGTGTCGGGAATCTCGATGTCCGGAATCTCGAACTCGGGTTCCTCGACGGTCCGGACGACATCGTCGCCCTCGTCGTCGTCGGCATCGTCTCCGAACGACGATTCGGATCCGGATTCCGACTCGTCGGTCGACGATCCGAAGTCGGTATCGACGTCGAACGCGTCAGTGTCGTCGAACGCGTCGTCGTCGAGTCCGTCGTCGATGTCGTCATCGAAGCCGCCGAACCCGTCGTCCCCGTCCTCAAGGTCGACGGAGTCGGCCGATACCTCGAACTCGTCGTCGGCACTGAACGAGTCGGCAGCGTCGTCGATCGGCTCATCGCCGAACGGATCCTCGTCGGCCGTCTCGAGGCCGTCGTCGAATCCCGCCGACGGTTCGGAGCCGTCGTCGGCACCGAACGAGTCGTCGGCCGCGCCGGCTTCGATATCGGCGTCGGCAACACTGCTGTCGGCGGCAGGGGTCTCGGAACCGTCGTCGGCCTCGACGTCGTCGACGGTATCGGCCCCAGCGGTGGCGGTATCGGCCTCCTCGAGGTCGGCCCCGTCATCGGTTTCCGTCTCGAGATCTGTCGGGGCTCCGTCGTCGGCGTCGAGGGCGACACGCTCGTCGGTGGCGTCATCGATCGCGGGCTCGGTATCGGCGTCCGAGACGCCCGCCTCGTCGGCAGGCGCGTCGTCGACTACGATCGGGTCGTCGGCGGGACGGTCCGTTTCCGCCGCCCCGGGTTCGGTATCGTCGGCGTCGTCAGCGTCGGGCGCTGCCGTGCCATCGGGTTCCGTCGACTCCTCGAGTGCCGTCTCGGCTTCAGTATCGGCGGACTCGGCGGTGGCCTCGTCCGACGCCGGCGAGCCCGCAGTACCGGGCGTCGCTTCGGGTTCGTCGGCCGGCTCCGCCGTCGTGTCCGCCTCGATCCCGTCGGCCGGTTCGGTTTCGGGAGCGTCGGTCGCCGGCTCGTCGCTTTCGGTCCCGCTCTCGCGGTCGTCGGAAGCGGGGGCAGCGACCACGTCGGTATCGGCCGTCTCCTCGGCGTCCGCGGAACCGTTGACCTCCGACTCGCCGGCCGCCAGTTCATCGGCCGCCGGTTCCGTCTCCGCGTCGACGAGCATGTCGTCGACGGCGCTCTCGGTCGGCTCTTCGCCCTCGAGGAACGCGTCGTCGTCGGCCTCCTCGCCGAGGAGTTCGTCCATGTCGACTTCTTCGTCCTCGTCGAACTCGTCGAACTCGAGTTCCTCGAGTTCGTCCTGCAGTTCGTCGAAACCGACCATCTCGACTTCGTCTTTGAGTTCGTCGAAGACCGCGCTGGCGTCGTCGACCTCGTCGTCGCCGTCGTCGGCCGCCGACCCAGCGGCCGCAGCGTCGGCATCGGAGCCGCCGGACGCCGCGTCCGTCTCGCGGTGTTCGGCCGGCGGTTGGCCCGGCTCGGCCTCGAGTTCCTCGACGTCCTCCTCGTCGAGCAGGTCGTCGAAGGACCCGGCCTCGCCCATGTCCTCGAAGGCGTCGAGTTCCTCGTCCTCGACGTCCTCGACCATCTCGTCTAGGTTGTCGAACTCGTCGAACTCGTCGAGCAACTCGTCGACCTCGAGGTCCTGTGCGTCGGCGGAGGTGATGTCTTCGGCCGCGACGTCGCCGGGATCGTCCGCCGGCGCGGCCTCGAACCGGTCGTCGACGTCGACGATCTCGAACTCGTCGACCTCCTCGACGGGCTCGAGGCCGGAGGCGATCGCGGCCTCACCGACCGCGGTCGCGAAGACGGCGTCGAAGCCGCGGTCGTACTCGTCGGCCTCGATTCGATCCCGAGACGGGGCGGTTCCCATCAGCTCGAAGGCGTCGATCAGCGCGTCGACGACCAGTTTGCCGTTGTTGACGCCCTCGCGTTCGGCGATGTCGAGACGGGCGAGGTAGACGTCCCGGTCGTCGTCGGTTGGGGGTGCGAACCGCGAACAGATCTCATCGATCTCCTCGGGCGTCGGCGACGCGAGCCCGGGCCGGGCTGTATCTCGCTCGAGGTACTCCCGAACCGCGTCGATCGTCGCCGACGGATCGGTGTCGATCTCGCCGTCGGCGGCGACTTCGTCGATCATCGTCTCGAGTTCGTCGACCGCGTCGAAGACGACGTCCATTAGCTCCGGCGTCACTTCGATGTCGCCCCCGCGGACGGCGTCGAGTAAGTCCTCGATCGCGTGTGCGAGATCGCTGGCCGACTCCAGCCCCATCGCCCCGCAGTTGCCCTTGAGCGTGTGCGCGATCCGGAAGATCTGCTCCATCGCCTCCTCGTCGTCCGGATCCCGCTCGAGGGTCAACAGGGCGTTGTTCAGCTCCGTGATTCGTTCTTCGCTCTCCTGCACGAAGTCCGTCAGATAATCAGTCATCGTTCTCACCGTCCGTCGTGAACGCGTCGACGATCGCGTCGGCGATGCCGTCGGCGGGCGCGACCGTGTCCACGCAGCCAGTTTCGATTGCCTGACAGGGGATGCCAAAGACCGGGCTCGTCGCCTCGTCCTGTGCGATCGTGTGGCCGCCGGCGGCGTCGATCGCTTCGATGCCGGCCGCGCCGTCGCGGCCCATCCCGGTCATGACGACGCCACAGAGCGGGTCGGTGACCCGGGCGGCGACGCTTTCCATCGTCACGTCGATCGACGGCCGGACGCCGTGGACCCGTTCGCCGTCGTCGAGTCGCAGACGGAGCCGTTCGCCGACGTTGCTCGCTACCTCGAGGTGGACGCCGCCCGGAGCGACGACCGCTTCGCCGGGTGCCAGTCGCTCGCGATCCGCGGCCTCGGAAACGTCGTAGCCGCTGCGTGCATCGAGTCGTTCGGCGAACCGCTCGGTAAACCCCGGCGGCATGTGCTGGACGACCAGTACTTTCGCCTCGAGGGCGGCCGGGAGTCGCTCGAACAGTCGTTCGATGAGCTTCGGGCCGCCGGTCGACGCGCCGATGACGACCGTCGGGGCGGTCTCGGTTTCGCCGTCGACGGTCACGGGCGCTGTGTCCTCGTCGATCCCGGACCCGGAACCGACGCTGGGGACGTCGGGGCCGACTGCGGAGCGATCGGATACCTGCGTCTCCGTACTCCCGCCGGCGACGGCGTTGCCGGTCGTGGTTTCGCCCGCGCCGGCCCGACCAGTGCGGGTCGCGTGGGCTGTCGCGGCCGCTCGAGCCAGTGCCATCGAGGATACCTCCGCGGCGGCGAGGTCGTCGACGGCTTCGACGACCTCGTCGGTGAGGTGTGCGATGTTGCGCGAGCCCGAGCCGTCGGGCTTGTGAAGGAAGTCCGCGGCCCCGCGCTCTAACGCGTCGAGCGTGGCCGTCGTTCCCTCCTCCGTGTGGACGCTGAGCATGAGAATGGGGGTCGGATTCGTCGCCATGATTCGCTCGACGGCATCGATCCCGTCCATCCCGGGCATCTCGACGTCCATCGTCACGACGTCCGGATCGATTGCGGCGGCGCGTTCGACGCCGGTCGCGCCGTCTTCGGCCCGTTCGACCTCGTAGCCGGCCTCCTCGAGCGCGTTGCCGATGACTGTCCGCATGAACTTCGAGTCGTCGACAACGAGTACTCGCGTCATGCAGCGACGACGTCCGAGAGGGCCTTTCTGACGCTGGGTTCTTCGAACGGTTTCGTAACGTAGCCGTCCGCCCCAGCTTTCACGGCGAGTTTCATTTTCTCACGCTGTCCGACGCTCGTACACATGATGACGCGGGCGTCCGGATCGATCTTCTTGATCGCTGCGGTCGCCTTGATGCCGTTGCATTTCGGCATCACGATGTCCATCATGACGATGTCGGGATCGTGTTCTTTGTACAGTTTGACGGCTTCAGCGCCGTTGGACGCCTCTCCGAGGATGCGGTAATCCTGTTCCAAGATCTGACGCAAGAGGTTCCGCATAAAATGAGAGTCGTCCACGATGAGCACCCCTGTCGACATTCAGTAGTACACCAAACTCTCGTTGAGATACAACTACCATAAATGCTGTCTCTCGATTATCAGTCATGATAAACGCCGAATACGGGACGCAGACCCGGGTCAGATCCCCTCTTAGCGAACGGCGTGGGNACGCCAATAACAACCGCTCGATGTCGACCACGGCCGTCGCTTCGACGACGATCTCCGTCGTCGTCTCCTCCCCGTCGCCCTCATCGGGTTCGGCGGCCGACTCGTCGGTCGGCTCGACTTCGAACGTGTCGCCGATCGACTC
Source organism: Natrinema thermotolerans DSM 11552 (assembly GCA_000337115.1). Taxonomy (GTDB): domain Archaea; phylum Halobacteriota; class Halobacteria; order Halobacteriales; family Natrialbaceae; genus Natrinema; species Natrinema thermotolerans. The sequence continues at coordinate 34,934 of AOIR01000041.1, forward strand.
CCCGAGCGCGCCGCCGGCCGACCCCATGGACAGGGCCGCGGAGCCGCCGGCTTCGGTTCCGCCACCCATCTCGGCACCGGGAACAGCACCGATCCCGTCGTTGGTCGGTCGCTCGGAGCGGACACCGCCGACGTCGACGCTCGGGTCCCGCTCTTTGGTCACGATCGCGACGACCAGCGGATGCTCGAGGGCGTCGCCCGTGAGGTCGCTGTCCGCGACCGACTCGGCGTCGACGATGTCGCTTTCCGGCACCGTCTCGACGCCGATGACCTCGTCGACCCGGATCGCTGCCGACTGCCGATCGCTCGGTCGCTCGAGAACGAGCAGGCGCTCGCGGCCCGACCGCTCCTCGGTGACCGGGAAGTGGACCCGCGGATCGATGACGGCCGTGATCTCCCCACGAAGGTCCATCAGCCCCTCGATTGCGGGCGGGGCACGCGGGACCCGTGTCAGTTCGTCCGGCGGTTCCGCGATGGTTCTGACCGCATCGACCGGGAGCGCGAGTCGATGTTCGCCGACGCCGACGAAGACGAACCGGAGCAACGTCTCCTGGTCGTCCTCGTCGCCGTCATCGGGCCGGTCGTCGTCGGTATCGATTCCGAGAAGCTTTTCCGAGAGATCCGGGGCCATGGTCCTGTTCGTGTATCAGGTTCCACCAATAAAACGTTGACTCCACCGTGGGAGTCGTCGGAACTGATACGTCGCCGACCATCGATTACCGTCCCGGTCGCCTCGTACGTCATTTGACCGAAAATTCAACCATCCGGAAGGCTTATTTTCCGAACGGACTTCGTCCAGTTCGAATGGGCTCGGCTTCGAACCCCGACGACCGTCAGGAGACGAACGACCCCGTCACCGTCCTCACGTTCGACCTCGAGGAGCGACGCTACTGTGTCGGGGCCGAGTCGGTCGAATCGGTCCTCGGTGTGACGAACGACGAGCCCCTCGCGGACGCTGCGGACCCGTGGGACGCGGGAACGATCACCGTCGCCGGCGAGCGGGTTCGAGTCGTCGACCTCCCACGGGCCTTCGGCTCGTCGCTTCGGACGACCGCCCGCGTCGACGAGCCCAAACTGCTCGTCTTCAGCGTGACCGACGACGAGGACCGCTACTACGGCTGGCTGGTCGACGACGTCGACGTGACGCGGTCGGTTCGACCCGGCAGCCTCGAGCCGCCACGCGTCGAGACGACCTACGTCAAGGGCCGGATCGAGATCGACGGCGACGAAGTCGTCTGGCTCGACGAGCGAACGATTCACGGCTGAAAACGGCGCTTCGAACCCCCACGGGCGGGATCGAGCCCGCGTATCGGCGAACTGATTATAACAGTCCCGGCGGCCCGTCGTCGGACTCGTCCTCGGTATCGACGTCGAGCCCGAACTCCTCGCGTTGCTCCCGAAGCCGTCTGATCTGCCGGTAGTAGTAGGCGATCCCGATCCCACCGAGCAGCGCGGTTACACCGATGAGTCCGAGGAACAGCGGGATGTCACGCGTGAGGTAGTACCGAAGCGAGATCGGACTGTCGACTTCGTCCCACACGAGCCGTTCTCGGTCGTCGACGACCTCGCGCTCGTAGCCGTTCGGCGAGACATCCCCGAAGAAGAAATTCGAGGTCCGGTGGTTCTCGGGGACCGTCACCTCGTAGGAGCCGTCGACGTAGGCCGGCAACTGGAAGGTCTTCCGGCCGGCGTCACCGGAGAACGCCAGCGTTCCGTTCCCGTTCGGAACCTGCACGGTCGTTTCGGACTGGCCCTGCTCGATCTCCAGATCCGAGCCGTTCACTTCGGTCCCGTTGGGATACCAGTAGCGGACGGCGCTGATATCGAGGGGGTCGTCCTGATAGAGCGAGGAGCGATACAGCGAGAGTTCGTCGGTGTCCTCGAGGTCGTAGACTGCGCGGAACTCGCCGTTGCTGATCACGTTGCCCCCCTCGATCTCGATAGCGACGTCGGCGTCGCTGTCGCGCAGATCGTCGTATTCGGCGTCCTGATCGAGTTGGTCGTCGGAGATCCCGCCGGAAAACGCCGAACAACCGGCCCCCATCGTCAACAGGGCAACTGCGACCATCGCGAAGAGGAGCCGTCGGTTCATGCTAGGGAACGACACAGCGGAGTTCGGCCGGGAGGTACTCGCCGACGCTCGCGAGCAACCCCGGCGGATCGGTGTCTTCGGGACAGATCACGCTCTGCTCGAGCAGGCCGAGCCGTTCGACGGTGACGTAGTCCTGGGCGTGGCCGGCGCGGTTGAGCGTGGCCCGCACCTCCGCGCGGGTCGCGCTGTTGACGTTGAGACGGCCGTCGCCGCGGGTCCACTCGTAGAGGCGATCCTGTTCGGCGTCGGACAGACGGGACGGGTCATCGCCACCGTACACGAATCGGAGCGGGAGATGCTGGACCAGCCCGTACCGTTCGCGGATCTGCGTCGCCGACCCCGGGCCGAGCCCGAGTTCGTCGGTCGGGATCCGGACGCCGTCGCCCTGTCCCGCGTCGAGGACGAACCCGTCGTCGTCCCACGACTCGAGGGTGCCGACGTAGGTCTCGCCGGGCTCGAGATCGGGGACGATCTCGCCGAACTCCTCGCGGAGGACGTTTCGCGCGACCGTGGCGTCGTCGCCCTCGACCGTCACCGACGGGAAATCGTCGTGGCGTACGCCGATTTCGAACTCGACGTCGAGATCGGCGATTTCGTTGCCGACCAGCGATCGCAGCGAGTCCAGCGCCCGTTCGCGGGCTTCTCCCTCGACGTACAGCTTGGTTGCGAGTACGACCATTAGGCGTCCGCGTCGATGTTGAGTTCGTCCTCGAGCGCGTCGAGGCGGTCGTCCATCGCGTTGACGAGTCGGTCGTTGTCCATCGATTCCAGCGGCGAGCCACATTCGGGGCACTCGAAGCCGAAGTCCATCGCCTCGCCGAACTCGAAGCGGATGGAACAGATCTCACAGAGGTAGAACTCGTGGTTGCGCTCGTACTCCCGGCGTTCGTCGAGGGCCTCGCGCAGCCGGTACATCTCCTCCTCGAGATTTTCCGGGATGTTGTCGTACTCGAAGGTCCAGAGGTAGGTCAGCCACCCCGAGTCCTCGTCGCGCAGTCGCCGATACGTGGCGAGATCGTTCTCGTAGAGAATGAACAGCGCGCGCCGCACGTCGTTCAACTCGAGGTCGAGTTCCTCGGCGAGCTCCTCGTCGGTCACTTCCCCGTCCGGCGGTGCCGCCGCGACGGGCATCCCCTTGGGACCGACCAGCTCGTGCAAATATTTCTGGATCACCGGGTCCTCGAGCAGGTCCTCAAAAGCCATTACCTCCATGTAACGGCATGACGCCATTAAGTCTTGCCAACTGCCCCGCGCGCGACCGACCGGCCGAATCGCGGTACATTCCACTGCGACCGTGACGAATCCGAACGCCGTCGGCGTGTTCGGGCGCGACGTTTATGTGGCTGGGTGGCACTTCTCAGGACAATGACTGCCGATGCCTCCTGCGGAGCCGTCCGAGCTGACCGCGCCCACGAACGGATCCATCGCCTCGAGTTCGACGTTCCCTGGCCACCCAAACACGTCGCCGCCTACTTGCTCGAGGGCGAGGAGCCGATCCTGTTCGACGCGGGCGCACCGGCCGATGCCGGCGAGACGGAACTGCGCGAGGGGCTGGCGGAGATCGGCTACGAACCGGCCGACATCGACCACGTCGTCGTAACCCACGTCCACAGCGACCATATCGGCCAGTTGCCCGTCCTCCGGGCGGCCGGCGCGACCGTCCACGCGCCGGCGCGGTCGCTGTCGCGACTCGAGCGAGACCTCGAGACCGCCCGCGAGGGCTTTCGCGAGATGACGACGGCGGCGGGCTACGAGGGCGACAGAGCCACGGAGATCGTCGAGGAGGAACTCGAGGAACTACGCCGCGATCGGCGACTGGTCGAGCCTGAGACCGCCCGCACGATCGAGCCCGACGCGACGGTCGCGATCGGCGGTCGGGAGTTCGAGACGTTCGCGACGCCGGGTCATGCGGTCGATCACCTGTGTTTCGAGACGACCGTCGAAGGGACGACGGTGTTGTTTTCGGGCGACGCGCTCATCGAGCCGTTCCGCGCCGGTGCCTTCCAGGTCGGCCTCGACCACGGTGCCGACGGGGCAGTCGACGCCTACTACGAGGCGATGGACCGACTGGCCGAGACGGACGCGACGGTTGTCTTCCCGGGCCACGGCCCCGTCTTCGAGGGGCCGCAAGCGGTCATCGAGACCACGCGGGACCGGCTGGACACGCTGCTCGAGGAGACCCGGGAGGCCGCCGCGGCCGTCGGACCCGCGAGCCCGCTGGCGATCGCCGAACAACGCGTCGGGACGGTGCGGCACATGGCTCCGCTGCTCGATACCCTCGGCGCGCTCGGCACGCTCGAGCGAGAGGGTGCGGTAACGTACGAAACGGAAGACGGCGTCAGATACTACGAGATCGCGTGAGGAGGGTGTCGGGAGTTACGACGCGTCGTCCTCGAGCTTGTACTTCTGGATCTTCCCCGAGGTCGTGCGGGGCAGTTCCTCGATGAACTCGACCTCGCGGGGGTGTTTGTACTCGGCGACCTCGGCGAGACAGAACTCCTGTAACTCGTCGGCGGTCACGTCGCTGCCGGGTTCGACGCCCTCGGCGGGGACGATGAAGGCCTTCGGCACCTCGTTGCGCCGCTCGTCCGGAATCCCGACGACGGCGGCGTCCGCGACGGCCTCGTGTTCCAGCAGCAGGTTCTCGAGTTCGCTGGGGTAGACGTTGTAGCCGGCGGTGTTGATCATGTGTTTCTTCCGGTCGACGATCTCGTAGTAGTTGTTCCCGTTGCGGCGGGCGATGTCGCCGGTCCGGAAGTAGCCGTTCTCGGTAAAGGCCGCCTCGGTCGCTTTGGGCATGTTGAGATACCCCTTCATGACCTGGGGCCCGCGGACGACGAGTTCGCCCTCCTCGCCGGGGGCGACCTCGTCGCCCGATCCGTCGACGATCTTGCAGTCGGTCATCCGGAGAGGCTGGCCGATCGTCCCGTGTTTCAGGCCGAAAGTCGAGCCGCTCTGGGTGTGGGTTGCGCCGTGGGTCTCCGTGAGGCCGTACCCCTCCGAGATATCGACGCCGGCGACCTCCTCGAACCGTTCCTGGACCGACGGCGAGAGCTTCGCGCCGCCCTCCGAGGCCGACTCGAGGCTCGAAAGGTCGTACTCGCCGAAGTCCTCGGACGCGACCATGTCGGCGTACATCGTCGTCACGCCGACGTAGTGGGTGATCCCTTCGTCCTCGATGAGTTGCATACACTCCTGGGCGTCCCACTCGAGGGCGCTTCGGAAGTAGAGCCGGCCGCCGCCGACCAGCGGCTGGAGGGCGGTGTGGGTGAAGCCAGTGATGTGGTAGAGCGGGAGCCAGGTCAGACTGCGGACGTTCTCGGGCTCGACGTCGACGTTCGAGGCGGTCAGGGGCCACATGAGCTGGGCTCGCGTGTTCTCGTGAGTGAGTTGGACACCCTTCGGATCGCCGGTCGTCCCGGAAGTGTACGGCAGCAGGGCGACGTCGTCGTCCGCACGCTCGACCATGGTCGGCTCGCCGCGCAACTCCTCGAAGGCGTGGTCCTCTGGATCGCGGGGCCAGTCCTCGCTTTGAATGGTGATTATCTCCGGCTCCATTCCGGCGTCCTCGATCGCCTCGTCGACGACCTCCCGCAGCGCCGGATGGGTAACGATCGCGCCCGCGTCCGTGTCCTCGAGCTGGTAGGCCACTTCGCGACGCTTGTACTGGGGGTTGACCGGCGAGATCTCGACGCCGGCCTTGAACGCGCCGATCGAGGCGATCAGATACTGCGGACAGTTCGGCAGGAAGAGAAGCGCGCGATCCCCGGGCTCGAGGCCGAGATCGTGGAAGCCGCCGGCGAGTTCGGCGGTCCAGTCCCGGACCTCCGCGTGGGTCCAGCGCCGGCCGTGGTGTTCCATCGCCTGTGCGTCCCCGTGGTGGGCCGCCGTCTGGTCGAACAGCTTCGCGACGTTGCCCGCGAGGGCGGATTCGTCGACCGCTTCCAGGTCCATGAATCGTGATACCGAATCCCATGTTTAAAATTGTACCTCTCTTACAGCTGCTCCCGCACGGCCGTCGCGAGTCCGGGCGGCCGACGCCGAGCGGTACGCTTAGTAGCGATGGTGTTGTATTGTCAACAGATGCTTCGCGAGTCGGCCGCTCGAGTCGGTGATCGAATCGACCGTACCGACGTCGTCATCGCCCTCGTCACCGCGGGCGCGGTCATCGTTCTGGACCTCGACCTGAGCGTTCTCGGGACGGTCCTCGGTATCGCGATCGGCGCGCCGCTGCTCGAGAGCGCGTTCGAGGAGTTCGACATCGACCCGGCGCTCGCCTGGATCGGCGTCGGCCTGTTCGCCGTCGCCGCGGGTGCCGTGCAGTTACAAGAGGGGAACCGCTGGATCGCCGCCGCGTTGCTGGCGGCCGGTTGCTGGATCTGTCTCGACGGGCTGTATGCGCGACGGACCGACGACGGTTCCGAGACCGACGAGGACGACCTGACCGACGACGAGTTCCACCTCGTCTCGCTTCATAGTCGCTGGCTGCTCGAGGAACTACAGGAAGCCGACCGGCCGCTCACGAAGACGGAAATCTGCGACCGAACCGGACTCATGGAGGAGGACTTCGAGCGGGTACTCGAGGTCCAGAGTAGCTCGAGCCCGATCGAACGGGTCGGCAACGGCTACGTCCTGAACGAGGACGAGACCGGCGTCCTCGCGGCCGTCCGGACGGCGCTGGGGCTGGTGTGGGGGCGGCTCGTCCGACCGGTTCGGTTGCTCAACTCGAGCGGTTGAGGCGGGGCCAGGCGGTGTCACGGCTCTCGCGGGCCGTCGGCGCTCGGTTGGCTTACTCTTCGGCGTCCGAATCCGCCGATTCGACGCGCTTGCCCGTTTCCGTGGGAATCACGCGCCGGTCGGCGTCGTCCCACTCCCGCTCGAGTTCCCGGCCCGCGAACAGTCGGTCGAGAAAGACCGCCAGCCCGGCCACTTCGGAGTGGGGTTGGTTGGTGACGCCGACGTTCCAGTCGGCTTCCTCGTAGACGTCGAAAGGGACCTTCTCGGAGCCGACGACAAGCAGGAGCGGCTCGCCCGCGTCGGCGTGGGCCGCCCTGATCTCGTCTTCGACGTCCTGGACGCGCTCGCCGTACATCGTGAGGTGGACGACCCGGCCCTCCCAGTTGCGGATGACCCCCTGTGGGCCCGCGGTGAGTTCGGCCTCGAAGGGGCCGCCGAAGCGGTCGGTGATGTCGGCGACCGTCTCGAGCGATTGGCCGGCGTTGTCGGGAAAGATCACGCGGTCGGCCCCCAACGCCCGCGCGGTCAGACCGACGTGGGTGGTCATCCGGTCGTCCCGTCCGGGCCGGTGGCCGAGCCGGAGGACAGCGACCTCACTGTCGTCGTGCATGCCCGTTCCCACGCTCGGGCGGGGTTAGGGGGTTTCGTTTTCCCACCAAACTTTTTGCGCGGGGTCCTCGCTCGCTCGGCTCGCTCGAACCCCGCGCAAAAACTTTGATGAAAAAGGCCGAGCGCGCCGTCGGCGCGCTCGGTGAACCGCTCACTTCGTTCGCGGACGCTGGGTTGCCTCGAGACTCGTTCGCTTCCCTCTCGAGCCCCAACCGATAGCGACCGAAGCGGTTCGCATCGCGAGAACTATTATATTGTTGACGGTCGTCGGTACCCGGACATGGAGAAGGTCAACGAGGGCGACGTCGACTGGAAGGAGTACGACCGCGAAGAGACCACCTTCCGCCGAAAAGAACTCTCGAATGCCGTCGACGCCGACGACCTCGGCTGTAGTCTCTACGAACTCCCGCCGGGCGAGCGGTCGTGGCCCTATCACTACCACACGGCCAACGAGGAGGCGCTCTACGTGCTGGCGGGTGACGGCCAACTCAAAACCGAAGACGGCCTCGAGTCCCTCGAAGCCGGCGACTACGCGACGCTCCCGGCCGACGAGTCGGGTGGCCATCGGGTCGTCAACGACGGCGACGAAACGCTTCGATACCTGGCGATGTCAACGATGAACGAGCCTGACGTCACGGTCTACCCCGAGATGGAGAAGGTCGGCGTCTTCGTCGGTTCGCCGCCGGGCGGCCGCGACGAGCGGTCGCTCGAGGGCTACTACCGGCTCGCGGACGAGGTCGAGTACTGGGAGGCCGACGAGCGCCGATAGGCTTTTTCCGTGACCCTGCGAAGGTCCCACACGATGAACGGATCCGACCGTCGGGTGAGCGGCCGATGACAGGGGCCGGCGAGTGGCTGCGCACCGCCCGCGAAGAGCGGTGGGGAATCCTGACCGACCTCGCGTTCGCGGTCGTCTGGGTGACGCTGGTCGAGGTCGTCGCTTACTTCCTCGAGCCGCCGACCTGGGTGTACTACATGCTCATGCTCGCGGGAATCGTCGCCTACTTCGGGTTCATGTGGAACGTCGAACTGGCGGTCCGGCAAAACCAGTAGTCCCGCGAACGGTCCCGCCACAGTCGCCCCGTCTTCTCGAGTCTCGGCTCGCGGTCTTGTCGCCGCTGATCGATGGGGTGTCGAAAAAACGAGCCTCGAGTCGCGTTACTCCTCGTCGGCGTCGATGACGAGTACCGGCGCGCGGGTCGATCGGAGCGTCCGTTCGGTTACGCTCCCGAGCAGCGCCCGGCGGACGCCGGTGCGCCCGTGCGAGCCCATGACGACCAGGTCGATGTCGTTGTTCGCGACGTAGTTGGCGATCATATCGTGGGGTCGCCCCGCCGACACGTGTTCGACGGTCTCGATCCCGAGTTCGTGGGCGCGGTCGGCCACGTAGCCCGTGGCGTTCTCGGCTCGTTCCCGCACCTCGTCCATCTCGCCGTAGTGGCCCTGCTCGATGCGGTCGAGCTGTTCGCCACCGAGGCTGAGACTCATCGCGTTGGTATCGACCACGTACAGGGCGTGTACCGTGGCCCCGTACTGTTCGGCGAGGTCGAGCGCGTGCTCGACCGCCAACTCGGCCGTATCGCTACCGTCGGTCGGAACGAGTATTCGATCGTACATGGATTCAGTCATCCGCGGGGGTCTCGCCCCCGTCGGTCACGACGTCTTCGGCGGTCTGTTGCTGACCCATCGGTTCGGGGCTGTGACACTGCCGGACGACCCGCTTGGTCTCGATGTCCGGCTCCTCGGTCATCAGCGAGACGGCGATGGTGACGATGAACACGACCGGCAGGGTGATCAGCGCCGAGCCGATCGCGGGCATCCACTGTGCCAGCCCCGCCGACAGCGGGGCCTCGAGCGAGGAAACGTAGTTCGGGACGATCTCGTTGATCATCGGGATCGACCAGCCGATCAGCCCGGTGGTCATCCCGGCGAGCGCGCCCGGACGGTTGGCGTTCTCCCACCACATGCCGATGAAGAACATCGGGAACAGCACGGAGCCGGCCAGCGCGAACGCGTAGCCGACGAGCGCGGCGATCGACGACGCGGGGTCGAGCGCGGCCAGCGTGGTCAGCGCGCCCAGTGCGACGATGGACAGACGCCCGACGAGGATCTGCTGGCGCTGGGTCGCGTCCTCGTTGATGATGTTCGTGTAGATGTCGTGGCTGATGGCGGAGGAGCCGGCGATAAAGAGGCCGGCGACCGTCGCGATGGCCGCGGCGATCCCGCCCGCCGCAATCAGTCCGACGAACCACTGTGGCAGCCCCGATAGCTGGGCCGCCAGCACGACGATGACTTCGCTTGCCGCACCGGTCATGCCGGGGTCACCGTAGGTCGCGCCGACGTTCTGCGTGTACAGGTCCGTCCCGAACGCCGCGAACGCGGGGGCGCTCCAGTACAGGATGCAGATGAAGAACAGCCCCCAGACGGTCGACCAGCGGGCCGTTCGTTCGCTCTCGACCGTGTAGAACCGCACCAGCACGTGGGGTAGTCCGCAGGTCCCGACGATCAGCGAGAACGTCGTCGCGACCCACAGGTAGTAACTCGAGGTCGCGAAGGGTTCGCTGAACTCGCTGCCGAGTTCGTCGATCAGCATGCCGTACTCGAGTTGGGGCAACACCGTCGAGTAGCCGTTCGTGTAGCCGACGACGTACAGGCCGGCCACGAACGCCACGATGAGGATCGTGTACTGGACCGCCTGGTTCTTCGTCGCGCCCATCATCCCGGACAGGGTGAGGTAGCCGACGGTGACGACCATCATGGCGACGACCATCACCTGGTAGCCGTCGAGACCGGGGATGAGGCCGCCGTAGTCGCCGAAGATGTACAGGCCGACCAGCGCCATCCCCTTCGCCTGCCCGATGGCGTAGACGAAGCCGATGAGGAACGTCGTCACGGCCGCGATGGCGCGTGCGCCGTCGGAGTTGAAACGGTCGCCGACGAAGTCCGGCGCGGTGTACTTCCCGAACCGGCGCAGCTGTGCGGCCATGAAAATCAGCAGGATGAAGTAACCCGTCGTCCAGCCGACGACGAACACCAGTCCGTAGAAGCCGGCCAGCGCGATCGAGGCCGCCATCCCGAGGTAGGACGCCGCCGACATCCAGTTGGCACCGATCGCCATCCCGTTCTCGACGTTCCCGATCGAGCGGCCGGCGACCCACATGTCCTCGGTGTCGGCCACGCGGAAGACGAAGCCGATCGCCAGGAACAGCGACAGCATCCCGATCACCAGAATTGCCGGGAGGAGCTTGAACGAGATGTTGAGCGCCTCGGGCAGCAGGCTCTCCTGTAGCGGCACGGCAGCGACGCCCATCATTCGTCGACCCCCCCGTCGGCGGCCGTCGCGTCACCGCTCTCGTGACCGGCGCTCTCGACGGACGCGTGGTCGATGCCGTACTTCTCGTCTAACGCGTCGCGCTTGCGCGAGTACCAGAACGACAGGAGCAAGGCGCTGGTCGGCGCGCCAAAGGCGACCAGGAAGTAGTGCAGCGGGAAGCCGAGTACCGGCATCTGGGCCGTCATCGTGTCGGTCGCCAGGTACGTCGCCGTTACCGGGCCCCACACTGCGAGAAACCAGATGACAAAGCCCGTCCAGACGATGCGCAGGTGGTCACGCATGAACTGGGTACTCGGGTTCAGCAGGTTCACCTCCGCGTTGAGGTAGTCGGTGTTTCGGTGGGCTTGGCCGGCCTGTCCGGCCACGCCACCGTCCGTTGCGGCTTGTCTATCGGTCGAGTCCTGGGTGTTATTATCTGGCATATGTGTGTGAGTCGTGTGTCAGTCGTTTTTTGTTCGAAAAAACCGTCTCAGTGGGTCAGTCGTCCGATACCTGTTCCGCGATGTCGTCGACGACCCCCGGGTTCCGGAGCGTCGACGTGTTGCCGAGTTCGTTGCCGCTCGCGATGTCCTCGAGCAGGCGACGCATGATCTTGCCCGAGCGGGTCTTGGGCAGTTCGTGCGTGAAGATGATCTGCTCGGGTTTGGCGATCGGCCCGATCGAATCGAGGACGGCCGCCATGGCCTTCTCCTCGAGTTCGGCGTGGCGGTCCTCGTAGCCGTCCTCGGGGATGGCGTAGACGTAGACCGCCTCGCCCTTGACGTCGTGATCGCCGCCGACGACGGCGGCCTCGGCGATCCCTTCGACGCCGACGACGGCGGATTCGATCTCCATGGTGCCCAGCCGGTGGCCGGAGACGTTGATCACGTCGTCGACCCGGCCGAGGATGGTGATGTAGCCGTCCTCGTCGATCTTCGCCCCGTCCTCGGGGAAGTAGACCCACTCGTCGGCGTCGGGGTCGGAGTACTCGTCCCAGTACTCCGAGACGAATCGTTCGTCGTTGTTGTACAGCGTCCGGAGCATGCCGGGCCAGGGGTTGTTGACCGTGACGTAGCCGGCCCGTCCGGCCTCGACTTCCTCGCCCTCGGTGTCGACAACCTGTGCGTCGATGCCCGGGAGCGCCGGGCCGGCGGAGCCGGGTTTCATCGTGTTGACGCCCGGCAGCGTCGTGATCATCATCCCGCCGGTCTCGGTCTGCCACCAGGTGTCGACGATCGGGCACTCCTCGTTGCCGATGTGCTTGTAGTACCACTTCCACGCCCGCGGGTTGATCGGCTCGCCGACGGTCCCCAGCAGCCGCAGCGAGGACAGGTCGTGGTTCTCGGTGTACTCCGAGCCCCACTTCATGAACGCCCGGATGGCCGTGGGCGCGGTGTAGAAGATGTCGACGCCGTTCTTCTCGACGATTTCCCACAGCCGGTCCTTGTCGGGGTAGTCGGGCGTCCCCTCGTACATGACGCTGGTCGTCCCCAGCGCCAGCGGCCCGTAAACGATGTAGGAGTGACCGGTGATCCAGCCGATGTCGGCCGAACACCAGTAGGTGTCGTCGGCCTCGATGTCCAACACCGCGTGGCTCGTCCACGCCGTGTACGCGAGGTAGCCGCCGGTGGTGTGTTTGACTCCCTTCGGCTTGCCCGTCGTCCCCGAGGTGTACATCAGGAACAGCATGTCCTCGGCGTCGCGGGAGACCGGCTCGACCGTCGATCCCGCGTGGTCGGCCACCAGCTCGTCGTAGTCGTGCTGGTTGTCCGCCAGCTCGTGATCGAGGTCGTCACCCAGCCGATCGACGACCACGACGTCGGAGACCTCGTGGTCGACCCCCTCGAGGCCCTCGTTGGCCTTCGAGATGTGATCGAGCGCGTCCCCGCGGCGGTAGTAGCCGTCGCAGGTGACCAGATACTCGCTGTCGGCCGAGTTCATCCGGGTCGCCAGCGCGTCCGCCGAGAAGCCGGCGAAGACGACGCTGTGGGGCGCACCGATGCGGGCACAGGCCAGCATCGCGATCGGCAACTCGGGAATCATCGGCATGTACAGCGTGACGACGTCGTCTTCCTCGACGCCGAGGTCCCGCAGCGTCGCCGCGAAGTCCTCGACCTCGTCGAGCAGTTCCTCGTAGGTGTACGTGCGCGTCTCCCCGAGTTCGCCTTCCCACTCGATCGCCACGCTGTCGGCGCGACCGTCTTCTACGTGTCGGTCGAGACAGTTGTACGACGCGTTGAGTTCGCCGCCGGTGAACCACTCGTAGAACGGGGCGTCCCCGTCCTCGAGGACGGTGTCGTACGCCTCGTCCCACGAAAGGAGGTCGGCCGCACGCTCCCAACACTCCGGCCAGTTCTCCTCGAACTCCTCGTAGATCCCCTGATCAGTGACGTTTGCCTGCTCGACGAACGACTCGGGGGGCTCGAAGGCCTCCTGCTCCTCGAGTCGTGCCTCGAGTTCGGCATCCTCCTGTGACATGGTACAGACACTCAATCACGTACCTCCATAGTAAAGAGCCCCTCTAGTTGTGCAAAATCGACCCCATTCACCCCGGATACCCTAGCATATATTGACTATATTAGGTCGTGATAGGCGCTCGAGGCGCGCGTAAACGGGGGTGAATCGACGGCGCGACGAGCCGATCGCGCGGTCGTCGATACGCCGGCGACCGCGGTCGGCGATCGCTCGAGTGGGTCCTCTAGGTATGTAGCCCTCGACGTATCGACCGGCGTCGGCTGCCGAGTCCGCGCTACCCGTCCGGATCGTCGAAAAAGGTCCGCAGCAGTTCGTGTTGGCCTTTCCGCAGGTGGTTGTGCAGCGTCGGCGAGGAAACGCCCATCGCGTCGGCGACCTCCTCGGCCGTACTCTCCCGGGGCCAGTCGTAGTAGCCGCCGAAATAGGCCGCCCGGAGCGCGGCCTCCTGACGGTCGGTCAGCCGATCCTCGAGACCCTTCCGGAACTCGCGGGCCGTCTGGACGGCCCGTTCGGTCTCGCGTTTGCCGACCAGTTCGGAGTCGGGAAACGCCGAACGGAGGCCGTCGAGGATCGTCCGGAGGTCGGCGTCGGCCGCGCACTCGGCGGTGATCGTCGCCGTACCGCCGTCGAAGACCGCCTCGTGGACGGTCGCGCCGTACTCGGTCAGCGTGCCGATCGGACACGAGCCCTCGACGACGATCTCGATCCGCCAGCCGTCCTTGTCGGTCTCGACGAGCCGGCAGTCCTCGATCGCGGGGTCGTCCGCCGCGAGGTCGAAGACGTCGCCGGGCGAGCCGTCCGCGAGCCGGACGTAGTAGAGCCGGGTGGACTCGTCGATCGGCACCAGCGAGTCGAGTTCGAGCCGGCAGTCGAGCCGCCCCGAGGTATCGACGAAAAAGGAGCGGTCGTCCCGGCAGGCGACCTCGAGTTCGATCACGCGGTCGGACAACAGGAGGTTGCGCCGCCGGATCGCGGCGATGGCGTAGCCGACCTGCCGGCCGACCGTCGCGAGCCACGTTCGTTCGTCGTCCTCGAACGGTGTCGACCGGTCGGTCGCGACCGCGAGCGTCCCGTAGACGGTATCGCCGTAGGCCAGCGGCACTCGCGCGATTGCGCCCTCGAAGGGCTCCCCGCCGACGGTCGCCGCGACGTCGTCGGCCACGGTCACCGGCGGATCGCCGCCGTCGGAACCGGTATCGGGGACCAACGCGGCGCTCTCGAGGTCGACCGTCGGGTCGTCGCCGTCCCACTCCTCGGGGACGAGCCGGGAAACGGCGTCGGGTTCGATCCCGCTGGCGGCGCGCCACTCGCGGCGGCGATCGGAGAACGTCGCCCGGTCGATCCAGGCGAACGCGTAGGCCCGGCCGTCGGTCAGGGTCGCGCACGTGGCCGTCTCGACCTCCTCGTGGTCGGTCGCCTCGAGCAACGCGTGGGTGACAGCGCGGTGTCGCCGGGCGACGGCATACAGTCCCTCGAGTTCGTCGCGTCGGTCGCGGGCGGCCGCGAGTTCCTCGTGGGCAGCGGTGACGTCGCGGACGAAGACGGCGAAGCCGCGGTGGTGGCCCTGATCGTCCCGGAGCGGCGAGACGACCTCGGTCGCGCGGAACTGCGAGCCGTCCTTGTGGACGCGCCAGCCGTCGGTCTCGCAGCCGGACTCGTCGAGGGCGGCCGAGAGGGCCCGTTCGGGCGCGCCGTCGGCGACGGCCTCGTCGGTGTAAAACGTCGAGACGTGGGTGCCGACGATCTCGCCGGCCCGGTAGCCGAACATCGCGGCTGCACTGCGATTCCAGCGTTCGACGTAACCGTCCGCGTCCAGTCGCAACAGAGCGTACCGGTCGCTGGCGGCCAACAGCAGCCGAATCACGCTGTCGTCGCTCACCGCGGGGCCGGAGCCGGGATCGCCGGACCGGGGACCGGACGGCCCCTCGACGGGGTCGAACGCGTCGACGATCTCGGCGTCGGTCGGCTCGGGGAGATAGGACTCGAGGGCTTCGAAACTGCGCCAGCCGCCGGCGGTCTTGACGACGCGGGGGTTGACGTCGTGGTCGACCAAGGCGGTGTGGGCGAAGTACTGCCGGAGGTCGCTGGTGGAGACGTCCGCGAGGGCGGGGTCGTCGAACAGTTCGCCGGCCCGGTCGGCGACGTCCGAGACGAGCATCTGGAGCCGCCGCGGCGTGACCGAGAAGATCCGATCCGCCGGCGAGAGGTCGTTGCTGCGGGCGTAGCGCCGGAGTTCGCGCTCGACGCGAGTCGGCAGGTAGGCGGTCCGGTCGTCCCGCTCGTCGTCGGTCGGCACCCGCACCAGATACCGGGGCGGGTCGATCCGGACCTGGTCGACGTGGTCGATCGTGAGCCGGGTCAGTTCGGCCGGCCGCAGCCCCACGTCGCCACAGAGTCGGATCACCAGCGCCTCGCGGTAGGTCTCCGCGGCGTCGAGGAGCGATTCGTACTCCCGCCGCCTGAGTACCGCCCCCGTGGTCCCCTCGAGACTCATAGCGTCTGGTTCGCCTATTCTGGCGACCCGAACATAATTGTATCGCCGGTCCAGCGGTGCCGTGAACGAGCGGTCGTTTACGGGACTGATTCGTCCACAGACCGCGTTTCGCGATCGCAGAGAGCGCGAAACTGCTACCGGTCGCGGTCGCCGTCCAGCCCCTCGTCGCCGACCTCAGCCTGGATCTCGCCGACGATCTCCGGGTTGCGCAGGGCGCTCGTATCGCCCAGCGACTCGCCGTTGGCGACGTCCTCGAGCAGTCGGCGCATGATCTTGCCCGAGCGGGTCTTGGGCAGTTC
>AOIR01000042.1 GCA_000337115.1 Natrinema thermotolerans DSM 11552
CGGTGGCCGGAGACGTTGATCACGTCGTCGACCCGGCCGAGGACGGTGATGTAGCCGTCCTCGTCGATCCGGGCGGTGTCGCCGCTGAAGTAGCGCCAGTCGTCGGCCGCGGGGTCGGAAAAGCGCTGCCAGTACTCCGTGACGAACCGCTCGTCGTTGTCGTACAGCGTCTGTGCCATCCCCGGCCACGGCCGGTCGATCGTGAGGTAGCCGGTCCGGCCGGGCTCGACGGGATCGCCGGCTTCGTCGACGACGTTCGCGTCGATGCCGGGCAGGGGCGGCCCCGCGGATCCGGGCTTCATCTCGTCGACGCCGGGCAGCGTCGAGATCGTCACCGCGCCGGTCTCGGTCTGCCACCAGGTATCGACGACCGGGCAGTCGCCGCCCCCGACGTGGTCGCGGTACCAGTTCCACGGCCGGGGGCTGATCGGCTCGCCGACGGAACCCAGTAGCCGCAGCGAGGAGAGGTCGTGTTCGGTGGGGTACTCCTCGCCCCACTTCATGAACGCCCGGATCGCCGTCGGCGCGGTGTAGAAGACGTCGACGGCGTTGCGGTCGACGATCTCCCAGAGGCGGTCCCGGTCGGGATAGTCGGGGGTTCCTTCGTACATCACCGTCGTCGTTCCCAGCGCCAGCGGGCCGTAGACGATGTAGGAGTGGCCGGTGATCCAGCCGATATCGGCCGCACACCAGTAGGTGTCCGCGGGCTTGACGTCGAGGACGGCGTGGCTCGTCCAGGCGACGTGGGCGAGATAGCCGCCCGTCGAGTGGACGACGCCCTTCGGCTCGCCGGTCGTCCCCGACGTGTACATCAGAAACAGCATGTCCGTCGCCGATCGAACGACCGGGTCGACGGTTTCGCCGGCGAACGCGTCCCGAAGATCGTGATAGTCGTACTCGTCGTCGCCGAGGACATGGGGCAGGTCGTCACCGAGTCGGTCGACGACGACCGTCCGCACGTCCTGCTCGAGCGCGAGCCGTGCGTTGTCGGCCTTGCTCTTCTGATTGAAGGCGTCGCCGCGGCGGTAGTAGCCGTCGCAGGTCACGAGGAACTCGCTGTCGGCGGCGTCCATCCGGGTCGCCAAGGCGTCCGCGGAGAGTCCCGCGAAGACGACGCTGTGCGGTGCGCCGATGCGGGCACACGCCAGCATCGCGATCGGCAACTCGGGAATCATCGGCAGATAGATCGTTACGACGTCGTCCTCCTCGACGCCGAGATCGCGCAGCGCCGCCGCGAACTCGTTGACCTCGACGTAGAGGTCGCGGTAGGTGTAGGTGCGGCGCTCGCCCTGTTTGCCCTCCCAGCGGATCGCGGCGTGGTTCTTGCGCCCCGACTCGAGGTGTCGATCCAGACAGTTGTACGCGGCGTTGAGTCGTCCGTCGGGGAACCACCGATAGAAGGGGGCGTCCGCGTCCTCGAGGACGGTGTCGTAGGGCTCGTCCCACGAGAGCAGGTCCGCCGCGCGCGTCCAGCAGGACGGCCAGTCGGCCTCGAACGCCTCGTAGATCCCCGGATCGGAGACGTTCGCCTGCTCGACGAACGACGCCGGCGGGTCATGGGTGGTCCCGGTCGGCGCGGTGCCGTCCCGGTCCCACCCGTTCCGATCGACCATTTCGTCCGAACCGTCGTCGGTCAACGGAATAAACGTTCCTCCGAATCGCCAGCCGGTAGCCGGTTCCGACGGGGGTCACCGTCGCACAGACGGTTCCTGTCGGCCATTGGCAGAAGGAGCCAGGTCGGGCCGCGGTCCCACCGGTAAATTCGGTCCAACGGACCGTCTCAGAGGTCGTCCTGCGTCGAGTCGATGTCCGCGAGGTCCTCGGGGTCGACCTCGTGGCCGGGCTCGCGGACGACGTAGACGTCGTAGCGGTGGTCGCTCGCGACCGGGCTCCCGACGCTCGACTGGGGTGCGATCACCGAGCCGGCGTTCTCGGAGCCGATGAAGACCACGCTGGCCTCGATATCGGCGGCGACCCGGCGGATCTCGCGGACGACGTTGGTCGTCGATGTCGCGGTCGGCTCGTCCGAGTCGACGCGCTCGGTCCGGACCGTCGCCTCGGGCGCGACCTCGTCGGCTCGATCCCCGATCCCCGCGGCGATCGCGTCCATGTCGAACGGTTCGCCCTGCGTGATCCAGCCCCGGTCCCGCGCGTACTCGGGGTCGTCCGGAATCACCGTCAGCGCGACGACTTCCTCGTCGAGCAAGTCGCCGAACGTCGACGCACGCTCGAGCGCACGCGTCGCCAACGCCGAGCCGTCGAAGGGAACGAGCAGTGACATGGCGCTAGGTCATACGACAGCGAAGGTAAATGTTCGCCCCAACGTTGGGACCTACGTCCGTTCCCCGTCCGCGCCTCGAGTCGGATCGTCGGCCGTCCGGTCGGCGTCTTCGCCCCCGCCGACGACCAGGACCGATCGGGCCGTGGTCCTGACGACCCTGTCGACGGTGCTGCCAAGCAGCGCCCCTTTGAACGACGAGCGTCCACGGGAACCGACCACGATCGGATCGGCCCCGACCTCGTCGGCGTACGCGAGGATCTCCTCGTGGGGGACGCCCGATCGAACCGCCGTCTCGGCCTCGATCCCGTCCTCGCGCGCCCGTGTTTCGAGGTCCGTGAGCCAGCCGGCCGCCCGCTCCTCGAGGTGCTGGCGGGCCTCCTCGGGATCGACGATACCGGTGTCGTAGTCGGTTCGTTCGTCGACGACGGCGACGCCGAACAGCGCTGCGTCGAACCGGTCGGCGAGCGCAACGGCGTGGTCGACCGCCGTCGCCGCCGCCTCGCTGCCGTCGGTCGCAACCAGAATCGAGTCGTACATGGGCGTCGATACGGCCCGCCTCGAGAAAGGCCTGTGGCTCTCATGCCGTCGGACCGTTCGTCTTTAGCTGAGCCTGATACAATCCAAGTCAGACTCGAACGTTGAGGTAGTCTTCTACCCAGTGAAGGGCATACCCCACAGCATCAGTGTCGCCGTCGTCATCGAAGTCAGCATGACCTCTATTTACTGCCCCGATGTAGATGTCCCCATCACCGGACCCATCGTAGTAGTACGGGCCGCCCGAGTCACCGCCTCGTGATGGGGCATCAATCACCACTCGACAGTTCTCCGCGAAGTTCGTATCCGACACTCGCTGAATATCACTGTAGATCTGACGGCCCGAGTTACAACCCTGGAAGTCGAACGTATCTCCATGAGCGAGCATATCGAGAAGACGGTCCTCTGCGACGGAGCCCATAATATTCCATCCCATTGAACTGTCTGGACTGTCCTTAGCGATATCGTAGTCGGCGTTGGCTCCTATACTCCCCGATAATTCTTCTTCGATGAAACAAGCGTCTCCTTGTCCCTCAGATGTGGTCGGTCCGACCGAGCCGATCTTATCGCCGTCTTGGTATGCGTCGCTCCCACCTGAGTAACCGAAGGCGTGGGCACAATGGACCCACCCATAGGTTTCGCTCCAGTCGTAGTAGGCTGGCGTCGTTACCGTTGCAATGTTGCCACCATCACCGACATGGCACCCACCTGGAATGGGGTCATAATTGTGTTTGTACTCCCAGTCCTCCGAAACCGTCACTTCTTTGAAACGGACGGGAAACTCGTCCGTTTGCTTCGCATATCGACCCGAGCCCACTGTCCCGGTAACAGTTGAGGGGAGTCGGTTTTGGATTTCGATTTTGGATGTAGTACCAACGGTACCCGACTGCTCTTTCCCCCCGTCCGGGAGGTTCCGCGGGGAATAGTCAGCATCACCGTTGCGTTTCACCGTGGTATATTCAACGACGACCTCGAGTTCCCCATCGTTATCCACGACCGATGTCAGCAGATACGGATTGTTCGGAAGCTGACGGTTGAGGGCGGTTGATGCATTAGATGCCCCCTTTGCGCGAATCCATCGGTCCTTGGGGACGGTGAAGTACACCTTTTCTCGTTCGGGGGGGACACCTTCGGATACCATCTCATCGTGATTCGTGTGTCGGTACGCCTCAACTGCGGTCACCTCAGAAGATGGGTCCCCATTTTCTTTGGCGAGAGTCTCCTGCGTAAGTCCGGACAGGGTTGCAGTTGAAAATCCGAGAGCCGAGAGGAGTTTGAGGAATCCTCGCCGACCTCGAGTCTCAAGTTTTCGATTTAGACTACGACCGCATGAAGAGACTGAGCGGTCTTTCCCTCGCTTTGCTATTTCGTCACGGCGGTTTGAATCCCCAGACATCGAATTCGAATAGACTGACTATTATATTTAGATTTTATATTACTTATAAAAACTAGTATGAACTAATAGTTGTTCTAAATAGTAGTACGTAGTAACTGATATGAACGTGGGCAATGATGCCTAAGGCGAAATGATCTGGAGCAGGTGTGTTTTTGATTCTCCGTTTGTCAAGGGAATCAGAGATATATGACAAGTTTGGGAAAGGATAATGGAGTGGCTACTACCTACACAGGGGCAAGGAACTTCAACACTAGATTCTAAAATAATGCCATTCGAATTTTCGGGGAACGTAATACGGGAAGCAGACGACTCCCGGCCCGCTCGGATATCGCTTGAACTGCAGTATAGGGGAGACTCCCCGATCAGAGTATACGTCGGACCCGTAGCCCCCTTCTCGCAACCGACCCCCCAAACTACTGACTCCCCCTATCCGATACTATTTAATACGGATTTCGGCCCCATCACTAGGTCGGACTTGAAGTATCGAAACGGTTGTTGGCACTTCACTAAAGAAAATATCGTTGTGAATTCGATCGCTAACATAAGGCATCTCGACAGTGGACAATCGCTTAGCAGTTCATACGCGGTCGTAAGATCCCGTGCAGGAACATGTATCGCAAACGGCGAGTATACGTTTACTGATGACATTCGAACTGGTGGCTCCCAGAGGGGACTTTCGATCAGCGCTACGCTCAAATTCACTGGTCACAGACTCTCGGATATTGAGACAAAGATCGGTGAGGTCAAATACTGATTTCATTACCAAAAGCCGACCGCGGAACTCCGGCCGGCGTCTTCGGAGAGGAACGCGCTCGAGCGACCGATGTTTGAATAGCTCTGTTCGGCGGTATTAGCCACCGTCTCCGTCGCACCTCGCAATTCCGCGGACCGCCGTCGCCTTCACCGAGGCGACGATCGACCGGCCGGGCTCGAGCCCCAGGGCATCGACGCTGCGGCGCGTAACCAGCGCCACGAGTTCGGCGCCGCCGTCCTCGGCGGCCTCGAGGGCGATCCCGACCCGAGCGACCGCGTCGCCGGCCTCGAGCCACGAGACGGTCCCGGGGAATCGGTTACGGACGCTGGTGCCCTCGGCCCGTGGCACGTCTTCGGGAGCGTGGAGGCTCACGGCGTCGGAGCGGATCGTCACCGACGCGGCCGCGGCCTCGCTCGGGACGACCGCCAGCACCTCGCCCGCGTCGGTCGCGACGGTCGCGAGTTCGCCATCCCGGTCGACAACCGGCCCCGACAGCACCGTCTCGTCCACGCGGGCGACGCCTTCGTAGGCCGCGACCAGCCGATCGAACCGCGCCAGCAGGTCCCGGGCCCGCTCGGTCAGCGAACTCCCGCCGCCGCCGGCACCGCCGCGGGTGCGCTCGACCAGCGAGCCGGTCGCGTCCTCGAGTTCGACCACGCGCTGCTGGAGGCGGGGATAGGACCGCTCGAGGGCCTCGGCAGCCCCGGACAGCGAGCCGCGGTCGTCGATCGCGCGCAACATCGCGGCGTCGCTCCGATCGACGGTCACGTCGTCGATCCGCAGGTAGGGGTCGAACTCCTTCTCCATTCGAATCGCCCTTTGCCGTCACGCGAGAAGTTCGTTTTCATCGTACAACAGATCGCCCCGGACGAACCGCGCGGTCCGCTCGTCGCGTGGGTTCTCGAAGACCCGCGCAGCCGGCCCGGTCTCGACCAGTTCGCCCTCGAGCAGGAACGCGACCCGATCGGAGATCCGCTCGGCCTGGTGCATGTCGTGGGTCGCGAGCAGGACGCCGTGGCCGCGTTCGCGCGCGCGGTCGATCGCGCGCTCGAGGATGGCCGTGTTCCGCGGGTCGAGATCGGAGGTCGGCTCGTCGAGGACGAGCAGGTCCGGCTCGGTCGCGAGCGCGCGGGCGAACGACACCCGCTGGGCCTCGCCGCCGGACAGCGACCCCGCGTCGCGGTCCCACGCGTCGCCGAGCCCGACGAGTTCGAGGGCCTCGAGGGCGCGGTCGTCGACGGTCGGCCCGTCGCGAAGCCAGCGATCCGCGAGCCGCCGTCCGAACGCGCGCAGCCGCCGGGACCAGGGCCGGCGGACCCGCTGGCCGACGTCGACGTTGCGGGCCACCGAGGTCTCGAAGAGGCTCGCCCGCTGGAACACCATCCCGATCCGCCGTCGGAGCGCGAGCCGTTCGTCCCGGGACAGCGACCACGGATCGGTCCCGTCACAGCGAACGGTTCCGGCCGTCGGCCGCTCGAACAGCGCGGCCAGTCGCAACAGCGTCGTCTTCCCCGCGCCCGACGGGCCGATCACCGTCACCACCTCGCCCGCGCCGACAGACAGCGAGACGTCGGTCAGGATCGACGTATCGTCGACGCCGTAGGAAACGGTCTCGAACTCGAGGTTCATCCGTCACCCACCCCGTTTGCGAGCCGTCCGGATTCGGTCCCCGGCATGGTTATCGCCCCCCGAGCCGCAGGACGAGCCCGTTGACGAGCAAGACGAGGACGAGCAACACCGCACCGAGTATCAGGGCCACCTCGAACTCGCCCTTTCGCACTTCGAACTGGATCGCGGTCGTCAGGGTACGGGTCTTCGAGGTGCCGTCGGCGTAGGCGATGTTGCCGCCGACGATCAGGACGGAGCCGACCTCGCTGATCGCCCGGCCGAAGCCGGCGAGAATCCCGGTGATGACGCCGTAGCGGGCCTCCTTGAGCGTGATCAGGGCGACGTCAGCCCGCGTCCCGCCGACGCCGTAAGCGGCGTCCCGAACGGCGTCGTCGACGCTCTCGACCGCCGACAGCGCGACGCCGGTGATCACCGGCGCGGCCAGCACGCACTGGGAGACGATCATCGCCTCGGGCGTGTAGATGAGATTCAGCGTCCCCAGCGGCCCCTGATTCGAGAGGACGTACCAGACGAGCAGGCCGACGACGACGCTCGGGAACCCCATGCCGGTGTTGATGACGGCGGTGACGAACCGCTTGCCTCGGAAGTCCGCGAACCCGACGGCGAAGGCGATCGGGAGGCTCAGGACGGTACTCACCAGAACGGCGACGAGACTGACCGTCAGCGAGAGCCGAATGATACTCCGGAGATACGTCGGGTCCGAGAGCGCGTCGAGTGGCATCTGTAGTGGTGGTGTCCGTCCGTGTTCACAGGCCGGGGTTTACTCTTCCGATCCGTTCGGCTGCCAGCCCTCCGGGACGTACTGCTGGAAGTTCGGATCTTCCGACAGCGCTTCCGGGAAGAACAACTGCTCGCCGTTCGCGGTGAAGTCCTCGATGACCGCCTGTCCCTCGGGGCTCGTGACGAAGCCGATGTAGGCCATCGCGAGCTGGTAGTTGACGTTGTCGTGGATCTCGGGGTTGACCGCCATGATCCCGTAGGGGTTCGCGAGCAGTTCGGGCCCGCCCTCGATCGGCCCCTGTAACAGGATCTCGAGGTCGAGGTCGTCCCGCGAGAGGTACGTGCCCCGATCCGAGAGGGTGTAGGCTCCCGACTCGTTCGCGTTGGTCAGCGTCTCACCCATCCCCTGTCCGAGTTGCTGGTACCACTCGCCGCCGGGCTCGAGGCCGGCTTCCGACCAGATCGCCAGCTCCTTGGTGTGGGTTCCGGACTCGTCCCCGCGGGAGACGAACGTCGCCTCGGCGTCCGCGATCGCTTCGAACGCCGCGGTCGCCTGCTCGGTGTCGCCGACGCCAGCGGGATCGTCGCTCGGTCCGACGACGACGAAGTCGTTGAACATCAGGTCACGCCGGTTGACGCCGTACCCGTCCCGCATGAACTCGTCTTCCTGGGATCGGGCGTGGACCAGAATGACGTCGGCGTTGCCGTCCCGTGCCGACCGGATCGCGGCACCGGTCCCGTTCGCATTGGCCGCCACGCGCGTGCCGAACCGCTCCCTGAAGGCGGCGTTGAGTTCGTCGAGCAACCCCGTCGCCTCCGTGCTGGTCGTCGTCGCCATCGCCAGTTCCTCGCCGGCGATCGACCCCTCGCCGTCGTCGCCGCTGTCTCCGAGACAGCCGCCGACCGCCGCGGCGATCCCCGCCGCGCTCGCCCCGAGTACCTCCCGCCGTCGATATTCCATACTGGGAATAACGATGGAATAGAGCGGCATAAACGTACCGCCCGTCGAACCCACCGACGGTTACGCGACGTACTCGAGGTCCGTTTCGGAACGCTATCGTAACCCCGATCGGTTACGTCGGCCGGAGGGGACGATTTCGGCACGAATTCGTGAAACGGGAGCGCTCGAGCGGGACGCGTCGGCGCACGAACTCACCCGCGTTTGTCCGGCATCGTCGAGTGGCGGGTGGTCCCGCGCATATCCGCCCGCTGGGACGGCGGCGGTGCCATCGTCGAGTGTCGGCTCGGCCCGCCCGAGGCCGTGCCCCGCTCCCCGTCGCCGCCGAGTCCCGAGCCCAGCAGCTCCTCGTCCTCGTCGGCGGCTTCGGCCTCCGCAGCCTCGTCCCCGGCCGTCGTGTCGTCCGCGTCGCTCTCGGCCGTCCCGGCGCTTCGCTTCTCGAGTCGCGCCTTCAGTTGCGACACCTCGTCCCCGAAGTCGGCAAGCGAGTCACTCATCGCCGACCGGAGCCTGTCGCCGAGGTCGTCGGTCGTCGACTCGGCCTCGCCGGCCGCCGAGTCGTCCCTGTCGGACCCGGCCGGCGTCTCACCGTCGGCCGCCCCTTCACTATCGTCCGCGTCGACTGCGCTCTCTGCGATGTCGGCTGCCGACTTGGCCCGTTCGCCGATAGCGTCCTGCAGCTCGTCGACGGCATCCCCGAGTCCTCCGTCGTCCGCCCGGTCGGCGAGCCTCGAGAGCCGGAGCAATCGCTGGAGGTCCGCGACGCGCTCTTGCTCGCCCCGGGCGATCGCCTCGGGGATCGAGTCCGGCTCCGAGCCGTCCTCGAGCGTGTCCAGCCCGACCGCTCCAAGCAGGTCGTCGGGGTCGGCCGACTCGAGGATGTCGTCGGCCTCGCGTGCGGTCTCGAGCAGGTCGGAGTCAGCGTCTACGTCGTCGCCGGTAACGAGCGAGCCGCTGCGCTCGTCGGCGTCGTGCAGTACCTCGCGGACGCGGTCCCGTAGTGATGAGTCGCTCATGGATGCTGGATCGCTTCGTGGGTCGTCGTTCCGGCGCGGGGCGCGATACGGTGTATTCGACTACTCGGCCTCGGCCGCTTCCGTCTCCGAGTCGTCCGACCCCTCGTCGGTCACCGTCTCGACGATTGCCGCGGTCATCTCCTCACGGCTGAGGTTGGCCTTCACGTCGACGTCTTTCGCGACCGACTGCAGATCGCTGTAGGACAGTACGCCGAGGAAGTCCTCGAGGGTGTCTTCCCGCAGGTCTTCGATCTCTTCGACGGACGGCTCGGCGTTGCCGTCCGAGTCCGCCGTTTCGTCGGTTTCCTCGCCGCCCTCGGTTTCCGACTCGGTCTCGGCACTGTCCTCGACCTCCTCGTCAGCCTCGTCGGAGTCCGCCTCCGCGTCGACCGACGGTTCTTCCGTGTCCGACGCTGCCTCGCCCTCCGGTTCCGCGTCGTCGGTGTCCCCGCCTTCGTCGCCGCCTCCCTCGAGCAGGCCCTCAACGCCGCCGCCTTCGGTGACACCTTTCGCCATCGACTCGAGGGAGTCGCGACCCTCGATCCCCCGGAAGGACTCGCGAACGGCGTCTGCGACTGCCGTCCG
The DNA here is from genome assembly GCA_000337115.1 of Natrinema thermotolerans DSM 11552. Lineage (GTDB taxonomy): Archaea > Halobacteriota > Halobacteria > Halobacteriales > Natrialbaceae > Natrinema > Natrinema thermotolerans. Next base: position 9,874 of record AOIR01000042.1, read on the forward strand.
CACCTCGGCCGGCAGTTCGCCGAGTTCGTTGCCCTCCTCAAGGCCCTCGGCGACCGTCTCGTGGACCTCGCGACCGACAGCGGTCCCCAGTTGCCGCCCGAACTGCTCGCCGAACTGGCGGCCGACCGCGGCCCCGATCTCGCCGCCGTCGATACTGTCCTCGAGGCTGCCGTCTCCAAGCATGTCGGCCACGTCGACCTGTTCTTTCACCTCGTCGGCGACCATGCTTCGCAGCCCGGACTCGTCACTCACGCCGATCACCGCCGCTCGAGCGGGCGTCGTAGCGAAACCGTCTCACGGGCTTACTCTTCCTCCTCGGCTTCGGCTTCCATTTCCTCCTCGGCGTCCTCGTCGGCCGCGTCGTCGCCCTCCGCCGACTCCTCGTCGCCGGCATCGGCGTCGCTTTCGGCCTCGTCTTCCGCCTCGGTTTCTTCTTCGGTGTCTTCGTCTTCGGACTCGGCACTCTCCTCGTCGGGCGACTCCTCGCCCTCGGATTCCGACTCGTCGGACGCCTCTTCGGTGGCTTCCTCCTCGGAGGCGCCGCTTTCCTCTTCGGTCTCCGACTCGGCCTCGCCGCCGCTGAGCAGTTCCTCGACGACGATGGTCCCGATCGTCCGGCCCAGCGATTCGCCGACTTTGCGGCCGACGAGCGCGCCGATCTGGCCGCCCAGCGCCGCGCCGAGGGGCATGTCCCCGTCGATCTCGTCTTCCCACTGGGTCCCTTCGACGAGCTGGTCGACGTCGATGTTCTCCGTGATCGCCTCCGTGTCGATCCGCTGTGTGATGGATTCGTCGCTCATGATGTCGCCTCCGTTTCCGCTGCCGATTCCGGCTCGCCGCCGGACACCTCTTCCTCGCGCTCGGGCTCGAGTTGCTCGATCAGTTGTTCGATCACCTGCGAGACGACGGCCGCGACGATTTCTTCGACGGGCAGACTGGGGACGAGCCCGGAGAGTTTCTCCCGCAGCCAGCCGCCCACTCTGGCGAGCGGGCCGGGCGATTCCTCGTCCACTTCGTCCGCGTCTTCCTCGCTGTCCGTCTCGTCGGCCGCGTCGCCTTCGTCCTCGCCCTCGGCCGCCTCGCCGTCAGTTTCCGCCTCCTCGCCGCCGATACCGAAGAGGCCGGTCAGCCACTCCTTCGGTTTGCTCACCAGCCCGCTGAGGAACTCCGTGGGCTTCTCGAGCAGGCTACTGAGAACCTCTTTGGCCTTCCCCGGGACCTTCTTGAGCAGCTCGAGCGGCTTTTTCAGCAGCGATTTCGCCTTGTCCAGCATAGCCCCGGGGCCGTCGAGCAGCCCCGTCACCGCCGACAACAGGTTCCCGAGCAGGTTGTTCGATCCCGGCCGCGCCGAGACGTCCAACTGCACCGGGTTCAGGTTCACCTCGAGGCCGAGGACGTCGAGGAAGAGCCCGTCGAGGTCGAGGTGGAGGACGCCGGCGGCGTCGTCGCCCTCGTAGACGTCCTCGGCGTCCGCAGCGTGGCCCTCTTCGCGGTCGTCCTCGACGAGGTCGCCGGTATCGGCCCGTTCGTCCCCGTCTTCGCCCGCTTCCGCAGCGTCCGCGCCGGCCGACATCTCGTCTCCGGCACCCTCTTTCGCGTCCTCGGCCGCTCCTTCATCGTCTTCCGCCGACTCCTTGCCCTCGTTTCCGTCGTCTTCCGTCGCTTCCTCGTCCGCCGTTTCCTCGTCCGGCCCTTCACCGTCGTCTTCGGCCGCCCCGGTCCCTTCGCCGCCCTCGGAGCCGTCTCTCTCGTCGTCCGGGTCTTCCATCTCCGCCTGGCCGCCGTCGGTCAGCACTCGGCGCGGCGGCCCCGTCGGCCGCTCGTCCTCGCCGGGACGGCGCGCGGAGCGCTCGCCCCGTTCGGGATCCGAACGCTCGCTCGGGCCGCCGTGTTCGAACTCTGCGGTCATTGTACGGCAAAACGAACGGCAGTGAGCGTTGTGGGGGTTGGCCTTGCGTATGCGACACGGCGGGTTCAGCGGCCGAATACGGGTAAAAATCGAACCGGGCGTCGGCCCTCGACGCGTTACTCGAGCGAGCCGACTCGGAGCGCGTACTCGCCGCGGGTCTCGCCGTCGTCGTGGTAGGCGACCGGCTCCTCGATCGCGGCGAGCGTTCCATCCCTGACGGCGGCAGCCGTGGCGATTCCCTCGAGCCGTTCGACCCCGACCGGACCGGACTCGAGGTCGAACCGGCGGACGGCGTGGGTATCGGGATCGCGGACCCGGAAGTTCTGGGCGCAGGGGGTGACGAGTCGGTCGCCGTCAGCGGCCAGGCCGTGGACGAAGCCCCGAACGTCGTCGTCCCACAGTGGGGTCCCGTCGGCGTCGAACGCCGCGACGCGGTGTTCGTTCGGATGGCGGCTCTCGGTCTCGCGGCTCTCGACGGCGTAGGTGTTGCCGGTCACGAACGCGACCCGGCCATCGTCGGCGTAGACGTGGTTCGGATAGGCGTACAGGGTCTCGCCGTCGATCTCCGTTTCGACGGCGAGATCGACGCTCCAGCGCTCTGCCCCGCCGGGTCCGAGCAGGTAGCCCCGCTTGTCGCCGTGGCTCGAGACGGCGATCGAATCCCCGTCGAACGAGACGTCGCCGACGCGGCGGTCGCCCTCGGTGCCGGGGTCCCACGTCCACTCGAGGTCGCCAGTCTCGGCTCCGAGGACGACGAGCCCGGTGTCGTGGTCGCCCATGCAGCGGTTGTAGCCGACCGCGAGGCGCTCGCCGTCGGCAGAGGGATCGAGCGCGATCGGCGAGGCGTCGGTCTCGTAGGTCCACCGGACCGACCCCGCGGAGTCGAACGCGTAGACGGTGCTGTGCCACTGTCGGGTCTCGCCGTCGCGTTCGTACCGTCGCGCGGCGGCGTAGAGCCGCTCGTTGCCGTCGGCGTCGGTCCCAGTCTCACAGGCGACGACGTAGGGCAGGTAGAAGACGGTGTCTTTGACCGCCTCGCCGACGTCGTCGGCGGTGTCGTAGCGCCACTGGCGCTCGCCCGTCGCGGCGTCGTAGGCCGCGACCGTCCCCGTCTCGCCGCGGCCGGCGACGACGATCGTCTCGTCGTCTTCGAGTGATGCGACCCCGACCGCGTGGTCCGGATGAGCGACCGTCCATCGGGTCTCGAGCGAGTCGGTCTCGCGGGCGGTGACCGTACCGTCCCACTCGCCGGTGACGACGAGATCACTGGATTCGGCGAGTCCGACCGCCGAGCGGGTCCACATGTGGCGGCTGCGGGCGGGCTCGATCTCGCCCAGCGAGGCGGTCCGAACGTCGAGGCCGTCCTCGCGTTCGGTGTCGACAGTCTCGGTCATCGTCATTCCTCTACCGGAAAGGTCTCGTGGAGGGTGTCGTGGGCGTCGCCGAGCCCGTCGACGATGCTCGATCCCTGCGTCCGAAGCCGCTGGACCGCTCGCTCGGCGTTGCGGACCTCGAGCAACCGGCCGCGCGTGTAGTCGAATTCGGGGTCCTCGCTATCCAGCGCGGCGACCTCTTCCTCGAGGTCGACCAGCGCCGCGTCGAGGTGGCGTTCGATCTCCGTGAGGCTCTCGGCCTCCGCGAGGCCCTTGATCGGCCCCTCGAGATGGCCCTCGAGTTCCTTCTCCGCGTGATCGCGAGTGCTGTCGTCCCCGACGCCGAGGACGGTCATCAGTCCGAGTCGTAGTGCTTCGATTTCGTGGCAGCTCATTGGTGTGTCTGTATGAATTATCGGGTTCGTGTATTTCGAAACGGCGTTACAGCGTCTGATCGACGAGATCGCTGACGATGCGGTCCCGGTCTAAATGGTCCGAGACTATCCGTTCGGCGTCGCCGTCGTCGACGCCGCCGTACCAGACCCCGTCCGGATAGACCGCGACCATCGGCCCGTCGCCACAGCGGCCGAGACAGGACGATCGCGTGATGCGAGCGTCGCAGTGATCCGAGTCCCGGACTTCCTGTCGGAGTCGCTCGAGGACCGCCGGCGACCCCATCTTCGCGCAGGTCTGGTTGGTACAGACCGCGACGTGTTTCTCGGGCGCATCGTGGCTGTCCGGCTCCGCGTCGACGTCGTCGCGGTCGGCGTGGGCCTCCTGGTGGGCAAGCGCCCGCAGCATGGCGCGAGCGCCGCCGACGTCTTCCTCGTAGCCCTCGAGGTCGACCTTGTACTTGCAGGTGTCACAGGACATCTCGACGCTGTCGGTCCGGGCCTCCTCCCAGCGGTCGGCGAAGACGTCCAGTAGCCGGGAGTCGGTCCCGAGCGGATCGCCGGCCAGCGCGTCGACGTAGGGGTAGTCCTCGTCGAACTCGGCGGTCCAATCGCGCACCCGCTGGGTGAGGACGCCGTCGCCGAGCATATACGGCAGGACGACGACCGCGTCGGGGCGGTGCTTCGAGAGCCCGTGGAGGGTGTCCTCGAGCGTCGGCTCGGTGACGCCGATGAACGAGGCCTCGACGCGGTCGAACGCGCGGCCCTCGTAGAGCAGTCGGGCCAGTTTGTGGACGTCGCCGTTGGCGTCCGGATCGCTCGAGCCCCGGCCGCAGACGACGACGGCCACGTCGTCGTCTGCGCGGTCGACGCCGAGTTCGGCCTCGATGGCGGCGGCGCGGTCGTCCAGCAGATCGAGGATCGCGGGATGGACCCCCAGATGCGAGCCGTTGTTGATCTCAATGTCGTGTTCGGCCCGTGCCTGCTCGATCGCCAGCGGCACGTCGTTTTTGACGTGGCTCGCGGCGAACAGCGAGCAGTGGACGACCGTCACCTGCGAGGTGATGGGTGCGAGTTGGGCAAATGCCTCGTCGATCGCCGGCTCCGCGAGTTCGAGGAAGGCGGCGTCGACCGGGATGCCCAGCCGGGACTCGAGGTCGGCGGCCAGTTCGCGGACCTGTTCGTTGGACTTCTCGCGTCTTGAGCCGTGGCCGATCAGGAGGACGGCCTCGTCGTCGAAGCCGGCAGCGGGCGCGGCCGTGGTGTCGTCGGGTGTACTCATATTACTCGTCGTAGGCGTCGGCCTGCTCGAGACTGCGCTCTAACTTGCGTCGGCGACTCGGCGCGAACAGGCCCGTTTCCTCGCAGTCCTCGTAGAGCCACGTGCCGAAGTCGGGTGCGGCTGCGTCGTCGACGCCGAACCAGTAGCCCCCCGAAGAGGTCTCCGAGAGGTCGTCGTAGGGAGCCTCGACCGGACAGTCGTCGATCAACTCCTGCGCGAACGCGAGCAGATCCCGATCGTCGTGGACGAACGAGATCCCGACGGTGCCGCTCGAGGATTTGAAACAGACGGTGCCACAGCCCTCGAGTAGTCCCCGGAGCAGTTCGCGGTCGTGGCCCGCAAAGGCACCGAACCGGTAGTTGCCGCGGCCGTCGACGGGCAGGCCGAGCGCGCCGCTGCGGCCGAGCAGCCCCGACTCGCCGTCGTCGGCGTCGATCGTCAGGACGTACTCGTCCTCGGTGCGTGTAATCGAGGTATCGTGGGCGTAGTCCCGGGTCGTCGTCTCGCGCTCGAGGTCGCCGCCCGCGACGGCGGCCAGCACCCCTGCGGACGCTTCGTCGTTGGCGACGACCTCGATCCGGTCGTCCGTGACGTCGCCGCTGCCGGCGACGTGGCCCCAGAAGTACGCCGTCGCAGCGTGGCCGGCCAGCGGGTCAGACGGGACCGACACCTCGAGGGCGTCGGCGTTCGATCGAGCGTCGCTCATTCGCCCACCTCCTCGACGATGATTGCGTCCGTCGGACAGGCCGCGGCCGCCTGCTGGGCCTCGTCGATGCGGTCGTCGTCGAACGTCGCGACGACGCGCTCGGCGTTGTCCGTGACCTCGCCCTCGCAGTCGTAGACCGGGTCCGCGTCCGGGTCGACGGTCGCGAGGCCGTCCTCGCCCTCGACGAACCGCGGGTCGCGGGTCAGACAGGCGAAGATGCCGTCGCAGGCCGCTTTCTCGATGGTGACTTCGTATCGTGGCATACTGTCTCAGTAGTCGTACTTCGTCTCGTAGCCGCGCGGGGTGACCATCCGATCGTCCCAGACGTAGGTGTCCTCGGTGCCGACGACGATCGTCGTCGTCATGTCGATGATCTCGCTCTCGCCGAGGTCCTCGAGCTCGCCGAGTTCGGTGATCATCACTTCCTCGTCCTCGCGGCCGGCGCCGTGGACGATGCCGACCGGCGTGTCGGGCTCGCGGTGCGTGAGGAGGATCTCACAGGCCTTCTCGAAGTTCTCCCGGCGCTTGCGGCTCCAGGGGTTGTAGATGGTGATCGTGAAGTTCTCGCTGGCGACGGAGTGCAGTCGGGACTCGATCTCGGGCATCGGGACGAGGTGGTCCGACAGCGAGACCGAGACGGTGTCGTTCACCAGCGGCGCGCCCAGACGGGCCGCACAGGACTGTGCCGCGGGGACGCCCGGCACCACTTCGAAGTCGACCATCGAGGCCGTCGCGCCCTTGGACTCGAGGATCTCGAGGGCGAGTCCGGACAGCGCGTAGACGTTGGGGTCGCCGCTGCCGACGATCGCCACGTCGTTGCCCGCCAGCGCGCGGTCGATCGACTCCTCGGTGCGGGAGACCTCGCCGCACATCGGTGTGTCGTAGATGTCCTCGGCCTCGTCGGTGATCTCGTCCGGAATGAGGTCGATGTAGGTCGTGTATCCGACGATGTGGTCGGCCTCGAGCAGCGCGGCCTTCGCGCGGTCGGTCATCCCCTCGGGATGGCCGGGACCGAGGCCGACGGCGATCAGCTGGCCGGGCTCGGCGTCGAAGTCGTCGACCGTCGCGCCGACCTCCTGTTCGTTCGAACTCTCGTCGTCGGAACTCGAGCCACCACAGCTCGAGGACGAGGAACTCGAACTCGAACTCGAGGACCCACCGCACGTGGAGCCGCTCGAGTCGTCGGTACTGCTCGAGGCGCCGCACTTCGAACTCGAGCTGTCGGTGCTGGCCTCGCTACTGTCGCTCGAGGAGGCACCGCAGTTGGAAGTCGATTCCGCGTCAGCGTCCGCGTCGGTGTCAGTACTCATGGTTGTGGGTTCAGAAATCGTCGACGTCACGCCCGCCGCGCGGGGTGACGAGGTACGTTCGGTCGTCGTTGCGCCAGGTCTCGGTCTCGTGGTTGCCGATGATCAGCGAAGTGCCCATGCCGGAGACCTTGTCGTCGTGGTCGGCGGCCTCGCCCAGCGTGGTGATGAACTGGCTCTCGCCGTTGCGGCCGGCGTCTTCCCGGCCGGCGTCGTTGACGATGGCTACGTAGGCGTCGTCGGTCCGCTCCTCGCGGACGATCTCGACCGCTTTCTCGTAATTTCGCCAGCAGTTGTAGAGGACGATCACGAAGTCCGAAATCGCCGCCGCCCGGAGCTTCTCCTCGATCTCGTCCCAGCCGCGCCACTTGTCCGATAGCGAGACGGTACAGAAGTCGTTGCACAGCGGCGCGCCGACGTTCGCCGACCCGCCCAGCGCCGCGGTGATTCCGGGGACGATTTCGATCGGAATGTCGGTCGCGTCGTCCTCCTCTGCCATCTTAAAGATGAGGTCGGACTTGCCGTAGACCGACGGGTCACCGCCGGAGACGTGGGCCACGTCCTTCCCTTCCCGGACGTGGTCGAACGCCGCGCGGGCGAGTTCGATCTGTCGGCCCATCGTCGAGCGGACGATCTCCTGTTCGAAGCCGTCCTCGCGGGTCGCGGTCCCGTCCTCGTCGGTTCGTTCCTCCGAGGGAATCGTGCCGTCGTCCCGCAGGAACTCCTGATAGAGGCTCGAGGCGATGACCACGTCCGCGGACTCGATGACCTCCTTGGCCCGCTTGGTCATGTGGTCGGGCAGGCCGGGGCCGATACCGACGACGTAGAGGGTGCCGTGGTCGTCGGGGGTACCGTCACCGCTGGGAGCTGCGTCCTCCACGCTCATCGGCCGATCGCCACCGTGACCTCGTTCTCGTAGCCCATCTTCTCGAGGACCAGTTCCTGCTCGCGCCCGCCGGCGATCGCGCTGGCCTCGGAGACGCCCGGCCAGCCGATCAGTTCCTTGGACTTCGAGGGGGTCGGCCCCTCGTGGTCGAGCAGCGTCTCCTTGTCGAAGGCGACGACGCCGAGGTCGAGTTCCTGGGCCGCCTCGAGCAGCCCTTCCTCGTCTTCTTTCCGGGTCGCAGTCCCGACGAACTCGACGTCGTCGAAGTCGTAGTCGGTCCGCTCGAGGGCTTCCTCCCACGCTGCGAGGAAGGCTTCCTTGCTGGCCCCCGAAACGCTACCGGTCCCGAGGACGACGCCGTCGTCCTTGTTCCGTTTGAGGACCGTCACGTCGTCACCGACGAGGACGGCCTTCGGACCGTCGAGTCGGGCGACGGGCCCGAGGTTCTCGTCGAGGACGGCGAGGTTCGTCTTGACGGTCGAGTCGCCGTTGACGACGTGCGTGTCCATCGCCTTCGCGCGGGACTCGACGCCCTGCTTACCTGCGGCCTCGCTGGCGGTGGTCATCGCCGGCACGGCGCCCATCGTCGCCAGGTCCTGTGCGACCTGGTTCGCGCCGTGGTGGCCGCCCGTGATCGGGATGGCCCACGTCAGCTCCTCGTCGACCACACAGATCGCGGGGTCGTCCCACTTGTCGTCGAGCAGGTGGGCGGTCTTGCGCATCGCGATCCCCGAGGCCATCAGGCCGATGAAGCAGTCGTACTCGCCCCAGTGTTCCTCGAAGACGTCGCCGTGGTACTCGATGATGTCGATCGCCTCGTAGCGATCGCCGATCTCGGCTTTGATCTCCTCGGCGGTGTCCATCTTCCGCCCGAAGGAGATGATCGCGATCTCCTCGGCGACCTCGCCGTCCGAGTCCGCGGTCGAACAGTGGCCGCCGTCGGATCCCGGCTCGTCGTTCGCATTGTCTGCGTTGTCCGTACTCATATCAATCGTCTCCCGCTTGCGTTTCGTTCGCCTGTGCGTCCGATTCGCTCCCGTCGCTCGAGTCGGGGCCACGGTTGGCCCAGTCCCCGTAGAGGAACGAGCGCTCGTAGCCCGCACCGGTCACCGCGTCGCCGATGACGACCAGTGCCGAGGCGCGATAGCCCGCCTCCTCGACCTTGTCCGCGATGTCGCCGATCGAGCCGATAATAACGTCCTCGTCCGGCCACGAGGCGTGGTAGATCACCGCGACCGGCGTCTCGGGGTCGTGGTCGTCCGCGAGCAGTCGATCCATCGTGTCCCGGACCGCGTGAGTCCCGAGATAGATGCAGGTGGTCACGTCGCCCATCTCGACGAAGTCGGAGATGTGGTCCTCCTCCGGCGTCAGGGTCTTGCCCTGTGGCCGGGTGAACGCGACGTGATTCGACACTTCGTTCAACGTCAACTGCGTCCGCAGGGTCGCGCTTGCGGCGAAGGCCGACGTGACGCCGGGCACGAAGTAGGTCGGGACCCCCTCGTGTTCGAGCGCGTCCATCTGCTCGAGGGCCGCGCCGTAAATCGCGGGGTCGCCGCTGTGGAGCCGCACCACGTTGTCGCCGTCCTCGTAGGCGTCCCGCATCAGCGGGATCAGTTCCTCGAGGTCCTTGCCGACGGAGTTCACCAGTTCCGCGTGGCCGCAGTACTCGTCCAGCAGTTCGCTGTTGACCAGCGAGCCCGCGTGGACGACGAGGTCGGCCGCCTCGAGCAGTTCCTTGCCCGCGACGGTCAGCAGACGCGGGTTTCCGGGGCCGGCACCGACGAAGGGGACTCCCTCCTGGTCGTCGCCGGCGCTGTGGTCGAAAATTCGGTCGTCCAGCTCCTCGCGGCGGCGCTGGCCTTCGGAGTCGATCGCGTCCTGCGGGTCGTTCGGTGTGTCGTCAGTCATCGGTGTCCTCCACAGTCGCCGCCCTCACGGCCCTCGGCGCGCTCGAGGTCGACCAGCGTTCCGCCGTCGGTCACCGGCTCCCCGTCCGTCGTCGCGTCCTCCGACCCGGACTCGTCGTCGGCGAAGGCGGCCGTCGCCTGCTCGACCTCGAGATCTTCCTTCTCGGCGTAGGCGAGCGTGTAGTAATCGCGCTCGTCGATGTCTTCGGGGTCGTCGGTGACGAGGGTCTCACCCTGTTCCATGAAGAGTCGGCGGCCGTAGGTAACGTCGTAGCCGGCCTCGACGAGTCCCTCGTGGGTGGCCGGTGCGTCGGTGACCTTGAACAGGATCATCCGATCCGGTCCCGTCGGGCTTGCGCCGCTCGCGGCCTCTCGCAGCGAGAGGCCCGCGCCGGCCTCGATCTCGACCCCCATCGCGGTCGCGAAGGCCGTCACCGCGCTCACGCCGGGGACGATCTCCAACTCGACCTCGGGGTGGAACGCGTCGATCGTCCGGCGCAGATGGCCGAACGTCGAGTAGACGTTGGGGTCGCCAAGCGTCACGAAGGCGACGTCGCCGTCGCGGGCGTTCGGGGCGATCTCCGCGGCGGCCTCCTTCCAGGCCGCCCGGAGCTTTTCCTCGTCTTTCGTCATCGGGAAATCGAGGTCTCCGATCTTCGACTCGTCGACGTGATTCAAAGCGACGGTCCGGGAGAGCCGGCCCGGCGAGTAGACCACGTCGGCGTTCTGGAGGACCTCTTTCCCGCGAACGGTCACGAGGTCGGCCTCGCCGGGACCGAGTCCGACGCCGTACAGCGTCATCGGTCCACCTCGCCGCCGTCCGCTGCGATCTCGTCGCCGTTTTCGTCCGTCTCCGACGTTGCACTTCCGACCAGCATGTAGACCGGGTTGTCCGAATCGAAGCTCGTCGCCCCGGCGAGTTCGTAGCCGTGGCTCACCTGAAACTGGACGACTTCCTCGAGCAGGTCCCGCTCGCGGAAGGCTTCGGTGGCCTCGCCGGCGACCTCGAGCCGCGAGACGTTCATGACGACGCGGTCGATCTCGGTCTCGACGGCGTGGTCGAGGACGGCCTCGAAGTTCCGACTGCCGCCCAGAAACAGGGCGTCGGCGTCGTCGGGCAGTCCCTCGGGCGCTTCCGCGTTGCGCAGTTCGACATCGGCGCGGACGGACGCCTCGTTTGCCGCGAGGTTTTTCTCCGTCGTCTCGAGGCGTTCGGGTTTCCGTTCGAGGGCGGTCACCCGCCCGGCTCGCTGTGCGGCGTCGATGGTGACGGCCCCCGTACAGGAGCCGACCTCCGCGAAGTGGTCGTCCGGCCCGAGCGCGAGCTTCGAGCCGACGACGGCCCGGACCTCCGACTTGGTCGGGCCGGCCTTCGCGTCGTGTGGAAGCGCGATGGGTGGCATCATCCGTTGGAACAGAGTCCGTCCCTAAAACAATTTTGTTTGGGATAGGACAACTGCGTTTGCCCAGTTGGAGTTGTAGTAGGACAACGAAAATTGTCGACGGTGAGTGGAGTATCCACTCGTCGTGAACGCGACCGAAAACGGATGGTCTCGAGAACCGATTGTCAGCGACGACTCGCCGTCCTCACCATTCCATCCCGCCGTTGATGCCGAGTACCTGTCCGGTCATGTACTCGGCCTGATCGCTGGCGAGGAACCGGACCATCCCGACGATGTCCTCCGGTTCGGCGAACCGGTCCAGCGGGATGTCCTCGCAGATCTTGTCCTGTACCCGGTCGGGCACCTTCTCTAACATGTCCGTCTCGGTGAAGCCGGGGGCGACGCAGTTGGCCGTCGAGTCATGGCTGGCCAGTTCCAGCGCCAGCGTCCGGGTGAACGCGAAGAGTCCGCCCTTCGAGGTGGCGTAGTTGGCCTGCCCGTAGTTGCCCTGTTGGCCGACCACGCTCGAGATGTTGATCAGGCGGCCGTGATCGGAGGACTTGATGTCCTCGTAGAAGGCCTTCGTGCAGTTGAACGTGCCGTGGAGGTTGACGTCGATGACCGTCCGCCAGTCCTCGTAGGTCATGTCCTCGAAGGTCCGGTCGATGGTGATTCCCGCGTTGTTGACGAGGACGTCGATCTCGCCGAGATCCTCGCGGACCTCGGCGGCCATCCGTTCGACGGCCGCCGGATCCGAGACGTCGGCTTGCACGGGAACGGCCGTCTCGCCGTTCTCCTCGATCGTCTCGGTCACCGCCAGCGCGCGGTCCTCCGAGGACCGGTAGTTGACCGCCACGTCGGCACCACACCGGGCGAGTTCGAACGCGATCTCGCGACCGATCCCCCGCGAGGAACCGGTGACGAGACAGGTTCGGTCGGTCAGTGGGCGACGCTCCAGGGGCTCGAGGCGCTGGACTGTTTCGGCCATACCCGCCCCTACGTGGCCGTTCGTGTTAGTCATTTGACCCCGTTTCAGCTCTCGTGAAAGACGGGTAGATTGTTATATCCCGTTCGCCTCGACGGCCTCGAGGAACCGATCGAACGCCCCGCTTTCGGGGTGGACGTGGACGTACGTGCCCAGTGACTCGTACTCGGTCAGGCCGTCGTGATTGCCGTCGATGCCGTCGCCACGGACCGTTTCGAAGGCGAAGCGAGCGTCGCCGTCGACGGCGGCGCTCGAGTAGTGAAACTCGTGGCCCGGGATCGTCTCGCCGGCGTCGGCCGTCAGCGTGTCGTCGGCGGCCTCGAGTTCGACGTGATCGAGGGCCTGATAGCGGTCGTGCATGGTCACGTCGGCGGGGAGGATCCCGGCCATCTCGTGGCGCTCGCCCGCGGCCGTCGTCAGCGACTGACTCATCGCCATCAGGCCGCCACACTCGCCGAGGACGGGCAGCCCGTCCGCGGCCAGATCGCCCAGTTCCGCGAGGGTGTCGGCGGACTCGAGTGCGTCGGCGTGGAGTTCGGGGTAGCCGCCGGGGAGATAGACCCCGTCGCAGTCCGGCACGGGATCGCCAGCGACCGGCGAGAACGTGACCAGTTCGGCGCGCTCGCGGAAGCGCTCGAGCGTCGCCGGATACCGGAAACAGAAGGCGGCGTCGCTGGCGACGGCGACGGTAGCGTCGACCGGCTCGGCGGGTTCGATCGGTTCGCGGGGAGCGGACGGTTCGCTGGCCACGTCCGCTAACCGCTCGGCCGCGAGCGACTCGGCGGCCTCTCGTAAGGCCTCTCTCGGTAACGCGGCCTCCCCGCCCATCTCGAGCCCCAGATGGCGATCGGGAATCTCGAGGTCGTCGTTCGGCGGGATCCGGCCGAAGTACTCGAGGCCGTCGGGCAGGGCGTCGCGGATCCCCTGCTCGTGGCGGCCGCCGTGGGCCCGCTGGGCGACCACGCCGGCCACATCGATATCGCGGCCGATCTCGGCGGCATACTCCCGGAAGCCCAGCGCGGTCGCCGCGACGCTTTCCATCCCCGCCTTGGCGTCGACGACGAGGACGACCGGGAGGTCGAGCGCCTCGGCGACCATCGCGGTACTCGAGCCGTCGCCGTCGTAGAGCCCCATCACGCCCTCGACGACGCAGATGGCGGGGGACGACGTCCCCCGAACAGACGGGTGTGACCCGTCGATGTCGCCCTCGCCACGGCGGTAGTTCCGTCGGAGGCCGTCCTCGCCGCAGAGCCACAGGTCGAGAGTGCGGGAGGGCCGGCCCGCGATCGCCTCGTGATGGCTCGGGTCGATGAAGTCCGGGCCCGCCTTGGCGGGCTGGACCTCGTGGCCGGCGTCCTCGAGTGCTTGGATGATCGACAGCGTCGCGACCGTCTTCCCGACGCCGGAGCTGACGCCGCCGAGGACGAATCCGTTCATCGTCAGTTTCGTTCGCACAACTGTACTTGAATCCGTCGGTGAGGGAGGCGTCCGGCCACGAGCGACCGAAACCGAATTGGGTCGCCGCGACGATCGAGTACCCGAGACCGATGAGCGACCACACTACTGGGACCGCCGCGGAGTCGGGACCGGCGCTGAAGGAACGCGCCGGCGTCGTCAACGCCCTGCTCGACGGCGCACAGACCGTCCTCGTCCGCCACCCGACGCTCGATCCGGGGACGATCGACGAGCGGTTCGCGCTCTATCCCGCGTACAGCCATCAGGAGCCGAGCCGGTACCGATCACGATACGAGGCGTACTACCACCGCTCGAGTGCGAAGCCCGAGGCGGGCGTCCCGATCCGCGCCGTCGCCGACGTCCGCGAGGAATACGCCGTCTCGAGCGACGACCTCGAGGCCCTCGCCGACCACTACGTCTACACGCCCGACGGGCTGCGGGACAAATACGACCCCGACGGGGAGTTGCGGGTGCTGTTGCTCCGCGTCGCCGAACTCGACTCGCCGGCACTGATCACCGAACGCGGCAGTTACCGGGGCTGTCGCGCCTGGATCGACCTCGCCGACGACGCGCCGATCGAGCCCGGCGCGGCGACGCCGGTCCTCGACGACGCGACGTTCGCTGAACGCCGCGCGGCCGTCCGGGATGCCCTCGAGTGAGTGCGGACCACCGACGAACTTAACCGCTCGAGTCAGTTACGCTTCGGCGCTCGAATCATGAGTGACAACCCAGGATCCGACACCGAACGGCACCTCCGCGAGGCGCTCCGTCACCTCGGCGCGGCACAGGACGACGACGACCTCCGGAAGACCCACGCCGTCGCGCTCGAGGAAGTGTCGAACACCGTGTCGTCCGTCCTGCGCGAGTACGAAGGCGACGGGTAACGGCCGTTCCGCTCCGTTTTTCGACGAACACAGCCTCGTCTCGAGGCCCCGATCTCGAGTGCTGCCCACCCTTCCATGGTATGTTTTAACTCACCACAGATCGTAGTCACGACCGTGATGAGGCCCGAAACCGACCAGCCGTCGATCGCGGACGAGCTGCGGAACAAAAACGAGACCGAACTCCCGATCGGCGAGGCCCGGGAGCCCGAGAGACGCGGATACACCATGTGGCGCTGCGGGTCCTGCGGCGAGATGGGACGGTTCGAAGACGAGTTGCCGGAGGCGTGTCCCGACTGCCTGGCACCGCGGGAGGAACTGTTCTACTGGGAAGAGGACTGAGATCGCGACGGCCCCCGTCTCGGGCCCGCTCGCTTCGGCTCGGTTCGCGATGAGAACGCAGCGGGGCCGTTAAACCGGCTGCCGTACCGCGAGGACGACCAGATCGGAGAACGGGGTGTCCTCCGTCCCGTCTCCGCCGGCGTGGTCCGCCAACTCCTCGAGCGTGAACCGGTGGATCTCCTCCGCGTCGTGGGTCAGCTTCTCACAGACCAGCGCCTCGAGGTCGGGGTCGGCCCCTTCCTCGAGCAGGAAGGCAGCGAGATCGCCGGGCATCCGGTCGTACGGTCGGGGGAGGACGAGCAGATGTCGCTCGTCGGTCGTTGCCGCGGCCGCGAGGCGGTCCATGTCCGACTCGAGGTCGCCGCTTTTGTGCAGCGTGACGAACTCGGTGTCCTCCATGGGCGTTCGGGCGCGGCTGGCGGCCAGTTGGATCGAGGAGATGCCGGGAACGACGCGAACTGGGATTGTAGAATCGTGTCGCTCCACCGTATCCTGCACCTTCCCGACGAACTGATACCCCGAGTGGTTCGGGTCGCCCATCGCGACCGCAGTCCCGGACTCGCCGGCCGCGACACGCTCGCCGAACGTCTCGAGGGCCTCGGCCTCGTCCTTGTAGCCGCAGGTCAACAGGTCGGCGTCGGTCAGGTCCGCGACGAACTCGACGACGGTCGTGAAGCCGACGACGACGTCGGCCTCCCGGATCGCCCGCTCGCCCCGCGGAGTGAGATACTCCTGATTCCCGGGGCCGACGCCGACGGCATAGACGGGGTTGTCAGCTCGTTCATCGATGTCAGGCTCCGCCGCTCCCGCGGCGAACGTCGCCGGGTCCGGCCCCGCGTCGAGATCGTACTCGCCGCTCATCGGTTCTCGGCGGTTTCGGCCCGCGTCTCGGCGTCGATCTCGAGGTCGATCTCGTCGGTCCGGACGTCCTTCGCGACGTGGATCAGTTCGTTCGTCAGCGCGGCGGCGAGGCCGCTCCCGCCGCGGCGGCCGACGTGGGTGATCGCCGGCACGCCGAACTCCTCGCTGACCTCGCGGATCCGCCCGCGGCTCTCCTCGGCCTTGACGAAGCCGACCGGGTTCGCGACGACGACCGCCGGCCGGGTCCCCTGTTCGATGCAGTCCGCGAGCGCCAGCGCCGCTGTCGGCGCGTTCCCGATCGTGACGATCGATCCCTCGAAGGCGTCTTCCTTGTCGAGTTCGAGCATCGCCGCGGCGGTCCGGGTCATCCCAGTCTCGGCGGCGAGTTCCTTGCCGTGACCGATGGCCTTGGAGACCTCGCAGTCGTGGCCCCGGCCCGTGACGCCGGCTTTCACCATCGTGATATCGGTGAAGATATCGGCCTCCTCGAGGACGGCCCGCGCGCCGGCCCGAACTGGCGCGTCCTCGTCGTCGCCGAGGTCGTCGCCGCCGGTGAACTCGACGAGGTGCTGGAACTCGATGTCGCCCATCGAGTGGACCGACTTCTGGCGGACGCGATCGGCCAGCGTCTCGTCCGGCGTGAACTGCCTGACGATATCGAGACTCGTCTCGGCGATGTCCATGGCGTTCTGTGTCGTTGCTCCCAGATCGGCGTACTCCTCCTCGAACTCCTGATCAGTCATTGCGTATCACACTCATCGTGGCTGCTATCGTTCGTCGGTCGACCTCGATCGGTCATCGGTTCGTCAGTCATCAGTCGCCGCCCCCACGGCCTCGTTGGTCGTCCGTGCCTCGAGGTCACCCTCGACCTCGAGGTTCAGATCGCGCAGGCGGTCGACGGTCTCGTCGTCGGCGTCCCACAGATCGCGTTCGACGGCCTCGAGCAGCGTGTCCGTGATCGACTCGAGGGCCCACGGATTCACATCGCGCATCCAGTCTTGCCGATCGTCGTCGAAGGCGAACTTCTCGGCGACCTCCTCCCAGAGGGTGTCGCTCACGACGCCGGTGGTCGCGTCCCACCCCAGCGTCACGTCGACCGTCGTCGAGAGGTCGCCCGCGCCCTTGTAGCCGTGGTCCTCCATGGACTCGAGCCAGTCGGGGTTCAGGACCCGCGAGCGCATGGCCTTGCGGACCTTCTCCTCGTTCGTGTAGACGTCGACGTTGTCGGGATCCGAGGAGTCGCCGACGTAGGAGGCCGGCTCTTCGCCCGAAATCTCGCTCACGGCGGAGATGAAGCCGCCGTGGAAGGCGTACCAGTCCGAGGAGTCGAACTCGTCCTGTTCCATCGTGTCCTCGATCTTGACCGTCGCGTCGACGGACGAGAGGCGACGCTCGAACGCGTCGTGGGCGTCGGAGACGCGCCCTCTCGAGCCCATGGCGTAGCCGCCCCACTGGACGTAGACGGAGGCGAGGTCGGAGCGGTCGTCCCAGTTGCCCTCGTCGACGGCCTTGTTCGTCCCGGCACCGTAGCCGCCGGGTCGGGTCGTAAAGACGCGGTGTTTGGCCGCCTTGCGGGCGTCGGATTCGTCGAGGCCCTCTTCTTCCTCGAGTTCCACCTGCTCTTCCTCGACGTGCTTTTTGACGTAATTCATCTCGTGGGGCTCGTCGAGGTCGACGACCGCGTCGACGGCGTCGTGGATAACCCCCGCCGCGGCGGGGAAGGCGTCCCGGAAGAGTCCGGAGACGCGGGTCGTCACGTCGACTCGCGGCCGGTCGAGGTCCTCGAGCGGGATCGGCTCGACGTCATCGATGCGGCCGGCATCGGTCCACTGCGGTTCGACGCCCATCATGGCCAGCACCTGGGCGATCGTCTCGCCGCGAGTGCGGACGGTCGGGGTCCCCCACGCGACGACGCCGATCTCCTCGGGGTACTCGTCGTTCTCGTCGTAGTGGCGCTCGAGGACGCCCTCCGCGACCTCGCTGCCGACCTGCCAAGCGGCCTTCGCGGGCACCTTGCGCGGATCGAGCGTATAGAAGTTCCGTGCGGTCGGCAGCAGGTCGACGCCGCCGCGGGTCGGCGCACCGGAGCCACCCGGCGGGACGTACTCGCCCGAGAGGGCGTCCGCGGTGCGGGGGATCTCGTCTTCGGCCCCCTGCACGCGGGGTTGGGCCTCCTCGCAGACGTAGGCCAGTGCCTTCCGGAGGTCGTCGTGGGCGCGGGATTTGGCCCGCGCGTCGCCGATCGTCTCGAGGTCGACGACGAGCAGGTTCATGTTGACCTCGTCGTCCGGCCCGCCCTCGAGTTCCGACTCGGGCACGTCGAAGTCGTGTTCGGCGAGTGTTTCGATCAACGCGACGCTCGTCTCGTAGACCTCGTCGGCGGCCTCGGCGTAGGTCATTCCCAGCGCCTCGTCGTACTCGCCGGGTGCGTTCAGCATTTTCTCGTAGTCGACGCCCAGGACGCCGGCCACGCTCTCGCGCAGGCTCGGTGCGCCGGGGTTCTCGAGGCGCGTGAGGGCAACGAGATACTCCACCAGCCGTTCGTCGGCCGGCGGCTCGGACATCGTATGGAGCCCGAGCCGGATCTGGGTCGTCTTGACGTCCGTGAGGTACTCGTGGACGCGTTCGACGAGTTCGTCGATATCGACCTCGTCACCCTCGACCTCGCCCTCGGCGAGGCTCGAGCCGGCCTCGTCGGGACCGCGGACCTCGGCCTGCTCGTCGATGGTGCCCTCGATCCCCAACTCGACGGCGAGGTCGAGTTCCGCGACTTTTTCGCGCATGAGGTCCTCGAGATGCTGGCCGTCGTCGGCGCGGGCGTCTTCCATCCCGGCCTCGCGGTACTGGTTCGCGAGTTCCTCGAGTTCCGAGAGTTCGTCGTACGTCCCGGCGTTGCGCATCACGGGTGTCAGGTAGTCCACGATGGCGGCGTAGGAGCGGCGTTTGGCCTGGGTCCCCTCGCCGGGGTTGTTGACGATGTAGGGGTAGACGTTCGGGATGTCGTCGATCAACTGGTCGGGCGCGCTCTCGCCGTTCAGGCCGACGGTCTTGCCGGGGAGCCACTCGAGGCTACCGTGGGTCCCGAGATGGACCACCGCGTCGGTCTCGAACGTGTTCCGGAGCCAGCCGTAGAACGCGAAGTAGTCGTGTGGCGGCTGCAGGTCGGAGTCGTGGTAGACCTTCGAGGGGTCCATCCCGAACCCACGCGGGGGCTGGACCGTGACGAGGACGTTCCCGAACTCGACGCCGGGAATCGCGAACGGGCGGTCGGGGACCTCTCCCCACTCCTCGATGATGTTTTCCTGAAAGCGCTCGTCGGTGTCGGCGAACCACTCCGCGTAGGTGTCCGGCGAGACCACGTCAACGGAGAGGTCACGGACGTCCTCCGGCGCGACCCAGCGGTCCTCGAGCGTGAGTTGGGCGGTCAGTTTCTCGACGAGGGACTGTCCGCTGTCCGGCATGTCGTCGCCGAGATCGTAGCCGCGGGCCTCGAGTTCCTCGAGCAGGTTGACGGTCGATTCGGGACTGTCGAGGCCGAAGGCGGTCCCGATCCCGTCGTCGCTCGGCGGGTAGTTGTGGAGGACGACGGCGACCTGCTTGTCTTCGTTCGGCGTGTGCCGAAGCTCGGCCCAGTTGACCGCCAGTCGGGTCGCGTGATCGATCCGGTCCTCGATCGGGAAGTGGTGTTTCGGCGCGGAGCCGATACCGGCCTCGTCGTCGGTCCGTTCCTTGCCCGAAATCGGATGGGTGATGACGTTGCCGTCGAACTCCGGCAGCGCGACCGAGAGCGCGAGTTCGAAGCCCATCACGCCCGTGTCGCTGGACTCGTAGCGCGACCGCGAGCGCATCGTGGTGACCGTCTGGAGAACCGGCACGCCGAGACGATCGAGGAAGACGTCCTCCGCGCTCGAGCCCTCGTCGTCGGCGCTGCGGCCGCGCTCGTCCATCGAGAGCGAGAACATGAACGAAGAGAGGACGGCGTCGACGGTAGACTGGCCGTTGTCATCGACGAGCCAGTTGTCGGTCACCCACTCGGCGTCTTCCTGCTCGTCGGTGTCGGTCGCGGGGTTACAGAAGATCGGCAGGGCGTTTGCCCCCTGTGCCTCGAGCGCCCGGACCTGTGCGTCCACGTATCTGGTGTTCTCGTGGGTCCAGTGGGACTCGTAGAACCAGACCGCGACCGTCGGCTTTGCGGGGTCGTGGGTCTCGAGAAGCTCCTCGTACTCGATCCCCGGATGGTCAGGGTGGTAGACCCCCTCCGTGGGGAGTTCCGTCGGTTCGTCGAACTCGATATCGCGGCCCTCGTACTCGGCGGCGAGGAACCGACAGAGGTTCGCGACGTTGATCGTGCCGCCCTTCTCGAGGTAGTCGTAGACCCGGTCTCGATGATCGTCCGAGACCGTCGTGTCCTCGAAGGCGAAGGCGTCGCCGGTCGCCTTGACGATCAGCGGGACGCCCGCCTCCGCGAGCGCGCCCGTCGCGTAGTCGTAGCCCGGCATGCTGTCTTCGGCCCCGTGCAGCCAGAAGATCGCCGCCGCGGCGTCGTCCAATTCGTCGACGAACGACTCGACGTCGGCCTCCTCGTCGAGGTCGCTCTCCGAGCGCACCACGAGGTCGATGTCCTCGAGGCGCTCGGCGGCCCGCCCGATCGAGCCGAGTTCGTTCTCCGTCGCGGTATAGATCCCGATGCGTGTCATCGTGTTTTTAAACCTCTGTTGTATTAGCTCAAGTATGGTTGCAAACGCCGGGGGCAAAAAGCTGTCGTCACTCCCCTTTCCGGCGATCGTCGGACAGGACGAGTTGAAGCGCGTGTTGCTCACCGTCGCGGCCAACGACGGCCTCGACGGGGCCCTGATCGTCGGCGAGAAAGGCACCGCGAAGTCGACCGCCGTCCGGGCGCTCGTCGATCTGCTGCCCGAACAGCGAGCCGTCGCCGACTGCCCGTACGGCTGTTCGCCCGACGACCCCGACCTGCAGTGTGCCGACTGTCGCGACCGCGATGCCGACGATCTGCCGGTCGAAACCCGGCCCGTGCCGCTCGTGACCCTTCCACTCGGTGCGACGCGGGACCGCGTCGTCGGCACCCTCTCGGTCGAGGACGCCCTCGCGGGAGAGGCCGACTTCGATCCCGGTCTACTGGCCCGCGCCCACCGGGGGATCCTCTACGTCGACGAGGTCAACCTGCTCGACGACCACCTCGTGGACGTCATCCTCGACGCGGCCGCCAGCGGCGTCAACACCGTCGAGCGCGACGGGATCAGCGTCTCCCACCCCGCCGAGTTCACTCTGATCGGGACGATGAACCCCGAGGAAGGCGATCTGCGACCGCAGTTGCGGGACCGCTTCGCGCTGCAGGCCAGCGTCGAGGGCTGCCGGGAGATCGACGACCGCGTCGAGATCATCGACCGCGCGCTCGAGGCCGACGGCGGCGCGTCCGATCCGCGATCCGAGTACGCCGACGAAGTCGACGCCCTGCGCGACGACCTGGCCGCGGCTCGAGAGCGCCTCTCGCGGGTCGACCTCCCGACCGAGTTCAAGGCCGAGATCGCCGACCTCTGTCTCGAGGCCGGCGTCGACGGCCACCGGGGCGACGTGGCGACGGCCCGGACCGCGATGACCATCGCGGCGCTCGAGGGCCGCGAGACGGTGATCGAGTCCGACGTCCACGAGGCGGCGACCTACGCGCTCCCCCATCGCCTCCGGAGTACGCCCTTCGAGGACGAACCCGACCTCGACGATCTGCTCGAGGACCGGTTCGACGAGGAGTCGCCGGACGAGGCCGACGGGGAGGAGGGCGACGCGGACGACGGTGACGGCGCGGCGGAACCGGACAACGAGGACGGTGACGCCGAGTCCGAACCGGCCGACGGTGACGAACGCGATGATCGCGACGAGGGAAACGGGCACGAGGGGGACGACGGCGCGGACGGTGAGGACTCGAGCGACGGGTCGGGTTCCGACGACAGCGACGGAGATAGCACCGACACTGACGACGGGCCCGAGCGCCGCCCCGACGACGGCGAGCGACCCGAATCGGCGAACCAGTCGCCCGCGGAAGTCGGCGACGGCGGGTCCGAGGACGGCTCGAGCGACGGGGAGTCGGATTCGGACGAGTCCGACGGCGGGGACAGAGACGACGAAACCGCCCAGCCGCTCGTGCCCGGCCAGCAGCGGGCCGAAATCGGCGAGGCGGCCGCGCCCGACCTCGAGTCGCCGACCGTCGACGGTGGCGAGACGGCGGCCGCGACGGGGTCGCGTGCGAGTACGTCGCCGAGTACGGACAACCGGGGCGCTCGCGTCCGCACCGAANCCTCCCTCGCGCCATCAGAGATGTGTATAAGAGACAGGTCGCGTGCGAGTACGTCGCCGAGTACGGACAACCGGGGCGCTCGCGTCCGCACCGAACCCGCCTCGGGCGAGGGCTCGATCGACGCCGCGGCGTCGGTCCGGTCGGCTGCCGCCCGTGGGGAGTCCCGCGTTGGCGAGGACGACCTCCGGCAGTCGGTCCGCACCGGCGACACCTCGGTGACGATCGTCTTCGCCGTCGACGCCAGCGCCTCGATGCGACCCGCCATGCGTACCGCGAAAGGCGTCGTCCTCGAGCTGTTGCGGGACAGCTACGAACACCGCGATCGGGTCGCGTTCGTCGCCTTCGCCGGCGAGGACGCCGACGTCTTGCTCCCACCGACCGACAGCGTCTCGCTGGCCGCCCGTCATCTCAAGGACCTCCCCTCCGGCGACCGGACGCCGCTGCCGGCCGGCCTCGAGACCTCGCGCCGAGTCATAGAACGGGCCGAGACCGACGCCTCGGTGGTCGTCCTCGTCACGGACGGCCGGGCGAACGTCGCCGACGGGAGCCCCACGGAGGCGACCCGGCGGGCCGCTCGAGCCCTCGGCGACGGCGACACTCGCGTGGTCGTCGTCGACGCGGGGGACGACTCCCGGGCCGGCCTCTCCGAGTTAGTCGCCGGCGAGACCGAGGGGGAACTGGTCGATCTCGAGTCGCTGTCGGTCGAGACGGTCCGAGCCGCTGCAGAGACGGCGGCCGACGAGACGCGGCGATAGGGCGGGCTCGAGCGCGGTGCAGCGGACGGACGAATTGGGACGGGACGCCGACCCACAGCGGGACGGATATCAACACCCCTTTGAGCGCCCTCGCGCGTTATCCGACGAGAATCGATGACGGGGGACGAGGCAGTCGCCGACGAGGGCGTCGGCGACGACATCGAATACGGAATCGACGAACAGCCGCCGCTGGGCGAGTCGGTGGTGCTGGGGATCCAGCACTACCTGACGATGGTCGGCGCGAACATCGCGGTCCCGCTGATACTGGCCGGGGCGATGGGAATGCCGGGCGACGTGACCGCGCGGTTCGTCGGGACCTTCTTCGTCGTCTCGGGGATCGCGACGCTGGCCCAGACGACGTTCGGGAACCGGTATCCGATCGTACAGGGCGCGCCGTTCTCGATGCTCGCGCCGGCGCTGGCGATCGTCGGCGTCGTCACCGCCGGTGGCGTCTCGGGCGGCTCGGGCTGGGAGACCGCACTGGTGCAGTTACAGGGGGCGATCATCGTCGCCGCGATCGTCGAGGTCGCGATGGGCTATTTCGGACTGGTCGGGAAACTCCGCCGGTTCCTCTCGCCGGTCGTCGTCGCCCCGACGATCGCCCTGATCGGGCTCTCGCTGTTCAACGCGCCCCAGATCACGACGCCCGATCAGAGCTGGTGGCTGCTCGGACTCACGCTCGGCCTCATCCTGCTGTTCTCGCAGTATCTCGACGTCAAACACAAGGCGTTCCGCCTGTATCCCGTTATTCTGGCACTGGTCATCGCCTGGGTTGCCGCGGCCACGCTGTCGGTCGCCGGTATCATCGGCGGGAGCCATCCGGGCTACGTCGACCTCGGTCAGGTCGCGAACACGCGGCCGCTGCTGCCGATCTACCCCTTCCAGTGGGGCACGCCGCAGGTGACGACCGCGTTCGTCGTCGGGATGTTCGCCGGCGTGCTGGCATCGATCGTCGAGAGCATCGGCGACTACTACGCGGTGGCCAACATCACCGGCTCGGGCGCGCCCAGCGAGCGCCGGATCAACCACGGCATCGGCATGGAGGGGTTGATGAACGTCTTCTCCGGCATCATGGGCACCGGCGGCTCGACCTCCTACTCCGAGAACATCGGCGCGATCGGGCTGACCGGCGTCGCCTCGCGGTACGTCGTCCAGCTCGGGGCCGCGGTCATGCTCGTCGTCGGCTTCGTCGGCTACTTCGGCCAACTGATCGCGACGATCCCCGACCCGATCGTCGGCGGCCTCTTCATCGCCATGTTCGGCCAGATCGTCGCCGTCGGGATCTCGAACCTACGCCACGTCGATCTCGACTCCTCGCGCAACACCTTCGTCATCGGCTTCGCCCTGTTCGTCGGGCTGGCGATCCCGGCCTACATGGGCAACTTCGAGAGTACGATCGCGTTCCGCGAGGTCGTCGGCCTCGAGGCCTTCCTCGCGGAGGCGGGCGTCTCGACACCGATCGAAGCCGCCGCACAGGCCGTCGTCGACACCGTCTACATCATCGGCTCGACGGGCATGGCCGTCGGCGGCCTCGCCGCACTCATCTTGGACAACACCATCCCGGGTTCCCGTGAGGAACGCGGGCTCGCGGCGTGGGACCGCATCACCGAGGACGACGCCGACTTCGAATCGTTCCGGGACCGCTGGCTCGCCCGCAACGACGACTGATCCGTCCGTCCGCGGACTGACCGCTCACCGTTTTCCCGGTTTTGGACCCCGTTCACAGCCCGTGCCAACGCAACCCGGCGTTCTAATAGCTGCCGAGCCCCAATGGGATGCATGGCGGAACTCCGACTCGCAGACGGGGAGATCTGGTACGAAACGACGGGTGTGACCGACGGCGACCCGCTGGTGTTCATCCACGGCGGCTGGATGACCGGCGACGCCTGGGCCCCCCAGATCGAGCGCTTCGCCGAGGACTACCGCGTCGTCACGCTCGACGTTCGGGGCCACGGCCGGACCGGCGCGACCGACGCCGACGAGTACTCGATCGAACTCTTCACCGACGATCTCGAGGCCTTGCTCGCCGCCCTCGAGATCGAGCGGCCGGTCCTCTGTGGGCTCTCGCTGGGGTCGATGGTCGTCCAGGAGTACATGGACCGCCATCCCGACGGCGCGAGGGCGGCGGTTCTCGGCGGCGCGGTCCGCTCGATGCCGCCGGTCGAGATCCCCGGCGGCCTGAAGTCGTTCTGGTCGCCGCTGCCGGCCCTGTCGGCGACGCTGTCGGTCTCCGGTTCGGCGGGGACCTTCCGGTCGATGCTGTACTCGATTCGGGCGACGACCGGCGAGCAGTGGCTGTCGGTCGACGCCGAAACCAGGGCCGCGGCGATCGACGATGCCGGCGAGATCCCCGCCAGCGAGTTCAGCAAGATCTTCGACGCGCTCTATCGGTACGAACCGCCCGCGCTGACCGGCCTCGAGATTCCGACGCTCGTGGTCCACGGCGACCAGGAGGCCCCGCTCGTCAAACGACAGGGGGAACAGATCGTCTCGGCGGTCACCGACGGCGAGCGCCTGTTGCTGTCCGACTCGGGCCACCTCGTCAATCAGGACCGCCCGGGTGCGTTCAACACGGCGACGGCCGAGTTCATTCCCGCCGCGTAGGTTCGATCGGTCGGGACGCCACGTCGACGGCCTCCACTGTCGGCGCCGGTTTCCCAACGTACTTTGGCGATACCCCGAAGGGGATCTCCGTTCTAGGTACGTCCGGAATCGACCGACCGACCGATCGGACCCCTGCTATCCAAACCAATGAGTAGTCACCCTTCGGACGTCGACGACGCTCGCTCCGCCCCGCCGGACGACCACTGGTCCAGCGTCTCGAGACACGTTCTCAACAGCTACCGAGAGGCGAACAACGCATTGCTGGCCGCGATGGGCTTTCGGCCCACGGCCGGTTCGGACGCGGCGCGACCGGCCGCGGGCACGACGGTCGAAACCGCCGCCGCCGAGGTCGCGTTCGGCGACGAGGCCTGGGTCATGGAGCGCTCGACCGACGATCACGACTCGCTCGGTGTCGGCGACTACGTCCGCTTTAGCAAGCCGATCGCCGACACCGACGTCACTGCCTTCGCGCAGGTCTCCGGCGATACCAACCGACTCCACCTCGAGAGCGAGTTTGCCGACGACACCCAGTTCGGCGGCCGGATCGCCCACGGGACCCTCGTCGCCGGGACGATCAGCGCCGCACTGGCCCGGCTCCCCGGACTGACCGTCTATCTCTCGCAGAACCTCGAGTTCACCGGCCCGGTCGAGATCGGCGAGACGGTCACCGCCGAGTGCGAGATCGTCGAGGACCTCGGGGGCGATCGCTACCGCCTGCACACGACGGTCGTCGACGAGGACGACGACCCCGTCATCGACGGCGAGGCCGTCGTCATCATCAACGACCATCCCGACGAGTAGTCGGGTCCGACGCATCGACGGTGGCGTCTCCCGGAGGGACGTGACGGACGATCGGCATCGCCCGATAGCTCGATCGATACGTTTGCTAACACAAAACCTGTATCGCTCGAGCGCAAGCGTCGGGACGATGACTGACGACTCGCACCCCGCCCGCGACCACCGCACGTACGGACGGCGCCGAGTACTGCGGACGGTCGGAGGCGCGACGGCGGCGACGATCGCACTCGCGGGCTGTCTCGGCGACGGCGAAGACGACCTGATTCCCGAGACGGAGACCGATCGCGAAGGGACCGTGCCGGACGGCGTCGCCCAGTTCAGACGCTCGCTCGAGCGGTGGGGCTACTATCCGGACGCGTCGGTTCCCGACGCCGTCGAGCAGGACTGGCGGCTCGACCGACTCAACACGGGCACCCACACCGCGGCCAAGGCCAGTGCCGCCCCCCTTCCCGACGGCGGCGTCGTCTTTCCGGGCGACACCGGCTATCTCGTGGCACTCGACGCAGACGGCGAGGAGCGATGGCGAACTGGGACCGACACCGGCCCCGATGCCCGGGGAATCCACGGGACGCCGGCGGTCGCCGACGGCCGAGTCTACGTTGGCGCGTACGACGGCGTCCTCTACGCCGTCGACGCCGAGACCGGCGACGTCGACTGGGAGACGAAACTCGGCGGTTCCATCGGCTCGAGCCCGCTCTATCACGACGGTCGACTCGTCATGGCGGTCGAATACCCCGATCCGGAAGGGAGTACCTTCGTCGTGAACGCGGAAGACGGCGAGATCGTCTGGGAGGACCCCGAGGGCCGGCCGACCGACCACCCACACTCGACGCCCGCCGTCGACCTCGAGGCCGGCCGCCTCGTCTGTGGGTCGAACGACGGCATCCTCTACGGCTGGTCGTACCCCGGCCTCGAGTTCGAGTGGTCGTTCGAGACCGAGAGCAACGACAACGACGGCGAGATCAAGGGCCCGATCGCGACCTACGACGGCGGCGCGTACTTCGGCTCGTGGGATCACCACGTGTATCGGGTGAACCTCGAGGACGGCAGCGAGGACTGGTCGTTCGAGACCGGCAGTCTGGTGATGTCCGGGCCCGCCATCGACCCGACGCTCGACACGGTCTTCGTCGGCAGCCACGACGGGAACCTGTACGCGCTCGACGCGGCCTCGGGTGACCGCCACTGGTCGTTCCCGACCGACCGCCCGATCACCGGCTGTCCGACGGTCTACGACGATCGCGTCCTCGTCGGCTCGAAGGACGGCGGCCTCTACGCGCTCGAGAAACGCAGCGGCGATCTCGTCTGGGAGGTCGACAACGACGGCGTAGTCACGAGTACGCCGCGGGTCATCGATGGGGCCATCTATTACGCCGAACGGGCACCGAACCCGGACCCGGAGGACGGCGAAGAGACCGACACCGACGGCGGCGGCTACAAGCTCGTCGCCGCCGAGTGATACGGTTTGCTGTACCGGTCCCGGTGGGACCGCAGAGCGGTCGCGGTCCCACCGGCAATGACGTACAGCAAACCGTATGAGTGCCCGACGATCGGTCGCTCGCCGATACCGTCCCGCAGCCGCGACTCCCATCAAACCTATTACGTCCGAACTCACACCCAGCGGTCGACGATGACTGATCGACCGCCCTCGCCGCCGACCCCCACTCCCGCAAGCGACGATCCCCTCGAGGACCGCGTCGTCGCCACGACCGCACAGCTCTCCGAATCGATCGCGGACGCGCTCGGCTGTCGGCTCGCCGACGCCACCCTCGAGACGCTCCTGCTTGAACTGGACCGCCACGAGTTCGTCGACTGGGTGACCGTCACCCGAACCGGCGACTACGTCTGGGACCTCTCCGAGACGCCCGACCGCCTCGGCGACGCCATCGCCGACGCTCTCGTCGCTCGGCTCGAGGCCTGGCTCGCGTCGTCCGACGGGTGATGACTGGCGCTGCCTCGAGCGAAGGGGACGGATGGAGAGTCCGGAATGGGACACACGGCTGATCGTGGGCCCGCCCCGCCGACGAGACGCCGGCAGTCTCCTCTGTCGCGACGGCACGGTCCCGGACTATCGGTCGGCGATGAGTATCTCGTCGGACTCCTCGTCTTCCTCGAGTTCGTCGATCGCGTCGTTGACTTCTTCCTGTGTCGCTTCTTCCATTCTCTCTTCTCAGCACAGCGTATGCGAGACGAGTCAGTAAAGTATCAACAGCGTATTCAGAGTTAGAAATCGCGTTTTCGATGCGATATTTGGGTCTGTTTTCGGATCTTCGGAAACACCCGGCCACGCGGTCGGAAGCGACGAACGCGACGACGAGCAGGGCGACGATCCAGCCCACCGTCGGGACGAGGTGTTCCACCGCGAGGTCGCCGTCCAGCACGGCGGCAGTGAACAGTTCGTGTGGGTGGAACAGCGGGACGAAGTCGGTCACGCCGACGTCGCCGACGACCGGTAACGGGGTAGACGCCTCGATGGGGAAGAGACCCGACGAAAGAGCGTTGTCCATGTCGGCGAGGAACACGAGGACGATCTCGCCCTCGAGGGCGTCACCGCTGGCCTTCGGACTCTCGAGTTCCGACGCTCGAGAACTCATAGCGGACCCTCCCGCGCGTTCCGAACCGCGCGTACACTCGGCAGAGCCGGTGAAGCGCGTCGACGCGATCACTGCATCGTTCGCACTCGTCGGATTCGACGAGTCGGCTCATCGAGAATCATCGTCCTCATAGTTAGATCCTGTCGAGAGTGTCCAAGAGAAACGGAACGTCTCTCTATGACGGATTACCTGCGATTTCTCACAGGAATTAAAGGCAGATCCATCCCCAGAGTGGGATGGGGTGATCGCCTTGCACGACCACGATCGGTTTGTGGCCGTGTGCGTTCGCTGCGAATCAGTGTACGCAGCGAAACGGCTCTTGGACGGACGCATCCGTCCCATTGGAACAGCGGCCTGTTCCTGTGGGTCGGATGACTTCCGAGCGCTAAGGTGAATCGGGCCGATTGCAACTAATCCGGCCGCCCCTTTTCCGAGCGAAAGTAGCCGTTGGTCCGTTTTCTCCCCTGAGATAGGCCCGTTCTGGCGGATGATATGTTGTGAGGATAATCTAGACAGCCAATACACTGGGGCCGCAGATTGATCCGACGCTGGTAGCTAGAAACCAGTCGCCGGATGTTGGCTCGCTGCCCTAATTGTGATGACGGGCTGGGAGAGCGGGTCGCAAAGTATGCAACCGGGGGAGAGGCCGTCGCAGACTTCATCTGTACGGATTGCGACCACGAATGGTCGCTCCCGCTCTGATCCGGCCAAATTTCGTTTTTCTTTTGAATACGAGGAGGAATATCGGTCTGAAGGGATCCCCTATCAGCCCGAACCTCGCGATCCTCGAGCGCCCGGCGAACGTCGGCGTCGTTCGCTTGATGGGCCGGATGGGCTATGGGCGTCCGACTCTCGACATCGTACAGCCGATTTGCACGGACGAACTCGTCCATCATCGCTGCACCTCCCCACCGTCGGTGAGCGCCGGAGCGACCCGCTCTGTACCCGTTCGTTCCATCCGTCGCGGACAGCCCCGTTTGGACCCGGCCTCCGAATGTCCGTCAGTGAGTCGCGTACAGCGGCTCTGACACTCCGGGCATTCGAACTCTCGAGGGACTGCGGACGGGGATGCTGCTTGATCCGACGCTGTAGTTCGTCCCCGTCGATCTCGCTCAGAAGATCCTCGAGCGATTTCACGCGGACCACCCCGCGTTTGTGAAGCTAATCGCCCGACAGAGCGGGGCCGCAACAGGCCACCGCTTTGTATCCGATTTGGAGGGGCTACCTCGTCTAACCGAATCGGTCGAAAACGCTGCTACTGAACCGTCTACTGTCGGTTCGGTATTAGTCCCAAAACGGGCAGGAACAGGATGGGCGCTGCAGGCTCCCCAGCGTTTCGGCCGATTTCGCGGTTCCTGCCGGGCGTGCGGCCTGTCGGCCGTTCCGGGCGGGCTTCCACCTGAACCCTTGCGTCCTCGCCGTCGCCGGCAAACCGCACCGGCGACGGCTGCGGGCGACCAGCGCTGCCGCGGGCCGGTTTCGCGGTTCTCGGCGACGACAACCCGCGTCGTCGCCTGCGCTTCCACCCCGACTGGGTCCGTCGGTTCTCACGCATCTTGTCCAGACGACCCGCTCCCGACCCGCAGGGCACCGGTTCCAAGACTTACCAACCATGACCCGACGACCAAACGACTTGGAACCAATCGACCCTCAAGACGCGCTCGACCTGTATATCCAAACCATCGAAGGCGACAAATCCCAAGCCACGATCTACAGCCACTCCTCACGGTTAGGGCACTTCGTCAGATGGTGCAACGGAACCAAGAACGACGCCGACGAAAACGGAGCAGAAACCGAAGAAGACGCAGACGAACCACGCGTTACCAACCTGAACAACATAACCGGGCGCGACCTCCACCGATACCGACTCTGGCGACGCGACGACGGCGACCTGAACACCGTCTCGGAGAAAACACAGATGGACACGCTCAGAGTGTTCATCCGGTTCTGCGAGAGCATTGACGCCGTCCGTCCGGACCTTGCGACGAAAGTCGTGTCACCCACGCTCGACACCGGCGAGAACGCCCGCGACGTCATGCTCGACCCGGACGTCGCACACGGCATCCTTGACTGGCTCAACCAGTACCGTTACGCGTCCACGGTGCACGTCACGCTCGCGCTCGCATGGCGCTGCCACCTACGACGCGGCGGGCTGCGAGCGCTGGACGTGGACGACTACAACGCCGACGAGAAGTACTTAGACGTCCAACACCGCCCCGAGACGGATACTCCGTTGAAGAACAAGGACGCGGGGGAACGGTTCGTGGCGTTACGGGACGACACCGCGCAGCTGCTGGATGATTACCTCAACAGTCCGGACCGGCACGACACGGCTGACGACCACGGCCGCGACCCCTTGTTAACAACGAGTCACGGGCGACCGCACGTCATGACGATCGCATCGTGGATATGGGGCGTCACTCGCCCGTGCGTGTCCACTGACGAGTGCCCGGAAGGTCGGGATATCGAGGAGTGCGACGCGGCCGCGCAACGACAAGCCGCGTCCGGGTGCCCAGTATCGGTGTCACCGCACGCAGTCAGGCGTGGCGCGATCACGCACTGGTTATCCGAAGACGTGCCGCCGTCCGAGGTTGGGCAGCGAGCGAACGTGGACCCGGACACGATTGACAAGCATTACGATGAGCGTGGGAAGCAAGCACGAATGGAGCAACGCCGCCGGTTCTTGGACCGGTTCACAGAGTAACCGGTCTGCGGACGGTTTTGTGTGGGCTTGAGGGTAGGGTTCGCGTTACTAATGACCGCTCCTCCGCCCTGCAGTGAACGCGTAACACGGGTTTCGAGTGACACCGGCACTTACCAACTATTGAGTGTAACCCGCGACCCGGTTACACTGACCGCGTGGTCTCCTCGTCAGTGTGGACTACCAACGTGTAGGGGTGGTCGCGGGTCGTGTACTCGATGCGAGACGGGTACGCCGTTACACTGAGCGGTGTGTCCGTGTCGATGTTGAGCGTGTCAGCTGCTTCCGACGGAATGTTGATGTACAGGGAATCGCCTGCACCGAGGGTTTGGACGCTCCGGTCGGGGTGGTACCATGTTAGCTGGTCGCCGTTGGGGTTGTGGAGTTCCACTCGGACGATATCTTCTTTCGTGATACCAACGGCGCGTCCGGCGGGTTTGGGGATGTTGACGTAGAGTGACGGGCGGTCGGGCCGGTCGTGTGGGGTGCGTTCGCCGGTGTACACTGCCGGGTTACTAACGTTTGAGGTGTGGGTGCTCACGTTGCCGGGTATGCCGGTGGTCGGGTTGGGTGCCGGATACGCCGCCCGGTGTTTGTGTCCGTGTTTGTGTTCTTGTTTGTGTTCTGACGCGAGTTAACCGGATCTACGACATACACCCGTCCAATGGGTACCCGAAAAGCACCACGTCCCGAGGGAGGGAGTCGCTCTCACTCCCAGAACGGACGCGTACAATCGCTGTACGACTGGCTCACCAGCACGTTACCAACACCGAACCGTGCAGCCGCACGGTCGCTGTTCTTCGTCGCGTTGTTACTCGTATCGATGGTCGCACCGTTCGCCGGATTCACCGGCAGCGCCGCCGCCGCAAGCACCGGTGAAGTCGCTTCAATCGGTGTAGGGAGCTCGTCCGGAGCGTCCTACACACTGTATGATATCGACGGGAACGTCATCGAATCGCGTGACAACGTAGGGACCGGTACAACGTTAGGACATGCGACTCAAGTGGACTCGAACACGTTTTACGCAACTTCTGACGCTAACGAACTAATCGAGATCGACACCAAGACCGGGGATTACACAGTCCACCAATCGCAAATTTCGGGCGGCGGTACTGTAATCGACGGTCCTGCCGGTGTCGCATACGAAGTCGGTCATAACGGTAACATCAGCAAAATAAACACTGACACTGGCAGTGTTGACTGGACACGCGAACACACCGGTCTCGTAAACACTGGGGTGGATTACTCGGAGGAAACCGGCACGCTGTACGCCTCGCTCGGGGACAGTACGGTCTACACGATCGACCAATCGAACGGTGACATTTCGGAGTCTTTCGACACTGCTACGGATCAAATAACCGGTGGAGAGGTTGTTAACGCGCTCTCTGCATCAGGTGGGTCGTTGTACGTCGGGTCCTCTTCCGGGAACCTGTACGGGTACGATAACCCTGGCGAAAACGCGTTTGCTGCTGACTTAGCCGCAGGGGACACTCAGGCGGTTACGATGCTGGATTCCGGCGGTGGTGTTGTAGGCGCTACTGTTGGAGAGACGTTACACGTATTCGATGAGGATGGTGGGAAAATAACTGAAAAATCCCCGGACTCGTCGGTATCGAGTTACGTGTCCGTGTCCGGTGACGGGCAGCAGATTTACCGGTCGTCGGGAAGTGGCAGTGAAGTTGCGTACGATTCGACTGGTTCTGAACTGTGGTCTGGTAGTGCGGGGCACTCGTTCGTGGCCAGTGTTGACTGGTACAAGAGCCTTGACGGTCCCGACGGTGACGTGACCGGAACCGTCGTGAACCAAGACGGAGCCGTCGTCCCGGGTGCATCAGTCGAAGTGTGGAGCGTGAACAAGACAACGTTCGACTCCACGGACAAGTACGACGAACGAATCCAGGAACTCCGGGACATGGCGGAGAACCCGCTCCCGGACGCATGGAAGAACCAAGGTGGCACGTCATTCGACGTGTTGCAGAGTTACGAAGGCAGCAGCGGTGTCTACCCGCTCGTGCACCACAAAACCGCTTGGGACCGGTCCACGTCCACTCCACTCCCAGTTGACGGAGGCGGTGAACTGAGCACACCAGCAGTCCGTGTCGTCCCCGGGGAACCGTACCGCGTCTCGATGTGGGATATCAACAAGGACGACGCTGGCGGGTGGACGTTCGACGACCCATACGACCAGCAACTCCCCGGCGCGTCAGCGAGCGGTGAATTCCGCGTTGAACGCCTCTCCGCGTCAGGTGACGTTATCGAGTCCTACACCGCAGAAACCTCCCCGACGCACGAGACCAAGCGAGCGATTGGCGGAACCGTGAAGGAACACGAAACGGCGTCTGTCGCGTTCAAAACCGGCGTGTACCGTATCACTGCGACAGACTCCGGGGCATCGTACTACGTGATATCCGGTGACCCGGACACAGTCGCATCGGCGTTCCGCACACAGTTAGAGACTGAGGCCGGGCAACTCACCGACCGCGCGGAAACGCTGCAGCAACGCATCGAGAACTCGATGTTCGATCGGGAGGTCGTTCAGGCAGACGCGAACGGAGAGTTCAACGTCTCAGTCCCTCCGGCGCACGAGGTTGTGCGGGTGCAGGCGTACTCCGCGACAGGTGACGTCGTGTCTGACCAGCAACTAATCAACATGACGTTGGACGACCTTCGGTCGGCGTACGAGACCGCGGATTACAACGGGTCGATTTACCTGCCGGGTGGTATCGTTGAGGCGAACCCGCCAGCGACCGGCGTGACGGTGCCGGTGCAGGAAGTCCCGAACCCGGCGACAACGCTTGCGAACCTCCCGGACAGGCTGCAGGACATCCGGGACTTCATCGACAGCGAACACTTCGAAGACCTGGAATCGTTCTTCGGTGACCCGACAGAGACCGTTGACGACTCAGAACTCGTGGAACGGTACAACGCCACGGTTGTCCGGCTCATCGAAGGCACAGCGTTAGAGGAACCGTTCAAGAAGCTCGCTGAGTCGCAGGGTGTGACCGGTGAGATCTCACAGGACCTCTCCCGTGCGGAGATGGAGCAGCAAATCCAGATCGCGCAGACAGTGATTAACCAGCAGACGAACGGTGAGAACAACAACGACCTGATTCCGAACCCGTTCGCCGGTGACGGCGACGGGTTATCCATCGAGAAAGGCGAGAACGGCACCGTGACAGTGTCACTGTCCGGTGAGAACCTTAACAACGAGTCAGTCACGTTCACCGTCGCTCAGCCGGACGGGTCCACGGACGTCGTTGACCCGGCGAACATCACGGTGGACGAAGGGATGTTGTCTGATGAACTGCAGGCAGACATCCAGTTGAACGAGTCCGCGTTAGCGTCGGAAATCGAGATGATCCGAACGACCGGGGACGGTGACGTGATCCGTGAGACACGGGTGGTTCGGAACCCGGCGACTGACGGGACGATGCCGGCCATTGAGTCGATTAACGTTGACTCTCTCCGCCCCGGAGTCGGGTCGCCCGTGACGGCGTCCGTGACCGGCGGGGACGGGTTCCAGTCGCTCGGGAACGCGACGGTGTACACCCCGAGCGGGGCAGAGCAGACGCTGACCGTGTCCGACAGCGGTGACGTGTCGTTCACCCCGAATACGGCGGGGACGTACACGCTGCAACTCCCGCTCGAATCCACGTCCGGGCACACCGTGACGGAGACGGTCCGTTTCGAAGTGGTGTCTGAGCGGACGGAAATGCCGCCAACGGTCAAGGTGACGTCCGGCCCGTCCGGGACGTACGCGATTGCCGCTGACGGTGTAGATTCGGCGACGATATCGGAGGACACGGGCGGGTCGCAGACGGCTGTCACCGCGCGGTTCGATGGTGGTGACGTGCCGTCTGAGACGCTGCACGTGTACACCGGGGCGGCGGAGTACTCACTGCAGCAGTACACTGTTCGCGTGGCGGATGCGTCCGGGTCGCTCGTACAGGAACCTGTTCGCGTGGCGATCCACGCGCTCGGGATGCCGGATGGTGCGCACGTGAAGGCGAACGGTGCACCGGTGACGTTCGGAGCGGCGAACGGTGCGGGTGAGGTGACGCGCGAAGGCGCTGGGACGGTTATCAAGACGGTGACGTCTGACGGGTCGGCGCAGGTGAACGTGAACGGGGATCCTGGCTGGTTGGAGCAACTGTGGTGGGGGATTCAGACGAACCTGCCGGACATCCCGAATCCGTTCGGGTTCATCCAACCGGTGACTGGCACGCTCACCGTTCTCGCTGAGACGCCCGTGACGGCGTTCTCAGCGGATGCCGGTGTCACGGGGGTGATGGGCCATGCGTAAGGACGAACCGGCACAGCGACCAGCAGACGCCCGAGACGACGACGTGAGTAGTGACGGGGGCGGTGACGGTGACGGGGGGTCGCGTGACACGCCGCACAGCGACGTCTCACGCCGCGCATTCCTCAAAGGCACTGGTGTCGTCGCGGGGACCGCAGTCACTGCTACGACGCCTGCTGCCGCGGACATGCCGTGGGACTCCACGCCCGCCGCGGTCAGCGCGTACGTCACGCACTCGACCGGGTGGCTCGGTGACGTGACCTTCCCGTCCGGCGCGGTGAAGCAGCACGAGACAGGTGACGTGGAGTGGATCATCGAGTACAACGGTACAACGTACGGTGATTGGCTGGGTGACTGGGTGTCCGCAGCGAGTAACCGCGTGGAACTCCGGCATAACACGGCGGAGAAACGGTTACTAATCGCTGCCCCGACCGGCGCGGTCGTCCCCACCAGCACGTTCGACCTCGGTGTGCTCGGCGGCGGAGACACGCTCGCGGAACGGTCCGGGATTGACCTCGTCGCTCCGAACCGGGTGCTTACCAACACGACACCGCTCACCGAATCCGACTTGATATCCCCGGGCGCGTGGGAATCACCCGGGACGGACATCGAGAATACCATCATCGGGGCACTCCCTTCGTCCGGTGCGCGATTCAACGGTGAGGCAGGGCCGTACGACTTGCAGACCGCCGTTACACGGACACGAGCGGACGAAACCGGGGAGTCCGGCGGTGGTGTCACGGTCGGTATCGTAGACACTGGACTCAACTACAACCAGGACCTGTACGGTGACCGCGTCACCGCCGCGAAGAACACGATCTCCGGTGAGGAAATCGACCCGGCTGCAGGGGATTACGCTGCCGTCGTAGACGGGAACGGGCACGGGTCCTGGTGCGCGACGGCAGCCGCCGGGAATGGGGACGCTACCAACGGGACTGGTGCCGCAGTGTCTGCGACGCTGGTACCGGTGAAAGCCCTCGCAGACGACGGAAGCGGTGCGACAACGGACATCGTGGAAGGTATCGAGTACTGCGCAGCGCAAGGGTGCGACGTAATCAACCTCTCACTGGGCGCGCCGGTCACGTCCGACCCAGTCGTCAACGCCGTTGAGAAAGCGCTTGAGAACGGTGTCACGGCGGTCGTAACGGCTGCTGGGAACGCCCGCATGACCACTCACTACATGGGGAGTCCAGCGTCCGCTGACCCGACAATCCCAGTTGCTTCAATCGACTCGGAACCCGCGGCAGAGTCACTGTCAGCGTACTACTCGTCCACGGGCCCGAACCCGCAGACTGGGGAATCGATGGGCGTGGCGGCCGGCGGGCACCGTGTCACTGCGACCGTTGCCGACACGGACGGTACACTGAACGAGAACACGTTGTCCGGGACGTCGATGGCCGCGCCGATCGTGTCCGGGGTCGTCGCTCAGATGCTCGCAGCTGACTCGTCGCTCATCGGGGCCGCGGAAACCGTGCGAGAACGGTTGCGAGCGGCGG
The DNA here is from genome assembly GCA_000337115.1 of Natrinema thermotolerans DSM 11552. Taxonomy (GTDB): domain Archaea; phylum Halobacteriota; class Halobacteria; order Halobacteriales; family Natrialbaceae; genus Natrinema; species Natrinema thermotolerans. Next base: position 47,097 of record AOIR01000042.1, read on the forward strand.
CGGAACCGCTGCCGAAATGCGGTGTCACGGAGGTTGGTGCGGGGCGTGTGGATGCCGTTCGAGCGGTGAACGGGACGGCGTCGGAGTCCACGCAGAAAGCCGCGCGGGCGTCTGAGGCGCAGACCCGCGACGCTCTGAACAAGAACCTGATTGAGACGAACTGGTTGACTGGGTGGCTGTAATGCCGGGTGACACGCCGCGTGACGGGGATTCGGAGTGTAACGGGTCGCGTAGCGGTGTGTCTCGTCGGGAGTTCCTTCGAACGTCGGGCGTGGCAGCGGCGACCGTTGTCGGCGGGACGAGTACCGCATCGGCGGCTACCAACGACGGCACGGAAGCGTACTGGGACGCCCAGCCGGAACACGTCACAGTTAGCTTTGACCGCGCAGCGATTGAGGCTTACCAACCACGGTTACTGTGGGACCGGTACGACGTCGCAGACCCGATTTCGTACACCGCGTTGTACGCTGAATCGCCGGAATGGGACACGGACGTCGTCGCCGGGTTCCACGAGTACGCACAACAGGAAGGTGCGACTGCGCAGGACTCGCACGCTGGCGACCACGAACCCTCGTACGTCTTCATCAATTCGGACACCGGGGACGTGCAGCGCGTCGTCTACAGCGGGTATCACTGGTTCCAAGCGTCCGTGACACGCGACCAAATCCGACTCGTCCAGAACGACGCGGGCGGCGAGAATCCAGTGTTACGGCGTGTTCCGCCGTGGAATCACCACTTACCAACCGCGTCGGGAATCGACCGGACCGGACGCGCGTTCCCCGTCGAATCCATGCTCGATTCGCTGGACGCGTGGCTGGTGAACGGGATGTCCGGGAGCCTCCGCGTTGACCAGCCGCTCAACCCGTGGAAGATGCTGAACGCGCACGACTGGTGGCAAGACGACGCCATGTCCACCATCGAGATCTGGATGCAGCAACTGTACGTCCAATTCGGATTCGGGAACGTCCCGAATCCCGGCGAGACGGGGTGGTCAGAATGACACGACTCACACGCCCCGTTACACCGGCGTATCTGTCACCTACCCCTCCCGGCGGGTTACACTCACCGTACAGGTTCAGCGGGATCCCGCCCCCTTCACCACAGGGGTCGCACGGCGGGGGAACAGGCAGTGAAACACGCGGAAACCAGCAGTAACCAACACACAAATGCAATTCAACCTCAGCAAGGCCACGTCGCTGTTCGTCGCCGCACTCCTCGTTATGAGTGTGTTCGCCGGCAGCGCCGCGGCCTGGTCGGCCGGGAGCGACGTTACAAGTTCAACGTCGCAAATCCAGGTCGATTTCGACGGTAACGGGAGTATCAACGTAGCAATCAACGACACAGAAGCCAGCAGCCCAGAAGACGTCGGGGTGCGTATCCACGGGTACGGGCAGATGCAGGACGCCACGTTCACCGGGATTGACGTGTACTCTGACGACGGCGCAACGCACGACAGCACCGCCGGTGAGTACGAGTGGGATATCAACCACACCGAACTCGCCGACGCACCAGGTAACAACGGGATGTACGGCGTTATCGTTGAGGTCGTGAACCTGAACGACAACACCACTCTGTACAGTCAATCTGTCGCTCTCTCGGACGCTGACAGCGGTGTCAGTAACGCGTACGTCGGTGACGTCGGTGCGCCGTCCGGGTTCGACGCCGCGAAGGCCCCGCTCGTCGCTGACAGTGTCAGCATCGAGAGTAAGAGCGACGGTGGGGTCCTCGGACTCGGTCTGTTCGGCGCATCGAACACGACCACCCTGGACTCGCAAGGCTACAGCACCATCAACGGGACGGACTCAGTGCTTAACCTGCAGCTGACCGGTGACGCCGCGGACGCCATGAGCACCGCCGCGTCCGGCACGTCGGAAGGCGATCTCGTCCCTGCGACGATGATGGTTAACAACCAGCCTGTGCTCGTGTACAACAGCGAAGCACCGTCCGCCATGGACAACCACACCGTCGCCACGTACGACGAAGCGACCGACACCGTGTCGGTCGAATTCGGCGAGGAACACGCTGACGTGTCCACCGTCACGTACGACATTTCGACGGTGAACGGCGGGTTCGGATTCGGGACGCTCTCGGATGAGCTCGGTATCTGGTCCGCGTTCAGTAACGCGCTCCCGGATATCTCCCTCCCCTTCTAACGAAGGGTAACACGACTCTCCACGCATATTTCGAGTTTCCACGAAACCAGTGACTCAGTAAAAACTGCACCGGGCGACCCGGCACGACAGAACCGCTTGATAAGGAACACACGACACTGAACACGCGAATACACGACACACAACACATGACATTACGAATGGAATCCCCGCGCTTGGTCGCGGTTGGCGTCGCACTCCTCCTCGTCTCCGCGGGGCTGTTCGGAGTGGCGACGACCCCGGTCGCGGCCGATCATCAGGAAGGCGGGATTACGGACGGTCTGATTACCAGCGAGTCGGATAACTCGTCGGACGGGTGGCTGCCCGGCTGGGTGCCGGATGCCCCGTCGATGGATGTAACGCAAGCGGCCGCGTCCGGGTGGATGGACCGTGTTACGCACTCTACCACGAGTTTTCTCGGGTTAGGGGGGTCCGGCCCGTCTGCTGAGGAAGTGGCTACCAACGTCGCAGACGAGTACAACAACAACTCTGCAGCGTACGAGTCCTGGGCGGACGAGCACGCAGGCGTGTACGCCGGGCACGACACCGTTGAAATCACGTTCAAAACGGGCGGTGACACCGCGACGCGGTACTTGACCGCGGATATCGTCACGGAGAACGGGTCGGAAACGTATGCGAACTCGTCAGTCGTCAAGTCCATCCCGGACGACCGGACTGTTGACGAAACCGTCACGGTGAGCGGGTTAGCGGCCGAGAACGCCGCGTCAGAACTCGAAACGCTGCGCACGGAGTACATCGAGACTGGTGAAACGATCCAGCGGAACGACGCGACGGTCGTGAAGATGTGGGCAACGTACAGCGGTGACATCGAAGCGTCCATCCTGGGAGGTGACCTGTAATGCGACAGGCACTCGCAGCAGCGTGGGATGCGTGTACGCGCGGTGCAGCGGGTGCAGCGCGTCTCTCAGTTAAAGCGGTGACGTGGCCGGTCGGGCAGGCCCGCGGATTCGCTACGAACGTGTGGGGGTTGGTCGGTGACCGTGAGCGAATCTTACCAACACCGGTCCAGCAGACGTGGCAGCAAATCAAAGGCGCGCTCCCGGAAGCCCTCGGGTTCAAAGGGGACGCGCAGGACCAAATCGTCGCGTCTGTCCTCCTCGCAGTGTTAGCGTACGCATCCAGTGTCGTGACCGCCGGGCTCACGATCGCACTCGGTGTCCTGTTCACCATCACCGCGCTCATCGGTGTACTCCGGATGATTCCAGCGGTCGGCGACCGGTTCACAGACGCCCGAAGAAACGGGGGTGATCGGTCGTGGGACGTCCGACGACGGTAATCCTCACGTTCGCTGTCGTGCTCGCCAGCATCGCCGGTGTCGTGTTACTAACACCGGCAGCAGCCGGTGCCAGTAGTGACTGTGTCACCGTGACACACGACCTCCGGTCCGGAGAGTACGCTACGCACTTCAACGACACGGGCTCAGTCGTGTCGTCGCAGGATAACACGGACGTAACGATAACAGACGCGACAGGGTTCGTCCGCATTGAATCCGTGAACAACAACGGGTACTGCACGAACCTGATTGTGGACATCCCATCGAGCATGGTGAGCGTGTCCGAATTAGGTGACGTGGACGCCGAAGCCGGCGCTGACGTGACCGCGCAGTGGACCGCGCAGCAAGACCTCTCGACTGGTGAGCACTACACCAGAGTCATAATCGACCTCCCGGCAGGCGCGGAGACAACGCACGCACCATCAGACGCTCGTATCATCAGTTTAGCATGGACAGACTCGGCGAAGGACACCGCGAACAGTATCCAAGACCGCGTCACGTCCTGGTTTGACGACGGTTTAGAACAGAATCAGTACACCGTCACCGCGCCAGGGAACGGGTCTGACAGAGTCACCGTATCTCTCACTGACCCCAATGGGTCCCGTACAGTCCAATCGTGGCACGCCATGTACAGGACTAACGAAACCGGGTGGTCGCCGGTCGGCACGGACGCAGACGCTCCAGTGTACTACACGGAATCCGGTGACTCGGTAGAGTTCGCGTTCAACGACCCGGCCGCAGAAGTCCGGTTCACAGCGAACCCGGACGCGCTCGATCAAGTCCAGTACCGCATCGACTCGTACGTCAGTGGGTGGCAGGAAATCGCTGACGCGTTCGGCGGGCTACCGTTCGCGTCAGTGAAAACCGGCGCAATATCCGGGGTGTTACCCGTATGAGAGTGATGCGCGCGGCGTTCTGGGTTGTCGTAGCAGTCGTCGCACTCCCAGTCGTACTGAACCCAGCCGCGTTACCAACAGCCGCGCTCCTCGTCGGTGTCCTCCTCGTGGCACGCTGGGTGCTGCGAGAGTGGTTGGATTTGAAGAAAAGCCGGGAGTTCGGTCGGGCGTCGCAGCATAACCCGCTCGATCTCGCTGACCGTGACACGTTGAACGACCGGATGGACGGCACGCGAAGCGGTAACGACGGTGATTCGGAATAATGGCAGCGTGGTTCATCGTCGGTGTAATCGCAGCTGCGGTCCTCGCCGGGACAGCCGCGCATATGCGTCTCGGCAGCATGTCAGACACGATCTACACGACGTGGAGAGTCATTATGAGTGTCATGTGGCTCACGTCCGGGATCGCGCTCATCGTCGGCGGGTACGTCGTCGTTGGCGCTCTCGTTGTCGCGCTGTTCTGGTTCGTGCTCATCGGCGGGGTAGCGGACTTGTGGGGTACGGACTTCCGCCGGAAGCTCAACGGGTGATTTTCTGAGTATGAAACACGCACACAACGGGCTGGTGGCAGAGATTTACAAGATAGTTGTAACGCCCCCGGTGAATCTTACCAACCGCGGCGAGCGGCAGTGTTACGGGGTGTTACCGTGACACGGCGCGTCACGACGTCCGTGCAAACCGTCGGGGGGGAGGACTACCAGCAACTGTACCTGCCCGCCCGACTCTGCCGGGATTCGACTTACCCGCTCGCACCGGGTGGCGACGTGACCGTCGCAGTCGTGGCGGGTGTGCTGGTCGCCGGCCCGCAGCACGCCATCGATGCGGTGGTTGACGCGGCGCGAGACGCCGCTCGGAACGCTGCAGGTGATAGCACATGACCACAGACAGAAACCGTTCAGACGGACGCACAGGCACGCAGACACCGCCGGGCGAATCACCGCACGGCTCCACAGTCGCGTACATCCGCTCGGAGCTCATCGAGACGCAGTTACTAATTCGAGACGACGATCTCCGTGACCGCGTTGAGGCGTGGGTGCAAGAATCGTACGACGTCACGGAAGCCGACACAGCCGCCGAATACGTTGGTTCACGCCTCAACGGGTTACTGGCAGAGAACGACATGTACCACTCCCCAGAAGTACGGCGGGGAGAGGACGCATTCCCCGCCGACTGCGAAGGCTGCCCGCATTACGGCAGTAGCTGCCCTGTCCTCCTCGATAACAACCGCGTCAAAGCACGCGAACGCCGGTTAACAGACGCTGATACGGAACGTGACGCTCGGGAGGTATTCCAGCGACAGGCGCGAGAGACCGGGTGTGTCGTAATCCCAGCACTCCTCGAAGAATGGGAGGCAAAACACTCAGACATGGTTCGGGAAGGGCACGAGTTACTAACCGAAGTGTCCGACCTGATCCACACGACCGACGAAAACAGTGAGAACGGGGGTGAAGTGTAATGGTAGATGTACTGCAAATCACGCTTGCAATCGCTGTAATCGTCATTGTTGGCGTGAGCGTGTACGCCGCCGCTCGATGGGGTGTATTCCGCCCGAACGATACCAACGAACAGAGTGGGGAAGAACGGCACGAACTTTCCGTTCAAGACCGCCGGAAACAATTCCGGATCCCGCTCCGCGGCCGGTACAAAGCCTACCCGCTCCCGTACCGCTTAGCTCTCACGGCGATCCTCGGTCTCGTTGGGCTCTTCGTGTTCTTGACGCACCAGATGCTGCGCGTCGGTGCGGACCCGACCTCGTACCTCACCGTGGAGACGTACATCGTCGGTGCTGCGTTCGGCGGGATTATCGCAGGTGTGCGGGTGAAGCAGTGGTCTGACCGGCGTGTGCAGTGGTTGACGGTGATTTACGACGACGAAGTCGGTGACGAAGTTGTCGAACGGATCCCGTACATGGACAGCCGGACGAGCGTGTCTGACGGGCAACCGATAATCAAGGAATGCCATAAACAACGGTTCCTCGGGCTGTTCTGGCGGTTCCGACAAATCGCCGAACGCCGCGAATTACGTGGCGCGCGGAAAATCCCGGAAGACGTTATTGAACACCAAATCCCGGAACACGCCGTCACCGTCCCGTCCGGGTACGTCGTCCAAACGTCACCGGACGGCGATCGTGTTATCGAGGGGCCAGGGAACCCGGAGATTACGTACAAATCACAGAATCAGCTGTCGAACGAGCGCGCGCAACAAATCCGCCGGAAAAACAACCAGTTGCAGACACGGATGGACGCGACGCAAGCGGAGAACGCGGAACTGCAGCGTGAGCTTGACAGGATGTACGAGAAGGTGCAGAACCGGGAGTACAACGAGCGTGAGGACTTCAAACAGGATTGGTTGACTGTTCTGAATTCCGCGCAAGGAATCGCCGGCGGCCCTGCCCCTGGCGCGGGTGGTGGGCAACTCGGGCCCGGTGACGTCGAACCAGGCGACGATCAGCAGGACGGCAGTGGAGGTGAGTCACGATAACAATGCTAAACGTTACTAACGGTGGTCGGGTGCCGCGTGCAGCGGCCGTGTTCGTCGCAGCACTCCTCGTGCTGACGGCGATTGCAGGCGGTGCAGGCGTCGCTGCAGCCGCTCCCGACAACACCACGACCACGACACCGGACGAGAACAGCACGACAACAACACCGGCCGATGGAAGCGATAACGAGACGAGTACACCGGCAACAGGGAACGAGACGAACGCTACCAACGTCACGGACGATGGGACAGTAATCCGGCTCTTCCCCGTCAGTCTAGGCGAGGACTGGCTAACCGTCGAGCAAGCCAGTGAAACAACGTACAACACGAGCGGTCCGTTCGTCGTCTTCGAAACCCCGGACCCGGTGAAGCACGTTTCGATCCGGCAACCAGGCGCGTCAGCGGAGGTTGTCGGTGACCGAAGCATCCGCGTTGAATACCAAGACGACGCCGCACCCCCAGGGAAACAGTCGCTGTACACGATGGAAATCGTGCTGCAGAACGGGAAGAGCGGTGTCGTGGACCTGTACGCCGAGAAAACATCCGTCACCGTCTCTGACGGAGACATGCAGCAGTACCGCGGGATTATCCTGCGGATGCTTGACGACGCAGAGTCGAGCGGGTACGAACGGTCTCCGGACGGCTTGCAGAACCGGTGGGACGACCTGCTGAACAAGGAGGAAGTGTACGAGTCCCTGTTCATGGAACAGGCACAACGCGCGGTTATGTGGGTTGTTGCCGGTGCGACGAACCCGGTCGTGATTGGTGGTGTGCTCCTCTTCCTCATCACCGGTAGCGCGTGGCTCCTCCGGAAATACGGCGCTATGCTGCGTGTCCTGTCCGAAGACCCCGGACGCGTCCGGCGAATGCGGCGGGAAATGAACGCGTCGTACAATGAAGACCAGCGAACCGCTGCAGACACGAAGCTCCGTGAAATCGATGGGATCGGGCTCATGGGTGAAGTGTACTGGAAGGACGCGTACGGCGTCACAACGCTCGTTGAGCTCGCTGAACTCTTCCGTGGAGAGTTACCAACGCAGGCGCAGAACGGTGACATTGAGAAAATCGGCGGGACTGGCGGGTTAGAAGCCGCGACAATCGAGCAATCGTGGCTCGAACGCGTCGCACGACCCGGACGTCTACCAAGCGTGGATATCGCACTCAGCCACGGTGAGAAAGCCATGCATCGCCTCATGACCGAACACGGCATGGGGCACATCTACCGCGACACGTACGACGACATCGACCGTATGTTGGACGAACTGGACGAATCCAAACAGTTCGGTGGACTGCAAGGAGGCGGTGCAGGTGGCGCGGCAGTCGGAGGTGACGACTAACCATGCCACGACTCACGAGACTCGCTGAGACAGTGTTATCACTCGTTCCCGGCCGCGTCCGGCGGTGGGTTATCGGGCGTGGGCCGGGACGGCAGACGGAAGGTGTGTTGTGGTTACTAATCGCCGGGAGTGCAGGCGCGGCAGTCGCGGCCGCGATTGCAGTCCTCACCGGTGGCATCAACCCGCAAGCGTCACCGTCACCGATCGTTCGATTTGGCTTGGAGGTCACGACGTCCACGTGGACGTACGTCGTCGTGTTACTGGTCGTCGGGAAGTTCGTTCTGACCGGGCGTGACCGGCTGAAAGCGAAGAAAGCGGAATCCGTGACGGGCGTGCCAGCGCAGACGGTCCTTCGATTGGCCGCGGAGGTGCGGACGCCCGCGGATGCAGCGCGAGCGGTCGTTCGAAGTGACGACGACGTACAGGATGCGCGTGAAGCAATCGACCGGACTATCGAGGCCGGGGAAGACGATGTTGTGGGCGTGAACCCCGGGGTAAACGACGATACTGACGAAGGAAAAACCGGGTTTGAGTGGGGTCACGATACCGTGAACCCGGAACCCGTCGAAAACAATGGTGACGGCGAAAACGCTACCAACGACACGGACGACGGTGAGGAACTCGGGTTCATTGAGCTCTTCAAAATGTGGCGGATGGACACCGCCGCCGCGCTCAACAAGGACGATTGGGCGTGGCACTTCGCCGTGCCGGTCGTGGCGATCGTCGCGGCGGCTGTCGTCGCCCTGCAACTCTGGCTGCACCCCATCGTGTATGTCGGACTGGCCGGTCTCGGTGCGTTCGTCGGGGGTCTCAACCTGATCCGCGTGCGCCGGAAGCGACTGCGGCGGCTTGATTCCCTGCGGACGGAACGCACGACCCCGTCCGTGGACATGGTGTCCGTGCTGGTGAAGACGGTGGACACGCGGTCCATGACGCTGTACGTCGCGTGGGTTGGCGGGCACCGGTACGCGTCCACTGACCGAGCAGAATTCGTTGACGGTGTCGCTAAACGCGGTCTGCAGTACGCTCGCGGTGACGACGTCGCCCCGTCGATTATGGAGCACTACGTGGAGGAGCTCGCGTCACTCCGCCCGGACCTCGCGGCGTACCGGGATTTCGAGGAGTACCGGACGGCGCAGGACCTCGTGGACGTGGTGCGTGAGAACGGCCTGGTTCCGCGTGAGAAACTCATCGAGGAGACCGTCCAGTACGGCTCCGGCGGGCGGCTGTGGGACCCCGAACAGGCGTTCGGACATGACCCGTCAATCGTGACGGATATGTACCTGATGCTCGTGCCGGAAGTGCTCGTGCAGGAATCAGTCGAAATTACCAACACGCAAGGTGAGACGCGTGACGTTCCGGCTGTTCGGATGCGTGACGACCCGCTCCCGCACGACTTAGCAGACGTTCGAGCGCGGTTCAGCAGCGTGTACTCGAACTATAACACCGGGGGAGAACGGTACAACGTCCCGGACCCGGAGACGCCGGACGGCCCGGCTGTCCGCGTGTCACAAGCCACCGTCTCAGACGACTAACCCCTCGTTTTCACGACGAACGTATCTCTCACCCACCCGTCAGGGCGGTGTTACTGTAATTACACTGTGAGTTACGACCACCTACAACCCGACGACAACGACCCGACTGAGGAAGTGGCGCGGAACAGCATCGAGAAACGGGTACGTGACGTAGAACTTGACCGTGAACGGCAGCGTGAGGCGCGAATCAACGATCTCGTCAAGCAAATCGAGGTAGCGCTCGGTGGGAACACGTCGGCGGAAGCGGAAGCAACAGACGGTGACGAGAACGACGGGGAACTCTGGGGTGACAAGAACGCCGCAGAGTTACTAACAGAACTCGGTGCGCTCCTCGATGAGATTGACGACGTGAAAACCGTCGTTCGCGGCGGAGGTGTCACGCAACACGTCGCTATACTCTGGCAACAATACCGTCGACGCCGCCGACGCGGGATGCAAGTCGCCGACCTCGTCCAAGAACACGGAGTGTACTCCGCAGTCGCGGGTGCTGTCGGTGTCTTCGGGTCATACGGCGACCAGTCCGGGTACGCCCCGGTACGGTTAGAAGCATTGGATATCCCTGGCGCATCCAGCCGCGTGGCAGACGGCGAGCAAACCGAGATCGCACGGCGACGTGTCGGTGCAAGCGACCCAACCGATCTGGAAGACCGTGCAGTCACACTCCCACTCCGCGACGCCCGGCACATACTCGTTGTCGCTGACCCCAGGCAGGGGAAGGATTCCACGATATGCCGAATCGCCGGGAATCTCAAAGATGAGCACGGGTACAAGTGGATTAGCCTGTACGACGACGGGCGGAACGAGAACCGGATGATCCACATCCCATCAGACGACGAGAACATCCACGACTCACTCGACCAATTCAACCAGGCACCGAAAGGGTACGAAACAGACGTATTCGTCCCTGCGACCGACCTGCCCGACGAACTCCCCGACAATCACACGCCGTTCAGCGTGTCTGTAGACGACCTCACACCGGATATCCTATCCTGGCTCGCAGGCATCAAACCAGGCGGGCAAACCGAACAACGCTTGTCACAAGCCCTGCAAGCCGTGCAGAACGGAACCGGGGAGGTAAGCGAGCTCATCACGCAACTCAGAACGTACGCTGAGGAAACAACCGCCCGCGTCACTGTCAGCGAACCCGCGCAGTCACCCGAAGATGGGAGTGACGATGTTGAGTACGAAGAGTACGAAATGAGCGAGGACACGGTGTTGGAAAACATCGTGGAATCACTCACAATCGCTGCAGGACAAGGCATCATCCGTGACCGTGGCGCGGGAACCAACATCGACATGCATGATGTGCTCGCGGACCAGGACCGCGTCGCCGCTCTGAACGCGAATCACGTCGATGACGGGTTGAAACACTTGTGCGTGCTGGTTTGGTTAGCGTTAATCTGGGACGCACGGGGTGACGACCCGTCGCTCCCCCGGGTCGCTGTCGAATGCCGTGAAATCAAAGCGCTTGCGCCGTCCAAAAACAAGAACAGCCGGTACTCGTCAATCACTAACGGTCTACATCAAGTCCTGTATTTGTACACGACACAAGGCTCAGCCCGCCGGATTATGCTTCTCGCGTCAGTGCAGAAAGTCACTGATTTCGAAAAGAGCCTCCGGTCGAACATGGATATCAACATCCTGTTGAAAATCAAAGGTGAGAAAATCAATGCGATTCAATGGTCGTTCACCCCCGACGAACGGCATAAACTCCGGAATATGCCGACTGGATGGGGGATGATCGCCGGTGGCGGGGAGGAAGACGGACGCCCAGAGAAAGTCTACCCGATCAATTTCTGCGGTGCGCGCTGCGGGCTCTCCTACGGTGACTTGACGTGGAAAGACCGGTATGGAGTCGCGTCCGGGTGGCGCGTCGCATACCGTGGTGAAAACGACATGGATGAACTCCCCCGAGCGTACGACGACCCACCAACAGGTGGGGAAGATGAACTGACTGAGTACATCAACGGGCACGGGGACCGTGTCACGGCCGATGAGAACCCGTTAGAACCGGGGGACTGGTACCTGACGCCTGGGGATGTTACCGGGTACGATTCGGTAGACGACGCACTCAGCGACCGTATGCGGGATGGGATGCCTGGGGTTGTGAAGCTCCACGACCCGGGTGAAGGCGTTGAAGAAGTGTCCTTCGACCTATTGAGTCAAGCAGAACGTGAGGAACGCCAGTTAGACGACGTGGACATCCCTGCCGCGCTCGAAACGTGGCTGGAGCACGAAGACAAAATCGAACGCTGGGTGACTGTCCTCTCCACGATCGAGGACGACCACCCGTCAAGTCTCCGCGACCTGTCTGATGCAGCTGGTGTCGCCCGGTCTACCATCACGGACGACGCAGACCGGCCTGTCGGCGCGTGCTGGCAGAAGCGGGACGGGGAGTACACATTGACGGCGCTCGGACGGAAGGCCTTAGAACAGGACTGGACGGCCCTTACGCGGGCGTGACCCTTCGGCCGGACACCCCGGAACCGTTGAACCGGAGTGGCTTAGCAGGGTGACTCGCCGAATCGCCGCGCTCCCGAATCAAATTTTACAGCTGGGATTTTGAACCGCGCCAACGCACGCGCGCGTACCCTACTGCTTACGTCGTACACCGCACTCCCGTTCGGACGCGGACACGCAGTGGCAAAACCCGGTGACAGCGTAGGGATTCACGGTGTCCGGACGCCGCGGACACGCCTCGGACGCTCGGACACGCTCACTCCTCTTCGACTGCAGCGATCCCATCAGGTGTTATCTCGTACAATCCACGAGCGAGTTTTCGAACGTGACCGCCGGCCTGCAGGACGTTCAACCGGTCAATCACATGCTGTCCGCTGTAATCCGTCCGGTCGGCGACCCGGCTCGGATTGTCACGGCCCCACGGCTCACCTTGCTCGCGCCCATCGAGCAACGCGTTCAGGATTGCTTCATCAACCGGGCGTAAGCGTTCTTCATCATTGTCTGCGGGCATACTCCTATGTACGTGTGTTGGACAGTTATATCTGATTAAACTCGGACGTCGGCCTACACCAATCGTTCTTGTCTCTTTTTCGTACTGTGTAATACGGGTTCTGAGTTTTTTCGGAGAGACACCCTACACACCTTTATATGTTTTAAGTGAGGGTGGGTAGAGATGCACTTAAAGAATAAAAAGGGGTGTAGGGTGGGTTCGGCTCAATTCTGAGAACCCGTATTAGAGTATAGACCGGAACCACGCTGAGTATCTGTCACCGACCACGCCCCACGCAGTACGTTGAGGTATGCAATTCGACGCGACCGTAACGTGGGCGTTAATCGGAGTGATTGTGACTGTGATGTTGCTGATTGGCGCGGTTTTCGCTGTGATGGTGTTGCAAGCAGCGCAGGACGTGTCTTTGACACCAGGGACGGCAGCGACGTTGGGTTCAGGACTTGTCTGAGAGAGTTGGCTTGGATAAAGATTAATACCCTTCAACCGTTACTGTGAGACATGAGCACACACGCTCCGAACGACGCAACGCTCGATAACCAACCTCCGGGTAACACTGACGTGAACCCACAGCCAGCGCCTGAATCGTCGCCGGTGACGTCCACTGCGACAACGCTCGATCTGTCAGCGCGTGAGGCAGCTGCAGTCCGCGCAGCGTTAGAGGAGAGTCGCGCACACCACGCCCGACACCCCGGTGACGATCGTGACCCGTGGAGAGACGATTCGTTCACCTGGATCAAGCTCAAAGTGCAACGGTCGCGTGGCCGGCCGGTCGAGCTCACCGGTGAAGAAGTGGAGTTCCTCCGGCTATGCCTATCGGCGCAGTGTGACGTGTCGAACGGGCCAACGAGTGCGGCGGAGGCTGTTCTCAATCGATTGTAGTGTTATGCCGTGGCCCTCCACGGCGTACACGTGCGGGTTCCTCTGGGTGTTACATAACACCCGTACTGACTCATGTCAATGTTCGTAAGTTTCGGGTGTGGGATAAACTCGACGGAGTGGTTCCGGGCCCGCCGGGTGGTTTTCGAGACAGTGTTACGCAAATCAATTACTTCACACCGGAATACCCGGTGAATGAACCGCATGCAGGTGGTTTCAAGCGGTGCATTGACGGATTACATTACAGTTCTTACCAACCGTTCGAGGATCCGTCCGCATGATGGTGGTTTCGAGCGGCGCATTGGGTGATTCAATTGGTTTTAAACAGATTTCGAGGGGGTCGCAACCCCCCGAAATAGAAGCCAGGGTGCTGCGGGTACTTAGAGGTGCTTTAATTCGCTTAGAATTCGTGAACGGGGGTGGTTAAAGAGATTAATAGGCCGATTTCGTCCGAAAATGGTGTTTGGTGTGGTAGGGTCTTTAACCCCTAAGTGGAGTCTCCGTGTGGTTGGTGGGCGCAGTCGCTGCCCGGGCTCTCTCGTGTGGTTCTCTCAACACGTTGAGTCGTTGTTTTCTTCTCAGGTTGTTGATATTCGTCAGTGTGAGTGTAACGGTTCTCTGTTGGGCTCTTACCAACCGCGACCCTGCCGGGGTCAACGCAAGCCCATCGGGTCACTCACCACCGGGTTCGTTTTACCAACCGTCCGGGTCGGTGTTCTTCCCTCGTGGTAACGACGACCGAGTATAGCGTTCAGTGACAGTTACTAATGCGAGCGGGGTCGGGTTGTGCAGTCGCCGCTGGCTCACGGGAAGGAACTGGAAAAAAGAGAACGTGAAGCGGGGTGTTACGGGCCGAGTGTGACGCCGCCGCAGCTGCGGCATGGTCGCGGGTGGTAGTCGGTTTCTCGCCAGTCGGGTTTGACGGGGTCGTCGAACGTGTGCTTGCAGTTGATGCAGCGGAAGTCGGGTGATTTGGTTTCGCGGTGGTAGATGGACTTAGCGCCGCATCCTGGGCAGTAGCAGCACGTGCAGTCGGTGACGTCGTCGGTGCAGGGGTCAGGCTTACTGATGGTTTCGAGGCGGTTCCCGAGTCGCCGTGACCCGCAGTGAGTGCAGCGTTCTGGGTCGTGGTAGTGGTCTTCGCCGTTCTGTTCTTCGCTGCCGAGATCGTACTTGTCGAGTGGGTGTGGCATCGTTACGTGTGGTGTTTCCGCTACTGTACGTAAATAACCTTGCCGGGTACAAGTCTAATCTTCTTGTGCTGGACGAGGTTTTATGTGTAACTGAGGGGAAGGTGTGAGTGTAACAATGCGACGACGAAACACGTACCCGCCGAAGGGCCGCGGGTCGAACTACGAGCGGGAGAAGTACTGTCACCGGTGCCAGACACGAACGACGCACCTGTACGATCACGGGCAGGATATGCACGTCTGCCAGGAGTGTGAGCTATGACACAGCGAGGGGGTGACGGTGGGCGTGAGCTGACGTGCTGTGCGTGCGGTGTGCGGGAGGTTGAGGAGATCGGTGAGTTGTGTGGTGTCTGCAGCGATAAACTGTAACGCAGACTCTGCACCGCCTGTTTCTACGTGGTATCTGTCGTGGTTGTCGGTTCGCGTGGTAGTGTTACGTGGATTATGACTGGTGATACCAACGACCGCCGGACTGGGGATCCTACGAACATCGAGGATATCCCTGAGCACGAGCGCGACGTGTTACTAACGCCGCGTGAGTACATCCTCGCTAAACTCAAAATCGCTCGCATGGAAGGTGAGCTCGGTGGATTCCCAGCAGAGGAGTCCAGTACAGCGGACGCGGGAGAGTCTACCAACGACACGCCAGTGCTGCCTGCAGAGGACGATACTGGTGAGCGGTACTTCGTGAGTGATTCCGGGGTGTCGCTGGACGACTGGCGATAACCGTTCTCAGTATGGTTTTCACTTGGTGTTCTGAGTTCCCGGATTGGTGTTACTACCGAGTGCCCGTGACACTGGACGGGCGCGTGACGGCTTGTACCCCGTGCCTGCTACCGTTTGGTTGCGTGGGCGGTGTTGCGTTACACTGTGTTGTTAGCATGATTGTGCGTTGTGTTAGAGATGATTGCGTGACGGCAAACGTTTATTAGGAACGGGGGGTGATGTATGGATGTAACAATGGTAGCAACAACCGACGACACGAACGGAGAACAGGACGATACGAATTACGACGCTCTCCCGGTGATGTTCGGGGACGAAATCGCGCACGCGATCCCGACGGACGTCGTGGAGACAGTCGCCCGGTACCACAACGTACACACACCGCGGCTGCACGGTGTGTTGAACGCGATTGACGCGGCACTCCCTGACGCCCACGGCTCGCGGATGGATAACTTGGAATTGTACATGGACCAGCAGGACACGCACGTCGGACTGACGCAGGATGAAGCACTCATCCTGAACGACACAGCGTTCCAGACGCTCGCGGGTGAAGCCGGGTTCGACAGGTCCGAGCGGTTGTTCATTGCGGCGCGGGACGCTCACGACACGTACGCGACTGACGTGACTGGTGACTCGTGGCACGCTGCGACCGCGGTCGTGCTCCGGAGAACAACGGAGGCGGTTGATGTCCCGTCGTGTGAGTGCGGTGCGGACCTGGTCGAGACCGCGGAACTCACGGAAGCACGGGGTACTACGGCGGACCTGCGCGACCCAACGACCGTTCCCGTTCCGGAGGCGGAGTGCGGTGAGTGCGAGGCGTCTGTCGGCGCGCTGTACGGCATGGAGGTAGTTGTTGAGTTGTTCGAAGCGCGCGGTGTTGACCTGCCCGGCGACGACGAGTAACGGTAGGCGTGACGGCGGTAGCCCGGTCTCTGGTGAGGGTAACGCGGTTCGATCCCGCGACCGGGTCTGAGGACAATGGTAGCAACAACACAAGACGACGTGAGCGGAGAACAGAACACGACAGTCAGCCGCGGAGACCACGTCAACGTAGCCCGGGGCGGCCACACCAGCGTTCAAGGTGTCGTGCAAGGTGTGACGGACGCCGGCATGATTGCAGTAGAGACGTTCAACGGTGAACGAATCGCTGCACGACCGGGTGCGGTGACGGTAATCAGCGAGGCGTTCCGGTCAGCGAGCGCGCTCGCGCCGGACGTCGAAGACGGCGAGTTCATCGTTGTTCCCGGGTGCAGTACAGTACGCTCAGGGCATGTTACGGGTGTTGACGGGACCCGCGTCACGGTGGCGGTGAGCGATCCGCACAACCCCAGTGATCAGCGGGAGTTCGCCGTTCCGATGGGAGATATTGACACGTGCAAGAACCCGTTGTGCGGGTCGCTGGTCGTACTCGGGCAATCGTCGCTCGGACCGTCGAAGTACAGGCGACGGTTCTGCTGCGGTGGCTGTGCCGACCACGATGAAGTCGTGGCCGGGAACCTCGGTGGTGCGCTGTAACGCGGTTTGACGGGCGGTGACTGCCTCTACGGCGTGATGCCGGCGCTCGAACCGCTGGGGTGGTCTTGAGGACAATGTCACAGAACGCAACCACAGCACAGAACACTGACGACGGGCGTGTATCCGTCTCGAACACGGATACCAACGACACCGGCGAGAAGCAGTGCGTGGACTTGTTCGCCGGGATCGGCGGGTTCTCGCAAGCGTTCGAAGAACACCCGGACTGGGAGGTGACGACGGTGGACATCGACCCGGAGTTGGAACCGGACGTCGTCGCGGACATCCACGACTTGCAGCCGTCCGACGCTCGATTACCAACCGGACCGGGCGTCGTCTTGGCATCCCCGCCGTGCACGCAGTTCAGCAAGGCAGGGAACCATGACTCGTGGGATTTTGAGGACGGGATACCAACGAGCGACGATGCACGCGACGCAATCGCGTTAGCGCATCACACCGTCGGGCTCATTAAAGCCCTGAACCCGGATTACTGGTTCCTCGAAAATCCGCGTGGGCGGCTGCGCTGGTCGTTCAGAGACCCGGTTGCCACGGTTACGTACTGTCAGTACGGGAAAGGGTATCAGAAACCGACTGACTTGTGGGGGCGTCACCCGGCGGGAATGACGTACAAGTCGTGCAGCCCGGGCGCTGACTGTCACAACAGTAACACTGAGGACGACGGGTACTCCGCGGTCGCATCGATGCCAAGCGGGTACGGTGAGCGAGCGGCTGTCCCGTACGGGCTTTCGGAAGCGATTCTGGACGCGGTTGAAGGGGAGACGGAACAGCAGCGAATCGCGCACACCACGCCAGGGCACACGGACGCGGTCAGTAACTGGGGTGGGCGGTCGTGACACGCCGAGCATGCCCGCTCTGCCGGTCGCGCGAGCATGAGGGGCTGGACTACCATCACTGGACGTACGCCCCGTCACGCGGTGTAGAGCTCTGTAGACAGTGTCACGACCAGCTGCACGGCGGCGGGGATGTCCGGCCGTCGCGTAACACTGACTGGTTAGAGACTGCTATTCGCACGCTCGTAGAGTTAGACGTAGAACACCACGGGCGGCGGCGAACGGTGTCGGAAATCCGGGACCGGTACGGTATCCCGGAGTCGCTGGGGATCCTGGTCTCAATGGCGTTGGACGACCGGTTCCCCGACCGTGTGCCGACGTAACCCCGGGGTTCGCGTTACTAATGAGCGTTCCTCCGGTGTTGTGTGCCCGGTGACGTTTGGTTGCGTGGATGGTTTTTCTTCACCAGAGATGGACGGGGTGTGTCCGGAACTTTTCGGCAGTGTGACCGGGTCGTATCTGCCTGTTTCCCCGTGGTGCGTGTTACTAACGTACGATGCTCGAACCTGTCTTGGAACTCACGCAGCAGAACGTGTTCGTGACGATTGACTGCCCGTTGTGCGGGGGGACCGCTCGCGCGGAGGTCCCTGAGCGGTGGGGTGAGTCGCCTGGCCTGTTGACGTGTGACGAGGACCGTGGTGGTTGTGGTGGTTCGTTTGAACTGTCAGTGACTATTCGAGATCCCGCGTAACACGTCCCCGTCGCGCGGTTACCAACGATTCATTGAACTGGGTAGTTTTCCAGAGTTATAAGTCAATAAGTTCACTGTCAAACCACATGCACTACACGAACCCTGCCAACGACCACAACCCGCTCGATGGACCGGTCGGGACGGGCGGTGCGGTCGCGTTAGACATCGAATGCATCAATCTCGTAGAACCCCCGGACCTGGATTTTCAAGACCCGACGCACTGGTCCGTGTTCGCCGTGCCGCTCGGGCACCGCCCAGATGACAGTGACACCGTTCAGACTGACGTGCTGTTCCGCCGCGGATCCACAGTTTGCGACGAATTGGAGCTCATCGAGCGCGTAACCGCTTGGGTCCGTGACCGTGACCCGGACCGCCTCGTCACGTTTAACGGTGACTCGTACGATCTGCCGATTCTCCGCCACAGGTCAAGTGTTACTGCGCACGAGTGCCCCGGGTCACACCCCGTACGAGATAACGTAGATCTCGTGCTCGCTACACTGGACCACAACGACCTGTTCACTGCTGTGAAGGAGGATGCAGGGTACAACGTCCCGTTGGATTCTGCGCTCGATTACCACGACATACCAACGCCCGACGTAACACTGGGCGGGGAGGAAGTGACCGGTGAAGACATGCCGGGCCTCGGACTCCGAGTGTTGAGTGGGGACGTAACGGATGAAGAGCTCAAAGCGGTTCGGGATTACGCTGAGTCCGACGTCGAACCGTTGTTCCGCTTGTTCGATTCCGTGACTGCGTGACACTGCCGAATGAGTGTTTTCGTTTGGGATGCGGTCAACCGGTACTCGGAGTGTTTTCCGAGTGCAGTCGGGTGGTTTTTCATTTGGTTTCTACGGTGTCGGTGGTGAGTTACGGTAGTTCTTAGTGTGTTTCTGAGACTACGTCGTGTTCTTGGATTGTTTTTCGTGGGCGTCGTCTCGTGGCACTGGAACGGGCGCTTAGTGGGCTTGTACCTCGTGTCTGACACCGTTTGGTTGCGTGGTCGGTGTTGCGTTACACTGTGTTGTTGGTGTGGTTTGCTCGGAGAATTGTGTGGTGTTCTTGTACGGGACAAGGTTTTATACGTAACCCGGGGTAATGTGTGAGTGTAGTAAGATGGTACGAGCAACCCAGGCCGACGACACGACCGACGCACAGACTATGGAAGACAAACTTGCAGCACTCGACCCCAGCGACCGTGCCGTTCTCATCTCCGACTCGGACGGCCCGGGAGCGACCGATAAGCTCGCGGAAGTTGACGGTGACTACGTCCGTTACACGACGTGGGCGAAACCCGGCGGTGAGAAGGGCGTCTCCATCAAAGACCGCGGCACGAACATCAACATCGAACCGGTCATGCTCAATGTCGAAGAGATGGCGGTGACAATTGAGGACACTGCGGACGAACTCGCAGCGGAGTGCACCGGCAGCGACGACGTGGACGCAGCGATGGCGTGGGCAGTCGTCCGACGGCACGCTGACGACCTCGCAGCAAACCTCCTCTCACGGTGGCAGGCAGCAGCGACTGAGGTCGCCGGCATCGAGATCCACGACGGTCACCCTGGGCTTGACGGTCGTGTAGTGTGGACTGCGCACGGTGAGGAGGCCCTGTACCGTGAAGTGCGGAACACCGTTGAGGGGATTGCAGGCGGGGAGAACGCGTACGACTACCACATCAGCGACGGTGAGATGGCGGTCATCAAGGACGAACTCTACGGTGTACTCCGTGACGCGCTCCACTGGGCTGAGACGCCCGGAATGAGCAACATTGACTACGCCGTCACGATCGAACTGCAAGACTAATCTTCAGAGGCTCTGCAGGCGGTCGCACGCGTTGGCGCATCTTCACGAGGTTCGATTCCCCGGGTGTGCTTCAGGGAACAACTGATGATAGACCAAACTACTGATTGTCCGGACTGGCACGCAAAACACCACCAAACCGTCATCGAGAACGGGATCGTCAAAATCCTGTGTGAACGATGCGCACTGGACGCTGCAGAAGCATCCGCGGGGATCTAAGAGAGTCCAATGCGACAAACAACCTTCGACGACATCAACACCGGCACTGACAGTACGGATATCGTCGATGTTCTCGATGAACTGCAGCGCGGTGACAGGATCCTGGTGAACGGTGAGACGGAGATCCGCGTGCACAAGAACGGAGATTACTTCGGACCGATTGAAATCGAAGCGAAGCACCCGGGCGGTGCGAGGGCGAACATCGGGGTTCGGGACGGTGAAGCGTGGTTCGACGCGTCTCAATTACGGAACTTCGAATCGCAGAAACACAACATGACTCGGATCCGGGAGTGGGAGTTCATCGAACGAGGCGACGGTCGATGAGCGGGTTACACTGACGTGGAATCCGGTTCAAGCAACTCCGCCATGTTCGCTTGCAACTCGTCGTACCCCTCAAACGTGAATAATTCCGGGATACGAGTCGTTGCCTGCGCTTTTTCCACTTTCTCCCTCGCCCGCCCAACATGACTCCGTACGGTCCCAGTCTTCACACCGAGCCGGTCAGCAATCACGTGCTCGTTCTTCTTCGCTTCCCGCATCACGTACGCCATGAACTGCTGCTTCGTCAGACTGGACTCCTCGAACAACTCCCGGTACAGTCCACGGTACGCTTCGTAGTAGTCGCGGGAGAACTCCCCGGCGACAGTGAACCCACCACCAGGTGCTAAGTCACCGAGAACGCCCGGGCCTTTGTTCGGACCGGCGTAGAACTCCTCTCGTTCGGCATCCCATTTGATTTCCGGGTGGACGAAATCGACGTCCATCGGGGACTCGCGGAGGAATTCGAGTTTCTCGGCTTTCACCGGGTCGTCCTCCCATTCTTCGACGGTGTCTTCGAGCGCCATGCGGCTGATATTCGCGCCGAGTGCTGGTTGACCGTCTTCGATGAGGATGGCGACGTCGTAGTCGGTGATCGTATCGTCGTCGGTCGTGTCGTTCGGGTTCGTGGGCATTGTGATTACGATAACGGTAATCAAGCATCACATTTATATTTTAGGCCGGTTGGGCGTGTTGGACGGGGTGTGTCCGGAACCCTCAACCCGCGTCACCAACGCTCGGTACGCGTGGGATTTCGCGTTCGACGTAACGAATCCTGGTCTTCGGGTCCGGTTTGCTGCGAGCGCAGAACAGCTTGACCGGCTCTTCGAGGAGACCACTCACTGACCCTTCGCGGTTCTACGCGAGCGTATCTGCCGGTCTTCCCTTCCTATGCGTTACTAATGAGTATGGGAGATGCACCAACAGCGGAGGAAGTAGCTGATTCCACCGGTGCTGAATTAGAGATGTTACAGCAGGCGCGGGAAGCTGCCGACAACCGCGTGAACGAGTCGGAAGGGTCGAGCGACAACTTGACCGAAGAAGACAAACTGATCATCAGTTGGGCCGGGTTCCTCGCCGGAACCGTCGCGGGGTCCGTGTTCGATTCGTGGCCGGCGCGTCTCGCTGCAGGGTTCGTGCTGTGGATGCTGTCGGCGTTCGTGGCTGGGTCGCTCAACGACCACGTTACACGTACTGAGTAACGATGCACGGGGCGTACATCCTCTTAGTTTGCTTTTGCATCCTGTTCTTCTCCCTCGCCGTGTATGTGGTCGTCCGGGCAGCGTTCAGCGCGGTGACGGTCAGTAACTGACGCGTGGGGTGAGTGCCCGCCAACCGTTCTCACTCACTGTGCTCACGCAGTGTTATCGCTCACAGTTACCGCGGAATGTTATCGGTGTGTGCGTTGCACCTGTGTGACCGCACAGACTGTGCGTTCCTGCAGTCCTTTACTTTGAGACGTGGTGTGTGGGTATCTGTCACCCTAACTCCGGCACGGGTTACTAACGGGTATGGTAGAAGAACCGCGGTTCGATGGAATCGTGACCGACGTGATTTACTCGATGTTCGGGAAAGGAATCGACGCCGTCCACTGTGACGAGTGTGGGAGTGCTATCATCCTTACCAACCGTTCGGGTATGACTGTCCTTGACGACGACACCGATGAGAACGGTTTGATTCTAACGTGCGATTGTCAGTACTACCCGATTGACGACCTGCCACCGTAGCCCGTGATTAGGTGTGTCTGTTCCCGGGGCACCTGACACAGCTCAGGGACGTATCTGTTCTTTATTAGTGTATAACACATAGTATAACACATAATAGAACATGCCCGAAAACTTCGGATTCACCACGAAATTGTGGCAACGATCCACAAACTCGTACGCCAGCACCATCCCGAGAGAAATCCTCGCAATCACCAACGCACCGACCGGCGACGACGCACGAGTGAAGTGGTCAATCAACACCGACCCTGACTCAGACGCAGATGTCGAAGTGCGATTCGTCACAGAAGACGACGAAGGTGAGAGCAAATGAGAGAACTCGGGTGGGAAGTAGAACGGTTCGCTTGGTACACGGCATTCACGTGCACTACGGTCGTGCTCTTGTGGATTATCCGCTACGTGTCCGGTGTGATGCTCATCCCACGAAACGACCTGTTGTGGCTGTTGGCGATGTTCCTACTCAGCGTAGTCTGGTGGGGTACATCCCGCGAAGCAACCGAACTCCGACGGGGTGGCAACGCGTGACACGACCGGATAAATGGGACCTGGCCCTCGCCACAGTCTGGGCGGCCCCATGGATTGCCCTATGCGTACTGTTCGCACTCGGTGGGGAATGGGGTGGTGTTGCTGTAACCTCCGTACCACTCGCATTCTTGTTCCTCATCTTCAGGAGAGGAGGGTACTACGACGTACCGGGTGAACAGACGACGCTGACAGACTCCGACCAGTGGGGAGGTGACGGCGCGTGACACGAGCGCTGTACGTCGTTCGGCAGTCGCAAGGGGAAGACGACGACACGGCCAGCCTGCGACTGCAGCGGAAGGTCGTCCCGCGGCTCGCACGGAACCTTACCAGCGACTGGAACGCAGTGGACGCCGTAGACCTCGGAGTGCACACCGGGTTCAGCATCCACTCACGCGACCGTGACGCGTCTCGCATCGATGCCAACCCCAACGTCACGGACGCCGTTCAACGCGTGGAGGACGGCGAGTACGACTACATAGTGGCGTGGGACGACACGCGTCTTGCCCGTGACGATTACTTCGCAGCGTGGAAGGGCGCGGCGAAGTTCGGTGGGGCGGAGTTCGCGTTCGTTGAGGAAGCTGATGTCGGGTCGCTTACGCACGGTGTCCGGCGGAAGGTTGAGGAGCACGTGAAGAAGGATGAGCTCAAGAAAGCGCTGGCTGCTTGGACTGATCGTGAGGAGGAGGGGAAGTGGAACTACCCGGCCCCGACTGGGTTGGAGTACGACGACCAGCGGGACTACTTGCAGCCGGGTGAGGGGTTCTACGCGTGTCTGCAAGTGATTACGATGCGTGAGGCGGGTGAGTCGTGGACGACGATCGCGGATCGGGCTGGTGTCGCGCGTTCGACCGCTCGGAACATCTACGACCGGGAGCCCGTGTACACGGCGTTCGTGGATAGGGGCGGGGTCGTCGATTCGCCGCAACCAGTGCCTGCGAACGCCTGAACTTACCAACTCTTACTGCGCCACACCAGGGGTTCGCGGTGACGTGAGCGTGTTCTCCGCTCTTGCATAGACACCGGTCTACTGAAACGCGTCCTCCGGTGAGCACGTATCCTTATCCTACCCCGCCCGACAACTTACCAACACGCATGCCATACCCTGAACCCGTCCCACGACTCTCCCGTGAGGAATACCGGGCGTTCCTGGAAGAACTGGACGCGTTCGAATCCCCGGAGGACATGGAAACGAGCATCGACCGGCACCGAGAAGCCCTCAGAAACAACGCGGACGAGTAACAGAACGATTTACCTTACCAACGACACACGACCCGAGTGTGAAACACGTAGGCGAGGGAGACCGCGTCCGGATTGACATCCCCGACGAAGCAGACGTGGACCACGATCTGCACGGTGAGCATGGTGAGGTCGTGACGGTGCTGCGTGACGACGCCGCGTCCGTGACGGGAGTGGATGCAGACGGTCGGCTGTATCGAGTGCAGTTGGATTCTGGGCGGACGGTGGACATCCGGGGGCGTGACGTGCGCCCGCCGATAGACGACTAACCCTCGCGTGCAGCCCAGTTTCCGAAGGGTTACACGCCCTCGCACCAGGGGTTCGTGCCGACGTGAGCCGGTTTAGACGCCCTGCAGTAACACCGTTCGGCTGCGTGGGTGTTCTCTACCGTTTAGTCTACGGACAGTAATTCAGTAATCTCAGAACTGACAGACTCGAACACGTCGGACGCGTGTTCGTATGTCGTGATACCAGTGATAACGACTTTCCCGGATCCGAAAACCAGTACGACCGCATCGAGCCCTTCCGGTCGGTACACCAGCCCGGGGAACTGCTCCGGTTCGTACTCGGTGTGTTCAAGCCCGAATCCGATTGCGATTGCGTTCAGATTCACAGCCCGTCCGAAGTCCCCGGTGCACACGATATTCCGGACACCGAACTCGTCGCTGTCCGGGTTGAATTGGATGTCGAGCGCTTGTAACCGCTCGATGAATTCTTCCCGGGCGTCCGCTAACCCGGCTACTGATGCAATCCCGACGATGTGGTAACTCCCGGTCCGGTACAGTGTTACCAACGCTCCGTTGTTGAGGCGGATGTGCATCCCTGTGTGCCCGTCCGGGTCGTACTCCGCTACGTCGCCTAAATCACGGGCAAGGACCGTTAAATCGAGTTCTAAGTCGAACTCCCCGGACCCGACGACGTTAACGATCTCTAACCCCTCGCTCATCACTTAATCACTTTCAGGAAACTATCCAAGTACTCTTCAATCTCTTCCCTGTGATCCGTTACACCGTAGAGCTCGTACACCGCTTCGTTCAACGCGTCCACTTCCGCGTCAATCCGGGCTTCCAGGTCGTTGATTGCAGCGTCCAGGTCACTGTGTTCGTCAGCGAACTCGTCCAGACGCTCCGGTAATTCCAGGTTCCGGAGTTTATCCCCGGCTATGTACTCGTTCCCGTACTCTTCAAGGAATTCAGTGAGCGCAGCGGCTTCGTGCGTGCTGTGCATCTTCACCGTGTAATGCGTGTTGAGACTCACTTCCGTCCCGTCTTGTTCGACAGAGAACGTCCTGATGTTGTAGTCACGTGAGTCTTCGACCGACCGGATTTTCGACCGGAACGACACCGTGCGACCGTCGTCTTGGAACGAGTCGAATAGCGTCTCGCGTTCATGCCGGAGTTTCTTCACCTCGCGTTTGGCTTCGTGGATTGTTTTGGAGTGGTCGGCGATCGTCTCTCGCGTCTCATCATCCGGGAGTTTGATGGGTGCATGGTGCAGGTGTGATGGGCGTACTCGGACCGCGGGTGCGTGACGGAAGCTCAAGTGCTCGTAGTACGCTTTGTAATAGAAGTCCAGTAGGTTACTGTTCAGCAGGCCAGCAATGTAGTGCGGGTCGAGTGCCGCGCTCGATTCGCTGAATTCGGCTAATCCGCCGTCGTTCTGCAGCTGCAGGAAGTACGCTGTCTTATTGTAGAATTTCGGGTCTTCGTCCGCGGCGTCTACGACGAACGTTAGTTCCGGAGCGGTCTCACGGTACGCGATTTTGTCCTTCCCGAACGCTTCCATCTTGTTACTGGACACGTCAGTGTCCTCGTCCGCTTCAACAGCGTCAAGATCGATGTACTCCTCAACGTCACCCGGTGCGTCACCCAAGTAGAATTGTTCGAGATTCCTCCCACCGACAACAGGCGTGTCATGATCGTCGTCTTCGGTTTCGGACGTGTACGGACGGAAGAACCGGGGTTCCTCACCGCGAGAGACCGGTCCACCGCGCCCACCACCGTCCATTTTGCACAAGTCGTTCAGCGGTACGCACTCGTCACCGTCTTCCAAGTCTGTTGCCACGCCCCAGAGCTCGTCCGTGATTTGGAAGTTCAACGTGAGCCGGTCAGACCAGTCACTCCACTCATCAATGAACCTGTTTTGACTGACCGTGTACCGGTCGTACGTGTCCTCCGTAGTGATTCCGGGGTACTCGTCGCTTTCAAAGTCCGTTTCGAAGTCGTAGTCGGGTTCGTCACGCCAATCGAGTAGGTCTACCGCGGCGTGGTCTAATGCGTACCCCCATTCGTTCCCGTCAGCGCCTTTCGGGAACACTTTCACGACCTCAGTTTCGTTCTCTTTCCGGGCGTCTTCGTTGTCTTCCCCTGCGCGTTTCGTCAGTACGATGAGGATCGGGAACGTGTTGACGTCTATACCGAATATCTTGCACCGTGTAAGGTCAGCGACAAGGTCAATGGTCGCGTTGTCACGGATGTACTTCATAGCGGGTTCCGACGGGTCAGTCACCAACAACGCGTTCGAGACAACGAATGCCAGCTGCCCGCCCGGTTCTAACCAGTCCAGTCCCTGTTCGATGAACGCGGTGAAGATGTCCGCTTGGTCTTCGCCGAACACGTCGTGCAGGCGTTCGTATTCGTCGATGCGGTGCTGGTCCTGGTTTTCCGCTCGGACGTACGGCGGGTTACCAATCACCCACGTGTAATCATCCTGCTTCGCTTCGATGATCTCGTCCAAGTCTTCTGCGTTGTCCTCTCTCGCTCGGTAGAACCGGTCGATGCTCGTGGTTTCCGAGCCTTTCGCGGTTAACAACGAGTCCGTGTCGAACGTGGAGAACGACGGGAGTTCCAAGTGCGCGTCGTCACCAGCGCTACGGCGTTCCTGCAGAACACGGATGAGGAGGTTGGACTGCGCGAGTTGAATGGCGAACGGGTCAACGTCAAAACCGCGGATCTTCTCGTTTACCAACTCAACCGCGTCCAGTAAGTCGTCGTCCCGTGTCAAATCGTACCCGGAGTCCTTCAACGCGTCAATCACACGGCTCATGGCCGCTAAGACGAACGTTCCGCTGCCGCATGCCGGGTCAAGGACGGGTTCGTCGCGTTGTTTGATGTTCCGTTCGTGCGGGGTGAATGACGAGTAATCCAGTAGGAATTCGACGGCGGTCGGTGGCGTGTAGTACGCTCCGAGTCGTTTTCGTTTCTCACTGTCCAAGCACTGCTGGTACATCTCCCCGAAAATGTCACGGTCGATTTCACGGAAATTGAAGTTATCGAACCGTCTGAGAACGGTTTTCAGCACGTCTTCTTCGTAGTGGTACCAGTCGTGCGGGGTGTCTCTCCGGAACAGCGGGGAGTACACTTCTTCTGCCTGCCGGGACGCGGTGCTCAACGGTTCGAGGAACTTGTTATCTCGGAGTTGGACTTTTTCGTCGTAGAATTTGATGAACCCGTTACTAATCACCTGCCCGATGATCCCCATATCTTCGAACGTTCGGATGAGCAGTAACCGGTTGTACAGCGTGTTTAGCGTCTGTAACTGGAACGTTTCACGGATGTCTTCTTTATCCGATTTGTTAGCGGACTCGTAGTCTTTTCCGGTGAGGATTAACCACGACTGCCACTTGTCGTGCCATGCACGGGCTTCCTCGTACTCCGCTTCTTTACTGGACAGTTGATTCCGGAGTCCGAGTAGTTCCTCACGGAACTCTGCCACTTCGTCAATCCACCGGTCCTCGTCAAGATTCCCGGACGCAGCACCGGACAAGTGGTCTCCGTAATCGTATTGCAGATCGTCTGCGACACGGTCAATCGCTTCCTTGTACGGTTCCCAGTCGATGTGTTCGCGGTACTGTTCACGGAGTTCTTCGCGTTCCGTTTCTATCTCCGCTCGTTCTTCTTCGAACTGTTCGTACTGGTCTTCATATACTTCGAATAACCGTTCGATGCTCGGGAGTAGGTCGTCGTTGAGTGCAGCGCGTGACGCTTCGATGAATTCCTCGAATATCTCCGGGTCGCTGATATCGCGTTGGCTGGGTTCATCGTTCCATTCCCCGTCGTATGTCCCGGTGATGCGTGTTTTGAGTTGCGCTGCGGTCTGTTCGACGTCGTCGTCGCTTGGGTCGTTGAAAACGCTGAGTAAGTCGAGTTCGAGTTCTACTGGCGGGTCTTCGTATTCGTTGCTGAAGAAGATGTACCGACCGTCGGTTGCGAGGATGTATTTGAGGCGGAGTTGGTCGTTGTAGACGCGGGCTTCGCTGATCGCTTGCTCGATTTTGTACCGGGGTTCAGCGTCGCTATGTTCTTCGTCCCACGGTTTCTTGAACTCGCCAACGATTCGTGTGACGCCGTCTTTGTCTTCCCAAACGAAGTCTGGCCGGTCGCCGGATTCGATGATTTCTTCGTAGTCGGCGTGTTCTAACCCGAGTTCTTTCAGGATTGGGACGCCGTAGTTTTTCGCTGCTGTTTCTTCGCCGTGGTCCGGGTCTGTGACTTTCTCGTCAAAGTCGTCGGGGAGGTGTTCTACGAGAGATTCCGTGAGACCGCTCATTGATGAGAGATTCTTCTCACGTTCACGTTATAAGTGTGCGTCCTTCGTTTGGCTGTATCTCTCACCCTTCTCTCCCGAGGGTGTACTGTGTCGTGTGGTCAAGGATACCAACGAGAACACCCGAAATGGGGAGTGGCGG
The DNA here is from genome assembly GCA_000337115.1 of Natrinema thermotolerans DSM 11552. Lineage (GTDB taxonomy): Archaea > Halobacteriota > Halobacteria > Halobacteriales > Natrialbaceae > Natrinema > Natrinema thermotolerans. Next base: position 76,106 of record AOIR01000042.1, read on the forward strand.
CCGGACTGCCCGCACTGCGGACAACCGTGCGCGAAGGTCCGCGTGTCGGAGAACGTCACGCGGTACGAGTGCAGTGACTGCCACCAAACACCTGGTCTCATCGAGCGCATCACGGCGTTCTTCGGAGTGTCGTGACGGGGGGGTGTCCGGAACTTTTCAGGCGGTTCACCCGGCCGTATCTGTCGCCCATCCCGGTCTACGTGTTACTAATGAGTACACTCATGAGCAGCATCCCAACCATCGAGGACGTGATCGTGTTCGCCGCGGTGCTCGCAATCCTCACCGCCGGCACGTTCGCCGCGGTCGTCGCAATCCACCCTGACGCGTACGTGTCCGTCTCCGACGGTGACGCCAGCATCGTACTCTGCGAGGAAACCATCCCAGAACCGTTACAGAACGCGACAGAAACGACACCGGCCGAGCACGCACCGCTCATCCCGTTCGTTGACGTGGAGGGTGACTGTGTAATCGTCGGTGAACTCAACCTCACACCGGGCACTGGCGAGGTATGATGTGGTTCGGGTACGGTGATGCGCTGTTCGTTGCAGGTTTCGTGTTCTACCTCGTAGAAAATGGCGCGTCGCCCGTTGAGATATGGGTTCTCGGGTTTGTGGTTACGTTCATTGAAGCGTTTGCTCGCGGGTTCATCGAAGCCGCGAGGGAAGCATGACCGTCCGTGAACGGGTGCGTGGGTTGGTTGTGAAGTGGCGTCGGTGGCGTCTTCTGCGTGCGTACATGCGCGTAGCTCACCAGCGGCGGGTCGGGGACGGCCGGTCGAGCGTTCGCGGCGGGTTCGTGAATCACTTAATTGCTCTCGAATCAATGGAGCGTGACGGTCTCATCGAGATCCACGACATCGACGGTGCGAGGGTGTACGAGTGGCGCTGGCCTGACCAGTAACACTCCTACTCGGGCGTATCTGGCCGTGTTACCCGTCCACGTGTTACCTACGAGTACATCATGACACCAGAAAACCTCTCCCGCGCCGTCCAACGCGAAGCACGCGACCAACTTACCAACACCGGCGGTGACGACCCGCCGTCACGCGCCGAATGCCGGCAAGCGGTCCGGGACGCACTCTCACTCTGGGGTGACACGGGACTCGCAGCTGAGGCGTGGATTGACGAACAAACCGCAGAACTCCGTAGGAACGCCCCGTGACACCCGACCAGCGCCGGACGTTTTTGCTCGCGGCGGTTGGTGTAACGCATGGGTCGCTCGACCTTGTCACGACGCACTGGGCACTCTCACTCACCGGGCGATCGTCGGAAGCGAACCCGGTGATGCGTGCCGTGCTTACCAACGCTCCAGGATGGGCGTTCCACGTGACCGTGTTCACCGGTATCGCAGTGATTGCAGCGTGCGTGTTCTGCATTGACCACGTCTACGGGTACCAACGAGTCGGGACGGGTGTACTCTCCGCGCTCACAGTCGCGGGATGCTTGCTCGTGGCGAATAACCTTGCGTGGGTAGTTGTCGCTGCGTGACCGGCGTATCTGTCACTTATCCCGGTGCCCGGTCTACGTGTAATCGGGAGGAGCACTCCAACGTCAGACTACGTCTGCTTGGGTTGCTACCATCAACCGCTCCTCCCACACGCCCTTACCCCTACCCGTTCACTGCTTTTCCGGTACGTCCAGTGTTACGCGAATACTATCCATCATGACGTATCTCTCAGTGTTACCCGGGCACGGGTTACCAACGCGCATGACGTTCGAAGCTGTCGGGCACGTGTACGAAGAGGGAGACGACAAACACGACACACCGGTTGAGTTCGTCGCACCGCTCATCGAAGCGGTCGGCGGATTCGATTTAGACCCGTCCGCGTCGCAGTCGTCGGACCTCGCGGAACGGAACGTTACCAAAGACGAGGACGGTCTGTCTACCCCGTGGCACGGTGACGTGTGGCTAAACCCGCCGTACTCCGGTGTTAGTGACTGGTTAGAGTACGGTCGTGATGAGTACTATCGAGGTGCTGTGGACTCGATTATCGCGCTCGTGTTCGCCAGGACGAGCACGCAGTGGTTCCACAACCACGCGACGACAGCGGATTTAGCGTGTTTCGTGGAAGGTAGATTGTCGTTCGCCGGGTCGGATCACTCCGCTCCTGCACCGTCGGTCGTGCTCGTGTGGGGTGACGCCGCAGGGAACCCGGACGTGGTGGAGTACTTAGATTCGCAGGGGTTCCTCGTTGAGCTCCGGGACCGGGACGTGGGCGCGCAGGACAGGTTGGACTCGTTCGCGCCCGGGGTGAACGCGAGAGAGATCCCGGGATCCTCGGCTGACTGACCCGGCTACCGCGAAGGGTTCTCCGCGACGTATCTGTCGCTCACACCGGTCTCTGTGTTACTAATACGTGTAATGGCATCCATCGTAGAGAAGACCGTGGACGGGTACGGCCCGTACTTATACAAGGTCACGTACAACGCAAGCACCGGGAAGCAGCACTGGGAATTCCTCGGAAAAGCGGGGTCGGTTGACGAGGACCCCGGCCCGGTCGCGGACGATTACCAACCGGACACGGCACGCTCCGTGAACGGCGTTACACGGTCGCGTGTGGACGACCCGGCAGCCGCCGCACTCCTTGACCGACTCGGTGACGAAGGCACTGCAGGCACGTACGAAGACCTCGTAGACGCCCTCGCAGTCGAAGGCAGCAAAGCATACGACTCCGGCGACATGCGGTCACTCCTCAACCTGATGGACACCGACGATGAGGAGCTCACAGACGCCATCGACACAATCCAAACCGAACGTCGGTCGAACTCGTTCGGAACGACCACCAGAACGAGCGAGTACATCCCAGCGGACGAAGACGAAGTCCGTGAAGCTCTCGATACGATTGAAGCGAAAATCGGTGTACGGCCCGGTGAGATTGATGAAGACGACGAGTACAGTGTCACGCTCACTAACACGGATATCCGGATGCCGACCGACGCGGACGCTGCCGCTGACCTCGTGAACGGTGTCGTGGGATCCGTGACGGATTCGTGGCGCGTGGCAGAACCGGACCAGCAAGCGAGCGTGCAAGCAGTGTTAGAGGACACAGTCGGCGTCGACGCAGTCCGGGAAGCGAAGCGAAACGCGGGCGACCCGGACGCACTCGGATTCGCGCACCCGGACACGATACCAACGAACGCCAACGATGAGGGGAAAACACCGGTCACAGACCTGTACGGCATCGGCCCCGCGACCGCGAGAGAAAACCACCCGAACGGCGACGAGATCGCGTTAGAAGACTACGGTGAGTTATCCAGCCTGCAGCGAGAGCGCGTTGCCGTGGACGTGGACATTAGAGAGCACCCGGACGAGTTCCGTGACGTTGTTGATCGCGTCTCAGACCGGGCGTCGGACCCGACGACGACCATTATCGGTGCGCTGCAAATGACTGATTCGCAGATAGAAGACTTGTACGCGTCAGATCAGGGTGACACGGTGTCGGTCGGCGCGACCGGTGAGGACTGGGGCGGGATAAGCCAGGATGAAATGTCACGCGTGGAGTCCGTCGAACACCGCGAAGACGAGGTGCACGTGGAGACAGCGAGCGGTGGGGAGTCGCGGTACTCAAGCATGTACTGGGAATTACTCGACCCTGTGCTGCCGGAGGACGCGGTGATGCGGTCCGGGGACGACGACACGCACCCGCTCGAAATCGAGCTCGGGAACGGGGACTCGGTTGTCCTCGCACCGAAGGTCGAATAACACGCTCTCACGGTTACTAATGAAGGAGTTACACGCTCAGTCGCAGGCACTCGTCTTAACCGTGACACTGCACACCCCCATTACAATCAAGGAGCTTACCGCCCGGACTGGTGTTACGCAACTCACTGTCCGAGCGGTCCTCCCACGACTCGTAGCTAAAGAGTACATCGACAGGGACGGTGACACTCTCACGCCCGGTGTGAACGCCCCAGAACCCGCGTGACACGGGTTATGCGGAGTCCGGGACACCGTACGCGTCCAAGATTTCCGGGTACCGGTGCCGAACCGTGACGACGGACGCGTCAGTTGCTTGCGCGACGTCTACTTGCGTGACACCGTCAATGTGAATCACGGTCGCGGCGTACACCGCGCCGGCTGCGAGCGCGGTCGGCGCGCGCCCGGAATGCACGTTCTCTTTCTCGGCTGCGTCAAGCATGTCCACAGCGGTCCCTCGGACGGCTGCCGGGTCGTCTACGTCCAGGTTATCAACGTATCCTGGCACGTATTCGCGCGGGTCTGCAGGCGCAGCTTCCACGCCGAGTTCACGTGCGACGTACCGGACGTCTGAGTCCACGCGTGACGGGTCCTGTAACCGTGACACGTCGTACACGTCACCCGGCTGTCGCGGAGTCCCGCATTGCCGTGCAGCGAGCGTGATGCACGCGGTCGCCATGCCTTCAATCGACCGACCGCGCATCAAATCCCGGTCAACACACTGCTTGAACATGACGCACGCCGTCTCTTCAACGTGGCCCGGGAGACCGAGCGCGGACGTCATGCGCTGCACTTCCGCTAACCCGGTTTTCTTCGTGCGTTCGCTTCGCGTGGACGCCTTACTACGCGTGTTCCACGTTCTGAGGCGTTCCATCTGTTGCTGCTTCGCGTCCGATAACGTGTTCCCGGATGCGTCGCGGTTCTTCCAGTCGATGTTCGTGGAGAGCCCCTTATCGTGGATTTTGTCCGTGGTGGGTGCGCCGACGCGGCTTTTCTCCTCGCGTTCCGTCGCGTTGTACGCTCGCCATTCCGGGCCGCGGTCAATGACCTGGCCGTCTGTTACTAACCCGCAGTCCTCGCACACTGTCTCCCCAGTGTCTTGGGTGAGATTACCGCCGCATTCGTCGCACGTTTGCTGGGGTGTCGTGCCCTCGTCGGCGTCGGTGGTTTGTTCACTGTTTGTACGCGTTTCACCGTTTTCACGGGTTCTAAAGCGTGTAGGAGTACCTGTCATTGTTGATTATGCATAGTGCCCCCATGACCAAGGGTGACGGATACGCCGCGTTACTAACGGGGGTGCAGGCGTGGTGTCCTGCGGTTCAAGCCGGTATCTCTCGCTCTCCCCTGCCTGTGCCCTGCGTCTGAGTATGACGACGATCGTCCACAAGAGAATCAACGGGTACGGACCGTACGCGTACCGAGTTACCTACGAGGGAGGGGAGCATCACTGGAAGTACTTAGGGAAAGCCGGGGAGGTAGACACGGCACCCGGCCCGGTCACTGGCGACGGTCGAGGCGGCCGTGACACCGGTACTGACGCCCCCGAAACCGACGACGACCACACGGACTCGGGTGGCGACGAGACGCGTGTAACGCACGCTGACGCCCCACGTGACCGCGCACACTACGACGACACACTCGACCGGATCCTCGAAGGAGAATCCTACGGTGACGCGGACGACTGGTACGACTCAGAAGCTCGGTGGGCAGTCGATCAAATCACAGAACACTACCACGAACACGACATCCGAGTCTCACTTACCAACATCGAAGACATAGACCGGCTGCGTGACACTGTCGCGGACATCGAAGAACTCCGGGACGCCGGTGTACTGGACGGGATCTACAAAATCACGACCACCCCGGGAGAGAACCTCGCAGACAAACACGGCGGGGTGTCCGGTGTGAACGCTGAATACGAACCTGAACCGCAGGACATCGTCGGGAACAGCCTTGGTTACCAACCCACGATAACACTGAACGGTGACACGTACCGGAACGGCGACGACGACACGGTGACGTCGTACGGAACGGAGATCGAGGACACCCGGCACGCCCTCTGGCACGAATCCGCGCACCACGTTCACTTACGAGATTACCACGCCGAAGGCGTGGATATCGAGTCCGTCATGGATGCGGAGGACGGCGGTGTATGGGACCGCATGCACGCCGCTATGGAACCGTACCGCGACACAATTAACAACGAGTACGGGCACGGGTTAGACCACGACCCGATCGAGTTCTACGCAGAAGCGAAGGCGCGGGAGATGCGCGGTGACGACTTACCAACCGACGTCCGGGAAGCTATGCACGCCGTCGAAGCCGATAACATCCTCACAGAGTAACGTATCCGTCGTGCATCCCGTCCCGTGTTCTACCAACGCGTAGAGCATGGCAACTATCGTAAAGAAAACCATCGACGGTGCAGGCCCGTACCTGTACTTCGTCACGTACAACGGCGGGCAGCACGACTGGAAATACCTCGGGAAAAGCGGTGCAGTGGACGAAACCCCTGGTCAAGTCCCGGATTCGTACGAACCCGACACCGAATACGAACACGGCCCTCGCAGCACGCTCACAGCGTCACTGGACGACCCCGGACTGCAAGCCGTCGCCAGCGAAGCCACCACCGACGAACTCGAAAATGCAGTCGAAGAGTTCACCGACGAGAAAGACATCCTGCAAGCCGTTAAACAAGTCACCGACGACAACCGCCTCGAAACCGCAATCGAGGACATCAACGGGTTCACACCCGACCTCAACGCCGACGTCACACGCGAACAAGCCGATTACATCGAAGAACAACTCGGGTTCCGACCGTTCGATCTCACACTCACCGACCCGGACAACGAACACCAGGACCCGATGATCCACTTAGAAGTGGACGACGTGTGGCTCACCGAGAACACCGACCTGAACGCTGCCCTGCTCGAACACGCCGTCTCGGAGCACACCGAAGACCTGTACGACCACGCGTACGATGTCGCACAGTACGGCGACTACGCTACCAACGAAGCCGCCGTGCAGCACCGACTCATGAAAGACTGGGCGGACGTCGTCGGCGAAGGGACCATTCACGACATCAAGAAAACCGTGAGCGACCCGGACGCCCTCGGATTCGCCATCCCGTCCGACGTCCCCGCAACCGGCGAAGACCCCGGACGGACACCGCTCACCGACATTCCGTACGTCGGGGAATCCACCGCGAAAGACATCCACCCGAACGATGACGTCATGGCTCTCGAAGACCTGCACACCCTGTCCGAACGGCAGTCCGAGCTCATCGACATGGATGCCATGGACGGTATGGACTCGATGGACGCGCAAATCCCGACCGGAATCGCATCCACGGTCCCCGCCGTAGACGAAGAACACACAACCGACACGGTCGGGCGTCTCCTCGGGCTGAAAGACCGACGTGATGCCGACTCAGGAACGGCGTGGACGAACCCTCGGAACGATTTCGGTGTGGACGACAACGGTGCTATGCGTGACAGTGTAGCCGAGAACACTGACCTTTCACGCATTACTAACGCAGAGGAGTCGGTAGAAACGACACGCGGGCACGACTACACGCGAGCGGAGACAGCGAACGGTGACACGACGTACATTAAGGATGAGTACTGGACGTTCCTGGCGAACGTCCGTGATGCGACCGGTGGTGACATCGTCGCTGGTGACGACGCGCCAGCGTTCGTAGAACTCCCGGACGGCGGGCATGTCGTTGCTGCACCGCGAACACCACGCGACGACTAACGGTGAACGAAGAGGCTTATAACGACTGAGTGACTGGCGTTTTTCGACGGGGTGGTGGCCCACCACGACCACCACGATCACCGCTCCGTCAACGCGGGTCGGGTGACACGCACCCGGCACTCTCTCTTACCGTGACCGCCGCATTCAATCGCGGCGGCACGTCGACGCTTCCCGACTGGTCACTTATATTCTGGGTATCTTACTGACAGGACGGACCGCTGGCAGTCGTGGGTGAGCGGGTCGCGTAACACGTTCCCAGCAGTCGGTTACTAATGACCGGGCGTGGTGGCCGGTTATTCATCCAACGTTCGTTCTTCCTTGTGTTCTGTTTCCTGGGGTGATTTTTCGTACTGTGTAATACGGGTTCTGAGTTTTTTCGGAGAGGCACCCTACACACCTTTATATGTTTTAAGTGGGGGTAGATATGGTTAACACTTAAAGAATAAAAAGGGGTGTAGGGTGGGTTCGGTTTAATCCTGAGAACCCGTATTAGAGTATAGGCCGGTTCGGCGGGGGGGCAATCACTGAGTAACGTATCTGTAAGTTATCCCCATAGGGAGAGTACGTGTGAGTATGAGCGCAGACACGATTACGACCCCGGACCACCTTGACCCAGTCCAGTACTTACCAACCGCTGCCGACGCCCGTGAGCGCGGTATTCCGGAACGAGCGCTCGATCTCGCAGAGGACATCCTGAACGCAACGTTCCCAGCTGCGAAGTACGCAGGCGCGCGCCGGTCAGCGCTCGCAGGCGCGGCGCTGTACGCCGCCACAGCAGCGTTTGTCGGGCGTGACGTGTCACAGGACACCGTCGGCGACGCGACCGGCACAACGCCTGTCTCGATACGGTCGTGGATGCACGACATGGCCGCGCTCGCGGTAGAAGAGGAGTCGGTGGACGTGGCGGTGTACTGTGAGTCGGTGGGTGAGTTACGCGGTGTGTGGGAGCGCCTGCAGTACTTGACGGGTGGTGGTGGTATCCCGGGTCTGCCAGTTGACGCATGACACTGGCGGGTGTGGTTACTAATCTACGTGTCGGGGAGGAGTTCGGCGCGTGCCACGCCGTGTTGCAGGACCGATGGGTCGGGGTTTTGGTTTACCAACTGCCGGCCGGCGTCGGTGATGGAGTAGGCTTCCATGCCCTCTCGCCGATCGGCTAACCCGTAGAAGTACAACGTGTAGAGGCTGTCTGCGGCGTCTCCGGCGGACGCCATGTTACCATCGTCTGTGGGTGGGAGACGCTCGCGGAAATCGGTGGGGATAGTGACGCCGTCGATATCAGAGAGTGTTTTGAGGGCGTCGTAGACGTGCCGGTAGAGTTGGAGGAGTGTCGTGTCGGTCTCCGCGCAGGGGTCGGGTGCGGGTTGGGTTTCGCGGTCTTCTTCGGGGATGTTGTCGGGGTAGGCGTGTTCTGGGGTGGGTTGCGATCCGCAGGCGCGGGTGACGAGTCGGTGGAAGAGTTCGTCGTATTGCCGTTCGTGGCGGTCGATGTGCGCGGTGGCGTAGCGGCCCCACGTGGTGATTTCGTACATGCCGCTGCGGTCGGCGGGGCCTGGGCTGTGGGTGTAGCCTCGGAGTTCGAGTTTGCGGAGGCGGTTGGCGGTGTAGTTCTGTGATGTGTCTTTGAGTTGTGCTGCGAGGTTGGTTGGTGTTTCTCGTCTGCCGTGTGTGAGGCCGGTGAGGATTTTGGCGTCTGTGGGCATGACGAGGGGTTCGAGGGTTGGTTCGGTGGTTTCGGGGGTCATGGTGTTATGTTACCAACGTTGTCTTACCCCTTAATGGTTAGTGTTTGATGCCGGGTTCTTGATGGTGTTTTCCGGCGTTGTACCTCAGCAAACGTTTATTACCCTCCCCTTCTAATTATGGAGTAACCCCTGACGGAGAACGTAGATACCGTCGCAAAATCCGTGGCGGAGAACCCTGCCAGGTCGCGCCGCCACGGAGGGGCCGAGAATCAAACCATGACCCGGCCAACCTCATGTGACCGTACGGGACGAATCGCCTTAAAAACACCGGAAACTCCGGCGCACGCCGCCGTGAACGCAGGAATCGCAGGTGAACAGTAATGCCAGAAGACGAGTACACTTACACGATTGAAACCGAAGACGACGACAGTCCGAACCTGTACAAGCAAGCAGCCAACGAAGCCGACAACAAGTACGGAGAAGAAGTGATCGCTGTCCGCAACCTCCTCACCAGCCAGCTGAAAGGCAAAGGAGAGTTCGACGGTGCCAGTGAATGCGCAGACGCCGGTCACGCACTCGCAGCAATCGCCCGGCAACACGGGAAAGGCGCACACCTCGCGGGAAAAATCGACAAGGTCGCCGGGAAAGTCGCAGGCGACTCCTCCTACAACGGCCAGAAAGACGGTGTGCTGGGCGGTATCGAAGCGCCAGTAGTCGAAGTGGCGCGTGAACAGGAAGAGCAGGAACTCGAAGACCTAGCCGGCAACGGGCACGCGTACACGCTCGACCGCGGAGTCGGGTTAGACGAGTACGTCGAGGGGCACCTCGTCCGCGTGGTGAAACTGTCGAACACAGACTACGTGTCCGACTACACGTACGAATTCGAATTCGATGACGGAACCAGCGTAGAATTCGAGGATAACGACCACCGGAACCCGAACGAATTCTACGACCAGATAAGCGTGGCCGCACCGGTCCGCGTCCGCGACCGATTCGCGTCCAACAAGGCGCGAGAGGACATTAGCGGCGACACGTCCGAGGATGACTGGGCGGAAGAGAAGTACCGTGAACTGTCACTCGGCCCGGAAGAACGGCCGTGGGGCCTGGACTGGAACGAGGTAATCACGCACCTCGAACACGCCGAAGGTGAAGACATGGCGGAACCGCCAGCCGGCCCGCGAACGGACGCATGGGAGTCGCTGCAGCGGTCCATCAAGAACGGGCGCGCGGCGCACGACCGGCAGTCAGTCATTGACGCTGCGGACGGCGCTGTCCACTACAACGAAAACCACGACGAAGTCTGGGTGCCTACCTCGATGGTGGACGCGGCGTGCGAGGACTACGCGACGAATCGTGAGAAACTCGTTCGGGAACTGGACGCTCGCGGTGTCACGACCGACGAAATCAGCGGTGTCGGGTGCTCGCAGTCACAAGACGGTGTCCGGTGGTGGCGGTTGAAGGCGTCGGCGGTTGAGATGCCGCGAATCGTGCAGTCGATTGACGAAGCCGATACGTTCGCATCCGCTGGGAAAGCGGCGGCTGACGGCGGGACAACCGAGTTCGGAGGTGACGAGTAATGCCCCCGGGCGTGAGTGAGACACCGTTCGAGGACGTCGTCAGTAGCGGCGTGTACCGGGGGCTGGATGCGGGCCTGCAAGACGGGTCAGTGCACGGGTTAGACACTGCGTCAGTGGACGACTCAGTGTTGCTGTGGGGGCCGCCGGGCGCGGGGAAGACGACGGAAAGCCTCGCGCGTGTCGCGGGGTACGTGGACGAGCATGAGGACGTCTCACCGCGGGACGTGACGGTCGTGACGTACCGTGGGAAGCTCGCGGAGTCCATCAAGACTCGGGCGAAGGACTGGGATATATTCCCGTTCGTTGACGATCTGGAAAAGCCGTACGAGTACTGGGGGACGGGGCACGCGGTCGCTACGCGTGTCACCGACTTCCTCGGGCACATTGACGGGGACTCCCCCGGTCACGCAGGGATGGTTGACGGGTCGGCAGCGCGTGCGTTCTGCGACGAACACGGCATCGAGTACCGGACTGGTGTCAAGTGGCAGGACTCACAGTGGGACGTGTTCCACGACCTGTACTGCTACTGTAAGCAGAACTTGTTGGACGTCGGGTCGTGGCGGCACATCACCGACGACGACCTCCTCGGGACGGTACGGACGAACACGATCGCGTACCGGAAACTGCAGGCGTTCCACGACAAGTGGGGTAGTTCGTCGTCGTTCGAACGTGCTGTGCAGGCGTGGGAAGCGTGGAAGCGAGACCAGCAGTGTTACGACTTCTACGAGCAGTTAGAAGCCGGTCTCGCGGCCGGGCTACCGGGCGACGAGTTCGTTGTGATTGACGAACTACACGACGCGTACCCGCTCATGACGATGCTGTTCGAGCAGTGGATTGACGCGGCCGGGACAGCGGTCGCGGCCGGTGACCCGGACCAGGTGTGTAACGCGTTTAGCGGTGCGTCACGGGAGATATTCCAAGGACTACCGGCCCGCGTGGACACGGAAATCCCAACGGTGAAACTCCCGAAGAGCCACCGGGTCCCGGACGAGCACTTCGAAGCCGCCGCGTCAATCCTGTCCCGGCACCACACCCCGCCGGAACTCGAAACGGCTGGGGGAGGCAAGATTTACCGGCACACGACGGACATGTCCATGGAACACGACACGCAGGACGGGTGGCGGACGTTCCCCGCGACTGCGTCGCAGTCCCCACTCCGTCTCCACGAAACGTACGGAGCGGACATGATCCACGCGGCGCGGACGCAGACGCTCGTTGACGGGATCGGCGCGTGCTTGGACGAAGGTGGTGTCGTGTACCAGTCACAGGACGGCGTTGCTGGGGACTGGGCACGGCGTTTGAGATTACTGCACGTGCTGCGGACGGTCCGCGGTGTGCGGCCGGCGCAGCAAGTGTCTGTCGTGGGTGACGGTGACGAGTACGGTCGTGACAGTAACACTGACCGTGACGTGTCGGTGACGACACCAGATGCGGCTGACGTGTCACTGTCACCGGAACAGGCGCGTGTGCTCCTCAAACACACTGACGAGGGGTATTTGGACGTGTCGAGATCGGACGCGTTGGAACGTGTGAACGAGCGAGAGATGGAGCAGAACAGGCTCTCTCGCGTGACTATGCCGGTGCTTGCGGACATGGTGTCACGGGAATGGTGGGCGGTCTACGGGCAAGGCGTGGAGTCCATCGAGAACCTCGTGTACCTGAACGCTCGCGCCGGGTTCACCGGGAACCGGGACCGTGACGTGACGGCCATGCGGGCAGCGTGGGACCGGTACGGTGACGACCTCCCGGAGACACCGTCGGACGTAGAGACGCGGCTGTGGACGTTACACGCGGCGAAGGGCGACGAAGCGGAGCACGCGGTCGTGTACACGGGTGTGACCGGGAAAGTCCGTGACGGTGTCCGTGAGGATGAACGGCAGGCGGCGAACGAATCACGGACGTGGTACGTCGGCATGACACGCGCGACGGACGGGCTGCACATCGTTCGTGACGCGTTCGACATGACGTGCGATAACTTCGAAGTCGTGCCGGGCGACTTGGAACCAGAGGCGGTCAAGGCGGCGCGTGAGCGGCGGCGCGAGCGTCGTGAGGGTGACGGCCCCGGTGAGGGGACGGCGGCGGGCTGACGGGCGTCTGCGGCGTTCCTCGTGGTTGTGGTGTCCTCCCTTCGCTCGTGTTCTGGAAGGGGCGTTACACTGGTGGTTCTGGTTACTAATCCGGTGCGGGGTGCCGGTGTTTTGAGTGTGGTTTTGATAGTGTTATCCGGCGTTGTGTAACGGCAAACGTTTATTAGGCACGGGGTGGTAATACCATGTACGATGGTAGCAGACTCAACCACAGACGAACAAAACAACGCCCGGTTCGGCGCGTACACGGACACCGATTTCACCGCCCCGGGTCCGCGAGCGTACCCGGACGTTCTCAACGATAACGAACGATGGATGGGGGCCCTCGCCGGGTCGAAGAACCCGTACGCACCGTGGGGAGACAAGAACGCCCCCGCGGAGTGCAACACCGGTGACTGTCCCGCTGACCGGGCTGATTCATCAGAATGTGACTGCGACGCCCGTTACAAATGGGGGTATGACGGTCACTACCGGACCGGTGACAAAGTAGACATGTGCATACCGGGGATCGTCAAGCACCGAGCGTACATCTTCTCCGAGAACGATGTGTTCCTGTTCGTTGACGCTGACGACGTCCGATGTCCCGTGACTGGTGCCGTGCACCCTGTGTTCCTTGCGCTCATGGCCGTGCTTGGCTTGACATGGTGCGAAGTGTCAGTGTCAGGATCCGGTGTACACGCCGTGTTCCGTGGGTCTCTGCCCGAGAACGCAGTGAAGGAACCAGTCCTCCAGTTAGACGATGAACCGTGGGGTGAGAACGACGGCGGTGACCTCCCGGAAATCGAGATTTACCCAACGAAGCACGTTGGTGTGCTGACTGGGCGTCATGTCCCCGGAACCCCGGTTGAAGTCCGAGGTGTTAACGAATCAGGGCTCAGTAAGATACTCGATGCGCACGGGAAGACGAAAGATCCGAGGAAGAACACCACTCAGAACGTTCCAGAGTTGACGGGCGGGGGCTCAGAAGGCGGCGTGGACGCGGACGTTGTGACGGACATGGACGACGTGTTCGACGCAGTAGACGCGTTAGATGCCCGGGACGTAGCCGACCAAACGATCGTGCAGTCCTGGTCTGACCCGGCCGGGACGGAGTGCCGAGCGTTCCTTCCGACCTGGGGGTCGTCGTCTGACGGCGGGACGGCGAACATCGTCACGGAAGACATGTGGGAGGATAGAGGGAATGACTCAGGGCTTGGCGGTCCGATTGTCATGGCGGCGATTGACAAGAGGATCCTTTCCCACAACGGTGCTGCACCCGGTGACGTGACCGGGCGAGACGTTCACCGGTGCCTTGACCATCTCCGCGGGCTCGGATTCGATATCCCGGAGTACGTGGCGTCGGGTGACACGTCGGACCTGTACATGGACGTGCTCGGGGAGTACAAGGACGCAGGGACGAATCCGTGGGAGAACCCGGACGCGTGCCTCGTAGCGTCTATTGAGGCGCGTGAAGATGGTGCGGTGACTCCGGAAGCTGATGCGCCGACCCTCGCGCTGCACGCTATCATCGAGGACGTGCTGGGCGTGTCGGCGGATTCGCACGCTGTCACGGACCGGACGTACGGCACGGCGCAGGCGGTGTTTGACGACATGGAAGTGGCCGACGCGCGGGACGTAACGGACCTTCCCAGTAACACTGACTCGGACGGTGACGGTGACAGTAACACTTCCACTGAAGCGGATTCCGACGCGGTGACAGACGATATCACCCTCCCGGACGGATTCGACAGTGACACTGACACGACCACCGGGCGCGGAACGCCGACCACCAACGACGCCGGCACGGTCCCGGAAACCACCGCTGACGCGACCGACGACCGGACGTACGACGCGTTCCGGGAAGCGGACCTCACGGCAGAAGCAACCACCAACGACACGCCCAGCAACGGGGTGTCGGGCGGCGCTGACGAGTGGTCGAGCGGACAGTAACACGATTCAGAGAGGGTTACTAACACAATGGCACTGAAACAATGGGTACGGGCGAATTGGACGGACGTCATGGGGATCCCGCGGCACGACGCGGGCCCGTGGATGCTTCGAGACACACCACTACCGCTATCGACATTAGCGAAGTTCAAAACGGGGCGGTATGATGGCGCGCGCGGTCCTGTGGACCGCGTGCCGAACCCGTCCGGTGGGCCGAACACGCACGTCATGGCGTCGCGGACGAAGCCTGAGACGGCTCAGCAACGGTATGAGACGGGCGGCGGGTCGTGGGACCGGTCGGTGCTGTCTACGCTCGCTGATGCTGCGCCTGCGCCGATCGGTCGGGCGGAGGTGGAGGCGTTCGCAGCTGACCCGGGCGCGGACCTGTACGTAGTGGAGGTGTTCCCGGCTGATGCGGTTACTAACGACGTGGAAGCGTTACGGGAGGATTACGGGCTCAACGTGCAACTGGTCGGGGTTGGAGAGTCGGAGCCGGACGGGTATCCGGGCGCGTTCATCGAGGCTGACCGTGACGCGCTCAGTGACCCGGAGTCTGTGGTGATGCGCGCGGTTCCGTCGGCGGACCTGCTGGTGATGTCGCCTGGTATCGAGTACGCGGGCGTGGCGACGCGCATGGTCGAGCGGTGTGAACCGCGCGCAGCGGCGGTGAATCCGGGCGGTGGTGGTGTGGTTGACGTGGTTGAGTCGGCGTTACTGCTTACCAACGACGCGGACGACGCGGATGACGTGTGCGGGGATTCGCGGCAGTTTTCACTGGATGCGTTCGCGTCGGCGACGGGGGATGCGGCGCAGTTGTCGTTACGGTCAGCGTTCGCTCGCGCGTGACTGACGGCCAGGACGGGTGCGTTCGGGTGGACTCTCAAGCCAGTGTGGGCGCTGGTTTTATATCCAAGTCCCGAGTTTGTATTCGCGGAATCCGGTGACTGCACCGGGACGGTAACGATGGTGACTTGAGATGCTCGGAGAAACGACCCTCGGGGTTTATGTGAAGGTTACTGCCTTCTTGCGACTCCTCAGCAAGTTGATTTCACATGGGCGCTGCAGGATTTGAACCCGCGGCAGCTTGGTCCGAAGCCAAGTACTCTGTCCAGGCTGAGCTAAGCGCCCGCACGAGTTCATTTCCGATGTGTCCATATAAGTCACTCGATTCAGGCCGGTTTCGATAGACACCACCACGCTCGCCGCTCGAGAGTTTTCAGTCGGTGACAATCAGCGGCGGGGGTCTTTGTTTTGTAGCTGCAACGGCTACGTATAGCATGAGCGAGACCGAAGCCCCCGTCCCAGACGAGGTCGAATCCGGCGCGACGCCCCTCGAGTTACTCTCGGACGACGAGGGGAGCTGGACGGCCGTGCCGGCCGACGCGAGCGGCGACGACCGGGTGAGCAAATGGCTCGAGATCGATGCTGACGTCCTCTGTGATCTCGAGGAGTGGCGCTGAGACGCGAGCCGCGACGCCTTCTCTCCCGTCACCGATCGCGTGAGCGATGCGTGCGATCGTCTCCGGGATGATCCGTCGCCGGGACCGGACCGTACCGTTTAACCAGCCCGCATGACCACTCGAGCGTATGACTGTCGGTGAGACGGGTCGCGGGTTGCTCGAGTTGACGCGGCCGGTAAACGTGATCGCGGCGAGTGCCCTGACGTTCATCGGAGCGTTCGTCGCCAGTGGGGTGGCGGAGGAGCCGCTCGCGGTCGCTGCGGCGGTCGCGGCCACGGGGCTGGCGGTCGGTGCGGGAAACGCGATCAACGACTACTTCGATCGAGAGATCGACCGAATCAACCAGCCCGGGCGGGCGATCCCCCGTGGTGCGGTGAGCCCGCGTGGTGCGCTCGCGTTCAGTGGCCTGCTCTTTGCCGGCGCGGTCGCGCTCGCGGTGACGCTTCCGGCGACGGCGATCGCCATCGCGGGCGTTAACCTCCTCGCGTTGGTCGCATACACCGAGTTCTTCAAGGGGCTGCCGGGTCTCGGGAACGCGCTCGTCGCTTATCTCGTCGGAAGCACGTTCCTCTTCGGCGCTGCGGCAGTCGGCGAGATCGCACCGGCCGTGGTTCTCTTCGTATTGGCGGCGATCGCCACGCTGACTCGCGAGATCATCAAAGACGTCGAGGACATCGAAGGAGACCGTGAGGAGGGGTTGAACACGCTCCCGATCGCGATCGGGGAGCGGAAGGCGTTGATCGTCGCCGCCGTCCTGCTGGTCGTCGCCGTCGTCGCCAGCCCGATTCCGTTCCTCCGTGGCTACTTCGGCGTCGCGTACCTGCTCGTCGTCGCACCGGCCGATGCCGTCATGCTGCTTGCCGCCTACGAAAGTTTCGCGAATCCGACGATCGGCCAGTCGCGTCTCAAGTACGGGATGTTCTTGGCCGCGCTGGCGTTTATCGTCGGTCGAGCCGCCCTCGAGGTCCCCCTGTTGGTGTAGGACACGCCGACGGTATCGAGCAGCGCGCTGTAGTCGCGGCCGGCGGGCCGTCGGATACACATCGCAGACACGGGCCGATTGACCGGAGCCGGTTCGCCCAGTGAGGGTGGGACCGACCCGTCGACGGCCCCGTTCAGCGTGCGAAGACAGTGCGAGACGCCAGCTACGTTATCAAAAGTACTATAAGCTGCTTCGCGTATCTTCATACCATACGCCGGCAGTCGGAGTGGGCTGTGGTACCAGCTCGTCGTTACGGCGATGGATGTGAGTATTCCGTATGTATGACCTCGCAGATGTCCTTCCGGACGTCGAAATCGATCCGGGAACGAACGTACTCGTCGCGGGTCCGCCACTGACGGGGAAACGGCGGATCGCCTTCGATATCCTCGCGAGCGGTGCGGCCCGTGGTGACGGTTCGATCGTCGTCACTACCAAAGACAGTGCCGACAAGGTCCTCGAGAGCCTCGACGACCACGTCGGCGAAGGCGTCGAACCGGATATCGGCGTCGTCGACTGTGTCACCAAACAACGCGGTATCGGAACGATCGACGACGACCCACGGATCAAGTACGCCTCCTCCCCGGTCGATATGACCGGCATCGGGATCAAGCTCTCGGAGTTCCTGCAGGACTTCTACGAGACCCGCAGGCTGACTCGGAATCGCGTCCTCTTGCACTCGGTGTCGACACTGCTGATGTACTCCGATCTCCAGACGGTCTTTCGGTTCCTCCACGTCTTCACGGGCCGGATCCAGAGTGCCGACGCAATGGGCGTCTACGTCATCGACTCGACTGCCCACGACGACCAGACCATGAACACGCTCAAACAGCTGTTCGACGCCGTCATCGAACTCGAGGAGACGGCCGACGGCGAGGAGCCCGAGATCCGGACCGCCGGTTTCTCGGCGTAACCGGTTCCGAACTCCCGGCTCCGTTCGCGTCCACTGGCTTCGGTTTTCCGTGACGATCGATCGACTCGAGTCCGGTCGGTCCCCAACCGATCGACCCCGAAACGTTTCAGCGAGGACCGCGTATCTTCGGGTACCATGCCAGTCGACACCGCAGCGGAGATCGAGGAGATCCTGGAGTCCGACACCATCGCCGTCGTCGGCTGCTCGAGTACGCCCGGCAAGGCGGCCCACGACGTGCCGAAGTACCTGCTGGATCACGGCTACGACGTGATCCCGGTCAACCCCTACGCCGAGGAGATCTTCGGCCGCGAGGTCTCCGACTCGCTGGCCGACATCGAGGACGAGATCGACGTCGTCTGTATCTTCCGGCCCAGCGAGGAGGTAAGTGGGATCGTCGACGCGGCCCTCGAGCGCGACGACGTCGACGTCATCTGGACGCAGCAGGGAATCCGCGACGACGAGGCGGCGGCCCGCGCGGAGACGGCGGGTCGAGCCGTCGTCCAGGATCGGTGTATGAAGGTTCAGCACCGCCGGCTCGTCGCCTGAGCCGACGGTTGAGTGGGTCCTTACGAGGCCGGCGTCGATGCAGTACGAAGGTCCGCGAGCGCGTCCTCGACCGTCGTATGCATGCGGTCGTCGACGACTGACTCGAGGTGTTCGAGTCGGATCGCCGTCCGGACGAGCGGTTCGTCGGGGAGGCCGGCGAGGGTTCCCGCGATCGCGTCGGGCTCGATCGCGACGGGGGCGTCGGCGGCACGCTCGGCGACGAACTGCCGCGTCGACGCCTCCCCACCGGATACCCCCTCGCGGATCGCCTCACGACGGGTCTGCGGGACCGTCTCGGCGACCGGGACCGAACAGACCGTCTCGCAGTACCACTGGAGCGCGAGTGCGGCGGCCTCGAGCAGTGCCTCATCGGAGTAGTCGAGCGACGCGTGGAGGTCGGTAGCCGCCGCATCGATCGCGGCCCGGCGACGGTCGACGAGGGCCTCGAGCCGGTCGGGAACGTCGGACGCGAGGAGATCGTCGACCAGGGCGGTCGTCGACCGGTACGCGTCGGGATCGCCTTCGAACAGGACGACCGGAAGCGTCGCGACGCCGTTGTCGACGTCCTCCGGGAGATCCGCCAGATCGTCGATGACGGTCAACACGAACAGGCCGTCCGTCGCGATGGTTCGGATCGACGCGAGTTGTGCGGCCGTGTAGCCGCCGGGGGCCGCGACGAGTTCGACCGCGAGATCGCCCCAGCGGCCGCCGCGTTCGTCGACTCGCGCGATCGCGTCGTCGACGGTCGCCGCCGCGGCGTCGAACGACTCCTCGGCGAGCTGGCCCGCGCCGATCTCGCGGACGGTCTCGAGGGCGTGGCCTAGATCGACGTCGGCCGGCGCATCGGCGACGGCGGCGGCGACGTTCGCGAAGACGAGGTCGCCGGTCGTGACGTGTTCGTTCAGCCGTCGCTTGCGATCGTCCCAGGCGTCGATCTCGTCGATCGCGTCGTCGTGGAGCGCGCTCGTCACGAACAGGTCCGTCGGGATCGACGCGAGCGTTTCTGCGAGGACCTCGTCGCGGGTCTCGAGATAGGTAAAGAAGTATGTGAACGCCCCGAGCAGTCCCCCCTGGTCGGCGTAGGCCTCGAGCGTCGGGTGGAGGGCCGACGGGAGTGCGTCGTCCGGGAGGGCCTCGGGCAGCCGGCTCATATCCCCAGTGGTTTCGGGGACCGCAAAGAGTGTACTGGTTACCGGCGGCCCAGGGCCCGACGACGGTGTCGGCCTACGACGTCCACTCCTCGAACGACCGATAGATGCCCTTCGAGAGGTAGCGCTCGCTCGAGTCCGGGAAGATCGTAGCGACGGTCTCGTGGGGGACGTCGAGGTCGCCGTCGGCGATCCGTTCGGCGACCCGTTTCGAGGCCACGCTCGCGGCACCCGCACTCGAGGCGACCAGATGGCCCTCCTCGCGGGCGAGCCGGACGAGTTCGTCGTGGGCGTCCTGATCCGAGACAGCACTGACGTCGTCGACCAGTTCGGGATCGAACAGTTCGTTGGTCGTGGTGTCGTGCGTGCCGATCCCCTCGATCTTGTACTCGTCTTCCTCGCGCTCGTCGCCGAGGAGTTCCCCGTAGACCGAGCCCTCGGGTTCGACCGCGACGACGTGTGTCTCTGGGTCCTGTTCGAGCGCGTAGCGGGCGATTCCCATGCTGTCTCTTATACACATCTC
>AOIR01000043.1 GCA_000337115.1 Natrinema thermotolerans DSM 11552
CCAACTGCTGTGCCCGGGCGATGGCACCGTCCATGCCGTCCTCGGTCGGCGTGTTGATGACTTCCGCATCGAGTGCGGCCATCAACTGCTGTTTCTCCACGCTGAACCGCTCGGGAACGACGAAGACCGCCTCGAGTCCCAGCTGCTTGGCTGCGATCGCCAGCCCGATCCCGGTGTTGCCAGCCGTTGGCTCGACGATCGTCCCGCCGGCGGGAACGTCGCCACGCTCGAGCATTCGCTCGAGCATGTACTTCCCGATGCGGTCTTTGATGCTGGCACCGGGGTTGAACGACTCGAGTTTGGCGTAGATCGATACGTCTCCGGCCCCGCCTCGGAGGCGGACAAGCGGCGTTCGACCGATCGTCTCGAGGACCGAATCCACCGGCTGCTCGTGGGTCGTCATCGTGCTGGCAAATGTTGCTTCCGTTGTTAGCTCTTATTATTACGACCGGTACGGCGGATATCCGAGGGTGCCGGTGAGAAACGATTACGATCGACCGGAGAGCGAAGGTGAGCCGCCACTATCGGACTCCGGTGGCGTCGACGCTGCCGTCCCGGCGGCTCTCCAACGCAGTCGTTGGGTCACCTCGAGCCGGAGAAACACGTTTGCGATGGAGACACCGCGTGACAGCCGTCTCACCGTTTCACTCGGCGGTTGTGTCCGTGGGTTCGCTCGCCGTGTTCGCCGTCGACTCGGATGCGTCGCTCGCTGTCGATTCGTCGGTCTCCTCGGCCGCGAGTTCGGCCTCGTCGATGGCCGCCTCGGCGAGGATTTCCTCGCCGTCGATCCCCTGCTCCTCGGCGATCGCCAGCAACAGTGCGCGCTGCTCGGTGAGTTGGTGGTCCATGCGCGTGACCGTGTCGTGGGTCTCGTCCATCTCCTCCTCGAGTCCCGTTATCCGGTTCTGGAGCTTCTGTACCTGCTTGTACATCGCTTCGGCGCGGTCCGAGAGGCCCTGAATCTTCTTTGCAGTGCTGCCAAGTCCCATAACCGGACGATGTGTCGGAGCGCTAATGGGCCTTTTCCTCCGTCGGACGACGAGTTCGTCCTTCCGATCGACATGCCGGGCTCGAGGCCGGGATCGAAGCGGAGTGACCGGTCTCCCCGCGGTCTCGCTTCGTCACGGCCGGCTGACAGCACCGTATATATGTAACTCCGAGACACAACACCGTGCATGAATTCCACGAGGGGATCACAGGCGGACGGCCGGCGTCGGCGAGACCTCCTCTCCGCGGCGGGGGTGGCGACCGTGACCGGACTGGCCGGCTGTCTCGGCGTTCTCGACGACGAGCGAGACGCCGCGGCGTCGACGACTGAGAACGCGTCGACCGACGCGACCGCCGAGTTGCGCGACGCGCTGACCGACGCCGACCCATACCGCATGCACCAGTACGGCCCGACCCACGTCGGTCGCACGGCTCGCGCCGGCCCGGTCGACGACGTCGACGCCGTCTGGACGTTCCACGAGGGGGCCGACGACCCGTCCTACAATATCGGCCCGCCGGCGGTCGTCGACGGAACGGTCTACGTCGCCGAAGGCCACTCGGTCGGTGACGACGGCACGGAGACGGTCGTCTACGCCCTCAACGGTTCGACGGGCAACATCGAGTGGGAACGGTCCTATTCCGGGACCAACGCCGCCGGCCCGGTCGCGGTCGTCGGCGGAACGGCCGTCCTCTCTATCGGAGGAACGGTCGTCGCGATCGCGACCGATTCGGGGGACGAACGCTGGCGGGTCGGCCACGACTTCGCCGACAGGATCACGGTCGCCGACGGGACGGTGTACGCGATCGAGACCACGTACGCCGACCCGCCGACGCTCGTCGCCCTCGCCCTCGAGACGGGGCGCGAGCGCTGGACCGCTCCCCTCGCTGACGACGGGGGATTCTGGCCGACGCCGCCGGCGGTCGGTGGAGGGACGGTCTATCAGGGCGGAACCGAACTCGTCGCGCTGTCGGCGGCCGACGGCGAGCGGCAGTGGACGCGGGACCTCGAGGCCGATATCACCGGTTCGCCGACCATCGTCGACGGAGCCGTCTACGCCCCCGTCGGCGACGGAACCGTCGCCACGTTCGACCGAGACGGAACGCTTCGATGGCGAGAACCGATCGAACACGGCGGTCAGGGATCCGGGTTGGACCCCGTTTCCTCACCGGCGGTCGCCGGGGGATCGCTATACGTCACGAACGCCTGGCAACTGACCGCGCTCAACGCCGAGACCGGATCGGAACGGTGGACGACTCCCACCGAAGAACCCGATCCGCCGGTCGTCGCCGACGGGACCGTCTACGTGAGCGGTCTAGACACGGTATCGGCCTACGACGGCGCGGACGGGAGCCACCTATGGCGACACCGATCGAGCGCGACGAGCGGCACCGGAATCGGTATCGCGCCCGTCGTCGGTGGCACCGTCTTCTTCGCGAGTGCGGGCCTGCACGCGCTTCGCGAAACCGATACCACGACCTAAGCGGTCGCCGCGAGTGGTCGAGGGGCCGTCCCGAAACTGCCTCATCGGCGGCAGCCCCGCTCGAGTAGGCGTCAGACCCCCGTTGACGGCCGTACCGGCCGGCGACGCTTGTGACGCGTCCGCTCGACCCACGCCGCGAGTCGCTCGACGGTCTCGGTCTCGACGCCGGTCCGGTCCGCGACGGTTCCCGCGTCGACGCCCTCGTCGATTCTCCGCCGGAGGATCCGATCGACGGTTTCGGGGTCGGCATCGAGTCCCGTCGCCGGCGACCCGCCGGGATGTAACGGCGAGCCCGCCGCTTCGACCGTCAGATCCTGGGGGATCCCGACGGTTCGAGCGAGGGCCTCGAGTTCGGCCCGGTAGAGGTCGGCGAAGGGGAGACAGTCGGCCCCCGTTTCGCCGTGTTTCGCGACCGAGCCGAGCAGGTACTGGGTGCGGTTGATCGGGCCCACGACGAGCGCGTCCGTCGCGTTCGCGACGTAGTAGGCGCAGGTCATCCGGAGCCGCGACAGCGCGTTGGTGGTCGCGACCAGGTCGTCGGCCGGCCCGGACGACCCGCCGATCGTCTCCTGAAACGCCGCCAGGACCGGTTGCAGTTGCAGGCGACTGTGGTCGATGCCCAGCGACGTCGCAACTGCTTCCGCGTTGCGCGACACCGCCTCGTGGCTCAGAAACGCCGGCATCACGAGCCCCGTCACACGGTCCTGTCCCACCGCATCGACGGCGAACGTCGCCGCCAGCGCCGTCTCGACCCCGCCGTCGAGCGGCACGACGACTCCCTCCGCGCCGGCGTCGGCCACCATCCGCTCGAGAAACGTCGGCAGCCGTTCGCGGAGCCGCGACAGCGCGTCGTCGGTCGTCGCGAGGCCGTCGGAGCCGCGAGGCAGGTCCGCGATCGGCGACTCGAAGCCGGACACCGTCATCGCACCCCTCGGATCACGAACGGCAGGGACGCGCTCGAGGGGCTGTCGATACCGCTCCGTCGATCTCCCGACCACGGACCGGCTATCGGTCGGCCGTCGGTCGGGCGGCGGGACTGGGATGTCATCGGTTACTCGAGTGAGCCCTTTCACACGATATAACTGTTTCTTGGCACAACATTCCCTAATTGAAACCCATACGTGGCCGTTGGGTGAATATATATTGTGAAAGGACCCTGGAACCCGATCGGATACCAACCGGGTCCGGACCGGCCCGGCAACTGGTCGGGAGCGGGTACGACGATCGGACAGCACTCACCGCGTTGCGACGGGCGGCCGCCGTCACCGGACTCGAGCGATGGAGACGAAAGGTCCTTAAGTTCCCACCCCCTACGTAGGAGTGGACTAGGTCGGGCAGTTTGGCCCTGCTCGTTACCCGCGCTATGGTCATTAGCGGGGACCGAACGCCGCGGGCGTCCGGTCAGACCGACCGGGGCCCCGGGAGCCAACATGGAAGCCTCGTCCGTCGGGGACAGCGGTCCACGATGGCCGTCCGCAGGGACGTCCCATCGTGGTTAGCCGGCGACAGCCCATCAGGCGCGGAAGCGAGCAGTGGACCGCCGGACACCTGTCGCTCGCCGGGTCGCGGGGTGGAGAAGGCAACCGGGATTCCCCCGGTCGGAACGCCGGGCAACCGCGGTCGTCCGCATTCATACTCACCGACCTTTTACGCTGCGTGAGCGGCGGCGCTGCGCGCCTTGCTCACTCGGTAAAAGGTCGATCAAAAGCACTCCTCCTTCCCCTCCACTCGCTGACTCGCGGTTTCACCGCTCGTCCGTTCGCGGCGCGTAGCGCCGCGCAGCCGCTCGCTCCGGATCAGTCGTCGGCCCGCTCGCGCCTCCGGCGCTCGCGGTCGTATCGGGTAGCCGCCTGCCCTCCCTCGCTGAGCGGACGCGCAGCGTCCGCGAGGTCGTCGGCGCGTAGCGCCGACTGCTCGAGGGACCGCGGTCCCTCGCTGCTCGGAAGAGCTTGCTCTTCCGTAGAGTCGGACGGCTCTCACTGTCGTTCGAGCCGTCCTCCCGGCCGTTTTCCGATAGACGGTCGTTATCTCAACCCGGATTACAGAAGGGTAAAGATTACTACTACGGTCCGAGTGACTACGGTAATGACAAGTCGCCGACTCGCGGCCGTCCTCGGCGTCCTGGTCGTCAGCGTCCTGCTGACCGGCTGTGTGGCGTTCGAGGACCCCGAACGCGAGACCGACGATCCCGACCCCGAAGCGGTCTTCGAGGGCGCGTACGTCCACAGCGAGGATCTCGAGGATCTCCGAGGCGTGCGACGGGTCGAGATGACCGACGGGAACCGAACCGTGACGGAAGTCCTCCGGATCGAGAGACGACCCTACGTCGACGAGCGAAGCGAAGTCGTCGAGGCCTCCGATCCGGTCGTGGTCGGAAACCTGTACGTGTCGAACGCCACCGACAACTGGCTCTACTATTCCGACGCGAACGTCACACAGCACTTCGAGGCGCCCGACGGATTCGATAGCGAGGCGGTCCGGTCGAGTCGTGCCGAGATGGTGGAGAACGTCAGCAGCCTCTACGACCTCGAGTATCGGGGCACCGACCGGGTCGCGGACCGGAAGGCCCACGTCCTCGCCGTCGAGGCGAAAAACGAGACCGTCGAACGCGACGTGTCCCTGATCGTCGGCAACACCGAGTTCGTCTACCCGTTGGAGACGGGCGACCCGACGGACGAGATCGACGTCGTGGAGCAGCGTCTCTGGATCGATACGGAGTACGACTACCCGCTGAAAGAGCGACTGGTGTACGAAACCCCGAGCGGCGACCGCTACGAGTTGCGTATGGAGTACGAGTCGATCGCGTTCAACGTCGGCCTCGAGGACGAGCGGTTCGCGTTCGAGCCGCCGGAAAACACGACTGTCGAGGAGTGGTGAGTCCTATTCGGCCGGCTGGACGACGCTTTGCCCGTCGCCGCTCTCGAATCTGAGTCCGCCCTCGAGGGTGCGAACGGGGTAGGGGATGTCGATGCCCTCCTCGTCGAAGCGGCGTTTGACGGCGGTGACGTACTCCCCGCGGATGCGGACGAAGTCCTGTCTCTTATACACATCTCTGA
>AOIR01000044.1 GCA_000337115.1 Natrinema thermotolerans DSM 11552
GCCATCAGAGATGTGTATAAGAGACAGGGTAAGCAGTTCGTTGTCGAACGTTCGTACACGGGTGACCCGGAGGCTGATGTCCTCGACGACGCCTGAGTAATCACCGTTATCCCACTCGATCCAGTCGCCGATCCGGAACGGCTTGTCGGTGTAGATGAACACGCCCGCCACGAAGTTCGAGATCACGTCCTGCATCGCCAGGCCGATCGCGAGCGCGCCGGCGGCGGCGATGCCGGCCATCGATACCAGGAAGTTTCCGAAGCCGGCGAAGCCGAAGGCGACCGCGAACGCGAGAAACCCGACCCCGAACCGCGTGAGCATCAACAGCGGGTTCTTGGCGTGTTCGTCCAGTTCACGCCGGTCGAGGGCACGACCGACCAGCGGAACGAAAACGAGCCGCCCGACGAACCAGATCGCGGCGAGCGCGGCCAGAAATCGGATGCCACTCTCGGCGACCCCGGCTTGTGCTGCCGTGAGTCCCGCATCCTCGAGCGTCTCACCGATCACGCCCAGGACGATCCCGGACAGCGATGCGCCGACCGCACCACCGGTCATCGGTACAGCACCGCGGTATGACCGCGCGTCTCGACGAGATCGGCGTTGACGCGGTCCGCGAGGTCGGCGGCCTTCTCCGCGGTCGAACTGCCGGCACGGGCCGCACGCAGGAACTTCACCTTCACGAGGTCTCTATCGTCCAATTGGTCGTTGAGTTCGTCGACGACGGCGTCGACACCGCTCTTGCCGACCCAGACGGTAACATCGAGATCGTGTGCGCGGCGCTTGCGTTCTGCTGTATCCATGGCCCCGTGTAACGAAGCGAGCCGTTTCAATCTTCGCGATTCGGATGGGGACGCGCCCGCGCGAACGCGTCGACATCGGGTCACTCCTCGTAGGGGTATCTGGCGTGGGCACCACAGTCACAGGTGATGACCACGTGGCCGTCCTGTAGCCTGACGCGAGCGTTGGTCCCCGGCCGGAGATATGCGTCGCACCGATCGCAGGTGAACCGGCGAAACCGCCGTGGGAGCGACAGTCGGTTTCGCTCCGCGACTCGTCGGGCGAGTCGGACGTAGTACCGAGCCCGGTCGTCCTCACCGTCCGCGGCCGCCGCTCGAGCGAGGTCGTGGAGGCGCTCGATCCGCTCGGCCGCGATGTCCATACGCGTGTGTTCGTCGGTCGACGTATCCATGTTGCGCTCCGGACCGACCGCCCGGAACCCATGTCCCCTGGGAACGAGAACCAAGCCCTCGATTACGGCGAATGTACCGTCGATTGAAAAGATTCTTTACCCGTCCACGTATTCGGTAGTAGTACGCAGTACTGTTATATATCGCATACAAAGAGGTGCAAGAGAACGGAATGAATTGGTCCCCATCTTCGCCCGACGACGGCGTTAGCAGGCGCTCATTTCTGGCCGCCGGCGCTGCCGCCGGCGCGGTGACGGCAAGCGGCTGTATCGATAGCGTCCGAAACGTCGTCGAACAGGCGGGAGACAACCAGATGACACTCTCGATCACGACGCTGCCGGCCGACGCCGACCGGCAAAACGTCCAGATCGCCCGCCGGCTCGAGGCGAATCTCGAGGCCGTCGGTATCGACGTCGCATTGGACATGCGTTCGCCATCGGAGCTACTGAAGACCGTCCTGATCGACCAGGAGTTCGATCTCTACGTCGGCCGCCACCCCGCCGACTACGACCCCGACTTCCTCTACGACGCCCTCCACTCTACGTTCGCCAACGAACGGGGGTGGCAGAACCCGTTCGGGTTCGCCAACATGTACTTCGATACCCTCCTCGAGGAACAGCGTCGGGTCGATGGCGAGCAACGAAAGCAACGCCTCGGGTCGGTCCTACACGGACTGGCCCAGGAGAAACCGTTCGAACCGATCTGTTTCCCCGACGAACACCGCATCGCACGGACCGACGGATTCGAGGGCTGGGACGAGGGAACGCTCGGCAGTCGACACGGCTATCTCGGGCTCGAGGGCGATGGCCAGCTCCATGCCCTCGCAACCGACAGTCGCATGACGCGGAACCTCAATCCCCTCTCGGCGACGGCACGAGAGCGGGAGACGATGATCGACCTGCTCTACGACTCGCTGTTGAGCGAGCGCAACGGCGAACTCGTCCCCTGGCTCGCCGAGTCGGTCGAGTGGTCCGCGACGCCGTCCGAAACAGCATCGGGCGACGACACGAACGGCGAGAAAGACGACGCGAACGCCGACGAACGCGGCGACGAGCGGCGGACCGTCTCGATCACGCTCCGGGAGGACTGTCGGTTCCACGACGGCGAGCCACTGACTGCCTCCGACGTGGCCTTTACCTACCGGTTCCTCGAGGACACGTCGCTCGGACGAGCGCCCGAATCGCCGGCACCGAGGTATCGAGGGCAGGTCGAGATGGTCGAATCGGTCGAGATCGAAGACGACCGCCGACTGACGATCACCCTGCGGGGCGAAACGCCAGCCGGGCAACGGGCACTGACCGTGCCGATCCTCCCCAAACACGTATGGCAGGAACTGATCGATCAACGGGCGGCAAGCGGCGAGTTCTCCGCGCCACAGGGCCGGTGGGTGGCCGTCACCGGGGATCACATCCCGCCGGTCGGGAGCGGTCCCTACCGGTACGAGAGCCACACCGAGGACGAACAGTTGGTCCTCGAGCGATACGACGATCACTTCACGCTGCGGGAGGACGTCGACCTCGGCGAGCCGGTCGCAGCGGGGCTCCGGTTCACTATCGAGCCCGGGAGCGCGGCGGCGGTCAGACGAGTCTCCGACGGCAGCGGTGACCTGACAGCCTCGATTCTCGACGCGTACGCCATTGGCGGAATTCCCGATTCGTCGGATATCACGGAACTGACCGCCACCCACCGGAGCTTCTATCATATCGGATTCAACGTCCGTAACGCCCCGCTCAGTAATCCCCACTTCCGGCGGGCGATCACGCAACTGATCGACAAGGAAACGATCGTCGACGAGGTCTTTTACGACTACGCGACGCCGACCGCGACGCCGGTGGCCGACGATTGGGTTCCGTCGAGCCTCGAGTGGAGTGGAGAAGACCCAGTGACGCCGTTCGTCGGCTCGAACGGTCGTCTCAACGTCGAAGCCGCGAAGTCCGCTTTCGAAACGGCCGGCTTCCGATACGATGATAACGGACGGTTGCTTGGAGGCTACTAACAGCGATGCTCGCCGAGGTGCTGACACAGGTCGCCCTCGTTATCGGGATCTTGCTCCCGGTTTCGGTCCTCGTCTTTATCGGCCGTGAGCGACTCGTCCGGACTCGAGCCGAGTGGCGAGACCGCTTGCGGACGAACGCGCCGGTCATCGCCGTCTTGCTCGTCGTTCTCCTGATAAACCGCGTCGCCAGACAGACGGCACCGAAACTCTCTCGGGAGATCGGAATCCATCTGACCGCGACGTTTTACAACGTCGAGGGGGAGTTCATCCTCCTGTTCAAGTCAGTCGAGACGCCGGAGCTGACGGCATACTTCGCGTCCGTCTACGTCTTCGGCTACACGTTCCTGTTGATCTTTCCGGTCATCGCGTACTTCATGCTCTCTGATACGCGGATCTTCCGTCGGCTGTTGACCGCCTACGCCCTCAACTACGCGATCGGGCTCGTCCTGTATATCCTCATCATCGCGTACGGGCCGAGGAACGTGATGCCGGCCGAACTCACCGAACGGATGCTGTACGACACGAACCCCCAGTACCAGTATCTTACCCGCGAGGTGAACACCAACACCAACGTCTTCCCGTCGCTGCATACCTCGCTGTCGGCAACCGTCGCGGCGTTTGCGTCGATGACGCGCTCGGCGTACCCCAAGTGGTTCCCTATCGCGGTCGTGTTGGGCGCAAGCGTCGCGCTCTCGACGATGTATCTGGGGATCCACTGGGGGATCGACGTCGCTGCAGGGCTGGTCCTCGCAGCGACCTGTGTCGTCCTCTCGGACAAACTGGTCGACCGCTGGTCGCTGTCCGACCTGTTCGGGGACCGCCTCGAGCGGCTCAGCGACCGACTGCCCTGGCTTCACCGGGAAGAGTGACCAGCGGCAGCCGGCCGAAGCCGTCCGGCGATCGTCGGCCGTTGACTGAGCGCAATACTGTTATATCGTGGCTCTTCAACTATGATAAACGAACGAAATGAACGGAGGATCAGCCGCACCGAACCGAACGGACCCCGGTGATGGCGGCCTGAGCGTCAGTCGGCGGGGCGCCTTGGCGGCGGCGGCCGGCCTGACGGTTTCGACCAGCGGATGCATTCGGCAAGTTCGGGACATTCTCATGCCGGACAACATCCATCAACTCTCGCTGACGATCACGACCCTCCCCACGGACAGCGACAGAGAGAGCATTCGACTCTCCCGGGAGTTGGCCGATGTCTTCGAGGCGGTCGGCATCGACGTCTCGTTCGATATCCGATCCCCGGTCGATTTCCGCCGGACGGTGCTGTACGATCACGAGTTCGACATCTGTATCGTCGAGCATCCGGGCGGAACCGATCCGGATTTCCTCTACGAGGCGTTGCATTCGGTCTATACCGACGAATCGGGCTGGCAGAACCCCTTCGGGTACACCAACCTGACCGTCGATGACTCCCTCGAGACCCAGCGCCAACTCGAGGGTGAAAAGCGCCGCGAGGCCGTCACGGACGTCCTCGAGGCAGTCGCGATCGAACAGCCGTTCGTTCCGATCTGTATTCCGGACCAACACCGCGCGGTCAGGACCGATCGGTTCGACTGGGACGAACGCGCGCTTGCGACCCCGCAGGGCTATCTCGACCTCGACCCGACACCGGACGTCTCGACGCTGCGAGTCACGCATACCGACTCCCGGCCGACGACGAACCTCAATCCGCTTGCGGTCGACTATCGGGGCCAAGGTCCGTTCGTCGATTTACTGTATGACTCGCTGGCGACCGAAACCGCCGACGGCGAGATCGAACCCTGGTTTGCCCGCTCGTGGGAGTGGGACGCCGGGACGATCGACGTGCGACTCCGGACCGACTGTCCGTTCCACGACGGCGAGCCCATGACGGCCGAAGACGTCGCCTTTACCTATCGGTTCCTCGCGGACATGCACCCCGACGACGCCGAGACTTCTGCTCCCGCGCCCCGATACCGCGGGCTGGTCGAAGCCGTCGACTCGGTCGACGTCGTCCACCGCGATCGGCTCGAGTTGCGGATCGACGCCGGCCGGCCGGTCGGTGAACGGGCGCTACTAGTCCCGATCCTCCCCGCACATATCTGGCGCGAGCGGGCCAGCGACGCGAACGGACCGGGAGGCGCGACCATCGCGCAGGGAACCACGGAAGCGGTCGTAACGGACAATATCGAACCGATCGGGAGCGGGCCGTTCCAGTTCGTGAGTCGGACCGAAGGCGACGGACTCACGCTCGAGCGGTTCGACGGCCACTTCACGCTGCGATCGGGTGTCGCCCTCCCGGCACCGAGCGTCGACGAACTGACCGTCAGTATCGATCCACCAGGGTCGGCCGTCCAGCGGGTCATCGACGACACCGCTGACGTGACGGCATCACCCCTCGAGACGAACGTCGTCGGCAGCGTCGATCAGTCCGGCAGTACTCGCGTCCTCGAGTCCCCGTCGTGGTCGTTTTACTGTCTCGGGTTCAACGCGCGGGACGCGCCGTTCAGCAATCCCCGATTCCGCCGTGTCATCGCACAGTTGATCGACAAGGAGTGGTTGGTCGACGAGGTGTTCCGGGGCTACGCGCGTCCCATCGCTACGCCCGTGACCGAAGAGTGGGTTCCCGAGAGCCTCGAGTGGAACGGCACCGATCCGGAAACGCCGTTCCTCGGAACGGACGGCGAGGTCGACGAGGACGCGGTCGAGGCGGCCTTCGAGTCGGCCGGCTTCCGCTACGACGAGCAGGGCCGGCTCCGGGTCAGACAGTAGCGTCGAAGCGATAGTTGCTCTTGAAACGATTCATACCGATCGCAACGCTGTCCTGCGATCGGGTGTCCAGTGACTTTCAAGAGCTACTATTGGACTCTCGGAACGGAAAACGGCGAAAACGGCGCGGGTGTTACTGGTCCTCGAGCGCGTCGGCGATCCGCTTGAGCGCGCGGGTCTGGTCGCGGAGTTCGTCACGCATCTGTCGGACTTCGCGGACGAGTTCCTCGTTGCTTTCGTCCTGTCCGCTGCCGCCGGGGCCGCCCGGACCGGGGCCGCCGGGACCGCCGCCCATCATGCCGCCCATCATCTGTGCGAACGGGTTGCCACCGCCCATGCCGCCGGGACCGCCGGGGCCGCCACCGCCGCCGAACGGGCTTTCGGGGGGCTCGCCCTCGCCGTCTCCTTCTTCGGCGCGTTTCTCGCGGATCTCTTCGACTCGCTCTCGGAAGGATTTCTCCTCGCTTTCCTCACCGGCGTCGCCGTCGTCGGGGGCGTCGTTGTCGTCCGTCATACAATCGGGTTCTGGTGCGGCGGGGAAAAGGGTTGCCATGTCTCGGATATCGGCCCTCGACTCGCTCGCGGCGGACCGAACGCGACGACCGTGGCGTGTCGGTCCGGCGGCCGGCCGACCCGATCAGGTGCCGAACGACCCCAGCGACGACTGCAGGTTCCGATCGGGTCGCCCGCCCTCGAGGTCGTAGCCGACGAGGTCGCGCATGTCGACGGCGTAGGCGGTGCCGCCCGTTTCCAGCACCAGTAGTCGACCCTTGACGCCGACGACGGTCCCCGAGGCGATCGTCTCGCGGACCGGCCGGGCCTCGAGACCGAGCCCGTAGTCGAACCGGTACCGATCGATGACGTCGAACTCGGCGAGGACCGACTTCCAGCCGGCCTCGTCGACGGTCGCGGCGAGCGAGGCGACTTTCGCCGGCGTCCGAACGCGGTCGACCAGCCGTTCGGCGATTTCGGCCTCGAGTTCGCGGGCGATGCGGCCGTTCGAGACGGTGTGGACGTGGGCCCCGCGGTCGGCCCCCTGTTCGCGCAGTCGGGTCTCGAGCCGCCGGCGTTTGGTGACGCCGACCTTGAACGTGTCCGGTGCGAAGGCGGCGATGTAGACCGCGTGGTCCTCGTAACAGTCCATCTCGTCTTTCAGGCAGGTACCGGTACAGCGGGCACAGACCCACGTGCTGGTGTGGTACTCGCAGTGAGGCGCCGACGGCCGATCGCAGGCGACGTGAACCCCCGACTCGTCGATCGTACCGGCACAGTGGCGCTCGCCGAGCGAGTACGCGAGGTCGTCGCCGGCCTCGAGCGGGCGGGCGTCGATCTCGGCGTCGGCGTCGCTGACCAGCAGCGCCGATCCCCGTCCGCTCGGTTCGTAGCCGACCAGTTGCACGACCGGGGGTTGGGACCGGGCGCAAATAGACGTAGCGTCTCGGTCGACCCCGGTGAGGTGACGAATCGTACGACCCGTGGCTATATGTCGGCTCGAGAGAGTCGCCCCGTATGGACGGTTCGGAACTGCGGCGGCGGGAGCTGCTCGGCGCGGCGTCGTGTAGCTGCGTGGCGCTTGCTGGCTGTACCGACGGACTCCTCGGCGGACCGGCGTACGGCGAGTCCTACGGGCGAAACTACGGAGGCGAGTGAGCGTGGCCGACGAAACCCCGCGGCTCGGACTCGGGACGTACGAACCGGGCGACGAGTGGGACCACACCGATACGGTCGAGGCAGTCGATCGACACGCCATCGTCCGCGGACCGATCGCCGACCGGCCCGAGACGGGCGAGTACGACGACGAACTCTACCACGCCACCGACCAGGGGATCACCTGGCGGTGGGACGGGGACGGTGGCGACTGGGTCTACTTCGGCGGCCGGGGGAGCCCCGAGCGGCCGGTCCCCGGAACGAGCCACTTCGAGGCGGCGACGATGACCCGCGCCAGCACCGCGGAGTCGCCCGTCTGGAACGTCGAGGCACACGGGATCGAGGGCGACGGCGAGACCGAGGTCGGGGCGGCCGTCCACGCCCTCCTCGAGACGGTCCACGAGGCCGGCGGCGGGATCGTCTACTTCCCGCCGGGCCGCTACCTGCTCGAGCGGACGCCGCTGATCGGCGACGACACGATCCTGCAGGGCGCGGGCTCGGCGACGGTCCTCGAGGGCCCCCGCCCCGAAGGCGAGGAGGGGCGAGCCCTCCTTTCGAACAGGGGGTTCGACGCGACGGGGTACGACGGCGCGTCGAACTGGGGCGTTCGCGACCTCCGGATCGACGCGCCGGAGTCGACCGGGATCATGCCCGCCCACGCCGAGAACGTCCGACTCGAAGGGATCTACGGCGACCGCATCTACTACCACCACGTCGACGTCGTCTCCTCGAAGAACGTCACCGTGGACGGCTACTGGGCGACCCGCGGCGGCGAGGGCGACTCCGACGCGCCGGTCCAGTTCGACAACCAGAACGCGGGCACCGGTGTGAACGGCATCTGGGACGGCAAGCGGGAGTCGCTGGTCACCGACGACGGGACCCCGACGCGGAACTGCACGCTCGCGAACTTCGAGATCGATCCGACGAACGGGCCCGAGTACGGCGTTCACATCCACCGGGACGGCACCGAATCGATCACGATCGAAGACGGGTACATCACCGGCTGCGGGTATGCGGCTATCAGGGCCGACACCGGCTCCCGCTTCTCGGATCTGACGATCGACGCCGTCTCGTGTATCGACAACGCGCGGGGGATCTCGCTGGGCCACGTCGCCGACGGCCGGCGGGAGCTGACGATCAGCAACGTCACGATCAGGACCGACGATGACGCGACGGCCGCCGGCTCGGGGCTGTACGCGGCCGGCTTCGACGGCGCGACGGTCTCGAACGTCGTCATCGACGGCGCGTTCACGAACGCGGTCGTCTTCGACGACATGGACGACCTGAAGCTGACCGGAGTCACCGCGACGGGAGCCAGACACCAAGCGTTTCGGTTCAGGGAGGGCGTCGATGCGACGCTGACGACCGCCCGCGCGGCCGACTGTGGCACCGTGGGAGTCTACGTCGGCCCGGACAGCAGCGTCGCCTACGGCGGCGTCACGTTCGAGGACGTCGGCCAGCAGGTCGAGGTCGACGGCGACCTCCGGGAGTGGGTCACGTCCTGAGCCCGAGCGCTCGAGACGGCCAAGACCTATCCGCGACGGCCCCCAACACGGAGCCATGACCCTCGAGGGTTCGCTCGAGACGGCGGCCGACGGCTCCAGAGACGCCGTCATGTTCGTGTTCACCGTGACCAACGCGGGCGAGGCGGCGATCGAACTCGATTTCGCCGACGCCTGCAAGGCGGAGTTTCTCGTCGTAGACGACGGCACCGAAGTCTGGCGGTTCAGTGAGGGGCGGGCCTTCGCGCAGATGCTGAGTTCGGACCGCCTCGAGCCCGGCGGGTCGACGACCTACGAGGCGGAGTGGTCCGACCCGGAACCGGGCGAGTACACCGCGATCGCGAAATTACGGGCGCGAGAGCGGACCTGCGAGGCGACGACGGCGGTCGCCGTGCCGGAGAGCGAACAGTGACGCCGCGCGGGACGTGACCGTTCCCCCGGCCGGATTATGATTTATAGAATCAGTTTTAGCCATATCGAAACTCTCGTTCGTCAGACGAAGGGGAACTATTGTGCTTCTCCATAGGGTATAAACCGGCTCCGTCCGAACGGTCGCGCATGCAAGCGCTGGTCATCGCGGCACACGGATCGCACCTGAATCCGGACGCCTCGGACCCCACCTACGCCCACGCGGACACGATCCGCGAGACGGGCGCGTTCGACGAGGTCCGCGAGGCGTTCTGGAAGGAGGAACCCCACTTCCGGGAGGTCATCCGAACGCTCGAGTCCGACGAGGTGTTCGTCGTCCCCCTGTTTATCAGCGAGGGCTACTTCACCGAGCAGGTCATCCCGCGGGAACTCCGACTCGACGATTGGGACCCCGACAAGTGGGAGTCCGACGGCACCAGCGCCTCGCAGGCCACCCTCGAGGCCGAGGACGTAGGCAAGACGATTCACTACTGCGGGCCGGTCGGGACCCACGACGCGATGACCGACGTGATCGTCCAGCGAGCCGAGACGGCGACGGGAGATCCCGACGTCGGCGAGGGATTCGGCCTCTCGGTCGTCGGCCACGGCACCGACCGCAACGAGAACTCCGCGAAGGCCATCGAGTACCACAGCGACCGCATCGCCGAGCGCGACCGCTTCGACGAGGTGAAGGCGCTGTTCATGGACGAGGAGCCGGAGGTCGACGACGTCACCGACTACTTCGAGAGCGACGACATCGTCGTCGTCCCGCTCTTTATCGCCGACGGCTACCACACCCAGGAGGACATCCCCGAGGACATGGGGCTGACCGAAGACTACCGGCTCGGCTGGGACGTGCCCGCCGCGGTCGACGGCCACCGAGTCTGGTACACGGGCGCGGTCGGCACCGAGGACCTGATGGCCGATGTCGTCCTCGAGCGGGCGGCGGACGCCGGGGCCGACATCGGTGACGCCCGGGAGGCGGTCCGCGAGTTGGCCGCGTCGGCCGCCGAGTCGGAACCGCACGCGGGAGCGGGCGCGGGGGACTGACTCGTGACGGTGGCGACGGCGGATCTCGACGACCTCCTCGAGCGCGCGTCGGCGGGCGTCTCCGTCGACGGGCTCCGCGTGGAGGAGGCCGACGACGGCTATCGGCTCGCGACGCCGGACGACGAATGGACCGGCCTCGACGAGGACGAACTGCGGCGCGCACTCGACGCCGCCGACGAGTACGTCACGAACTGGCGCTACTGGCAGGAACGGGTCGGCGGGGAGGGGACCGCTCGCCGCGCGTTCCTCCGCTGGTGCGAGCGAGCGCCGCTCGCGGACGCCGAGACCGGCAACGCGACGACTGGGCCCTGGAGCGAGAGCGGAGAGGGCGACGCGGATGCCGGCGAAGATCCCCTCGCAGTGCCTGAGCGCTACGACGCGCTCCGCGACGGCATCGACCGCGAGTGGGGCCAGCTCTCGATCACCGCCCGCTTCGTCGACGTCGACGACCCCGACGGGGAGCGCGTCTACGACCTCTGGCACGTCGACGACGCCGACACCGATCTCGCCGACCTCGAGGTTTACGACGATCCACGGGACGCCCGCGAACTCGCGACCTACGACGGAGGCGGCCGCTACCGGCCGTTAAAGACCGCACCGACCCTTCCCGGCGGCTGGGCCTTTACCGGCCTCTCGGGTGGCGACCTCGTCGAGACGGTCGAGTTCTTCTACCCCGCGACCGTCGCCAACTGGCACCGCGAACTGCGGGGGAACTTGGATGTCGACCACTGGCTCGAGACCGCGGAGCGCCAGACGGGAATCTACGACGTGATCGACGAACTCCCCCGCGAGGCCGTCGCGTGGATGGCCGAGGCCTGCTGTGTCGACTCACAGTGTCTCCGCCGCCGCGAGTGGGAGTACGAGGAGGGCGACGACCTCGACGTCGACGGCGGCGACGGCCCCTTCCCCTGTCGCGAGCCGTGTTCGCTCGTCGTCGCCGCCGCCCGCAAGTGGACGACTCTCGAGTCCGAGGAGGAACACACCTACGAACTCGAGTTGACGACCAGCGAGATCAACCAGCTCACGGAGTTGATCGACGCCGTCGCCGAGGGCCGCACCGACGAGATCCGCGAGGCCGACGTCTACGACGGCGCGAACCGCTATCGAGCGCGATACCTCCGGGCCAAACGGTTCGACGACGAGGGCGACCTCGAGGCGACCAAAGTCGACGACTGAGTCCGGCTTCGACCGTTATCGAGCGAGTAACAAGAGTGCGACGGCGACGCCGACGAAGACGATCACTAGGCCGGCCGCGGTGACGGGGCCGCCGATCGTCGCGGCGGTCGCGCCCCCGACGCCGATCGCGACCAGCCCCAGCGCGGCGACCGCCAGCGTCGCCGGCTCGAGGCCGCCGATGAGTCGAGCGAGCGGCTGCTCGATCTCGGCCGATTCCGGCTCGGGACTTGCTGGCTCGGCCAGCGAGTCGTCGACGTCGACGGCCGACGGGCCGGGAACGACAGTGACGGCGATCGAGATCGATTCCGCGCCGTACCCCGTGAGTACCTCGAGGGCGCCCTCGACGGGCCCGTCGATCCCGTCGGCGTCGACGGCGACGGGGACGGTGGTGACGGCGTTCGGTTCGACGTAGTAGTTCCCCGCTTCGAGGGCGGCGATCCGCTCGAGGTCACCGGCGAGCCGACAGTGGGCGTGTGCGGGCGCGTCGTGGCCCTTCAATCGAAGGGCGAACGAGCCGTCGACCTCGAGAGCGCTCGCGGCCGTCTCGAGGGCGCCCGTGGACTCGCGGTTGACGTGAACGGTGACCTCGGTGTCGGGCATGACTGGCTGGCCCTATGCCGGGGTCTCCTCGCGCATGTCCGGCGGCAGCAGGTTCGGGATGCCGTCCTCGATGGGGTAGGACTCGCCGCACTCGGTACAGACGAGCGCGCCGTCGACGACCTCCTCACCGTCGTAGTCGGCGTCCTCGAGGTCCAGATCGTGTTTGTCGAGCGGACAGCAGAGAATCTCCAGCAGCGACTCCTTCATACTACGTAGGCGAGTCGCCTCCAGCAAAAGGTTTCGGGAACGCTCCGAGCGATTCGACCCCGTTCGGTTGCTGACGCCTACTCGTAGGGGTTCTCGACGACGACGGTCTCCTCACGGCCGGGGCCGACGCCGACGGCGTAGACCGGCGCATCGAGTTCGTCGCTGACGTACTCGAGGTAGGTCCGGGCGTTCTCGGGGATCGCCTCGTAGCCGTCCTCGGCGACCGCCGCCCAGTCGACCTCGGGCCAGCCGTCGAAGGACTTGAACGTGGCCTCACAGCGGCCCCACTGTTCGGTCGTCGAGGGCATCGTGAGGATCTCCTCGCCGTCGAACTCGTAGCTGTGGCCGACTTTGACCTCGTCGAGGCCGGCCAGCACGTCGACGTGGTTGACCGCGAGCCCGGTGAAGCCGTTCGCGCGGGCCGCGTGGCGCAGCATCGGCATGTCGAGCCAGCCGACGCGGCGGGGGCGGCCGGTGACGGTGCCGTACTCCCCGCCCTCGTCGCGGATGTAGGTCGCGAGTTCCTCCTCGTCTTCGCCGGCTCCCTCGTCGGGATCGTAGTCGGGCGTCTGTCCCTCGACACCGCCGAGTTCGGTCGGCAGCGGGCCGGTGCCGACCCGCGAGAGGTAGGCCTTGACGATGCCGATGACCTCGCCGTCGCCGACGACGGTCGGACCGAGCCCGGTGCCGACGGTCGCCCCGCCCGCAGTCGGGTTCGAAGAGGTGACGTAGGGGTAGACGCCGTGGTCGATGTCGAGGGAGGTCCCCTGCGCGCCCTCGAGCATGACGTTCTCGCCGGCATCGATGCGTTCTTGCAGGAAGGTACCGCAGTCGACGGTCATCCCCTCTTCGGCGAGGCGCTCGCCGTACTCGCGGTAGGTGTCATAGAGGTGGTCGATGTCGAACGCCTCGCCGGTCTCCTTGTCGAAGACGTCCTCGGCGAGGGCCTTCTTCTGGGGAACGACGTACTCGAGGCGTTCACGGAGCGTGTCGGGGTCGAGCAGATCGCCGATCCGGACGCCGCGGCGGCCGGCCTTGTCCTCGTA
Source organism: Natrinema thermotolerans DSM 11552 (assembly GCA_000337115.1). Lineage (GTDB taxonomy): Archaea > Halobacteriota > Halobacteria > Halobacteriales > Natrialbaceae > Natrinema > Natrinema thermotolerans. The sequence continues at coordinate 13,556 of AOIR01000044.1, forward strand.
GGTCGGGCCGATGCCGCGTTTGGTCGTGCCGGCGGCCAAGTCGTCTTTCTCCTCCTCCTCGATCCCGTCGAGCGCGCGGTGATAGGGGAGGATGACGTGGGCGCGCTCGGCGACGCGGACGTCCGGATCGAGCCCGCGTTCGCGGAGCGTATCGATCTCGTCGAACAGCGTCTCGGGGTTGACGACACAGCCGTTGCCGAGGACGCCGATCTTGCCCCGAACGGCACCGGAGGGTACCAGCGACAGTTTGTACTTCTCGCCGTCGTGAACGACGGTATGGCCAGCGTTGTCGCCGCCCTGATAGCGGGCGACGACATCGGCGGCGTCGCCGTAGAGGTCGACGACGCCACCCTTGCCTTCGTCGCCGAGTTGCGACCCGACGATAGTGACGGTCATAACAGCGGCGGGTTCATGCCGGGCCGATAAACAGATTACGGTATACGGGTCCGTCCAGAAGGTATCAGTATTTATGCGCACAGCACCAACGACGGGATAACGTGTGACACGACCGATACTGTGTCGTGGCGTTGCCCCGATCGGAAGCGTTAACTACTGACAGGAACGAGCATCGAGTTGAGAGTGGACGTTTCAGTTCTCGAGGGCAACCTTTAAAAGGTCCAAAGACAAGTTAACAAATGCCATGATAGACCGACTTGAGAAGGAAGTCGATATGCTGGAACGCCATCTGCAGGTCCTGAAGATGGTCATCGAGAACGAGCCGATCGGCATCGTCAAGATGTCGAACGAGACCGGCTACCCCCACCACAAAGTCCGGTACTCCCTCCGGGTCCTCGAGGAAGAGAACCTGATCGAGCCCTCGAGCCAGGGTGCGATCAAGACCGAGCGCACCGCCGAGTTCGTCGACGAACTCGACGGCAAGATCGACGACATCGTCGACAAGCTCGAAGGCATGAAGATCGAAGACGTCGCCGAGATCGAAGGCTAGTCCCTCCGCTCGCTTCGGACATCGCCCGTCCCCGCGACCGGAGCCGACGCGAACCGATTTCTCATCGCCGTTTTCAACCGCGGTAGCGACTGCCAGGAACTGTCGAGCGATCGCCGGACAGCCGTCGAAAACGAGGTCGGAACCCGCGAGCCTACAGTTCGGGCACGTTCATGTGGAACCCTTCCGACCGCGATTCGACCAGACAGAGATGATACCCCGTCTTGCGCGAGAGGTTGACGTAACTGAGCTTCGAGCCGCGGCTGAGCAGTCCGCCGCTGGTGGCCTGCTCGGCCACCTCGAGCGCGCCGGGTTCGAAGAAACTCGAGGTGACCGCGATCGCCGCGGCCAGGTCCGGATAGTTGGCCTTGACCGCGGAGGCGGCCGCCTCGAGTTCCTCGAGGGTGTCCTGAGTCGCGGGCTCTCGCGAGTCGTTGAGCGCGACCAGCACTAACGGATTCCCCATCTTGTCGAACGCGACGATGTCGAAGGTGACCTCGTCGGGGACGTCCTCGGTGTCGTCGTCCTCGAGCGAGATCGTCGCGCCGAGTTCGGCCCGGTCGATGCGGGGGATCGCGTCATAGAGATCGCCCAGCCCGTCGGCGTTGCCGGTGTCGCGGATCTCGTACAGCAACGTCGCGGTGAGCCAGTCGACGAACCGGTACTCCATCGAGGCAGCGAGGAACTCGTCGTACGGCCGGCCGTCGACGGCCGCGTCGGCCGAATCGAACTGCGTGTGATGTTCGAGTTGCAGGTTCGATGCGACCTCGCTGCGATCGGCGTCGCCGTCGTGGGCCGTCTCGAGGGTCGGCTGGCTCTTCGAGGCGTACCGGACGAAGAGGTTCGTCCCCGCGAGCGCTCGCTGGGCCGAGAGCTGGGTACTGGCACCGGAGTCGGCCGTTTCACTGTCGGCTTCCCGCGCCCGTTCGAGTTCCGTCTCGAGGCTCTCGATTCGGGACTGGAGCTGCTCGACCGTCGACGAGAGGTCGTCGTTCTCCGATCGCAGCCGGTCGCGTTCGGCCTCGAGTTCCTCGGCTCTCGTCTCGAGGGCCCCGTATCGCTCCTGAAGCGTCTCGAGCTTCTCGGTCAGTGCGGCGACCCGCTCGCTTGCGGCATCGGTCGCGGCCGACCGACCGCTCGCGTCGGTGTCCCCGCTACCGGCGGCGCGGTCGCGGGACGCGTCCCGACTCGCTCCCGTCGTGGTCGCCTCCGCCGTCGTCGACGGGGCTTGGGTCGCGCTCGAGTCAGTCCGCCCGTCGCTCGACCGGGAACCGGTCGCCGTCGCGGACCGGTCGCCCGAACGCGTGCGCTCGTCGGACTCCGACTCCGACTCGCTGTTGTCCGGATCGATCGACGGGATGCGCCGCGTCTCCCGCCACTGTTCCTCGCGCTCGAGTTCCTCCTCGAGATCGCCGTCGGGTGTCTCGGCGTCCTCGGCCGTCGTGGGATCGGTGGGTGTCGCGGGACCCTCGACCGTCGAGTCCTCGTCGTCCTCATCGACCCACGAAATATCGTTGCGGTCCAGTTCCTCGGCTGCCGCCTCGACCTCGGCGAGGTCCGGGTCCGTGGGACGGTCCGTCTCGACTCCGCTCGGTTCGCTCGAGTCGGTGGCGTCGTCCACGGGTTCGGCCGCCTCGGCAGACGCCGCCGGCTCCGTCCCTGTCGGGCCGTCGGCAGCCCCGTCTTCGGTCCCGGTGGTCGTGGGATCGGCCGGCTCCGTCGTCCCTCGATCGGCGTCGGACTGCGACATCGCGCCGGTGTCGGCGGCGTCTTGCCGTTTCGTCTCTGCAGCCGCGGGGCTCGTCACCGAACCGGCGTCGGCAGTACCGTCGGGGGCCGGCTCCTGACTGCCGGACGGGTCGGTATCGATAGCCGACTCCGCGTCGGTAATGCCGGTCGGTTCGGGTTCGGTGTCGACCTCGTCGGTCGCGGTGATCCCCGACGGGTCCTCCGTCAGATCGATCTCCGACGACAGCGACGACGCGTCGTCGGCCACGCCCTCGGTCGACTCGGTGTCGGCGGCGGCCACGTCCTCGATCGGATCGGCCTCGACCGAGTCCGCTCCCGAAACGTCGATCGGCTCGATAGACGAGTCCGTCGGATCGGTCGTCGGGCTGTCGGCCGCGGATGCGGTCGGTTCGGAAGCCGGATCGGCATCGGTCGCGGCGTTTGCCCCGGCCGTCCCGGTACTGGACGCCGAGTCGGTGCCCGCGGCCGCCGGCTCGTCGTCGGCCGCACCCGGAACGTCGGTCACGTCGATCTCGACGTCGATGACTTCGTAGATACCGACCTCGTCGGCCGCGCGCTCGAAGGCTTCCTCGCCCGTCAGTAGCCGTTCGGCGTTGCCGATGTAGGCGGCTGCCATCCGGCGACCGCCGTAGTAGACGGCGTAGTAGTCGCCGCTGAGGACGTTCTCGCTCAGTTCGACGTAGCCGGTAAACGAGCCGCTCTGGAGGGTGTTATCGACCTCCCGGAGCGGCGTCTCGTTGGTGTAGTACTTCGCCCTCGTGTCGCCGCCGCGTTCCTCCATCGCACAGAGCAGCGGCAGCGACGGGTGTGGTGCCTCGTAGCGGGTCCCCGAGGCGGTTTCGAAGTCGTCGATGTCGCCGTCGATGACGCCCACGATCCGGCCATTGAGCATAAAGAGCCACGTGCCGTGTCCCGAGACGGCACCCGAGAAATCGGCGGCAGCGAGATCGGAGAGGCCATCGAAACCGCCGCTGAACGGGCGGGAGTCCCACTCCTCGACGCGCTCTTGCGTGCGCGGGTCCATACGTCAACAAGCGGGAACCACACCAAATACGTTTCGCCTAGACTACGCCGCGAGTTAAATCTTCGATTCGGCGTCCTCGGCCAGTTCCTTCATCCGCTTGCCGATCCGGCCGGCGCTCGAGAACTCGTCTTCGCTCATCGCACTCGCTAGGGCGTTGCCAAGCACGAAAACGGCGTGTTTGTGTTCGCTCTTGGACTTGTGGACGTGCGAGGGATCGACGTCGAGTTGGCGGTAGGGATCGAACAGCGTTTCGTCGACCTCCTCGCGCTCCGAGAAGTACTCCATGATGACGACGAGTTCTTCGTGGAGCTCGAGAAGTTCGTCTTTATGCATACACACCGCTTGGAACGGTTTGAAGTTAAGCGTTGTGTGGCGAGACGTCGCAAATCCGGCTCGAGGCGTTCAGCGCGCCGACCAGCCGGTGTCGTCGTTCCGGGATGCGATCGTGACCGCGAGCAGGAGGACCCAGCCGCCGAAGGCGACGGCGGCGATAAATTCCGGGACGGCAAACCACGTGTCGGTATCGGCCCCGCCGTCCAGGGAGCCTATCCACACTGCCCACGCCAGCGGGTGGACGAGTCCGATGAGAATCGACGGGACGGCCAATCGGCGATCGCCGGCCAGCGCCGCCCCGGCCCCGTAGACCCAGCCCGCGAACGGGGCGACGCCGAACACCGAAAGCGCCGCGACGGCGTGGAAACTCCGGTCGAGGTAGACGGCCGTATGCTCGAGAAAGAAGATCCCGACGCCGATCTGTCCGAGTACGGTCACCGCGAGCAATACGATGCCGGCCCGCTCGAGGCGGTTGCGACTCGCGGTCCACAGCCGCCAGGCGAATGGGAAGCCGATCAGTCCGCCGACGATCAGACCGCCGTTGAAAAGCGGGAACGTCGGCGCACCGTACCGGCCCATGTCCGAGAGCGCTCGCGTGCGCCAGGTAAACGTCTCGGGGGGAGCCACGAACGTCGCGAGGAGGATGGCCCCGAGCGTGACGACCGGGGCGGCGATTCCACAGTAGGTCGCGATTCGCTTCGTCTCAGTCATGGATAGCGTGGCGTCGCGACGTGATCGGACCCCCGAACCTGCCGTGAGCGGGCGGCCGTCGGATCTCGCCGCGGGAGTTCCGTTCTGGACGGAGTCCCGAAGACATATATCTATTTCCGATTACGTTTGTTCGATGACAGATAAGGGGGGGGGTCGTCCGGCGACTGAACGCGGTCATCGGACTCCAGGTCGTGATCCTCGGTGTAATCGTCGCCTCGACGCTTCCGGCCGCATTACTACCGGTATTCGTCCTCGGGGGAGTCCTGTTCAGTCCGACGATCGTACTGGCGCTGTTGCTCGTCTACTCGTGACCTCGGGACGACAGTCCGTCTCAGTCGTCGTCGGATGCCACAGCCGCGTCGGTCTCGTCCTCGCGGTGGTCGGCGGGGAACCACGCGAGGTCGTGGTCGGCGGTGACGCGGACCCCGACGCGTTCGTCGAGATCGATCCGGTCGGAGTGGTTGTGCATGCACTCGATGGTTTCGCCGCCGTCGAGTTCGACCCGGTAGAGGACCGTCGGACCGAGATAGCGACGGTAGACGACCCGGCCGTCGGCCTCCGCCCCTTCTGCGGGGTAGGCCGTCACGTCGTCGGGCCGCACCAGCAGGTCGACGACGCTGCCGTCGTACTGGTGGGCGAGCCCGTTGACGTCGTCGCGGAGGACGCGCCCGAGCGCGGTGTCGACGTGGTCGCCGTGGACCTCGCCCGGGAGGAAACTGGCGTGGCCGAGAAAGCCCGCGACGAACCGCGATTCGGGCTGTTGGAAGACCCGCTGTGGGGTGTCGATCTGTTCGATGTCGCCGTCGTTCATCACGGCGACTCGGTCGGAGATCGACAGCGCCTCCTCCTGATCGTGAGTGACCGAAACCGCGGTCACGCCCGTTTCTTTGATGATCCGGCGGACCTCCTCACGCATCTCGACACGGAGGTCCACGTCCAGATTCGAGAAGGGCTCGTCGAGCAACAGCATCTCCGGCTCGGGCGCGAGCGATCGGGCGAGCGCGATCCGCTGTTGCTGGCCGCCCGAGAGTTCGTCCGGGTGGTCGTCGCCGTGGTCGGCAAGCCCGACGAGTTCGAGCAGTTCGTCGACGCGGGCGTCGCGCTCGCTCTCCGTCCAGTCTTTCAGCCCGAAGGCGACGTTTTCGCGTGCGCTCAGATGTGGAAAGAGGGCGAAGTCCTGAAAGACGACCCCGACGTCGCGTTGCTCCGGCGGAACGAACCGGCCCTCGCCGGCGACGGTGTCGTCTTCCAACCGAACCCGGCCGTCGTTGGGTCGCTCGAGGCCGGCGATCAACCGGAGCGTCGTGGTCTTCCCACAGCCGGAGGGGCCAAGCAGGGTCAAGATTTCGCCGTCGCGAACCGACAGCGACAGGTCGCCGATGACGTCCTCGCTGCCGTATCGCTTGGCGATGCCGTCGAGCTCGAGGACCGCCTCGTCGGCCGTCGGCGCTCCAGTGGGCTCCCGCGTTCCGTCCTCGGCGGCCGTAGTAAGTAGGTGTCCGTTCGCCATGGGTCCTCTCCGGCGTCTGCCGGCGTACATTCCCTTTAGGCGGCCCTAAAATACTTATAGCTGCCGGTCGGCTCCCGAGCGCTGGGAGCCTAGAGTTCGACGCCGCTCGGGATCAGGCTGTGCTGGCGAAGCAGGCTCCCGTCGTCGTCGTAGACCAGAAACGTTCCCTTGTCGTAGCTAACGAACTGGTCGCCGTCGAGCGTGATCGTGACCTCGTAGCGGCCGTCGTCCTCGGCGGCCGCCTCGCCGTAGCCCCGGGCCGCGCGGATGAACTGCAGGACGTCGTCGGCGTCCTCGTTGAGTTCGAGAATGAACTCGCCGGTGACCCGGTTGGTCACGCTCACGACTCCCTGAGTGTCGTCCCCGAGCGGCCCCTGGAGCCGGAGTGCGACGTCGGTCTCGCTCGCGTCGAGGACGTCGCCGTCGGGGCCAGTCAGGCGCTCGCGAAGCATCGTCGCCGGGCCGGTGAAGTCGATCGATACCGATGGCTTTCGTGGTTCGCCGTCGGTTTCGACCCAGTCGATGTGCGTGACGTCTAGCGTGAAGTGCTCGCGCCTCATTCCGTACGCGGTAGTTCGGACTCCCACGGTATGAACGTAACGCACAGCAATCCGTTCATACGACGGGGTCGACGCACGTCGCCTCGCCGTCGCACGCGCTACGTCGATCGGTAATCGAAACGGCCGCCTCATTTATGCCGGTCGCGTCCGGACTGTCACGGAGCCCTGATCATGGACCAGCGGGACACGACTCCTCGAGCCGACGACGAGCCGGCGGTCGCGGGCGCGACCGATAGCGCAGCCGACGGGGCCGTCGAGGAGATCACGGAGCCGGCCGCGGGCGGCGACGCCGAGGACTCGACGATCGAGACCGCGCGGCGGGTCGTCCGACGGGTTGTCGAGACGCTCCGTGGGACGACCGTCGACGTCGGCGACTACGAGCCGGACACGCACGGGCCGCTCGTCGAACTCGACGACCCCGGTGACCTCGAGGTGATCGAACGCTACTGGGTCGACGCCCCCTTCTCGTACGTCACGATCGGCTACGATCACGAGGCCAACGAACACCGCTACCGGCCCGTCGAACCGCGGCTGCGCGATGACGAAGCGGTGCTGCTCGAGACGCTGTTCGAGGACGTCCGCGATCCGCTCCTGTATCGCGCCGAGGACGGCGACGACGTCGAATCCCTGCTCCGGGAGACGGTCCGCGAGTACCTCGAGCGCTACGGTGCCGCGGTCGACACCGCGACGTTCTATCGGCTGTTTTACTACCTCTACCGGGATTTCCGGGGCTACGGCCGGCTCGCGCCGATCATGCACGACCCCCACGTCGAGGACGTCTCCTGTGACGGCTACGAGCTGCCGATCTTCGTCTATCACGACGAGTACACCGACATCGAGACCGACGTCTCGTTCGAGGCGGACGCGCTCGATCGGTTCGTCGTTGGACTCGCCCAACACTCGGGGCGACACATCTCGATCGGCGATCCGATGGTCGAGACGACCCTGCCGGACGGCTCGCGGGCCGAACTCGCGCTCGGCGAGGAGGTTACTCCCCGCGGCTCGGCCTTTACCATCCGCAAGTACGCCGACGAGCCGTTTACCCCGATCGACCTGCTCGAGTACGGAACCTTCGGCGTCGAACAGTTGGCCTACCTCTGGCTGGCGATCGAACACAACAAGAGTCTGATCTTCGCGGGCGGGACCGCCTCGGGGAAGACGACGAGCATGAACGCCGTCTCGATGTTCGTCCCGCCCCGGTCGAAGGTGGTGACGATCGAGGACACCCGCGAGCTGCAACTGTCCCACGACAACTGGCTCTC
>AOIR01000045.1 GCA_000337115.1 Natrinema thermotolerans DSM 11552
AGACCCTGACCCGGGCCGGCGACGGGCGCGTGCGCCGCAACAAGGTCCTCGCCGAGATCGAGGGCGTCGACCAGCGTACTGGCGAACTCGACTACTCGACGGCCTACCGCTGGGACAGCGAAAGCGACAGCTTTCGGAGCGCCAATAGCCGCGTCCTCTCGGAGATCCGCGACGAGCGTGGCTGGAGCCAGACGGAGTTGCTCACCGAACTCGAGAACCGCAAGCAGTTCCTCGAGTACCTCCGCGAGAACGGGATCAGCGACTACCGGCGGTTCACCGCCATGGTCAACGAGTACTACAGCGACACGGCGAGTGTCCTCGAGCGGATCGGGGTCGAGAGCCGGCTCGAGGCCGAAGACGGGGCCGACGAGGGGTACGGGGACGAGAACCGAACCGGAGGCGGGGACGGGCTCGCGGACGAGAGTGTTCCGGCCGCCGACTCCGACGCTGCGGACTCGAGCGGGGGACCGGACGTCCCTCGGGACCGATGAGACTGGTACCCCTCCTCCCGCTGGCGCTCGCGCTGGCGTGTCTCGTCCCGATCGCGGCGGCGAGATACGTCGCCCGGGTCGATCGCGTTCTCGCCCGGATCGCGAACCGCTGCTTCGGGTCCCACGTCGATCTGTTTCGCGGCGAGCGACCGGACCGGCGGGCGGCCCTGCAGGCCGCCCAGCTCCCGACGACCGATCGCGAGTACGGGGCGACGACGCTGCTGTACGCCGCGATCGCTACCGTCGTCGGTGCCGTCCTCGGGATCTACGCCGGCTGGGGACTGCTATCGCTGCTCGCGATCGATCCCGAGACCATCCGGGCGGCGGTCCCGGGCCCCCTCGAGTTGCTCGCGGGGCTGGCCGGCATCCCGTCGCTGTCCGCGATCGAACTCGCCGCGCTCTTGCTCGGCTCGGCGGTGACCGTCGGGGCCGTCGCCGGCGCGGGGACCTACTGGTTTCGGTGGTGGTATCCGAGCTACCTCGCGGACGGCCGTGCCCGCCGAATCGAGGCGAGTCTGCCCGCGGCCGTCGCCTTCCTCTATGCCCTCTCGAAGAGCGGGATGGCCGTCCCCGATGCAGTCCGGGTCCTCGCCGACCAGGAGGACACCTACGGCGAGGTCGCCGCCGAGTTCTCGGTCGCGGTCAGGGAGATGGACACGTTCGGTACCGACGTGATCACCGCCCTCGAGACGATGGGGCGGCGCTCGCCGAGCCCCCAGTTCCGGGAGTTTACCGAGAACCTCGTCGGCGTCCTCCGGAGCGGACAGCCCCTCTCGACGTTCCTCGAGCGCCAGTATCGAGACTACCGGGAGGAGGCCGAGTCCCAGCAAGAGAGCGCGCTCGGGCTGCTCGCGACGCTTGCCGAAGCCTACGTCACGGTGCTGGTCGCCGGGCCGCTCTTTCTGATCACCATCCTCGTGGTCATCGGGATCGCCGCGGGCGAGACGTTCGGCCAGTTGCAGCTCCTCGTCTACCTGTTCCTGCCGCTTGCAAACCTCGGGTTCGTGGTCTACCTGAGTACGGTGACCGACGACCTCACGCCGGGCCGTGGCTCCAGCGGGGGGGAACAGGCCCTCGATCCCCCCTCGGTCGACGCCGTCCCGACCGAACGCGCCCCCGATCTGCCGGGGGCGCGGCCGCATCCCAACGTCGAGCGCGTTCGGTACTACCGGCGGCTCCGTGGCCTTCGTGAGCGGCTCGGGCAGCCACTCCGAACGCTCGTCGGACGGCCGTCGCTGACGTTCGTGATTACCGTTCCCCTCGTCCTCGCGGCGTTCGTCGGTCGCCACTCGCCCCTCGCGGGCGAGGTCACAGTGACCGCGGTCGACGACACCATCGCGGTCGGGGCGCTGTTCGCGATCGGCGTCTTCGCGGTCGCCGAGGAGGTCCGGCGTCGCCGGCTCTCGGCGATCGAGGCCGCGGTGCCGGACCTGCTCGATCGACTCGCCAGCGCCAACGAGGCCGGCTCCTCGATCGTCTCGGCGATCGACCGCGTCCGGGACTCCGAACTCGGGCCGCTCGGCGACGAACTCGACCGCGTCTGGGCCGACGTCGAGTGGGGTGCGGACCTTCAGACCGCGCTCCGCCGGTTCGAGGGTCGCGTCGGCACCCGGTCGGTCTCCCGGATCGTGACGCTGCTGACCGAATCGATGGCGGCCAGCGGCAACCTCGGAACGACGCTCCGTATCGCCGCACGCGGGGCCGCCGCCGACCGCCGACTCGAGCGCGAGCGCAGACAGGCAATGATCGAGTACGTGGTCGTCGTCTACGTCTCCTTTCTGGTCTTTCTGTTTATCATCGGCGTGCTGTCGGGCTATCTCCTGCCGAACCTCCCGGCCGAGGGGGCGGAACTCGCCTCGGGGACCGGCACGACCGAACTGGGCGGCCTCTCGGAGGGCGACGCCGACGCCTACGCGACGTTGTTTTACCACGCGACGCTGGTGCAGGGACTGCTGTCGGGCCTGATCGCCGGCCAGTTGAGTACCGGCGACGTCAGCGCCGGCGCGAAACACGCCGCGATCATGCTCGCGCTTGCCATCGGACTCTTCACGGTCATCCTGTAGGTCGCTGACCGGCGATGAGAAACCCTTTAGTCCTCGACGGCGGAAGCGGTAGTGGGAAGCGCACGGCCGCAAATCCGACTCCGTCGCCCGCTCTTTGGGGCGGCTTGGGATTGCGGAAGTGCAGACGAGAGCAGTACTGCCAACGGCAGTACAACGCAGCGGTCAGTGCGATTCCTATCCTCAACAATGGCACGAATGCACACCCGCCGACGCGGCTCGTCCGGTTCGGACAAGCCCTCGGCAGACGAACCACCGGAGTGGAGCGACGTCGACCCCGAAGAGATCGAATCGCGGGTCGTCGAACTGGCAGAACAGGGTCACGACCCCAGCCAGATCGGGATGAAGCTGCGTGACGAGGGCGTCACCGGCACCCCGATTCCGGACGTCAAGCTGGCGACCGGGAAGAAAATCACCGAGATCCTCGAGGAGAACGACGCGCGAGCGGACATCCCCGAGGACCTCTGGAACCTGATGGAGCGTGCGGTGCGCCTGCGCGAACACGTCCAGCAGAACCAGCAGGACCACCAGAACAAACGCGCTCTGCAGAACACCGAAGCGAAGGTCCGTCGCCTGGCCGACTACTACCGTGGCGACGAACTCGAGCCGGACTTCACGTACACGCCCGAACTCGCGAAGGAACTCATCGGAGACGCCGAGTAACGCCACATGGCAACCGAGGGTCGATCCGCACCGTCGTCGTCCGCCACGACCGCGCTCGAGAGCGCCGGCTTCGTCCGGCTGATCGCGCGGGCCGACGGCGACGCCATCGCCGCCAGCGCCCTCCTCGCGAGGGCGCTTGCCGACCGTGATACGCCGTACCAGATCACC
>AOIR01000046.1 GCA_000337115.1 Natrinema thermotolerans DSM 11552
CCGACGAACCGATCCGGCTGCCGGCGACCGACCGACCCGCGGTACTCGAGGCCGTCGATTTCGTCCGCGACCTCGGCGCGACGCCGGACCCGGTCCTCGCACTGGCCGGCGTCGTCGCCGCCGGCGGCGACCCCGGCGCGGGCGAAAGCGAGTGGCTCCTCGAGAGCGCACTCGAGCGCGGCCTCGTCGACCGGCGACCCGGCGTCGCGGTGCCGACCGCCGACCCGGTCGACGGGCTCGCCCACTCGACGCGGCTTCACGCGCCGTGGTCCGGCGACCCCGAGGCGACGCGCGAGGCGCTCCCCGATGTCGCCGCCGATCCCGATGCGCTCGAGGCGGACGATCGCCGCGCGATCGGATCGTTGGTCGCGCTCGATACCGTCGGTGCCGATGCGGCGACCGATGTCGCCGCCGAGGCGGTCGGCCGGGCGCTCCGGCCCTATGCCACGCCCGAGGCCGCCGTCGCGACGCTCGGCGGCTTCGCCGACGTCCTCGCGGCGCTTTCCCGGACCGAGCCGGGTACCGCAACGGCGCTCGCGCTCGGCCACGACGTCCGCGAACGGGCGCTCGAGGGCTGGCGCGATCACGGCCGCCGCGCCCACGCGGCGCTTGCCGACGCCTCGATCGACCGCTACGACGGGCTGGTCGTCGTCGACGTCGACGACGACCAGCCCGTCGTAGCGGTCGATCGAGGCGTCGGCAAGCGCCGCGTGGGCGCGGCGGCCGGGATCGGGCCAGCCCTCNTTCGTCGTCGACGTCGACGACGACCAGCCCGTCGAGACGGTCGCGCGGCTCGCGGTCGACTACCGGTCGCCGGAGCCGGCCGCCCTCGCACTCGGCGAGGACGAGGCTGCGATCGCGACCCGCGACGCCGACGCCCTCGGCGCGGCGCTCGAGGCGATCGCGCGGGACCTCGCGGATGCGGTCCCGGCGACCGACGCGGCGGAGCCCGACGCCGATGGCGGCGTCGAGTACGACATCGGCCATCGCCGCGGCTACCTGCGCTTCGACCCCAGACTCGAGGACGAGACGATCGTCACGACAGCGAGGGAACTGCTATGAGCCGGCGAGCGACGATCCGGACGACCCACGACGACGCAGCGCTGGTCGCACGGGCGCTCGAGCCGGACAATACCGACGAGATGGCGACGACGGTCGACGACGGCACGGTCGTCACGCGGATCGACCGCGGGACGACGAGCGGCCTGCAGTCGACGGTCGACGACTACGTCGTCAACCTCGCCGTCGCGATCGACGTCGCGTCGACGACACGAACCGAACAGGACGACCGACCGACGGACACGGGACCTGTGTCCGACCACGACACCGATACAACACACAATGAGTGAACGATCAGTTTCACGCGCGAAACAGGAGAAGCGGTGGTACACCGTCCTGGCACCCGAACAGTTCGACCGCCAGGAACTCGGCGAAACCCCCGCTGACGAACCGGAGAAAGTCTACGACCGAACCATCGAAACGACGCTTGGCGACCTCAACAACAACGCCAGCGAGAACAACACGAAGCTGACCTTCAAGATCACGGACGTCGGCAGCGACTCGGCCTACACCGAGTTCGTCGAGCACTCGCTGACGCGGGACTACCTGCGTTCGCTCGTCCGCCGCGGTGCCTCCAAGATCGAGGCCTACGTCACCGTCCTCACGACGGACGACTACCGCGTCCAGATCCAGCCCGTCGCCTTCACGACGAAGAAGGCCGACGCGAGCCAGGAGAAGGCCATCCGCGAACAGATGGTCGAGATGATCGAGGAGGCCGCCGAGGAGCGCTCCTTCGAGGAACTCGTCGACAGCGTCGTCGAGGGTCGTCTCTCCTCCGCCATCTACGGCGAGGCCAAGACGATCTACCCGCTGCGACGCGTCGAAATCCAGAAGACCACCCTCGAGGCCCACCCCGAGGAAGTCGCCGAAGAGGAAGCGACCGCGGTCGACGTCGAGGACTGACCGCGATCGGCGCGGCTCGTCATCGCTCGCCCAACCGACATTTCGTATTTTGACGACGACCTGAACCGTGAGCCACCGCTCTCCTCGATCGGCTGAACCGCCGTCGTCACCGGTAGGACGCGCCGCCGCTTCGCTCGAGGTGGTCGCCGATCGCTCGAGCGAGTCGCTGGCCGCTACAGTTCGACGTCCTCGGCCGAGTCGACGTCGAACCGGGTGACCTCGGGCTCGCCGGCGAGCAGTTCCGGCAGCGTGGCCTCGAACTCCTGGTAGTGGTCGCTCCGGGCGTGTGCGCCGACGGCCGCTTCGTCCTCGTAGCGCTCGAAGAAGCGGACGACGTTCGGCTCGGCGATATCGGTCGTGGCTCGGTNGGTAGTCGAGGATGCCGTCTTCGGCCTGCGATTCGTCGACGAGGTCCGCGATCAGCTCGAGGGCTTCCTCGCGGCGGTCGGGATCGATCGGGAAACTCGCGTGGATAACGATCATGCCGGGCACACGGTGCGGGCGAGGCGTGATAAAGGTAGGCACACGGGCAAGGCGGGACCCCGTTTTCGGTCCGCGGCTCACTCGGTGACGACGATTTCGCCGAGCATCTCCGCTCGCTCGTGGGGAATACAGACGTAGTCGTAAGTGCCGGGGACCTCGAAGGTGTGTTCGAAGGTCTCGCGCGAGGAGAGGCGACCGCCCTGGTCCTCGTGCCAGGCCTCGTAGGCCGTCGCCTGGTCCTCGAACCCGCCGGTGGCGAAGTAGTCGGCCCCGTCGGGGATGCTCGACTCGAAGGCGGTCACGGTGTGATAGGCCTCGCTCGTGTTCTTCCAGACGACCGTCTCGCCGACGGAGACCTCGTAGGATTCGGGCCGGAACTCGGTCCGAGTCATGCCGATATGACAGTCCTCTCCGGTACAGGAATCGTCGTCGAACACGCTGAGCGCGGACGAACAGCCGGCCAGTCCGACAGCGGTGGCAGTGCCGACGGTAGCGAGATAGGCGCGCCGGTTCATACGGGCGCTTAGGGGACTCCCGGTATAATCACCCCGGTTCGATTCCCGGTCCGTAGGAGTAGCCTCCGCCCCGACTCGAGGACGGCCGACCCGTGGAAACGAAAACACGTAAGGGAACGCCCCGCCGACTCGGCGATATGCTCCCCCGGTTCGTCGGTCGACTCGGTGTCGCCGACGCGGTGACGATCGCGAACGCCGCCCTGGGTTTCGTCGCCGTCGTCGTCGCGGCCGTCGACATCGAGCTGGCCGCCCGACTGATCCTCCTGGCGGCGATCGCGGACGGGCTCGACGGCATCCTCGCGCGCCGCTACGGCGGCACCGAGGCCGGGCCGTACCTCGACTCGCTCGCCGACGTCGCCTCCTTCGCCCTCGCCCCCGCGGTCCTCTCCTTTACCGTCGTCACCGACGGCCTCGCGGTCGATTTCGATACGGTCACGCCGGAACTGCTCGCGGTGGCCGGCGTCTGTGCGCTGTTCGTCGCCATGGCCGTCACCCGGCTCGGGATGTACACCGCCTACGACATCTCCGGCAGTTACACGGAGGGCGTTCAGACGACACTGGCTGCGACCGTGCTGGGTGCGGCGATCCTCGCCGGCGAAACCCAGCCGTGGCTCGTCCTCGGCGTCACCGGCGCGTTCTGTTACCTGATGGTCTCCCGGATCCAGTACCCCGACCTGCTCGCCCGCGACGCCGGCATCATGGGGATCGTCCACGCACTCGCGATCCTCGTCCCCGACTTCGCCGGCCGGACGTTCCCCTACGCCCTCCTGACGCTCGGGTTGGCCTACATGACACTCAGCCCCTGGTTCTACTGGGGCGACGCCGAACGCACCGGCGAGGTCGACGTGCATGGAAACGCTTAGGGCCGTCCTGACACGACCGTAGGATATGTACACCGTCACGCGTCGGCGTCGTCCCGAGGTGGAACCATGAGCGAGGACGAGGCAACTGACGACGCGGCCGAAGCGGGGGCAGACGAGCAAGAACCCGTAGACCTCGAGGCGATCCAGGAGCGCCTCGACGGACTCGCCGCCGACCTCGAGGCCCTCGAGTCGAGCCTCGAGTCGGCCGAGACCGAAGACGATCTAGACGTCGTCGAGGCCGACCTCGAGTCGTTCCGGGCGGAACTCGAGAGCGTCGAGGTGCCGGAGCCGCCGGAAACCGACGACGAGGACGAGGAAGACGAGGAGCCGGCCCCGGAAGAGGAACTCCAGGAGCAGTACGACGACATCGAGAGCGATCTCTCGGATCTCGAGTCCGACCTCGAGGACCAGCGCGGCCCCTACGGCGAGGACGTGGTGAGCGAGATCGAGGGCGTCAGCGGGACGATCACGGGCACCCGCTGGACCGAGGAGGGCAACGCCGAGCTGATCGAAGCCGTCGATGGCTTCCTCGACGAACTGAACGGCTTGCTCGAGAGTTCGGTCACGCTCGTCAACGAGGGCGAGGACGTCTCCGAACAGCTCGATGCGACCCTCGACGACGCGGCCGACGCCGTCTCGGACGCCGGCCTCGACGCCGACGACGACGCCGAGACGATCGCCGGCCTGCTCACGGCCACCGACGATCTCGAGGGCGACATCGACGATGCGACGGAGTGGACCGACCTCGAGATCCGCGAACAGTTGCGCCGCGAGGGCTACTACGACGTCCTCGATCACGTCAAGGACTTCCCGCCGGAGTGGCACGCGCTGAAGGTCCACGAGAAGCAGGGCAACGTCGACATGATCCTGCTTGCCCTCGAGACCTTCGACTCCGATTTCATGGAAGAACACTGCATGGAGTCGCTCGAGCGCATGGGATCACGCGCGGAACCGGCCACCGACGCAATGCTGCAGAAGGCCAACCGCCGCGATAAGGCCGCCATGCGCATCCTCGGGAAGATCGGCGTCGCCGACGAGGAGGTCGTCGAGACGCTGGTCGACTACGTCGACTCCAATCCGAACCTCCAGCAACCCGCCTTCCGCGCCCTCGGCGAGATCGGTGCCGAAGACGCGGTCGAGCCGATCGCCCAGCAACTCGTCGCCGAGGAAGCCGACGTCCGCAGCTGGGCCGCCCGCGCGCTCGGCCTGATCGGCGACACCCGCGCCATCGAGCCGCTCGCGGACGTCCTCGCGGACGACGAGGCCGACCGCGTCCGAGCCAGCGCCGCGTGGGCGCTCAACCGCATCGGCACGCAGGAGGCCCTCGAGATCGTCGCCGACTACGACGACGACCGGGCCTATCTCGTTCAGGCCGAGGCCGAGAACGCCGACCTCGAGCCTGCGGCCTGATGCAGCGTCGACGAACGGCTCTCACTGCGTTCTGAACGGACCGTCTCGGAAACCGACGGCTACTCGTCCCGCTGTTCGGGCTGTAACTGCCGAACGAGGTTTAGATGCATCAGGTGGAGATGCATCCCGATACCGTACAGGATGGTACCCAGCCCGACGAACGTCAGCGGCATGAGTATCGACTCGATCGCCTGTGACGGACTGTCGAGGTTGGCGGGGAGGACGATACCGACGGCCAGCAGGAATGCGCTCAGAATGATCACCAGTCCGAGGCGCACTGCCCGGGAGTACCTGCCGATCCGCTGGATTCGCGCTTCGATCTCCGCTCGAGAGGGTGGTGCCGTCTCGCGATCCATGGGTACTAGTATCGGACGGGATCCTTTAACGTCACACCGTCCGGGCCGACCCGATCGGATCGCCCGACAGTTTAAGTACGAACGGCCGGCCAGACGGAGCGATGGATACCCGACGGGCCGCCCTCGCGGCCGTGGTCATCTGTGGGCTCGTCGCCGGCACCGCGCTACTGGCGGGCTTTGCCGTCGCCAACGAACCGGCGGCAGCCGATCGTGCCGCCGCTCGAGCGACCACGCTCCCGGCGACGAACGCAACCGACCTCGCCTGCCCGCCTCGAGCGGGCGAAACGAACTCCTCCAGCACGGAGACACCTGACGAACCGCGGATCGCCGGCCTCTATCCGAATCCGACGACCGACGAGAACGTCGGCGAGTTCGTCGTCCTCGAGACGCCGTCCGACACCCGACTCGGGAACCTGACGCTGACCGACGGCCACACGACGGCCCGGCTTCCGAACGAAACCGTGACCGGACGGATCGTCCTCTCGATGGCCCCCAACGTGACGGAGACGCTGACCGACGACCGTCCCGTCTTCGAACTCGAGGGCCGGCTCCGGCTCGCGGCCGACGGCGACGATCTCCGGCTCCGAAACGCGACGGCGACCGTCGACTCGGTCTCCTACGACCGGGCACCGACCGCCGAAAAATGGTATCGAACGGGACCGGTCGGCGGCAAGGCGGACCGCCGGAGCGACGGCCAGTGGTGGCCCCGCGACGCCACCTGCCTCCCCGTTTCGACGGCCGCCGTCGACGACGCCACGGCGTTCGTCCTCCCGGACGGTCCCGGGGTCCCGCGGGAAACGATCCGCAACGCCGACGACCGACTCCTGCTTGCCGGCTACACCGTCACCTCCGAGGCGATCGCTGCCGACCTCGTGGACGCGGCCGATCGCGGCGTCGAGGTCGCGGTCCTCCTCGAGGCTAGCCCGGTTGGGGGTACGCCCGCGGCGACCGAGGGTGTCCTCGAGACACTGGTGGACGGCGGCGTCGACGTGCGCGTCATCGGCGGCGAGGACTCGCGATACCGGTATCACCACCCCAAGTACGCCGTCGCCGACGACCGCCTGCTGGTCACCACCGAGAACTGGAAGCCGTCCGGTGTCGGCGGCGAGAGCAATCGCGGCTGGGGTATTCGCCTCGAGTCGGCGTCCCTCGCGGCCGATCTCGCGACCGTCTTCCGGGCTGACTTCGCGGGCCGGGACACGACCGCGGGCGCGGCCTATCGCAGGAACACGACGTTTACCGACGACGGGCCGGTCTACTCCTCGCCCACCACCGAGTATCCCACGAACCACGAGCCGACTCCGGTGCCCGTCGAGTCGGCCGAACTCCTGCTCGCACCGGACAACGCCGACGCCCGGCTGAACGACCTGCTCGCAAGCGCCGACGACGAAATCCTCGTCCTCCAGCCGTCGATCGCCGACGACGTCTCGCTGCTCGCGTCCACGCTCGAGGCCGCCCGTCGCGGGGTCGATGTCCGCATCCTGGTCGGCTCGGCGCGGTACAACGCCGCGGAGAACGAGGCGCTGGCGGCGGATCTCGAGCGGATCGCCGACCGCGAGAACCTGCCGCTCGAGGTTCGACTCGTCGGTGACACGGACCGCTTCGAGAAGATACACGCGAAAGGGATCGTGATCGACGGCGAGACGGCGGTCGTCGGCAGTGCCAACTGGAATTCGAACTCGCTCGAGAACAACCGGGAGGTGTTGGTGGCGCTCCACGGCGAGGCGGTCGCCGACTACTACGCGACCGTCTTCGAGTCGGATTGGGCGGGTGACTCGTGGTCGTTCCCGATCGGTGCCGGCGTCGCGGTCGCGGTTGCACTTGCTGTCGCCGCGGTCGTCGGCCGGCGCTATGTCAGGTTCGGGGGCGAGTCGGCCGTGGGGGGCGAGTCGGCCGTGGAGAACGAGTCGGCCGTGGACCCGGTCACGCCGGACGCGAACGACGAGGACTGAGCCGGCTCAGTCGGCGTGGCCGCTGGCCTCGAGTTCGAGCAGCTCACAGCAGTCCTCCTCGGCGTCGAAACAGTCGGGACACTGGTCGGGTCGGTCGATGATCGTATCGAGCCGCTCCGCGACGGTGTCGTCGATGACGCTCTCTAGGGCGCGGGCCTCGTCTTTGAACTCCTCGACCTCGAGGACGTTCGCGAGGAACCGCTCGATGATACAGTAGGTCTGGAGGGCGTCGTGGGCGCGCTCGAGCCCCTCGTTGGTCAGACTCGCGCCCTTGTACTTCTCGTGGTCGACTAGCTCGCGGTCCTCGAGCTTGCCGATCATCTCGTTGACGCTGGCCGGGCTCACCTCGAGCAGGTCCGCGAGCGTACCGGTCGATGCAGGCCCGTCCTCGATGCGCTGGGCCAGATAGATCGCCTTGAGGTATTGATCTGCAGTGTTCATGCCGTCCCTCCGTCGGTGTGTGACACGTCGGTTCCTCGCCGGCAGTCTCGCGGCCGGGCGTCGATACGCGTCATGGACGATGCCGCCGACTCCGTGGCCGTTCCAGCCCCGGTCGAGGTGACGATCGCCCCGATCATGCTCGCTGCTCCATAATTGCGGTCACTTCCTCGACGCCCTCCTTTTCCTCCTCGCGGATGCCGGACAGCGTCTCGAGGAGTCGCTCGCGGTCGACCGCGAACTCGGAGTCGGAGGCCTCGATCGCCTCGATCAGGTCGTCGTAGAACTTGTAGGCGGTCTCCTCGTTTGCGAGCTGGTCATAGAGGACGCCGTCCGTGTCCTCGGGCGGTCCGTACTGGGCGTCGACTAAGGCGTTTATCTCCTCGTATCCGACCGTTTCGGCCTCGAGATCGTCGATCAGCGCCTCGAGTCGCTCGCGGTGGTCGGCCGACTCCGTGGCGGCCTCCGCGAGCAACTCCTCCACCTCCTCGTCGACCGTCGCCCGCTCGTCGGGCGGGAGCGACTCGATGTGGTGGGCGGCGCGTGACTCGACGAGTTCCTCCAGCACGACCCCGATCTGTAGCAATCGGGTCAGCTGGTGGTCGCTCGAGACACGCTGTCCCAGACTCATATCACGACAAGGGAGCCGTGGTTACTTAGTCGTCTCGGAGCGCGGACGTCGAAAACGCGGCAAAACGACGATCGGGCGGCGGCGACGGCGCTCAGTCTCGCTGGCGGAACCACCGTGGGATCAGAGATCCCACGAGCCGTTCACTCGCTCGCTTACTCACGGAACGCGTAGCGCTCCGTTCGTTCGAGACTCTCGCTCCGCTCCGAGTCTCGCTACTCTCGCTCGCGAAGACGAGTGCCGATCAGGTTCTCGAGGTCCTCGCGGAGTTCGTCGACGTCGATCTCCGCGAGAACGGGCACGAAGAAGCCCTCGACGAGCATGTTTCGGGCCGCGCGGGGGTCGACACCGCGGGAGGTCATGTAGAACAGGTCCTCCTGGTCGATCTGGCCGACCGTCGCGGAGTGGCTGGCCTCGGTGTCGTGGTTGTTGATGATCAGCTTCGGGGAGGCGTCGGCCTCGCTCTCGTCGGAGAGCATCAGCGTGTTCTCGCGCTGGTAGGAGCTGGTGTCCCACGCGTCGGAGCCGACGTCCTGGACGCCCTCGTAGACCGAGCGGGCGACGTCGTCGGTGACGCCGCGGGTCACGAGGTCGGCCGTCGTGTGTTCCGCACGATGCCAGACCTTCGCGTCGAGGTCGAAGTGCTGGTCGTTGTGGCCGTAGAAGGCACCGACGATCTGCGTCTCCGAGGAGTCGCCGCGCAGCTCCGTCGAGACCTCCGTCTTCGTCAGCTGGGTGCCGAGGTTGCCCTCGATCCAGTCGATCGTGGCGTAGGTGTCGGCGACGCCGCGCTTGAGCGTGAAGTTGTAGGCCTCCTCCGAGAGGTTCTGGAGGCTGCCGTACTGGACGTAGCTGTTCTCGCCGGCGGCGACCTCGACGATCCCGCTGTAGTACTGCTCCTCGGCCTCTTCGCCAGTCGACTGGCGCTCGAGGATCGTGACCGAGGACGACTCCTCGGTGACGACGAGCGTGTAGTTAAACAGCGAGCGGGAGTTCTGTTCGGTCCGGACGGTGACGTCCTCGGCGTCGACGCCCTCGGGGACGTAGATGACCGTGCCGGTGCTAAACAGCGCCGTGGAGAGCGCCGTCAGGTAGTTCTCCTGGGGGTCGACGATGCTGCCGAAGTGGTCCTGCAGGAGGTCCTCGTGTTCCTGGACCGCGTCGGCCCACGAGAGGACCTCGGCCTCCTCGGGGCCGACCTGGTCCTTGTCCTCGGCCGCGTTCAGCGGATCGACGAGGGACTCGAAGTCGAGTTCGTGGAGGTTCGTCCAGTCCCGACCCGGCGTCCGGATGACGTCGGGCATCTCGAGGTCCTCGAGCGCCGCGAGCGCCTCGAGACGCGTCTCGAGGAGCCAGTCGGGCTCGTCGAGGTCGCCCGAAATTTCGCGTACCTGTTCTTCCGTCAGATTGGCGTGTACCTGCGTACTCATATTATCCGAGGCTCCCCTCCATCTCGAGTTCGATGAGGCGGTTGAGCTCGACCGCGTACTCGATCGGCAGTTCCTCCGTGATCGGCTCGATGAAGCCGGCGACGATCATCTTCTTGGCGTCATCGTCGTCCAGCCCGCGGGACTGCAGATAGAAGATGTCCTCGTCGCCGATCTTGCCGACGGTCGCCTCGTGGGCGACGTCGACCTTCGACTCCTCGATCTCCATGTACGGCATGGTGTCCGAGGTCGACTCGTTGTCGAACATCAGGGCGTCGCACTCGACGGCGGTCGAGGCGTTCTCGGCGCCGTCGGCGATGTGGACGAGGCCGCGGTAGTTGGTGCGGCCGCCGTCCTTGGAGATCGACTTGGACTCGATGGTCGAACTCGTCTCGGGCGCGTTGTGGTAGACCTTCGCGCCGGTGTCGATGTCCTGGCCTTCGCCCGCCAGGGCGATGGTGATGTGGGTGTCGGTCGACCCGCGACCCTTGAGGATGGTACACGGGTAGAGCATGGTCACTTTCGAGCCCATGCTGCCCGAGACCCACTCCATCGTCCCGTTCTCCTCGCAGATGGCGCGCTTGGTGTTCAGGTTGAACGTGTTCTTCGACCAGTTCTGCACGGTCGAGTACTGAACGTGAGCGTCTTCGCCGACGAAGACCTCGACGCCGCCGGAGTGGAGGTTGTGGGTCCCGTACTTGGGCGCGGAACAGCCCTCGATGTAGTGGACCTCGGAGCCTTCCTCGGCGATGATGAGCGTGTGTTCGAACTGGCCCATCCCTTCCGAGTTCATCCGGAAGTAGGCCTGCACCGGCATCTCGACAGTGACGTCCTCGGGGACGTAGACGAACGACCCGCCGGACCAGACGGCCCCGTGCAAGGCGGCGAACTTGTTGTCGCTCGGGGGCACGCAGGTCGTCATGAAGTGTTCTTTGACGAGCTCGGGATGTTCGCGGACGGCCTCATCCATGTTACAGAAGATGACGCCTTTCTCCTCCCACTGCTCTTGCATGTTCTGGTAGACGACCTCGGACTCGTACTGGGCACCGACGCCCGAGAGGGCGTTCTTCTCCGCTTCCGGGATGCCGAGCTTGTCGAAGGTGTCCTGAATCTCGTCCGGCAGCTCCGTCCAGTCGTCGACGCCTTCGCGTTTGTCGACGTCCGGTCGGATGTAGGGGATGATCTCTTCGACGTCCAGTTCGGAGAGGTCGGGCATGCCGGGCCAGTCGGACGGCATCGGCATGTTGTGATACTGCTCGAGCGCACGGAGACGCCGCTCGAGCATCCAGTCGGGCTCGTCCTTGTCCTCGGAGATCATGCGGATGACCTCTTCGGTCAGGCCTTTGCCGGATCTGACGGCGGAGTTCTCCTCTTTCTTGAACTCGAACCGGGCCTCAGTGTCTGTCTCTTTTAGGTGGTCTTGATCGGAACTCATTGGTTGATGTAGTTGTGGTTACGGCTGTAGCGTTATTACGGTTGTTCTAGTCGAATCCGGTTACGCGGTGCCGTAGACGTCTTCGCGGACCCAGTCGTACCCCTTGTCCTCGAGCTTCTCGGCGAGTTCGGGACCGCCGCTCTTGGCGATCTGGCCGTCGAGCATCACGTGGACGTGATCGGGCTCGACGTAATCGAGGATGCGCTGGTAGTGGGTGATCTGCAGGATGCCGGTGCCCTGCTCGTCGCGCAGGGCGTTGATGCCCTCCGAGACGTCCTGCAGGCGGTCGATGTCGAGCCCGGAGTCGATCTCGTCCAGCACGGCGACCGAGGGCTCGAGGATGGCGGCCTGCAGCACTTCGTTTTGCTTCTTCTCGCCGCCGGAGAAGCCGGCGTTGAGATAGCGCTGGGCGAACTTCTCGTCCATCTCCAGCTGCTCCATCTTCTCCTGGAGGATGCCCTGGAACTCGGCGACGCCGACCTCGCCCTCGTCCGCGGGGCCTTCCATCGGCGAGTTCTCGAAGCCTTCGTCGTCCTCTTCCGCTTCGTCCTCGTCGTCCTCGTCCTCGAAGAGTTCCTCGCGCTCTTCGATCTTGGCGTTCAGCGCCGTGCGGAGGAAGTTCGTCATCGTGACGCCCTCGATCTCGGCGGGGTACTGGAAGCCGAGGAAGATACCGAGCGCGGCACGTTCGTTGGGTTCGAGATCGAGCAGGTTCCAGGTGCGCTGGTCCTCGTCGATCTCGATGTCCTCGCCGAACTCGTCGTCCTCGAGGTGGAGGAGAACCTCGCCCTCGGTGACCTCGTAGGCGGGATGGCCGGCGATGACCTTCGCGGTCGTCGACTTCCCGGAGCCGTTCGGGCCCATCAGGGCGTGGATCTCGCCCGACTGGACCTCGAGGTCGACCCCCTCGAGAATCTGCTCGTCGCCCTCCGCCACTTCCGCGTGCAGGTTGGATAGTTCGAGACGTGCCATAGTACTCTGTCACTCGAACGGTGGGCCGTATGACTGATAACGGTTTCGTATCCAATTGGATACAGTCTCGCATTAGCAAAATAAGTTTCCCATTCGAAAACCAGCCTTTGGGTAGATGGAGAAATACCGCCATATAGACCCCTGTTCACCGGTGGGATCGGCAGGGCCACAGGAACGGATTACGGGGCTGTTCGAACCCCGAAGACGGCGGAAAAACTCGTCGGAACGGCTGCGATAAGAAGCGACGACCGGGACCGAGGCGTCCCGGCGCGCTACATAAAGGAGTCGAGACCTTTCTGTTCCTGGCCGTTTTTCACTTCGTCCCACGAGATGTCCAGTGCTTCGAGGATGCGCTCGATCGGCCCCTGCAGGGTCTTCTCGAGCATCTTCTCGTAGTCGACCGCGAACGCCTCGGGGATCTGGTCCTCGTACTCGAAACAGATCACGTCGGGATCGCGCTTGAACGCACCGTAGAGCGGGTCAGTCCGGGCGTCGAACCCTTCCTCCGCCTCGAGTCGCTCGAAGAACGAGGGATCGACCCGCTCGAGATAGAGCCGCTTGGGCTTGCTGCCCCGCTGGAAGTTGGTGCCGAGCAGCAGGTTGGCATACTTCGCGCCGCGGACCTGTGCCGTGTCGGTGTCGTAGTTGTCGAGTCGCTTGCCGATCCCGCCGGGGATGGCGATCTCCTCGAGGGCGATCTCGCCCGCCAGCACGTCCTCGATGACGCCGTTGACGTACTCCTTGGCCCCTTCGATATCGCCCTCCCGGACGATCATCTCGATGACGCGGTGCTGGACCTCCTTGGTGATCGGCGCGATATCGGAGCGCTGGTACTCGAAGCCGACGATGTCGACGTCGTTGACGTCTTTGCCTTCCTTCCAGGTGATGTGGCCCGCGTAGCGTTTCTTTTTGCCCGCCTGGAAGAACCGCCGGTAGAGTTTTTCGAACTCGATCTGGAAGCGGTGTTCCTCGGCGTTTAGATCCTTCTGCGCGAAGTCGTCGTAGCGACCGTTGATGTACTCCTCGATCTCGAAGGACTGCTCGAGCGCGTCGTCCTTGGGTACGTCGGGGCCTAACTCGAGCATGACTGAGTCAGTATCCCCATACGTAACTTGATAATTGAGTTCGTTTGCGGCTGTATCCGTGAACTCGATCACTTCGCGGCCAGTAGCCGTGATTGCGGATGCCGCCTCTTTATCGTATAGACGGAATTGTTCCCACCCCGACACTCCGTAAAGCGAGTTCATGATAACCTTTACCGCGCCCTGCTGACGGTCGTACTGTTCGTACTCGGGCGAGCCGGGTTCGTGCTGGTCTCGCAGTTCCTTTTTCTCCTCGCGCTCGGCGAGCAGTTCCGTGATCATCTCACGGTTGACGCCGTCGGGTTCCTTCCGGAAGTGGGTCCCCGTCGGCGCAACGTAGGTCTCCCCATCGTACTCGTCGGGGTCGACTTTCGTCTCCGGGGAGGCGTTGATCGTCGTCATACACATCGGGTACAGCGACTTCAGGTCCAGTACGGTGACGTTCTCCTTGACGCCCGTGATGGGCTCGAACACCGCGCCACCCTCGTATTCCTCGCCGGCCTCCTGTTGCCCCTTCGAGGGCAGCGCGAAGCGGCCGTGGGCCTCGTGGAGGACGTACATGTCGACCGCATCGCCCGGCGTCGGCGCGTCCTCGAGTTTGCAGCCGACGAACGCCCGCACTTCGTCCCAGAAGGGGATGATCTCCTGCTGTCGGTCGAGTTCGACACAGAGTTCGACGTCCCGGAGGTTGTACGCGAGCAGTTGGGTCGGGTCCTCCTCCCAGAGGTCGCCGATGTCGCCGGCGTAACGCTCCTTGCCGACGCCGAGTTCCGCCTCGCCGACTGCATCGAGCCGGTACGAATCCAGCTCGGAGAAGACCATCCGCTGATAGCCATAGAGCAGGTCGAAGACGACGCGACCCTTGATGTCCGGGCCGCCCCAGTTGCTGCGCCAGACCTCGTCGACGCGTGAGAGCCGATCGATCGAGAGGTCGTACTCGTGGTGGGACCCGGCGAGTTCCTCGAGTCGGTCGAGGAAATAGGGCGCGTCGAAGTCCTCGAAGTTCCAGCCGGTCAGTACATCGGGGTCGGTCTCGTCGACGTACTCGATGAAGGCCTCGAGCATGGCCTCCTCTTCTTCGAAACTGCGGACCTCGTGGTCGATCTCGCCCTCGATCGGGTCGTAGTCGTCGATCTCGGCCGGAATCTCGCCGTCGCCGATCGGGGCCTCGTAGAGCCACATCACGTACTCGTCGCGGTAGGAGTCGTGGCTGGTGAGACAGACGATCGGCTCCTCGCCGTCCTCGGGAAAGCCCGACCGATCGTCGACCTCGATGTCGAAGGTGTTGATGCGGGGGTCGGCGTCGACGTCGACCGGTTCGACCTCGTCGTGGGGGACGACCAGCGAGTCGTCCTCGGCCCGTCGTTCGGGCACCCGCATTCCGCTGCGGATGTCCTTGTCGATCAGAAAGCGGTTCGGGAACAGGATGTCGGCTTCGTAGTGTTCGAAGTCGTCGCGGACCTGCCCGACGTCGCGGGGGGTCTGGCCGAAGATTTTGGTGAGTCTCTCCCCCCGGATGCTCTCGTAGGGGTCGCCATCGTGGTCGTACTCCCTGCTGCCGGTCAGTCGGTCGTATTCCTCCGCCGGCGGTCGCTCGAGGCTCTCCGTCGGCGCGTAGAAGTAGGGTTTGAAACCGACGATCTGGACGTGTTCGAGTTCCTCATCGGGGGTACGCCCGAACACGTGCATGATGGGTCGTTCCTCGTCGCCGTAGCCGACGATGGTGTAGTCGACCTGCATCACGGCGAGTTCGAGGTCGCCCTCGGATTCGGGGAGGGTTTCCTCAACGACGTCGATCACCTCCGCGGCGTCGCTACCGCCGTTGCCGGCGACGGCGACGGCCTCTTCCTCCGGCCGGTCGTCGGCTGCCTCGGAGTCGCCGCCGAACTCCGTGAGTCCGGTCTGGCCCGCCTCAGTCATGGTACTCCGGTTGGCAGTCGCCGGATAAAAACCCCTGCAATCCCCGCCCGCGAGGGGCTCGCGGCGGGTCGTTCGGAAGCGGTCAGCCATTGCGGACAGTCACGCGTAGGGCACGGTCTCGTCGGACCAGCGAGACGGCGTTCGGGGGAACACTTGCGGGGGCAACAAGACATATAACGTGGTAACACTTAGCATGGGATCAGGTGATCGATGTGTCCACCTACCTAAACGACGACGCGACGGACCGGCGCGAACCGAGTAGCCAGCCGGCGGGGACTGCGACCATCGAGTCCTACGAGACCGAGGACGGCGTCGTCTTCTATGACGCCGAGAACCCGCTCGCCTGGGTGGAAACCTCCCGGACGCTCACCCTCGAGGAACTGGCCTAAGCCGTCCGCGAAGCGAACGCTTTTCCTTCCACTGCCCGACGATCCGCCTGTGGTCTTCGACCGGACCGAGAACGAGCCCGACGAGTGGGACCCCGAAGAGGAGTACTACGACCCCGACAGCGACGGGTTGACCATCCCACAGGTGTCGGGAGACGACGGTCCGGACGATCTCGATGACCTCTCGAGCGCGATCGACCCCCCCGAAGTGGAGATGGGGGAAACGGACGCATCCGCGGACCTCCTCCAGACCTTCTGGGCGCTCGTGTTGGTCATCAACGCCGCGGTACTGGCCGTCTCGCTCGGTCTCTTGTTCCTGCTGTTCGAGGGGGTCTCGACCCGCGCGGGCGCACTTGTGGTCGCCGGCCTCGTCCTGCTGGGGTTCGCCGTTCGACGATACAGACGGTTCCGAGCCGACGATTCCGGCGATCTCGACGACGGTTCCGACGCCGAAACGTCACCGGAATCCGACGGCGGGGGTTCCGACGCCGGGACGGCGTCCGACGACGAGGACTCCGAGGCGACGACCCGGTCCGACGATGCGGCCGAAACTACTTCAGGGTCGGTGACCCAACGCCAGTCACCGAACGGAAACGACCGCTCATGAACACAGTCGAGGACGACACCGGAAAGCGGTACCTGCTTCGCAAACGCTCCGAGGACGCGAGTCTGGTCCGCGATCCCGAAACCGGCAACGAGTGTTACATCCGAAACGACCGCCTCGAGGCCGTCGACCAAACGGCCCTCGAGACGGCGGCGCAAAGCGTCCCAGACCCGGTTCTCACCTTCCTGACGAACGTTCACGACGCGGAGACGCTTGGCCTCCTCATCGAACTCGCAGAGCGGGGGCCGCTCGGGGTCCGGACCCTGCTCGACGCCTACGACTTCTGCGAGAGCGACCTGCACGGCCGCCTGACGGTCCTCTCGGCCGCCGGCCTGCTCGAGGAGGCCGAGATCGCGGGGGAACGGGGGTATCGGGTGACCACGGACTGCGAGACGGCGCTCGAGGCGATCCGACCGGCTGTCGACTCGACGGCCGAGTCGGACGGTGACACCGCCTGAGCCGCAGGCCCCGTTTCCTCAGTCCGACGCGAGCAGTTCCGACTCGGGCGGCTCGCCACGCTCGAGTCGCGAGCGGTTCGAGGTGGCGTCTTTCTCGACGCGGACGAGCGAGTCGGCCGCGCCGACGAGTTCCTCGTCGTGGCTGACGACGACGATCTGTTCGACGCCGAAGTCGTTGCGCATCGACTCGATCAGCGAGACCAGTTGCGTCACGTGGCCCGAATCGAGGAAGACCGTCGGCTCGTCTAAGATCAGCGGCGGCATCGGTGCCGATCCCTCGACGCCCTCCGCGAGCAGCCGATAGATCGCACACCGCAAGCTGAGGTTGAACAGCGCCCGCTCGCCGCCCGAGAGCTGTTCGGGCTCTAAGGCCTCGCCGTCCTTCTGATAGACCGTCAGTCGGTAGTCGCCGTCCAGATCGATCGCCGCGTAGGAGTCGTTCTGGTAGACCAGCTCGAACGTCTCGTTGAGCAACCGCTCTAACGTCTCGACGTTGCGCTGGCGAAGTTCCGCCCGCAACTCGCCGTAAGTGGTCTGGAGCGTCTCGGCCTCCTCGTACAGCGACTCGAGGCGTTCACACCGTTCTTCGACGGTTTCGAGTTCCTCGCGTCGCTCCTCGAGTTCCGCGAGTTCGTTCTCGGCGGCACCGATCGCGTTCTGAATCTCGTCGCGCTGGGCCTCGAGTTCGTCGAGTTTCCCGTCGACCTTGTCGATGTACTGCTCGGCGTTGGCTTTGTCCTCGCGGGCGGTCTCGACGCGGTCCTCGTCGAACTCCGACTCGAGGTCGCGCTTGCGGTCGCGCTTTGCCGAGAGCGTCTCGCGGCGCTCGTCGTTCATCGTCTCCCAGTCGGCTCGCCGCTCGCGCAAGTTCTCGATCTCCGTCTCGAGAGCGGCCTGCTCGTCGGTGATCTCCGAGATACGCTCGAGCGTCTCGAGGGTCTCTTTGATCTCCCCCCGCTCGGTGTTGATCTCGCCGAGTTCCGCCCGGGCATCGGCGACCTCGTCCTCGCGGTCCGTGGCTGCCGCCCGTTTCTCCTCGGCCTCGGCCTCGTACTCCTCGGCGTCGTCACGGAGCCGATCGTGCTGCTCGCGCCGGTCCGCGAGGCTCTCGCGTTTTTCCGCGAGCAGTTGTTCGATGTTGTCCCGGTTTTCCTCGAGTCGGTCGACCCGCCGCTCGGCGTCTCGCAGTTCCTCGGCGCGGTC
This sequence comes from Natrinema thermotolerans DSM 11552, assembly GCA_000337115.1. Taxonomy (GTDB): domain Archaea; phylum Halobacteriota; class Halobacteria; order Halobacteriales; family Natrialbaceae; genus Natrinema; species Natrinema thermotolerans. Next base: position 18,095 of record AOIR01000046.1, read on the forward strand.
GACCCGCTCGTCAATCTCGTCGCGCTCGGTCTCGAGAGCCGCCCGCTCGGCTTCGAGGTCGGCGAGTTCCTCCCGGCGATCGCCAAGGACATCCACGTGCGGTGAGTCCTCGACCGGCTGGCCGCACTCGGGACACTTCCCTTCCTCGAGCAGTCGTTCGCCGTCCTCGATCGCGTTCTCGGCAGTCCTGATATCGGCGGTGACGTCGTTGATTCGCGAGACCAGTTCGTCGCGCTCGGTCTCGAGGTCCTCGAGGTACGATTCGGCCGCGCCGAACTCGACCGGCGCGTCGTCGAACGTCGCCTGCGCGGATGCGATCTCGTCGTCGAGGTCGTCGAGTTTCGCCTCGCGCTCCGCGATAGCTTCCTCGTCGGCCTCGATCTGTGCCTCGAGGTCGTCGGCCTCCTTCCGGGCCGCTTCGGCGTTTTCCTCGAGGTCGTCGGCCTCCTCACGGAGCCGCTCGACCTCGTTGTTCCCCTCCGTGATCGTCACGCGAACGTCCTCGAGTTCGTCCCGGAGTTCCTCGTCGCGGTCCTCGAGGTCGTCGATGTGGTCCTGAACCACTTTTTCGTCGGGTTCGTCGACCTCGAGATCGACGGCCGCAACGAGGTCGGCACGCTCGTCTGCGAGTTCTTCGCGTCGGTCTCGGATCTCGCTGATCTCGTCGCCGGCCTCGTCGCGCTTGCGCTCGGTGTCGCTGATCTTCGAGCGCAACTCCTCGATCTCCTCGTCGAGCGTTGCGATCTCCTCGCGGGTCTCCTCGTGCCGTTCGAGGACGTCCACGGCGGCTTCCAGGGTTTCCTGGGCCTGCTCGCGCTGTGTCTCGTAGTGATCGATCTCCTCCACGACGTCGTTCCGGCGGGACTCGAGGCTGTTCAACCGCTCGTGGAGGTCCTTCTTTTCTTTCTCCTGAACCTTTCGTCGGACGTTTTCGAGGATCTCCCGCTGGCCATCAAGCACCGTTTTGACGCCGAGTCGGGCCTCGCTGGCCCGTTCGCGGTAGTCCTCGAGCGCGCCCAATTGAAGGAGATCGTCGATCATGTCCTGTCGGTCGCTCGGCGAGGCGTGGATGAGCTTGTTGACCTCGCCCTGGCGGACGTACGCGCAGTTGACGAACGCCTCGGCGTCCATCCGCAGGAGTTCAGTTACTTTCCGGCGCACGTCGCGAGCGCCCTCGTAGGTCTCGGTAGGCGTCTCGAGGACGCACTTGGTCGTGGTCGCGCGGTCGCCGCGCAGTTTGAGCCGGCGTTCGACGTGATACTCGCGGTCGTCGTGGGTGAACCACAGTTCGACCTCGGCTTCTTCCTCGCCGGTCGTGATCACGTCGTCGAGGGTACGGTCGTCGAGGGCCTTCGAGCCGTAGAGCGCGAAGAAGACCGCCTCGAGCAGCGTCGACTTCCCGCTGCCGTTGACGCCGTGGACGACGGTGACGCCGCGCTCGAGCGTCAGGTCGGCGTCGCCGTAACACTTGAAGTTCAGCAGGCGAACGCGGTCGACCCTCACGCGAAATCACCCAGCGAGGCGGTGTCGGCGTCGTCGTCCGTTCGGGCGTCTCCCTCTCCGGACCCGTCGGCCGCGTCGGCGACTGCACCGTCCTCGTCGGTGGCCGCTCCACCGTCGCCGTCGGCGGCCGTCGGCTCCGTCTCACCGTCGGCTTCGCCACCGCTCGAGTCGGCTTCCGCCGTCTCGAGTTCGTCGGCGACCGTCGTCACGTCGTCGTCGGCCGGCTCCCGGTCAGGCGCGGGCTCGAGCGCCGATGCGTCGTCCTCGAGAAGGTCCCGGACCCGGCGTTCGACGCGCTCGCGGACGTTCGCGTCCGCCAGGTCGTCGGTCCGGACGGTCTCGTCGATCTCGAGAGCGGCGTCGCTCAGCCCCAGTTCGCGGACCCGCTCGCGGACGGCGGCGTCGGGATCGGCGAAGCTCACCGAGACGTCCTCGTCCTCGTCGGGTAGCTCACGGCGGTCGTTGACTCGGGCGACTAAGGCCCCGCGGTCGATCGCGAGTTCCTCGATCGCGGCGGGAGTGATCGGTCGGCCTTCGCCCTCGACGGTGACGATAACGACCGCGTCCGCGAGGTCGTGCTGGCGGACCCGCTCCTGAACGCGGTCGACGCCCTCGCCTTCGGCCAGGTCCACGTCGACGAAGACGAACTCGCGGGTGTCGGTCAGCCCGCGGCGACTGATCGCGACCTCGTCGTCGAAATCCACGAGGTTGTAGCCCCGGTCCTCGCGCTCGCTGGCGCTTGCCCGCTCGGTCGATCCGCAGTAGGTGATCCACGTGTCGCGCACCTCGGCGGTATCCGGTTTGTGGTTGTCCCCCAACAGGACGGCGTCGAAATCGACCGTCGATTCCGCGAGGACGGTGTCGGTGTCCCAGTCCGCGTGCGCGAACGGTTCGAAGAGACCGTGGCTCACGAGAGTGGCGTGGTCGGCCTCGGCGGGGACGGGATCGAACTCGTACTCGAGGTCCTCGCGCCGGGACCGGGGGACGAAGTCGAGGCCGTAGACGGCGACGTCGTCGACGACGACCGGTTCGGCACCGAGTCGCGTCGCGAGGCCGAGATCGGCGAAGAGATCGAGCCACTGAGCGTCGCGTTTCGACTCGTGGTTGCCGACGACGGCCAGAAAGGGAATCCCGGCTTCCGAGAGCGTCCGGAGGATATCGACGGTGCCCTGTAGATCGACGAGGCTCGGCCGGCGGTCGTGAAAGAGATCGCCGGCGTGGATCACCGCGTCGACGTCATCGGCGACGGCGTCCTCGACGACCGAGCGGAAGGCCTCGAGGAAGTCCTGGCGTCGCTCGGGCGAGTTGTACTGCTGGTACCCGATGTGGGTATCGCCCGTATGGATAACCCGCGTCATTGGCCAGTCGTTGGCGAGCCCGCCCTAAAGGGGTTCGGTGATCGAGGTGAAAGTAAACCGGACGGTCCGAACGGAGGCGTGACCCGACAGACCGAGGGAAGCGTCGGAGCGATCGAGTCGAGACAGGCCCGTCGGCGACGTGGCTACGTCCCGTTCCGCTCGAGGCGGACTTCCCTGTTGACGTAACTAACATATAAATAAAAATTAAAGTGGATGTGTGGATACTAACAAGTTGAAAACAAGCGTCCTGCTGTTGATCGGCGTGGGGCTGTTACTGAATCCGATCTATCTGGTCCCCGAAACTCTCGACGGATCGGAAACACGAGTCAGTTACGACATCGAGCGAGTTACCAACGAGTCGACCGCGAAAACGGTCATCTATCGATCCGATCAGACCCTCCAGTGTGGTGGTGAACCCGTCGAACGGGCGTGCGCACTCGAGAGGAGAATACTGGAGCAGGGACCGATCGAGTCCGATCGACCCATGGGCCGATTGAACGTCTCGACGGAGCGGTATAAGCGGGCGTGGAGCAGATATACGCTCGTGTCGATCGACGACGGGTTCTACGTCCCCGACACACGGACCGAGGGGAACACGACGCGACTGTCACTACGTGAGGTCTCGCCCATGGACGCAGTCGAGCGGATCGCAGTTCCGAGCCGACGAATGCCCGTCGCGGTACGGGAAGCCGCCGAGACGGGATCGGTTACCGTCCTCGACCGGCGACTACCCGTATTCGAGCGGCATGATCCGGTCGTCCACGACGGCGACGTATACTATCGGACGGCGAGGGGAGTACAGCGTCCGCGAGAGCCGACCCAGCTCGTCGGTGTTCGTCTCCTCGCGTTTGTCGGGGCGGAGTGTGCATCGCTATCGCTTGGAAGCGGCGGGGTCAGCGACACTCTTCTTGAACGGACTCGGAGACGAGAACAGCGACGTCTACTCGAATGAGAGCTACGACTGAATGTCGAGACTGTACAGGCGCTTTCGGGCGTCGGAGAACGAAAAGCGCGAGTCGATAACGTTTGCCTCGTCGAGTCGGTTCAGGGCGTACCGAACCGTCCGCGAGGGCAACAGCGTCTCGTCGGCCAGCTGTTGCTGAGTCATCGTGTCGTTGTACTCGAGGACCTTCGCGACGAGTTTCGCACTCGGGGGCAGGTCTCGGACGTCATCCCACGTTCCGCGCTCGTTGGTCTCCTGTCGAAGCGGCTCTGAAGCACTCATCTTACTCCTCCATTCCGAATACGGGGTAATAATATTTTCTATTCCGATTAATGTCTAACAGTTATACTCCGAGTTGAGTGCACCTACCCGAAGTCTCTTAAGAACCAACACCCAAAGGTCGGGTGATGAGCGACACCGTGGACGACGTCGACCTCCCATACGACGAGGACGAGGCGTCCCAACAGGAGAAAATCCAGGCGCTCGAGGAACGGCTGGAGATCCTCGAGGCGCAAAACGAGGAGATGCGCGACAAACTCCTCGACGCCAACGCCGAGAACAACAAGTACCAGCAGAAACTCGAGCGGCTCACACACGAGAACAAGAAGCTCAAGCAGTCCCCACTGTTCGTCGCCACCGTACAGGAAGTCACGGAGGAGGGCGTCATCATCAAACAGCACGGGAACAACCAGGAGGCCCTGACCGAGGTCACCGACGAGATGTGCGACGATCTCGAACCCGACGCCCGGGTCGCGGTCAACAACTCGCTGTCGATCGTCAAGCCCCTCTCGAACGAGACCGACGTCCGCGCCCGTGTGATGGAAGTCACCGAGAGCCCCGAGGTCAGCTACGAGGACATCGGCGGGCTCGAGGAGCAGATGCAGGAGGTCCGCGAGACCGTCGAGATGCCCCTCGAGAAGCCCGAGATGTTCGACGACGTGGGCATCGACCCGCCGAGCGGCGTTCTCCTCTACGGGCCGCCGGGGACGGGGAAAACGATGCTCGCGAAGGCCGTCGCCAACCAGACCGACGCCACCTTCATCAAGATGGCCGGCTCGGAACTGGTCCACAAGTTTATCGGCGAGGGCGCGAAGCTGGTTCGGGACCTCTTCGACGTCGCCCGCGAACACGAGCCTGCAGTCATCTTCATCGACGAGATCGACGCCATCGCGGCAAAGCGAACGGAGTCGAAGACCTCCGGCGACGCCGAGGTCCAGCGGACGATGATGCAACTGCTCTCGGAGATGGACGGCTTCGAGGAGCGGGGCGAGATCCGGATCATCGCCGCGACCAACCGCTTCGACATGCTCGACCGTGCCATCCTCCGGCCCGGTCGGTTCGACCGCCTGATCGAGGTCCCGAAACCGAACGCCGAGGGCCGCGAGATCATCTTCGAGATCCACACCCGCGGGATGAACGTCGCCGACGACGTCGAGTTCGACGAACTGGCCGAAGAGGCCGACAACGCCTCCGGTGCCGACATCAAAGCCGTCTGTACCGAAGCCGGCATGTTCGCCATCCGCGACGACCGCACCGAGATCCGGATGGAGGACTTCCGCAACGCCTGGGACAAGGTTCAGGCCGAGTCCGACGAGACCGAGGACGTCTCGAAGACCTTCGCCTGAGACCGCGTCGGGAGGTCGACGTCGTTTCTCACACCGCTTTCGACGCAAACCGCGGTCGGTACCGTGACTACTGGCTTCGTTTCAGAACGACGAGCGACTCGTTCGGTCGGGCCCCCTCGAGAGCGGACGGGACCACAAGACATATTCTGCCCAACGCCTACCCATCGGGTAGGACGGTGGACAGCGGGTAGGGGTACTCGCAGTTTCTGTCCACCGATTTATCACCGCTCTCGAGCGGCGTCAGTGCCGTTCGACGGCCGAAGCGACGTCCGTTTCGACCCGGCGTCACTCGTCGCGTTCGATGACGAATTCGGTGAACTCCTCGAGCTTGCGGGACGTTTCGTCGTCGAAGCCGAGGCTGTCGATCTCGGCGCGAGCCTGGGCCGCCAGTTCGAGGGCGCGATCGCGGGCGTACTCGATGCTGCCGGCGTCGGAAATGATCTCGAGGGCCTCACTGACGTCGTCGTCGGTGGTGTCGTCGGCCGCCAGAATCGTCTGGAGTCGGTCGGCGCGTTCGGGATCGCTCGCTTCGATCGCGTGAATGACCATGAGCGTCTTCTTGCCCTCGCGGATATCGTTGCCGAACGCCTTGCCGAAGTCGCCGGCCCGCCCCAGCGAGTTCTCGACGTCCAAGATGTCGTCTCCGATCTGGAAGGCGACTGCGGTCAGTTCCGCGTACCTCGCGACCGCCGCCTCGACCTCGGGGGGCTGGTCGGCGATGATCGCGGCCAGTCGAGCGACGATCCGCCCGAGACAGCCGGTCTTGCATGCACACATCTCGAGGTATTCCTCGGTACCGATCCGGACCTCGCGCTCGTTGTGCCAGCAGATGTCCATGCCCTGCCCGAGATGCGTCCGGTTGAGTTCCTCCATGAGCATCTCGTAGGCGGCGAGTTGCCGGTCGGCCGGGAGGTCGGCCGGGTCGTTCGTGATGATCTTCAGCGGCAGGAAGTACATCGCGTTGCCGGCGTTGAGCGCGATATCGCGGCCGTAGACGCGGTGGAGCGCTGGCTCTCCACGACGGATCGTGGCCCCGTCCTCGACGTCGTCGACGATGATCGTCCCGTTGTGCAGGATCTCCGGAATGCAGGCGTAGGGGAGATACTCGGCGGGATCCTCTCCGAACCCCTCCATGAAGACGAGAAAGAGGACCGCCCGCCAGCGTTTGCCGCCGCGGTCGAGCAGGTCCCACAACGGCGTCGCGAGGGCTCGCTGGATACCCTCGGGATCGTACGCGTAGGTCGGTGATCCGAAGTACGACTCGAGGTAGTCGGCGTCGATCTCCCGTGGGACCAGTTCGGCGATGGCGTCGTCGATAGCCGGTCGCCAGTCGGCAAGCGTTTCCCGCATACGCGGTCCGAGAGGGAGCGGCGTAAAAAAGATTCGTAGTTCCGTGTGACTGAACTGTCATCAACGACGGGACGGTTCCATCGGCGGGCCGGCTCCGCGAGCGGAACCGTTACCCGGGCTTACCGTGATAGCTCGGACATGTCCGAGTGGATCGGCAACGTCTTCGAGAGCGACGTCGGTTGGGACCACCTCGAGGCCCTGGTCGACGTGGGGAACCGCATGGCAGGCAGCGAGGGCGAACGCGAGGCCGCCGAACTGACCCGGGACGCGCTGGCCGACGCCGGCGCGCGAAACGCCCGCCTCGAGCCGTTCGAGATCCAGGGCTGGGAACGGGAAGGGAGCGCGATCGAAGCCGGCGAGACGACTCAGGACTGTATCGCACTGCCGCGCAGCCCTGCGGACCGTGTCGACGCGCCGCTGGTCGATCTCGGCTACGGGCTGCCCGCCGACTTCGAGGAGACCGACCTCGAGGGAACGATCGTCATGGTCCGCAGCGACGTGCCGGACTACTACGACCGGTATCTCCACCGCCGTGAGAAGTACTTCCACGCGATCGAGAACGGCGCGGTCGGGTTCGTCTACCGCAACCACGTCGAGGGCTGTCTGCCGCCGACCGGCAGCGTCGGCTGGACGGACCAGCCGATCGGGCCGATCCCGGCCGTCGGCGTCTCGAGCGAGGTCGGCGCGCGTCTGGCGCGTCGGTTCGACGGCGACGAGATCACGCTGTCGGTCGACGCCGATATCCACCCCGCAGAGAGTCAAAACGTCCGTGCCGAACTCGGGCCGGACACCGACGAGCGCGTCCTCGTGACCAGCCACGTCGACGCCCACGATATCGCCGAGGGAGCGATGGACAACGGGGCCGGCACCGCGGTGGTGGTCGAACTCGCGAACGCGCTCGCGACCCGGGAGGACGACCTCGAGACCCGTATCGAGTTCGTCGCGTTCGGCGCGGAGGAGGTCGGACTGACCGGCTCCGAACGGTTCGCCGCGGCGGCCGATCGCGAGCGCATCAAAGCGGTCGTCAACAACGACGGCGTCGTCCGCGATCGGACGCTGTCGATCGTCACCCACGGGTTCGGCGGCCTCCAGACGGCCGCCAACGAGGTCGCGGACCGGTACGACCACCCGATCGAGACGGTCCCGACGCTTGGCCCCCACAGCGACCACTGGCCGTTCGTCGAGCGGGGTGTCCCCGGCTGTCACGTGAAAGCGAAGTCCGAGGGGCCGGGTCGGGGCTGGGGACATACCTTCGCCGACACCATCGAGAAACTCGAGCCCAGAACCCTGCGCGAACAGGCGATCCTGCTGACCGCCTACGTGGTCGAACTCGCCCGCGAGGACGTGTCGGTCGAGGCTCGGGACACGGCTGCCATCGCCGCCGACCTCGAGTCACAGGGACTGGCCGAGGGCATGAAGATCACCGGCGACTGGCCCTACGACGGGTAGCCGCCCCCGCGGCCGGATCGGACCGCCCGGAGCGACAACCGTACGCTTTTGAGCGGGCCGTGTGAATTGGCGGCCATGGATGCCGCGTGGAGTGCGGGCGACTCCCCCGTCGTCGGCGTCGTCGACCCCGAGGACGACGAGACCGTTCCCGTCGAGGTCGACCGCCTCGAGGGGGCGGTCGCCGATGCCGGTGGAACGGTCGTCGACGGCGGGCTCGAGGGGGTTCTCGCGGCGACGCCGTCGCTGCTCGTGATCCCCGGCGAAGCGGGGCTGTCGGCGCTCGCCCGCGCCGGCGTCGACACGCCCGTCCTCCCGGTCGGTCCGGTTTGCGGGATCGAGTCGGTCGACCGAAAGCGACTGTCCGACGTGGTTCGGCAGGCACTTCGGGGGGCGGCGACCCGCCAGGACCGACCGGTTCTCGAGGCCGCACTCGAATCGCGTGCCGACGAGAGCGATCCGATCGCTCGAGAGCGCGCACTGTTCGACGTCACCCTGATCACCGACAAGCCGGCCCGCATCTCGGAGTACGGCGTTTACAGCCGCGGGTCGTCCGTTGCGACGTTTCGGGCCGACGGCGTCGTCGTGGCCACGCCGGCCGGCACCCACGGGTACGCCAGCGCCGTCGACGCACCGCAGCTATCGGCAGCCGTCGACGCCGTCGCGGTCGCTCCCATCGGCCCGTTCGTCACCCAGACCCGACGGTGGGTCCTGCCGAACGACGACCTGCGGTTCACGATCGAACGCGAGGCGTGTGACGTGCAACTCGTCGCCGACGGCGACGCCGTCGGAGCCGTCACCACCGACCGGCGGGTCACCGTCGCCGTTACCGACCGGCTATCGACGCTCTCGGTACCGGAACGGCGTCTCGAGGACGACTGAAAGTGCGCGAAAAACGGCGTCGATCGCGGAGCGACGGACCGCACGGGAGCGCTACCCGTTGTACGGCTCCTCGTCGCGGTGGTTGTCCGGATTCTGGTTCTCGAGGGCGTCGTCCTCTCTGTCGACCGATCCCTCGTCGATGTCCTGCTCGCGCTCTCGTTCGGCCTCCCGCTCGCGGGCCTCTTTCTCCTCCTCGGTGAGCCCCTCCTCGTCGCGGGCCTCCTCGGGATCGGTCGCCTCGTGTTCCAGTTGGACGTCGCGTCCGTGTTCGTCCTTGTCGGTGTCGTCGCGTTCCTCGGATGTGTCGGACATCGTGATCCCGTCCGGGGATACCCGCGGTCCCCGAAAAGACGTTGGGCTTGCGAAGGTCGGCGTCCCGGTCGGTTCCCGACAGCTGCCCGCGACGGGCCCGTTACCAGGGATCGCCGGAAGCGAGATCGATCTCACCGTCGCCTTTCTCCGAGGGGCAGACGTCCGCTAATACGCAGTCGCCGCAGTCGGGGTTCTGTGCCGTACAGACCGCCCGCCCGTGGTCGATACAGAGGTGAGTGAACTGCTGCCAATCGTCCTCGGGGACGATCCCCATCAGATCCTCCTCGATCCGTTCGGGGTACTCCTCCTCGGTCAGGCCCAGCCGCCGGGAGAGCCGCTGGACGTGCGTGTCGACGACGATGCCCTCGACGATGTCGTGACCGTGCTGGAGGACGACGTTCGCCGTCTTCCGGCCCACGCCCGACAGCTCGGTCAGCTCGTCCATCGTGTCGGGCACCTCGCCGTCGTGGTCCTCGAGGATCGTCTTGCAGGAACTCTTGATGTACCCCGCCTTGCTGTTGTAGTAGGTGATCGAGTTCAGGTCCTCGGCGAGTTCGTCCTGATCGACGGTCGCGTAGTCTTCGGGGCCGTCGTACTTTTCGAAGAGGTGTTTCGTCTCCTTGTTGACCCGTTCGTCCGTACACTGGGCCGAGAGGATCACCGCGATCAGCAGCTCGAGGCGGTTCGAGTACCGCAGCGAAATCGTCGAGTCGGGGTATTCGTCCTCAAGGCGGTCGACCAATACCTCGGCTTGGGCCTGCGTCGAGTCCCGTGGCGTTCCCATAGGGCGTGGTTAGCGTCGGCTCGTTTCAGCGTTCGGGTTCGGGTCGGCGGATGCCGTGAGCTTTAAGCGGCCTTCAGCCACCTATCAGGGTATGAAAGCCACGGCCATGGCCCACCCCATCCAGGGGCTTGTCAAGTATCACGGGATGCGCGACGAGATCGAGCGGCTTCCCTATCACGACAGCATCAGCGTCTGTACGGCCCCCAGCCACACCCGCACGACCGTCGAGTTCTCGATGGATTACGACGAGGACACCTTCATCGTCGACGGCGAGGAACTCGAGGGGCGAGCGTACGAACGGGTCGAGGCCGTCGTCGAGAAGGCCCGCTCGAAGTCCGACGCCGCCCACACCGTCTACCCGGTCCGCCTCGAGAGCGAGAACAGCTTCCCGACCAATGTCGGGCTGGGATCGTCCTCCTCGGGCTTTGCGGCCGCCGCGATGGCCCTGGCCGAGGCGGCCGAACTCGACGCCTCGAAGGGGGAGATTTCGACGATCGCCCGCGTCGGGTCGGCCTCGGCCGCGCGAGCGGTCACCGGCGCCTTCTCGCATCTCCGCACCGGGATGAACGACGAGGACTGTCGCTCCGAGCGGGTTCCCTCGAACCTCCACGAGGATCTCAAGATCATCGTCGGCCTCGTCCCGTACCACAAGGACACCGACGACGCCCACCGCGAGGCCGCCGACAGCCACATGTTCCAGGCCCGCAACGCCCACATCCACGAACAGATCGCGAAGATGCGTGACTCCCTGCGCAACGACGACTTCGAGGGCGTGTTCGAACGCGCCGAACACGACTCGCTGTCGCTGGCCGCGACGACCATGACCGGCCCGTCGGGCTGGGTCTACTGGCAGCCGGCCACGCTCGCGATCTTCAACACAGTCCGCGAACTCCGCGAGGAGGAGGACATCCCCGTCTACTTCTCGACGGACACCGGAGCCAGCGTCTACGTCAACACTACCGAGGAACACGCCGACGAGGTCGAGGAAGCCGTCGCCGACTGCGGCGTCTCCACCACCGTCTGGGACGTCGGCGGCCCCGCGAAACTCCTGGACGAGGACAAACACCTGTTCTGAGACGACGTTTTGTTTGGCGCACCCTCGGCAACAATTCGATCAAGAGCAGGTTAGGAACTCACGTCCAGCGGTCCAGCCCGGTCTGGGTGACGCTGTCCTCGATTCGCTCGAAGCCGCGTGCGACCTCGTCTTCGTCGACACCCCACTCGTCGGTAACGTACTCGCGGGCGGCGGCGAGATCCGGCTCGAGCGTCGTCTCGAACTCGTAGTCGTCGGTCACGTTGGGATCGCGGAATAGCTGTCTGACACGATCGCCGTGTTCGACGTGGTCGCCCCGCGCCTCGAGGACGGTCCAGAGATCGCCGTGTTCCGCGATCGCCGACAGCGCTGTCTTCGGGCCGATCCCCGACACCCCGTCGTTGAAGTCGGTCCCGATGAGGATCGCCGCGTCGATCAGCTGTTCGAGGGTCAGGTCGTGGCGCTTCAGCGTCGCCGCGAGGTCCATCAGTTCGGGGTCGCCCTTGCTGGTCAGCTGACGCAGCGTCAGCGGTGCGCCGAAGAGTAGGGCGTCGTAGTCCTCGGAGCCGACGTAGTCGGCGTCACCGCGTTTGACCATGTGGGCAGCCTGCGCCTCGCCCTCCGCCGGCGCTTCGACGATCGGCACGTCGAGCAAGCGCAGGAGTTCGCGGCTGGTCTCCTGAATCGTCGGCGTCAGCCGCTGGGTTCGGGACTCGAGTTGCGCGATGGCGACCGCGTCGCCCTCCTCGCGGGCGGTCTCGAGTTGCGCCTCGTAGCTGCGGCGCTGTTCGCGGCGGGACTCGATCTCGTCGTCTTTCAGCTCGGAGGGGCCGCCGTCGAAGACCATCACCGGCGTGATGTCGTGTTCGAAGAACTTCGGCAATCCCTGCACGATCCCGACGAGGTTGGCGACCTCGGTCCCGTCGGCGGTCGTGTACTTCGCGCTGTCGGTCCATTTGACCGTCGTCGTCAGATAGCGATAGAGCCAGTTGTGCGCGTCGACGGCGACGACCCCCTCGACATCGTCGAAGGGAATCTCCTCGATGGCGGCGATGTCTCGGAGTGCAGCGTTTCCCATTGGCAACCGTTTGGACGGACTGGGATTTGAATCGTTGCCTTCGGCCGCCTGCGGTACCGAGTCGATCAGCGTCGATACAAACCTTTATTCCGGGTTCGAAATGATATACACTAATCGATAACATGAATGACGCCTCGAGCCCTCGCCGTCGAGCAGTACTCGCCGGCGTCGGAACGCTACTCGGCGCGGGCTGTCTCGGCGCCGATCGGACGCCCGCCGCGAGCGAGGCCGATTGGCGAATGTACGGCCGCGATCCGGGCCGGACACGGTTCGTCCCGGACGCCACCCTGCCACGGGACGGCGTCGAGGTCGCTTGGTCGCGCTCGGTCAGTGCGTCCGGGTGGCTCCCGCCGGTCGTCGCGAACGGGACCGTCTACTGCCAGTCCGCCAATGGCCTGTTCGTCGTCGACGCGGAGACCGGCGACGGTGACGTCTCCAATACCTACGGTGGCTTCGGCCGGAGCGCCGGCCCGATGGCGTTCGCCTCGACGACGGTCTACCGGGACGGCGTGTTGCTCGTCCCCTACGGTGGCGTGATCGCCGGCTACGCCGCCGACCCTGACGGCTGGCCCGAGAGCGTCTCGGGACTCGGCGATGATCTGGCTCGCTGGTGGATCGACGATGAGGGGGTCGATGTGGCACCGCCCGGCGGATTCGGTGCGGACGCGACACTGTCCGGTACACCGGTCGTCGCGGACGGGACCGTCGTTAGCCTCCATCCGCAGGGAACCGTTTCGGCCGTCACCCCCGACGACGGCGGTGAGCGCTGGCGATACGCCCTCGCGGCCGCCAACCCCGACGACGAGTACTCGCTCGTTCCCATCGACCACGTCGTCGACACCGCAACCGGGACCGTCGTCGTGAAAGGGCACGTCCTCGGCGGACCGGTGCTTGTCGGACTCGACCTCGTGGACGGCACTCGCCAGTGGACCGTCGGCGAGGGACGGACGCTCGAGTGGCGGGTCGAGGCCGGCAACAGCATGACGGCACGCGGCGGGACGGTCTACACCGTCGGATGGACGGAATCGGACTCGAGACGGGCGGTTCGGATCCGCGAACTCGACGCGGCATCGGGGGATCGCGGCTGGACTCGCCCGCTCGACCGCGGCGCTCACGTCGGACTCGCCGTCGACGAGACGACCATCTATCACGTCGGCACGATCGAGGCGGACGAGGGATCGGACCCGATCGGCGTCGCGGCCGTCGACCGTGAGGACGGCGCCGTTCGGTGGACGGAAACCCTCGACGACGCGCCCGGCAGTACCCTGACCGAGAGGGACCCGCCGCCGACGGTCGCCGGGGATCTCCTGCTCGTCCCCGGCAGTGCGGGCCTCCACGCCCTCGCGACGGCGGACGGCGAACGGCTGTGGACGTTCACGGAAACAGTCGGGACCTCGGGCGGCGGCGAAACCGAACGCGCCGCCCTGACGCCGGCGATCGTCGCCGGCGACCGTATCGTTATTGGGACGACACTGATGCTCTACGGGCTCGGGGACGATGGCGACTGACGACTCCGATTCCGACACCGTAACCGAGGGCGAGACGAACTCGGAGCCACTCGTCTCGAACCTCGGGGCCGGTCCCGGTCTCAGGTCGATTCTCGCGACCGCGTTCGCCCTGCTCCGCGGGCGGCCATCGCTGGCCATCCCATTCGCCGTCGCCGGCGCGCTCGGAGCCACAAGCACGGTCGCCAGGCTCGAGTCGCCCTATCCAGTCGGCCTCGCCCCGTTTCCCGAGGGCGGCCTGGTCCGGCTCTCGCTGCCGTTCGTCCCGCGGCTCGAGCCGACCGTCGAAATGAGTCCCGCGATTCTCACCGGAATGAAATCCCGGTTTCTCGTCGCCTTCGTCGGCTGGCAGGTCGCCATAAGCGCCGCGGCGGCGGTCGCGTTCGCCGGCTGCCTGTGGCTGGCGGACGCCGACACGGACGGGCTCACGCCGCCGCTCGATCGGGTCGCCTGGCTCGTCGCGTACGTCGTCGTCATCGATAGCGTCCTGTTCGGCGCGCTGTTCCTGTCGAGCCCGGCCAGTGCTGGCGTCGGACTCGCACTCGTGGCGCTGCTCACGCTCGCTCCGTTCCTCGTCTGGCTGTTCGTCGCTCCCGCAATCATCGTCGTCGGCGGGAAACGACCCATCGCGGCCGTGATCGAGAGCCTCGACTACGCGGTTGCGAGTCCCGGCACCATTCTAGCGATACTGGTCGGCCTCGGCTACGTCGGATACGCGCTAACCGGCGTTTCGCAGCTCGCGTCGTCGACGACCGTCGGAGCCACGCTGGCGACCGTCCTCAGCGCGACCGTCACGGGGACGGCCCACGCCGTCGCGGTCACCGCGCTGTATCGGGTCCGACTGCAGTAGCCGCGCCATACACTCACTCACAGCCGGTCTCCGGCGGGTCGCCCCCCGTTCGCGACTCGAGGAACTGTGTCTCCGCCTCGGAAAGGTCCCGATCGCGATATTGCTCGAGGCCGGCCTGGTACCGCTCGCGGTCGGTCCACGCCGCGGTATCGGGATCGTCCGGCATCGGGTACTCGAGGATCAGTTCGGCGATCCCGGTCGTCTCGCCGGTGTAGGCGAAGCCGGTCCGGTAGAGCGCCTCGTAGGCGAAGGGGTTGTTGACGGCGATCCGGAGTCGCTCGTAGCCTCGCTCGAGGGCCCGATCGCGGACCAGCCGACAGAGCGCGGGGCCGATCCCCTCGCCGCGCCGGTCCTGATCGACGGTGACGTACCGTAACCACAGCGTGTCGGCGTCAGTCCGGTCCTCGTTGAACGCGACGGCGGCGACGAGCCGGCCGTTGTCGGTACGGGCGACGGCCTTGCCCGTGTTCGTCATGACGAACTTGCCGGCGTAGCTGAACCGTTCGTGATCGAGCCGGAGTTTCGGGCCGTCGGGCGGCCAGCCGAGCAGGTCGTACTCCACGGTGTCGCTTCGCGGGGATCGCACAACAACCCTCGGAATCGGACGGTCCCGTGGGGCAATCGTCACCGATGTCGACGGAGACGATGGTGAGACCCGTCCCTATCGATCGATTCCGGCCAGTTTCCCTCGCCTCAAACGATTCGTTCACTCGGTTACTCAAAACACAATCGCCGCGTGAAAACCGCACTACGTCAAGTGAGCTGGCATGCTACTAACTGACAGAGGTTCCCCATATGGTCGATGACGCATTCGATGCGCTGGCAAATAGTCACCGGCGACGGTTGTTGCTCAGTCTCTTGACTCACAACCCACAAGACGTCTCGACAGTCGACGGCCGTCACTGGGAGATCGCCGAGACGGGCGACGAGCTGACACGGAAATACCACGTCCACCTCCCGAAACTGGCCGACTACGGCTACATCGAGTGGCACCGCGAGGCCGGAAACGTCGTCAAAGGGCCGCGGTTCGACGAGATACGTCCGCTGCTCGAGCTACTGGACGACAATCGGGACGAACTCCCCGATGGCTGGTTCTGAGCGGCGGAACGCAGTTCGGTGTTACCGATCTCGAGAGCGGACTGGCGGAGACGCTGTCCCGTCACTAGTGGCGACTGCTGAGAAGCGAGGTCGAACGGATCCGCGAACGAAACGACACGCCCCGCCGTGGTTGGGCCGTAACGGGGCGCGCCAGCGAACCATATCGGACGTAGACTCAAGTAGCTTGTGTGATGATCCGGGTGAATGCGATAGTTCGGCTGAAACCACCGTTTTCGGCGGTTCCCACTACTGATTGCAAGCCATACACGAATCCTTTTCCCGCCGTCAGTTCCTATTGTACGTGTTCGGAACGCCGGACACGTGGTTGGGCCATGACACAGGACGACATTACGAACGAGGCGGTTAGTCTACTCCAGGATCTCGGTCTTCAAGAGTACGAAGCCCGGTGTTTTCTGGCGTTGACGCGGCTACCCAGCGGTACAGCGAAAGAAATACACGAGATCTCGGAGGTTCCCCGAACGCGGGTCTACGACGCCATTCGGGTACTCGAGTCACAGGGACTCGTCGAGGTACGACACTCGAGCCCCCAACAGTTTCGGGCGGTCGGCATCGACGAGGCCACGCGGACCCTCCGCCAGAAATACGACGACCGGGTCGACACCCTCGAGTCATATCTCGAAACCGTCGAACACCGAGAGACCGAGCCCGATGACGACCGGATGCAGGAGGTATGGTCACTGACCGGACGCGACGCGATCGAATCGCGAACGCTCGATCTGCTCACGGAGGCCAACAGCGAGATCGCACTGGTCGTCGCCGACGAATCGCTCCTGTCTGACCCGCTCTACGAGACGTTACACGACGCGGTCGATCAGGACGTCCAGGTCATCCTCGGCGGACGGACCGACGGCATTACCTCCCGGCTGGGAACGGAACTCCCGACCGCCCGCGTGTTCGAGACGAACCTCGATTTTCTCATCGGATCGGGAACCGACCACGAAGTCGCGATCAGTCGCATCCTGCTCGTCGATCGGGAGACGTTGCTGATCGGGTCATACTATCCCGACAGCGAGGACCCGACCGAACAGGCGATCTTCGCCAGCGGCCTCGAGAACGGAATCGTCGTGTTGCTCCGGCGGTTGATCTCGTCGGGACTGACCGCCGTCGAGGATTCGGAACCGTAACCGCAAGCGGGCGTTGCGTACAGTACGTCCACGACTGTCGTCGGTGAAAATCAATCGGTGGCCACTGTCAGTTCGGTGCCGTCGATCCGAATCCGATACTCCGCCATGGAAAACGACACGACGACGTGATCGCCGGCGACGAGAGCGTCCAGCGCACCGGGATCGATATACGAGTACAGCGTCATCTCGGCGGTCGTCGGGAGGTCGATCGGATCGACGTTCTCGATATCGGCGATCACAGTCACGATAGCGATGCTCGGCGGCGTCTCCGACCAGTCGAACTCACGTCGTACGATCACATCGTCCATGGCGATCACCGGTGCAGTAAACCCACGACGACATGGAGGACTATATAACCGTTGTGAGGACTCGAGAGACAGCCGCCGACCGATTTCGGCGCCGCCGCCGCTCTCGAGCCACGCCGGTCGTCACCGCGGGTATCGACCGATGGCTCTCGAGGGTAAGGGTGTCGAAGAAACGAAGTCACGCGACGTCGCCGTAAGACGACGGTGCGAACCCGTGTTAGTTACGAACGACGTTCGTCGCTCGCGGGCCCTTGGGGGCCTGCTCGATGTCGAACTCGATGTCTGTGCCTTCTTCGAGGTCCGGACCGCCAACGTCCTCCATGTGGAAGAAAACGTCCTCGTCCGCGTCGTCAGTCTCGATGAAACCGTAACCGCCCGTGTCGTTGAAGAAATCAACCGTTCCGTTTGCCATTGCGATTAGACGAAAGTCCGATACACGGATAAGTGTTCTGCATCTGTTTTCCAAAACCCATCTCGAGTAGACGAGTGTTTAGAATAGTATGGTCTGTCTGTATTTTCGTCTACCACTCGTATTTGTGTCCGAATAACCGACTGCACCGTCGGAATGGTCTGTTGTCTCCGCCGTATCGACACTTCTGGACCGCTCGGTCCGCCATCGCTCGAGCCACCCCGCGACCGACGACGGTCGGTCCGGCCTGTCACCGTCTCGAGTCATCGCACAGCGTCCCGCAAACGGGGCCGAGTACTGCTGTCTCTAGCGAGTTCGTAACTATGGCCTCGACGCGTTGTTCCCGTCGTCTGCTCGTCGAAAAGTGCGCGGACCGGGATTTGAACCCGACTGCGAGACGGTCGCTCACGACGTTCGCGCTGCGACTCGCGTGCTTCAAATCCCGCTTCCGATTGCTGTCGCTCGCGAGTTTGCTCACGACAGTAGCGCAGATCAAAGATTTGCTGACCTGCGAATCACAGATTCGCAGACAGTGCGCGGACCGGGATTTGAACCCGGGCCATGAGCTTGGAAGGCTCAGGTCCTACCACTAGACCATCCGCGCGCATCACCGGCTTTTCGGTCCACGTTTAAGGCTCTTCCTTTTCTGTGTCGCCGCCCGCTCGCGATCACGGGGTCCTGAGGGGAAAACGGGAGATCGGTACTTAGCGATCAGCGGGCTACCGGGCGGTCCACACCGCGGGTCGGCCGGCGGTTACCGCTCGAGCAGCGCGCCCGAGGAGCCGACGGCGATGTCGACGTCACCGGTGGCGACGGCACGGAGGTTCTCACCGACCGGCGTCGTGTTCCGGGTCCACTTGTCGTCCTCGAGTTCGAACACCGCGCCACCGCTGCCGACGGTGTAGCCCGTGCCGGCCTCGGTTTCGATGTCGAAGAGGGCGGCGTCGCCGAGGCTCTCGGGGATCCAGCGGCTGCCGGTGTAGTCGAAGACGGACGCGTTACCGCCGCTGACGTAGACGTCGTCTTCGGCGTCGCTGTCGAGGCCGTAGTAGGTGACGCCGGCGTCCTCGATGCCGATCGGGTTCCAGGTGACGCCGTCGTCGGTGGCGAAGACCTTCCCGTTGGTGTCGATGACGTGGCCCGCGCCGTCGGCGTAGAACTCGATCGCGTTCAGCCCGGAGCCGCTGCCCGGCACTACGTAGTTCCAGGTGCCCTCCTTACCGTTGTCGAAGCTGTAGTGGATCGATCCGGAGTCGTCGGCCACGTAGACGTCGGCCTCACCGGCGGGACCGGTGACGGAGACGTCGTTGAAGTTCGCCGTGTAATCGTTGGGCGCCGAGCGGTCGACCAGGTTCCCGGTCGTTACGTCGTACTCGCCGATCGCACCGCTCGAGCCGACGACCCAGAGCCGCTTGCCGTCGTCGGTGGTGTCGACCCCGTAGAGGTCGTTCCCGTTGCCGGTCGGGCCACCCTGCAGGACGACCTCCCAGCCGGTGGCGGTGCGTTCGATTACCAGCCCACCGCCCGCGACCGCGTGCGGGTTGGTGGCCGTATAGGCGACGTCGTGGAGGGTGCTATCGACCGGCGTCTCGACGACGGTCCACCCGTCGTCGCTCTCGGCGGCGGCAGCCGTCGCGGGGACGGTGGCTGCGGCAAGCGATGCGCCTGCGACCTTCAGCGCCGAACGTCGAGTCAAGCGCGTCATAGCGCATTCCGGTCTGGTGGACGAGACTATCATAAAAGCCGGACGTTCTTCAGATCGTTAGCGTCTATTCCGGACCTTTTACTCGATTTCAAACCGTTTTCATCGAGTGGGACTGAGGCCGATATCTACGGATTCGACCGGCTAAAATAGCGAGTCGGATCGCTTGTGGAATCACCTGTCACGGGAACAAATACCACCATAGCCACCGGGCGACCGTCGGCCGAACGATCCCTCTCGAAACCGAATTCCGGGTACGGTCGCGCTATCCCGACTGGCCCGCGCCCGCGACCGTGGCATAACAGTTCCCGCTCGAGAGTTCCCACTCCCGGAGCGTGAGGTCGCTGGCAGCGAGGTCGGCCTCGAACTCCTCGGGTGCGTAAATATGATAGAACCGATCGACCGGCTCGCCGCCGGGGAGAGTCCACTCGACGGTCGTATCGAACCCCTCAGTCGCATCGAACCGGTCGTGAGCGGTCGACCACGCACTGACCAACGCACGACCGTCCGGGGACAACACGCGGGCGAGTTCGTCGAGGCTTGCCAGCCGCGCCGCTCGCGTCGGCAGGTGATGCAGCGTCGCGACGTAGACCGCTAGGTCGACGCCGTCGTCAGTGAGCGGCAGCGCGGCCGCGTCTCCCTGCACCAACTCAACGTCGAACCTCCGATCGAGGGCGCGTTCCTGACCCGTCTCGAGCAGGCCACGGCTCACGTCGAGGCCAACGACGGACCCGCACTCTGCTGCGAGCAGTTCGGCGTGGCGACAGTTGCCACTCCCCAGGTCGAGCCCGACCGCATCGGAGCCCCGATCGGTCGCGTGGGACGCGACGAACGATTCGACCTCCGGCCACGCGTACTCGCGCGTGGACGCGAAGTGGGTCGCAATCCGGTCGTACGTCTCCCGGACATCGCCGCGTTTCACATCACTTTCGTCCCGACGCTGCGTTCGGTCTCGGTTCCCGGCCATCCGTTGGCTCTCGTCTCGGGACGGTCAAAAAGCGTTCGCCACCGCGAGCAACGGTACGGGCTGCCCGTGTCGCCCCGACGAATGTGTATCCGTGACGGGCCTCGATGAATTCGAGGGGTTTATCTATTCCCGACGGGAACTGGAGAATGCGCTCGAGGGCTCGTAGATCAGGGGTAGATCACTCCCTTGGCATGGGAGAGGCCCCGGGTTCAAATCCCGGCGAGTCCATCGCTGTTTTGACGTTTCAGGCCCTCTAATTCCCGAATACGAACGTTTGAGGGTATTCTCGAGACTATCCGTGAGTCGATGCTTTCAGCCGCTTGTTCGTGAGTCATGTTCCTTTCTATAGATCTTCGATGAAATCTCGTCGCTGTTCCATCTTCTCGCGGTCTGTACGGCGGTCGTAGTGGCGCTCGAGGACTTCCGAGGATACGTCGCAGCGGTCGCTGACGATCTTCTCGGGAATGTCCTCGCGGAGCTGGTGAGTGATCGCTCCCCGTCGGATCGTGTGCGGTGAGAGGCTGCTGGGACACTGGGAGTAGTGGCCGTACTCCGTCGCCTCGCAACCCATCGGCTCGCGGTCGTGGGGACAGTCCTCGATCATGCAGGGCTGCGTAAGCCGGTATACCTCCGACCGTATCTGTCCGGAACTCAGCCGCCCCTGCGTACTCGTCACCAGTGGCTCGCGGCCGTGTTCGTCGGTCACGTCGTTCCGGTGGAATCGGATGTACTCGTCGAGGACATCGCAGTAGTAGTCGTCGAGCGCGATCGCCCGCTCGGCCGGCTCCTGGTTCTTGAGCGGCGTGCCCGTATCAGGGCGGTGTCGGAGCCAGAAGCACTGGTCATCAGGTTCGTAGTCCTCGAGGTCGACTGCTCGAAGACTCCCGAGGCGGATTCCAGTGTGCCAGAGGATCGCCATGATGACGTGTTCCCGGCTCGCTCGCTTGTACCGCTCGAGGTAGCCGATGATCGTCCGCGCTCGGTCGGTGTCGAGCATCTCGTCGCGCGCTTCGTCACCGCGGTCGACGTCCGGCAGTTTCACCCGCTCGCGCATCCCCGGTTCGACGGCGTCGATCGACGCGCAGAACTCAAGGAAGACGCGGAGCGTCGCGAGCTGCCCGCGGAGCGTGACGATGTTGACGTCCTTCTGTCGCCAGACACGGTACCGGTGGAGATCGCGACCAGTGAGTTCGTTGAGGTTGTCGATATCAACCTCGTTGCACCACTCGACGAACGCGTCGAGCCGGTACTTGTGATTCTGGAGCGTCTTCGCGCTCACCTCGAGTTCGCGGTGTGAGACGTAGAGGTCGACCGCCTCTCGGGGTGAGATCGGCTCGAGGTCGTCGCTCATCGTTCACCCCCGTTGTCAACATTCGTGTCGCGTTGCCGGGCGTTTCCACCGTCGGCCCGTGCAAGCAAGGTCGTCTGTTCCGGTGGAGGATTCTCTACGACGTCGTCAACGGCGTTACGGATCGATGCTGATAAGTCAAGTGGGACTTTCGACCGTTCAGCTTTCGTATTGCCAAGGACGCGGGTCGCGCTGGTTCCGTCGTACTCGACGTTCGCGGTGTGGCACTTACTTCCGCGCTGGCATCGGCGATACGTCATCGGCGGGTGTTCGCCCCACAGATCGGTCCGCTTCATGTACGGACGGCCATACTGGCAGTAGGTCACCTGCCCCGTGGGTTGGCCGAGGAACCATCGGAGGCGTCCCTGTGGATTCTCGAGGAACCAGTAGTCGGGTGCGAGCGCCTTGATCAGACCCAGTGTGTGGTACACCAGCGCGATCGCCTGACGTGCATCAGAGTGGATCGGCGTCTGCGTGTCGAAGTCCCAGTGGTCGTGATTGCCAGCCGTCGAGAACTCTGGGCATGGCGGGCTCGCAAGTACGACCAGCACATCGATCTGTTCTCGATCGAGGCCGATCAGTTCGAGTAGGTCCGTCGGCCGAAGCTCGTAGATGTCGGCGCACAGGTCAGGGTCGAACTCGTCGTTTATTTCGACGGTATACACGGTCCACTCGTCGCTCTCCTCAAACGCACTCGAGAAACCACCGAGACCCGCAAACAGGTCGATGCAGATTTGAGCGGTTCCGTTCGAGGATTCGTCGCTCATGGACTGACCCTCCGTGTCGCGTAGTTGCTGAGCCGGCGGAAGACGCCGCCGCGCCGGAGTTCCCTGCCGCCGTCGGTGTAGACGATGTGGCCGCCGGCGTGGCACTCGGTACAGCGGTAGCAGGTCGTATCCGTCGCTCCCCAGGTGATGCGCCGCGCGGTCGCGCCGCAAGTCGTGCAGTTGACCGTCTCGGGATCGCCGCTCATAGTCGCCCTTCGATTTTTGGAGTGGCAGTTTCGACCTCTGACCCACAGACGGGACAGGTCGCACCGTTCTCGTCCTTGACAGCGAGGACGTATGCGCCACCGTTCGTGCAGAAGCCTGTCGTGTACGCCTCGTCACTCATCCTGATCACCGTTCTCGTCGCCGTCATCGGCGTCGGAAACTTGGAGCCCGCAGGCGTCCGCGCGTCGGTGAACACTCTCCTCGAGCAGTGCCTCGGCTTCGGGCAGCAGCGTGTAGCTGTTCGTCCGCCCGTCGAGTTCGCCGCGCTCGAGGAGATCGTCGTCGACGAGGCTGTCGAGGTTCTGGTACAGCCGCCCGTGGAGGACTTCGTCGTAGGTCTGTGTGAGCCGTTCCTTGATCGCGAGGCCGTAGGGTTCCTTGTCGGCGGACTCGATAGCAGCAATCGCCTCGAGGATGTCCCGCTGGAAGCCGGAGAGATCGCCCCAAGCGATGCCGCCGTCGGCCACCGGCTCGGGCTCGGTTTCGTAGTCCTCGCCAAGTTCGTCCGCTTGCTGCCGACTTTCATGCGAGCCCGATACAGGGCGACCGTCAGTTCGGAGGTACGCACAGGAGCGGCAGGCCGGTTCGTTGCTCCGAGCGTCGTAGCCGTCCGCTCGAGCGCCGCAGGCGCACCGAGCGTCAGACCTTTTGGCCGGCGATGCCTCTTGCCGTGTGTGGGGTGTATGCCCCACGGGAATTCCGAGATTCATTCCGGATCACCGGAGTTACCTTCCGGGCGGCGCTCCAACGCCGCCCGACCTCACATACCAACAAGAGTCATCTTCATCCGAGTTGGTAACTCCGCAACCCCACCTTTGTATCCAATATGCATAAATGCATCGCAGCCTCGGAAAGAGGTTCGAGATAGAAATGTGGATAAATACTGGGAAATAGGTTCCCCCATCCTGTATTAGGATTTAATGAGGCAGTCGGGTACTTGGATGACAATCTGGGATGACCGGATTCTCGAGATTATTCGTAACGAAGGGCCAACACCAGTAGGTAAATTAACTGAGCGTGATGGAGTTCGAATTAGTCAGTCATCAGTTTCTCGAAGATGCCAGAAACTGGCGGATCACCGACTCTTGATCCCAATTGGGAACGGCGTCTACGATATCTCCGATATTGGGGAAGCCTATCTCGATGAAGAATACGACGCCGAAAACGAGACCTACCTCAATGGCGGCAGCTCGAGAGACGGTCCGAGCGCCAGTGGAACCACCCAACCCTAATGAGCCGAAAACCCGCTCGCTGGATGTGTACGCTTGATGAACGGATTCTCGAGCATCTCTCCGAAGATCCGTGGTCGACACCGCGGCATATGTCTCGAGCAGTCAATCTCACTGCATCACGTGGGCGGGTTGAGGAACGTTGCCAACTCCTTTCTCAGGTAGGGCTGGTTGCTCCCATCTTCGAAAGCAGTAACATGTACGAGATTACGTATGACGGGCAGGAATATCTGGATGGAGAACTCGATGTGGAGAATCGGCCGAAGCCATCACTGCAAAAACTTCGAAGTTGACGAGCAATCTAAACAGTCAGATCTCTGTTTCTGAGAATCTTGGGAAGTACCGGTATAGTTCTGCATATGCCTCTTTATCCTCTTCGGGTACTGGTATCTCGTTATCTGGTAAAGGCTTGGGTAGCAATTTATCGAGGCTCCTCATTTCAGCAAAAGTTAACTTAGGTGTCTTAATCGTGTATTCTTCTTCTCCAGACCTTACAAACTCCATCTGTTCAAACGAGGCATTGTTGTATTCTTCTTTAATATGGTCTGAATATAGTATCCCGCCGACAGTCAACATTTTAGCATTATCTTGGTAATGAAAGTTCACTAACTGCCTGAACTCTAATTGCTCATCGTCTGGGACACCCTGGTTCCGTGGATAAAGATAGTCTGTTTCTATCTTTTGATTGATTATATCTCTGTAGACTCTAGCGGTACCCCACTTTCTGAGATCTCGTTTTGTAATGCCGTGAGGGATATTTTCACTGCCAATTTCTGTCTTTAGACGATCTAATCTATCCTCTTCATCATCAAGATGTCCACGAGGAGTCGGTTGCGCATTTACTGTGACAAATAGAACGCTACCAACGGGAGCAGACGATGCGAATTGCTCGATATCTTTAAACATATACGGCATTAGCTTTTCCTCATAATCCAACCATAATATAGTAGGAACATCCCAATCTAGTTCTGGTAATTCATCCCTTGATTTTCCAATTCTTATCTCGATACAATCGTAGGGCTTGTTGAATCTAAATCTTTCCTCATCTTGAAAAACCTGTTCAATGCTAATCATATTATTTATACCAAGTTCCTTATGGAATAGCCTATGGTCACTAAAATATGTGGATCCGAAGCCGATATACCTGTAGTCTCGTAGAGGTCGAATATGTGTCAAACGACCGAGCATGTCGGTCATCATTTTGCGCTCGATATTCTTGCTGGGTCTAAGCCGGTAATCAATTTCCTCAAATGACTTGCCCATCTCTAGTATTCCTCAACTTCGAACTCATAGTAGTAGTCAAACGTCTTCTCCCCCACCTCTTTATTCGTCGTTATATCTAATAACTCTTTTATTTCTTCAACCTTCTCTACAGGACGTTCATACGATATGTGGGTAGTCTCTGGTCCCTCGGACTCCTCCTCTTCTTCAGCGTCGGGTGCTGCAAACGAGGTCTGGACGGTTTCAAGTTCGTCAGCGTCAACTGGATCCGCCTTCTTGACCTCAACTTCTAGAGGAACATCTTCTTCTGACTCCGATTCCTTTTTTTGCTCAGCGATATCACTCATGAAGTCGATGATAGGCCTCATAGTAGACTGCATCTCTTGTCTAGCCTTCTGATACACTGGCGTATCTGGATTTACACCCGTTTTGGTAGTATTCCATGGGAGCGCACCTGGATCATCACTGACAAAGTTTACTAATCCCCGGAATCGATTATATTCGCCGTGGAATTTTGGGATCGTTTCTCCGTCCCAACCAGTTACCTCCTCGGTATTTGCCTCAAGCACTAGCCTTCCGTTGCAGAATATGTACCATCCTGCTTCGTCGGGATTACTTTCTCCAAGCCCAGCTCTGATCTCAACTTGAACTGATTCTCCGTTTTCTTCGAACTGGAACACCTCATATGCTGGCTCTAAGTCGTCCGATTTTAGTAGATCAATAGAGGTGTATCCTAATGGTTCATCATTCAATATTATCTGCAACCCATCTTTGAGATAATTCCTATTTTTAGAAGTGAGTTTGTCACTAAGTCGAGATATAAATAAATCCTGTTCAAACTTCTCGCTTACCTGTTCATCCAACTCCTCAATGACAATTCTTGTTCCATGTTCGCTTAGTTCGCATCGTTCATCTTCATCTGGATTCACCAGTTCCATCTCAAAGTTCCATTCATCGTGTTCTTCCCATTCATCTAAGTCAACTTCAATCACAAAATGATTGTCTTCAGTTGATGATTCAATTAAGAAATAATCCCCCAACTTGAATAGTGATCGTTTCATCCCTACACCAAACTTTCCAATAAGGGAATCCATTTCACCTGTATATTCATTGGGACGACCAAATCTAAACGCATAGTTTTCTGCGATGTCTCGAGGGATCCCGCCACAGTTATCTGTCAAAACTGCGCGGTCCTCACTTAGTTCAATATTCACATATAATCCGGAATATTCCTCGTCATCCCGAATTCGACTTGCCCCGTCAATGCTGTTATCTACGAACTCAGGGATTGTATCTATTATTTTTACGTCCCTGGTGAGGATATTAATGAAAAATTCTTTCACCGGATTCGCGTTAACTTCAATTGATGTATCGTCAGGCATTGTTTATTATGATGCTTTTGATTGCGTATAACACTCTAACAATTCATCCCCAATACATTTTGCTAGTAGAGGTGGAACTGAGTTACCGATCTGCCTTAGTCCATGGTACTTGGTTGGTGAAAATTGGAACCAATCAGGAAACGATTGAATCCGTGCTGCCTCTCGAACAGTAATACACCGTGGTGCAACGGGGTGTATTGGTCGAGCAGGGGTGTGTGTACCACGATCAGGACTAGAACCTGCCCGTAATGTAACCGAAGGTTCTGTCTTCTTTAGTCGATAATACCTGCTGACTTCATCATTGGATCCTGGGTCCACGTCTGCAAATCTATTGCGGACTCTTTCACTATGATCAACTGGATCAAGTCCAGTAATGCCTTCAGGGATCGTACTCGCCTTTTGTTTCCACGAATTTATTTTCTTGACGTAGTCCGATTGTGGGCCTAGTTCTCCTTTGTAGACCCCGTTTTCAACATCATCCAGATTATTCGGAAGGTCACCGATAGCATCCCAAGAATTAACATTCGAATCATCTGGAGTTGGATAGGAGGGCTTTGGACAGGTATCCCGATATCCTAAGACGATAACTCTTTCACGATACTGTGGAACGCCAAATTCAGCTGCATCTAAGACCTGAATCGGCTCTACTATATTATATCCTGCTGACCTTATTTCGTTCAGGAATTCCTCCAAGAACTCCCTCTTATCTCCAGACATTAATCCTTTCACATTCTCCATGACAAAATAATCTGGTGAAAGGCCGGATATGTGTTCAGCATACTTCAGCAGTAAATTATTACGTTCATCATCTGGATCCCGTTTTCCCATTACAGAAAACCCTTGACAAGGAGGTCCTCCTGTCACAATATCCACCTCTTCCTTCGTGATACCCGTGTTTGATAAAATATCGTCTTGATCAGCGGTAGATAGATCGAGGTTCTTAGTTATCTTATCTGGGAAATTTGAGTTATATGCTTCTAACGCTTTTTCGTTATTATCAACGGCAAGAACGACATCAGCGCCCGCCTCACTGATCCCAAGTGATAGACCTCCCACACCAGAGAATAAATCAACTACTTTTGGCGTCGTCATGTCTTCAACACTGAGTAGATATGGATATCTTTTTTATAAAAAGATACTGCTATTCTAGGTTCGAAGAGTGGGTCTCGCGGTCGGTATCAATGTCAATATCGTTGGTCGGATACTGGAAGCAAGCCATGTTGATAGATAGAAATTAGAGGTCATAGAAAGCTTCGGTCAAAAGCACTCGTAGAGAAATCAACTCTTCGGCAGTCAATCAGTGAACGTGGTTCGTCTCGGCCGTTGTCGCCTGTGACTGTACAACCTCACCCCCACTCGCGACATCACCCTCGAGGTAATTCACCTTCCCACGCTCCCGCCGAATCGCTTCCGGCGAGAACTCACCGAGGTAGTGCCGCCGGAACGTCTCCCAGTCCTCCCAGCCGCCCCAATCCATCACGACTGATGGCAAGACGCCCTGCTCGAGCAGATTCGTCCCCCAGGTCCGCCGCAGGTCGTGGACATCAAGGAACGACCAGCCGCGATCGCCGCTCTCGGCGTGGAGTCGTTCGGCAGCTCGCTGTACCCAGCGGTAGACCGTCTTGGCGGTCACGTCGACGATCGACTCGTCCGGTGCGATCCCGGCGGCGTCGGTGTGGGCATCGATGTACGTCGCCAGTTGGTCGGGAACCGGCGGCTCGCGGTAGTGTTCCTGTTTCGCAACGTCCTCCCAGACGCGCAAGTGTGTCCCGGTCGGCGTCTCGACGACATCGGCAGGCGTTACTTGGACGATCTCGCAGCGACGCAGTCCGCATCGACCGGCAAGCAGGAACGCAATCATCTGGCGGTTGTCCTCCGCCTCGTCGATCACGGCCTGCAGTTCGTCTTCACTCAACCACACGCGCTTCCCTTCGCGTTGCGGGTAGGGCTTCAGTCTCATCGCTGTCCTCGATACTCAGTTTTAGCCCAACAAACCATGAAGAATGGGGTTATCAGTACGGCAATCGACCCCGATCTCGGGGTCAATTGTCCGCGAAGAGTGGGTTCGCGGACACCACGGAACGCTAAGGACAACGGATATATCCGTCTCTCCTCGTAGTAGTAAGCCAATCAGATGCCGACTCGAGTTGTTCATCAACACCATCCGGACGATATCAACTACTCTCTCGAGGATGTCAGTACGGATCCGGATGCGTTCGAGGACAAACTCAGCGACCCAGCTGACGATGTCAAGGTGATGGACTACTCGCTGCCGAACGGCGATGTACGTGTACTCTATACGCCGGGGGTGTCGGGAACGGCCGACGATCTCGATCGGGAAATCAGCCCCGCGCAGTTGCAGGACGATTTAGACCCGATGGATCCGACGAGCCGAGTCGTCGCGATCTGGCTGCTCAAATTCTTCGCGGAGATGCAGCAGGAAGAGCGAGAAAACGGTGATGAGCTTGCGATCTACAAAAACCTCGAGATCGATCGCGTACCGGAGGCGTTAGACCACGTCTCGTGGGACGGCTCTGTGACCGATGTTGCCGGGAGTCTCATGTCAAATCTGATCCTCAGACACTCGCTTCCGAACGCGAATCATCGAACAGGCATTACGATGGCCCAGACCTACCTCGAGGCAGCAGGGGCCGATTTTGAAACGCCGAAAACGCACACGGAAGAGTACGAATGGCGCGAGTGGGTCGATCCCTATATCGTCGAATCAAAGCGGCTGCTAACCGTGCGACGACACAACCTGTACTTCCTCACGCTGAAACGGAACGGGTGTGAAATCGTCCGCCGGAAGCACGATATCGAGATTCCACTTGGTGACTACGAACTCGATATGCGCTACTATGAGGCGTGGGAGGAATACGCCAAACTACATGAAGCACATTGCATCGAGTTCGCCGAGGAACTGGCTGCTCGAGGGGGAGAGGCAGACCTCGTCCAAGAGCCAGCTCTAACCGAAGAAGCGTTTATCGACTTTCTGCGTGCGGAAAACGGCAGTCCTGGTACGAAAACGGAGTAACGATTAGTCGCGAAGGTGCGCGTTCGACCGCGCCAATTCTTGAAGCCGCTCGTTGTCCGGAATGTCGTACTCTTCACTGACATCGCGAACAGCTTCTTGTAGCGACATGGTTGCTGGAGATGTCTATGGGGTTGGCAGAGATAAAACTTCCCAACATTCCTCTGTTTTCTGCGGTTATCAGCGATACCAGATAAAGTGGTCAATATCGGTCCCTATGGTGCGGGATAATCTTCCGGGTCAATAACGGAAACTTCCCACGTCCCCGCATCGGTCCGCGTCACCCGCACTGGCTGATCTTTCACGTTGCCCTCTTCGTCGACCAATCCAAGCGCCCGAAGTTCGCCCTTCGGAAGCACAACACCGCCCGACGTACGACCAACTTGTGTCAACTGGTGGATCGGCATGGCTACGTTCCTAACTGGTCCTGAAACTGTTTAAACATTGGTCTCACCAGTACGAGACTATGATATTCCCGACCGCTATCACTCGCTCTCGAGTCCTATCGAAGCATGGGTGCAGACAACCCGCCACCGACTGACGGGAAGCCTATCGACGATGTCTACCATGACCGGAATCTGCTCGCGATCGCCTTTGCGAGAGCGATCCGCCTTACCTGGGGCCCGAACACTGCGGGCTGGTACTGGCATAACGGGTGGCCTGTCGTCTGGGTCGATACTCCAAGCGGACAGAAATCGTGGCACGTCACCCCCGACCTCGAGGATGTCCTCGAGCGCTCGTCACTCCAACAGACCGAACCAGCGGACGGCTACGACGGTCACTCGCGGACGCTCAAGAACTGCCGACTCGCCCGCTACATCACCGGTGCCTATTGATGACCGAACGGATCGAGTTCGGATCGAAAGCGGCGGCCGACCAGTTCCGCGATGACTACGAGGATCACCTCTGCACCGACGATGACCGCCGACTCAAGACCGTCGCGATCTCCTCGGACGCACCCGACCACGTCCTCGAAACGGCGACGATCGAGGCCGCGGCGGGGCGCTCCGAACGCGGTGGTCGTGGCGGCCAAGCCGAGTTGACCGACCACGAACGCGAGTCGATCGACTTCTCGCGAACGTCGGTCCCCCACGCCAGGAGCGTGAAGGGGCTGATGATCGACGAGGGCGTCGACGACTGGCTCGCCTACTACGACCACACGCTTAGCGTCGACGAACATCGCGAAGTGGCAAAGCGAGCCACCCTCGACGAACGTGGCGATCGGCTCGACGGTGACACCAACGTCGACGATCGCCTCGCCGATCTCGAGGGAGCGCAAGACGAGCAGTGCGGCCACGCTCGCGACCACTGCGAGGACGGCGAGGACGAGGCTTGCGAGTTCCTCGTCGAGTCGTGCGGCTTCGACGAGGAAGACGTCGAGGCCCTCGTCGGCGACGCTCGAGCAGACGACCCGCCGGGCGAACTCTACGGCGCCAAGAATCTGGCCTGGCGACGCTACCAGATCGCCGTGGCGGAGGCGAAGGAGGCCGCGGCAGCGGTCAACGAACTGAACGACCTCCTCGGGAAGCCGGCCACGGCGTTCCGCGAGCTGGGCCAGCGCGAACTGACGAAAGACGACATCGACTGGTAACACCATGACAGGCTACTACTGCCCCGTAGAGGGGTGCGAGAAGCACGAAGACGAATGGGACGACGACCAACCTCCGTTTACCTCCAAGGAAGGGGTTCAGGGCCACGTCAACGCCAAACCCGACGACGACCACCAGCAGGCTCGGGACGCGGGGGCGTGGGTAGGGGCCCCCGAGGCAGGCAAAGCAGGGGACGGCGAGGGGGACGAGAGCGACGACGACCAGCAAAACGACCAGCAAGAAGGGGGCGATCAGGGGGCCTCGAGCGGTGGCTCGGACCCCTCGACCAGCCCCTCGAGCGACGACGACATGACCACGACCAACGACGACCAACCGGACGACCAGGGAGAACCCGCAGACAGCACGGACCCATGGGACCCAGACGACCAGGGAGACGACCAGCAAACAGGGGGCCCTCAGGGGGCCTCGAGCGGTGGGTCGACCCCCTCGACCGGCCCCTCGTTCGGCGGCCCGAGTCTTCGGACGACCGCACTCCTGATCGGGGCGGCCGTCGCGATCGCCGTCGTGATCGTTCTGTGGCGACGCCGTCGGTCGGACTCAATCGATGCCGACTCGGCCGACCCGACCCCCGACGACGAGGACGAGTCGACCGGCAACGGCATCGACCGCGAAAGCGGGGGTGGCCTCCGGTGAGCGACGCGGTCAACGAGTCCGAGGACGCCACCGACGAACCCGGACCCGAACTCGAGGAGGACGCCTATGCGGAGGTCGACCCGGAGATCGCCGAGCAGGTCGCTGCGGCCGACGCCGAGGATGATGCCGACGACGCCGGCGACGAGGTAGACGTCGACGACCCAGCGGACGATTCGGACGCCGGCGACGGCGCGGATGACTCGCCGAACGACCTCACTCCCGGCCACATCTACTGCAAGGCGCTCGGAGCAGGTGCGACCATCGGGCAGGAACGGATGGGGTCGGGCGTCGACGACCGATCGGAGTCGATCGAGGAGTACGCGGCCCTCGCGAAGGACCTCGACTTGGACGACTACTTCGATCAGTGGTACGCCGAGAACTTCGGCGGAGATCCCGATCTCGGACCTGGACAGGGGCTCGTTGCGTTCACGTCGCTGTTCGCGGTGATGGTCCTCGTCGAGGACGCAGAGATGCTCGACGGCGCGATCGATTCGATGAACGACCTTTCGACGGAGGAAGCATGAATCTGCGAAACCTTGCAACCGGCGGAGATCCCCGGAAAGCGATGGCAGAACAGTTCTTCAAGAGCCAGCAGGCCGAGGCGTTCCTCTCGATCGTCGCCCATCGCGAGCGCCGGATGATGGAGGCCGTCGCCGACCTCCAGGAGGCGGCCGGCGACGACATCGAACCCATCGAGGGGCTGCCGTCGGTCGACGACCGCGTCGGTCAAATCCGCTCGATGGCCCTCGCGATGATCGACGGCTCGCTCCCCTCGTGGTACGTCACGGAGGCGATGCACGACCTCGAGAACGCCGAGGAGGCCGCTCAGTACGCCGACCAGACGCCGGAAGAGTGGCAAGAGACCAAAGAGACGTGGGCCGACCGCTACCGCGATCAGGGAATCGAGGGCGGCGTCGACGAACTCGCGACGGCTCACGTTCGGGCCCGCTTCGATGTCGACGACCTCGAGACGTTCCGCGAGGCCGTCATCGAGTGGTCCGACGAGAGACGCCAAGCCGTCCTCGAAGAGGCACTCGCCGGCGGCCTCGAGATGGCCGAGCAAGGCATCTACGAGGTAGCGGAGGACCTCGAGGGATGAACCTCGCGTTCGGTGCCCGGACGAACTGGGGGAAGAGCTACGGGCTGCAGGCGTACACCGAGCGGAACGCACCGGAGTACGACCGGACGGTCCTCGTCGACTACAAGGACGAGTACACCGGGCTGGTCGAGTCGGGGCTCCTGCAGCGGCTCCCGATCCGACCCGGCACGGAGAACCTGTCTCGGGCCGAGTGGCGGCAGATCCTCGAGGATAACGGGAACCTGCAACTCGGCCGCGACGGGATGACCGACGACGCCTGGCGGGAGACGATTGCGACGGTGATCGAGGCGCTGGCCCAGCTCGAAGAACGGACGTTCCTCGGGTTGGACGAGGCCCATCGACTCGCGCCGCAGGGGAAGGGCTACCCGGACGCTTTCGACACGCTCGCGACGACGTGGCACGGCGACGGAATGGGCGTCGGGTGGGTTACTCAGCGGTTTGCGAAACTCGACGAAGACATCGCCTCGCAGTGTCAGGCGTCGATGCTCGGCGGCTTCGGCTCCGGCAACGACCTCGACAAGGTTCGCGGGATCGTCGAGTACCCCGCCGACGTTCACAAGGCCGACGCCGAAACCTGCCCGCGGACGCTTCCCGACGATCTCCTCGTCGACGGCGAGCCGCTCACGCTTCGCCGGTTCAGCGACGACGCGGGCAACACGATCGGTTCCGAGTGGATCTACTCGGACGATACAACGCTGCAGCGGATCGACTCGCGCGATTGGACGCTCAACAGCACGCACTACGGCAGCGACCGGGTCCGGATCAAACACCCCTTCGACGACTAACTCACGATGAGAACCGACATCACGCTCCGCGGGAGCAAGGCCGACCAGTTCGAACGGATTCAAGATCGCCTCGAGGACCGTCGCGGTCACGAACTTTCGCGGGCCGATGTCGTTGGGGCCCTGATGGCGGACTTCGAACAGGACCTCGAGGACGATCGTGGCCGACAGCGGCCGCGGCCGTGACGGCAGTCCGCGGGCAACTGCGGGCAACCGCTGCGGTCCGCGTCGGCTGACTGCGGTTCTAACGCGCTCTTATTCCTGTTTTCGGCTGTTTGATCGGGTCGCATGGCAATGCAATTCGATCAGGCCACGGAGGTCCTGACTGACAGTGACGTGTGGATGGATGTCGGCTTCGTCGCGGGCGGCTACCTCGTCCCGTACCTCGTCGACACCGCGACGGGGACGATGCTCCCGTCGGAAATCTTCGGTATCGGTGGGATGGCTGTCGGCGAGATGGTCGTCAACAACCGAGCATTCACCCTCGGATCGGGCGCATTCGCCGTCCGCGAGGCTGCCGAGCGCTTCAACGCTCAGGGCATGATCAACGAGGTGCTGGCGTAGATGAGTCTGCAACTGTACGCCGCCCTCGGCGACTCGAGCAAGTACGTCGAGACGGACACGAACGTGCCGGGCCAACTCACTCCGGTCCTCTCGATCAACCCCAAAGACGGCGTGGGCGTCCTCTTCCGCAACCGCGTCGATGTCGGGGACAAGGTCGGTATCCCGATCTACGGGAAGTTCCGCGACGCCGACGGAAACCCGCTACCGGCCGACACCCGCGTCGCAATTGGGTACCAGGCGCCGACCGACGAGTCGATTCAGGTCGTCTCCGATCCGAAGTCGACGATCGCGAGCTACATCAAGAACTCCGTCTCGGATCAGCAAGACGACCGGCGAGTCGACGCGGTCAAGCACGCGCTCAAGGGGAACGGCCTCGAGGTCCGCGACATCGACGAAGCGTTCATCCTCGTCGATTCGGCCGAGCAGATCGACCACTCTCAGAGTGAGATCTACCTCGAGGAGTCGGCGCTGGCGGAGGTGGACCTCGAGTAATGTCGGTCAAGAGGCAACTCAAGTCGGCCGACTGGGTCCCCGGCAGCGTCTCCCTTCGCGATTTCAACACCCAAGCGGGAACCCCGGGAGAGGAGTCGGTCGTCGCGGAGATCGAGACCGGGCGGGCGCTCCAGCTCCGGGACGACCCGGACAGCGAGCTTCGGCTCGTTCTCCCGGCACACGAACACTTCGCGACCGACGGGACGGCCGACAACTCAGAGACGTTCGAACTCGGTCACAACCTGATCGAGAGCCCGACGACCCAGGACTTCCTGCTGTGGGAGGATGGGGCCTGTCTCTTATACACAT
>AOIR01000047.1 GCA_000337115.1 Natrinema thermotolerans DSM 11552
GATCAGGCCCAACAGGAGATCCGGTTCGGCTTCGACCGAACGCCGCTGCAGCCGTACCTACCCCGGAAGTTCCGCCTGCAGGTCGTCGTCGACGCACCGTACAAGGTCGCGTTCGAGGCTCCTGAGCGCGCCAACGGGACGCCTCGAGCGCGCAACGCCCTGCTGTCGCTGCCGCGGTTCCAGACCGAGGCCCGTATCGACGGGCTTGGCGCGGCGGTCAAGCAGGACATGATCGGAGTCCGGGGGTGATCCCCCGTGCAGGGCGGTCTTTCCGAAGGAACTGGACTCGGAGAGGTAGCGGTGACGACGACTACGTCGTCCGAAGCGACCGCGACCACGACCTCGAGGCCGGCGAACCAAAATCAACCCCAGCAGCCGCCGGAGAGCCCGACGGCGCGACTCGTCTACGGGACGCAGTGGACGCAGGACGACATCATGATCGGTCTGCTCGCGCTGCAGGCGGTGCTGCTGGTGTTCGTCACGATTCGATCATGAACGGACACACGCAGGGGCTCGTGACGGGCCCCACCGACAGTATCGACAGGGAGGTGAGCTAGATGCCGGGACCTGCAGCGGCCCTGGCCGCCGGCGAGGCGGCCGACAAGGCCGGCGACGCCGCCGAGCCCGCTGTCGAGGCCGTGAGCAACGTCTCCGACAACTTCAGCGACGCCGCCAAGAACAGTCGCGGGTTCAACATCGCGATGATCGTCGGCGTCGCGATCGTCGGCTACGTCGTCTATCGCTGGATGCAGATGATGCGCGGACCCGGCCAGACCGCCGACGGGATCGGCGACGCGCTCGGCAACATCGTCGGCGGGACGACCAACGCGGCCGGTGGAGCCGGCGACGCCGCAGCCGGTGTCGGTGGCGCGATCGGCGACATCTGGGGCGGCTCGACCGACGCGGCCGGCGGGATCGGCGGCGCGATCGGCGACGTGTGGGGCGGCGCGACCGACCTCGCGGACGGCGCGAGCGACTTCGGTGGCGATGTCCTCGGCGATGTCTGGGGCGGCTCGACCGATGCGGCGGACGGCGTCGGCGATGCGATTGGCGACACCTTCGACGGCGTCACCGACGCCGGCGGCAACCTCTTCGGCGGCCTGATGGGTGCCGGTGACGACGCGGCCGATGCCGGCGGTGACATGGTCGACGGCGCGACCGATACCGGCGGCAACCTCATCGACGGCGCGACCGATGCTGGTGGGAACCTTGTCGACGGTGCGACCGATGCCGGCGGCGACCTCGTCGACGGTGCCGGCGACGCCGTGGGCAACCTCACCGGAGGGCTGATCTAGAATGGAACCCACCGCCTTGCTCAACAACTTCGGCTTCCCGACCGTCGCGTTCCTGCTCATGTACCGCCTCTACCTGAAAGAACGCGACCAACGCCGCGAGGAGCGGAGCAAGTGGCTCGGTGCGATCCAAGAACACACGGCTGCCGTTCGCGATCTCCGGCGCGACGTGCGGACGGTCGCGACCGACGGCGGCACCGAGCAGGAGGGGGATGCATCGTGATCGGCTCCTCGACGGTCGGACCCAACAGCCCGATCGAGCGCGTCCTCGAGGACTACGGCGTCGGTGCCTCCTCCTGGGGCGAGGACCTCGTCGAGAGCGACACCGAGCGGCTGCTCCTCGCACTCCTACTCGAGCATCGGGGGGAGAACGCGGTCGAAGCGCTCAACCCCGAGTCGGAGGATAGCCAGGAGGCAGCGTACTTCGTCACGGAGAACCCGCTGGTGATCGACTCGACCGACGAGAATCGACTCAACTGGGGGTATCCAGCGACCTCGGTCACCGTCTGGGGATACGACGAGCCGATTTACGTCGCGTTCCGCTCGGAGGGAGATTATCGGAAGATCCCTCTCGAGCCCGCAGACGCACCCTACCATGCAGCGCCAGAGGGTGGCCTCGGTGCCTCGAGCGCGTGGATCCGGAAACAGAGTAGCGAGACAGCTGATACGACCGTCAAGGTCAAAGCATACAAATGACGACAATCGCAGAAACGACGGGAACGCTCCCGGACATCATCGACGCGATCGCATCGGCAGCAACCAGTCTCAGCGAGTGGTCCGACGCCGACACCGCTATCACCAACGACGGTAGTTCGACCAACTACGTCGATAACGGGCGGGTCTTACAGCACTCCTCGAGCGGCATCTTCGTCGGACTATTCCTGCAAACGTCCGAATACGCCCATCACGACGACGACTACAACTCGCGTTATGCTGGTGGTATCCGAATCGTTCACTCCACCGACTGGGATACCGAGAACAACGTTCCGGCGGGGAGTACCGATGTTCGATCGGCCGACCCGTGGAGTGGCGATGTCGGTAACCACGCGGGAGCGTCGTTCACGACCACCGATTACGGCACTGGCAACCACGACTACGCCTACGGCAACGGCAGCGGCTCGACCCAAGTCTACATCCTCGAGGGGAATCATGGGCTCGATGTCCTTCAGTCGACCGAGGTGACGTACTTCGGCTCGGTAACGAACAACTGGATCAACTTCGGCGCATGGAACACTGAAGACGGCACGAACGGCCGAGCCGGCTACTACTCGTTCGAGTACATCAATAGCAAGTTCTGGGCCGACGGCAACGACCCGTTCGCGGCCTACACCCAGTCCAGCGTCGATCAGGGGAACCAGACCGCCCTCTCGAGTTGGAAGACGATGTACGGGCACAACGAGACGGACCCGAGTTACCCGTACAAGGCCGCTGGGTTCGACAATCCCGCGTGGTGCATGGTCAACCCCGATAGCGGAGATGATACGTACTTCTTCCGCCGGGGCGTCATGTACCAGACCTCGAACAACAGCGTCCCGGTCGCCTACCTCAAAGCGATCATCGGGAACGACATCAACGAGGGTGGCGCACACGGCGACACGATCGACCACGACGGGGAAACCTACCGAGTCGTTCGCCAGTCCGGGGCCGGAACCAGCACGACGATCACTGCCGGCATC
>AOIR01000048.1 GCA_000337115.1 Natrinema thermotolerans DSM 11552
ATCGAAGGCCAAGCAGCGACGACCGACCACAACCTCGAGCATCGAGTAGGCCAGTACGTGCGTCCTGACCACGATATTGGAGGGATAGAACCGGAAGCCACCGCAACCGCTTCGAAGTCGGACAACGACTTCAGCGGAGTCTCTGCCGGTATGGAGTCCCCGACGGCCGCGTACATCCCGAGCGCGTACTTCCGACTGGTTGACGGCGTGGCGATCAACCCGGAGGGTGAGCGGATCACCAACGCGAAGTGGGTCATCGCTCAGGACGGCCTCCCGACCGCTGGAGAGGTCGACGACAACGGAGAGTTCAAGATTAATCTCCTCCGGAACGAGTACGAGAACTTCGCCCTGCTCGTCGAGGCTGAGGACTACAGCGGGCTCGACTACGTCTGGTATCAGTACCGGCGGACGGTTATCGACTCGACCCGGGCCGAGGTCGTCCTCGTCTTCGAGGAATCGGAGGTAACGAACGGTCTTGATGCCTCTGTCGGGGTAAAGATGGGATGATCGAATAGCACTCGAGGACGACCGTACGATCGGTCTCGAAAAGAAGACAGAAGACCGCTTACGCGACTGCTTTCTCTCCCGGCTCGACGGTGTCTTCACCGTCGGTGTAGCGCATCGGTGGCACGATCACCCAGACGTGCTGGTTGCCCGCCCACACCGAGACGTAGCCCTCGCTCTCGAGGGGCTTGATGATCTCGTCGAGGACGGCGCTCTTGGGCGTGGTGTTGTCGTAGAGCTTGTTCTTGGCCATCTCGAGTTTGACCCGGCGCTTGTCCTTGTGCGGAGCCGACGCCCGCTCGTGGAGGATGCGATACGCCTCGGCGAGTCGTTCGTCGTCGGGTAGCACTGGCTGGGGCGCGTCGAGATCTCCTTTCGCCTCGACTTCCTTCTGGACCAGCTCGCGAAGCTTCTCGCTTCGGTTCATGTCCTCGCGGTCGGCGATCTCGTCGAGCGTCTCGAGCAGGTCGTCGGGACAGCCGAACGAAACGCGGCTCGAGGGGTCGTGATCCATCCGGCCCATCAGCGATTCACCCCGATTTGCATATCCCGTGAATACGGGGACGGCGTCGGGATGTGCAGTTCGTATGCAAGGGGGGTGGGGATGCCTACGGAGGCGGTTATCGCGCGGGTGTGCGTGCGCGTCATGCGCGACCCTCCATCTCCCGCTCGTAGTCGCGGGCCCGTTCGATCGCCCCGTCGTGGGGTTCGCCCTCGAGCGCCTCGTTGGTTGCGTGGTGCATCTTGTGTTCGTCGTCGGGACTGCCGTCGGTCGACGCCACGTCGATCAACTCGAGGAAGTCGGCCTTGCGAAGCGTGCAGAGATGGGCACAGGGTCCGTCGTGGTACTCCCAGCCTTTGCAGTCGCACCGACCGATGTACTCGCCGTCCTCGAGACCGAGCGCGCAGTAGTGGACGCTCTCGCCGTCTCTGAGCGTCACCTTGTAGCCGAACCGCCCGAACGACTCGATCAGCGCCTCGCGTGGGTCCGCTCGAGCCCACGACTCCGTGTCGCCGTCGCGTTCCTCGAGGAAGTCGATAGACTCCCCGTCAGTGGGTTTCGGGAAGGTACTCATCGGCCTCGAGACACCTCCTGCAGATCGTGTGGGCCATTCTCACAAACGCGACGGGGGAGGCCGCCGGCCGTGGTCTCGGTGATCATCTGACCTCCGCAGTGGGGACAGTATCGGGTCACGCGCCGACACCTCCGCCGTACTGCGATTGACCATGGCCGAGGATTACAGTTGCCCGCCCGGCGAGTCCACTCGAAATTTGTCTCTTCAGCCCCTTAATTGCCGAATCCCGGTCCCGAAGGGTATTTTGACGGCTATCGATAACTAGTTCGGACGGATTCAAGACTACCTCGAGGACCGGCGCGGTCACGAACGTTTGCGGGCCGATGTCGTTGGGGCCTTGATGGCGGACTACGAGCAGGATCTCGAGGACACCTAGCGCCTCCGTTCTCCTACGTAGCGGGTAATAAGCCCGTGATCCCCGAGTTAGTGATTCGGCCGTCGCTCGAGGATGTCGAAGATACCGATCGCTTTGTACTCCTGATTCCGCTGTTTACCGGTCGCCTCGACGAGGACTCCGTCGGATACTAGCTCTTCGATGGCGTTGTACGCGGTCTGTCGACTGACATCGTACTCGTCTTGGACATCGTTGGCGGTGAAGTACGGCATGTCGAAGACGCCCCGCGCAAGTCGATGGCTCGTTTTCTGGTGTGGATACCGTTGCTCGTAGTCGCGCCGAAGTTCTATCAGCCGCTGTGTCCGCTCGTACGAGTCCCGTGCCTGCACCGCGATCCCCTCGAGGAAGAACGCGATCCAACCGCGCTCACTCGTCCCCGAACTCGCGTCGTACGGTCTCGCGTTCGGTCGCCGAGAGGCCGTACAACGTACTGACTCGCTCGTCGATCCGTCGGTCGAGCGCCTCGAGTCGTGCGTCCAACGCCGCCACACGCTCCCGTGCCTCACGATAGGCCGCGAGTCCGTCGGCGACGTCCTCGAGTCGGGGCAGGGCCAGCGACTCGAGTCGGTCGAGCGGGGAGATCGTCTTCGTCGCGTCGCGTCTGCAACCCGCGGCCCCGTCGCCCGCCGAGACCGCGTGGGGGACGAACGCCGCGAGCAGCGCCGCCCGGTCGTCGTCGGGATCGGTGACCTCGAGTGCAGGGATGGGGTCGGTTTCAGCGTACCCCCAGCGGTCGGTATCGACGGCAGCGTCGTCGGGCTTGTACCGGACGGTCGCCGAGAGTCGGAACGTCGTGCCGTCGTCGACGGCGACGGAGCCGAGTTTCAGGGTCGGACGATCGGTCGTCGTCGCCACGAGGGGCGTCGTCGCTACGCCGTCAGCTCGACGGACGATGGGGAGATCGTCGACCGACGGACCATCTCGGTAGTCGCCGAGGTAGTCGGGAAGCGCCAGCGAGAGGGTGGATCGCTCGGCGGTCAGCGAGCGCCGTTCGTCGACGGCTGCGACGAGTTCCGGATCGGGAGCGTCGGCCATCGGAACGGGCAACGACTCGACGGTGGACTGGTTGAGCTGGGGGAAGACGGCACGATAGGCGGCGTGTTTGTAGTGGTGATAGAAGGCGAGTACCGACGAGTGCAAGACACCGAGCAGGTGTTTCAGTTCGGCCGCCGATCCCGACTCGAGACGGACGTTGTATACCGACTTGATCGTCACGAGGTCGTCGGCGTCGTAGGCGGCGACGAGGGCGTCGCCGGTCTGTCGGAGGAGGAGTTTTGGGCTCTC
Source organism: Natrinema thermotolerans DSM 11552 (assembly GCA_000337115.1). Taxonomy (GTDB): domain Archaea; phylum Halobacteriota; class Halobacteria; order Halobacteriales; family Natrialbaceae; genus Natrinema; species Natrinema thermotolerans. The sequence continues at coordinate 3,259 of AOIR01000048.1, forward strand.
GTACTGTCGCTCGGCTTTCGCCACGTCGGTCGGGTCGACGTATCGGAGTTCGTCCGCGTCGAGTCCGTACCGGCGGATCGCCGCGCCAGGCGCGATCGGTCGGCGGTCGGTCTCCGGGCTGTCGGCGAGGGAATCGGCGCGCTTGCCGATCTCCTCGCCGCGGGAGATGTCGATAAACGAACCCAGAGCCGGCCGTTCCTCGAGCGTCGACAGCACGCGTCGCGTCTCGGCGTCCAGATAGATGCGAAACCGGGCGGCGTCCTGAGACTCGAAGACCGAGGCGGGGATCGATTTGTAGGACAGCGCGTCGAGGTCACCGACGTCGGTCGTATCGGCACAGTCGACCGTGACGTCGCCGTCGCTGGAGGTATCGCCGCCGCTGACGACGATCGTCGCGCCCGTTTCGACGCCGTCGAACGCCGCGCCGACGCGGACGATCGTCGACGGCGGGGCGTTCGTCAGGAGAAACGCCCTGAGTGGCGCGTTGCCCTCGCGGGTGAGGATCGAGTCGGGGACGACGAATCCGACGCGCCCGTCCGTCGACAGGCGGACCGCCCGCTCGTAGCAGGCGACGTAGAGGTCGAACTGGTTCTCGGTCGTGACGAACGCGTCCGCGAGGTACGAGCGGAGCGCGGGCTCGAGCGACGCGCTGATGTCGGCCCGGCCCGCGGTCGCGACCCAGGGCGGGTTGCCGACGACCGCGTCGAAGCCGCCCGCTTCGAGCGGGCGGCCGGCCGGGTCGTAGAACCGTTCGGGAAACGCCAGCCGCCAGTGGAGGAAGCCGTTGGCCGCGGCTGCCCGCTGTGCGGCGGTGAACCAGTCGGTCCGCGCGAGGTGATCCCACGCTTCGTCCCCGTCGCCGTCGAGCGCGGCCAGCAGCCGATCGACCGCGTCGTCGGGGGCCGACTCGAGGCCGAACGCGCGGGCGGTCCGAACGTTCGCGACCGCCTCGAGTCGCCGGCAGTGGGGATCGCGTTCAAACGAGCGGACGCCGGCCGCCAGTTCCGCGGGAGCGGCTGGCGGGTCGGCCTCGAGGGCAATGCGATCCCGAACGGGAGACGGGAGGTCGACGGATGCCTCGGTCCAATCGATCGGATCGTCCCGTCCCGTCACCGTCGTTCCGAGCGGGTCGCGGTCGCTGCCGACCAATGCGTTCCCGGCCCGGAAATGGCCACTGATGGCCACGGGCGGCCGGTCGGCGGTCAGCGTCCGGAGCCGGAGCGATGCGATCGCCAGTTCTACCGCGAGTGGACGGCGGTCGACCCCGTAGACGCAGTGCTGGACGACCCGTCGGCGGGCCCAGTCGGCGTCGCGCTCGGAGGCGAGGGACTCGAGTCCCCGCTCGCGGGCCTGTCGTTCCTGTGCGGCGACCAGGTCCCGGGTGAGCGCGTCGACGACCGTGGTCAGGAAGCGGCCGCTGCCCATCGCGGGGTCGAGGACGGCGAGATCGAACACGCGGTCGGCGACCCGTTCCGCGAACGGGGCGTTCGTCTCGGGATCGTGGTCGGCGAGGTCGGCGCGGATCTCGGACAGAAGCGGCCCGACGATCCGATCGACGATGTACTCGACCATGGATGGGGGCGTGTAGTACGAGCCCGATGTCTTCCGGTGACTCCCGTCGGCGGCGAGATACGGCTTCCCCCGGTCGACGGCGACGGGGCCCCCGTCGGCCGGGACGTACTCGCCGTCGGCGGTCGCGAGCGGTTCGTCGGCGACCTCGAGGCGCGCCTCGAGCAACCGTTCGTAAACGCGTCCGAGGTCGCGGACGTCGAGCGACGTGGGGACGAACACGAGCCGTCCGTCCCCGTCCCGTCGGGCGAGCAATTCGAGCGCGTGCGACAGGCTGTCGTCGCCGACGCCGTGCGCGGCGAGAAAGCGCAATGCGGGGCTCGAGCGCTCGTCGACGGACCGACTGCTGGAGACGCCGGCAGATCGTTCGAGCCGATCCTCGAGGCGCGCCCAAGCGTCGGTCCCGTCGACATCGTCAGACTCGTTTGACTCGTCGGAGCCGAGCGCGATCGAGCGCATGCACGACCGCAGGCCGCCGCCGTCGGACCGGTCGGTCGCGCTCGAGCGCGTCCGTTCCCGCTCGACCACCGCGCCGATCAGGGGCCGATAGACGGCGGTGAGGGAGGCCTCGAAGAGGAGGTCGCGGTCGCTCTCGTCGAGCGTGTCCCGCTCGAGGTCGGTAGCGGACGACGCGAGGAAGCCGTCGGCGACAACGGCGACGGCCTCGGCGACGTCCGATCGGAGGTCGTCACGGAGCGTCTGCGCGTGGGCGGCCGACCGTTCGGCGGCGCGATCGAGGACGCAGTCGCCCTCGGCGTTCGGGCGAAGGGCAGCGCCGCGAAAGAAGTAGTAGACGTACCTGAACGCTTCGTGATCGTCGGCCTCGAGGATCGCGGGAAGGTCGACTTCGTAGTACGAATCCAGCCGGCCGCTGGTCGAGGCGTCGTAGAGCCGCCACCGCCGGCCGTTCGTCAGGATGCCCCAGCGAACGTCGTTCTCCTGTACGGCGACGTGGAGCCTGTGACTGGGGTTCTCGGCGGGTCGATCGTCCCCCGCGGCCCCGCGTTCGTCGAGGTCTCGGCCCCACGACCTGACGTCGGCGATCGCGACGGCCGCGTCCGGGACCTCGCTCGCGGCCGCGTCCGAATCGTCACGATCTGGACGGTCGGTTCGTGCCGTGCGGTCGGCGCCGGCGTCGCCCGCCAGAACCGCGTAATCCGGCCGACTTCTCGGTGGCCCGGTCGACTCGACCGGGACGACCGACAGTCCAAGAGTCCGGAACGCCGGGCGAACGAATCGCTCCTCGATAGCGTCGGTCGCCGCCGAGTCACGGACCCGCCCCCAACAGCGGCGCAGTTCGGCGAACGTCTCGCGGCAGTCGGCGTCGTCGATCGCGGCCCACTCGTCGGTCTCCGGGAGCCGCCGCTCGAGGAAGGCGCTCGAGAACGGGCCGTGAACGGCGCGAACGTGTGGCGACTGCATGGCTGTGTGGACAGCTCGCGGGCCGGGCGGGCCGGCGGGACGCGAGGAGCCGATAGCGATCGGGCGGCTCCGGTGCTGTGTCCCTTCCCAAGTCAGGCCCGCGACACATAGGTTTTCCTCAGTCTCTGACGATTCGAGACGACGACCCGGCCGCGTCATCGATCACCGCGCGGATACCGATCCGACGCGGCGGCGGGCGTCCGGCGCTCGAGCAAGTCCAGCACGGGTTCGCTCGCGGCGAGGCGGATCCCGAGTCGAGTGAGTCGGTCCCGGATCGTCGCGGGGACGAGGGTGCCGTACAGCGAGCCCAGCAGCGGGACCGGTCCGACGCGGTAGTGCGTGTCGGGAGTTCGAGCGGTCGTGGCCTCTCGGACCGTCTCGGCGACCCGCTCGGGCTCGTTGACGAACGGCCCGCCGCCTTCGACGGCTCGGAGCCGCTCGAGGACCCGATAGAGGTCGGTGTTCCCGTCCGATCCGACGACGGTCACGTTCCTGCGCGCCGCGGTCGTGGGGTCGCGATCGGGGGTCGCCCCGTCGGCGCCGGGTCGCGGCGACTCCGCGCTCGCGGCCGCGTCCTCGACGGCCGCCAGCGCGCGGTCGTAGAACGGCGTCGCGACGATCCCCGGCTGGACGACGACGACCGCGATCTCGGTCTCCGACAACTCCTGTCGAAGCGCGTCGCTGAGACTCGCCAGCGCCCACTTCGAGGCCGTGTAACCGCCGATGCCCGCCAGTGCGAGCCGGTCCGCGGCGCTGGTCACGTTCACGATCCGGCCGCGACCCCGCTCGCGCATGCCCGGCAACACCGCGCGGATCAGTCGGTGGGGCCCGAAACAGTGGACCGCGAACTGGCGCTCGAGCAGGCGCGTCGGCACGTCCTCGACGGGCCCGAACTGCCCGTAGCCCGCGTTGTTGACCAAACAGTCGACGCCGCCGGCCTCCTCGCGGATCCGCGAGACGACGCGCTTGGGCGCCTCGGGCTCGGTGAGATCGAGCGCCGCGATGTCGGCCCCGCGGTCCGCCAGTCGCTCGAGGCCCGGCCGGTCGCGATCGCGGGCGGTCGCGTAGACGCGCCACCCCTCGTCCAGCAGGGCGCGGGCGGTTTCGTAGCCGATCCCGGACGAACAGCCGGTCACGAGTGCGGTCGATGGCATGCGAGCGCCTACGACGGCCCGAAAGAAGGGGTTCCGCGTCGTCCGATCGAACGGACCGTCGCGGGAACCGACGGGTCCGGGCGTAGCGGGCGTTACCGGCCCGGCGGACCGGCGCCGTCGGGCGGACCGCGGTCACCACCGGGTGGTCCGGACCAGTCCGGTGGGCCACGCTCGGTGCCGTCGGGCGGTCCCCGACCGTCGCCGGCCGGCGGCCCGCGGTCGTCCTCCGGTGGTCCGCGGTCGTCGTCAGTCGGCGCTTCGGGGTCGCCCTCGGCCGCTCGATCCCGATCCGCCATGCCGGGCTCGTCCCCCTCGCCGGTCGTGTCGACGCGTTCGAGCGGCCGATCGGCCCGGTGGCCGGCCGCCGTCTCGTTCGCATCGGTCGCGTTCCCGACGGCCGCCGACAGTTCGTCGGTCGAACCCCCGCCGCTCGTCGGCCCCGCCGGCTGCAGGCTCGGTGCCAGTGCGAGAGCGGTCACGGCGACCGCGAGCAGGACGACGGCGACGGTTCCGAGCAGCGTCGCCGTCGAGGGCCGGTCGACTCGAGGCTGCGGCATTCGGTTCGTCGGTAGGTTCGCTCACCGCTTTGTTACGCGCAGCCAACACCGCTGCTCGAGGGGGCTCAGTCCCCGGCCGTTCGCTCGAGTCGTCGCGCGAGCAGCGACGCCGCCCCGCCGACGCCGGCGAGCCCGGCCCCGATACCGAAACCGGGGACGCCATCGTCGGAACCGCCCGTTCCGCCACCGCCGCCCGCCCCGCCGCCGGTCCCCCACTCGAGATCGCCGTGGTGACCGAGCGTTCCCAGCAGCACGCGGGAACCGTCGCTCGAGCCCTCGAGACCGGCCTCGAGGGCGTAGACGGAGTCGTCCATGCTTCCGACGTAGACGGTGCCGTCGACGACCGTCGGCGACGAGTCGACGGCGCCGTCGGTTTCGTAGGTCCAGCGTTCGTCGCCGGAGTCCGCTGCGAGCGCGTAGACGACCTCGTCGTCGCCGCCGACGAAGACGGTGTCTCCGGCCACCGTCGGCGACGATCGGACCCGATCGCCGGTGTCGACCGTCCACACCGGTTCGCCCGATGTCGTCCCGAGCGCATAGACGGTGGCATCGGCACTCCCAACGTAGACAGTACCGCCGGCGACCGTCGGCGTGGAGTAGACGATCCCGTCGGTATCGAACGTCCAGCGCTCGTCGCCCGAACTCGCATCGATCGCGTGGACCCGCGAATCGGTCCCGCCGACGTAGACGGTGCCGTCGGCGACCGTCGCGGACGAACCGACCGAACTGCGGATTTCGTAGGTCCAGACCTCGTCGCCGTCATCCGCGGTCAGGGCGTAGACGACCCCGTCCCAGGAGCCGACGTAGACCGTCCCGTCGACGACCGTCGGCGAGGCCGAGACCGGTCGCTCGGTTCCGTAGGTCCAGATTTCGTCGCCCGAGTCGGCGGCGAGGGCGTAGACGCTCTCGTCGTTGCCGCCCACGTAGACGGTGCCGTCGACGACCGACGGCGAGGAGAGGACCCGCGAGTCGGTCTCGTAGTCCCAGCGCTTCTCGCCCGAGGCCGCGTCGATCGCGTAGACGGAGGTTGCCTCGTCGCTACCGACGTAGACGGTCCCGTTCACGACGGCCGGGGAGGAGTAGAACACGTCACCGCCGGCGCGCATGCCGCCTGTGTCGAACGTCCACTCCTGCTGGCCCGATTCGGCGTCGATCGCGTAGAGGAGGCCGTTCCAGTTGAGGGCGTAGACGGTCCCGTTTACGACCGTCGGCGACGAACGGACGTTCTGGCCAGTGTCGAACGCCCAGCGGACCCGCTCGTCGTCGCTCGGCTCGTCGGGCTCCGATCTCGGCCCCTCCGTACCCCGTTCGTCCTGCATCGCCCCCGTCCGTCGCGCTTGAGTCCTCGCACTCGCCACCGACGAATACGCCGCCGTCCCGACGAGCCCCACACCGGCCGTCCGCAGGACGGCTCGCCTGTCGATCCGCGATCGGTCCGCTCGAGTCCGCCGGTTCGCGTCGTCCCCCTCTGTCATGGCCAAATATATGTAACAGATCCTGATAAACGGCCTGTTCGACAGGTGTGCGGCGGATCGCGTTCGATCGCCGATCAGCAAGAACCCGTCGGCCCCGCGGGGTGCCGGACCCACGGACCGGCGGCACGGCCGAACAATGATATGGGCGGCCCACCCAGTGGGAGTCAACGGATCTCGCCGACCATGACGAGTCATTACGATCACGCGCAGGTGCAGGAGTTTTGGCAGTACGTCTGGGAACGCGACGACGTCTACGACCTCGACGACAACGCCGTCGACCCGACGTACGTCCTCGGGATGTTCCCCTACACGTCGGGGACGCTTCACATGGGACACGTCCGTAACTACGCGATCACGGACGCCTACGCCCGCTATCGGCGAATGCGCGGCGACGACATCCTCCACCCGATGGGGTGGGACGCGTTCGGCCTCCCCGCGGAGAACGCCGCCTTCGAGCGCAAGACGGACCCCCGGTCGTGGACCGAGGCCTGCATCCGGCGCATGCGCGAGGAACTCGAGACGATGGGCTTTGGCTACGACTGGTCGCGCGAGATCACCACCTGCGAGCCCGACTACTACCGATGGAACCAGTGGCTGTTCGAGCGCTTCCACGAGGCGGGCCTCGTCGAGTACGAGGCGGCGGCGGTCAACTGGTGTCCGGACTGCGAAACGGTGCTGGCCGACGCGCAGGTCAGCGAAACCGACGGTGATCGGGTCTGCTGGCGCTGTGAGACGCCCGTCGGTCGGCGGGAACTCGACCAGTGGTTCTTCACGATCACCGACTACGCCGAGGAACTCCACGAGGGGCTCGACGACCTCGAGGGCTGGCCCGAGGGGGTCCGCGAGATCCAGCGAAACTGGATCGGCCGACAGGAGGGAACAAGGATCACGTTCGACGTGTCCGGGGACGGCGGCGCTGGCGCTGACGACGACGGAACGGTCGACGTGTTCAGCACCCGCCCCGAAACGATCCACGGTGCGACCTACCTCGCGGTCTCGCCCGGCCACGACCTCGCCCGGGAGCTGGCCGAGACCGACGACGCCGTCGCCGAGTACGTCGACACCGCCCGCACCCGTGACCCCGACGAGGTCGGCTTCGACGGCGTCGAGACCGACGCGACCGCCGTCCACCCCCTGACCGGCGACGAACTGCCGGTCTACGTCGCCAGCTACGTCCTCGAGGACGTCGGGACCGGGGCCGTGATGGGCGTCCCCGCACACAACGAGCGCGATCACACCTTCGCCGACGAACACGGCCTGCCGATCGAGCGCGTGATCCGACCCGCAGACGACGACATCGACGTCGAAACGGCGGCCTACACCGGCGAGGGCGTCCTCGAGGGAAGCGGCGAGTACGACGGCATGGAGAGCGAGGCCGCCCGCGAGCGGATCGTCGCGGAGAACGACGCCCTCGAGGCCGACGTCACCTACCGGCTGCGCGATTGGCTAATCTCCCGGCAGCGCTACTGGGGGACGCCGATCCCGATCGTTCACTGCGACGACTGCGGCCCCGTCACGGTGCCCGAGGACGAACTCCCGGTCGAACTCCCCGAGTTCGTCCGGACGACCGGCAACCCCCTGGACGCCGCCGAGGAGTGGAAGCAGACGACGTGTCCGGACTGCGGCGCGCCGGCCGAGCGCGAGACCGACACGATGGACACCTTCGTCGACTCCTCGTGGTACTACCTGCGATTCCTCTCGCCCGACCTCGCGGACGCGCCCTTCGACGTCGACCGCGCCGACGACTGGCTCCCCGTCGACGTCTACGTCGGCGGCGACGAACACGCCGTCTTGCACCTGCTCTACACCCGCTTTTTCACGAAGGCGCTTGCCGATCTCGGACTGCTCGAGGAACGGGAACCGATTCGAGAACTCAAGAGTCAGGGGACGGTCCTGTACGACGGTGAGAAGATGTCCAGTTCGAAAGGCAACGTCGTCGTCCCCGAGGAGTACGGCGCGGAGACGACCCGGCTGTTCGTCCTCTCGGCGGCCCACCCCGAACAGGACTTCGAGTGGACTGCCAACAACGTCCGCGGGGCCTACGACCTCCAGCAGACCCTCTACGGGATGGCCGCGGACTTCGTCGACGAGGGCGACACCCGCATTGAGCGTCGGGCCCACGACGACTACGTGTCACGGGAGATCGACCGAACCATCGCGGCGGCGACCGAGGAGTACGAACGATTCCGATTCCATCGGGCCGCCACCGAAATCCGGGAACTCGCCCGACTGCTCCGGCGCTACCGCGAGTACGACCGTCCCAACGGCGCGGTCCACCGACGCGGCCTGCTGACCCTGGCCGCGCTGATCGCGCCGATGGCCCCCCACCTCGGCGAGGAGTGTTGGAACAAGCTCCGCGGCGAGGGACTGGTCGTCGAGGCCGACTGGCCCGAACCCGACGGCGACGTCGGGGCCTACCAGCGAGAACGCCAGCTCGTCGACCGCACCCTCGAGGACGTCCGGGACATCGTCGACGTCGCCGACATCGACGAGCCCGACCGGATCGAACTGGTCGTCGCCGCCGACTGGAAGTACCGGGCCGCCGAACTGGTCGCCGACGCCGCCGGCGACGGGATCGACGTCGACGAAATCGTCGACCGACTCTTCGACCACGGCGCGCTCGAGATCGACGCCGACCGGGATCAGGTCGCGGCGTTCGTCGGCCGACTCACGGGCCGCGACGGCGGGGACGGCGAGGACGTGCTGCCGGCCGACCGCGAACTGGCCGTCCTCGAGCGCGCCGACTGGCTCGTCACCGACGAGTTCGGCGCGACCGTCGCCGTTCGCCAGGCCGACGCCGACGACGACCTCGCGGCCAAGGCCCGGCCGGGCAAACCCGCGATCCGCATCGAGTGACGAGGGCAGCGACGACGGTCGGCCGCCCGGCGGTCGAACCGCAGTGAGTAGGTGGGCCGGCGGGCGGAGAGGTAGTTTTATTCCATCGGCATCGGAAGCCCCGGACACGATGGTGGAGGGTGGCGATACCGTTGGCGAACCGTCGAACCGGCCGCCGAGTCAGGCGGTGATCGAAGCCGTTGCCGAGGCCGAAGGCGTCCAACCGGAGGGGCTCACCCCGCCGGCGTACGAACCGCTGCACGCCGTCGTCGATCCGACGGCGCTCGACGGGCTCTTCGCTGCCCGGTCGGACGGCACGGACCGACCGAGCGGCACCGTCTCGTTTCGGTTCTGTGGCTACGACGTGACCGTCGATCGGGACGGGCGGGTCACGCTCGAGGGGGCGGTCGAACGGGCCGACTGAACGGCCCGCCGGACCCTGATCGGCGTCTCGGAACAGTGGCTTTCTCCGCGCCCACAACACCGGCCTCCGGCCGCTCGAGTGGCGGGGCCGGTGACACCGAGCGCTCCCGCTTCGAACTGCGGCCGCTGGTCCGCGAGCGGCGCAACCGGCTGCCGTTCGAGCGTGACTGAAACCGGTGCGATGGCGGACGAGTAGACGGGCGAGAGACGGCTCGGCCGACTCGAGCGAACGACGTTGCGTTTCGGACGCGGTCTGCTGGAACAGCAAGGGTGAAAGGGTGGTACTCCTAACGTCCGGCAATGGCAACCGCTGACGCGAGACGGCGACTCCGGGAGCGGCCGAAGGGCGCGACGATCGTCCTGACCATCGTCGGCTACGCGCTGGTCCTCGGGACTTTCCTGCTGGACGTGCCGATCTACCCCGACCTGACGAACGCACAGGTCAACCTGCTCTCGCACGTCATCGCGGGGATCAACACGACCGCGACCGTCGTCCTGACGCTCGGGTGGTACTGGATCCGCAACGGCGAGGTCGAGAAACACCGGCTGGCGATGGTCTCGGGGTTCGTCCTGATCCTGGGCTTTCTGGTCGTCTACCTGCTGAAGGTCGGCGGCGGCGGGACCAAGGAGTTCGTCGGTCCCGACCTCGTCTACTACCCCTACCTCATCATGCTCGCGATCCACATCATCCTCTCGATCGTCTCGGTCCCCGTGGTCCTCTACGCCCTGATCCTCGGGCTGACCCACACGCCCGCGGAACTCCGGCGAACGGCCCACGCCCGAATCGGGCGGATCGCCGCCGCCGCGTGGATCCTGAGTCTGTTCCTGGGCGTCGTCACCTACGCCCTGCTCAATCACGTCTTCTCCTACGAGTTCGCGGCGATGCTGGTCCCAGTACTGTTCTGACCGACCGGCCCACCGTCCCGCAGGACCCACAAGTTATCCCCGCGCCGGTCATAGCCTCGAGCAACGAATGCAATTCGTCGAAGAAATCGTCGTGGACGAGTTTCTGCCCACCGTCCGCTCGCTGCTTGCCGGCGATCTCCGCGATCGCGGACTCACCCAGAGCGAGGTGGCCGCGGTCCTCGGCATCAGCCAGAGCGCCGTCTCGAAGTACGCCCACGGCGACGTGACCGTCAACGACCGCATCGCCGACGACGAGCGCGTACAGGGGCTCGTCGACGAACTCGGCAGCGGGCTGGCCGGCGGCGAAACCTCGCCGGTCCAGGCCCTGATCGAACTCGAGGTCCTGATCCGCGAGCTGGAGAGCGGCGGCGACCTCCTCGCGCAACTCCACGAGGAGGCCGTCCCGGAACTGGCCGACCACGGCTCGAGCTTTCGGGTCCACGACCCCGAGAGCGAACTGCGCTCGAGCGAGCGGGTCCTCTCCTCGCTGCGCCGGGGGCTGCGGGTCCTCGAGACGACGAGCGGCTTTACCGGGCTGATCCCCGCGGTCGGCTCGAACCTCGTCGCCTGTACGCCCGACGCCGAAGGAGTCGACGACGTGGCCGGCGTCCCGGGCCGGATCTTCGACGTGAAGGGGCGGGCGACCGTCCCCGCTGACCCCGAGTTCGGCGTCTCAGAACACGTCGCGCGCGTGCTGCTGGCCGCCCGCCGCCACGGGGCCGCCGTCGCGGCCGGGATCAACGTCACGTACGATCCGGAACTGATCGACGAGTTGGCCCAGCGGGGCCACGTCGCCGCCGAGTTCGACGAATCCGGCGACGTCGCCTCGAGCGTCGGCGCGGCGATCGAGGAGGAACCCGAAGCGACCGTCCTCTATCAGACCGGCGGGATGGGGATCGAGCCGCTGATCTACGTCCTCGGATCGGACGCGGAGTCGGTCGCGGACACGATCAGATCGCTGGTCTGAGCGGCCACGATGTCCGAATCCGCACAGGAGTTCTACGGCCGCTGGGCCCGCCTCTACGACCTGATCGCGCGCGAGACGCCGGGGATCGCCCGTCTCCGGCGACGAGCGGCCGCTGCCTGCCGCCTCGAGCCCGGCGACACCGTCGTCGAGATGGGCTGTGGCACCGGCGCGAACCTCCCCTATCTGCGCGAACGGGTGGGTTCCGAGGGGACCGTGATCGGGATCGATTTCACCCGACCGGTCCTCGAGCGGGCGCGAGCCGCCACCGCCGAGTATGACAACGTCCACGTCCTACAGGGGGACGCGACGGAGCCGCCGGTCGGGCTCGAGGCGGCACGGTCGGTCGCGAACGGCGACGATAGTGCGGTCGGCGAGGACGTCGCGGCCGGTGGCGTCGACGCCGTCCTCGCCACGTTCGTCGTCGGTATGCTCGCGGACCCGGCAGGCGCGGTCGACGACTGGTGTGAGCTGGTCGGGCCCGGGGGGCACGTCGTCCTCGCGAACGCCGCCCGGAGCGACGAGTGGTACGCGCCGCCGGTCAACGCCGTCTTCCGGGCGATCGTCGTCCTCTCGACGCCGCCGACGACGCGGCTGCGCTACGACGACTCGCCTCACCTGCGCCTCGACGCGAAGATCGACGCTGCCCACGAGCGACTCCGGGAGCGGGCGGTCGCCGTCGCGGACGAAACCCACCTGTTCGGCGTCGTTCGGCTGACCGGCGGTCGGGTAGCGTAGGCGAGCCACAAGAGGGGATGCCTCATAGAGACTGTCGACGTGCAGGCAAACGCATAGCCTCCCGCTCGAGAACGGTCACCTATGGCGACCGTTGCAAACGTCCTCTCGTCGATCTTTAATACGATCCCGGAACTGCATTCGGGACAGCTCGGACTGCTTTCGGGAGTTCTCGTCGGGCTGCTCTACTGGCACGGCCACCACCGGTCGTCGCTGGCCGCCCTCTCGGGGTTCTACCTGCTGGCGATCGGCGTCGTGCCCGCATCGACGCGGGGGCTCGCGGTAGTCCAGTCCAAGCCGTGGTACTTCTGCTCGCTGCTGCTCGCCACCGCCGTCTGTGCGATCGCCGGCCGCGTCCTCTGGACGTGGCTCCCGTTCCGACACGGCGTCTCGCGCTCGAGCGGCGTCGAGAACCGGTCCGAAGTCGCACCCTCGGGTCGGGCGGACGGCAATGGCCGCCGCTGACGGCCGCGACGGTCACTCGCGGTCGCGAGCGACAGGGGATCTGAATCCGATTCCGGCGTCGCGGAGTCGCCACCGGACCTCGAGCGCGGCCCAGCACACCCCCGTCAGGACGCCGCCGGCGATGGCGACGGCCTCGGTCTTGCCGACCCAGACTGGGGCGGCGAAGAGCAACGCGTTGGCGATCCGGTGTGGGAGGATCGACTCGACGAGACTGCCGAGGGACTCGAGCGGTCGGAACCCGGGCTCCCCGTTACCGCCGCCGGCGGCCGTCCGTGACTCGAGCCCGAGCGACCGGGCGCTGTGTCCGCCGGCGCTCTCGGCTCCCGTCTCGAGACGTTCGGCGTCGTAGGCCAATGTCGATTCGACCTGCCAGACGATCGCGCCGCTCTCGTTGACTTCCAGGACGCGATTGCCGTGGGTATCGGTGATCAGCGTGTTGCCGTTGGGCAGGCGGTCGGCATCACGGGGCCACTGCATCCGGTCGTCTTCCCACTGCCAGGTACGGGTCCACGCGCCGTTCTCGCGCTGGAACTCCTGGACGCGGCCGTTCTCCGAGTCCGCGACGACGATCGCGGGGCCGCCCCGATGCTCGGGAATGTAGTCGGGGTTGTGCTGCTCGTGGAGGATATCGTACTCGTTCTCGCTGCCCAGCGTCCAGTCCTCGAGCAAGCCCTCGTCCCGGTCGAGGAAGACGACCTGGTCCTGATTGCGGACGCTGACCATGATCCGGCCCGCCATCCGACCGTCCTCGACGTACTCGACGTCGTTGATGTGGGTCCAGTCGTTGGGATAGGAGTGGCCGCTCTCGAGGTCGAACGCGCTCTGGGCGTCCCAGAGCCACTCGACGATCTCCGTCTCGGTGTCGACGACGAAGACCTGATCCGCGATGATGTCGGCGACGACGACGTGGTTCTCGTCGATGCGATCGGCGTCGTGCCACTCGCCGGCGTTCTCCGCGTAGTCGTACCGTTCGTAGACGACCTCGACCTCGCCGGTGGTGAGGTTCGCCCGCTCGATGACGTTGCGGGCACACGGCGGGTCGCCACAGGTCGGCCCGGCCGTGTGGATCGTGTCGGTCGCGGTGTACTCGACGGTCAGTGGATCGCCCTCGACGGGGTCGACGTCGAAGTACTTCGTCCGCGAATTGTTGTAGTAGACGACCTCGCCGTCGGGTGCGTAGGCGGTGATCGTCCCCGCCCGTCCCGACTCGGTGACGACCGTGTGGTTCTCCGTCGGCGGGGCCTCTGGGACGGCGTCGGCGGACCCTGTCGAGAGGCCCCCCGACGCCGCGCTGGCGACGACGATTGCCGAGGCGAGAAGCAACACGGCGAAGAGCGCACGGAGCCGGGTCCGCGTGATCCCCACTCGAACGCGGGCGATACCCGACCGGACCCGACCGCGCGACTGTGATCCGTCACCCACGGTTCGGTCCCCCTCGAGCCGGACGCGGCTCGTCGACAGCAGTTCCATCGCGGTCCTGTCCCGAGTGACGGTGATCGGCGAGTCGCGTCATCGAACCCGTATCGGACCCGGCCACACCCTGACGGAAAACCGTAACCGTGCGATTGCAACCCCTGAGAGTTCCGGTCGCCGGACTGCTTCGTTCGGACCGACGCCAGCGGCTGGCTCGAGCGCGACGCAGAGTCGCCGATTACGCTGCGGCCTCGAGCCCTTCGTACGCCCGGATCCGCTCGGCGATCCCGTCCGGGATGGGGCTCGGTCGCTCCGTCTCGGGATCGACGTGGACGATTGTCGTCTCGGCGGTCGCCGCGATATCGCCGTCGACCTGGATCTCATAGCGCATCGTACAGCTCGTCTCGCCCAGGTGCGAGACCGACAGCGCGACCGTCGGCTCGTCGCCCATTCTGATCGGCCGCTCGTAGGAGATCTCGAGGTTCGCGATGACGAAGGAGATGTCCTCGGAGTGCAGTTCGGCGACGTCTCTGAGGTAGTCGGTCCGGGCCGCCTCGAGGTAGCTGGCGTAGACGGCGTGATTGACGTGATTCAGCGGGTCGAGATCGCGATAGCGAACGGGAACGTCGACGGTAAACTCCGCACTCATTGTACGTTGTCGAAGCGGACTGGATCAAAAATACGTACCGGTTACGGCTCCGCCCGTCCGCGAGACGGCGACGCGGGCGGTCGATCTCACGGCCCGTACAGTCGCGCGTGGTCGTCACAGAACGCCGGCTCGCGAAGGTGGGCCGCGAGCAGGTCCGCCTGATAGTGGGCGTTGAACAGACGACAGCCCTCGCGGTCGCAAAACGCCTCGCCGGTCTCGAGGTAGTGATACCCCTGTAACACCGTCCCTTTCAGCACGTCGGTGGTCCGGGGATCGTCCGCGATCAGGAACTCGCCGTCGACCTGATTCTCGAGGACTTCCCGAGGCGGCGTCTCGCCCGAGAGCAGGGCGTGGCGCTGTTTCTCTTTGTAGTAGGACTCGGGCTTAGCGGGGGCCTCGTAGAGGCCGGGTACCGAGACCAGCGCCGGCTGGCCGAGGACGGTCACGCGCTTGTGCCAGCGGCCGTCGTGGTCGCCCCAGGTGCCGATCGCCCGGTCGAGGATCGGGACGTGCAGCGTCTCGAGGCCGCGTTCGGCCGCGGGCAGCGCGGCGTTGAGCGCGCGCTGGACCTGCACGCCATCGTAGAGGACCCCGCCCTCGCGTTCGGGGTTCTCGAGGGCACGTTCCTCGTAGCGGATCGTCCCCAGCATCGTGGTGCCCGTCTCGCGCTCGTAGGGCGAGGGGACCCGCGCCTCGGCGAACCGCTCCGCGAGGTCGTCCGTGCGGTGGACGTCGAGGAACCGGTCCCGGACGGCCACGTCGGCGTCGACCCGCGTGGCCAGCCAGTCGGCGACCGCGTCGACGTCTGCGACGGTCGACGGCGCTCGATAGCAGATGATACGCTCGACCATGTGGGGCCGCGATCAGTCGTCCGCGGGCGTCGCACGCGAGGTCAGTTCGACGGGGTCGGCGTCGACCCCGAGTTCGTCGAGCGCTTCCTGAGCGGCGCGTTTCCCGGAGACGAGCATGGCACCGAAGGTCGGGCCCATCCGCGGGAGGCCGTAGGTCGTCGCGGTCGCCATCCCGGTGGCGATCAGGCCGTCGTGGACGAGGCCGGTGTGTTCGACGACGGCGTCCTCGGACTTGCCGACCCACATCGAGTCGTGGCCCGGCGAGTCGTGGCCCGGTGCGCCGTAGGAGTCGTCGCCGGTCTGGTCCATGCCGGTCGCCGATTCCGCGGCGTCGCCGATGCCCGGCGCGTCGAGGACGCCCCGTTCGTCGAGTTTCTTGACCGCCATCGCGTCGTGGCCGGTCGCGTCGATGACGAGGTCGGCCTCGACGGCGATCGGATCGACGCAGGTGATCTCGCGGGGCAGGGCATGCACTGGCGTCCAGTTCATCACGATGCCGCCGACGCGGTGGTCCTCGCGGATGACGATGTCCGTGAACTCGGTCATGTTCTGCATCTTCGCGCCGGCGTCGCAGGCGGCCTTGATCAGGCCCGAACAGGCCTCGGGGCCGTTCGCGACGTAGAGCCCTTCGCTGTCCTGAGACTCCTTGAAGTCGACGTCGAGATCCGCGAGGATCTCCTGTGCGGGGTCCCGTACCGTGACCTTGTTCATCAGGAAGCCGCCGAGCCAGAAGCCGCCCCCGAGGTAGTTGTTCTTCTCGACGACCATCGTCTGGACGCCGCGCTCGGAGAGTTCCTTCGCCGCGGTCAGCCCCGAGGGGCCGCCGCCGACGATGATGACGTCCGAGTCCGAGAAGTCCATGAACTCCTCGGTCCACTCCTGTCCGATCGCGCGGGTGACATCGGCTTCACCGACCTGACTGAACTGCTCGAATTCGCTCATACAACTAGGTGGTATGACCCGGTAGTAAAAAGTCTATCGCAGCCGATGCCCGAACGTGATCGGCGGTCGTGAGCGGTCCGCGGACGGTTCCGTCCGTGTGAGAGCGCGTCAACACGGTCGAACGCGGCTCCGGCCTCGAGTCGCATCAGAAGCGGGTGAGAACCGAGACGGTCCGTCTCAGTCGTCGACGAACCCGGCGTCGTCCTCGTCGCCGGTCGGCCGTTCGTCCGGCGACCGGCGCCGCTCGGGACGGTCGTCGATGACGCCCTCGGTCCAGGTCCCCCGACGGAACCAGACCACGGCGACGACGAACGAACCGACCATACCGGCGACCATCGCCCACCAGATCCCCTCGGGACCCCAGCCTAGCCCGGCGATCTCGAGGCCGGTTTCGGGGATCGGTACGGACCAGGCGAACGCGAGAACGACCACCAGCGGGAACCGAAGGACCCACCGCGAGAGGATCGAGAGGACCATCGCCGTACGAGTATCGCCGGCCCCGCGGAACGCACCCTGGATGACCATGACACCGGCGTAAGGGGCCCAGAAGAGGGCCGTAATCCGCAGGAAGACCACGCCCTCGGCGATCACGGCGGAATCGGTGATGAAGGCCCTCATCGCGGTCGCCGGAAACACAAACAGGACGGCCGCGACGGCGAAGATACAGACCGTCGTCGCGGCGGTGGCCGTCCGCGTGACCGCGACGGCCCGCTCGGGTGCCCCCGCACCGAGGTTCTGTCCGACGCCGGCCGCGGTCGCCTGCCCGACGGCCCCGGCCACGGCCCACGTCACCGACATGAGTCGAACCCCGATCCCGAACGCCGCCGTGGGCGCGGCCCCGAACCGGGCGACGAACCCGGCCAACGCGACCGCCGCGAAACTCCGGGCCCAGCCATCGAGCGTGGCCGGATAGCCGACGTCGAGTAGCCGTTTCAGGAGGGCGACGTCGGGTGTGAGATCGCCGAGTCGGAGCCGAACGCCGAACCGACCGTCCAGCAGGACGGCGATCCCGGCGGCAGTGGCGAGCCCGCGCGAGACGAAGGTCGCGATGGCCGCGCCTCGCGTCCCCATCGCCGGGAACGGCCCCCAGCCGAGGACCAGGAACGGATCGAAGACGACGTTGAGCCCGGCCGAAACGAAGACGAGCCACATCGCCGTCTTCGTGTCGCCCGCCCCCTGCAGCGAGGCCCGAAAGGCAAAGAAGAGGAACGTAAACGGCAGTGCCAGGAAGATCACCTCGATATACGCGAGCGCCTCGACGAACACCGGCCCGCGAGCGCCGATCAACTCGAGCAGCGGCCGCCGGGCGGCGAACCCGAGACCGGCGAGGACCGACGAGACGGAGAGCGTGAGCAGGATCGTCTGGGCGACGACGCGATCGGCGATTCGTTCGTCACCCGCACCGACGTACTGGGAGACCAGCGCGATGGTCGCAGCGGTGATCCCCATCGCGGTCGAGACGAACAGCCACGAGAGGGGAAACATCAGCGAGACGGCAGCGACGGCGTCGCTGCTCACGCGGCCGACCCAGAACATATCGGTCAGGTTGTAGACGGTCTGGAGGAGGTTTCCCAGGACCAGCGGCCACGCGAGTCGGAGGAGCTTCGGGGAAATCGCCCCCGTCGTCATGTCGACGCGCTTTCGCTCGGGGTCCGTCGCTGCCACGAGATCTCGTGTGTGAACCTCAGCCAGGCATGGTAAAAAGGATTGGCTCACGGGAGCCGTTGCCGGTTCCGGTACCGACGGCGCTCGGCCGCTTCTGGCGATGATTCCGAACCGCTCGCGGATCACAGACCCAGTCGATCGGTTAGGTCGGCCGTCTATAGTAGCCGTTGAAAGTCATTGCACACCTGATCGAACGGCGGCGTTGCGATCAGTGTGTGAATCGTTTCAACGGCTACTATATCGAGACGTCGTCAGTCCAACCTGCCTCCACCGGGTCGCCGCGATAGGGTGTCGATCCCCGGCAACCGGTTGACGACGCGCCGCCGACGGGCACCGGTCGAAAGCGCCACCGGAACGGCGACGAGCAGAACCACGGTAAGGGCGAGCCCGATCGAGACGAGGCCGACGAAGGAGGCGACGAAGACGAACGCGACGAGCGCGCCGCCGACCAAGCGCCAGGCGCGATCGAATCCACCGAGAGTGTGTTTCATTTCAGTATTCTCCGCGTGAGTTCACGCGATCTCCTCTATGACTCGAGCGAAGATAAGCTATCTGGTAACACCCCACATGATGTTCGCTCGAGCGAGCCGTCCCCGCTGCCGGTGTGCTGCACATTTATTTTGAATCCCTCACGCGCCTGCGCGACGCCCGACCGCACGCACACCCGCGCTGTCCCTCGGTTTTCGGCGAAAGCGTTATCAGATCCTCAGTCGTACCGAGCGACGATGACCGACACTCGTCCGCGACGACCCCGACCGGACGGCCGAGCCGGAGGTGAGCCGCGGTGGAGCTGATAATCACCGAGAAGGACAACGCGGCCCGCCGGATCGCCGACATCCTCTCCGGCGGCACCTACGACTCGAGCCGGGAGAACGGCGTCAACGTCTACGAGTGGGGCGGCAAGCGCTGCGTGGGGCTGTCGGGCCACGTCGTCGGCGTCGACTTCCCGTCGGAGTACTCGGACTGGCGCGACGTCGAGCCCGTCGAGCTGATCGATGCCGACGTCGAGAAGACGGCGACGAAGGAGAACATCGTCGCGACGCTGCGGCTGCTGACCCGTCGCGCGGAGCGCGTGACGATCGCGACCGACTACGACCGCGAGGGCGAACTGATCGGCAAGGAAGCCTACGACATCGTCCGGGAGGTCGACGAGGACGTACCCATCCGTCGGGTGCGGTTCTCCTCGATCACCGAAAACGAGGTCCAGCAGGCGTTCGACGAACCCGACGACCTCGACTTCGACCTGGCCGCCGCCGGCGAGGCCCGCCAGATCATCGACCTGATCTGGGGGGCCGCGCTCACGCGTTTTCTCTCCCTGTCGGCGGGCCAATTGGGCGACGACTTCATCTCCGTCGGCCGGGTCCAGTCGCCGACGCTGAAACTGATCGTCGACCGCGAGCGCGAGATCGAGGCGTTCGATCCCGAGGACTACTGGGAGATCTTCGCGGACTTACGAAAGAGCGAGGCGCAACGCGCCTCGGAGACATCGAGCGGTGAGGAACCGCGAGACGACGACACCGCCTTCGAGTCCCAGTACTTCTACCGCGACGAGGACGGCAACGAAGCCGAACGCGTCTGGGAGGAGGAGATCGCGGACGAGGTCTACGAAACGCTGTCCGACCGCGAGAGCGCGACCGTCGTCGACGTCAACCGTCGGACCCGCACCGACACGCCCCCGGAGCCGTTCAACACCACCCAGTTCATCCGGGCGGCCGGTGCCATCGGCTACTCGGCCAAGCGCGCGATGTCGATCGCCGAGGACCTCTACACCGCCGGCTACATCACGTACCCGCGGACCGACAACACCGTCTACCCCGACGACCTCGATCCCGAGGAACTGTTAGACGAGTTCACCGGGCACTCGACGCTGGGCGACTCGGCCGAATCGCTGCTCGAGGCCGACGAGATCACCCCCACGGAAGGCGACGAGGAGACGACCGACCACCCGCCCATCCATCCGACGGGCGAGATCCCCTCGCGGGGCGACGTCTCCGACGACGAGTGGGAGATCTTCGAACTCGTCGTCCGGCGGTTCTACGCGACCGTCGCCGACGCCGCCGAGTGGGAACACCTCAAGGTCGTCGCCGACGTCGACGACTACCGGCTCAAGGCCAACGGCAAGCGGCTGGTCGAGCCCGGCTACCACGACGTCTATCCGTACTTCTCGACGACGGAGAACTTCGTCCCCGACGTCGACGAGGGCGAGGAACTGGCGCTCTCCGACGTCGAACTCGAGGCCAAACAGACCCAGCCGCCCCGACGCTACGGCCAGTCGCGGCTCATCGAGACCATGGAGGACATGGGAATCGGTACCAAATCAACCAGACATAACACGTTAGAGAAACTTTACGACCGGGGCTACATCGAGAGCGATCCGCCGCGCCCGACCAAGCTCGCGATGGCCGTCGTCGACGCGGCCGAGAGCTACGCTGACCGCGTCGTCAGCGAGGAGATGACCGCCCAGCTCGAGGCCGACATGGACGCCATCGCCAACGGCGAGGCGACGCTCGACGACGTGACCGACGAGTCCCGGGAAATGCTCGAGGAGATCTTCGAGAACCTCGCCGAGTCGCGCGAGGAGATCGGCGACCACCTCCGGAAGTCGCTGAAAGACGACAAGCGACTCGGCCCCTGTCCGGAGTGTGGCGAAGACCTGCTCGTCCGCCGGAGCCGTCACGGCTCGTATTTCATCGGCTGCGACGGCTATCCCGACTGCGAGAACACCCTGCCGCTGCCCTCGACGGGCAAGCCGCTGATCCTCGAGGAGGAGTGTGAGGAACACGGGCTCAACGAGGTCAAGATGCTCGCGGGCCGGCAGACGTTCGTCCACGGCTGTCCGCTCTGTAAGGCCGAGGACGCCGGCGAAGGGCCGGTGTTGGGCGAGTGTCCCGAGTGCGGTGAAGAACACGGCGGCGAGTTGGCTATCAAAACGCTCCAGAACGGCTCTCGACTCGTCGGCTGTACGCGCTATCCCGACTGCGAGTACTCGCTGCCGCTGCCCCGCCGCGGCGAGATCGAGGTCACCGACGAGTACTGCGACGACCACGACCTGCCCGAACTCGTCGTCCACAGCGGCGACGACCCCTGGGAGCTGGGCTGTCCGATCTGTAACTACCAGGAGTTCCAGGCCCGCGAGAGCGACTCCGGCTCCGATCTCGAGTCGCTGGACGGCGTCGGCGCCAAGACCGTCGAGAAACTCGCCGACGCAGGGATCGAGGACCTCGAGGACCTGACCGAGGCCGATCCCGACGCGGTCGCGGACGACGTCGAGGGCGTCAGTGCGGATCGCATCCGGAGCTGGCAGGCGAAGGCCTGACCGACCGTTCACGACCGGCCGTCCAGGCGAGCCGCTCCGTTGGGTCGGGTTCGTCGGCGGCCCTGTGCCGGTTCGGCACCTCGAACCCGGGGCGCGCTGGCGAGAACGAGTCGGCCGACGGGAGTGGCCGGCTCCCCGGGAACCGCCGGCGGTCGAGGCGATGTTGAACGTCGCCCACGCCCTCGAGCGGCGGGCGTGAGAATAGTCACGGTCGACCCGACAGGGGCCGATCAGGCCGTCGCGGATTCGTTCGTTTCGGCCTCGGCGTCGTCGCGCTCCTCGAACGATTCGAACACGTCCTCGACCGCCCCGACGATGTCGTCGCTGGAGCCGACGCCGAGTTTCTCCCAGCGTTTCTTCCCCGTTTCGTCGACGACGATCGTGACCGGGTAGCCGGCGATGCCGTAGTTCGCCGTCAGCGACGACGTCGTATCGCGGCCGACGGCCCAGTTCCCGTCGTGGGTTCGCCACCAGGACCGGAGTTCGTCGTCCGGCATCGAGTCCGCCGACTGGTAGGTAACGGAGAGGACCGTGAGATCATCCCCGTAGTCGTCGACGAGTCGCGACCGAGCCTCGGCGAGGCGCGGCATCTGGGCCTGACACATGCCACAGCCCGTGACGAAGAACTCGACGACCGTGACCCCGTCGTTTGGGACCGTCACGGTCCCGCCGTCGCTGCCGCGAGCGTCGATCGTCTCGACTTCGATCGGCCATTCCGAGCCGTCGTCGCCGTCCGAGTCGGCGGCCGGTTCGTCGGTCCCGAACGACGGGAGGCCAGCGAGGACAACGCCGGTTCCGCCCGCGAGGACGCCGATACTGCCGACGCCCGCGAGCAGTTCGCGCCGTCTCATCGCCGACTCACCTCCGCGGCGCGGACGTGCGAGCCGGTGGCGGGGATCGCCGGTCGGGTTCGATGGGCCGTCATACGTCCCAGTACGTACGCGAGACTGAAAGAAGACACTGGTCCGAACGTCGAACACGCCAGCGAGAGGACACGAACTAAGGGACCCGCAGTCGTCGGGACGCTCGTGAACGACGACCGCGAGCGCTGGAACGAGCGCTACGAGAAGCGAGACCGCGAACCCCGCGACGATCCGGTGGGAGTCCTCGAGCGCCGGATCGAAACGCTTCCCGACGGTCGTGCGCTAGACGTGGCGACCGGCAGTGGGCGAAACGCGCTCTTTCTGGCCGAGCGCGGCTACGACGTCGACGCCGTCGACATCGCTGATGAGGCCATCGAGACGGCACGCGAGCGGGCCGACGAGCGCGGTCTCGACGTCGACTGGACCCGGGCCGACCTGGCCGAGTTCGATCCGGAACCGGGCCGATACGACCTGATCGTCGTGAGCTACTTCGCCGCCCTCGAGTTCCTGCCGGATCTCAAGGAGGCGCTTGCGGCCGGCGGCGTCCTCGTCTCCGAACACCACCTCCGCTCGAGCGATCCGGTCGCGGGCCCCTCGACCGACCGCTATCGGTACCGCTCGAACGACCTGCTGCGGGCGTGTCTCGACCTGACGGTCCTCTCGTATACCGAGCGGCGGCGGCCGACCGACGACGGGGAGCCGGTCGCGGTCGCGACGCTGGTCGCCAGACGCTCGAGCGGCGGGACGCAGTCGTATCCGCTCGTCCCGGACGACAGGCTCGAGCCGTAACGCGGGAATCGACCGCTCGAGTGGCTCGGCGCGACCGACGGGAGTCCGAGCGGGCGGCGATCAGCCGTCGGTCCGGTTGCCCGCGCTTTCGTTACCGCCGTCCGAGCCGCCGGCGTCCGCCTCGAGGGCGTCACGGACGGTCGCGGTGACGGTGCCGGGTGAACTCTCGCCGCGGTTGCGCCAGTGGACCGTCCCCGCACTGTCGACGAGGATCGTCGTCGGATAGCCGTCGATGCCGTAGTAGTCGTAGCAGGTCCCGGGCTCGTCACGGCCCAGCCACCAGTTCCCCCCGTTCGCCTCGAACCAGGCGGCCAGTTCGTCGTCGGTCGGCGAGGGGCCGCTGGTCCCGTCGGTCACGGAGAGGAATCGCACGTCCGGATCCGCCCCGCCGACAGCGTACCCCCCGCCCTCGAGTCGGGACATGGCCTCGGCGAGCGTCGAGAGGAATCCCCGGCTGGTCGGACACTCGGTCCGGGTGAAGTTACAGAGGAGCGGCCGGCTCGAGTCGGGTACCGTGATCGTCCCGCTCTCGCTGCCCGACGCGTCGAGCGTGGCGATCTCGAAGGGGGGCTCGGTCGGCGCGTCGTCGTCCTCGCCGTCGCCCTCGTCGTCGGGCCCGCTGAGACAGCCGACCAGCGCCGTCGTCGCGGCCGTCGTCGCGAGCAGGTGTCGGCGTTTCATCGCGATCCCGTCTCCCCGTCGCACCGATGCCGGACGGCCGGCCGTCCGACACGAGCGCCGCCGATCGCCCCCATGCTACGAGTTCCCATTCCGTCCATACCGCTCGTATGGACGCCCCGCCCAAAGAGTCACTGGTCGCGACAGGTCCGGCGGCGACCCCATCGGCCGTGGTCGCTCTTGAAAGGATTTACACACCGATCGCAACGCTGTTCTGCGGTTCGGGTGCGAATCGACGTTCAAGAGCGACGACAGTATCGGTCCCTGCCACGGCCGGTTCGTCGTGTTTTTCACGCCGCGGCTCCCACCCGAAACCGATAGCCGTGATCGAACTCGTCGTGACGGGACTGGCCGGCGTGGTCTTCGGGCTCGCACTCGCGGCCCCGCCGGGACCGATGAACGCGATCATCGCCGAGGAGAGCGTCGTCCGCGGCTGGCCCGCCGGCTTCCGGGCCGGTCTCGGTGCCATGCTGGCCGACGCGGTCTTTTTCGGCCTCACGCTCGCAGGGTTCGTCGCCGTGATCGACCGCGTTTCGATCGTCCGACCCGCGCTCTATCTCGCCGGCGGCGTCCTCATGCTGTACTTCGCGGTCGGTGCGATCCGGGACGCCCGGACCGCGAGTTCGTTTACCGACACCGATCAGGGCGTCTCGAGGGGGTTCCGCAAGACGTTCGTCCTCTCGCTGACCAACCCCTACCAGATCGGCTTCTGGCTCACCGTCGGCGTCGGCCTGCTCGAGCCCGGGACGCTCGACGTGCTGGCGTACGTGCCGGCCGTCGGGGAGCTGCTCGAGGGGGCCCTCGTCGTCCGGACCGGCTCACCCGCGCTCTTGCTCGGGTTCTTCGGCGGGATCGGTTGCTGGATCGTGGGCTACCCGGCGGCACTGGTCGGGGCCGGACGACGCGTCGACACGTTTGCCCCCCTCGTCGCGGCGGGCAGCGCCGTCGTCCTCGCGGGGTTCGGACTCGCCTTCCTGGGACTGGGAACGGTACAGTTCGTCTGAGCCGCGGACGCTACGGGAAACGGCTCGCAGACGGCGGGGGCTGCGATAGACGTCGATCGAGGGGGCACGTACTATTACCGACAGTCTCGCGACTATGTCTGCAAGAACTCACTGGTCGACGCTCCGATACGTGGCCGTCGTGCCGGGACTGGCGCGCCGACGGCTCACTCACCCAGCGCGGCGATCTCGTCCTCGAGCCACTCGCTGAACCACTTGACGCGTTTCAGGCGCTGGTGGGCGATTCCCTCCGCGGTGTCGCTTTGGACGCGAGAGGCGGCGTCGTAGCCCCGCTCTAAGACGCGCTGGACCATCTCGTCACAGTCCATGTGCGTGCGGGCCTCGTACCCCATCCGCAACAGCATCAACGCCGTCCCGTTCGCGCCGACCTTGTCGAGCAGGTCGGCCTCGATGAGACACTGCGTCTCCAGATCGAGGTCCGTCAGGTCGCCCTGATAGGAGTGGTGTTCGATGGCGCGACACACCTGCTGGATGAACGACTCGGGATAGTCCGCACGCGACTCGAGGAACTCCCGGGCGACCCGGGCCCCGGCCTCGGCGTGGAGTTCCTGATCGGTCTCGAGTTTGGCCACGTCGTGAAAGAGGGCAGCGACGCGAGTGACGTCGACGTCGGCACCCTCTTCCTCGGCGATCTCGGTCGCGAGATCGACCACGTTGAGGATGTGGTTGTGTCGGTACTCGGCGGAGTGCCACGGGTACCAGCGCATGCGGCCGCCCTCCTCTTCCTTCTCGACACTGGCCGCGAGATACTCGAAGACGAACCCTTTCATCTCCTCGAGTTCGGCGTCGGACACCCGCGTCTCCTTTATTTCGACGCCCACGATAGATCCCTCCGCAATAGACGAACGATAGTCATTGACTGAATGTTCGGTCGTTTCGCTCTTTAGCCTTTGGTTCGTGACGGTTTCGCCCGCTCGTGACAGTCACGAGTCGAACAGCGTCCCCGATCGACGGGACAGACTCCGGGCGAAATCCCGACGCTCCGTCGACGATTCTCACGATCTTCCGTTAAAGTCAAACCGCGGGCTCGGGAAGTAGGGGGTATGAGCAGCGAACAGGAAGCGGAGTCGATTCGGTGTCTCGTCGCCAAAGTCGGCCTCGACGGTCACGATCGCGGCGCACACGTCATCGCGCGCGCGTTCCGGGATGCCGGCTTCGAGGTCATCTACTCCGGGCTCCACAAAGCGCCCGACGAAATCGTCCAGGCAGCGGTCCAAGAGGACGTCGACGTCCTCGGCATCTCCATCCTCTCGGGGGCCCACGACACGCTCGTCCCGAAGATCATGGACGGCCTCGAGGAGTACGGTGCGGCCGAGGACACGCTCGTGCTGGCCGGCGGCGTCATTCCCGAGGAGGACCGCGACGAACTCAGAGAACAGGGTGTCGCAGCCATCTTCGGCCCCGGAACCTCCGTCGAGGAGACCATCGAATTCGTCCGCGAGAACGCGCCCCAGCGATGACCATGGACGCCGACGACCGGTCGCTCCTCGAGGATCTGCTCGCGGGGGAACACCGCGCGCTCGCCCGCGTGATCTCGAAGATCGAGAACCGCGCGCCGGGCTATCGCGATCTCGTCTCGGAGCTGTATGCCCACACCGGGAACGCCGACGTGATCGGGATCACCGGCTCGCCGGGCGCGGGTAAGTCGACGCTGGTCGACAAGCTCGCCGAGACCTACCGCGATCGGGGCGAGACGGTCGGCGTCATCGCGATCGACCCTTCCTCACCGTTTACCGGCGGAGCGGTACTCGGCGACCGCATCCGGATGGCCTCCACGGTGGGCGACATGGACGTCTTCGTCCGCTCGATGAGTGCCCGAGGAACCCTCGGTGGACTCTCGACCGCCACCGCGGACGCCGTCAAGGCCATGGACGCCTTCGACAAGGACAAGATCATCATCGAAACCGTCGGTGCCGGGCAAAACGAGATCGACATCGTCCGGACCGCCGACACCGTCGCCGTCCTCGTCCCGCCCGGCTCGGGCGACGACATCCAGACGCTGAAAGCGGGCATCCTCGAGATCGCCGACGTGTTCGTCGTCAACAAGGCCGACCGCGACGGCGCGGATCGGACGGTACAGGAACTCCGCGATATGGTTCAACTCGGCGACGGGAGCGGTCACGAGGGCGGTGGCCACCACAGCCAGGAGATCATCGACGCCCACGACGACTGGGACGGAGAGGCCGACGACGCCGACGAGACCGACGCGGGCTGGACGCCGCCGATCGTCGAGACCGTCGCCATCCACGGCACCGGCGTCGACGAGTTCATCGACGAACTCGCGGCCCATCGGGACTACCTCGTCGCCTCCGGCGAACACGCCGAGCAGGTACGTACCCGCTACGCCGAGGAGATCCGCACCCTGTTGCGCGAAGACGTCCACGCCATGCTCGAGACCGAACTCGAGGCCGCCGGGGGAATCGACGACCTCGCGGAAGACGTCCGGCAGGGCGAGACCGATCCCTACTCGATCGCGACCGACGTTCTCGAGCCCGTCGCGACCTGCCTCGAGAACCTCGAGACCGGGCCGGACGGATCGGGCACGGAGTGAGCCGGTCGGCACCGACGCGGCGTCGCTCGAGTCTTCGATCCACCGGCGAAACCGCCGTCTCCGCCGGCCGTGACCGGGATCCCAGCAGAAACCGTTCCCGAACCGGAGGTCTAAGTTCGTTGGCAACTTACGGCAGCGTATGAAAGCCCGAACAGTCCTCGGTGCAGCCCTCGGAACCGTCGGTGGAGCCGTTCTCGGTAACCGCCTCCTGAAGCGGCGCGCTGGCGACCTCGAGAGCCCGCTCGTCGGCATCGAACGGACGTATCGCTGGCGTGGGATCGAGACGCAGTATACGGTCGCCGGCGACCCGAACGACCCCGACATGTTGCTGCTCCACGGGGTCTACGCGGGCGCGAGCAGCCACGAGTTCGAGCCGATCGTCGACCGGCTGGCAGAGGACTACCACGTCTACGCGGTCGACCTGCCCGGCTTCGGCCGCTCGGAACGACCGCCGCTGGTCTACTCCGCGACGCTGTACGCGGAGTTCGTCCGCGATTTCGCAAGCGAAGTGACCGACGAGCCGATCGTCGTCGCCTCCTCGCTGTCGGGCTCCTTCGCCGTCGAGGCCGCCGACGAGACCGACTTCGAACGCCTCGTGTTGATCTGTCCGACCGGCGAAACGACCGACGAACGGCCGTGGGTCCGCACCCTCCTGCGGACGCCGATCGTCGGCACGACGCTGTACAACCTGCTCGCGAGCAAGCCCTCGATCCGCCACTTCTACGACCGCGACGGCTACTACGACGCCGATCGCATCGATTCCGACGAGGTCCAGTACGCCTGGGAGAGTGCCCACCAGCCCGGGTCGCGTTATGCCCCAGCCTCCTTCGCCGCCGGCACCCTCGATCCCGACTTCGACCTCGCGACGGAGCTGGCCGCCCTCGAGACCCCGACCACGCTCGTCTGGGGCCGCGACGCCGAGTTGGTCCCGCTGCGTGACGGGCGGAATCTGGCGGCGGCCGCGGACCTCGATCTGGTCGTCATCGACTACGCGACCCAGCTGCCCCACGCCGAACACCCCGACGAGTTCGTCGAGTACCTGCGCGCGGAACTACCACGGGCCGACGCCGGCGACTGAGTCACCGTTCGACGCGCTCGAGTAGCTGCGGCGACACCCCCTCCGGTGCCCGCTCGTCGCCCATCCCGGTCGTTACGATCAGGCGCATCCCGCGGCGGACGCTCATATCGGTCTCGTGGACCTGGTCCTCGGGGAGCAAGACGAGCCGGCCGGCGGTCGGGTTCGGACTGTTCGGCAGAAAGACGTTGTAGACGTCACTGCCGGCGATCGCCTCGGCCTCTCGTGGCCCCTCGCCGGTGACGAGCCCGATCATGTAGACGCCCTCGCGGGGGTACTCGACCAACACGACGCTCTCGTAGCTGGTCTTGCGCTCGACGAGCGAGTCGGCGACCTGCCGGACGCTGCCGTAGATCGTACTGACCAATGGGACGACGTTGACGAGTCGCCCGACGTTCCCGAACAGATGTCGGCCGACGCTCAACTGGGCGAGAAAGCCGAGGACGACGACCGCGACAGCGATCAGGACCACGGCGAACGCCTGGGCGACGACCGTCACGTTGCCGGTGTACTGGGCCAATCCCGCGGCGCGTACGAGCGGATCCACGAACTGTAAGGACCAGTTGACGAGAAACCGGAGGACGTACAGCGTGACGACCAGCGGCGCGACCAGAATGAGTCCGGCGACGAAACTCCGCCTGACGGTATCCCAGACGTTCATAGCGGCCGTGACGTCTCGCGAGTGAAATAGCCATCGGCGGGCGGCCCCGCAACGGCCGCCCCGTTCGGCGGCTTACGCCGGTCGCAGACCGATCACGCGCTCGCCGGTCGTCTCCGAGGTCGCGATCTCGAGTTCGACTTCGAGGCCGGTCTCGACGTCGTCGACGTCGATCCCGACGACCTGGCCGGTCAGGCTGACGGGGCCGAAGTCGACGACGGCCGTCGCGTAGGGGGCGTCCTCCTCGAAGGCAGGCGTCGGTACGTGTGTAACGGTGAACGTCCGAATCTCGCCGGTGTCCGGGAGGGCGAGTTCCTCGAGGTCGGTCGCGCCGCAGTCGGGACAGACCCGACGCGGCGGCAAGGCGGTGTGGCCGTCGGGACACTCGAGGTAGTCGGCTGTGCCGTCCTCGGCGGCATCGAGCCAGTCGTCGAAGCCGGCGTCGGTGACGGTGTCTTCGGAGTCGCTCATTACTCCATCACCTCCAGAACGTGAACGGTCGCGCTCGCGACCGTACCGCCCGCGTTGTGGGCGACGCCGGTCGTCGCGTCCGCGACGTGGTCGCTGTTTGGATGCTCGCCGGCCAGCAGGTCGGTCACTTCGGCGATCTGGGAGGCCCCCGTCGCACCGACCGGGTGGCCTTTGGCCTTCAGCCCGCCCGAGAGGTTGATCGGCGTCTCGCCGTCCGCGGTCGTCCGCCCGTCGCGGGCGGCCGTGATCCCCTCGCCGATCGGCTCGAGATCGAGCGCCTCGAGCGCCAGCACTTCGGCGATAGTAAAGCAGTCGTGGACCTCCGCGAGGTCGACGTCGCCGGCCGAGACGCCGGCGTCGGCGTAGGCTTCCGCGCCGGCTTCGCGGGCCGCGGGCGAACGGGCGAGGTACTCGCGGTCGTGCAGCGCCATCCGGTCGCCACCCTGTCCGGTGCCCGTGATCGCGACCGGGGCCTCGAGGTCGTGTTCCGCGGCGTAGGACTCGCTCGTCAGCACCAGCGCCGACGCGCCGTCCGAGATCGGACAGGCATCGTAGAGCCCGAGCGGTTCGGAAACCGGCGGTGCCTCGAGGGCGTCCGAGACCTCGATCGCGCTCTGGTACTGGGCCTTCTCGTTCGAGAGGGCGTTGGCGTGGTTCTTGACCGCGATATGGGCGAGGTCCTCGTGTTCGCCGCCGAACTCGTCGAAGTAGGCCCGGGCCATCAACGCGTACGCGCCGGGGAAGGTCACGCCGGCCCGTACCTCCCAGAGGTCGTCGGCGGCGATCGCCAGCGCCTCCGTCGCGCCCGCGGTGCCGAGGTTGGTCATTCGCTCTGCCCCGCCGACGAGGAGAACGTCGTTCTCACCGTTGCGAATCCGTGTGACCGCCTCGCGGACCGCGGTACCGCTCGAGGCACACGCGGACTCGTACCGGGTCGCAGGGGCCTGAACGCCGGCCGCTTCGGCCATCAGCGGCCCCTGGTGGCCCTGATGCTCGGAGAGTTCGCCCATAAAGTTGCCATAGAAGACGCCCTCGACGTCCTCGCGGGGAACGCCGCTGTCCTCGAAGGCCGCGATACTCGCCTCCGCGAAGAGATCACGACTGGTCCGCTCGGGACTGTTCCCGAACGGCGTCAGCCCTGTCCCTGCAACACGTACGTCACTCATGTACACACGCGTAGTGGACGGATCCGTTAATACTCGGCGGTTACGGCGACGAGTGCCACTTGCGTGAGCTGGGTGGCGGGTCGATCGGTATCGCCCTACCCCACGACGAACGGCGGACGCTACGAGGGGCTGCTCGCGCTATTCGATGCTCGTGGAAAGGTCACGGTCAGCAACAGTAGCTGGGACGGCGCTCAGCAGTTCGGCGACCGTCTCGAGATCCGCCAGGTCCACAACCTCGACGGGTGTGTGCATATAGCGGTTCGGGACGCCGACGTTCACCGATGGAATCCCCCCGCGGGACGTATAGAACGCATCAGCATCCGTCCCGGTGTTCGTTCCCGATGCCTGTAACTGGATATCGATGTCGGCCGCAGCGGCAGTCCGCCGAACCGCATCGACGAGTCGCGGATGGTTCGCGCTTCCGCGTACGACGACCGGGCCGTCACCGAGTTCGACACCGGTTTTTTGCGCTGACGTGATATCCGGAGTATCCGTCGCGTGAGTTACGTCTATCGCGACTACTGCATCGGGTGCAAGATCGAAGCCGACCATTTTCGCGCCCTGTAACCCGACCTCCTCTTGAACCGTAGAGACGGCATAGATCGTCGCCTCGTGGTCACGTTCGGCTGCCCGCCGGAGTGCTTCCGCCGCAGCCCAGATACCGATACGATTGTCCAACCCGCGTGCTGCGATCCGTCCGTTCTCCAGTTCGGAGACCGTTTGATCGAACGTAATCGGATCGCCGCGCTCGACTAATTCCTCGGCTTCGGCCGCATCGTCGGCGCCGATATCGATATACTGCTCGTCGATATCGGTGAGCGATTCGTCTTCGTGATCACGAAGATGAATCGCCGTCTGACCGATCACTCCCGAAACTGGCCCAGCATCGGTATGAATACGGACGTGCTGGCCCTTCGAGACGGTCCGGTCCGACCCCCCGACAGGAGTTATTCGGAGGATGCCGCTTTCTTCGATGTCCCGCACCATGAAGCCGATTTCGTCGCTGTGTCCAGTGAGGGCGATCGACGTCTCGTTCCCCTCCAGCACAGCGACGGCGTTTCCGTAACTGTCGGTCCTCACTTCGTCGGCGAACTCCTCGACGTACTCTACCCAGCGGCGTTGTGCCGGTGTCTCGAACCCCGACGGCGTCGCTGTGGTGAGTAATTCGTCGAGAAACCGACGGCGTTGTTGCTCCATGTACCGACATGGGTCCCGATAGGTGAAAAACTCGACTATGATCTCGCGGACACGCCCGTCGCGGCATTCGTGGTGATCGTGGGCCAGAAACGACGATTCCACCGCCGCCGGACGGAACGCATTTCAAGTCACCGTAGTATGTCTCCCGTAACTGACGCTCATGGATACTTCCGACCTCCCCGACCCCGAGGGCATCTCCCCGCTGGCGTGGCGACTCCTCCGTGTTGCGGCCGGATACGAACAACGGGCGGTCGAACGGGAGATAGACGACCTTATGCAGGCACACCTCTCGATGCTCGAGAGCGGGAGTCGGTCCCTGTCCCGACCGCGCCGGAAGACGTTGCTGGAACTCTACGCCGCGGAACTGACCGTCGAACAGGTGCGGGCGATCGTCGACCACTTCTAAGGGAACTCTCGAATGGAAGCGCTTAAGATCCATAATGATAATTCCTCTGTGTATCAATGATACACGGACTTTTGGGTGGTTTAGACCGCCGGACATCCCTATTCGCCCTCGCAGGGATCGGGACAGTAGCAATCGCGGCCGCACCGTCGCCGTCGGGGCTGTCGATGACGGGCCAGTACGCGCTCGCAACGATGTTCTTCGCCGGGTTCCTCTGGGTCACCGGCGCGCTCCCGCTCGCGGTCACCGCGCTGACGATCCCCGTCTTGCTCACGGGGACCGGCGTCTATGACTCGATGGACGCGGCCCTCGTCGGGTTCGCCGATCACATCATCTTCCTGTTTTTGGCCGGGTTCATGCTGGCTAACGGGATCCAGAAGTACAATATCGACCGACGGATCGCGCTGTATTCCATCGCCAAAATGGGCAGTTCGCCGCGGCGGCTGATCTTCGCGATCATGGTCGTGACCGCCGTGTTGTCGATGTGGGTATCGAACACCGCGACGGCCGCGATGATGATGCCGATCGCAGTCGGCGTCCTCAGCCAGGTCCTCGACCGGGACGATCTTGCGTCGTCGGACGAGCAGGATCGGGCGAGTGATGCCGCCGAGACGGCCGCCGACGGCGGGACCGCCGAATCGACGGCTGCCTTTACCAACCTCCAGATTTCGATGCTGCTCGGGACCGCCTACGCCGCGAGCGTCGGCGGCGTCGGGACGATCATCGGCACGCCGCCGAACGCGATTCTCGTCGGCCAACTCAACGCCATTCTGGACTACGAGATCGGGTTCACCGACTGGTTCCTCGTCGGGTTCCCGGTCGTCGTCGTGACGCTGCCGCTCGTCTGGTTCCTCCTGACGTACGTGCTGTATCCGCCCGAGGTGCCGGACGTCGAACGGGCGCGAGCCACCGCCCGGGAGCAACTCGAGGCCGAAGGCGAACTCGATCCCCGCGGGAAACGGGTGGCGGCGATCTTCGCCGTGACGGCGGGGCTCTGGATGCTCGGCGGACTCGGTGACCTCTTCGAGCCGTACCTCCCAGCCACCTGGATGACGACTGTGTTCGGCGGCGAGGGGATGACGGTCTTCGGCGTCGAGGGCCATCAGGGGCTGCTCTACTACGTCATGGTCGGCGTCGCGGCGATTCCCGCGCTCGTGCTGGCCGACACGATGGAGTGGGACGAACTGGTCGACATCGACTGGGGAACGCTGTTGCTGTTCGGCGGCGGGATCTCCCTCGCGAACGCGCTGGCTGACACGGGTGCAACGGAGTGGATCGCCGACACCGTGTTCGGCGGACTCGTCGGCGCGCCCATTATCCTCGTCATCGGCGCGGTCGTTCTGGTCGTCATCTTCCTCACCGAAATGACCTCGAACTCCGCGACGACCAGCATCATCGTCCCCATTCTGATCAGCCTCGGGAGCGTCTTCTCGGCGACGCTCGGGCTGACCGACTTCTCGACCGCGCTCTTCCTCTCGGTCGCCGGCGCGATCGCCGCGAGCTTCGCGTTCGCGCTGCCGGTCGCGACGCCGCCCAACGCCATCGTCTTCGGCAGCGGATACGTCAAACAACGCCACATGCTCCGAGCGGGACTGGTCCTGAACGCGATCATGACGGTCGTACTGACGGCCATCATCTGGTTCCTGTTCACGTTCGTCTGGCCGCACTTGCTCTGGTAACCCGTCTCGAGGACAAGTGATTCGAACCGAGGCATCTCGTCGTCGTGTGGGATCGAAGCTCTCGAGGCGTTCGCGGTGGGCTTTCGATCCGTCAGTGGCCCGTAGCACGGGTGCATTTTCGGAAATACGCTCGCAACCCAATCGGGAAATCCGGTCACGGCAGGGACGGACCGAGCAAGTAGTACCATGAGGCCACGAATATCTTTTTTATTTGATATAGGTATATACGCCCGATCGTGATACGACGGATATGGAACCCAGAGTCGAACGCCGGTGTCACGTGTTGATCGGCAGTTCACTGCTACTACTCACGATCGGTATCGGATACTGTGTCGTCGTCGGAACTTGTTTGGCCGACTTTCTGGTAGTGATCGCGGGACTCTTTCTCGGTTGGGTGGGGTTGTTCTACTGCGTCGGTAACTCCTCCATCTGGGGGTCGTGACACGACCGCGACTGTCCTGACAGCGCTCTCCGACAACTCACTGTCGTCCGATACGTACTGTGGTCTTGATCCCTCGATGACTCACTTCGCTGCCTCGACAGCGGCCGGCCGACCGGGTGAAAACGGCGCTTCGTTCGCTCGAGTCGGGACCGCGATACTGCTGCTACCGTTTGCTGTACCGCTGTCCCGGTGGGACCGCAGGGCGGGTCGCGGTCCCACCGGCAATGACGGACAGGAGACCGTCCAAGTTAGAGCGGTCCGCGGACGGTGCGAGTGTCAACGACCACGCGAAAAACACATCGGCGAGCCGTCCCGCAGTCGGTCAGAACGCCAGCGCGTCCACGAGGATCGCGACCAGCACGGCCCCGAGGAAGGCGTTCGAGGCGTGGAACGAGCGGAACGCGGCGGCTTCGGTCTGCTCGAAGTGGAGTCGCACTGCGGTCCAGAGGAAGATCCCGCCGAAGACGACGACGGTCCCGGCATACAGCGCGCCGAGGTCAGTGATCCAGGCCAGCGCGATCGTACTCACGAGCGTCGCGGCGATGTAGTAGATGATCTGCTTTCGCGTCTCCGTCTCGCCGCGGACGACCGGCATCATCGGGAAGCCGCCGCGGGCGTAGTCGTCCTTGTAGGCCAGCGCGAGGTTGTAGAAGTGCGCTGGCGTCCACAGGAAGATGACCGCCGCGAGCGCGAGGCCGGGCCAGCCGATCTCGTTAGTCACGGCGGCCCAGCCGATCAGCGCTGGCAGCGCCCCCGCAGCGCCGCCGATAACCGTGTTCTGGACCGTGTTCGGCTTGAGCAACAGCGTGTAGACGACGCTATAAAACAGGATCGCAGCCAGGCCGAGCGCCGCGGCCAGCCGGTTGATCGTCAGGAAGGCCGCAAGCGACAGTCCGGTCAGCGCGAGCCCGAAGGCCAGCGCGTTCCGGACCGGAATCAGATCCACCGCGAGCGGGCGCTCAGCGGTCCGGGACATCTTCTGGTCGACGTCGCGCTCGAGGACGTGGTTGAACGTCCCGCTGGCACCGATCGCGAGGACGCCGCCTCCGAGCGTCGCGACGATCGTGTAAGTCTCGAGGCCGGGGCCGGCGGCAAGCGCCATTCCGGCGGCGGCGACCAGACAGAGCAGCCACATCAGGCGCGGCTTCATCATCTGGAAATAGGCGAAGGCGGTCAGTCGGGCGCGCGCCAGACGGCTCGAGGGGAGCGTGCGTTCGGTCGCGGTCGGGACCGACTCCTCGAGGGGTTCCGGAGACGTGACGCCGTCCTCGTCTTCGCTCCCGGTCGCGATCTCTAAGTCCCAGGCGAGCGCGAGGACGACCGCTGAGAAGATGACGAGCCCGAGCCCGAGGTGCAGTCCGGGGACGATCGCGGCGGGGCCGATCGTCGCGGTGACGGCACCGACGCCGACCTGGACGACGTAGAGGACGGCGGCGATGGCGAGCGTCGTTCGGACGCGGCTCGAGACGTCACCGAAAACGGCGGCGGCGGCCGTCGCGGCCACGAGCAGGCCGACGACGACGGCGGCGAGCCGGTGGGCCCACGCGATCGCGAGTTCGGTCTGACTCAGCGGGTCGACCGGCGCGTGACAGGTCGGCCACGTCGAACACGACGCGGCGGCGTTCGTCAGCGACGTCGTCGCGCCGACGATGAGGAGGAGGTACACGCCCAGCGCGGTCGCTGCGAGCAGTGCGGAGAAGCGATGTCGCGTGCCGACGGGGCGGGGAAACGACTCTGTTGCCACGGCTATTCTCGTCTACACCCTTCGACTCCGCGTATTTAGGGCTCCCGCTTTTTCCCACAGCGGGACACCGACGCCGGTCGTCTTGGCCGGCGAGACAGTCGGCGAAAACCGACCGAAAACGCATATGACGGGTCGTCGTAGTCGTCGCCGTGTCGGGCGACTCGAGCGATCACGCGCCGACGGGTGCGAATCTCACTCGTGGTGCCACGACGGGCACCGAACCCGCAGTCGACGCACCCGAGGGCGGCAAAGACGGCGACCCGCCAGCGCGGTGTCCGTACTGCGGGCGGCCGTTTCGGCGAGTCCGCTACGAGCGACTCCACCGGGGCCGCGCCCACCCCGCGCGACTCTCGGACCGGGAGCGGGCAGCCCTCGAGCGGGCCCGCCGTGCGGAAAGCAAGACGATGCGGCGAGTCCGACTGTACGCCGTCGGTGCCGTCGTCGTCATCTATTTCGGCCTATTGATCGTCGCGGCGTTCGTCGTCTGATCCGGGGAGCGTCGTCTTCTCCCGGCCTCGTTGCCAGTCCGTTCACATCCCCATATCTTCGGCGGCCTCGGGGACCGGCAGGTCGTGTGGCGGGACGCCGAGCAGTTCCCCGACGTGATCCAGCGCCATATCGAACCCGTAGTAGCGCTCGAGTTCGTCGCCGTCGGCCGTCGGGCGTACCTTCAGCATGGCGTACCCCTCGACGTTCTGTGCGATCGCGGCGGTCGCGCTCGGGCCGGCTCCGGAGTCGCGCTCGAACGACAGGATCCGTTCGGTCTCGGTCTCGTCGTAGGTCGCCGCGATCCCGTTGGCGTCGGCCGTCCGTTCGTCGGTCATGGGCGACAGTGGGGAACCGATCACCGGGAAACTGTCGGTTCCGGTCGAGCCCGCCGGGAGGGGCGAACATCGACACCGATTTTTCGGTCGCCTTCGAGATGCGGGCCGTGAACCGATCGGACTCCGCTACGGCCCGTCGCCCGCTCGCGACGTTCCGACTCAGCCGAGCGGTCGCCCTCCAGTGGCTCGTCGTCTCCGCCGCGGGGTTTTTCGGCGCGGTCTACGCGTTCGCCCGCGTCCTCGCCCGGCTCCGCGGGGTCGCCCTCGAGCCGATCGTGATCGCGCCGTCGTCGCCGCCGACGGTCCTCGTCTGGCTGGCCGTCTCCGTCGGCCTGCTGGTCGTCGTGGTCGTCCCCCACGAGCTGCTGCACGGCCTCTTTCTGGCCCGCTACGGCGGCTCGCCGCGCTACGGCATCGGCGTCTCCCACTTCGTCCTCCCCTACGCCTACGCCGAAACCGACGGCTCGAGCTACACCCGCAACCAGCTGCTGGTCGCCCTGCTCGCGCCGTTCGCCGTGATCACCGCCGTCGGCCTCGCCGCGATGGTCGTCTCCCCGTCGCCGCTGCTTGTCGTCCCGCTGGCGGCGAACGCGGCCGGCTCGATCGGCGACCTCTGGATGGCCGCGGTCCTCTGTCAGTACCCCGCCGACGTCCGCGTCGGCGATCCGCCCGGCGGCGTCCAGGGCTTTGGCATCTACGGGACCGACGAGGGTGCGAGCGACCGGTCGCCCGGAATGCGGTTCCTCTCACGCTTTGTGACCGGAAGCGTCGGAACGCTCGCCGCCGTCGTGACCTACGCGCTGGTGGCCGTCTTGCTCTCGCTGGCCTTCGGCTCCGGCGACGTCGTCCTCGGCGATCCCGATCAGGGGTGGCTGCTCGTCCGGCACGACCGCCGCCCCGACGGGAGCGCCCTCCTCGAGATCGGCGATCGAGCCATGCTCGGCGCAGCGGCCCTCGGCGGGCTCGCATGGACGATCGTCGCGACGCTGCGACAGCGCCTCGAGTGAAACCGTAACGCTCGAGCCGCCGGTGGCCCGACCCCGCGGTATGACCAAGTGGCTCCGGAGCGGCCGCCGCCGGGACATCTGTTTCCTGCTCGCCGCGGCCGCGGACGGCGAACTGCGCGGCCAGCAGCTGAAAACGCGCCTCGAGTCCCACTACGACGACCGGCTCGAGCCCAAGTCGTTCTACGGTTCGCTGTCGGCGCTGGTCGACGCTGGATTCGTCGAGAAGCGGACTGAAGGACTGCACGACGTTTACGCACTGACCGAGGCCGGCGAACGGCGGACACGGGACCACGGCGAGTGGGTCGGAGCGTGTCTAGATCCTGGTGGAGAATCAGCGTAAGTGCCGTTTTGGATCGAATCGGTGTGAGAATGCGTACGACCACGGTCGGAGACGATGGGGCGACCAGAGGCACCAGTCGACTCGATTACCGGTACGTCTCGACATCGATACCGGAGATCGTTTCGAAGTGAGTATCGCCAGTGAGGACCGGTTCGTCGCGCTCGAGAGCGGTCGCAGCGACGACCGCATCTCCCTTGCCGATCCCCGGCCCGTCGCCGGCAGCCGCGTCGGTTAGTCGCCGACCGAGGAGACGACCGGCACGTCTGGAGATACTCGGCGTCATCGGCACGAGCGGATAGGAGTCCAGGACGGCCTCGACACGCTGCCGTTCGGCTGTCGTGTGCGCGACTTTTCCGACGCCGATATAGAGTTCCAGCACCGTCATCGTCGGAATGACCAGCGGAACGCCTTCGGTCTCGAGTTTTCGTTCCTTCTCGAGGGCTTCGTCGACGCCGTCGATAACGTCCAAAACGAAGCTCGTATCGACGATCATTCGAACCGATCGCCGACGTCTCGGACTTCGTCGCGATCGACGCGATCGGCCTCGTCGATAGCCGTACGCATCTCGTCTACCTGTTCCGCGTCGAACACGTCACGGAGATCGCGGAGTGATCGACCACCGATGAGTCGTTCGACAGCCTCGCTAAACGACTCGTCGCTTCGTTTCTTCGATTTGATCCGTTCGTACACGTGTTCGTCGAGGCGGACTTGCTGCGACATCCCTGTTGACAGTGTTGACGCCACAGCCGAATCAATATTTGGGAGACGAACGTAGTACTGAGATAGAGTCGGCGAAGCGGCTATTCCTCGAGCAACTGGTCGCCGATCGTGTTGCGCAGCACTTCGCTGGTGCCCTCGTAGATCTCGTTGAGTTTGGCGTCGCGGTAGAACCGCTGGGCCGCGAAGTCCTTGGTGTAGCCGTAGCCGCCGTGGATCTGGATGCCCTCGTTGGCGACCTCGCGGCTGACTTCGGAGGCGTAGAGCTTGGCCTGCGAGGCGTCCTTGATGTAGTCCTCGCCGCGGATCTTCTTGTCGGCGGCCTTGTGCATGAGCATCTTCGCGGCCTGGATCTTGGTGTCCATGTCCGCGAGCTTGTGTTTGATCGACTGGAACTCGCCGATGGGCTGGCCGAACTGCTCGCGCTCGTTCGCGTAGTCGCGGGCCTCCTCGAAGGCCGCGCGGGCGATGCCAACGCCGCGGGCGGCGATGGTGATCCGGCCGCCGTTGAGGGTCTTCAGCGCGTGGACGAAGCCGTCGCCTTCCTCGCCGAGCCGGCGCGATTCCGGGATCCGGAGGTCGTCGAACCGGAGTTCGGCGGTCGGACAGCCCTTGTCGCCGAGTTTGTCCTCGGTGCCTTCGACGATGAAGCCGTCGTCCTCCTCGGGACGGACGATAAAGGACGAAATGCCCTTGTTCCCCGCATCGGGATCGGTCTTGGCGAAGAGCGTGACCGTATCCGCGACGGAGCCGTTCGAGATCCAGAGTTTGCCGCCGTTGATGACGTACTCGTCGCCGTCTTTCTCGGCGGTGGTCTCCATCGCCGGCACGTCGCTGCCCGCACCGGCCTCCGAGAGCGCGAACGCCCCGATGTCCTCGCCCGCCGCGACGGGGGTCAGGTACTCCTCTTTCTGGGACTCGTCGCCGAACTCGTAGAGCATGTTGCCCGCCAGCGAGGTGTGGGCGGCGACGATCGTCCCCAGGCCGCCCGAGCCACGGGCGATCTCCTCGAGGCCGATCGCGTAGGAGTGATAGTCCAGCCCGGCACCGCCGTACTCCTCGGGGAAGGGCATCCCCATCAGCCCCAGTTCGGCCATCTGGTCGACGAGGTCCTGCGGGAACTCGTCGTCGTGGTCGATCTCTTCGGCGACGGGGACGACCTCCTCGTCGACGAACTCCGACACCATGTCCCGAATCTGTTGCTGCTCGGCCGAGAGTGCAAAGTCCATATGGCGGGATTAGGAATCATGATCCTTTACTGTTCTCTCTTTGCGCTATCGTGTCTATCAGTGTCATGAGAGGGAACGTCGTGCAGTAGTGTCTCGACCGGCAGTAATCGACGACGAACCGCAGGTACGAACGCGGACCCAAAAATCGGTAGCCGATCGCCTCAGTTCTCGTCCGGCGCGGCGTCTTCCGGAACCTGTCCCTCGACGAGGGACTGGTCGGCGTACTCCTCGCGGATGTCCTTCTTCGAGAACTTGCCCGTCGCCGTCTTGGGCACCTCCTTGATGAACTCGATCTCGTCCGGGAGCCACCACTTGGGATACTCGTCGGCGAGCATCTCGTTGACCTCGTCGACGAGCGCGTCCCGATCGGCTCCCTCGGCGGGGACGACGAACGCGACCGGTCGTTCCTGCCAGCGCTCGTGGGGGACGCCGACGACGGCCGCCTCGGCGACGCCGTCGTGAGCCATGATCGCGTTCTCGAGTTCGACCGAAGAGATCCACTCGCCGCCCGATTTGATCACGTCCTTCTCGCGGTCGACGATCTTGATGTAGCCGTCCTCGTCGACGGTGACGACGTCACCCGTCTTGAGCCAGCCGTCCTCGAAGTCCGCCTCGTTGGCCTCGGGGCGCTCGAAGTACTCCGTCGTCACCCACGGCCCGCGGATCCACAGTTCGCCGAACTCCTGTCCGTTCCACTCGATCTCCTCGCCGTCGTCGTCGATGACCGTGAACTCGAGGCCGGGAACGACCAGCCCTTGCTTACCGCGCTTTTCGACCCGCGTGTCGTAGTCCGCGTTCTGCAGGTCGGATTTGAGATGAGAGACCGCACCGATCGGCGCCATCTCGGTCATCCCCCAGGCGTGAAGCACCTCGACGCCTTGCGTGTCGAACCACTCGATCATCGACTTCGGCGCGGCCGAGCCGCCGACGATGACGGTATCGAGCGTCGAGAGGTCGACGTCGTTCTCCGTACAGTACTCCATCAGCCCCAGCCAGACGGTCGGGACGCCCGCGCTGATCGTCACGCCCTCGTTTTCGATGAGGGACGCGAGGTCTTCGGGCTCGGGAGAGGGGCCGGGGAAGACCTGTTTGGCCCCGCCGGCGGTCGCCGTAAACGGCATTCCCCAGGCGTTGACGTGGAACATCGGTACCACGGGCATGACGACGTCGTCGTCGGCCATCGGTATCCCCTGTGGCGTCTGGGAGGCCATCGTGTGGCTCCAGAGCATCTGCTGGGTGTATTCGACGCCTTTCGGATTGCCAGTCGTCCCCGAGGTGTAACACATCCCCGCGGGCTGTTCCTCGTCGACGTCGGGCCAGTCGTAGTCGGTCTCGTGGCCGTCGATGAACGACTCGTACGGTGTTGCCTCGAGGTCGTCGGCCGTCTGGCTCCCCATGACGACGAAGTCGATACCGTCGAACTCGTCGTCGGCGTCGGCGACGGCACCCGCGAGTTTCGGCGCGAGCGACTGGTCGACGAAGATCAGTTCGTCGTCGGCATTGTCGACGATGTACTGGATGTGTGCGTCGGGGAGCAGCGGGTTGATCGTATGGAGCTGTGCCCCGATCGATGGCACGGCGAAATACGTCTCGAAGTGGCGCGAGTGGTTCCAACAGAAGGTTCCGACCCGATCACCTTCCTCGATTCCGTACTCGTCGAGCGCGTTCGCGAGTTGGCTCGTTCGCTGCTCGTACTCGCCGTACGTGTATCGTTGCATTCCATCGTGATTCCGGGAGACGATCTCCGTCTCGGAATACAGCTTGCTTGCCCGCCACAAGAACGGCCGAAGCGTTTGATCAGTACCTGCTGGCATGTCGTCTTATATAGAGGGAGAAATACTGTATTATTCTTTCCATACATATGATGGAGTCCGGACACCGATTTCGACCCAACATATCGAAGGTGTCGTCTGCCAGTCCGTCGACCACAGAGCGACGGATACCTTGCCCCCGTAGCAGCTGGCGTTCCGGGGCGTAAGCCGCCTCGGCCGAGACGGGAGCGGTACGACGAGTCCCCGGGAACCGATAGTCGCCACCGAAACGGTTCACACGCCGATCGCAGCCACCGTACGGCCGGTTCATCGACTGCCAGTGACGAGCAGAGAACGGGCTGCGATCGTCTGCAGTCCGTTCTGCGACGGGCTCAACTCGAGCCGACGGCCTCGAGCGCGCCCGGAATCGGGTTCTCGCCCGAAAGGATCTCGAACGTCTCGCCGACGACGGGCTCGCAGTCGATCGCGGCCACGAGCGTCGCGGCCACGTCCTCGCGCGGGATGTCACCCTCGCCCAGCTCGAGCCCCTCGGCGGCCCGGATCTCGCCGGTGCCGGGTTCGTCCGTCAGTTCACCCGGCCGGACGATCGTGTCCGCGAGCCCGCTGTGTCGGAGGTACTCGTCGGCTTCGGCCTTCGCGATCAGGTAGTCCCGCAGCGGCTCCGGCCCCGCATCCGGGTTGTCGGCCCCCATCGAACTGAGCATGACGAACCGGTCGATGCCCGCCTCGCCCGCGGCGTCGATCAGGTTGATCGCGCCGTCGCGGTCGACGCCGTAGACGTCCTCGCCGCCGGAGCCAGCCGCGAACACGACGGCGTCACAGCCCTCGAGCGCGCGCTCGAGCGTGGACGGCTCGGTCAGGTCCGCAACGACCGGCTCTCCGCCCAGTCGTTCCAGTTCCTCCCGCTGGGACTCGTCGCGGATCATCGCTCGCGGGGTGTAGTCGCCCTCGGCTAGCAGCGCCGTTACGTGCTGACCGACCCCGCCGTGGGAGCCGGCGACGAGTATCGACTGATGCATGGGTCCGGATTCGCCGCTCGCACGCATACGGGTTTCGGCGGGAGTTGCCGGCCCCCCGATCGGTCGGGCCGACCCGCTCGGAGCGCCGGGCGGAAGAGCGCGCCGCGACCGCGGTGTTTTTCCGGGATGATAACCAAACTAACTCGAGTAGATGACCACGGGCCAGCCCGAACCCAAACCAGACGCCGACCTCGAGGACGACCTCGAGTGGTGTTACGATGCGGTTCACGGCGTTTCGCGGACTTTTTCGATCACGATCGATCGGCTCGAAGAGCCGATGGCGAGACACATCTGTCTCGGCTATCTCCTCTGTCGGATCGCGGACACCATCGAGGACGCCGGCCACATCCCGCCGGCGCGACAGACCGAACTGCTCACGCGGTACGACCGGCTGCTCGATCCCGATGCGACGGAGTCGGTCGACGCGTTCATGGACGACATCGAGCCCTGGATTCCCGACGACCGCAACGACGACTGGGAGGTCGTCGCCCGGACCCCCCGCGTCCTGCGGACGTTCGAGTCCCTCGACGAAGAGCCCCGCGAGATCATGCGCGACCCCGTCCGAGAACTCGTCGACGGGATGGCGATGTTCACCGACCGGTACGCCGACGAGGGCGGCCTGCGCTTACAGACCATCGAGGAACTCGAGGAGTACTGCTGGTACGCCGCCGGCACCGTCGGTACCCTGATCACCGGGCTGGTCGCCCGCGGCACCTCACAGGACCGGGCCGACGAGATGCGGGAGAACGCCCGCTCGTTTGCCCTCCTCCTGCAGCTGGTCAACATCGCGAAAGACGTCGACGACGACTACCGCGAGGAGAACAACGTCTACCTCCCCGCCGAATGGCTCGCCGCGGAAGATGTCGACGTCGAGGCAGTCACCGACGAGGCCCACCACGGTGGCGTCACGAACGTCATCAAGCGGGTGACAGGCCGCGCCGAGAGCTACCTCGACGACGCCCAGCGATACCTCGAGGTCGTCCCCGAACACAACGGCAACCGCCTCTCGGCGTGGGCGATCCCCTATCTGCTGGCGGTCGGCACGCTCCGCGAACTGCGCGAACGGCCCGAGGACGTGGTCCGCGAGGGCGATGTGAAAGTCTCCCGGGCGGAGGTCTTCGCCCTCCTCCAGCAGTTCGAGGACGGCGTCTCCCGCTCGCGACTGGCCGAACTGCGCGAGCAGATGGCCAACCAGCCGCTCCATCAGTGAACGGCCACCACTGCGCCTGACACACCCGACGAGGGCCGTTCTCGAGCCGTCGAACCGAACCGGCAGCGCCGTTGCCCGGCCCGCGGCGGAGACACAAGACGTATGCGAGCGTCCTGACGAGTTCTACCCCGATGGTCCGTCCCGCCCTCGAGCGCCGCGTCGGCATCGACGAGCGCGCGCTGGCGGTGTTTCGCATCGCGCTCGGCGGCCTCCTCCTGTTCGACGTCTCTCACCGGGTGCGGTTTCTCAGCGCCTTCTACACCGACGACGGCGTGTTGCCGCGGGCGCTCCTCCGCGAACAGTACGCGCTCGGACGCTACTCGATCCACGCGCTGTCGGGCGAGCCGTGGGTCCAAGTCGTTCTGTTCGGCTGTTCGGCGCTCCTCGCGGTCGCACTGCTGGTGGGCTACCGGACGAGAACCGCGACGGCCCTCGCTGCACTCTTGCTCTTCTCGCTGCACTTTCGCAACCCGTTCGTCCTGAACGGGGCCGACAGGCTCCTGCGCGAACTGCTGGTACTTGCCGTCTTCCTCCCGCTCGGCAACCGCTGGTCGATCGACGCTCGAGAGAGGGCGGGACGGAACGACACCGCGGCGCGAGCAGGCAACGACGCGCTGATCGCGACGCCGGCGAC
This sequence comes from Natrinema thermotolerans DSM 11552, assembly GCA_000337115.1. Taxonomy (GTDB): domain Archaea; phylum Halobacteriota; class Halobacteria; order Halobacteriales; family Natrialbaceae; genus Natrinema; species Natrinema thermotolerans. The sequence goes on from AOIR01000048.1 coordinate 48,090, forward strand.
CGCGGCGGTCCTCGTTCACGTCGTCACCCTGTTCGTCGGCAACGCCGTCCTCAAGACCGAGGGCAGCACCTGGTATAGCGGCGACGCCCTCGGCTACGCGCTCCGGCAGGACCAACTGACGCTCCCGCTCGCCGACGCCGTCGCGACCTACCCGTTCGCGCTCACGGCCGGCACCTACGCCTGGGCGGGACTCGTGACCGGCGCACCCCTGTTGCTCCTGCTTACCGGCCGTCTCCGAACTGCCTACGCCGCGGCGTTTCTGACCGCAGTCTCCGGAATGGCGTTCTCGATGGCCGTCGGCCTCTTCCCGGCAGTCCTGTTCACCGCGGTCCTCCTCTTTCTCCCACCGGGCGTCTGGGACGCTCTGGAGCGCGTCGCCGCCGGCGCGGTCGATCGGGTCGCCCCGCTCGAGCGCGCTCTGACGGCCTGCCGGCTCAGGATCGATCGCGTGACACCGCCGCGGTCCGTCGGCTCGCCGCTGCCGTCGACGGTCCGGAACCGAATCGGTCGGTATCGATCGGTCGCACTCGTCGGCGTTCTGGCCGTCGTCCTCCTGTGGAGCGGACTGCTGCTCGGCGCGACGGCAGGCCTCGAGCCGGCCGACTCGCGGGTGCCCGACGACTATCGGTGGACGATGTTCGCACCCGATCCGAGTACGACCGACGGCGGGTTTACGGCGGTCGGCCACGTCGACGGCGGGCCCGATATCGACGTTCTTCGCGGTGCCGCCGTTCGGGCCGACCACCCGCCCGCGGCCGACACGGGCCCCGACTTCCGCTGGCGGAAGTATCTCTATTCGCTGCTCGAGAGCGACGCCCGCGCCGATCGGTTCGCGGGCTACATGTGCGAGCGGGCGACCGCGGCGAGCGGGAGCCCCGTCGAGAACGTCACCGTGACGTACACTGAACGGCGGATCGCGCTCGAGGGCGAGGCCCCGCCGCCGGAGACGACGACGGTCGTCGAACGGTCGTGCTGAGAGCGGGGACGAACTGCGACAGGGAGTCGGGAGATTACGCCGTCAGCCGTCCGCGGCCGCGAGCGTTCGGCCGAGCAGCGCCAGCGGATAGCCGAAAATCCCCACGACTGCGACCCACGGCAGGAAGACGAGCATGCCGACGAGGACGGTCCAGACGCCGATCGGACTCGCCGGGTAGACGAGCGCGCCGACGGCGCTCGGAACGAGCGCGGCAGCCCCGAGTAGCGCGACCGGACGCCGGTCGCGCTCGAACGCGTGGCCGATCGGCAGGAAGAGTGCGGTAGCAACCCCGAACAGGGGCGGTAGCGCGTACACGACCCCGCCGGCGAGCGCTCGCGTGTAAGCGGCGGCGACGAGCGTCGCGAAGACCGCGAGGACGAACAGCCCGCGCGTCTCGAGTCGGGGACCGATCCGTGCGGCGGCCAGCCCGAGCAACGCGTATCCGACTCCCAGCGACGACAGCACGACGGCGGCCGGCGGAAACACCCGGTCGGTCGCTACCGCACCGTAGGCGAGGAAGCCGATCGCACCGCCGATGCCGACGGCGACCAGCAACCGCTCGAGCGTCGCCGCATCGACCGTCGGCCGCTCGAGGCCGAGGCGGCTGGTCACCCGCTCGACCACGGTGGATCCGCGGCTGGAACGGCCGATCACGATACCGAGGAGACCGATCAGCGCGCCGGGGACGGCCCCGATAGCTAACCCGCAAGCGAGCGCCAGCGGCCCGGTCACGCGGGCGATCGTCGCGTAGCCGCTCGCGGTACCGAGGAGGCCGCCCTCGCCGTAGGTGACGTACGTCTGGTCGTCGAAGCCGCGGTCCCGTGCCCCGTCGTTCTCGTTCGTCCAGGTCGCCTCGTTACCGTCGACGTCGGCGGCGGGGAGACGGTTCGTGATCACCGTTCCGTCGGGCGTATGGATCGTCAGCCGCTCGGCCGCCAACTCGTAGCGCGTGGACGACGTCCCGGTCGCGAAGTAGTCGATAATCCAACTGTCGCCGACGCCGCGACGAGCGACGTCGTCGACGGTGTAGTTCACCACGACGGTGTCGTCCTCGACCGTCGCCTCGACGGCCCGAACGTCGCTATCTGCGGCGTGAGAGTGTGCCCAGGCGTCGTCGACCGCGGCCTCGAGCGCGCTCTCGTTGGACCGATAGCGTTCGGCGGCCGAGTCGGTGACGGGGATCCGGGCGTGCCATAGCGAATCACCGGTCTCGTCGACGTAGACGTCGAGGGTTCCGTGATCGGTCGCGCCCGCGACTTCGGCGTCGTTGGCGACGCTGGGACCGCAGACGCCACAGAGCTGTGTCGGAGGCGGTGCGGCCGCCACCGCGACGACGGCGATCAGTCCGACGAGACACCAACAGAGGAGGAGCGGGAGAACGCGGGCGGTTCGCATCGTCTTCGCAGACGCATGTCGGCACCAAATAAATTATGCCAAGCTGAAACGAGCGGGCGCGGCTATTCGTATTCGTAGAACCCCTGCCCCGTCTTCTTACCGAGGTCGCCGGCCTCGACCTTCCGCTTGAGGAGGTAAGCTGGCTTGTATCGGTCGCCTAGCTCCTCGTGGAGCGTCTCGGAGGCGTGGAGACAGACGTCGAGCCCGATGTGATCGGCCAGCGTCAGCGGCCCCATCGGCACGTTGGTCCCGAGTTCCATTCCCGTGTCGATGTCGTCTTTGGAGGCGACGCCCTCGTCGTAGGCGCGGATCCCCTCGTTGATCCAGGGCATCAGGATCCGGTTGGTGACGAAGCCGGGCTTGTCGTCGGCCTCCCAGGTCGTCTTCCCGAGGTNGGATCCCCTCGTTGATCCAGGGCATCAGGATCCGGTTGGTGACGAAGCCGGGCTTGTCGTCGGCCTCCCAGGTCGTCTTCCCGAGGTCCGCGGCGAGGTCGTGGGCCAGTTCGGTCACTGTGTCGGTCGTCTTCTCACCCACGACGACTTCGACGCCCTCCATGATCGGCACCGGGTTCATGAAGTGCAGCCCGATCACGCGCTCCGGGCACTCGAGGTCGCTGGCGATCGAGGTGATCGAGAGCGTACTCGTGTTCGTCGCCAGCACTACGTCGTCGGCACACACCCGCTCTAAGTCGGCGAAGACCTCCCGCTTGACCGCGAGTTCCTCGAGGGCGGCCTCGACGACCAGATCACAGTCGCCGAGATCGTCGAGGAGCGTGGTCCCCTCGATCCGGTCGCGGATCGTCGCCGGCGCTTCCTCGAGGGCACCCCGGCTCTCGAGGCGACTGAGACTGTCGTCGATGGTGTCGAAGCCGTTCTCGACGTACTGCGATTCGATGTCGCGCATGACGACCTCGTAGCCGTTCGTGGCGGCGACCTGTGCGATGCCGCTGCCCATCGTCCCCGCGCCGACGACGCCGATCCGGTCGAGCTGCTCGCGAACCATACGCTCCCTTCCGTCGTCGCGGCCGTAAGCGTGCTGGTCGGCTGGAGTCGTGTCGGCGCGCGAGGGTAACTTTCAAGACGAGACAGTGTGAGCTACGCACGACCGGTGAATCGCGTGAGCAAGGAAGACGTCGTCAGCGACGCGGAGACGGGAGCCGGCCCGGCGAGCGATGGGGAGGACGGGGACACGACCGTCGTCGACATCGGGATCACCGTCGACGTCGGCGACGACACCGCCGATGTCGCCGACGACGGTTCCGACCCCGTCGAACTCGCCTTCGACGAGGACGAACTGCTCGCGGCGACCGACGCCGCGACCGCGGACACCGACGACGAAGCCCCCGCGGGTTCGGAGCGGGACGCGGCGATCGAACCGGCCGAACGCGAGGCGCTCGCGGCCGCCGACATCGACCCCGAGGCGGTCGTTGACAAGGAGTACTCCTATCGACTGTTGCTCGAGGACGGGGTCGACGAGGACGTCGCGGCCGCCCTCCGGAGGCGCTTCTCGCTGCCGTGGTCGTTCGAGTCCGACGGCGATCTCCAACGACGCTCGAGCGAGGTCCGCGGGCTGGGCGCGGCCGAACGCGAGTGGATCGCGGTCAGCGACGACGAGGACTGGCAGGCCTTCGAGTACGACGAGGCGGCCGTCTCGATCGGTCGTGAGCGCCCCTCACAGCGGCCGTATCCGAAGCCGACGCCGGTGACGGCGGTCACCGGGGTCGGCCCGGACGACGCCGATCGGCTGGCCGAGGCCGGGATCCAGTCGGCCGAGCGGCTGGCGACGATCAGCGCGATGACCGTCGCCACGGCGCTCGATCTGAACGTCCTGCACGTCCGTACGTGGCGACACAACGCCCGCGAATTACTCGAGTGACGACGGCGATAGCACGGTGACGCTGTCGCTAGCACTCGTCGCTCGAGCCGACGCCGCGTTGGCAGTCGGCTCCCGATAGCTGATTTCGATCCCGTTTCGAGTACTCGATGAGTCGGATCGCCGTCACGTCGCACGGCTCGAGAGAGTGCGATTACTACACGTATACTCAATTTCGACAATCAGGACCATCAGAGATTTATAGCGCACTGTTGGACCGTCTAACAGATGATTCCGATCGACGATTCCCCGATCGTACGCGACGGCAAGTCACTGATTCTGGCGATGGACCACGGCTTAGAACACGGCCCCGTCGACTTCGAGGAGGTTCCCGAGAAGCTCGACCCGTCGACGGTCTTCGAGACGGCGACCCACGACGCCGTCTCCGCGATGGCGGTCCAGAAGGGGATCGCCGAGGGCTACTATCCCAGCTACGAGGACGACGTCAACCTGCTGCTGAAGCTAAACGGCACCTCGAACCTCTGGATGGGCGAGCCCGACTCGGCGGTCAACTGCTCGGTCGACTACGCCGCCGAACTGGGCGCCGACGCCCTCGGATTTACCGTCTACGGCGGCTCGAACCACGAGATCGAGATGGTCGAGGAGTTCCGCGACGCCCAGGAGAAGGGCCGCGAGTACGACCTCCCCATGGTCATGTGGTCCTACCCGCGCGGCCAGGGGCTGAAAAACGACACCAAGCCCTCGACGATCTCCTACGCGACGCGGCTGGCCCTCGAGCTGGGTGCCGACATCGCGAAGGTCAAGTACCCCGGTAGTCCGGAGGCGATGGCCCACGCCGTCGACTGTGCCGGCAATATGAAGGTCATCATGTCGGGCGGCTCGAAGACCTCCGACTACGAGTTCCTCTCGCAGGTCGAGGCGGTCATCGACGCCGGCGCGAAAGGGCTGGCCGTCGGCCGCAACGTCTGGCAGCGCGAGGACCCGACGCGGCTGCTGGACGCCCTCGAGAAGGTCATCTACGAGGAGGCGACGGCCGACGCCGCGCTCGAGGCCACTGAATAGATGACGGTCTCGGACCCGGTCGTCGAGGACATCGTCGCGACGATCAGTCGCTCGGCGACCGAGATACGGCAGGGACTGATCGGCCGCCGCGGGACCGTCGACGAGGAAAACCCAAGCGGCGAGACCCAGGCCGAGGCGGACGTCTGGGCCGACGAGTTGCTCGGCGAGCGCCTCACCGGGATCGACGGCGTCGGTCAGTACGCCAGCGAGGAACGCGCCAACGTCGTCGACTGCGGTGCGGATCCGGCCGACGGCGACGCCTACGCCGTCGCAGTGGACCCGCTCGACGGCTCCTCGAACCTCAAGTCCAACAACACCATGGGGACGATCTTCGGCGTCTACGACGCCGCACTGCCCGCCCGCGGTGAGACGCTCGTCGCGGCCGGCTTCGTCCTCTACGGCCCGATCACGACGATGGTGATCGCCACCGAGGAGACCGTCGCCGAGTACGAACTCTCCGGGGGCGAGCGGAACGTCGTCGATGACGACGTGACCCTCCCCGACGAGCCGGTCGTCTACGGCTTCGGCGGCCGTGTCCCCGACTGGCCCGCGGACTTCCGCGAGTACGCCCGCGAGATCGAGGACGAACTCAAACTCCGCTACGGCGGCGCGTTGATCGGCGACGTCAATCAGGTACTGACATACGGCGGCACCTTCGGCTACCCCGGCCTCGAGTCCCGGCCCGAGGGCAAACTCCGCCTGCAGTTCGAGGGGAACCCGATCGGCTACGTCGTCGAACGGGCCGGCGGGCGCTCCTCGAACGGGGACCGCTCGCTACTCGCCGTCGAACCCGACGCCCTCCACGATCGCACGCCGGTCCACGTCGGCAACGACGAGCTGATCGAGCGCCTCGAGGCGGCCCTCGCGTAGCCCGCCGATCCGTTTTTCGCTGTTCGGTATCGTCAGTCGATCCAGGCGGCCGTTACGGCGACGTAGACGCCAACACCGACGAGCAACAGCGCGTAGAACGCCCAGCGGGGCCAGCCGGTCGCGAGGAACGCCAGGGTGAGAAACAGGACCCACAGGGAGATGGCGATCAGATCCCCGACGACGCGGCCGATCGTCCGGACGGCCGTTCTAACAGGTCCGGTCGCGCCCTCCTCGGACCGACTGGTATCGTTACGCATCGCGGTTCGGTCCTCGTGGCTCCGGTCGATCGTCGGTTCGATCCTTGTGGCCCCCGTCGGTCGTCGATTCGATCCTCGTGGCCCCCGTCGGTCGTCGCTCAGAAGTGATAGCCATGTGTTTCGGTCAGTCGATAGGCCCCCACGCCCCAGACGTAGCTCTGGCCGGGCCACCAGGTCCGGGCGTTGTTGAAGCCGGCGATGAGGACGTCGTCGGCCTCGCCCTCGGGATCGCGGTGGTAGCTCACGGAGCCGCTATCGCCGTCCGTGAGGTCCATCTCGCCGCCCCAGCGGAGTTGGCCGCGCCGGCAGAAGTCGTCCGTGAAACAGGTCACGGCGTCGATTCCCTGTATCTTTCCCACCGTGTGACCGGTCATCGCACCGACCTTCTCGAGTTCGGCGTCGCGTGCGACGAGCGTCGCGAGGCCGAACTTGGTGAACTGGCCCCGCACCCGCGGGCTCGAGGGGGCGTCGATCCTGTTCGTCGGTTCGATGCCGCCGGTCGGTTCGACGGTCGCGACGTCGGCGACCGGGTGGTGTCGTGCAACGGTCCCCAGTTCGGCCGCGTCGTCGCCCCCGATGGGCAGCGAGAGGGATTCCTCGGTCGACCCCTCGATCCCGTCGAAGGCATGATCGGCCGTCACGAAGAACCGCCGTTCCCCGTCGGGATGATACAGCGCCGGGCCGAGCGTCGCCAGACTCGTCGGCGTCTCGCAGGCGACGCCGCTGGGGACGCGACCGTCCGTACCGGGGTAGCCAAGCCGGGGTTCGCTCGCCTCGGAGTCGTCCCCGATGTCGTCGACATCGATGAACGTCTCCACGTCGATCTCGACGCCCTCGGCGAGTTCGCCGAGCAGTTCGTTCACGGAATGCCCCTCGCTCGAGACGCCGACGGAGACGGTTGCGGTCCCGCTCTCGAAGTCACCGGGGACGACGGCACTCCCGAGGTAGCCGGTGAACCCGACCCGGGACAGGAGATCATTGATTTCGAGCGCCTTCTCGACGGCGGCGTACCACGCTGCAGGGACGCGTTCCGTTCGCTCCCGGATCGACCACGGGTCGGCCGGATCGTCCCTGACGAGGGCAGTGACGACGGGGACCTCGTCGTCGCCGGCGGCGAGGAAGTCGTCGACGCCGATCCAGTGGGCCATCCCGAGGGCGTAGCCACCGCCGGCGACCGTCCGCAGGAACTCGCGTCGGTCCAGTCCCCGCCCGATCCGGTCGCGAAGCGTCGCTCTCCGTTGTCCCGAACGTTCGGTGTGTACCTCCGACATATCGCTATCTACCCCGCTCCACACTATTGGAACGGATCGCTAACCGTCGAAACGAACGGCGATTCGACGGAAAGCCGTGCTGCCTGCAATTGCCGTCGAACGTCTTTCTCGCGGCCGGATCGTCGGTCGGCAGCGGCCGTGGTGCTGCCCGTCAGTCGATCGCGGCCTCTCGGACACCCATATAACGCGGACTCCCACGTAACGCGTGGACTACTGAACGCGAGCGTTCGTATCATCGGACCCGACAGTGTATGGTGTCTCCGTGCTGGTGACCACGGAGACAGAACGCACTCTCGAGCGGGTCGCGCCACAGTCGATCCGTCTCCCCTCGCGACGACCGCCACACGATCAGTGGCGATCCGTCGGCGCGACCCCTCTCCCCCTCTACTGTCCCATCCAGTCCGTGATCGGTTCGTGTGACCGTCCGACACGGAGACGACGGTAACGACAGTATTCGGCCGGCAGGAGATCCAGTATCATGTGGTTTCGACGCATAGTTGACCCTGCCTTCGAAGTACGACCCGGTTACAACCCCGAAATCGTCGCGGCTGCCGCCCGAACCGTTTGCCGTCTCACGGCCGCCGCCCGAACCGTTTGCCGTCGATTGTAAGCGATTACCAGCGACGGCGATCCCCCTACGCCTGCCATAACAATACCCCGCGTACTGGTACGGGTTCTTGCTCCCGATGGCAGTGCCGGTTCGATTCCGGCGGGGAGGGTATGAGTTCCGAGCGCGCGACCCCAGGCCAGTGGCTGCCGGGCGATGTGACGCCCGTCGACCTCGAGCGGCTGCTCTGGGGGCTGGTCGCGCTCTCGCTGGTCGCCGACATCGTCACGACCTTCGTCGGGCTCAACCTCGGGTTGGCCGAGTCCAACCCTGCGGCCCGCGGCGCGATCGAGAGCTACGGCGTCGTCGGCATGCTCGGACTGAAGGCGTTCGCGGTCGGCGTCGCGCTGGCCTGCCGGCCCCTCCTCGAGCGGGCGTATCGGCCGATCGTGCCCGCGGGGCTCGCGGTGCCGTGGCTGGCCGCTGCAGTTCTCAACGTCTATACGATCTCGACGGTCGTGTGAGCGGCCGAAGACGGGCGGAACCGACGACGAACCAGTTTCGTCGTCGACCTCAAGACGGGAGAACGGGACAGTCGGTCGGTTTCAGATTCTGCAATTCCCCCCATTTCCTAAACGGCGTTTCACCGTACCAACGGGCTCGAATGAAGCGGAGACAAGTCGTACGATTGGTTGCACTGAGCGGCGTCGCAGTTCCGCTTGCCGGCTGTTCGAACGAGGCGGCCGAGGGCGATGACGAGAACGACGATACGGATGGCGACACTGACGACCAAGACGGTTCCGCCGACGAATCGGACGAACGGGAGTTCTCCGGGACCGGATCGGAGGCGCTCGAGGACGTCAGTGTCGAGGGCGGGCTCACCGTCGTCGACGCTACCCACGAGGGCGACGGCGAGTTCCAAGTTCGGTTGATTCCCGAGGAAGACGACGGTAGTGAGGACGACACGGAAGACACAAGCGAGACGGAGTCAACTGGGACGCTGTTCGCCGATTCGTCGGGCGAGTACGACGGACAGACCGCGTGGCATATGGAGGGCGGGACCTATCAACTCAGCGTCGTCGCCGGCGGCGATTGGACGGTGACCGTCCGCGAGCCGCGTGAGACCTCCGGGGATTCCATGCCCGTGTCCCTCGAGGGAACCGGAAACGAAGTCCACGGTCCGTTCGAGTTCGACGGATCGCACCAGCCCTCCGGCGACTACGACGGAACGGAGATCAACGTCACCATCCTCTCGACGACGCGGGAGTCCACCCAGTTCGTGTTTCACGAGGACAGTATCGAGAACCCGACCGAGTTCGAGTTCGACGGCGTCGGCTACGTCGAAATCAAGTCCGACGGCGAGTGGTCGGTCGACATCGAGTGACCGGCAGCGGCCGATCACTCGACCCTATCGGCCTCGTCGCCGGCGTCCTGCTGGATCCAGATCGTCTTCGTGTTGACGAACTCCGTGATCCCGTGTTCGGCGAGTTCCCGGCCGTAGCCCGAGTCCTTCACGCCGCCGAAGGGCAATCGAGGATCGGATTTGACGAGTTCGTTGACGAAGGCGAGCCCGGACTCGAACTGCCGGGCGACCCGCTCGCCGCGCTCGAGATCCTCGGTCCAGACGCTCGCACCGAGACCGAAGCGGGTGTCGTTTGCCTTTTCGATGGCGGCGTCCTCGTCGGGGACCCGGAACACGGAAGCGACGGGGCCGAACAGTTCCTCCCGGTCGGCGGGGGTGTTCTCGGGGACGTCCGTGATTACCGTCGGCGGGTAGTACGCGCCGTCGCGGTCCATCGGCTCGCCGCCCAACTCGAGTTCGCCGCCTTGCTCGACCGTCTCCGCGACCTGCTCGTGGAGTTCCTCCATGAGGTCCGGGCGGGCCTGCGGCCCGAGGTCGGTGGCCTCGTCCATCGGATCGCCGACCGTCTGGGCCGCCATCTCGTCGATACAGCGGTCGACGAACTCGTCGTAGACGTCGTCGACCACGACGAACCGCTTGGCCGCGATACAGGACTGGCCGTTGTTGATGAGCCGCGCCTGGACCGCCGTCTCGACCGTCTCGTCCATGGGGGCGTCCTCGAGGACGACGAAGGGGTCGCTCCCGCCCAATTCGAGGACCGACTTCTTGAGCTGGCTGCCGGCGGTTTCGGCGACCGCCCGACCCGCGGCGTCGCTGCCGGTGATGGTGACGGCTCGGATCCGGTCGTCCTCGATGACCGCGTCGATCTCGCTCGAGTCGATCAGCAGCGACGTGAAGGCGCCGTCGGGAAACCCCGCTTGGTCGAAGACGTCCTCGATGGCCCGGGCGCAGCCGGGGACGTTCGAGGCGTGTTTCAGCAGGCCGACGTTGCCCGCTGCGAGGTTCGGCGCGGCAAAGCGAAAGACCTGCCAGAAGGGGAAGTTCCAGGGCATGATCGCCAGTACCGGCCCCAGCGGCTGGTAGGCAACGACGGTGCGGGCGCTCTCGTCGCCGGCGATCACCTCGTCCTGGAGGTGTTGTGCCGCGTTCTGGGCGTAGTAGTCACAGACCCACGCGCATTTCGCGACCTCGTCGCGGGCCTGCCCGATCGGCTTCCCCATCTCTTCGGTCATCAGTTCGGCGTACTCGTCGGTGTTCTTCCGAAGGACGTCGGCCGCCCGCGCGAGCAGCCGCTGTCGGGTCTCGATCGGCGTCTCTGACCACTCCGCGAAGGTCTCGGTCGCGCGCTCGAGTCGGGCCTCGCGTTCCTCGTCGGAGGTCGTCTCGAAGCTGTCGACCACGTCGCCCGTCGCCGGGTTCGTACTTTCGATTGACATGCCGTGATCGACCACGACGAATCGCTTAGTACGCGGGGCTGCCAACCAATGGTGAGTCGATCCGTCACGGTCGTTCGTGCCACACAACCCCTATGTCAGTCGAATCCCTACGAGCGACCATGTCAACCGACACGTCCCACGACGATTTCGAACCGCCACCCGAAGCGCGGAAGACCGTTCTCTTCTGTCCGGACTGTGGCCACGAGAGTCCGGTTACCGGCGACTGGGAGACCGTGACAGCCGGCGACGAGCGACTGCTCGTCTGTGTCGACTGTGGCTGCGTCGTCGATCGGCGATCGCGACGCCGGCGCGAGACCGTGAAAGCGGTCTAGCGCGGGACCGGGGGGTGGTCCCACACCCCTCGTTCAGAGTGAAACGCGTGTTCGAGGTGGTGGCAGTTCGACGGATCAGGAAAAGGACTCGAGGTCGGCGTCGCGGTTCCCGGTCGACGGCCCCGTCTCCCGAAGTCGGTCGTACGTCGGCAGGTCCTCGAGCGAGGCGTCGCGACGGACCGCCTTGACGATGTGTTTCGGATCGGTCACGAGCCGGTGCAGGAGGTAACTCCCCTGTGACCGACCGCCACCGGTCTTCTCGGATTCGATGACGCCGAGAAACGCCTGCTCTTTGAGTTGGCGATAGAGGCCGTTCTCGGTGATCGGGTCGGTCGCGACCAGCTCACAGATGCCGACGTAGCGCTCGTACACCTCCCGGGTCTTGTACGTCTCCCGATCGCCCGTGATGATACAACTGGCGAGCGCATAGAGGGCGAGTTTCGCGTGAACGGTCGCGCCGCTCGTGAGTTCCTCGATGCGGTTGATCTCGGCGACCTCCTGAGCCTGCTGAATGTGGGTCTCCGAAACCGTCTCGCTGTCGGTGCGGCGGGCGAGTTCCCCGGCTTCCTTGAGGATCTCGATCGCTTTTCGTGCGTCGCCGTGTTTCTTCGCCGCGAGGGCGGCACAGAGTTCGATCGTTCCGTCCTCGAGGACGTCGGGCTGGAAGGCGTCCTCGCGATTGCGCATGATCTCGCGGAGCTGGGAGGCGTCGTACGGATGGAAGAACAGCTCCCGGTGGCCGAAGCTGCTGTCGATCCGCTCGTCGAGGGTCTCCCGGTACTGGACCTTGTTGCTGATCCCGATCACGCCGATGTAGGCGTCGGTCTTTCGGGCTTCCCGAGCGCGCGAGAGCTGCATCAGAATGTTGCTGTTGTCCAGTTTGTCGATCTCGTCCAAGATGACGATGACGGCGTCGAAACAGTCCTCGAGAATCCCCCAGATGTGCTGGTAGTACTCCATCGTTCCGACGCCGCGAAGCGGGATGTTCTGCTGGTAGTCGGTCTGGTCTTTCAGACTAAGCGCCAGCTGTCGGGTCGCACGGGTCTCGGTGTTCGCTTCGGAGCAGTCGACGTAGAGAACGGCACAATCGATGTCGTTGCCGCGGGCGGCGTCCTGGGCCCGCGTCGAGACGTGTCGTGAGATCAGACTCTTTCCGGTCCCCGTTTTGCCGTATATCATCACGTTGTTCGGCGGATCACCGCGCGTGATCGCACCGACTTCGGCGGCGACGGACTGGATCTCGTCGTCGCGCCCGACGATGCGGTCCTCGTCGGGAACGTGACCGACGTGGAGGAGTTCCTTCCGATCGAAGATGGGATCATGAGATTCGAAGAGCGGGTCCCCACCGGTCTGCTCGGCCATAGTTCAGATCTGGAGACGGACATTATAAACCTGTGGAAGCCCGTTCAGACTGATAGTGAACAGAGATAGAACTGTTACTGTCTATTGAAGGCCGTTTCGGAGTATCCGTACTCGCTGCCGGGTGCAGACTGAACTGTGAACGCCCGTCGGGAACAGGCCCACACCCCGTTCAGACTGAAAGCGGTCAATAAGCCGTAGTCGCCAACCGGAGTGTACACCGAGATCGCGTGGAACGTCGAGAGTGCGACGGATGCAGTTTTCCGGAACGTCTCCTCTCCCTCTCCTCCATCTAGAAATAGTATTATATATTACGGTAGCAGAAGATATTGCAACATCTTACAGTACCAAATCGTAACAATCGCTTGTGTCCCCCGCAGGTCAATTCCGTCGGTCACAACCGGGTACCGCCCACCGGTATTCACTCTGAATGGGGGGTGTGGGTCCGGTACTACGAATCGCAAACCGTCCGATCGCGTTCGATCGGATCCCCCGCCGTTCAGAGTGAATCCGGTCATCCCCTCACGATCCCGTTTCACTCTGAACGAGGGGTGTGACTACCCCATCGATCGTGATCCGTCGATCGCCGGGATGATTCCGAACGCCCGGCGACACCGCCCGGCTTTTCACTCTGAACGAGGGGTGTGCCACCGGGTTATCGGCCCGCACTCGAGACCGGGCCCCGAAACGGGCGGTAGAGAACTGACCGGTCGCCCATCCGCTCGAGTGCGGGCGCGATCGTGTTCGACCTCGAGGGCGCGCGGTTGCCCCCAACGGGACCCGCGTCGACGGCGTCGTGACCCGGCCGGAGCAACCGGCGAAACCGACTGAACGGTCAATATATAGGGTACTTAGGTCAGCCTTGGAGAACGTGCATCTCTTTCCATGATAGATATTCGCTACGCTTATCCCTTGGTCTCCGAAACCCCCCGCGTATGAGCGAAGAGACCAACCCGTTCGAAAGCCTGCAATCACAGATCGACGACGCGGCGGCGTATCTCGACGTCGGCGACGACGTGATCGAGCGACTCAAACACCCCGAGCGCGTCCTCGAGACGAACCTCACGATCGAACGCGACGACGGCGATCTGGAGCGATTCAAGGCCTTCCGCTCGCAGTTCAACGGTGACCGTGGGCCCTACAAGGGCGGCATCCGCTACCACCCGGGCGTCTCCCGCGACGAGGTCAAGGCCCTCTCGGGCTGGATGACCTACAAGACCGCGATCGTCGACATTCCCCTCGGCGGCGGGAAGGGCGGCATCATCATCGATCCGGCCGACTACTCCGAGAGCGAACTCGAGCGGCTCACCCGCTCGTTCGCGAAGGAACTCCGACCCATGGTCGGCGAGGACCGCGACGTGCCCGCGCCCGACGTGAACACGGGCCAGCGGGAGATGAACTGGATCAAAGACACCTACGAGACCCTCGAGAACACGTCGGAGCCGGGCGTCGTGACCGGGAAGGCGCTGGATTCGGGCGGCAGTGAGGGCCGCGTCGACGCGACCGGCCGCTCGACGGTCATCGCCGCCCGCGAGGCCTTCGACTACCTCGACAAGGACCTCGAGGGCGCGACCGTGGCCGTCCAGGGCTACGGGAACGCCGGCTGGATCGCCGCCCGACTGATCGACGAGATGGGCGCGACCGTCGTCGCCGCCAGCGACTCGAGCGGCGGGATCTACAACCCCGACGGCTTCGATCCGGTTGCAGCCAAGGACCACAAGAACGAGACGGGCAGCGTCGTCGGCTTCGAGGGAAGCGAGGAGGAGATCACCAACGAGGACGTCCTCACCCTCGATGTCGACCTGCTGATCCCCGCGGCACTGGAAAACGCGGTCGACGCCGACCTCGCGGAAGACGTCGAGGCCGACGTCATCTCGGAAGCCGCAAACGGGCCGCTGACGCCCGCGGCCGACGAGGTCCTCGAAGAGAAAGACGTCTTCGTGATTCCGGACATCCTCGCGAACGCGGGCGGGGTCACCGTCTCCTACTTCGAGTGGGTACAAAACCGCCAGCGCTTCTACTGGTCCGAGCAGCGGGTCAACGAGGAACTCGAGGGCGTCATCGTCGACGCCTTCGACGCCTTGATCGAGGCCTACGAGGAACACGACCTCGAGAACCCCCGGACCGCGGCCTACGTCGTCGCGATCCAGCGGGTCGCAGACGCCTTCGAGGAAGCCGGCAGCTGGCCCTGACCGACGGTCGCTTGCCCAACCCGGACCGATTCGAACGGACCTCCTTTTCGAGTGACACACTGTCAGGATTTCAGTAAACACTTACCACCTGGACCGCCATTTGCAGGGAAATGAATCGACGAACCGTTATCGCAGGACTCGGTGCGGCGGGACTGGCCGGCCTGTCGGGCTGTCTGGGACTGCTCGGTATGGACGAACACGAATCGTCGCCCGCGGGCGTCGAATCCGAGGCCCGCGCGGAGACCGGCTACGAGCAGACGGCCATCGACCCGCTCGAGATCGAGCGCGACGTCGGCCCCACGAACGAGACCGTCACGGTCACGAACTACATGACCAAACACGAGAAGCAGGTCGGAATCGATGGACTCGGCGAGCGCCGCGCTGCGGTCTTCAACGTGTTGACCACGCCGCAGGTCAACATCCTCGGGCGGGAACTCAACCCCGTCGGGGAGATGTCGACCGAGGAACTCATCGACCTCGTCCGGGAGAACTACGACGGCATCTCCAACGTCTCGCACGACCGAGACACCGAGGTCACGATCCTCGAAGAGTCGACCACGAAAGCGCAGTACACCGCCGACGCGACCTTCGACGGCCGCGACGTCGAGGTCGACGTCCACATCACCGAGGCCGTCGAGGCCGGCGACGACTTGCTCGTGACCATCGGTGTCTATCCCGAGCGCCTCCAGAGCCAGGAACGGCCGAACATCACGGCGCTCGCCGAGGCGGTGACCACCGACGTCGACGAGGGTGCCTCGAGCGGCGACTCCGGCGGCAACGAATCCGATTCCGACGACGGGTCACAGAGCGACGGCAACGAGAGCAGCGACAACGAGAGCGACGACGGCATCCTCGGCTGATTGGCCGCAAAGCAGCCGGGCCGGTCCGACGACGAACGGCTCGAACTGCGGGTCCGAGGCGAAGACCTCGCGGCGGCGTTACAGTCCGAGTTCGCGACCGATCACTAAGTGCTGGATCTCGCTTGTTCCCTCGCCGATCTCCATCAGCTTCGCGTCGCGGTAGAACCGCTGGGGTGCGAAGTCGGTCGTGTAGCCGTAGCCGCCCAGGACCTGGACGGCGTCCTCGGCGACCTCGCGGGCGGCCTCGCTGGCCTCGAGTTTCGCGAGGGCCGACTCCCTGGTGACGGGGTCGCCCCGGTCGTCGGTGCGGGCGGCTTGCCGCGTCAGGAGCCGCGCCCGCTCGGTCTTGCGGTGCATATCGACGATCGTGTCCCGAATCGCGTCGAACTCGCAGATCGGCTGGCCGAACTGCTCGCGCTCCTGGCTGTAGGTCTTCGCGTGTTCGTAGGCCCCCTGTGCGAGCCCGGTCGAGAGCGCGGCGATCGAGATGCGGCCGCCGTCTAGGGTCTTCTTGGTCTGCTCCCAGCCGTCGCCCACCTCGCCGAGCAGGCGGTCCTCGGGGAGGCGAACGTCGTCGAACGCGATCTCACAGGTCGGCGAGGCGTTGAGCCCCATCTTCTCCCAAACGGTCGTCACCTCGAAGCCGTCGTCCGCGTCGGGGGCGACGATGAACGTCGAGATGCCGTCGTAGCCCGCGTCGGGATCGGTGACGGCTTTGACGAGGATCGATCCGGCCTCGGAGGCGTTCGTGATGAACTGCTTGGTCCCGTTCAGTACCCACTCGTCGCCCTCTTTCCGGGCCCGGGTGTTCATGTCCGAGGCATCCGAGCCGCTCTCGGGTTCGGTCAGCGCCCAGCCGCCGATGGTCTCGCCCTCGGCCAGCGGCCGCAGCCAACGCTCCTTCTGGGCCTCGGTCCCGAACCGTTCGATGGGTTTCGAGGCCAGCGACGTGTGTGCGACGTAGGAGAGGCCGACGGCCCCGGAGACCCGGCCCAGTTCCTCCGCGACCAGCGTATACATCAGGGTATCGCCGCCGAGTCCACCGTAGTCCTCGTCGATCGGCACCCCCATCATATCGAGGGCGGCCAACTGGTCGAAGACCTCGGCCGGGAACCGATGGTCGTCCTCGATCTCCTGAGCGATCGGCTCGATCTCGGCCTCGCAGAAGTCCCTGACGGTCTCCCGAATCATCCGGTGTTCGTCGGGCAGATCGGCGGCCATACGCAATACTTGCCGAGGGCGGGAATAAACGCACCGCCGCCCGCAGGGGGCGGCCGAGAGAGGCACTCCTACCAGCCGCTTCGATCGTCCCGATCGTCGTCATCATCGTCCGACCCGCTCGAGTCGCCCCAGCCGTCGCCGTCATCGTCGGAGTCGCCTCCGCCGACCCCGCTGTCCGACTCGTCGCGGTCCCCCCAGCCGCTCGAGTCGTCGGAATCCGGTTCGTTCCAGCGGCTGTCGAACGATTCCGAGTCGTCGCCCCACATGTCGTCGGTCCCGAGGTCGTCGCGGTCGTCCCGGCGATCGTCCTCGGCTCGAGAGTCGGGCGTCTCCCAGGAGCCGCCGGCACCCGGGCCGCCACCGCGAACCGCGTCCCGTCGGTCAGGGATCAGATCGAGGTCCGCGTCGGTATCACCGAGCAAGAGCAGGGCGTAGTAGCGCAGGTAGACGACGACCGGTACCTGGACCAACAGAACGAGTACCACGAGCAGCGGAATCGCGACCAGCAGGACGAGCAGGTTCAGAATCGGAATGAACAGGAGAACGAACAGGACGATCACGATCGGAATCGCCAGGATGAACAGCGCGATACCGATCGCAAAGGCGAAGACCAGCTGCAGGAGCCAGACCAGCAGGAGGTAGACGATATACTCCGCCCAGTTGCCCGACAGCGTCGGCCAGAACCGCTTCCAGGCGGCAACGACGCCGAGATCCTCCCGCAACATCGTCGGCGCGACAAAGACCGTCGTGAACCGGCTGATGATCGCGTAGGCCAGCACCACGGGGATCGCGACGAGGATCACGATGCCGATCATCGCCAGCGAGACGGCGTCCGACCCCGAGAGGAAAACTGCGGCCACCGGGAGCCCGATCACTGCGAGCGCGATCAGCCCGAGGACGACCCGAAACCCGAACAGTTGAACGCCGTGTCCGACGTTGCGCTTCGTGTACCGACGGACGTGTACCTCGCCGGAGCGCAGCGACTCGAGGAACGTGAACTCGAATATCGATCCGACCAGCAGGAACGCGAGTCCAACGAGGAGGACGGCGACGGTGACGACGACGAGTATCGGGAGTAACTCGCCGACGTCGACGGTGCCCGGATCAACCGTCGCTCCCTCATCGCTAACTCCCCCACCGCCGCCTGAAAAGACCGGGTTGCCGAACCCGACGCCGCCGATGAAAAAGAGCAGCAAGGCGAGTTTGAGCCACATCCAGGGACGGATCGGTGTCAGAAACTCGCGGGTGACATCGATCGCGTCGCTGAGGTCGTCGAGCGCATACATTGGCTACGAGTAGAACGTCCCGACTCATAGTGTTAGCGTTCCAACCCCTGGTCCCCCGCCGTCAGCGACACCTTCCACCGATAACACTTCGGGACGCATTTAACGCCGCCGCTCCTGACTGGCGGTATGGACATCCGCCGGCTCGCACGAGGGACCGTCGAGTGGAGCCGCATCGAGCGTGTCGTCCGCACGCTGGCGGATCGCTACGACCGCGAGGAGGTCCGCGTCGAGTTCCTCGAGGCGGACAACTGGCTCTCGACGCCCTGCGTCATCGACGACGAGTGGTTCGTCAAGATCGTCTCCCGGCAGAACGCGCTGGTGCATGCGGTGTTGACGACCGGTCGGAACGTCGGCGCGTTCTCCTCGGGAACCGAGGGCTTTTTCGATCGGTTCGACACCCCTCGGGAGATGGTCGAACACGAGTACGAGGCCACCCTCCGGATGCGTGAGATCGGTATCAACGCCCCCCAGCCGATCGACGCCTTCGAGGTCAACGGGCTGGGCGTCCTCGTCCTCGAGTACCTCCCGGAGTTCCGGTCGCTCGACGACGTGGCCGACGACGCCGTCGCCGAACGCGCGCCGGAGCTGTTCGCCATGCTCGCGATGCTGCACGACCACGGGCTTGCCCACGGCGACCTGCGGGCCGAGAACATCCTGCTGTGTGACGACGAGTTCTACTTCATCGACGCGACCAGCGTCCACGACGACCGCGTCGACGAGACGACCGCCTACGATCTAGCCTGTGCGCTCGCGGTCCTCGAACCCCGAATCGGGCCTCGAGCGGCCGTCGACGCCGCTGCGACGGCCTACGGACCCGACACCTTACTCGCCGCACGGGAGTTCCTCGATTTCGTGCGGCTCCGGCCCGACCACGAGTTCGACTCAACGACGCTGCGCAGCGAACTCGAGAAGGCAGCCGAGTTAGGCGGGGCATGACGGCGGGCAACGGGTCTCGCCCGACCACAGGCGGCTGCAGGCACTACGGGTTTTTCGGGAGTCGCGCTAGGGCCGTCCATGGGGCAAACGTTTACCGACGACGACGTCGGCAAGCGGGTCGAAACGGCTGGCGGCGATGTCCTCGGAACCGTCACGCTGACCGAACCCGAGACGGCCTACGTCGACGTGAACGACGACGCCCGGGAGACGCTCCGGGCGATCCTCGAGTGGGAGTCCGAGGAGGACATCGTCCCGCTAGACGCGAGCGCGGTGACCGAAATTACCGGGACCGTGATCCGACTCGAGGCCGGCCAGTCGTTGGCGGCCGAGCCGTCGACGGGCAGGACGGATCCGGTCATCGAGCGCGACGAACGCACCGCCGGGCGGGGCGACAGCGACGAACAGCGGACCATGGGGCCGCCGTCCGGAACGCCCGACGAGCCGGCCGCGAGCGAGGAGGGTCGGACCGGTGAGGGCCTCGAGCCCTCGGCCGAGGGGATGACGGAGGCCGGTGCGGAGCGCCACCCGGACATGGCGGACGCGCCGCCGGAGGGGGAGCGGACCGTCACCGAGGAGCGCGGCGAGAAAGAGGACCGATAGACGACGCCGTCTTCGAGTGCCGTACTCGAGTCGGCGGACCGGAACGAGGCGTTCTGCTATCGTGGCACCACGGGATGACCACGCCCTCCCCAACCGATTCACTCGCGCCTCGCGGCGCTCGTTCATCCCTCGCACGATGTTGCCAACTGGCCTCGCTGTACTCACGGTTCCCTCCGGTCACCGTTCGTTTTCGAAACGCTCGCTCGGCCAGTAGCCAGCGCGCGCCACCGCATGCCGGATGATCAGGGAGGACATCCGCGGTTCGCCTGTCTCGAGCAGTCGACTGTCCGTCGACCGAGACCGTCTCGAGTCGACCAATTACCTCCCTTTCGGATACGAAATCCCCACGACCGACTCGTCACATGTGAACGACCAGCAGGATTTTGACCGCGTCGGTCGTAGGCAGTGGTATGAGCCAGCAAGCCACTGAACAGGTATACGGCCACTACATCGGCGGCAAGTGGACCGAGGGCTCGGGCGATACCTTCGCGAGCGAAAACCCCGCAACCGGCGAGACGCTGGCGACGTTCCGGCGAGGCACGGCGGCCGAGGTCGATCGGGCGCTCGCAGCGGCCGACGAGGCCTTCGAGGAGTGGCGCGCGCTGTCCTACATCGACCGGGCGGAGTACCTCTGGGACATCTACCACGAGCTGCGCGAACGCCATCAGGAACTCGGGGAGATCGTCACCAAGGAGTGTGGCAAGGAGATTTCCGAAGGAAAGGCGGACGTCACCGAGGCCTGGCACATGGTCGAGTGGGCGGCGGGCAACGCCCGCCACCCCCACGGCGACGTCGTGCCGTCGGAGGTCGCGGGCAAGGACTCCTACATGCGCCGCAAACCGCGGGGCGTCGTCGGCTGTATCACCCCGTGGAACTTCCCGGTCGCGATCCCGTTCTGGCACATGGCCATCGCGCTGGTCGAGGGCAACACCGTCGTCTGGAAGCCCGCCGAGCAGACCCCGTGGTGTGGCCAGATCATCGCCGAGATGTTCGAGGATGCGGGGATCCCCGACGGCGTCTTCAACATGGTCCAGGGCTTCGGCGACGCCGGCGCGGCGATCACCGACGACGAGCGCGTCGACACCGTCCTCTTTACCGGCTCGGCCGAAGTCGGCCACGGGATCGCCGACAAAGTCGGGGGCGAACCCGGCAAGCTCGCGGCCTGCGAGATGGGCGGCAAGAACGGGATCGTCGTCACGGAGAACGCGGATATGGACACCGCGGTCCACTCCGCGGTCATGTCCAGCTTCAAGACGACCGGCCAGCGCTGTGTCTCGAGCGAGCGCCTGATCGTCCACGAGGACGTCTACGACGAGTTCAAGGAACGCTTCGTCGACATCGCCCAGGACATCGCGGTCGGTGACCCGCTCGAGGAGTCGACGTTCATGGGGCCGGCGATCGAGGCCGACCACGTCGAGAAGATCCGCCGGCACAACGAGTTGGCCCGCGAAGAGGGCGCGAACGTCCTGGTCGATCGATTCGAACTCGAGGACAGTGAGATCCCCGACGACCACGAAGACGGCCACTGGGTCGGCCCGTTCGTCTACGAGATCGACTACGAGTCCGATCTGCGCTGTCTCAACGAGGAGTGTTTCGGCCCCCACGTCGCCCTCCTCGAGTACTCGGGGACGATCGAGGAGGCCGTCGAGATCCACAACGATACGCCCTACGGGCTGGCGGGGGCGATCATCTCGGAGGATTACCGGCAGCTCAACTACTTCCGCGACCACGCCGATATCGGACTCGCGTACGCGAACCTGCCGTGTATCGGCGCGGAGGTCCAGTTGCCCTTCGGCGGCGTCAAGAAGTCCGGCAACGGCTACCCGAGTGCCCGCGAGGCCATCGAGGCCGTGACCGAACGCACCGCCTGGACGCTAAACAACGCCGACGAGATCGAGATGGCACAGGGGTTGTCGGCCGATATCACGACCTCCGAGGACTGAGCCCGTTTCGCCCCACCCTATCAACGACCGGCTTGCGTTTCAGATCCTACTCGGAAACGAATCGCTTATCCGGGGATTCGTGGAAGGGCCGGACATGAAAGCAGTCGTTCTCGCGGCGGGCCAAGGAACCCGAATGCGACCGCTGTCGGAATCGGTGCCGAAGCCGATGCTGCCGGTCGCTGACCGTCCGCTCGCGGCGCACACAGTCGACGCGGCGATCGAGGCCGGAGCCGACGAGATCGTCCTCGTGATCGG
Organism: Natrinema thermotolerans DSM 11552; assembly: GCA_000337115.1. Lineage (GTDB taxonomy): Archaea > Halobacteriota > Halobacteria > Halobacteriales > Natrialbaceae > Natrinema > Natrinema thermotolerans. The sequence continues at coordinate 70,087 of AOIR01000048.1, forward strand.
CTACGAGGCCGAGACGGTCCGTGACTACTTCGGCCCCGAGTACCGCGGGGTCCCCGTCTCCTACGCCGTTCAGGAGCGACAGGCCGGGACCGCCGACGCCGTCAACGCCGCTCGTGACCACCTCGAGGGCCCCTTCGCCGTCCTCAACGGCGACAACCTCTACGATCCGGCGGCGATCGACCGGCTGTTCGACGCCTGTCCCGCGATCTGTGCCATCGAAGTCGCGGCGCCGTCCAACTACGGCGTCCTGAGTACCGAGCCCGGCCACGACGGCCGCGTCACCGAGGTCGTCGAGAAGCCCGCCGAGCCGCCGACGAACCTCGCCAACGCCGGGGCCTACGCCTTCCCCGCCGAAGCGCGCGAGTGGCTCGAGGTCCCCGCCAGCGAACGGGGCGAACACGAGATCACCGACGTCGTCGCGCGGGTGATCGAGGCGTTCGACGTGACGCCGGTCACCTTGGAGCGGTGGCTCGACGTCGGCCGCCCGTGGGAGCTGCTCGAAGCGAACGAGTGGAAGCTCGCCGCCCTCGAGCGCCGGATCGACGGCGACGTGAGCGACGACGCCACCCTCGAGGGATCGGTCGTCGTCGAGGACGGCGCGACCGTCGAACCCGGCGTCGTGATCGAGGGGCCGGCACTGATCCGCGAGGGTGCCGAAGTGGGACCCAACGCCTACGTCCGCGGCGCGACGCTGATCGGCCGGGACGCGGAGATCGGCCACGCGGTCGAAGTGAAAAACAGCGTCGTCTCGCGCGGGACCTCGGTCAGTCACCTCTCCTACGTCGGCGACAGCGTCCTCGGGCGAAACGTCAACGTCGGCGCGGGGACGAACGTCGCCAACCTGCGCCACGACGACGCGGACATTCGGTTCACCGTCAAGGGCGAGCGCGTCTCGACCGGCCGCCGGAAGTTCGGCGTCGTCGCCGGCGACGGCGTCAAGACCGGCATCAACACGAGTCTGACCCCCGGACTGCGACTCGAGGGCGGCGCGACCACGCGGCCCGGCGAAACCGTCGAGCGCGATCGGTAGTCCGGCGGCGCGCTCGAGTCGCGCGTCGACGCGCCGGTCGCCCTTTCGGACAGCGTTGCGTCGGCAACATCGTTTATGGGGGATTAGTGACTTCTCCCGCACATGTCGACGGCGACGGTTCGCGGAACGATCAGGGGGATGGGGCAGCGAGCGAATCCGGCCTTCGCGGTCGCGGTGATACTGATTCCGCTGGCCGCGCTGGGCTATGCGGTGACGGTCGCGACGGTCCAGCAACACACCTACGTTCACGTGATGGCGGGAGTTCTCTGGACGGGGATCGACGTCTTCATGGGTGCCGTCCTCGGCCCGGTCATCGGCGGCTTGGACGACGAGGAGAGTTCGGCGGTGTTCCAGCGGCTCACGCCGAAGACGGCGTTTCTGCTCCCGTCGCTGGCCTTTGTCACCATCGCGGGCGGGATCACGCTGGCCCAGCGGATCGGACTCTTTCCCCACGCCGACGCGTGGCTGGCGCTGTTTACCGCGGTGAACGTGATCCCGATCCTGCTCCTGCTGGGCTGGCGACTGGACGCCTGGGACGACCGCCGCTGGCAGATTCCGTTCGCCGTCGCGACGGTCGGCTCGCTGGCCTGGGTCGCCCTGACGATCGACGGGTTCGCGATGACCGAACCGACCGTCGCGGTGGCGCTTGTCCTCGTCACGGTCCTCTCGGTACAGGGCTTTGGCTTCCTGTTGCCCGGCGAGATCCGGATGTATCGCGAGATGCGCTCGGCCGAACCCGATCCGTCGATCATCGCCGGGATCGGCAAGCAAAACGCGATGCTCGGCGGCGTCCAGGGCGTGTTTCAGTTACTCCTCATCCTCGATATGGTGTACCTGCGCTACGGCGGCTTCCCGTTCTGACTCGACCGGGTCGCAGCCGCTCGTTCCGAACCGACCGTTCGCCCGCGGTGGCGCGCGCTGTTTATCCGTCCGAACGACAGTGAGGGCGGATCGACGACGCTGCGCGAGGGATGAGTGAGTGACCGGAGGGAACGAACGAATCGGCTGGGGAGGGCGTGGCTACTCACTGCAGCCACGGTAGCAGGACGCTCCGTTCCGCTCGGGCGATTCAACTCCGATAATTCACGGCCCTCTCGCGAGTACGATATTTGACCTCGAGACGTTGCTTCAAGCGATCGGGCTGAAAGCGAGAGGCGAAAGGGTGGACGAGGAGGCGGGCGCGGTGTAACGCTCGGGCCCCGGGACCCGAGCGCGCGACGGGCCGGAGCGACGCGCAATGCCGGGTAGACGTGAAAAGCGTCTGTGCCGGCAGCCAAACAAATGGCGTGGGAAAGTAAAAAGTCAGCGGTCGGCGAACCCGTGTCCGGCCCGCGGTCACGGCCGTCCGTCCGGTCCCGTTACAGCCGCTGGTCCAGCCCCGTCACAGCCGTCGGTCCCGCAACGCGGGGAACTCCTCGCGGACCTCGGCGATCGTCGCCGGATCGATCTCGGCCGTGACCAGCGCCGGCTCGTCCCCGCTCGAGGAAAGCGCGACGCCCCAGGGATCGTAGACGCTCGAGCGGCCCAGCAGGGTCGCGTCGTCGAACTCGCCGGCCCCGTTGATCGTCGCGACGTAGGCCTGATTCTCGATGGCGCGGGCCCGCGAGAGCGTCTGCCAGTGTTCGATGCGGGGGTAGGGCCACGCGCTGGGGACCAACAGGAGTTCGACGCCGTCGTCGACCAGCCGTCGGTAGAGTTCGGGGAACCGCAGGTCGTAACAGGTCGTCACGCCGACGGTCAGGCCGCCGATCGTCGCCGTCTCGAGGCGCTGGCCGGGAACCAGCAGCTCGGACTCCGCGGACTCGTAGCCGAAGAGGTGGTGTTTCCGGTAGACCAGTTGCAGGTCGCCGTCGGCATCGAACAGAGCGGCGGTGTTCGCCAGCCCGTCGTCGGCCGGGGTCGGGACGCTCTCGGTCGCGGCGAGATCCTCGACGATCGTCCCCGCGAGGACGGCGACGTCGTGGTCGGCCGCGGCCGCGCGGAGCCGCCCGAACGTCTCGCCCGCGAACGGCTCCGCCTTGCGCGCGTAGAGATCGAACGCGAAGTAGCCCACGTTGAACAGCTCCGGCAGGGCCACGAGGTCCGCGCCGCGGTCGGCGGCGCGAGCGATCGCCGCCAGCGCGCGGTCGACGTTGGCCTCGACCTCGCCGGCCTCGACGCGAATCTGTGCGAGCGCGATCGATAGCGAGTCCCCGGACTCACCGCCGTCGCGGTCGGCGTCCGTCTCGATGCTCATACCTCGAGCGTGGCGGCCCCACCACCGTTACTGTGTCGTCTGCAGGTCCCGCTCGAGGGCCCGCTGGAGGTTCCGCAGTTCGGAATCGAGGTTGCGCTTGAAGAACTTCTCGACGCCGGGGAGCTTGCCGTCGACGACGAAGTGGTTCTCGAGGCGCGTCCCGTCGTCGGTCTCGACGATCTCGTGTTCCCCGGTGACGTCCATCACTTTCGACTTGCCGACGAATTTGACGTACTCGGGCGGTCGCCGGGTGACGTCTTCGGTGTTGACCGTCACCGTCTTGCGAACCAGCGGGATGGGCAGCGCCACCTGCCAGGTCACGCGTCGGCCGTCCGCGTCGTCGACGGCGTACTCCTCGACGACGCTGATCGCCCGGGCGCGGTTCGACGGGTCGGCGATGAACTCCCAGACCCGCTCGGGCGACGCGGGCACGTCGAACGACCGGTCGACACGTACAGTCATGCCCGTACCTCTGCGATTGTTGGATAAAAAGGCCGTGGACCCATCGGCGGCGTCGACTCGAGTCGGGCCCGGCCGTCGCGGTCCGGCGTGGCCGGTCAACTGGTGGTGACTCGCCAGGTCGTCGACCGGGCACGACCCCACTTCTCGATGTCGACCTCGTCGGCTTTCTCCGCGAGATGCGGGAGCCGAGCGCCGACCTGTTTCGACGAGAGTCCGATCGCGTCCGCGATGTTCTTCGCCCGGAAGTACTGTTCGCCGCGGGCCGCGCTCTCGCGGAGATACGAGAGGATCCGTTGCTCTTCGTCGGAGTAGTCCGTCATCGTCCGTACGTCCCGCTAGGGGAGCAGCGCTCTTAACTGTTAACGGCAACGGCCCGCGATACCCAGCGAGCGGTCGAAACCGGAGGCATGTGGCCGGGGCTGCCGACGGCCTCAGTAGGAGAAGAGGTGGATCCCGACGACCGCCAGCGAGCTAAAGAGAACGGCCGCGGCGAATCCCCAGGCCGCCGTTATCTCCGGTGCGCCGACGAGCATCAGCAACGCGCCGATCACCGCGAGCGCACCCAGTGCGAGCGCCAGTCCAACGCCTTTGTCCGTCGTTTCGGATTCCGTAGCCATGCTCGGGGGTTGCGTGTGGGGTCCCTTAACTTCACCCATTCCTGACGGATCGGTGCGTCGAACGACACCGGTCGCTCAGCGACCGATGCGCGGAAAACCGACCGAACGGCTTCGCGTCGGGACGTCGCCGGCGCGACGACGGCGTCACTTGATCGTCGTGTGTTCGGACTCCTCGTTGAGCGCGAGGTTGGCCGCGATCTCCCCGTTTCGGGCCGCGTACTGGGCGGTCTGCTCGAGGCTGACCAGCACCTCCCGCACCCGAAGCAGATCCTCGTTGTCCATCTCCGGCAGCCCCGTGAGGATCTCGTCCTCGCGGGCGGAGATCTCGTGGAAGAGCCCGCGGACCTCGTTGGACTTGTCGTAGTCGCGCTCGACGGCCGCCTCGACCGACTTGGTCGTGATCTCGTCGACCAGCTCGTTCAGTTCTCGGATCTCGCGCATCACGGCGCTCTCGACGTTCAACGTGTGGCCCTCCGTCTCGATGACGATGTCGGCGATGTCCTCGCCGTTGTCGGCAGTCAGCTCGAGGTTCTTCGCGATCGAGCGGTAGCCGATCAGCGGGAAGCCGGTGTTCAGGCCGACCGCCCGCGCGAGGTTGGGGTTCTGGTAGGCCGTAAAGATCAGCCGCAGGAGGAGGACGAAGATCTTGTTGGCCTGGCGCTCCCGGTTGAGCGCGCGCTGGGCCAGATCAGTGTTGCCGTGGGCAAGCGCCTTGATCCCCTCGCCGCGCATCGTCTGTCCCGTTCGCTCTAAGCGCTCGAGGAGGTTGTCGAGCGTGAAGTCCTCGGGGTCGACCGAACAGCGGATCGAGATACTCTCGGGGGTTTCCTCGATGACGCCCAGCCCCATCAGCTGGGTCTCGGCCTGGTAGACCGCGTTGATGTGATCCGACTCGAGCGCGCCGTCCTCGCGTTCGATGCGAATGATCCGGCGGCCGAGGACGTACTGTGCGACGATCGCACGCTCGACGGCGTCGGCGTCGAGATCGTCGGTGTGGATGATCGCCTCCGTCTCCTCCGAACTCGCGGACTCGGGCATCACGGTCAGCGTGCCCTTACCGCTGGTTCGCAGTGAGACCTCGTCGCCCTTCTCGACGCCGTGTTCGGACGCCCACTCGGCCGGGAGCGTCATCGCGAGCGTCGACGGACCGAGTCGTTGGACTTTCCGCGTTTCCATACGGGCCCCTAGGCGGGACTTGACCTTAATCTTGACTATATGGTCATTATATAGCGCCGCATGGTTATATGGTTGATTTCCGTGGCCGTTTCGCACAACCCCTTATACGCTTCGAGCGTGACGGGGCCGGCTACACGACGTTGATCAGTCGCGTCGTGAACCGGCCGGTCCGGACCTGTACCCACCCACGGAGTCGCTCGTCGATCTCCTCGTCGTCAGTGTCGACGCGCAGCGAGTCGAGATCGTCGAGTTTCTCGTCGGACGCGACGATCTCGACCTCCTCGGCCCGTCGGATCACGGCCGGCGAGATCTGGTGGTTACCGCGGCCGAAAACAAAGCCCTGGCCGCCGATCGGCGAGACAACGATCGTGGCCGGCGACTCGAGTACCGAGAGGATCTCCGATTCGCCGGCGTCGCGGGCCAGCAACTCGCCTCCTGACTCCCCGTCTTCGGTCCCAGCACGCCAGACGTCGACGCCCAGCGGTGAGGGATCGATCCCCAACTCCGTCTCGATCGCGCCGACAGTGCTGCCGGGGCCGAAGACGTAGGTCCGGCCGGGCTCGACCTCGCGAGCGAACCCCGCTGCCAGCGAGTCGACGCTCCCGCTCGAGACCTGTTTGCCCGACTGGACCGCCGGCGCGACGGGGACCGGGACGATCGCTTTGAGTTCCGTCCGGACCGCCCCCTCGCGGTAGGCGTCCTCGTCGATGTCGTTGACCTCGCGGCGCTCGACGCGGTCGAACTCGGCGGCGATCCGACCGGCGTCGGCCGGCGTCACGCCGAAGACCGACGAGTAGATCTTGACCCCGGCCGGCACGCCCAGCATCGGCGTCTCCCCGTCGGCTTCCACGAGCGTCTCGGCGACGTCGACGGCGGTGCCGTCGCCGCCGACAAAAAAGACGAGATCGACGTCGGCCGCGAGCAACGCTCGGACGGCCGCGCGCGTGTCGTCGGCCGACGTCTCGGCCGTCTCGGGATCGGCAACCCGCGCCGGGCCGTCGGTCGCGTCGGCGGCGTCGGCCGGGTCGTAGACGATCTCGGGTTCGTAGCCGGCGTCCCGGACCGCGCGTTCGCCCATGACGCCCGCGGCCGTGGAGACCGCGAGGTCGGGGGCGCGGCGATGGAGCGACCGCAACGCCTCGCGGGCCCGGTCCGGGGCACGCGGCTCGGCACCGCGGCGGCGTGCCTCCTCGAGTTTCCCGTCGGTCCCCTTCAGCCCGACCCGACCGCCCATCCCCGCGATCGGGTTGACGACGACGCCGATGGACTCCATACCGGTCTCTGGGGAAGCCAGTCGGAAAGCCGTGTCGTGTCCTGCGGGCGGTGTTTGGCGGGTAGGCGATCGAATCCTTCACTGGCGGCAGCGCGCGATCGAGGTCGAGCGGGACCCCCCGGGGTCGGGCGGCGTAGCCGACCCGCTCGCTTTCTGAACAATTAAGGGGGACGGGTACCGATCGCCGACTATGTCAACACTGATCGAGGCCGCTGTTCTCGCGTCGGAAACGGAACCGGAACTGCCGATGCAACTCGTCGGCTGGGGCGCGCTCGCGCTCGGCCTCCTGGTGACGATCGCCTGGGCGGTCTCGCTCTACCGGTAAGATCACGGCGAGTCGACTCGCTCGCGGAGCCAATCGGCAGCGTCGGCGACCGTCGCCTCGTCGGTGCCGGTCAGTTCGATCCTGACCGACTCGCCGGGATAGCTGCCAACCGACACGTCGAACCGCTCGCGGACGTCGGCGATCCGATCGAGCAGGGCGCTCTCGGCCTCGCCGGCGACGACCGTCTCGCGGTATGTCGGGGTCCCCGCGAACTCGTCGGCGATCGACTCGAACATCGCCTTCATCTCCGCCGGGACGCCCGGAAGGACGTAGACCCCCTCGAGGGCCGCGCCGGGGGCGACGCCCGCGTCGTTGTGCAGGGCCCGCGCGCCGGCGGGTAAATCGGCCGTGCCGGCCGCGAGGTCGTCCCGCGTGTACCCGTCCTCCTCGAGCCAGGCCAGTGCAGCGTCGTGTTCTTCGACCTCGCGGCCGAGGGCCGCCGCGACCCCGTCCATGGTGAGATCGTCGTGGGTCGGGCCCAGCCCCCCGGTGACGATGACGGCGTCGTATTCGGCGCGGTACTCGTTGACCACGCGGGCGATGTCGGCCACGCGATCGGGAACCGTGGTCACCCGGCCGACGGTGACGCCGCGGTCGTCGAGTTCCGAACAGAGCCACGTGGCGTTCGTGTCCGTCGTTCGTCCGGCGAGCAGTTCGTCCCCGACCGTTACGACCGCGACGTTCATACCCCGTCGTTCGGGCCGGACCCCCAAATGCGTCTCGCCCTCGGCGGATCGCCGCCGGCTCGTGGGCCTCGCCGCGACCTGTCTGATAAAGTAGTACTCACGGTAACCACAAGATTCAATCCAGATAATTAGTAAGGAGGGTACTATGTCTCGGAGTCGGACGGAACGAACGGAGGCGGACTCGGCCACAGTGCTATCCGCGCTAGGGAACAAATACAGCGCGGAGATCCTCTGTGCGGCGGGAACGCCGAAATCAGCGCAGGCGCTCAGCGAGGACATCGAGATCCCGATCGCGACCTGTTACCGCCGGATCGAGGAACTCGTCGACGCCGGACTGTTGACCTGCGAAGGGCGACAGCTCTCCGACGAGGGGCGACGGACCAACATCTACCGACGGACGCTTGACGAGATCGAGATCGACTTCTCGAACGACACCCCCGAGTTCTCCCGCAAGCGCCGGACCGAGGCGAAAAACAGGCTCCAGGACAAACTCGAGGATTAACGCCTCGAGCCGGCAGTTCCCGCCGGGAGGCGGGACGGTCCGCGTTCCGTTCTCGAAGCGACGACTCCGATCCCAGCGTAGCGGCCGTTCGGCCATCCTTAAGTATTCCCACGAGAATCTCGTGATATGACCGATACCGCCGACCCCCGCGAACGCGGCTCCGACGCGACGACCGACGATGCGATCGTCGGCGCACGTCGCACCCTCCACGTCGGCCACGACCGGCCGATCAGGATCAGCACCGGCCACCGGATACGACACCACGACGGCAAGTGTGCCCGCCCGCACGGCCACAACTACGAGATCGCCGTCACCGTCACCGGCCGGCTCACCGACGAGGGATGGATCGCCGATAAGGGTGATATTACCGACGTGATATCCGAGTGGGACCACCGGTTCCTGCTCGAGGCCGGCGACCCGCTGATCGAGGCCTTCGAAGCGGCCGGCGACGGGGACGGCGTCGTCGTCCTCGAGAACCCGCCGACCGCGGAGGTGATGAGCGTCGTCTTGGAGCGAAAGCTCGCGGCGGCACTGCCCGAGACGGTCACCGACGTCGCCGTGCGGGTCAGCGAGACGAGCGAACTCTGCGGGGGCAGCGGGTTCTGAGATGCCGGTTTCCGACTCCATCGACCTCGAGTCCGGTACGGAAGGCGGCGACGAGGAGACGCCGGACGGACTGCCGATCAACGAACTGTTTCACTCCCTGCAGGGGGAGGGCACCCTCGCCGGCGTTCCGTCGACGTTCGTCCGCACGAGCGGCTGTAACCTCCGGTGTTGGTTCTGTGACTCCTATCACACCTCCTGGGAGCCCACCCACGCGTGGCTCGGCCGTGAGGAGATCCTCGCCGAGATCGAGGCCCGCGACGCCGACTACGTCGTCCTGACCGGCGGCGAACCGCTGCTCCACGACGAGAGCGTCGGCCTGCTCGAGGCCCTCGACGAGCGGGGGTATCACACCACCGTCGAGACCAACGGGACGATCTACCGGGACGCGCCGATCGATCTCGCCTCGATCAGCCCGAAACTCGAGAGCAGCACGCCGACGCCGGAACGCGCACCGGAGGACGCCCCCGCCGGCGAGTGGGAGGAACGTCACGAGCGCGATCGAATCGACATGGACGCGCTCGTCCGACTGGTCGAGGCCTACGATGTCCAGTTGAAGTTCGTCGTAACCGACGCCGACGACATGCCGGAGATCCTCGAACTACTCGGCGACCTCCGCGACGCCGCCGCGGTCCCGATCCCCGACGATGACGTCCTCCTGATGCCCGAGGGCGCGACCCGCGAGCGCCTCGCGGAGACCCGAACCCGGGTCGCCGACCTCGCGATGGAGTACGGCTTCCGGTACACGCCCCGACTCCACGTCGACCTCTGGAACGACGCCCCCGAGACGTAACGCCGACCGATCGACCGTTCGAGACACGCATGACTGACGATACCCACACCACGACCGACGAACCGTCAGAAAAACGCGCCGTCGTCCTCCTCTCGGGGGGCATGGACAGCGCTACCGCCGCCGCCGTCGCCCGCGATCGGGGCTACGAGATCTACGCCCTGCATACCTCCTACGGCCAGCGCACTGAAGATCGGGAACTCGAGTGTGCCCGCCGGCTGGCCGACGAGTTCGATGCGGCCGACTTCCTGCGCCTCGAGACCGACCATCTCGCGGCGATCGGGGCCTCGAGCCTGACCGACGAGGAGATGGCCGTCGAAGACGCGGACATGGAGAGTGACGAGATACCCACCTCTTACGTCCCGTTCCGGAACGCCAACCTGCTCGCGATGGCCGTCTCCTACGCCGAGGCCAACGACTGCGGCGCGGTCTTCATCGGGGCCCACAGCGAGGACTTCTCCGGGTATCCGGACTGCCGGCCCGCGTTCTTCGAGGCCTTCGAGGACGTGGTCGACGTCGGCACCAAACCCGAGACCGAGATTTCGATCGAGGCACCGTTCGTCGAGTGGTCCAAGACCGACATCGCCGAACGGGGCGTCGAACTCGAGGTCCCCTACGAACACACCTGGAGCTGTTACCGGGAGAACGAACCCGCCTGCGGCACCTGCGACGCCTGCGCGTTCCGGCTGCAGGCGTTCCAGAACATCGGCGTCCGAGATCCGATCGCGTACGCCGAGCGGCCGTCCTACGCTGACGAGTAGTGATTCCGACGGCTCGGCGCGTCGCTCACCCTTCGCGAACGCGGAGATACGTCGTATAGACCGTCGTCAACAGGCCTGTTCGCTCGCTCTCGATGCCGAGCAGTTCGTGGGGGGTCTGTGCCGCCAGTTTCGGATATTCCTGTTTCGCTCGCTTGTCGGTACTCCGGATCTCGAGGACGGCCCCGTCGGGCAGATCCTCGAGGGCTCGCTGGACGGCGGCGATGCCGTTGGCACAGCCCCGGCCGCGGTTGTCGACGGTCCGATCGGGGTCGACGTCGGGCAGCTCCGTCGGGACGGCCGCGTCAGTCATCGCTCGTCACCTCCGTCGGCTCGGGGCCGGCGGCGTCGGTCGTCGGTCCGTCGCGCTGGCCGCCCATCTCCTCGAGGTCACAGACCCCGTCGATGGGCGAACAGGCCCGCCACATCGGGCAGAGTTTGAAGATGACGACGAGGACGCCGATCGAACCCAGTTTCGCCGCGACTGCGAGTCCGAGGGTCGTTCCCAGATAGGGCCCGATCGTCGTGCCGAGGGCGTCGACGGCCTGATACAGCCCCGTCGCGATCAGGGTCGGAATGATGAAGCGGACGGCCCACCGGAACCGCTCGAGCTGCTGGCCGGCGGCGCGGATCACGGGCGTCGTCGGGTACTCCTGGCCGGTCGGGACGGCGACGAAGATGTTCCAGACGGCCCCGCCGACCCACACCGCGAACGCCAGCAGGTGGAGGACGCGGACGCCGACCGCGAGGCCGTCGCCGGCCCGGAGTCCGACCTCGAGCGCGGCCGTCAGGACGACGGCGGCCAGTGCCAGCGCCAGCGCCGCGAGCCCGAGCGGGCCGCGGAACTGGGCGTCGACCGACGCGGAGCGCAGCGACTGCGTCCCGCCGATCGCGACGAGTCCGAGGACCGCCGTCCCGAGCGCGAGGACGGGAAGCGGCCGCGAGACGGCCGCGGCGTACCGGTCGATCGCGACGGCAGCCCCGGGGACGAGAACGACGAGCGCCCCGATCGCGATCCGGTGGAACCGGTCGTACATCCGCGCGCAGTAGGCGTCGGCCCCGGTCTCGAGATCGCCCGGGCGGACGAAGCCGTGTTTCCAGAGTAGTCCGCCGGCAAGCACGCCGAGGGCGACGAAGTAGCCCCACTTGGCGACCGCCACCGCGAGGTCCCCGCCACCGGCGAGTCGGCCGGTCACCACCGTGCCGAGGAAAGACGCGGCCAGAATGATCGTCAGCGCGATTTTCGGGAGCGTGTACTTGTCGAAGAGGTCGTCCGCCGTCGTCTCGACGGACTGCCTCGTGGAGCCGGCCATACTGTGGGGTCACCCGCCTCGTCGTTGGGTCGGTCGCCACTAAGGGCTGGTCGCGGACATATTCGCTCGCGCGGTTTCAGCGGGTCGAACCGGTTCGGCGTCGCGACGGCCAAGCGACGTTGTCCCCCACCGGCCGAACGGTCCGGAACCAGGGACGAATCGGTTCGGGTCCGGACCTTAGCGTCTCGACGCCCTAGCGCCGCCCAACGCCATGCCCGGCACCGACGCTCGAGAGTCGACGACGCCGATTTCGTGGACGAGGGGGAGCCAGGATCGGCCCGCACCCCTCGTTGAACGGGTGCCGTACGTCGAACTCCGTCTCGAGCATCCGTCGCTCGAGGCCGACCGGTTCGGCGACGCGTTCTTTCCGGACGCGATCCCCTACGAGTTCCGGGGCGAACGGCGCGTGTTCTACTGGCGCTCGGTGCTTCCCCCCGACGGGCCGGCACCCGCCGACTGGACCGGCGTCTGCGCGACGACACACGGCCTCCGTACGCTCACCGCCGACGGGACGCGGTCGCCGCCGCTGTGGCGGGAGGGGGCCACCGACGACGGGGCTGCCTCCGGTACCGATGCTGTCCACGAGATCATCGTCGACGGGACCGTCGCGGGCGACTCGACGGTCGCCGCCGTCCGCGAGTACTCGCCGCCCGCAATCGCCGTTCGATCCGCCGACGCCGACGCGGTCTCCCTCGAGACGCGGGCCGGTCCGCTCTCCGTACCGGCCGGCGAGCGGACGACGGTCGAACTGTCGTCCCGGTCCGTCCGCTCGGCGACGGGCGACGAGACACGGACCGTGACGCCGCAGCTCCGCGTCCGCTACCCCGGTCTGCGGACGCTGTATCACCCTGCTCGCGGCACCGCCGCAGCCGTCTTTCCCTCGTTCGGGCTCGACCTCAAGGCCCTGCCGAACCCCGTCCCCGTGCCGACCGCGGCCGGCGAACTGGACGATCGCGGACTGGCGGCCGCGCTCGGTATCGATCTCTCCGAACGGCCGTATCCCGAGCGCGTCCTCTGGCAGGCCGTCGCGTACGGCGCGTTCGATCCCCATCGGGAGACGGAACCGCGGCTGTCACAGCCGAGAGACGACCTGCTCCGACTCGAGAATCCGACGACGTGATATCGCCGCCGGCGATCACCGTCGTGACCGCCCGTCGATCCCCACAGGTGTTATGACGTGGCGAATACGTTCGGGAGAGTCCCTATTCGAATCCGGTTCATCGATTCGTCCCGATGGAAGACCCTCTCGATGTCCGTGACGAGCCTCGAGCCGAGCGACGGGACAGCGTGTTCGGCCGTCTCGATCGGGTCGAACCCGGCGAGACGGTGGCGATCACCGCCGACACCGACGTTCGCCCGAGCATCGCCCAGTACCGCATCGAACGGGAGACGGCCCTGGGGTGGACGGTCGAGACGGACGGCCCCGACGCGTGGGAGGTCCACGTGACGAAACGGGGTGAATCGACGGCTGACTCTCCCGATTTCGATGTCCGAGAGATCCCGCCCAAGCGCCGCCACGAGGTCCTGACCGACACGTTCGACCGTCTCGAGCCGGGCCAGGGGTTCGTGCTGGTCAACGACCACGATCCGGAGCCGCTGTATCACGAACTGCGATCGACTCACGGCGACGTCGTCGGCTGGGAGTACGCGAGCCGCGACGCCGGCGAGTGGCGCGTCGAAATCGCGAAGACCGACGAGAGCGACGCCGCAACCGACGACGGCGTGGCCGCGACCTTCGACGTTCGCGAGATCCCGAAGCCGGAGCGCCATCCGACGATTCACCATCGGTACGGCAACCTCGAGGCTGGCGACGCGATGGAGATCGTCGCCCCCCACGAACCCAAACCGCTCCACCAAGAGTTCCAACAGCAGTACGGTGACGCCTTCGAGTGGGCGGTGATGGATCGATCACCCGGCGAGGTTCGGGTCCGGATCACCAAGGGGTCGGGCGGGGCCGACGGGGCCGACGAAGCCGGAGACGACCTCGCGGTGACGACCGAACTGGACGTCCGTGACCGGCCGCCCGCCGAGCGTCACGAGCTGATCTTCGAGTCCTACGCCGACCTCGAGGCCGGCGAGGGGTTCGTACTGGTCAACGACCACGACCCGAAGCCGCTGTACCACCAGTTCGAGGCCGAGGCCGGCCCCGAGTTCCACTGGGAGTATCGGTTGAAAGACCCCGGCGAGTTCCGCGTACTGATCGGGAAGACCGACGCCGGCAGCGGGCCGGCATCGACGGCGACGGCAACCCATTCTGACGCCGCGGCGGACGACGGTCCACAGGCCCCGTTCTGACCGCGATCGAAACGACAACTGATAGAAACGTTCTTACTCGCTCGCCGTGACGGTCCCGGCGATGGAACGGCGGGAACCGATCCGCGAGTGGTTCCGGGACGACGACGGGGACTGGCGGTTTCCCGAGGGCCGTCGCGGCGAGTTCGTGGTGTTGGTCGTCGGGCTGCCGCTGTACGCTTGGGTCGCTGACGTCTATGTTGGACTGCCCGCCGTCGTCGACTACTGGCCCGCGGTGTTGCTCGGTGCGTGCTGCGGGTTCTCTTACACGACCCGTTATCGAGACCGCATCGTCGACCGGCTGCCCGACTGGGCCCCCGCCAGTCAACTCCTCTCGCTACTGGTCGGTGGGATCGGGCTCGATCTCCTCGAGATCGTCCAACTAGCCGACCCGTTCGTTACCCTGCTCCTCACTGCGGGATGTACGGCCATGCTGATCTCCCTCATCAGGCTCGCCTCACCGTTCCATCGCGGTCTCGAGCCGCCGCGCCGCGGCGTCGAACCGCCGACGGCCGTCGGAGAGCCGCGGACCGGCACCGACCGCTGAAACCCCTCTACCACGCCGCCTCGAGGATTCCCTCGATTTCCGCGACGGTCGGCTCGAGCCCCGGCGGCACGTTGGCCATGAACGGGTCCGCGAGAACGGCTTCGGCGACCGTCGTGAACTCCTCGGGGTCGGGGCCGTCGACGTCCCGGAGCCGCGCGGGGAGACCGAGCGCGTCCCGGATCTCCGTGACCGCCTCGACGACCGCGGCCCCGTGGTCGGCCGCGTCGTCGACGCCGAGCGCGGTCGCGAGCATGCCGGCGCGTGCGTCGACCCCGTCCTGCTCGAAGCAGTACGCGAGGACGTGCGGGACGACGATGCCGTGGGCCGCGCCCTGCTGGACGGTGTTCGTCCGCGTGAGAGCGTGGCCGAAGGCGTGGACGATCGAGGCCGTCGTCTCGCCGGGCCGGGAGATGCCGTACTGCACGAGGACGATCCCCTCGAGGATCGTCTCGACTGTCTCGATCCCGCGGTCGCCGTCGCCGAACGCCCGGAGGCCGTCCGCGAGCGTCTCGAGGCCGGATCTCGCCGTCGCGTCGGTGACCGGTGTGGCGTTGCTCGCGTAGAGGGTCTCGATCCCCTTGTCGAAGCCGTTCATCGCCGAGCCGGCCAGGATCGCGTCCGGCGTGGTCGCGACCAGTTCCGGGTCGTAGACCGCGGCCGCAGGCATCAGGTCGGGATCGGAGATCCCGCCGGCGATCTCCTCGTCGACCGGGCTCGAGTCGGGCGCGGCGGTGACGCCCGCGACCATCGAGAGGTCGGCCCCGGCCAGCGTCGTCGGGACCGTGACGATCGGCACCAGCCCTTCGTCGGGGACGGCGATCGTCCCCGTCTCGGCGAACTCGGCCGCGACCTCTTCGTGGGTGCGATCGCCCGCCGCGAGGACGCTGATCACCGTCGCGACGTCGAGACTGCTGCCGCCACCGAGTGCGACGAGCGCGTCAGCGTCCGCCGCACGCAGGCGTTCCCGACCTTCGACGGCCGTCGCGAGCCGCTTTTGCGGTGTCGTCTCGTCGAAGACGCCGGCCAGCCGATCGCCGAGTCCCTCCCTGACGGGATCGATAACGTCGGGCGTACTCCCGACGGTCGAGCCACAGACGACCAGCGCCCGTTCGAGATCCTGTGCCTCGAGTTCGGCCGCGAGGTCGTCGGCGCAGCCGGACCCGAACCGGATCGTCGGGGGCTGGTAGTCGAATCGGAACGCGGAGTCGCGGCCGTTCGCGTCGGACAGTGTCATGGACACCTATACGGAACGGGCGGTGTTAAAAGCGCGAGCAGCGGCGGTCCGGTCTCAGTCCCCCGTCGCCGGCGTTCAGCCGTCGCTCGAGGTGTTCAACGACGGCCACACTAACGAGACCTGCGGTCTGTTAGAGCGCCGGAACCTCGCCGAGCCGGTCTACGCGACGCTGATCTTCGGCCGCCACCAGCTGCCGTTCGCGACGCCGGCACAGGCGCGGGAGATACTGGGGCTGTGAAGCGCGGCGTCCCAACTACTTAGCGAGTGCCGATGATAGCTGGGATATGGACCCCCTCGAGGCGCTCCGGGCCGAGTCCGGCCTCGTCGCGGTCGTGGGCGCGGGCGGGAAGAAGACGACGCTGTACGCGCTGGCGGCCCGGGCCGCCCACGATCGGTCGCTCCGGGCGGCCGTGACCGCGACGGTCCGGATCCCCATCTTCGACCGCCGCGTCGAGCGCGTCGTCGTCACGGACGACCCAGCGGCGACGCTCGAGCGCGCCGAATCGTGGCCGATCGGGGTCGTCCCCGAACGTGAGGGCGAGGACCGGTACGTGGGCTACGATCCCGCGGTCGTCGACGGCCTCGCGGCAACCGACGCCGCCGATCTCGTCCTCGTCAAGGCCGACGGCGCGCGGACCCGGGAGTTCAAGGCCCCGAACGACCGCGAGCCACAACTCCCCGCGAGCGTCGATACCGTGGTCCCGATCGCGAGCGTCCGGGCGGTCGGGGAGCCGCTCGCGGCCGCGACGGTCCACCGGCCCGAGCGGGTGGCCGCGATCACCGGCCTCGATCGCGGCGACGCGATCCGACCCGTCGACGTGGCCCGGGTCCTCGCGAGCGACCGCGGCGGACTGCGAGGCGTCCCCGAGGGCGCGACGGTCGTCCCGCTGCTCAACAAGGTCGACGGGCCGGAACTGCGGGCTACCGCCACGGCGATCGGCCGGGAGCTGCTCGAGCGAGCGCCGGCCGTCTCCCGGGTCGTGCTGGCCCGGATGATCGACGACGAACCGATCGTCGACGTTCTCGAGCGGTAGTCACGAGTCGGCCGCGAGCCGCTCGGCCGCCGCCTCGAACTCCTCGCGGGTATTGAGGTTCTCGAAGGTCTCGAGCGGCGCGTACTCGCGGATCTCGTCGTCCTCGACGACGACGTAGTCGAGGTCCGACAGCGGTTCGACGACTCGGCGGTCGCCCCGCTCCAAGGCACGCTCGCAGGCGGCGGTCATCGGATCGGCCCGGTAGACGGCTTGCGTGGTCTGGAACCACTGGTCGTCGACGCGAGGTACTGCGGCCTCGCGGCCGGCGGCCCGCTCGAAGAGGTGGGCGATCAGCGCCGGGTCGACGAAGGGCATATCGCAGGCGACGACGGCGGCGTACTCCCCAGTCGTCGCTCGGAGGCCGGTCATGATGCCCGCCATCGGCCCGCGGTCCGGCACCGGGTCGACGGCGAACGAGGGGTCGGGACCGCCAGCGAGCGCGTCCTCGAGCGCCGGCACCTGCTCCTCGCGGCAGTTGACGACGACCTCGCCGACGACCGGCTCGAGGCGATCGACGACCCGGCGGACCATCGGCGTCCCGGCGAGGTCGGCGACGGCCTTGTCCGCGTCGCCGAAGCGGGTCGAGCCCCCGCCCGCGAGGACGACGGCCGACCGGTCGGACTCGAGGGACATAGCCGAGCGTTCGTCCAGCGATGGCAAAAGTGCCCCGCCGACGGGAACGACCCCGGTGACGGCGGCCGGGGCGGGGCAGGGCGGTCGAGCGGAGTCGGTACTCAGTCGGAGAGCCGCCAGAGCGCCCGGTACAGCGTCCAGAGACCGCAATCGAACCGGTCGGCGAGGGTCCGACAGCGTTCGAGGTAGCGTTCGTAGTCGGCCACCGACGGCGGATCGGGGTAGGGCCGATCGAGTTCGCCCGCGTCGCGGAGCGTCGCCCACTCGCGGGGGCCGACGACGACGTACACGTCCGGCTCGAGAAACATGCAAAACGCCGAGGCGACGGGAACGTCGACGGCCTCGAGGGTGGTCAGCGCGTCGACTGCCTCCGTGGCGTCGTCCGCCACGACGGCGTCGGCGATGGCGTCGCGGACGGCCTCGAAGTCGTTGTCCCGGAAGCGGTCCTCGGCCGCGCGGCGGTCAGCGTCGGGGTAGTCGCCGAGGAAGCGCCGGTAGTACCACCGGACGACCCAGACCGCGTCCCGACGGCCGTACTCGCCGGCCGCGAAGGCCGCCGGCAGCGTCTCGAGCTGTTCGGCCTCGACGGCGTACAGCGGCTCCCGCTCGCGGTACTCGCGGGCCGTCGCGGCGACGAGCGAGTCGGTGAGTTCCATCGTGAAACCGTTTGACACGGTGGCCCGTAGGCGTTGTCCCGGCGGTCTCGAGAGGAGGCTGTCGCTCGGTCACGGTCCGGTGTGCGGCGGTTCCGTCACAGCAGTAGTTCGGCAGCCGGTACTGCAACGAATGTCTATTTACTCAGTTAATCAAAACTCTCCCCGGAGTGAAAACCTCGAGTACCTAAACGGACAGAAGGCCTACGTAGAGTGTAATGGCTCAAAAAGCCGACAAGGTATTTGATGCGTTAGCAGACACTCACCGGAGACGGGTGTTGTTCGCCCTCCTGGAGACGCCCATACAGACCGATTCACCGATGAATCTCGACTCTCCGCCCGACGGAGAGACCGCCGACGAAACGAACAGAATCGCCTATCGACACAAACATCTCCCCAAGTTAGACGAGTACGGCTACATCAACTGGCTGCCGAGTGTCAACTCCATCGAACGGGGCCCTTGCTTTGACGAAATCAAACCGGTATTAGAACTGCTGGCTGCTCACCAGACGAAACTCGCCAAGATAGAGTAACCCACTAACAGTGGTATCACAAGCGGAACTATCGGACTGGTATACCCTTCATCGATACTGAGTACGGATTTCACGGATAGTTTCGAGAAACCGTACCACTACCGACGGTCACATGCCAGTTTCATGGTAGAAAGTATCATGCACACGGAGGTGGACCCGTTCGACTAACGGGTGTACCCACGATGTCCAGCGATCAACAGGAGCCAGTCAAGACGATCTGTCCGTACTGCGGGGTCGGCTGCGGGATCAAAGTACAGCCTGGCGAAGAGCCCGGCGACGTTCGGTTCATGCCCTGGGGCGAGGCCCCGGTCAACGAGGGCCGGATCTGCATCAAGGGCGGCGCGGCGACGGAGGTAGTCGACCACGAGGACCGGCTCATCGAGCCACGGATCAAGGAAAACGGCGAGTTCCGCGAGGCCTCCTGGGAGGAGGCCTACGAGTACGTCGTCGACGAACTCGAGCGGATCCGTGAGGCGTACGGCCCGGACGCGATGGGCTTTTTCGGCTCCTCGAAGGTGATGAACGAGGAGAACTACCTGCTCCAGAAGCTGGCCCGCCGGTACGGCACCAACAACGTCGACAACTGCACGCGGATGTGCCACGCCTCGACGGTCTGGGCGCTGCGAACCAGTCTGGGCGCGGGGGCGATGACCAACAGCATGCGCGACCTCCGCGAAGAAGCCGACGTGTTCTGGATTCAGGGCGCGAACCCGGGCGAGCAACACCCCATCGCCAACAGCCAGTACTTCCGGCAGGCGGTACTGGAGGGCGCGACGGTCATTCAGGTCGACCCCCACGCGAACAAGACGACGCGGTCGTTTCAGATCGGCGACACGGAACGCCACCAGCACCTGCAGTTGAACCCCGGGACCGACATCCCGCTGCTGAATATCGTCCTGAAGACGATCCTCGAGCATCACGAGGAAAACCCCGAGGACGGCTGGATCGACGAGGAGTTCGTCGCGGAGCGGACCGAGGGATTCGACCACCTCAAAGCGACGCTCGAGGACTTCGACAAGCAAGCGGCGGCCGAGGAGTGCGGCGTCTCGCTCGAGGACATCGAACTGGCCGCGAAGAAGTACGCCGAGGCCGACAACGCGGCCATCTTCACCGGGATGGGGATGAGCCAGCACGCCTGTGGCGTCGACAACGTCCAAAACGAGATCAACCTGGCGCTGATCACGGGCAACCTCGGCCGGCCCGGCACCGGCGTCAACCCGCTGCGGGGCCAGAACAACGTTCAGGGGACCTGTGACGTCGGCGCGATGCCGAACGTCCTCCCGGGCTATCAGCTGGTCGACGACGACGAGGCCCGCGAATCGGTCGAAGACGTCTGGGGGTTCGAAATCCCCGACGAGCCCGGGCTGACGAACGTCGAGATTTCCTACGAGGCGGGCGACTCGATCAAGGGCCTCTACGTCATGGGCGAGAACCCGGTGATGAGCGAACCCGACGCCAACGCCGTCGCCGAGCGACTCGCCGACCTCGAGTTCACCGTCGTCCAAGACATCTTCCACACCGAAACGGCGGACTACGCCGACGTGATCCTCCCGGCGACGACGTGGGCCGAACGCGGCGGGACCGTCACCAACACCGACCGACGCGTCCAGCGGATGCGCGGCGTCGGGAAAGTCCACGAGAACACGAGACACGACCGGGAGATCCTGACCGAGATCGGGACGCGGCTGTTCGATGCGGGTTTTGACTTCGACGATCCCGAGGAGATCTTTGAGGAACTCCGGCAGGTCTGTCCCAGCTACCACGGGATGACCTACGACCTGCTCGGCGAGGAGGGGCTGCACTGGCCCTGCTACGAGCCCGGCGACGAGGGCGATCCGTTCCTCTACGAGGACGAGTTCGAGACCGAGAGCGGGCTGGGCCACATCGAGGGGGTCGAACACACCCCGCCCGCGGAGACCCCCGACGACGAGTACCCGCTGATACTCACGACCGCGCGCCTCGAGGAACACTACAACACCGGGACGATGAGTACCCGCTCGCCGACGCTGAACAAGCAAACCCCGGAGAACTTCGTCGACGTGCATCCCGCGGACGCCGAGCGCTACGGCATCGAGGACGGCGAGTACGTCCGGTTACACTCGCGGCGGGGCGAGATCACGCTCGAGGCCCGCGTTACCGACGACACCAAGGAGGGGGTCGTCTGGACGACGCCGCATTTCGCCGCCGCGTCGGCGAACAAGCTGACGAACCACGTCCTCGACGAGCGCGCGAAGATCCCCGAGTACAAGGCCGCCGCCGCGGAGATCGACGTCGAGGTCGAACCGCTCGGCGAGACCGCGGATCCGACGGCCGAGGACTGACCCGCTCAGGGTTCGGACGGCGACTCGTCCGCGAGGGCGAGGCCGGCAACCTCGAGCCACGGGTCGGCCGCCGATTCGGCGACGGCGAGTTCGACGAGCGGCCGGTCGCAGTCCTCGCAGACGGCCCGAATCGCGACGCGGGGCCGCCGACAGCAGTGATCGCGACGGTCGGCGGCGGTCGTCACCGCTCCGCCACAGATCGGACAGCGATCCCGGAGCAGCCGGACCCCTCGAAGGAGGTCGCGGCGCTCGTCGGTTTCGAGGTCGTCCCAGCCCTCGAGGCGGGCGCGAAGCAGCGGGGCCGCAGCGACGTCGGCCCGCAGCGCCGCGGGCGATTCCCAGCGGACGCGTTTGCGGCCGTCGACGACGAACGCGGCGTCGTCGATCCGTTCGATGTCGTCCGCACCCAGGATCGACGCGACGGCGGCGGCGCTCGGTTCGGCCGGCCCGTCGCTCGAGGAGTCGTCGACCCACCGCTTCCGGGCGGTCGCAGTCGGTCGGAGGTCACCCGCCCGGTCGGTCGCGATCCCGGTAGCGAGCAGGACGTCCGTCACCTCCGTGGGCGACGCGGTCTCGATCGTCGCCTGCGGCGACGGCGTCTTGCCGAACAGCGCGAGAACGCGATCGGGGAGATACCGCCGGGTAAGCGTCGGCGTCCCGGGGAGCAGGTAGCCGCGGTAGCGGACGACGACGAGACAGCCGGCGAGTACGAGCGCGCCGACGGACGGGGCGACGGCGATCCCTGCCGCGATCCCGGCGGCGACCGCGATCACGATGTTGACGGCCGTACACGGCCAACACCGGTTCTCACCGACGTACGCCGGCTGCTCGAGGCGCGTCCGGAGGTCGCGGAGATCGATCACCGGCTCTCACCCACGGAACGTACGGTCGCGAGGATCAAAAACGGGTGTCGTCCCGTACGGTCCGGCTACGGGACGACCTGCCTTACCGGCCGGCACCACGGTCGCCCGGTAAGTCGTCCGTACAGTCTGTGAGAACCACCACAGCAGCAACACGTTCTCTCCGCTCGGCCGTACACTCGTTTAGGTGGACCCTATCGCGCCGGAATTCTTTGATAAGCATTATCAAAGCACGTGATGGCGTTCTTTGTGCCGTGGTATCATGGCACAAATATCCACTGCGGCGAACATGACAGCCGCGGAACAACGCGATCTGGCAGCGGTCCTCGGCGTCGACGATCCGTCGGACGGCGCGGTAACGTGGGCGGGGCTCGCGGGACAGATCGAACCGCGGTCCGACTCGTCCTTTGCCTCCCGTGGCGAAGCGATTCGGGCCGACCTCGATGGGCGACTCGAGCGGGACCGACTCGAGCGGGAACGGGAAAACATCGCGGCGGCGATCGGTCGCGTACCGGCGGTTCGCGACGGCGGCGTCCCCGACGGGACGGACGGCCCGTATACCGCGCTGGCGGCACCGGGCTGGCGACTGTACGACCACCTGCTCGAGGCGGGCTTCTTCGAGAGTCTCGACGAGAACCTGCCGCGGTTTACCGCGGGACACATCGAGACGACGGTCCGCGAACTGGTACTGGCGGACCCGCTGTCGTCGGCGCTCGACGGCGTCGGGTTCGACGAGGCCGAGAAGACGGCACTGTTGACCGATGTCGCGAACAACAGCGAGCGGCTCGCGCGGTGGGTCCCGTCGAATGGGATCCCGGCGGGCGTCGAGTTCGAAACCGAGACCGTCCCACCGCTGCATCAGCGGGCGATGGGCGGGGCTTTGCTGTGGATCCGCGGGCTCGACAGGCACCTCAGCCAGTACGAGGTTCTCGTCACCGACGAGATCCTCGACGACGCGGCCCAGTACACGAAGGCGATGCTGGGCGGGCTGTTCG
This sequence comes from Natrinema thermotolerans DSM 11552, assembly GCA_000337115.1. Taxonomy (GTDB): domain Archaea; phylum Halobacteriota; class Halobacteria; order Halobacteriales; family Natrialbaceae; genus Natrinema; species Natrinema thermotolerans. The sequence goes on from AOIR01000048.1 coordinate 92,960, forward strand.
TGACGGCGACGGCTGCCTGCGACCTCGTCGGGGACCGACGGCTCACCGACGAACAGTTGACCGCCGCGTTCACCGCGGGGTCGGCCGTCGGGATCGTCGCCCAAGAGGAACTGTGTCACTCCGTGTTCTACATCACGGACGAGATGCGCGCCCCGAGCGAACTGCGGTGATACGATGGCACTACGCAACGACAGGGCCGTTCAGGCCGCACGCGAGATCGAATTGAAAGAGATCGAGGACGGCTATACGCTCGTCGGGGGTCCCGATGAGGCAGTCACCGAACAACACGACACCGACCGGATTCCCGAGGTCGACGTCGACCAGGAGATGCTGAGCGACACGGGCGAGGACCCCGAGTCCTGGCTCATGTACGGCGGCAGCTACGAACAACACCGCGCGACGCCGGCCGAGGTCATCACACCGGAGAACGTCGCCGACCTCGAGTTGGAGTACGAACTCTCGGTCGGGACGGGCTCGAGCATGGAGGGGACGCCGATCGTCGTCCCGGGCGATCCGCCGGTGATGTACCAGACCAACGGGCCGAACCACATGAAGGCGATCGACCCCCGCGAGGGCGAGATCCTGTGGAGCTACACCTACGCAGTCCCGATGGGCGTCGAGTTATGCTGTGACGACAACAACCGCGGGGCCGCCGTCCACGGCGACACGGTCTATATGACGACGCTCGACTCGGGCGTCGTCGCGCTGGACCGCTACACCGGTGAGGAGCGCTGGTACACGAGTACCGCCGACCACGAGGAGGGGTACTCGGCGACGTGGGCACCGGTCGTCCACGACGGGACGATCTACACCGGTAGCGCCGGCGGCGAGTACGGCGTTCTCGGATTCATCGCCGCAATCGACGCCGAGAGCGGCGAGATACAGTGGCAAACCGACACGCTGCTCGAGGACGAGTGGGTCGGTGCGAGCCGGGAACACGGCTGTGGGACGAGCTGGATGACGCCGACGATCGACGAGGAGGCGGGCGTCCTCTACACGGCGGTCGCCAACCCCGGCCCCGACTTCGATGGCACGGTACGGCCGGGGCCGAACTTCCCCACTTGTGGAACGATCTCGCTCGACCTCGAGAGCGGCGAGTTCCAGTGGGGGTTCCAGAGCAGTCCCCACGACGTCTGGGACTACGACGCGGTCGCGCCGCGCGTGCTGGTTCGGGACGTCGAGACCGACGACGGGTCGATGGACATGGTCGTCGGCTCGGACAAGACCGGCTGGGTGTACATGATGGACGCCGAGTCGGGCGACCTCCACGAGCGCAGCGAAGAGATCTGCCAGCACATCAATATGTGGGAGATGATCCCCCACATCAGCGAGGACGAGCGCGTCCCGTTCGTCCCCGGCGCGCCCGGCGGCAACGACTGGCAGCCGCCGTCGTACAACCCCGAGACGGGACTGGTGTACGTGATCCACCAGAACTACCCGCAGGACCTCTACTGGCGCTACGAGGAGTTCAGCGAGGGCAACCCCTACTGGGGCGGCGGGTTGGCCGATCCGGCCAGCGAGTTCCCCGACGAGTGGAACGGCGCGATCACGGCCTTCGCGGCCGTCGATCCGACGACCGGCGAGCGCGTCTGGCGCGAATGGATCGAGAGCGAGGACGACCACTACATGTGGGGCGGCTCGCTGTCGACCGCCACCGGACTCGTCTTCAACGGCACCCAGAACGGCACCTTCGTCGCCTACGACGGCGAGACCGGCGACCGCCTCTGGGAGTACGAGTTCGACGTGCCGATCAGTGCCTCGCCGATGAGCTGGTACGACCCCGACGAGGGGAAGCAGTACGTCGCCGTGCAGGTCGGGGGCAGCGGCTGGCTCCGGCAGGGACCGCGCGGGGACACGCTCGCCGTGTTCTCGATGGAGGACTGACCGACGACCGATCACCACCACACAACAATGTCGAACGAACAACGTTCACGCGACGACGTGTCCCGCCGCGGCGTGCTGCGAGGCACCGCGGCGATCGCCGGAACGGCCGCGGCCGGCACGGCGGGCGCGTACCGCGACGAGATCGACTTCCGACTGCCGGCCACGCAAAACGACGGCGCGGGCCGGACCCTCTCGCTGCTCGGTATCGTCGGCGGTTGGGTCGGCGTCGCCCCCGCCGAGATCGACGGCCGCTCGAACCCGCCGCTGCGACTGATCGAGGGCGAAGACCACGAGATCGTCTGGACGAACGGCGACGGCTCGCGGCACAACTTCACCCTCGAGGACGAGGACGGCAACGTGATCGAGGCGACCGACTTCGTCGAGGAGCAGGGCGAATCGACCTCGCTGACGGTCACCGCCGAGGAGGGGATGGCGGGCTACTACTGCGTTCCCCATCCCGTCCAGATGCGCGGCCCGATCGAACTGATCGACGTCGACGAGGTCCACGAGTTGCGGGTACGGGTCGAAGACGAGAACGGCGACCCACTCGGCGCGGAGGTGTTCGTCGGCGATCACCACTCCTTCTCCGACGTCGCCGCCAAACCGGGCCAACAGGAGGAGGAAGCACCGCCCGCGGTCGCTCGCTTCGATATGCTCGAGGACGGGGAGTACGATGTCGAGGTCTGGACCTACGGCCACGAGCGACTGACCGACACGGTGACGATCGACGGCGACGACGCCGCGTTCACCGCCACCCTGTCGGCGACCGAACCCGGCGACCCGGCCGAGACCTACTCGATGCGACTCGAGGAGGGGCGCTGGGTCGGGGTCGGCCCCGACGCCATCGCCGACGAGGAGAACCCGACGCTCGAACTCGAGGCCGGCGAGACCTACGCCCTCGAGTGGGAGAACACGATCGGACAACACCAGCCGGAAGCGGACAACCGGACCTACGAACCGCTGCCCGGCCACAACTTCGTGATCGCCAGCGGCGGCGACACGAACGAGTGGAACACCTACGTCCGTTCGGACTTTCTCGACGAGGCCGGCGCGACCCAGACCGTCGAGTTCGTTGCGACCGAGGAGATGGCCGTCTACCTCGACCAGTCACAGCTCGACGCGGTCGGCGAGATCGACGTCCAGTAGCCCGCTGCCGGGCTCTTTTTCCGTCGACGACTCCGCCACGGCCGTCAGTCCGTCGTGTCGACGCGCCGGTCCCGCTCGAGCGTCGTCACCGCGACGCCGGCGATCACGACGAGGCCGCCGCCGACCGTAACCGGGCCCGGCACTTCCCCGAGCAGGACGAGCGCGAGCAGCGTCGCGCCGACCGGCTCGCCGAGCCAGGCGACGCTGACGACGACCGACTCGAGGTGGGCCAGCGCCCAGTTGCTCACCGTGTGCCCGAGGAGGCCGGGGCCGACGGCCAGCGCGAGAAAGAGCGCCCATTCGCGGGGCGGGTAGCCGACGTAGGCGTGACCCTGCACGCCCACGAGGACGAAAAGCGCGACCGCACAGACCCCGTAGACGACGGTCACGTAGGGAAAGAGCGGGACCCGCTGGCGGATCGAGCGGCCCGCGAGCATGTAGCCTGCGACGGTCACCGCGCCGAGTACCGCGAGGGCGTTGCCGTACGTTGTCGTCCCGGTAAGGGCCGAGCCACCGGCGTCGCCGAGCGACATCGCCGTCGCCCCCGCGAGCGCGACGGCGATCCCGGCGGCCGTCGCGCGCGTGAGTCGCTCGCCGAGGACCAGCCACGCGCCCAGCGCGACGAAGACCGGCTGGCTCTGGACGAGCGTGACGCTGGCGGCGACGCTGGTGTACGCGAGACTCTCGAACCACGCGGCGAAGTGGATCGCCAGGGCGACGCCGGCGACGGCCGCGCCCGCGAGGTCCCGGCCGGAGAGCCGTGCGAAGGCCCCGCGGTGACGGGTCGCGGCGACGGGTGCGACCAAGACGGCCGTGAAGAGGACGCGATAGAGCGCCGCGACCGAACTCGGTGCCACGCTCCAGCGAACGAAGATGGCGCTGGTACTCGTCGCAACTACCGCAATCGCGAGGGCGGCCACCGGCGGCAGATCGCGATCGGCGCGCACGTCCATCGCTCCCGCGCGACCCCACAAACGGCTTCCGGAAACCGGTCGCGTGCAAACCCGGGCTACTCGTTTGGCACCTTATACGGGCGGTAGATCGCCGCGATCTCGAGGTCGACCGGCTCGAGCCCGGTGATGATGTCGTCCTCGGGAGAGAGGTCCTCGGCCTCCCACGCCTCGAGGTAGCTCAGGGCGTCCGCGCGGTCGGCGAACGCTTTGGGATCGATTCCCATCGGATCGTCGACCGCCCGCTCGTCGGTGATGAGGACGTAGTGTGCCTCGGTCGCGTCGATCTGCTCGCCGGTTTCGCGATCGACCGTCCACGCGCCGTCGATCGGCGAGTCCGGCGTCGACGAGACCACGTACGTGAACAGACACCCCGGCGACTCGAACACGGCTGCCTGCCCGTTCTCGTGACGGAGTTGGCTCGATTCGGGAAAGTCCGCGGCGGTCATCCCACAGACCGCACAGGACATCCCCTCGGGGTACTCGAACGGTCCCTCCTCGATGCCCTCGAGCGTCGGTTCGTACACCTGTGCGGGGGGGCCGTCATCGGACTCGCTCTCGCCGAGACAGCCGGCGATACCCACGCCCGTCCCCGCCGCGAGCGCACCGATGAATCGTCGCCGGTCGACCCCGTCGTCAGTCATACATCCCGGTAGGCCGGCAACGGGCAAAACGGGACTGGTTCGGGTGTCGAATCGCCCGATTGGGCTGCCGACACGTCACCGCGGCTCGGTCACTCGAGCTGGGCCTTCGCCAGCCGGTGGCGTGCCCGAAACATGGCCTCGAACCCGAGGTTCGAGAGCGGCGCGATCGCGTCCCCGAGCCCGCCGAGCGGGAGTTCGTAGGTGACTCGGTCCCGGATCCGGGTCCGCCGCCCGTCGGCGTAGAACGAGTGGGTGTGCTCCCAGCGGTCGAAGGGGCCGTGGACCATTTCGTCCCGGAAGTATGCCGATCCGTCCTCGCGCTCGCGGTCCGTGATCACCGACGTCCAGTGCTGGCGCGGCCCGACGCCGAAGGGACGCATCGAGAGCGCGATCTCCGAGCCGGGTTCGAGGACGTTCGGATCCGGCTCCCCGTCGGGTCCGATCACGCGCTCGACGCGCAGGTTCATCCAGTCGGGCGTCAGCCCCTCGAGGCCGGAGATCTGTGAGTGGAAGGCCCAGACGTCCTCGAAGGGCGATCGAACGGTCGTCTCGCGTTCGTAGGTAGGCATCGCTCGGTGATGGCTACGGCGGCCACGGGGAAAACGTCGGTCCCAACGACCGGCGACGAACGGCGACGCGCGTTACTTGAGACGCTCCTGGAGGAACGAGGGATGGGCCGCAGTCACGCCGTCGATCTCGAGGAGATCCTCGGAGATGATCTCGCCCAAGGCGTCGCCGTCCTCGGCGCGCACCTCGGCCATCAGCATGTGGTCGCCGCTGGAACTGTACAGGGCCTCGACCGCTTCGAGGTCCTTGATCGCCTTCGTCGCCTCGACGTAGCGTTCGCTGGCCACGTCGAGCCCGACCATCGCGATCGTCTGGCTCGAGAGCTTCTTCGGATCGATGTCGGCCGAATAGCCGACGATCACCCCCTCCTCTTCGAGCTGGTTGATGTACTTTCGTACCGTGGGCTTCGAGACGTTCGCCCGATCAGCGATCTCCGCATAGGACGCCTGGGCGTCCTCCTCGAGGACCTCGAGGATACGATCTTCCGTCGCCTGCGTACTCATGAGCGTACGTTTTGCTCCGGCGGAAAAATATCTTTTGTATCCGAAAACGACGTATATCCGAACGGAAGACACGGGGAGACGGCTGGCTCGAGGCCCGAAATCGCGCGGTTTATTCCCGTGGTAGACCCAGGGCGACCATCGTGGTCGCTCCGACTCTCATCAGCGGCGTCGTCTGGATCGGCTGTGGACTCGCGATCCTCGGACTGGCGTGGCTCATCGCCGTTCGCGGGCGGGCGGACCTCCACGCCAACTACGACGAATCGGTCGATCCCGCATACGCCTCGCGGTGGGCCGGCGGAACGGCACTGCTAATGGGACTGTTGGTCGTCGCCTACGGCGTCCGCGAGGCGCTGTACGGGTTCGATCCGCGCCTGCTCGCCGGGCTCGTCCTCGCCCTCCTGATTCTGAGCTACGTCTCGAAGCTGTTCGCCAAAGGGGTCGGCGCGGACGGACGCGACTGAGTTCGATCTAACCAGTCACGTCAACGGCTCCCCGAAGCGGTGAAACGGGACCGACCGATTCGGTGTCGTTCGCGACCGTCCTCAGGTGTGGCGCTCGAGGAGGTCGTAGCTGCGTTCCCACTCGGCGTCGTCGTCGAAGTACCGCTCGGCCAGTGGCTGGTCGGGCAGCTCGCCGACGGCCGCCTTCTCCTCGGTGTAGGACGGTCGGTCTTCGTCGACGTAGTACCGGCCCGTGAGGACGGTCCCCTCGTTGAGGACGTCCTCGGTCTCGCGCATCATCTCGGCGGCTTCCGCGCGGTCGGTGACGTCGAACTCGTAGTCGTCGGACTCCTGGACGTCGATGTAGGGGACGTACTGGCGGGCGTCCTTGTTCCAGGTCGGACACTGGGTCAGGAAGTCGACGTGAGCGAACCCGTCGTGTTCGATGGCCTCCTTGATGATCTCTTTCGCCTGGTTAGGGTTGACCGCGGCGGTGCGAGCGATGTAGCTCGCGCCGGCGGTCAGCGACTGCGAGAGCGGCCGGATCGGCGTCTTCGCGCTACCCGACGGCTGGGTCTTGGACTTGTGGCCCTTCGGACTCGTCGGCGACGTCTGGCCCTTCGTCAGCCCGAAGATCTCGTTGTTGAACACGATGTACGTCATGTCGTGGTTCTCCCGGGCCGTGTGGATGAAGTGGTTGCCGCCGATCCCGTAGCCGTCGCCGTCCCCACCCGCAGCGATGACCTCGAGTTCGGGGTTGGCGAGTTTGGCCGCGCGGGCGACCGGCAGCGAGCGACCGTGGATCGTGTGGAAGCCGTAGGTATCGAGGTAGCTGTTCAGCTTGCCCGAACAGCCGATCCCGGTGACGGTCAGCACTTCCTCGGGGGTCTTGCCGACCTCCGGAAGCGCCTGTTTCAGGGACTTCAGGACGCCGAAGTCGCCACAGCCCGGACACCACGTCGGCTGCGGTTCGACGCCGGGGGTAAACTCGTCCCGGTCGATCTCTCGCTCCTCACCGATTGCGTTGAATGCGCTCATTGTCAGTCACCTGCAGCGGGTTCGATTCGTACCTGTGCGGTCGGTTCGCGGTCCTCCTCGGCGAGGTTGACCTCGTAGCCCTCGACGATTTCGGCGGGCTCGAAGGGGTTACCGTTGTACTTCAGCAGGCTCGTAAGCTTCTCGCCGAACCGACCAAGCTCCTTCTGGAGCAGGCCGCGGAACTGCGCCGTGGCGTTCATCTCGACGACCATCGCCTCGTCGACGCTCTCGAGGAATTCGGTCACCTCCCGCTCGGGGAACGGCATCATATCGGAGACGCTGAGCCCCTTTACCGAGTGGCCGTTCTCGTTGAGCCGTCCGATGGCCTCCTCGACCGCGCCCTGGCTCGAGCCCCACGTGATGATGCCGTAGTCGGCCGTCTCGTCGCCGAAGTAGGTCTGGGTGGACTCACGCTCTTCGTCGAGTTCAGCGCGGATGGACTCGAGTTTCTCGAGGCGGCGGTCCATCTGGGCGACGCGGTTGTCGGGGTCCTCGCTGATGTGGCCGACCGGGCTGTGTTCGTTCCCGGTGGCGAGGAAGCGCCCGCCCTTCTGGCCGGGGATCGACCGCGACGCGACGCCGTTCTCGGCGGTCTCGTAGTTGAACCGCTTGAACTTCCCGGAGTTGTCGTGGGCGGCCTCGCGGAGTTCGTCCTCGGTCAGCGTCGAGCCAAGATCCGGCGAGACCTCGCGGTCGAAAAAGTCGACATCGACGTTGGTGTTCTCGCCGGAGAGCTTCTGGTCGTAGATGACGATCGCCGGGATCTGGTAGTCCCAGGCGATGTCGAAGGCCAACCGGGTCTGTTCGTAGGCCTCCTCGATGGTACCGGGCGCGAAGACGACCCGCTGGGAGTCGCCCTGGCTCGTGTAGAGGACGTGTTCGAGGTCGGCCTGTTCGGGTTTGGTCGGCATCCCGGTCGAGGGGCCGGCCCGCATCGACTCGACGAGGACGACCGGCGTCTCGGTCATCTCGGCGAGCCCGAGCGGTTCGGACATCAGCGCGAAACCGCCGCCGGAGGAGCCGGACATGGCCTTGACGCCGGCGTGGCTCGCGCCGACGGCCAGCGCGGCCGCGGCGATCTCGTCCTCGACCTGCTCGGAGACCCCGCCCATGTCGGGGAAGTTCTGCGCGAGGATGGTGAACACGTCCGTCCACGGCGTCATCGGGTAGCCGGCGATGAACCGACAGCCGGCGTCGATCGCGCCGTAGGCGATCGCGTTCGAACCCGACAGCAGCGCCTGCTCGGCGTCGTGAGTGCCTTCGGGGGCCCGCAGGTCGTGTTCGAACTCGTACTCCTCCCGCGTCGTCTCGTAGGCCTCGTGGAGGATCTCGAGGTTCGCCTCGAGAACGTCCCCGCCCATCGCGTCGGACATCAGGTCCTCGATGTGCTCGAGTTCCATGTCCAGCAGCGCCGCGGTGACGCCGACGCCGGCGGTGTTGCGCATGACCTCGCGACCGTGTTCGCGTGCGAGTCCGCGCAGGTCCATCGGGAAGACGTGCCAATCGTTTTCCTCGGCACGCTCGTGGAGATCGATCGCGTCGACGTCTTCCTCGCTGATGAGACCCTCGTCGTAGACGATGATCCCGCCCTCGCGAAGTTCGTCCAAGTTCTCCGAGAGGGGCTTGATCTCCTCGTTGCCGTAGTAGGCTTCCTCCTGCGGGTTGCGGGCGAAGGAGTCACCCAGCGAGAGCAGGAAGTTGTAGCCGTCGCCGCGTGACTGTACCTCATGGTCCGCGGCTCGGATCTCGACGTAGGTGTGGCCGCCGCGGATCCGCGACGGATAGTGGCGGTGGGTAAATACGTCGAGCCCCGAGCGCATCAGCGCCTTGGCGAAATTCTGGCTCGTCGAGTCGATCCCGTCGCCGGAACCGCCCGCGATTCGCCAGATGAGTTCATCGTCGCTCATAGTGGATCAGTGGCCGATGATCGACCGTATCCTCGAGTTTGCTCCACGCGACCTAAAGACTTTGCTATAGATTACCAAGGATCTTTCGTGAAGAATGGACGTACATTGAAGAATATGTATGAACGATCATTACGATAGCCGGGAACCCGTTGCTGTTCGTCACATTCGATCGGGAACGAGTGTATCGTTTCTCAGCGTTGAAGCAGACGTGACGGCTCCCGTCGATTCACGCGTCGGTCCCGAGCCCGTCCGGGTCGACTGCCTCGAGACCCCATTCGTCGAGGAAGTCCTCGAGGAAGGCAGCTCGATCGGGGAGTTCGTCGGGGTGATGGGAGTCGGTGCCGACGGTGACGGCCACGTCGTGGTCGCGGAGAACGGTGAGGAACCGCTCGGCGGGATGGACGACCCCGGCGTCGGAAAGCGCCCGCCCGGCGTTTACCTCCGGCACCGTTCGCGAGTCGGCAAGTGCCCGCGCCACGCGCCGGTAGTGGGCCTCGGTCGCCCGCCCCCGGAGCGGCGGCGTCCGCTCGAGCAGGTCGACGTGGGCCGCGATATCGAACAGTTCCGACTCGACGAGCGCGACCAGCCGGTCGAAGTACTCGTCGACGACCGCGTCGCGTTCGGCGTCGGACATCGCCGCGAAGTGGGACGCGACCTGGACGTTGTTGCCGTCGACGGCGTGGACGCTGCCGATCGCGTACTCGAAGCCCGCCTCCGAGAGGAAAGCGTCGATGGCCGCCTCGTCGCGCGGATCGTAGTCCATCTCGACGGCGTCGTAGATCTCGAGGTCGAACGCCTCGCGCAGTCGCTCGATCCCCCGACGGCGGCGCTCGTAGGTGAGATCGAGGTTGAAGCCGTAGACCCCCCGCATCGACTCGGGCCGCTCGCGCGAGGCCACGTTGCAGTGGTCGGCGAACCCGATGCCGTCGAGACCGGCCGCCTCGGCCGTCCGAACCATCGATCGAAGGAAGTCTCCGTCCGAGTAGTTCGAGTGAACGTGAAAGTCCCGCATACGTCGCCGACCACGGGTGACGTGTTAGTCGTTTTGCTTATTGGCGGTATTCGACCCGGTAATTCGTGATTGGGCCCAGCGTGTGGCACTCGTGGACGGCAGTGCGGGGCGACCGAACGACGAAGTAACACCGGTGTAATCAGCTAACACCGGTATCCGCGAACACTTACGGTGATCTCGGCCCCAGACGAACGTACGGCAACGACACATGTCACAACGAAAACCGGACTACGTAGACGACGCCGAGATCGACGCGACGCTCGACGAACTGCCGACCGACGAGGCCATCGAGGCGACCGTCGACAACCTCGAGGCGAACGGCTTCGACGTCGTCGTGGCCGACTCAACCGAAGAGGCCCTCGAAGCGGTCCAATCACGGATCCCTGCCGGTGCGTCGGTGATGAACGGCCACTCCACGACGCTCGAGGAGATNGACCACGAGTGGGAGAGCCTGGCCGACGAGATCTGGAGCATCGACGACGACGCCGAGCGCCAGGCGGCCCGCCGCGAGTCCCAGACCGCCGACTACTTCCTCGGCGGTATCAACGCGATCGCCCAAACGGGCGAACTCGTCGCGGCCGACCGCTCTGGCAGCCGGATCGGCGCGTACCCCTTCGCCGCGAGCAACGTCGTGATCGTCAGCGGTGTCAACAAGATCGTGCCGACGCTCGACGACGCGCTCGACCGCCTCGAGTCGGTGGCCTATCCCCTCGAGAACGAACGGGCACAGGAGGCCTACGGCGTCGAGTCCGCCATCGCCAAACAGCTCATCTTCCGACAAGAACTCGAGGACGATCGGACGACCGTCGTCCTGGTCCGCGATCAACTGGGCTACTGAGGTCCCGTTCGGAGCGACGCCTGCAGTTACGCGCCGCTCCGATCGCGCCCTCGAGTAGGGGCGGCCCCCGTCGCGACCGTCGCATCTCGTCCCGCCGAACTCGTCGCCTGCGGACGAGAAAGAGCATAAGGGCCACTGGCCCGTGGCCCTACGAACGTGGGTCGTGGAAACGATACGCGACGGGAGGCCATGTCAAACCAGTACATCACGGCAGCGGACCATCTGCCCGACGAGGAGCGGACGGAAACGACACTCCAGATAACCGATGCGGAGACGAAGCGGATCTTCGAGGCGCGAGTCCGGATCGCAAACGATCCCGACGAACTCACGGATCCACAGCCACTGACCGTCGTCGCCGGGCCACACGAGAGCGTCAGCGAGCAACGGTACGTCGAACTCATCGACGAGATCGACGCGGCGGGGATCAACGAGGACCTCCTGCGCCGGCTCGCGGCGGACCAGGAATCGACCTCGAACATCGTCAACACCCGGTCCGACGATCTCAACGTCATCCTCCGGTATCTCGTCGAATCCGGCCAGTACGACTCGACCGCCGAGGCGCTTCGCGAGATGGCGTTTCAGTATCTCGCGGCGAACCGCCCCGCGTTACTCGACGCCTACGAGACCGTCCGGACCGAGTTCGAGGACGATCCGCTCCGCCGCGCCCGCTCGGAAAACGAGCCATGACGGTGGATTCGTTCCGGGGATTCCTCCGGTGTCTCGACGAGGCGGACGCCCTCGTCTCGTTCGACGAGCCGGTCTCGTGGGACCTCGAGGCGAGCGCGATCACGACGCTCGCAAACCGGTCCGACGGCGACGTCCCGGTGTTCGAGTCAGTCGCGGAGACGGCGGTCGACGCGTCGCTCGTCGGCGATCCGTACCGGGGGCCCCGAAACCGACCGTGGGATCACCTCGCCCGGGCGATCGGGCTGCCGACCGGCCTGTCCGGCGCGGCGTACTACGAGCGGCTCATCGACCGACTCCGATCACCTCGAGAGCCGCGGGTCCTCGAGCGCGACGCGGCGCCCTGCAAGGACGTCGTTCGGACCGGCGACGACGTCGATCTCCTGTCGCTCCCGTGGCCGTACATCCACCGGGGCGATGGCGGGCGGTACTCGAACCTCCACACCGTCGTCGCACCGGACCCGGAGACGCGGTGGGGCCGCTGGTCGAGCCATCGGCTGATGATCCACGACGGGCCGTTCGCCAGCCTGCTGTTTCTGGCGGGAGAACAGGTACCCAACCGGTATTACTACGACTACGAGCCGCGAGAGGAACCGATGCCGGTGGCGGTCGTCATCGGTGCCGAGCCGGTCGTCCAGTCGACGACGGAGATGTGGATCCCGGCGGGGCGGAGCGAAGCCACCTTCGCGGGCGGCATGAAAGACCGACCCGTCGACCTCGTTCCGTGTGAGACGAACGACCTGTACGTCCCGGCGACGGCGGAGGTCGTCCTCGAGGGCCGTGTCCTCCCGAACGAACGACTCGACGAGGGGCCGTTCGGCGATTACTTCGGATATATGAACGGGCCGCGGCGATCGATGCCCGCGTTCGCGATCGACGCGATAACCCGCCGAACGGAGCCGCGGGTCCCGTTTTGCGTCGAAGGGACCGGCGTGGGATACGGGCGAAACTCCGGCAGCACGCTCCAACTCGCCGCGGCCGGCCCGGATGCGACCCTCGGACTGCAGGCCGCCGGCTTCGACGTCGAGTCGGCCGTGCCGTGGCGCTTTACCTCCCGGACCGTCTGGGTTATCTCGACGGATCGTCCCTATCCGGGCTATCTCCATCAACTGGCCAACTTCGTGTTCACGACCTGGGGGATGCTCCACATCGATTTTTTCGTGTTCGTCGACGCCGACGTCGACCCGTTCGACCCGCGGGCCGTACTGACGGCGATCGCGCTGGATGCCGACCCGGACGCGGACTTTCACCAGTTCGGCGTCGAACGGATGCCCAAGGTCCCGCTCAACATCTACCAGACGCCCGAGGAGAAAGGCAGCGCCGACGTGGGGACCTCGAAAGCCAAGACCGCGAAGGCGTACATCGACGCGACCAGTGACGGGGAACGGGCGAACGAGACGGCCGACGACGACCGTCGGAAACGGGCCCAAGAGCGACTCGTCACCGCGGGCATGTCGGCGGCGCGGTTCGATCTCCTCGACGGGGAGGGCGAGGCGCGATGATCCCGTTCGCACAGTACGTCCAGGGGCTGGCGAGCAACGACGAGTTGCTGACGCTCGAGGGCCCGTTCGACGTGCCACCGCCCGTCATCGCGGCGGAGGCACTGCGTGCCAGCGGCCCGGCGATCCGGTACGGCCGAACCGACGGCGCCGATCTCACCAGCGGTGCGTTCAGCGGCCCCGACCAACTGCAGCGACGCGAGTCGGCCCCGTGGTCGCGGCTGGCGCTGGGTCTGGGACTGGACCCCGAGGCGTCGTTCGTCGCCGTCCTCGAGACGATCACTCGGCTGGGGCCGGCCGGCGATCGGCCGGAGCCGACCTACGACAGGCGGGCGGCCGCACGCACCATCGACGGGATACGGCAACTGGCCCTGCCGCGCGATGCCGACGACGTCTGGCCCGCCCTGACGCTCGGCGTCGCGTCGGTATCGACGGCGGCGGGGACCCACTGGGCCCCGGTTCACGGTGCCGTTATCGGCGACGACACGCTCCGGGTACGGACGCCCGCGGCGCTGTCGTCGCTGCTCGACGGTGGGACGGTGTCGGTCGCCCTCGGCGTCCCGCCGGCGGCCGTGACGGCGGCCTACCTGCTCGCCGTCAGGGACCGCCTCGAGGTCCCGATCCAGGACTGTGGCGTCGCCGAACGCGTGTCGCTCGTCCCGACGAACGGCGGGCTCGTCCCGAGCGCCACCGAGGTCGTGATCGAGGCGGCGGTCGACGATCGCCATCCCGACTCCCGGTCGGACCGACGCGAAGCGTGGGAGTACGGCACCGAGAGTACGTCGATGGCGCTGTCGGTCGAACGGATACTCGCGACCGAGGACCCGGTACTTCCCTTTTCACCGCTCGAGCGGCCGCTGTCGGACGACCTGCAGCTGACGGGACTGGTGACGGCGGCGACGCTGTACGACCGCATCGACGACTACTGGGGGATCTCGCCCGTCGAGTGGGTGCTGGTGCCGGCGGCGGCCGAACTCGGGATCTGTGTCGTTGCGACGAACGTTCTCTACGCCGGATTCGAGTGGCAGCTCGCCAATATCCTCTTCGCGTTCTCGTCGCTGTTCGATACGGTCATCGTCGTCGACGACGACGTCTCGCCGCGGGACCTCGGCCGCGTTCTCGGCGATATCTGGGTCAAAGCACATCCGTCTCGAGACTGGATCTTCAGCGAACCGTCGGCACCGATGGCAGACCGGCCTCGGTATCGCCGGGACGGGGAGACCGGCTCCCGGCTGTACGTGAACGCGGCGTGGGACCCGCGGTGGGACGACGCGTATATCGCGCCGCGAGTCGCGTTCGACCGGTCGTTCCCGGCGTCCGTTCGCGACGACGCTCGACGGTTGTGGGACACGCGTCACGACGGGGCGGCCGACGACGAGAACCGCGACGGCGCGTAGGACGAGGAGGGCGTTTTCAGTCGATAAAAATACATATCTAAACGGATGTGCTGAAAACAGGACCGTTTACGCATGACTGACTCGATGAAACTCACCTCGGCGTAACAGTTCCCTCTACGATGTGTCTATTAGCATCGCATAATTTACCGATACTATTATATCGGGAAACGGGATCCGGGGCGGTGTATGGTGTCCAGCCACAACCTCTCGGACTACGAGGCCGAACGGGATCAGTTCTCGTGGGACGAGATCTACGCGGAAGCCGACTGGGACGCACCGACGGACCTGAACATCGCCCACGAGACCGTCGACCGACACGCCGCCGACCGCGAGAAGGTCGCGCTCTATCAGGTCGACACCGACGGCGAACTCACGAAGACGACCTTCTGGGAACTGGCCGACCGCTCGAGCCAGTTCGCGAACGTTCTCGAGGAACTCGGCGTCGAGCGCGGCGACCGCGTGTTCTCGTACATGCCACGGATTCCGGAACACTACGTGGCGATGGTCGGCACGCTGAAACGGGGGGCCGTCTGGGGGAGCGTCAACGAACGCTTCGGGCCGGACGGGATCTCGTACCGGCTCGACGACTGCGACGCGAAGGTCCTCGTGACGACGACCGACAACCGCGAGACGGTCGCGGACGCCCTGGCGGACGCGCCGTCGGTCGACCACGTCATCACCGTCGACCGCGGCGGCGGCGCGCCCGCCGACGACGTCGTGTTCAACACGGCACTCGACGGCGCGAGTACGGACTACGAGGCCGCCGACACCGGCGGCGAGGACGACGCCTTGCTGTACTACACGTCGGGGACGACCGGGCTTGCCAAGGGCGTCCGGCACAAGCAGCGCTGGGTGGCCGGCGTGGCGGCAACCCAGAAATACGCCGTCGACCTCCAGCCCGGCGACCTCTACTGGAGTACCGGTGACCTGGGTTGGCTGACCGGCGTAATCAATACGCTCGGGGCCTGGTACTG
This sequence comes from Natrinema thermotolerans DSM 11552, assembly GCA_000337115.1. Classification (GTDB taxonomy): domain Archaea; phylum Halobacteriota; class Halobacteria; order Halobacteriales; family Natrialbaceae; genus Natrinema; species Natrinema thermotolerans. Next base: position 108,443 of record AOIR01000048.1, read on the forward strand.
GGGCGCGTCGCTGTTCACCTACGAGGGCGAGTTCGATCCGGCGGAGTGGGCCGAACTGCTCGACGAGTACCCGATTACCGTCCTGTTCTCGGTGCCGACGGCCTACCGGATGCTCCGCGAAAAAGAGGAGTTACTGGCGGACGTCGACCTCGACTTACGGCACGCGCTCTCGATCGGCGAGCCGCTCAGTGCCGGCGTCGTCGAGTGGGGCGAGGACGAACTCGGCGTCACCATCCTCGACACGTACGGCCAGACGGAGACGGGCAACATGATCATCAACAACTACCCCACGATGGAGTTGCGGCCCGGCTCGATGGGCAAGCCCCTGCCGGGCATCGAGGCCGATATCGTCGACCCCGAGACCGGGGCCGTCCTCGAGCCCGGCGAGACGGGCGAGATCGCCCAGCGCGGCGACTACCCCTGCTTCTTCGACGAGTACTGGAACAAACCCGAGAAGACCGCGTCGTGTTTCGTCGACGGCCCCGAGGGAGAGTGGTACCTCTCGGGCGACCTCGCACACAAGGACGAGGACGGCTACTTCTGGTTCGAGGGACGGGCCGACGACGTCATCCTTTCCTCGGGCTACCGGATCGGCCCGTTCGAGGTCGAGAGTTCGCTGGGCGAACACGCGGCCGTCGCCGAGGCGGCCGTCGTCCCCAAGCCCCACACGGAGCGGGGCAACATCGTGAAAGCCTACGTCGTGCCAAGCGAGGGGACGACGCCGTCCGAGGACCTCAAAGAGGACATCAGGACTCACGTGCGCGACGAACTCTCGGCCCACGAGTACCCCCGCGAGATCGAGTTCCGCGAGGAACTGCCGAAGACGGTCACGGGGAAGATCCGCCGAACCGAACTGCAAGACGACGCGGAAGAAGAGTCCGAGGCGTCGCCGTAAGCGACCCGCCCTCGAGACGCCTCGATCACGAGCGATCTATCCCACAACATGAATTTCGAATCTACCGACGAACGTGCGATGATCCGGTCGACCGCGGAGGCAGTCGCGGCCGAATACGGACCGGAGTACTGGCGAGCAAAAGAAGCGGACGGCGAGTTCGCACAGGAGTTCTGGGACGAACTCGCGGAGGCCGGGTTCCACGGCCTGTTGGTTCCGGAGGAGTACGGCGGTGCCGGCATGGGCATGCAGGAGATGGGCCTGGCGATGGAGACGCTCTGTGCCGAGGGCTGTGGCATGGCCGGGACCTGGTATCTGGTCCTTACCGCGGGGATGGCCGCCGTCGGCATCCGCGAGAACGGGACCGAGGCCCAGAAGGAGCGGTACTTACCCGATATCGCCGCCGGCGAGCGAAACTTCTCGATCGGCATCACCGAGCCCGAAGCGGGAACGAACACGCTGAACGTCGCCACGCGCGCGGAGAAAGACGGCGACGAGTACGTCCTCAACGGCAACAAGGCGTGGATCACCTTCGCCGACCGGGCGGACAACATGATCCTCGTCACCCGGACGACCCCGCGGGCGGACGTCGACCGTGGCACCGACGGCATCAGCCTGTTCATCGTCGATATGGACGACCCCGGGATCGACGTCTCACCGATCCCCAAACACGGCATCAACTACTCGAAGTCCTGTGAGGTGTTCATCGAGGACGTTCGCGTCCCCGAGGAGAACCTGCTCGGGGCGGAAGACGAGGGCTGGTGGGCGCTGCTCGATATGTTGAACCCCGAGCGCCTCGGCTTCGCCGCGGCCGGGACGGGGATCGGGAAACTGGCCGCCGACACCGCCATCGAGTACGCCACCGACCGCGAGGTGTTCGGTGCCCCGGTCGGTAGCCACCAGGCCGTCTCGTTCCCCATCACCAAAGCCTACGCGCGGATGGAAACGGCCGCGCTCATGCGCGAGAAGGCCGCCTGGCTCTACGATCAGGGCGAGGAGTGTGGCTACGAGACGAACGTTGCGAAGGCGACGGCCGTCGAGGCCGGCATCGAAGCCGTCAAGCAGTCGATGCAGGCGTTCGGGGGCTGGGGCTACGCGAAAGAGTACGACGTCGAGCGCTGGTGGCGCGAGATCAACCTCACGAGACTCGCACCGGTCTCCCAGCAGATGGCCTACAACCACATCGGCCAGGAACTCGGCTTCCCCAAATCCTACTGACCATGTTCGACAAAGTCCTCGTCGCCAATCGCGGCGAAATCGCGGTCCGCGTGATGGCAGCGTGCGAAGAACTCGGTATCGGGACGGTCGCCGTCTACAGCGACGCCGACCGCGACGCCGGCCACGTCGAGTACGCCGACGAGGCGTACAACGTCGGCCCGGCACCGGCCAGCGAGTCGTACCTCGACCAGGAGACGATCGTCGACGTCGCCGACCGGGCCGGCGCGGACGCGATCCACCCCGGCTACGGCTTCCTCGCGGAGAACGCCGACTTCGCCCGTCGCGTCGAAGCGACCGACGGGATCACGTGGGTCGGCCCGCCGAGCGACGCGATGGAGACGCTCGGCGAAAAGACGAACGCTCGAACCGTCATGCAAGCGGCCGACGTCCCGGTCGTCCCCGGAACGACCGAGCCCGTCGCCGACGCCGACGAAGTGCGATCACTGGGCGAGGAGTACGGCTACCCCATCGCGATCAAGGCCGAAGGCGGCGGTGGCGGCCGTGGCATGAAGATCGTCCGCAGCGAGGCCGAAGTCGATGACGCCCTCGAGAGCGCCCGGCGCGAGGGCGAGGCCTACTTCGATAACGACTCGGTCTACGTCGAGAAGTACCTCGAGTCGCCCAAACACATCGAGGTCCAGGTACTCGCCGATCGGCACGGCAACGTCCGGCACCTCGGCGAGCGCGACTGTTCGCTGCAGCGCCGCCACCAGAAGGTCATCGAGGAGGCCCCCAGTCCGGCGCTCGACGACGACCTGCGCGACGAAATCGGCGAGGCCGCCCGGCAGGGCGTCCGCGAGGCCGGCTACACGAACGCCGGGACGGTCGAGTTCCTCGTTGAAAACGGCGAGTTCTACTTCATGGAGGTGAACACGCGGATCCAGGTCGAACACACCGTCACCGAGGAAGTAACCGGAATCGACATCGTCCGGTGGCAGCTCCGGGTCGCCGCCGGCGAGGAACTCGCGTTCGACCAGGCCGACGTCGAGATCGACGGCCACGCGGTCGAGTACCGCATCAACGCGGAGAACCCGGCCGCCGACTTCGCGCCGACCCCCGGAAAGCTGACGACCTACAGGCCACCGGCGAGCATCGGCGTCCGCCTCGACCACGCGGTCGCGCAGGGCGACGAGATCGGCGGCGACTACGACTCGATGATCGGGAAGCTGATCGTCAGCGGCGACGACCGCGACCACTGTCTCGAGCGCTCGAAACGCGCGCTCGAACACTTCGCCGTCGACGGCGTCCACACGACGATCCCGTTCCACCGGCTGCTGCTCGACGACGAGACCTTCGTCGCCGGCGATCACACGACGACGTATCTCGACCGGGAACTCGATGACGACGCGCTCGAGGCGGCCGTCGATCGCTGGGGCTCCGCGACGGCGACCGACGGGAACGGGTCCACGGCGACGACGACCGAGGTCACCGTCGAGGTCGACGGCCGACGGTTCGACGTCGTCATCGAGGACGGCGCGTCGCAGGCGACGGCCGAACGTACCGAGACGGGAGCCGCTCCCGGCGGTGGGGCCGCGGGCGGGGACGACGCCGAACTCGCCGCTGCCGGGGCCGTCACCGCCGAAATGCAGGGGACCATCCTCTCGGTCGCCGTCGAGGAAGGCGACGAGGTCGCGGCCGGCGACGTTCTCTGTGTCCTCGAGGCGATGAAAATGGAGAACGACGTGGTCGCCAGCACCGACGGGACGGTCCGGTCGGTACCGATCTCGGCGGGCGACTCCGTCGACATGGGCGACACCCTCGTGACACTGGAGTGATACCGATGCGAGTCAAAATCACAAGCGACACGACCGACGCGCAGGCGCGGGCCATCGCCGAAGCGATGGCGTCGAAGTACCGGGAAGACGTCACCGTCGTCGATGACGACGGCGGTGCGGAACTCGCCAGTGCGTCCGCCGACGGCGGGACCGACGAACCGGCCGACCCCGAGCCGGAACCGGAACTCGGACCGACGGCCCGCGAGGAGGCGCTGCTGGCGGAGATCGACGAGATCCTCGCGGGCGGCCCCGAGAAGTACAAAGACCAGCTGCCCGACCAGGGGAAGCTGTTCGTCCGCGACCGGATCGATCTCTGGTTCGGCGACGACTTCCTCTTCGAGGACGGGAAGTTCGCGGCGTTCGACGACTGGCATCCGGACGGTGCAAACACCGACGCGGACGACGACGACCGGCTGCCGGCCGACGGCCTGATCACCGGCGCCGCCGAGTTCGAGGGCCGCGACGTCCACTTCATGGCCAACGACTACACGGTCAAACGCGGAAGCATGGCCGCGAAGGGCGTCGAGAAGTTCCTCCGGATGCAACAACGGGCCCTGAAGACCGGGAAGCCGGTGTTGTACCTGATGGACTCCTCAGGCGGACGGATCGACCAGCAGACCGGCTTCTTCGCCAACCGCGAGGGCATCGGGAAGTACTACTACAACCACTCGATGCTCTCGGGTCGGGTGCCACAGATCTGCGTCCTCTATGGCCCCTGTATCGCCGGCGCGGCCTACACCCCCGTCTTCGCGGACTTCACGGTCATGGTCCGGGACGTGAGCGCGATGGCCATCGCCAGCCCGCGCATGGTCGAGATGGTCACCGGCGAGCAGATCGATCTCCAGGAACTGGGCGGGCCGGACGTCCACGCCGCCCACTCCGGGAGCGCGGACCTCATCGCCGACGACGAGGAACACGCCCGGAAACTGGTCGCGAAACTCATCGGCTATCTCCCGAACAACAGCGACGAGACCCCGCCCCGAACGGACGGGCAGGCACCCGCCGCCTCGCCCGAGGGGATCGACGCCGTCGTCCCCCAGGAACCCAACAAGGGCTACGACATGTTCGACGTCATCGACCGGATCGTCGACGCGGGATCGACGCTCGAGTTACGTTCGGAGTACGGGCCGGAGATCATCACCGCCTTCGCCCGGATCGACGGCCGGCCGATCGGGATCGTCGCCAACCAGCCCGCACACCGGGCTGGCGCGATCTTCCCCGATGCCGCCGAGAAGGCCGCCGAGTTCATCTGGACCTGTGACGCCTACGATATCCCCTTGCTCTACCTCTGTGACACGCCCGGCTTCATGGCCGGCTCACAGGTCGAGAAAGACGGGATCTTGGAACAGGGCAAGAAGATGATCTACGCCACCTCCTCGGCGACGGTGCCGAAACAGTCGGTGGTCGTCCGCAAGGCCTACGGCGCGGGCATCTACGCGATGTCCGGCCCCGCCTACGATCCCGAGAGCGTCATCGGGCTTCCCTCCGGCGAGATCGCGATCATGGGCCCCGAGGCGGCGATCAACGCCGTCTACGCCCGCAAGCTCGCCGAGATCGACGACGAGGACGAACGCGAACGGATGGAGCGGGAACTCCGCGAGGAGTACCGCGAGGACATCGACGTCCACCGGATGGCCAGCGAGGTCGTCGTCGACGAAATCGTCCCGCCGAGCGACTTGCGGGAGGAACTCGAGGCCCGCTTTGCCTTCTACGAGACCGTCGAGAAGGACCTGCCCGATAAGAAACACGGCACCGTCCTCTGATTACCCTTCGAACGTTTCACAACCACCAATGACAGGACGCTACTACGAGGAGTTCGAGGTCGGCGAGACCATCGAACACGAGAAGCGACGGACGATCAGCGAACGCGACAACCAGCAGTTCTGCGATATGACGATGAACCAGCAGCCGCTGCATCTCGACGCCGAGTTCGCTGCGGAAACGCAGTTCGACGGGCGGCTGGTCAACGGGCTCTACACGATGAGTCTGGCCGTCGGGCTCACGATCCCCGACACCACCGACGGCACGATCGTCGCCAACCTCTCCTACGACAACGTCGAGCATCCGAACCCGGTCTATCACGGCGATACGATCCGGGTCCAGTCGACGGTCACCGACAAGCACGAGACCAGCGACGGCGAGCGCGGCATCGTCACCATGCACGTCGAAGCGTTCAAAGTGAACGATCCGGAGGAGCCGCTGGTCTGTGAGTTCGACCGGACCGCGCTCTCGCTGAAACGCGAACACGCCGACTGACATCCCCCTCGGCGTGAACGCCGGGAAGACATCAGTCGGCGACGCCGACGATCCAGCGCCACCGCTGTTCGACGGTGCCCTCGAGGTCCGCGAGCAACTCGCGGGCCCGCGCGACGCGCTCCTCGGCGGCGAGTTTCGGGTAGAGCCGCGCCGCCATGGCCGGAATCGCGTGGAAGCGCCGCACGTCCGCTGCCGTCGTCGCGAACCGCCACGTCCCCGTCGTGACCGTGAACTCCTCGTCAAGCGCCGCCTCGACCGCGTCGGCACCCGTCGGCGATCGCGACTCCCGCTCGAGGGCCGCGAAGACGTCCCGTCCGTCGGCGTCGACCCAGCCAAGCGGCGCGACGGCACCGACGACCCCACCTGGCCGCAGGACGCGGGCGGCTTCCCGCGTCGCGACCGCGGGATCCGGGACCAGAAAGAGCGACGCGGTAAACGCGACGGCGTCGAACGAGCCCGCGGCGAAGGGCAGGTGATCGAAATCGGCTTCGACCCGCGGCGAGCCCTCGAGTTCGCGCAGCATCTCGCGGCTGATATCCAGCGCGACCGTTCGCCGGGCCCGCTCGGCGAAGACGCGCGTACTCACGCCCGTGCCGGCACCGGCGTCGAGGACGGCGTCGACGGGGCCGTCCGCTCGAGCCGACAGCTCGGCGGCCAACAGCTTCGCGAGTGCGGTGAACCGACCGGTGCGTTGCTCGTAGGCGTCGTACGCGGAGACGCTCTCGTCGAAGTTCGTCCGGACGGCGACCTTCATCACGTCCAATGGCCGGTGGGAAACACCTATTCCTATCGGTCGAGGGCTCACTCCACCTGCTCGGCACGCTCGAGGATGCGTTCGGCCTGTGCGATAAGCGGCGCATCGATCATCTCGCCGTCGACTTCGAACACGCCCGCGTCCGTCCGGTCCCGGGCGTCGAGAACGCGTTCCGCCCACTCGACGTCGTCGTCGCTCGGCGTGAAGGCGTCGTTGATGACCGGGACCTGCGCGGGATGGATCGCGATCTTCCCGTCGTACCCGAGCCGCGCGGCAAAGGCCGTTTCGTCGCGAAGTCCGTCCGTATCCGTAAAGTCCGTATAGACGGTATCGATAGCGTCGACGCCGGCGGCGCTGGCCGCGAGAACTGTCCGCTCTCGAGCGTACAACACCTCCGTTCCCTCGCTCGTCCGCGTCGCGCCGATGTCCGCCGCGAGGTCCTCGGCACCGAACAAGAGTGCGTCGGTCGCGGCGGCCGTGGCGATCTCGTCGGCCCGGAGGACGCCCGCGGCGGACTCGATCAGCGACAGGACCGGGAGATCGGCATCGTATTCGTCGAAGAGGCGCTCGACCGTTCGGACGTCGGCTGCTGACTCCGTTTTCGGGAGCATCACGCTGTCCGGACGCGGTCCCTCGAGGATCGCCTCGAGATCGGTCGCGGCCGACGTACCGACCGGATTCACGCGAACGCAGCGTTCGGGCTCGGCCGCGCCGTCGGCGAGGACGTCGCGAACGGCCTCGCGTGCGGCCGCCTTGTCGGCCGGTGCGACCGCGTCCTCGAGGTCGAAGACGACGACATCCGCCTCGCTCGTGGCCGCTTTCCGCATGATCTCGGGTTCGTCTCCCGGGGCGAACAGAACGCTTCGGCGAACCATACATACTGTTGGTAGTTCTCCCGATTAAGCGGTGTGGTTCGTCATCCCAAGAAAAGCGGTATCGTACTGATCGCCGTCCGCTCGGTCGACCGGTCGCGAGCGAGCCCCGACTCGTCGGTTGTGGATCTGTACCAATTGGACACACCGGATCTCGTTCCGCGGTTCTTATACGCGACCCGACCAAAGCCCGGACATGTACGATCTCACTGGCTTTCAGCGTGACCTGCTGTACGTGATCGCCGGACAGGACGAGCCGCACGGACTCGCGATCAAGGACGAACTCGAGACCTACTACGAGAAGGAGATCCACCACGGGCGACTCTATCCGAATCTCGACGACGTCGTCGAGAAGGGTCTCGTCGAGAAGGGCGAACTCGACCAGCGGACGAACTACTACACGATCACGGCGCGCGGGCGGCGCGAACTCGAGGCGCGTCGGGAGTGGGAAGATCAGTACGTCGAGGAACTGCTCTCGGAGTCGGAGTGAGAACGGCCGCTATCGCCGCAGCGATATTCGGACTCAGCTCCCGGCCATCTCTCCGGACGACGGGTGCAGTGGGAACTACGCCTCGTCAAGTACTTGCCCCCACAGTCCGGGCAGCTCGTCGATGCGTTGCCAGCCGGCCGCCTCGTCGACGTCGTCGGCGACGACGGTGATCTCGTCGAAGTACTCCTCGAGGACCGCGCCCCGCTCCATCGCCAGCGGCGGCGTACAGTAGTCCTCCTCGATCCACACCGCCTCGCCGGTCGTCGGATCGAAGCGTGCGTTCTCGAGGGCCGTCGTCATCGCACGGCCGAACGGGTCCAACTGCTCGATATCGCCGTCGTCGAGCCGGTCGCGTAACTCGGGGAGTCGCTCGCGCTTCGGCCGGGCGCGCACGAATCGGTGTGCCATGTGTTTACGGATGGGTTTATCGGCGATAAACCCCGAGATCGATCCGGTGGGTTGACCGGCGAAAGCGAGACCGTGCCGGTACCGGCGCGAGTACTCTCATCGGTTCGTGTCGCTGTTCGGCCCGATACTGACACGACGATTATACAACCGCCTGCGCTGACATTTCCGGGGCGACGGGAAGCGGTGGCAGTCAGTGGAGTTCGGGATCGCGCGGGACGTTTCGACCGAGAAATTCGCGAAGGGAGTCGACGTCCGCGGTCGACGAGAGGGTCCGAAGCGCTCGAGTCGCGTCCGCGTGTTGGGCCCGTGCGTACCGACGCAGTTGCCGGTCGTCACGGACTCGGGGGCCGGGACGGGACGACACCGTGTCGGTTGCAACGTCGTCTCGGATGCGCCGTTCGACACTGCCGCCGCGTCCAACCGTTTCGAAGCGACCTCGCTGCCGGTCGTCGACAGCCGCAAGCGTCGCGCCGATATCGGCCGCACCGCGACCGAGCGCACCCGCCGTTCCGTCGACGAACGACCGGTACGCCGCCGGCGTCGGCTGCGAGTCGAAATCCGCGTCGGCGAGCGTTTCGACGAGTCGCTCCGAAACGGTTGCGAGGCGCTCGATGCACGCCCCTCCCGCCGTTCCCTCGAGCGATCCGAGCATCGAATACGCCGCCGTCTGGAGGTAGTCAGCGGCCAGCAACGCCGCGTTCGACTCCCACGCCACTGCTTCGGTTCCCGGCGTGTCGAGCCTGGCTAGCAACCGTTCCCGAAGGAGCGAGTAGCCCCGGAACAGCTCCATCGCGGTCGCAGCCCGGAGTATCGACGGCGAGTCCGGCGCGTCCGTGACCGAGTTCGCGACGAGCGCGACGAGCTGTCCGTACCACCGATCGTCCCGGTCGACGACGGCCGTCCGCGCCGGCAGCAGGTAGTCGCCACGCGCGGTTTCGAGCGTCCCCTCGAGCCGCTCGTCGATCGCGTCCCGACGTTCGCTGAGCGAGAGTTCACGAGTCATCGACGGTCGGTCTCCGACCGGGTCGCGGTCATCGCGGGAACACCGACGTCCGTTTCGGACGGCACCGTCGCCGACGTCACGAACCCGTCCCGCGTTCGATGCCTACTGTACGAACTCTCGGCTACTGCATCGGTATCCATGTCGTTCCGTGTTCCTGACTATTAACCAGTTAGTCAAAAGCGTTCGGGAACGGTATCGACTCGAGAGGGGCGTTCCGGAGCCGAGATCCGACAGACTCACGTGGGGGAGTCGGAACGACCCGCGACGGGCTAACGAGCAGGTCACAACTGTTATCCGCTGCCCGACCGACACTCGAACAATGGCAAAGTCGCCAACTGAGCCGGTCTCCGACCCGAACGAGGAGATCATGCGTGCGACCTATCGCGCGCTTCGCGAACACGGATACGCCGACCTCACGATCCAACGGATCGCCGACGAGTACGGGAAGTCGACGGCCGCGATCCACTACCACTACGACACCAAAGAGGACCTGCTCGCGGCGTTTCTGGATTACGTCCTCGATCGGTTCAAGGACACCGTCCACGAGGTCGAAACGACGGATCCGGAACGGCGACTCGACAAACTGCTCGACAAACTGCTCGTCGAGCCCGAAGACCACCAGGACTTACTCGTCGCGATCCTGGAGATGCGGAGTCAGGCACCGTACAAGGACCGGTTCAGCGACCGGTTTCGGCAGAACGACGAGTACGTGCGGTACCTGCTTCGCACGGTGATCGACCAGGGGATTCAGGACGGCGTCTTCGTCGACGTCGACACCGAACACGTCGCACGCGCGCTCATGACGATCGTCGACGGAGCCCGAACTCGAGCGGTCGTCCTGGACGAAGACTGTGCGCTTACAACGGCGAGACGGACCGCCGACGAGTACGTAACGAGCGTTCTTCTGGAAGACTGAGCGCGTCGATCGGTATCTGTGCCCTCAGCGATCCTCGGGCGTCGACTCTCGATCGGCGTTCTCGACCGCTCTCGTACACCAGTGACAGAACTCGAGGTCCGGATCGAGTTCGTTTCCGCAGTGGGGACAGTCAGTCGTTTCCGTCTCGGACGACGGTGACGGGGGCGTCCTCGTCTGCTGTGTGTACGCGAGCAGGTACGCGTCGACGGTACTGAGTCCCACGACGAGAAGCATCGGTGCGACGGCAAGCAGTGTCTCCGTGGTTCCGTTCCCGGCCAGCAACGCGTCGATCGCTGCCGGATCGACGAACGCGGCGGACACGCCGAACGAAACGACGATCCAGCCAAGCGCACGGCGCAGCCGTCGGAGGTACAGGTGCCCGAGCCCGGTGGCGAGCGCCGCGAGCAGTGCTGCGAGCCACGGTCGCTTCTGGGATATCGACTTGGGCATACACTTACTAACCGGTTAGTTTCCCATAAGTCTTCGTTTCTCTCACACCGTCGGCCCTTCTCGGACGAGTGATCAGGGACCGTTCAGAACGGGCCCTCAACGAGCCGTGAGGCCGACGCCGTCGGCCAGTAGTTCGTGCGAACGGAGCGCGACGTCGTGATCGGGGACGACGTGCTGGATCATCACCTCGTCGACGCCGACGCGATCGGCGAGTTGCTCTAGGAGGCCTGCAACCGTATCCGGACTCCCGGAGATCGCACGCGGCCACTCGTCGGCATCGAGCGTCGCAGGCGTCGGCTGTGGGACGCCGCCGAGTTCGTCGATGGCGTCCTCGATCGACGGTCTCGTCCCGATTTCGCCGCGTTGCATCCGCTTGTACGTCGCCTCGGCGACCGCTCGGATCCGCGCCGCCGCTTGGTCCGTTTCGGCACAGACCGCGTTCACCGCGAGCATCCCCTGTGGCTCGTCGAGTCCGTCGGCCAGCCGCGACGACTGGAAGTGATCGCGGTAGGCCTCGAACGATCGCGTGGCGAGTTGCGGCCGAATGAACGCCGCGAAACAGTATCGCAGGCCGAGTTCACCGGCGATCGCCGCGCTGGACGGACTCGAGCCGAGGACCCATGGAACCGGCTCGGCGTCGCCCGAGCGCGGTATCTCGAGGTCCGCGTAGGCGTGTCCCTCGGGATAGTCGTCGTAGAGGTGATCGACGACGGCCTTGATCTTCTCGGTGTGGTCCTCGTCGGGGTTCTGCACGCGTCGCTCCGTGCCGAGGGCGCGGTCGGCGGCCGGCGAGCCGTTCGCCCGCCCGAGACCCGCGTCGATACGGCCCGGCGCGAGCGCATCCAGCGCGCCGAACTGTTCGGCGACCTTGAACGGGCTGTAGTGGTTGAGCAGGACCGCTCCGGAACCGAGGCGGATCGCGTCGGTTTCCGCGGCGAGATGGCCGAGCAAGACTTCGGGTGCGGTGCCCGCGATCCTGGTCGCCATGCCGTGGTGTTCGGCGACCCAGAACCGTGAGTAACCGAGCCGCTCGGCCTGTCGGGCGGCCTCGACGGTGTTCGCGTAGGCGTCGGTCGCGGTACCGTCGTCTGGGACCGGAGAGAGGTCTACGGCGGAGAGTTCCATACCGATCCTCTGAGACTGCGAGACATAACGGTTCGGTTAGCAGTACGTCTGTACGCGACCGGATGCCACCGCACCGCCGTCCCCGCTGTACCGTCGTCGGAGCCGGTTCGTATCGGTGCCCAGTTCACGTCCGCCCGGTCGGACCCGTTCGCAGACATCGCTCGGGAACGGCACCCCTCCGGCGTCTGCACGGACCGGAACCCACCTGCCGGAACTGCCGTCTGTAGTCGTCGTATCGGCCGCTCGAGGCGATCGCTCGCAACTATCACGTGGAGAAAGTATATCAGTCGCAGTCCCCTCGGGTCGGATACTGAACGGAGTTTTATGAGTGAGAATACGAACGGCGGCGATCCTCCCGAAGACGCCTCGGAGCCCGCTCCGACCGACGAGCGACCCGAGGAGCCCGCCGAGCGTCAGGGAGATCGATCGTCGCCCGAGGACGAGAGCGGCCGTCGTGACAGCGCCGACGATCCGATCGACGGGGTCGACCCGTCGTCCGATGAGGACGACGACCTCGAGACGGTCGAGGACCTCGGCAGTACGGTCGAGGTCGATCCCGGCGTCGAGGTCGACGAGGAGATCGCCGAAGACGACCTTCTCGGTGGACTGAAGATCGATACCACCGAGGACATCGAGGTCCCGGATCGGCTCGTCGATCAAGTCATCGGCCAGGACGAAGCACGCGATATCATCATCAAGGCGGCCAAGCAGCGCCGCCACGTCATGATGATCGGCTCGCCAGGGACCGGCAAATCGATGCTGGCCAAGGCGATGAGTCAACTGCTGCCCAAGGAAGACCTCCAGGACGTTCTGGTCTATCCCAACCCCGACGACGAAAACGAGCCGAAAGTTCGGACCGTTCCCGCCGGCAAGGGCGATCAGATCGTCGACGCTCACAAGGAGGAAGCCAGCAAGCGAAACCGGATGCGATCGATCCTGATGTGGGTCGTCATCGCAGTGATCCTCGCCTATACGATTCTGTCGGGATCCTCGCTCCTGCTTGGCCTCCTCGCGGCGGGCGTCATCTGGTTTATCTTCCGGACGCTGGGGCAGGGCTCGGACGCGATGGTGCCGAACCTGCTGGTCAACAACGGCGATCAGCGCGTCGCGCCGTTCGAGGACGCGACCGGTGCCCACGCCGGCGCGCTGCTTGGCGACGTCCGCCACGACCCCTTCCAGTCCGGCGGCATGGGAACGCCGAGCCACGAGCGGGTCGAACCTGGCTCGATCCATCAGTCGAACAAGGGCGTGCTGTTCCTCGACGAGATCAACACGCTCGATATTCAGACCCAGCAGAAGCTGATGACGGCGATCCAGGAGGGCGAGTTCTCGATCACGGGCCAGTCCGAGCGCTCCTCGGGCGCGATGGTCCAGACCGAGGCCGTCCCCTGTGACTTCATCATGGTCGCCGCGGGCAACCTCGACGCCATGGAGAACATGCACCCCGCGCTGCGCAACCGGATCAAGGGGNCGAGGTCTACATGGACGACACCATCGAGGACACCCCCGAAATGCGGCGCAAGTACGCCCGCTTCATCGCTCAGGAGGTCGAACGCGACGGTCGCCTCCCCCACTTCACCGACGATGCCGTCGAGGAACTCATCCTCGAGGCCAAGCGTCGCTCGGGTCGCAAGAACCACCTCACGCTGCACTTCCGAACCCTTGGTGGACTCGTCCGTGTCGCGGGTGACATCGCCCGCGCCGAGGACCGAGAACACACGACTCGAGACGACGTACTCCGGGCCAAGGACCGCTCGCGCTCGATCGAGCAACAGCTCGCCGACGACTACATCGAGCGCCGCAAGGACTACGAACTGCAGGTCACCAAGGACGGCGTGGCGGGCCGGGTCAACGGTCTCGCCGTCATGGGCGAGGACTCGGGCATCATGCTCCCGGTCATGGCCGAGATCGCCCCCACGCAGGGCGGCGGTCGGGTGATCGCCACCGGCCAGCTCAAGGAGATGGCCGAGGAGTCGGTCCAGAACGTCTCCGCGATCATCAAGAAGTTCTCCGACGTCGACCTCTCGGAGAAGGACATTCACATCCAATTCGTTCAGGCCGGCGAAGGCGGCGTCGACGGCGACTCCGCCTCGATCACCGTGGCGACCGCCGTCATCTCCGCGCTCGAGGACATCCCGGTCGATCAGTCGGTCGCGATGACCGGCTCGCTGTCGGTCCGCGGCGACGTGTTGCCGGTCGGTGGGGTCACCCACAAGATCGAGGCCGCCGCCAAGGCCGGCTGNCCGGTCGATCAGTCGGTCGCGATGACCGGCTCGCTGTCGGTCCGCGGCGACGTGTTGCCGGTCGGTGGGGTCACCCACAAGATCGAGGCCGCCGCCAAGGCCGGCTGTACCAAGGTCATCATTCCCGAAGCGAACGAACAGGACGTGATGATCGAAGACGAGTACGAGGACATGATCGAGATCATTCCCTGCTCGAACATCAGCGAAGTTCTCGACGTCGCCCTGATGGGCGAACCCAAGAAGGACTCGCTGGTCGCCCGGCTCAGGTCGATCACCGGCACCGCGTTCGAACAGGAGGCCGTCGGCTCCGCCAGCGGCTCGAGTCCGAGCCCGCAGTAACCGACTAACGGCGCTCGGCCGACGAAACCGCCGTCGCTTCTCAGTTTTGTCGTCCGCGTCTTCGACTCGAGTGGGGGCCGACAGTGCTTTCGATCCGATTCGCCGCGGTGTCGATACGCATCGGAACCGCCGACCGGACCGCCGATGGGACACCACATGCTTGGCGAGAGACCGATCGACGGCGTTGGATTCGGCTGCGAGGGGCCTCGAGAACAGGTTACCGCAGGGTGTCGGCGACTGCACCGGAACGGAAACCGGCCCCTCCGTTTACACCCATACGTATGTAACCAAAAGCGACGCTATCGCTAACCGAAACATCCGCCGGCATACTTATAAAAATTACTAATCGGTTAGTTACTGGCGACACAGCTGTAGACCGGCGGCTGTCGCTGGTATCGTCGCTACCCCAACGTGGGAAACGGACACTGCAGAGAGTGATCGAACGGCGTTGCGAGAGAGGAACGGATCCGTCGTCACGGAGCAGTCTCCCGTCCGCTTCTGTAACGCACGCTCGAGGCGGCGACATCGATCTACCATCGAGTGATAATCGATAATTGAACAGTTAGTTATCGGAGACAGCGCACCGTCGGCAGGACAGTCGTCATCGACGTGGACCGGGATAATCGCTTTCCCGGCGCAGAAACGCGCTCTCGGTCGGGTCACGTCTCGGGTCAGCAACTGATCGGTAACTAACTGAGACGTTCGACTGCGAAACGCGACGCAGACCCAGCGCGACGGGGAGACCGTCGTCCGTGATCCGGTCCCAGTTCGTCCGACAGTCCGTTCTCGGGGCGATTCACTCCGCCTCGAGGAGGCACTCGCGGACGTATCGTTCGAACGCACTCCGTCCGTCCTCGAGGATGTCGTCGTCGCTGGTCACGCGCTGGGTCATCGTTCCGACGAACACGAGTTGAAACAGCGCCGCCGTCTCCTGTGGATCGACGTCCCGAAAGACGCCCTGTTCGATGCCCGACCGAATCGTGTGGGCGACGTGTTTGCGGACGAACTGATCGCTACGCGTGAAGTGTTCCCGGTAGCCCTCGTCGTGGGCCGCCTGCGCACGCAACTCGACGAGTGCCCGGGTGAAGTCGGTACCCATCTCGGCGACTCCGAGATCGAACGTTTGTTCAACGATTTCCGCGATGTGGTCGTCGGCCCCGCCCGCGCGATACGTCGGGATCTGTCCCTCGAGCTGGTCCAGCATGAACGACAGGAAATCGAGCAGGAGGTCGTCCTTGCTGTCGTAGTGGTGATACAGCAACGACTTGCTCTTCGAGAACTCGTCCCCGATCCGCTGGATCGTCAGTTCGTTGTAGCCGTGTTCACAGAGCGCGACGTAGGTCGCCCTCATAATGGCGTCTCGCGTGTCGTCCGTTTCCTCGAGAAACGGCGGAAACTGCGTCATAGCGGTCGCGTCCCCCACGACTCAACGAGCGGCTGACAGTCGCCCCGCTCCGGTGGTTCGACTCGAGTCCCGGCGTCGCCCGCCGTCCGATCCGCTGCCGTAACAGCCTCCATCTGAGTACGACGTACCGCTGCAACGTATAAAAATTGATTGAATGGTCAACTGCAGACGCTGCCGATTCGGTCCGAGTCTCGTGTGACGGTCGGTAGCAGGACCGATCTAGAGGGAGAAAGTAGATAAGTGCTGACTGAATATTCAGTTAACACATGACCGAAGAATCGAGGCGGGCTCCCGAGACCGGGTGGCCGACGGCCGTCGTCGGAGCGTTCTCCCGTCCGGAACGGAGAGCAGTATCGAGACGGTCGCGAACCGCGTCGGAGACACCGGCACGCGTTCGTGTCCCGACGGAACAACTGTCGGACCGGCCGACGTGGACCCGCCGCCCGACCGCGGCCGCGAGTCCGGCGGGTCGCGGTCGGTCCCGATCGGGATCGCGTCGTCCTGACGCCGCGACGGTTCGCGGAGGGAGGAACGGCACATGAGTTGGATCGACCGGATCGCTGACGGCGTCACGGAACACAGTCGGATCGTAATCGCCGTCATGCTCGTTCTCACGGTCGTCGCGGGCTCCGGAGCCGGCATGATCGAGCAGTCCTCGTCGCTCGATCAGTTCCAGAGCGACACCGAAGAAGCACAGAAACTCGAGTACGTCGAGCAGAACTTCTCGACCGGGCAGGAAAACACGTCGGCGGCACAGGTGATCGTCAGGGGTGACAACGTCCTCTCCCAGGAGTCGATGGTCGAGACGCTCCGACTCCAACAATCGTTCCGCGAGAACGAGACGGTCTCCGGGACGCTCGTCGACGACCGGCCGACGGTCGGCGCGGCGAACCTCGTCGCGATCTCGTCGCTTACTGCCGACCAGCAGCGCGAACTCGAGGCGACGGCCGCGGAGTTCGAGGAACTGAACGCGACCGTCCAGGCGGAACGCACCGCCGTGGCAGAACGGAGCGCGGCGCTGAACGCGACACGGGCGGAGCTTCGCGGGGCGCTCGAGACGCTTCGGGCCGATCCGTCGGCGTCGCCGCGTGAACAGTTCGCAGCGGTCGACGAGAACTCGTCGGTCGACCTGAACGAGACGCAGTACGCGACGTTCAACGAATCGGCACAGCGCCTTCGTGCCGCCGAGAACGAGTCACGGATCGACGCGGCGTACCGCCTCGGGACGCAGGGCGTCCTCGAAGACGAGTACGCGGCCCTCGACCGGCGCAGTGCGGCCCTCGAGTCACAGAGCGAGCGACTCCAGTCGCTCGGCGCTGAACTGTCGGCCGAGCAAGCCGCCCTCGAGAACGCAACCTCACCGACGCTGCCCGAACAGATCGATGCGCTCGAGTCGATGAACGCCACCGAGTACGAGCGCGCCCTCGGTGCCGTCCTGAGCGAGGACTCGTCCGGTCGGACGAGCGGTCTGGCCTTCATGCCGACGAGCTACGACGCCGGATCGACGAGCGCGAACGCGACGATGCTGCTGGTCACCCACCAGACCGAGGGNGCCAGCCCGCTCAGAGATGTGTATAAGAGACAGGGGTGATAGCGGCCAGGGCGGAATGGCCTCCGACGCGCTCGTCGACGCGCAACTGGCCATGCAGTCCATCGCCACCGACGCGTTCGAATCCGACGGTGCCGACGTCATCGTCTTCGGCGGCGGCATCATGGGCGAGGAGATCGACAATTCGATGGGCGACAGCCTCGCGATCGTCGGGCCGCTCGCGCTGCTGTTCGTCGTCGTTGCCTTGATCGTCGCGTACCGCGATCTTCTCGATATCCTCCTCGGCCTGTTCGGCATCGCCGCCGTCTTGCTCTGGACGTTCGGCTTCATGGGCTGGACCGGAATCGACTTCAACCAGATGTTCATCGCGGTTCCGGTCCTGCTGATCGGGCTCTCGATCGACTACGCGATCCATATCTTCATGCGCCACCGCGAACAGCGGCAGGCGGGCGGCGCGTACGATGCCGACGACACGCGCGGCTCGATGGGGACCGCGCTGGCCGGCGTCGGCGTCGCGCTCGTGTTGGTGACCGCGACGACGGCGATCGGCTTCCTCTCGAACCTCACGAGTCCGGTGCCACCGATTCAGGACTTCGGCATCGTCAGCGCCGTCGGGATCACGGTCGCCCTGCTCGTGTTCGGCGTCCTGATTCCGGCGCTCAAGATCGAACTCGACGAGTTCCTCGAGAGCCGCGGCTTCGACCGGAAAAAGCGCGCGTTCGGGACCGGCGGCGGGCGGTTCAGCCAGCTCCTGTCGACCGGTTCGACGGCGGCACGCCGGATCCCGATCGTCGTCATCCTGCTCGCGCTTCTCGTGAGCGCCGGCGGTGCCTACGGCGCGACGCAGGTCGATACCAGCTTCAGCCAGGAGGACTTCATCGCGGAGGACCCACCGGCGTGGACGGACGACCTCCCCGAGCCGTTCAGGCCCGGCGACTACTCGATGAAGGAGAACCTCGAGTTCGTCAACGAGAACTTCGTTCGGGAGGATTCACAGGCACAGATTCTCGTGGAGGGAAACGTTACTGATCCGGCGACGATACAGCGGCTCGAGGCGGCCGAACGCGAGGCCGCCAACAGCTCCGTCGCCGCCACCCTCTCGAGCGGCGAGGCCGACGTCCGAAGTCCGATCGGGACGATGCAGCAGGTCGCACGCGAGAACGAATCGTTCAACGCGACGCTCACCGCGGCGGATACCGACGGTGACCGCGTCCCCGACCGGAACCTCGAGCAGGTGTACGACGACCTGTTCGCGGTCGCCCCCGACGAAGCGAGCGGCGTCCTCCACCGGACCGCGGACGGTGACTACGAGGCCGCCCGACTGGTTATCTCGACGAGCGGCACCGCGGCCATGAGCGACGTCACGACCGAGATGCGATCCATCGCGGACGGGATCGACGGGAACGGGCTCGAGGCCACCGCGACCGGGCAGACGATCCTGTTCGACATCATCCAGGACCAACTCATGGACACGGTCATCGAGAGCCTGCTGATCACCCTCGTGGCCGTCTTCGCCTTCCTGATGATCGCCTACCGGCTCACGAAAGGCAGTGCGACCCTCGGTGCGGTGACGCTGTTGCCGGTCGTGTTCAGCGTCTCGTGGATTCTCGGGACGATGTACCTGCTCGAGATCCCGTTCAACGTCATGACGGGGATGATCACGAGCCTCACGGTCGGGCTCGGCGTCGCCTACAGCATCCACATGAGCGAGCGCTACAGCCTCGAGTTGGAGCGGACCGGCTCCGTCTGGGAGGCGATGTCCCGGACGGTCACCGGCACTGGCGGCGCGTTGCTCGGCAGCGCCGCGACGACCGTCGGCGGCTTCGGCGTCCTCGCGTTCGCCATCCTCCCGCCGCTCCAGCAGTTCGGGATCATCACGGGGCTGACGATCATCTACGCGTTCCTCGCGAGCGTCCTCGTCCTCCCGAGCCTGCTCGTGGTCTGGACGCGGTATTTCGGGCCGGACGTTTCGTTCGACGCGCCGAACAGTTCGCCCGCACCCACGGCCAGCGACGGCGGGCAGCCAGCGGATCAGCCGGACCGAACTGAGGAGTAACTCGGTCCCGGTCCGCCGTTCGATCCTCGCTCGAGCGACGTGGAACACGGACCGGACCGATTCCGTTCTACCTGTTTGCTACTCAGGCGATCAAAAAGAATCGCGGGGCGCCGTCCCAGTTTCGGCGCTACTCGTTTTCCGGGTTGCTCGGGTGGTACTCGGTGACGTACTCTCCCGGGCTGTCGTCGACGCGGTCGGGGTTGAGTCGGCCCGACAGCAGCATGAAGTCGACCAGCGTCAGCGCGAGCATCGCCTCGACGACGGGGACCCCACGCGGCGGGAGGACGGGATCGTGGCGGCCGATGACCTGCTCCTCTTTTATCTCGCCAGTCTCCCAGTCGGCGGTCTGCTGGGACTTCGGGATCGAGGTCGGCGCGTGCAGCGTCACCTCGCCATAGATCGGTTCGCCGCTCGAGATGCCGCCCTGAATCCCGCCGTGGTCGTTCTCGACTGGGACCGGGTCGCCGTCCTCGCCGAACTCCCAATCGTCGTTGCGCTCCTTGCCGGTCCACTCGCGGGCCTCGCGCCCGAGGCCGAACTCGAAGGCCGTCGTGGCGGGCACCGCCATCATTGCCTGGCCGAGTCGCGCGGACAGCGAGTCGAACCGCGGCGCACCCAGCCCGACGGGGACGCCCTGTGCCTCGAAGTAGATGCTGCCGCCGATGGAATCGCCTTCCTCCTGATACTCTTCGATCCGCTCTTGCATCCGCTCGGCAGTCTCGGGGTGGGCACAGCGGACGTCGTTTTCCTCCGAGTGTTCCTTGATCTGATCGAAGCTCACTTCGGGCGCTTCGATGTCGTCGATCTGGTTGACGTGGGCCTTGAGTTCGATCCCCTCACGCTCGAGGAGTTTCTTCGCGATTGCGCCCGCAGCGACCCAGTTGACCGTTTCGCGGGCCGACGAGCGACCGCCGCCGCCCCAGTTGCGCGTCCCGAACTTGGCCGAGTAGGTGAAGTCGCCATGAGAGGGACGGGGCGCGGTGATGAAGGGCTCGTACTTGCCCGAGCGGGCGTCCTTGTTCTGGATGACCAGCCCGATCGGCGTCCCCGTGGTGTAGCCGTCCTGAATTCCCGATTTGATCGAGACATCGTCGGGCTCGCCCCGAGATGTCGTGATCATCGACTGACCCGGCTTGCGCCGATCGAGGTCCGCCTGAATGTCCTCCTCGGAAAGCTCGAGGCCGGCGGGACAGCCCGAGACGGTACAGCCCATCGCTTCCCCGTGGCTCTCGCCGAACGTGGTCACCTGAAAGAGGCGACCGAAGCGGTTGCCGTTCATTACCACGTCCTCGGGGACCGGGCCACTTAGCCCTGCAGGGTTCGGCCACGGCCGGCGGGCCGCCGCTGCCCGGGCAGTCGGCGACAGCTTGCGGAAGTCGAAGCCGTTCCGTTTCGGACCGCCCTCGAGTATGAAAGCGTCCGGATATGTACCCGAAAGCATGCGACAGCAGTACGGGACTGCGGTCGAGTCGATTCCGACGGTCCGATGTAATCACGCTTATACAGTTCAGCGAGAAAGTCGCCGGTAGAGTACATGCGCTGGCAGTACCGGACGACGGTCCTCGGCCTCTGTCTGCTCGCGTTCTTCGTCACGTACTTCGCCCGGATGGCGATCAGTCCGGTCGTTCCGTTCATCGTCGCGGACTTCGCCGTCTCGAACACGGCGATCGGGTTCGCGCTGACGGGGATGTGGCTCGCCTACGGCCTCTCGCAGTTTCCCAGCGGCGTCCTCAGCGATCGCTACGGGGAGAAGCCGGTGATCCTCGTCGCCGTCGGCGGGACCGTGATCGCGAGCGTGTTGCTCGCGTTCTCGCCGATCTTCGCCGCCTTCGTCGTCTTCGCCGTTCTCCTCGGCTCGGTCGCGGGGCTGCACTACGCCGTCGCGACGACGCTGCTCTCGCGGACCTACGACGAACTCGGCCGTGCGGTCGGGATCCACTCGATCGGCGGCCCGCTGGCCGGGCTCGTCGCCCCCGTCGGGGCGGCGTGGGTCGGGGTCCGGTTCGGCTGGCGGCCGGCGCTCGCGCTCACGCTCGTCGTCGGCCTGCCGGTCTTCGTCCTCTTCGCGTGGCGGATCCGCCCGACCGAACCGCGGCGGCCGGACCAGCCGATGCGGGAGCGGTTCGAACTCGCCACCCTGCTCGAACTGGTCTCGCGGCCGGCGGTCGCTTTTACCCTCGCGATCGCCATGCTCGGTACCTTCATCGTCCAGGGGTTGCTTACGTTCCTGCCGACGTTTCTCGTCGAACACCACCGCTACTCGGCGACGCTCGCCGGAACCGCCTTCTCGGCCTTCTTTTTCGTCCGGACCGTCGGCCAGTTCGCCGTCGGCGAACTCTCCGATCGGTACGGCCGCGACCTCGTGATCGGCGCGTCGCTGTTTGCCGGATCGGTCGGCCTGTTCGGCCTCGTCGTCGGCGGGAGCCGCGCCACTGTCGGCATCGCCGTTCTCGCAGCCGGCCTGGGCTCGAGTTTCTTCGCGGCGATCGATCCCCGGTTTCTCGATCAGTTCGGCGACACCGAACGCGGGGCCGGCTTCGGGCTCGTCCGGACGTGCTACACCGTCGTCGGCTCCGCCGGCTCGGTCGGCGTCGGCCTGCTGGCCGACCTGTTCGGCTGGGGCGCGGCGTTTGTCGTTCTCGGCGGGCTGTTTTCGATCACGTTCCTCGCGCTGGCCGTGAACTGGGCGTTTGGACTCGGCTATTGACCGCGAGCGCAGCGACGGGTCGTCGGGGGGTCGTCTCGCACCCTCGCGTATAATTCGGATACGTTATGGAAATCCGTGCTAGCACGTATTCATCTATCTATATATACTCGAGTGACCGTCTAGGAAGTAGGAAGTATTCTTCCGCTACCATGACTGCATCCCCCATCTCTACAGACGCGCGCAACACGTTCGAAAGCACCGTCGGCGGCTACACGGTCGGCGGTCGCGCCCACAGCCTCTCGGCCTGGTTCGTCCTCTCGCTCCGGCTCATGATGGGCTGGGCCTTCGCCTACTCCGGGTTCACCAAGCTCGTCGCGGCCGAACCGTTCAGCGCCGGCGGCTACTTGACCAACGTCGCCGCGACCAACGGCAACCCCCTCGCGGGCCTCTTCGCCTGGATGGGCTCGACGCCGTGGTTCGTCGAGTTCGCGAACGTCGCCGTCCCGTGGGGCGAACTCCTGATCGGCCTCGGCCTGCTCGTCGGCGCGCTCGTCCGCCTCGCGGCGTTCTTCGGCGCGCTCATGATGCTCATGTTCTACTTCGGGAACTGGGACATCGCCCACGGCGTCATCAACGGCGACTTCGCCTACATGCTCGTGTTCCTCGCCGTTGCCGCCTTCGGCGCCGGCCGCATCCTCGGCCTCGACGCCTGGATCGAAAGCTACGATCTCGACGGCGAGACGTTGCTCGAGCGCTACCCCCGACTCGAGTACCTCCTCGGATAGACAACTTCGTGCTGTTCTCCTGCTGTCGCTGTATTCAATCGTACTTGATACTCGAAGCCGGCTACGACTCACTCGTGGACGGAACACCGCGACAGTGTTTGAGCAAACGATCAGCTCGAGCGACTCAGGGCAGTTCGAACTCGATCGCCGCACCCTGGCGCGACCACCTTTTGTCTCGCTCGTCGCTCGCTCACGGATCGCTTTGCTCCCCGTTCGCGTTCTGCGGTTCTCGCTCACTTCGTTCGCTTCAAACCGCACGCTCCTCGCTCGCAAAATCTGGACCAAAAAGCCTAGTCGACTCGTCTCAGGGCAGTTCGAACTCGATCGCCGCACCCTGACCGAAGCCGACACACTCCGTCGCGATACCGCGCTCGACGCCCTCGCGGTTCATCTCGTGGACCAGCGTCACCGGGAGACGCGCGCCGGAACAGCCCAGCGGATGGCCGATCGCGATCGCGCCACCGTTGACGTTCAGTTGATCGTCCGGAATGCCCAGTTCGCGCTGGGAGTACAGCGTCTGGCTGGCGAAGGCCTCGTTGATCTCGACCAGCCCGTAGTCGTCGATGTCACGGCCCGCGCGCTCGAGCAGTCCCTCCGTCGCGGGGACCGGCCCGACGCCCATGACCGTCGGGTCGACGCCGGCGACGTAGCTGGTCCCGACCTCCGCGAGGACCTCGAGGTCGTTCTCGTCGGCGAACTCCCGGCTGGTCAGCATCACGCCGGCCGCACCGTCGGCGATCTGGGACGCGTTGCCAGGTGTGACCGTGCCGTCCTCCTTGAACACCGTCGGGAGTTCGGCGAGCTTCTCGGGGGTCGTCCCCGGACGGAGCCCCTCGTCCTCGTCGTGGACGCCGTCCTCGGTCTCGATCGGGACGATCTCGTCGTCGAACTTGCCCGCCTCGGTCGCTTCGACCGCGCGCTGCTGGCTGCGCGCGCCGTACTCGTCCTGTTCCTCGCGACTGATGTCGTATTTCTCGGCGACCTTCTCGGCGGTCATCCCCATCTGGAGGTTCCGCATCCCGTACTCCTCGTCGAGTTTCGGATACATCTCGCCGCTGTCGGCCGCGCCCATCTTCACGCGGCTCATGCTCTCGACGCCGCCGGCGATGACCGCCTGATGGCGGCCCGCGGCGATCGAGTCCGCGGCGCTGATGATCGCCTGCGCCGAGGAGGCACACTGGCGGTCGACCGTTGTCGCCGGGACCGACTCGCCCAGCTCGGAGAACAGTGCGATCTGACGCGCGATGTTCGTCCGCTGCTCGGAGCGTTGCTGGGCACAACCCCACATCAGATCGTCGACGTCGTCGCCCTCGACGCCGGTCTCCGCAAGCATCTCGTCGACCAGCGGAATCGAGAGGTCCTCGCTCCGAACCTCCGCGAGGGCTCCGTCTTCTTTCCCCTGTGCGGTCCTAACAGCGCTAACGATTACCGGCGTATTGCCTGACATTGTATGCCATCATTTTTCCTGGGGATAAATAGCTACCCTTGGCGGAAGATAACGTGGGTCTCGAATCGTCGATGGCTGGCGTCGGCTACGCCCGTCGCTCGAGCGCGATGCCTACCTCCTCGAGCAGGTCGAAGAAGCCGGGGAACGAGACGTCGACGTGGTCGGCGCCCTCGATCGTGGTCTCGCCGTCGGCCGCGAGGCCGGCCAGTGCCAGCGCCATGATGATCCGGTGGTCGTCGCGACCGGAGACGGTCGCACCCTCGAGCGTCGACTCGGAGCCGTGGATCGTCAGCGAGTCCCGCTCCTCGGAGGTTTCGACGCCCAGCTTGCCCAGTTCCTCGGCCATCGCGCTCACGCGATCGGTCTCCTTGTAGCGGACGTGTTCGGCGTTCGTGATCTTCGTGTCGCCGTCCGCGACCGCCCCCAGCGTCGCGATCGTCGGCAGGAGGTCGGGCGTGTCCTCGACGTCGACCTCGATCCCGACGAGCGGGGCGGCTGCGACGTCGATCGTCCCCGACTCGCGGTCCCAGTCGACGTCGGCACCCATCCGCTCGACGATCTCGACGATGGCGGTGTCGCCCTGTGCGCTGGGATGAGCGCCCTCGATGCGGATCCCCTCGCCATCGGCGGCGATCGCCCCTGCGGCCAGCGGGTACGAGATCGACGAGAAGTCGCCGGGAACGGCGTACTCCCCGCCCGCGGGTGCGTAGGACTGGCCGCCATCGACCGCAAAGCCGTCCTCGGTGTGGCGGGCGTCGACGCCGAAGTCGTCGAGGACCTCGAGCGTGATGTCGACGTAGGGTGCGGACTTGAGTTCCGTCTCGAGGTCGATCGAGATCCCTTCGTCGGTGACCGCACCGGCCATCAACAGGGCGGTGATGTACTGCGAGGAGACGTCGCCCGGGATCGACACCTCGCCGCCCGACAGCGGGCCGGTGACGACCAGCGGGGCCTGTCCGTTCCCGCGAGTGCTGTCGGCCGTCGCGCCGAGATCGGCCAGCGCCTCGAGCAGTGGCCCCTGGGGCCGCGAGCGAAGCGACTCGTCGCCGGTCAGGACCGTCGTGCCGTCGGCAAGCGCCGCGGCCGCGGTGACGAGTCGCATCGTCGTCCCGCTGTTCGCGCAGTCGACGACGTCGGCCGGCACGTCGGGCCGGCCGTCGAAACCGTCGATCTCGAGACGGCCGTCGTCGCCGCGGTCGACGTCGCCGCCGAACAGGCCGACCGCGCGGGCCGTCGCTCGCGTGTCGGCACTCCAGAGCGCGTCGCGGACGGTCGCGCCGTCGGCGTAGCCCGCCGCGAGGATCGCCCGGTGGGTGTAGCTCTTCGAGGGCGGTGCCCGCGCCGTGCCGGCGACGCTCGAGGGGGAGATGGTGACGTTCATGGTCACCCTGTGGCGTGGCCCCGTCTTACCGATACCGATCTCACGAACAGCCGATCGACGCCGTAATTTCGCGCAGTGGGTCGTCCGTGACCAGACTCGAGACTTCGTAGCTCACGTCCTCGCAGTCCCAGAAGAAGCTCTTGACGCCGCCGTCCCGGAAGTACGTCGTCTGCCCGTCGACCTCGGTTCGCTCGAGGCTATCGAGCGACGGATCGAACCGCCCCTCCTCGCGGACGACGACGAAGAGTTCCCGGGCGACGACGTTCGGATCGTCGTACCACAGCGTCGTCGTCACGCCGCCGTACCGTTCCTTTCGCTCGACGACCGTGATCCGGTCCAGTACGTACGACCCCGGGAGATCGGGATCGGGTAGATCGTAGGGAACGGTGTCCGCGGCCGCGTCGCGGGAGCGGAAGATTCCCGCCGGTTTCGAGCCGTCGCTGACGACCTCTGCGTCGGCCGGGGGTTGGTAAGTAAACGTCTCCGGGTCGATGCCGTCGTCGATCGAGAACTCCTCGTACGTGACCGTCTGCGCGTATAGCGTCTCGCCGTCGTCGCTGACCGCGTTTCGTTCCTTGATCGGGTACCGTGTCTCGTCGTCGATCCAGATCGTCCGGGAAACGTCCAACTTCCCGAGTTTGGCGGCGCTCACCGGAACGCTGTAGGTCGTGTCCCCGACGACGAGGTCGATGGCGGTCCCCTCGTCCTCGAGCGGCGGCCGCGTCTCGATGACGTGTGCCTCCCGCCCGTCGACCGGTTCCGTCCCGGCGTAGCCGAGCCGATACTCCTCGAGCAGGGCCTCGAGTACCCGCAGCGTCCGATCCGTGTCGGTCTTGGTTCCGTGGAACTGGAGTTCGACGATCCCCGTCGACGGGTTGTACTCCCACGTCTGCGCCCGGTTCGTCACGCTGACCGAGCCGACGGGCACGTCGTCGTCGGTCGACTCGAGGACTTCGATGCGCTGTTTGGCCGGCGGCTCGCGGGCGATCCGTTCCGTCCGCGTATCGGTTTCGGCCGGCGTTTCGATCGTCACTGACCGACGAGCTCGGAGCGCCGACATGTGGCGACGCGCGTCGACCGCGTCCCGAACGATCTCCGCGCCGGAGGGGGACTCGTCGCTGCTCGGATAGCTGATACAGCCGGCGAGTACAACCCCGGTTCCTGCCGCCAAAATCCGACGCCGGTTCATACGCGGGGGATTGCCACGTTTAGTCATAAGTTTGCGGGTTCGAAACGTTATCCAACCTCGATCCGCGGGATTATGTGGCCAGCTGTCATCGATCCGAATATGAACGTCGACGTGAATCTCGCCCCGCTGCGCGAGTATCTCGCCGCCGAAGGAGCCGACGGCTACCTGATAGACGACGACGCATCGGATGCGGACCAGCGGTACGTCTCGGGCTTTACCGCACCGGATCCCTACCAGACGCTCGTTACCGCCGATGGCGTCCACCTGCTCGTCTCCGGCCTCGAGTACGGACGCGCCGCCGCCGAGGCCGGCGCGGACTCGGTCAGCCGCCGCGCCGCCTACGACTATCAGCGGCTGGTGGCCGAACACGGCCAGTACGAGGGCAAACTGCGGACGCTCGCGGCCTTCCTCGAGGACCACGGCGTCGACGCGCTCGCGGTCCCGCGGACCTTCCCGACGGGGACCGCCGACGGCCTGCGCGACCAGGGGTTCGCGGTGACCGTCGAACCGGAAGGGATCGTCACTGATATCCGCGCGACCAAGACCGAGTGGGAAGTCGAGCGGATCCGGGCGAGCCAGCGGGCGAACGAGGCCGCGATGGCGCGGGCCGAGGAACTGATCGCCACCGCCGACATCGCGGACGGCACCCTCGTCCACGACGGCGAACCCCTGACCAGCGAACGCGTCACGGAGGAGATCGAAGTCACCCTGCTACGCCACGGCTGTGCGTTAGACGAGACCATCGTCGCCTGCGGGGCCGACGGCGCGGACCCACACGACCGGGGCAGCGGGCCGCTCGAGGCCGACGAGCTGATCGTGATCGACATCTTCCCGCGGGACAAGGAGACGGGCTACTTCGCCGACATGACCCGCACCTTCGCCCGTGGCGACCCCGGCGAGGAGGCCCGACGACGCTACGAGGTCACCCACGAGGCCTACGAGGCCGCCGTCGAGACGGTCGCGGCCGGCGTGACCGGAGCCGACGTTCATACAGCGGCCTGCGACGTGATCGAGGACGCGGGCTACGAGACGCTGCGAAGCGACCCCAATACCGAGACCGGTTTCATCCACAGCACCGGCCACGGGGTCGGACTGGACATCCACGAACAGCCCAGCGTCTCGCCCTCCGGCGGCGACCTCGAGCCCGGCCACGTGATCTCGATCGAGCCCGGCATCTACGACCCCGCGGTCGGCGGCGTCCGCATCGAGGACCTGATCGTCGTCACCGAGGACGGCTACGAGAACCTGACCGACTACCGGATCGGGCTCGAGCCGACCACCGACGCTCGAGAGTGACCTCACACGGACGGTCGCGAGTCCGCCGGCCGTCCGGCACCAACCACGGAGACCAGCAGTCGCGAGCGAGAGCGCGGGACCGGCGGTCAGTGATCGACGAACACCGGCGAGTACGACGGCGTCTTCTCCGGGAAAATGAGTGACTTCGAATCGCGGGCGGGATTCGCCCGTGCCGTCGCCTTACTGCTATTCGACCTGAATGTCGGCGACCATCGTCGTCGGGTGGACCTCACAGATGTACGTGACCATCTCGCTGCTGGCCTCGAACTCGAGCCACTGGTCTTCGGGTTCGGTGACCCGCTCGGTCGCGAGGTCGTCGACGACCTCGTCGTTCTCGTCGTAGATCGCGATGTTGTGTTCGGCGCCGTCGCCGGTCGTCCAGCCGATCTCGTAGGTTTCCCCCTCCTGGAGGGTGATCGTCGGGTTCTCCTCGTCAGCGATCGAGTCGGGCGCGATGCCGACCCAGCCGGCCGTCTGCCCGTCGAACTCGATCTGGGTACCGGGTTCGATCGTCTCGCCCCCACCGCCCCCGTTACCGTTGCCGTTACCGTCGTCACCGTTACCACCGCCACCACAGCCCGCAACGACTGCCGTCGAAGCCGCGACACCTGTCAACTGAAGCATTCGCCGTCGGGATAACCGATCGTCTCGTGCCATCGGGCTGACTTTGCGCTCAACGGGAATAGTCGAATACCCGTCTACTGCGTGGGACTCATATACGAGCCGGTCTGCGCGGGATTTGTGGCTGTTTCCCGACTATAGTAGCCACTGAAAGTCATTGCACACCTGATCGAACGACGGCGTTGCGATCAGTGTGTGAATCGTTTCAGCGGCTACTATANTATAGTAGCCACTGAAAGTCATTGCACACCTGATCGAACGACGGCGTTGCGATCAGTGTGTGAATCGTTTCAGCGGCTACTATAGCTCCCGTTCGGGAGTACTGGCTCGGGTCACTACCCGGTCGGCGGCGACGCCCGGTCGCGTTCCGGAACGCGGGTCAGCAACTGGGCCGTGTCGACGACGTTTCGCGTCTCGAGCAACAGTTCCGCCGCCTCCCGGACCGTAAACGCCGCCTCGAGGTCGACGCCGTGACACCGCGTATAACACTCGAGCCAGCGGTTCATCGCGGTCTCGAGGGCGGCCAGTTCGGCCTCGGTGAACGGGACCGTGCGACCGCCGGTCCGGCCCTCGACGTAGAGCCAGACGGCCGGGCCCACGCCATCCCGAAGATAGGCGTCGGCATCGCCGGGGGCCGGAGAGCGGTTCGACGCCGTCGGGGAACGGTCGTCCCCGTCGAGCGCCGCCCGCTCGCGCTCGGCCCGGCGTGCGAGCGCGGCGATCCGCGGTCCGTACCGGCTCACGTTACCCCTCCCTGTATTCGACGCCCTTGCCACCGCGGGGGTGTTCCCACTCCGTGTCGGCGACGACCGCACAGGTGCCACACTCGACGCAGGGCTGGGTGTCGAGACTGACCAGCGTCTCCTCGGTGCCGTTGGTCTTGACCGCCTCCGAGCGGTAGCAGCCGCCGCCGAAGTCCTCGGCGCTGACCGGACAGGCGGTGACCGCCGCGCCGCTGGCGTCGAGCGACTGATCCAACAACTCGATGTGTGGGTTGCCCACGTCGGTGTCGTAGGTCAGGTCGCCGATGCGCTCCTCGAGCGTCGGCGGCTCGATTTCGCTCTCCCAGTGGATCGTCTTGCCGTGTTCCTCGGCGATCAGCGTCGGCAGGGAGACGTAGCCGGTCTTCGTATCCGGCAACATCGACACCAGCAACGGCGAGTTGTACGCCCGCTCGAGCAGTCGGTCCGCGATCGGATTGCCGACCGCCAGCGAGCCAAGTGGCGACTCGAGGACGCGTTCGACGGCGCTGGTCACGGCCTCGCGCTCGCCGACGGTCCGGGCGAGGTCGTACCGGCGGGGCCGGAGCTTGGCCATCGTGCCGGAGTCCTCGAGCAGTTTGGTGTATCGCCGCCCGGCGGCAGCCGGGTCGGCGTTGCCCCGAGTAACGGCGAAGGCGTCGGCCGCGAGCGCGCCGGCGGTGACGGCGTGGTTCATCCCCTTGATGATCGGCCCCTGGGCCTGCATCTGGCCGGCGGCGTCGCCGACGAGGACGAGCCGGTCGCGGTACGGCTCCCGGTGGGCGGCCTTCTTCGAGTCGGGGACGAGTTTCGCCGCGTACTCGCGTTCGTCGTACTCGTTGCCGAACCAGCCGGCGAGCAGCGGATGCGTGAGCAACGCGTCGAGCAGTTCGTGCGGTTCGGCCTCCCGCTCGAGGAGGCTATCGAGGTGGAAGACGGTCCCGATCGAGAGCGAATCCTCGTTGGTATATAGGAAACCACCGCCCCGGACGTCGTCGAAGAGATCGCCGGAGAACAGGTGGGCAGCGCCCTCGTCGGAACCGATATCGAAGCGGTCGTCGATCGCGTCGGGATCGACGTCGACGACGGCCTTGACCCCCTGGAACCACTCTTCGGGCTCCTCCCAGTCCATCAGTCCCGCCTCGCGGGCGAGTTCGGAGTTGACGCCGTCGGCCGCCACGATCAGGTCGGCCGTGATCGGCTCGAGTTCGTCGCAGGTGACGCCGACGATCTCGCCGTCGTCTTCGAGCAGGCCGTTCACCCGAACGTTCGTCAGCACGCCGCCGCCCGTCTCGCTTGTCTTCTCGTGGACGCGGCGCTCGAGCCACGAGTCCATCTCCCGGCGGAGGACGGCGTCACACCAGTCGGTGTCGTGTTCGTGGAGGTCGGTCAGATCGTACGTTTTGACCTTGTTGCCGGCCACGTTGTGGATGTAGTAGTCCGTCACCGGCCGTTCGGTCGCTTCTTCGCGGAAGCCATCGAAGAGGTCCGCGAGCGTGTAGGGGGCGGACTCCTCGCCGTAAATCAGGCCGCCGGAGACGTTCTTCGAGCCCGCCTCGGTACCGCGCTCCAAGACGAGCGTCTCGACGCCGTGGTCGGCCAGCCGCGCCGCGGCCGCGGCCCCACCGGGGCCACAGCCGACGACGATCGCCTCGTAGTGTTCGTACTCGTCAGTCATCGTCCTCACCCCCGTCGGCGACGGCTTCGGCCTCGAGCGCCGTCTCACCGGCCTCGACGGCCTCGGTCAGGCGCGGCAGTACCTCGAAGAGGTCGCCTTCGATGAAGTAGTCCGAGAAGTCCCGGATCCGGGCGTCGGTGTCGGTGTTGACGGCGACGATGGTGTCGGACTCGTCCATGCCGACCTTGTGCTGGACCGCACCAGAGACACCGGCCGCGATGTAGACGTCCGGCGCGACGACCTGGCCGGTTTCGCCGATCTGGCGTTCTTCCGTCGCGTAGCTCTCGACGTGGCCCTCGAACTCGTAGGAGGAAGTGACGATGCCCCGCGTGATGCCGAGTTCGGCGTCCGCGAAGGCGTCGACCAGCTCGAGGCCGAGTTCCATCCCGCGGGTCGGGTCGTCCGCGATCCCGCGCCCGAGACAGACCATCACGTCGTGGCCGGTGAGGTCGATCCCGGCCTCGAGTTGATCGTACTCGGTGATCTCGACGCGGAACCAGTCGTCGTCCAGTTCCATGTCGTGTTCGACGACGAGCCCGTCGCGGTCGTGATCGGGCTCCATGGGCTCGAAGCTGCCCGGAATGACCGAACAGCCTTGCGGATGAAACTCCCGACCGGGGTTGTCGAGACAGAGGATCGTCGAGTACTCGAAGCCCGAGAAGTCCGGCCGCTTCATGTGCAGGACCTTCTCAAAGGTCTTCTTCACGCCCGGTTCGCCGGTCTTGACCGGGTTCGAGACCTCGTTCTCCTCGATGAAGAGGTCCGAACAGTCCGAGGCCAGCCCGGAGTCGAGTTCGGCCTGGACCTTCGCCGAGAGGTCGCGGCCGTTGTTCGTCGCCGGGAACAGGATGTACCGGGGCTTGTCGTAGTCGCGCCAGTCGGTACTCTCGATCGAGCCCTCGCCGCGGGCCATGTGTGAGGCGATCTCGGTGTAGGGCTTGTGTAGGAACCGTTCCAACCTGTGGTCGTCGTGATAGACCGCCACGTCGGCCCCGTAGGCGATCGACTCCTCGGCCAGTCCCTCGCAGTCCTCGCCCATCAGGAACGCGACGACCCGCTCCTCGTCACCGTACTCCTCGGCGAAGTCGTCCATCAGTTCGCGGGCCTTCCCCAGCATCTCCTTCGAGACCTCGAGCAACTCGCCGTTCTGGGTCTCACAGAACACCCACATGTCGGCGTAGTCGCCGTCCGCGAGCGCTCGGACGTGTCGCTTGTCGCGGGTGGGGTGGGAGAGGCCGTCGTCTTCCTCGGCCTCGGGTTCGTCGGCATCCGTCTCTGCGTCGTCGGATTCGGCGTCCGACTCGTCTTCCGTCTCGGCGCCCGCCTCGACGCCGTCGCTCTCGGCTCCGATCGCCTCGAGCCGGCCGTGGACCGCGTCGCGGGCCGTGTCGCGATCCTGACCAGCCCGCTCGGCCTCGAGGATCGCCCGTAGCTCGTCCGCGTCGTCGACGGTCTCGAGTTCGTCGGTCAGTTCCGCTACCGTGTGGTCGTCCGGATCGATGGCCGGCATCTCAATCACCCGCCTCCGCGGCGTAGGGTTGGATCTCCTCGAGTACCTCGCCCATGCCGTCGCCGGCGTCGGGATCGAGCATCGTCGCCTCGCGCTCCGAGGGCGCTTTGGGGATCGGATCCACCGAGGAGACGATCGTCGGCGAGCCGTCGAGCCCGATGTAGTCGGGATCGAGGTTCAGGTCGGCGTGGTCCCACGTCGTCAGGTACTCCTCGTGGTCGGCGGCCCGCTCCTCGGTCTCGGCCCGGAGCCGCTTGCGGGTCAACCGCTGGGAGGCGGTTCGATACGTCGGCTCGAACTCGGGATCGGTGACGACGAAACACGGCAGGGGCGCTTCGACCGTCTCGATCTCGTCGACGTCGCCCTCGACGAGTCGCTTCGCGCGCAGGGTCCGCTCGTCGGGATCGATGTCGAGCGCGACGACGTGGGTGACGATCGGCCAGTCCATCGCCCAGCAGGTCTGTGGGCCGGTCTGGCCGGTCTCCCCGTCGGCCGTCTTGAACCCCGCGAAGACGATGTCGATGTCGGCGACTTCCTCCTGGTAGGTCTCGAGGCCGGCCGAGAGCGTGATCGCCGTCGCCCACGTGTCGGAGGCTGCAAGCTCACGGTCGGACAGCAGGTAGCTGTCGTCGGTGTAGACCGTCTCCATCGCCCCCTGCAGGACCTCGGCATACCCCGGCGGCCCCATGCTCATCCCGCTGACGTGGCCGCCGTGGCGGATCTTCGTCTGGAGCGCGGCCTGCAGCGCGAACTCGTCGTTGGGGTTCATCACCGTCGGCGTCTTCCCCCGCTCTAAGTGGCCCTCCTCGTCGAACGAGACGGCCCCCTCGGAGAAGTCGGGGACGCCTTTCGTCAGTACGATCGATCGCATGAATACCCCCGTCGGTATATGACCATTGTTGACATGGCTGTGGCCTTCTATCATAGTATCAGTATTAAGAATAGGGGTGAAAATCGCCGATAGAGAGCGCTGATCGGCGGGTCGGCGCTGTCGGCCGCCCGTCGAGACGCTCCGAGGTTCCGTCCGTAGCGTCCGCTCGAGCGGAGACAATCAGTACTGCGAGGAGCGATCGGCCGTCCGCTTCATTCGCGATCGCGCTCGGTCGTCCGCATCGTGATCTCGCCGTCAGCGCGGATCGTCCCGTCGATTTCGGCGTCGGGGCCGAGTTCGAGGTCCGCACAGACGACGTCACCGAGGACCCGCGCGTCGGCGGCGACGTCGACGTCGCCCTCGCGCGTGGTCACGTCGCCGTGGATGCGGGTCCCCTCGCCGACGGCGATGTCGCCGCGCGCACGGAGGCTCCCGAAAATGTTGCAGTCCGCGCCGACGGCGATCCGTTCGGCACGGACGTTGCCGTGGAGTCGGCAGTCGTCGCCGATCGTCGCGGGCGTCGAGACGCGCCAAGCGTCGTCGCCGACGGTCGCGTTCCGGGGGATCACCAGCGGTTCGGCCTCGGAGTCGCCGTCGTCGTCCTCGACGAGTTCGGACACGAGCCGCTGGGCGGTGTCTTCCTCACCGATCAACAGCAAGTGCTTGAGATAGACGAACAGGAAGACGATCGTCGGCATCGGGTTCCGGATGACGATCCAGCCGTTGGCTTCGAACCCCTCGTCGATCTCGACGTCGTCGCCGATGTCGAGATCGCCGGCGACTTTGAGCCTGCCGCCGATATGAACGCGCTCGCCGACGTAGGCGTCCTCGCCGACCAGGACGTTCTCGGCGACGTCACACCACATGTCGAGTCGGCAGTCGCCGTCGGCCTCGATCGCGCCGCCGAACTCGGCGGACTCGCCGGCCAGCACGTTCCGGCCGCGCACGCCGAACCCGACGGTCGAGCGGGCCCCGACGAGGACGTCCCCGTCGGTAACGAGGTCGCGCTCTTGGGCTTCCGTCCCGTCGGGAACGACGAGTTCGTCGAGCGGGTCCCTGCTGAAGGCCACACTCGGGCCCAAAGGGGGCACCACCTAATAAACCTCGCGCGTCGTCAGTCGTCCGTCGGACGCCCGTCTGCCGGTCCCGGCGCTCGGCCGTCGCGACCAGTCGCCTCGCTTTTACACCCCCGCTGCGTACTCTCGGCCATGACTACGCTCGCATTCGACGACGAGGGCGTCGACGTCGTCTACGAAGGCACCGAGTTCCGTCTCGAGAAGGACCTGATCGAGGAAGCCACCGAGAAGTCCTACTACGACGTGACCGACCACGAGGTGTTACAGATCGTCGCCGAACAGCCGAACCTGCAGGGTGAGCCACGACGCGTCGGTGACATTCTGGACTGAATCCGACCCGGTCAGTAGACCACGTGGAGTAACACGAAGACGACGATCCCCAGCGAGAACGAGACCAGCCACAGCGACGCCGCGACGCGGCCGATCCGGGCGTGGCTCGTCGCCGGGATCTCCGCGACCGGCCGCGAGGCCGCCAGCAGGAGGACGTAGTACAGCAGCGGGATACAAACGATCGCCAGCAGGATGTGAATCGCCAGCAGCGGCAGGTAGACGAACTGCTCGATCGTCGCCGGCCCCGGGAAGTCCGACGGTCCGCCCATCACCGTCAGTCGATAGAGATAGAGCGCGAGAAAGGCCACGAACAGTCCGAACGACGACAGCATCGCGACCCGATGCCGGCCGATCGCACCGCGGCGGATCGCCCGCCAGCCGACCGCGATCGTCCCGATCGCGACCGCACTGATCACGGCGTTGACCGCCGGAATCACATCGATGACCCACTCCGGGGCGGCGGGCACGCTCGAGGCAGGGATCCGGCCGCCGGCGGCCGCGAAGACCACCGCTAGCGACACGACGCTCAACACGCCGGTGAGCAGGCGCACGCGCTCTCGAGGGACGTATTCCATGTGCGATCGTTCGAGCGAAGCGGGAAAGCGGTTACCTTCCGCGACGGCCACGACGGCGTTTGACACCGAACCCGGTATCGAACGCTGTCATCGAGCCGAGTAGAACCGCTCATAGCGCTGTCGCCGCTGTCCTCGAGAACACGTCACATCGGCTCCGTACTGCTGTCGCTCGTCGGTGTAGCGTCGGAAAGGATTATGCGTGGGTGATGTCCACGAAGGGAAATCACCTGCATCGGTTTGGGGTGGAGCTCAGCCACCTGTGCGATGCGTGGGACCGGATTCGAACCGGCGGACCCCTACGGGACAGCGCCCTCAACGCTGCGCCGTTGGCCTGGCTTGGCTACCCACGCTCGCGGTCTCTGTCTGCACTCAATTGTATCCAGTGTGATTATAAAAGCCCTTTCCTTTGGATCGGCGACTGCGGCCGGATCACACGCGGACGACGGTCCCGCGTGACAGGTTTGCGGACTACTCCCCGACCGAGACGCCACGGCCGCGAACACGTGCGGCAGTTCTCGTCGCGCCCCGCGAGACACAAAGGTTTCAACGCTCGAGCGAAATCTCAGATCGATGCAGTCGGGACGAACACGTGCGCTCGCAGGTGCTGTCGTGGCCAGCGGCATGGTCGCAGCGGGTCTGCTCGTCTCGCCGTCGACGGCAATCGGGGCCGTCGACTCGCTCGCCGCCGATCCGCTTTCCTTCGGCCTCGTCGTCGCCGGGCTCTATCTCGTGCGGCCCCTGCTCGCGTGGCCGACCACGCCGCTCGCGGCCGTCGTCGGCTACGGGTACGGTGTCGCCGTCGGCGTTCCGGTCGCACTCGCAGGCGTCGTCGTCACCGTCCTGCCGATCTTTGTCGCCGTCGGCTGGCTCGCTGGCGACGAGTCGACCGAGGATGTCACCACGGCGTCGAACGGGTGGGACGAGGGCGGACTCCTCGAGCGCACCGGCGACGCCGTCGGTCGTTACTACGAGACCGCGGGTCCGCTTCGGGGCGTCGTCGCCTCGCGGCTGGCCCCGATCCCGTCGGACGTGGCGACGTGTGCCGCGGCGGTCAGCGACGTTTCGCTCCGGTGGTTCCTCGTCGGCACGGCGGTCGGCGAACTCCCATGGACGATCGCTGCGGTCGTCGTCG
Organism: Natrinema thermotolerans DSM 11552; assembly: GCA_000337115.1. Lineage (GTDB taxonomy): Archaea > Halobacteriota > Halobacteria > Halobacteriales > Natrialbaceae > Natrinema > Natrinema thermotolerans. Next base: position 145,472 of record AOIR01000048.1, read on the forward strand.
GGGCCTCCGCGGCGACGGCGACGGCGGGCGGGATCGGCGACGCCGGGCTAGCAGTTTCGCTGGCCGGCCTTCTCGCGGCCTGTCTCTTGCTCGCCGGGCCCGCCTACCGCACGCTCCGGTCGCGAGACCTGCTCCGAACGGGAAACGGCCAGTCGACGGACAACTGAACGAACAGCCCACCGCTGCTCGTCGCTACTCGCTCTCGAGCAGCGACTCGCTCATCGCCGGGAGTTGCGTCTCGAGTCGGGCGTTCGGCTCGATATAACGAGAACGGCTCAGCGGAAGGGGTCGCTACAGTCGATGATGACCCCGTGTTGGGGGCAGACGTACTTGCAGTGGCGCTTGTACATCGGGGCTTCGCAGTGGGGACACCGCGGCGCGCCGGTACCGTCGCTCGAGGTCGCCGTCTCCCTACCACCGGCGGCGCCGTCCCCGGCGTCGGCAGTCATACGACGCCGTTCGCGCCGGCCGGTGCTAAGTGTGGTGTTTGCGGTGACGCTCCCGTCCGCTGTCCCGAAAAAACGACCGCGAAAACGGAACCGAACCCTCAGTTAGCGCTCAGCACTCGCTCCAGCCACAGGACTCGCAGGTCTTGCAGCCTTCGGAGAAGTACAGCGACATCGAACCGCAGTCGGGACACTCCGGCGACTCGCCGGCCTCGATGAGGTCCTGGGTCGTGTCGTCGTCGTCCGCGGACGCGGCGGCCGCCCCGCCGTCGGTCTTCGGCCCGTCGTAGACCTCGGCGTCGGCCGACTCCTCAAGGGTCTGCTGTTTCGGATACGGCTTGTCGATCTCACCCTCGAGGTACCGGCGCATCGCGGTGCCGATGGCGTCCGGAATGGACTGAATCTGTTCGCCCTTGTCCCAGGCGACTTTCGGCGACCGGGTCCCACAGAGTTCGTCGACGATCTCCTCGGGGTCGACACCGGAGCGCAGCGAAGTCGAGATGACCTTCGCCAGCGCCTCGGTGAAGGAGTTGGTGAAGCCGCCCGAATGGCCGATGTTGGCGAACAGCTCGAACGGCTGGCCGGTCTCGGGATCCTCGTTGATCGTCACGTAGATCTTCCCGTAGCCGGTGTCGATGCGCTGGCTGACACCCTGCAGGGCGTCGGGCCGCTCGCGCTTCTCGGTGAAGTCGACCTGGACGGGCTCGCCGTCCTCGTCGAGGAGTCCGCCGACGTCCGCCTCGAGGACGTCCTGGACTTCCTCGCTCTCGAGGAACGCCGTTAGGCCGCCGAAGATCTCGTCGATCTGCTCGACGAGGGCCTGTGCGGCCTCGGTCTCGTCGGCGAAGTCGGCGTTGTCGGCGCGGGTGGTCAGCACCTGCTTGCTGCGGGTGCCGTCGCGGTAGTAGGTGACGCCCTTGCCGCCGTGTTCGTAGATGTACTCGAACACGTCCTTGGCGTCCTCGAGCGTGGAGTCGTTTGGCGCGTTGACCGTCTTCGAGATCGCGGAGTCGACACCTTCCTGACAGGCGACCTGGACGCCGGCGTGTTCCTTCGCCGAGAGATCGCCGGTCGTGACGAACAGTTCGCCGATGGCGTCGGGCACCGTCGAGAGTCCCTCGACCCCGTCGAACTGGTTGGTGGCCATCTGCTCTTTGGCCTCTTCTTTGACCGCGTCGACGTCGATGTCGTTGTCCTCGAGAACGCGGAGGAAGTAATCGTCGAACTCGACCAACATCTCGTCGCCCTGGACGTCGTCGGAGACGTTCTTGTAGTAGGCGACGTTGTAGATCGGCTCACAGCCGCCGGTGGTGTTGCCGACCATCGAGGTCGTGCCGGTCGGTGCGATGGTCGTCGTGTTGTGGTTCCGGATGGCGAAGCCGTCTTCCCAGTCGTCGGCGTCGAGGCCGGTCTGCTTCTCGAACCACTCGCGGTACTCGGTCGGGTTCGCGTACTTCGATTTGTTCCACTCGTCGAAGCTGCCCCGTTCTTCGGCGAGTTCGTGGGAGGTCCACTTCGAGGTGTGGTTAATGTGGCGCATCAGCTGGCGCGCGACCTCGTTAGAGGTTTCGCTGCCGTACTCCATGCCGAGCTGGATGTACAGCTGTGCCAGGCCCATGATGCCCAGGCCGATCTTGCGCATCTCCCGGACCTTCTGCTCGATCTTCTCGACTGGGAAGTCGCTCATCGTGACGACGTTCTCGAGGAACCGGGTGCCCATCTCGATGCGGCGGTCGAACTCCTCGAAGTCGATCGCCTCCTCGAGGAAGGCATCGACGGCCTCGGCTCGCGACTCGTACTCGTCGCCGTGGTCGTCGTACCAGACGCGCCAGTCGGGGGCCTCCAGATCGGCGAGCGTCGAGAGGTTGATGTGCCCGAGGTTACAGGCCTCGTACTCCTCTAAGGGCTGCTCGCCGCAGGGGTTGGTCGCGAGGATGCGGTGGTCGGGGTGTTTCTCGACGTCGAAGGAGTGCTGTTTGTTGATCCGCTCGAGGTAGACGACGCCGGGTTCGCCGTTCTCGTGGGCACCCTCGACGATGTCGTCCCAGAGTTCTTCGGCCGGGATCGACAGCTCTTCGCCGACCTCGACGTGGTCGCCGAGGCCGAACATCTCGTAGAGTTCCTTCGTCTCGGCCGTGGCGATGTGGGGTTCGCCCGTTCGGGGGTTGGTGAACGTGAACTCCTCGCCGTTCTTGACGGCGTCCATGAAGTCGTCGGTGATGCCGACGGAGATGTTGAAGTTCGAGAGGTGGCCCTCGACCGCGTTCCGGAGGTGCTTGGGGACCCGCCCGTCGTCGTCGATGAGTTCGCGGGCCTCCTCGAGGGCATCCTGGAAGGAGGTGTGCGTGTAGTCGTCGGGGTCGTTCAGCCGCAGCGTCTCGGCCAGCGAGACGTCCTTGTTCTTGGCGTGGATGAACTGGATGACGTCCGGGTGGGAGACGCGCATGACGCCCATCTGTGCGCCGCGGCGAGCGCCGCCCTGGGCGATCGTCTCGCACATCTGGTCGTACGTACGCATGAACGTGATCGGGCCACTGGCGATGCCGCCGGTCGAGCCGACCGCGTCGCCGTAGGGCCGGAGCCGCCAGAAGGCATAGCCCATCCCGCCGCCGCTCTGGAAGACCTGTGCGGCTTCCTTGGCGGTCTGGTGGATATCGTCGATGTCGTCCTCGGGGGAGTCGACGAAACACGCCGAGAGCTGCTGGAGTTCGTCACCGGCGTTCATCAGGGTCGGCGAGTTCGGCATGAAATCCAGGTTTTCCATCATGCCCTGGAACTCGTCGGCGATGTCCTCGACGTGGTCGCGGATCTCGTCGGGGAGTTCGGGGACGACGGTGTCGTAGGCGAACTTGTTGACGTTGTAGATAGACAGCGTAGCTTCGGCATCGTCCTCGGCGGTGGTGCCCGCGCCGAACACGTCCGCGGCGAGTTCGTCCCGTCGCGGGTGGTCGGGCTTGAGCTGGTCGGGCGTAACCGTAATCTCAGTATCGCGGTTTTCGGCTTCGTAGACGGCCTCGGCCAGCGCGATGTTCTTGCCGACGCGGTCGAAGAGATCCTCCTGGGCCTCGATGAGGTTGCCGTCGGCGTTCTTGCGGAGATAGCGGGCCGGCAGAATGTCGTGATAGGCGTTGTCGGTCAACCGCTCCTCGAGGGTTTCCCCCTCGGTGCGCTTGATCGGGAGCGTCAACTCTTCCGCGGAGAGCTCGGCGTCGCTCATGCGCGCGTCACCTCGTCGCTACCTCGCTGCAGTACGTCGATCGTGGCGTGGGTCCGGGTCCTGACTTGCATCATTCGTGACGAAGGTTCGGTATTCATCCATCCATCATAAAACGTGGTGTTGTAGTCCTACCGTTCTTGTAGTAATACAAATTAGGTTGTATAGATGTCTCTGTCACCTTGTCGTGTTCGGTCAGCAGACGACCGGTGAAACGGCCGCTGCCGTGGTCGCTCGAACCTACGTGGCCGACCGTCTTAACCATTTTCAGACCGGACTGAAAGTGACTGTCTGCGACGTGATCACGGTTCCCTCCGGTGGTTTTCTCTTTCATGGCCTCACAGTCCGACGCGCCGAACGATCGCTCGAGCGAGTCAGTCATCGGCGACTGGCAGTCACGACTTCCAGAAAGATTACGTCCCTCCAGTGCGGGGGGTCGTACATGATCGAAGCACTGACTTCGGGACCGACGATCCTCCTGGTCCTGGCGGCGCTTGCCGCATTCGCCGTCGCCGTCGTCGCGATCAAGATCGCAATCAAACTGGCCGTCCGTATCGGCATCGTCGCCGCCGTCGTGCTGGCGGCGCTGTACGCCACCGGCTTCACCGACCTGGGCTTCCTCCCGTTCTTCTGAGACGCCCCCTTTTCGCCGCCCTCACTCCTTCGCGAACGCGAGGAAGTTCTCGATCACGTCGTGCCCGACGGCCGTGAGGACGCTCTCGGGGTGGAACTGCACGCACTCGAGGGGGTATTCCGCGTGGCGCACGCCCATGACGAGCGTCTCCGAGCCGTGTTCCGCGGTCGCCGTCACGTCGAGACAGTCCGGCACGTCGGTCGCGACCAGCGAGTGGTACCTGCCCGCGCGGAATCCCTTCTCTAAGCCCGCAAAGACGCCCTCACCGTCGTGATCGACCGCGGAGGCTTTGCCGTGGATCGGCTCCGGCGCGCGGCCGACGCTGCCGCCGTACTCGTAGACGGCGGCCTCGAGGCCGAGACAGACCCCCAGGGTCGGTACCTCGGGGCTGATCTCCCGGAGAACGTTCATCGTGATGCCGACGTCGCGGTCGTTCTTCGGATGCCCGGGGCCGGGGCTGATGACGATCGCGTCGGGGTCGACCGCGCGGACGTCCGCGAGCGACGCGGTGTTTTTCAGAACTGCGGTCTCGGTGCCGGCCTGCTGGCTGACGTACTCGACGAGGTTGTAGGTGAAAGAGTCGTAGTTGTCGACGAACAGCACCGTCAGCGGCTCCGTCTCGCTGTCGCGGCCCGCCGCGTCGCGGTCGTCCGCCGCCGTCGCGCTCATCGGCTCACCTCCGGCGTCGCGTCGGGTTCGCCGTCCGACGGCGGCTCCGCGGCGGGCAGTTCGATCGCCTCGAGGGCCGCGAGGACGCCGCCCATCTTCTGTTCGGTCTCCTCGTACTCGGCGGCGGGGTCGCTGTCGGCGACCAGTCCCGCGCCCGCCTGCACGGTGATTCGATCCCGCTCGTCCGCGGTTTCCACGGTCGCCGTCCGAATCACGATCGCGAAGTCCGCGTCGCCGGACCACGAGTAGTAGCCGACGCCGCCGCCGTAGAGCCCGCGGGGCTCGGACTCGAGGTCGTCGATGATCTCCATCGCGCGGACCTTCGGCGCGCCAGAGAGCGTCCCGGCGGGGAACGAGGCCCGCGTCGCGTCGAACGCGTCCGTGTCCGCGGCGAGCCGGCCGGTCACCGTCGACTCGATGTGCTGGACGTGGCTGTACTTGAGGACGTTCATGAACTCGTCGACGCGGACCGAGCCCGGTTCCGAGACGCGGCGCACGTCGTTGCGCGCGAGGTCGACCAGCATCGTGTGTTCGGCGCGTTCCTTGCCGTCGGCCAGCATCTCCCCCGCGAGCCGGCGGTCCTCGACGGGGCTCGAGCCCCGGTCGCAGGTGCCGGCGATGGGGTTCGACATGACCTCGCGACCGCGCACCGAGAGCAGGGTCTCGGGACTGGCCCCGACGACGGTCAGATCGTCGTGGTCGAGCAGATACATGTACGGCGAGGGGTTGACCTCGCGCATCGCCTCGTAGAAGCCGAGCGGATCGATGTCACCGTAGAGTTCCCGCGTGCGGGAGATCACGCCCTGATAGATATCGCCGTCGAGGACGTGTTCCTTGGCCGCACGGACGCTGTCCTCGTAGGCGGCTTTCGGCCCGGCGACCTCCTCGTCGCGGACGAAGCCGCCGGTCTCGGGCGGTTCGGCCGCACACAGCGTCGCCGCCACCTCGTCGGCCTCCGCGACGAGCGCGTCGTAGACCGCATCGGGATCGTCGTCGGCCTCGAGAACGGGCGTACAGACCAGCGAGATCGTCCCGTCGCGCTCGTCGAAGGTCAGGGTCTTCGTCGTCAGGAGGAACTGCGCGTCCGGGAACCGCGAATCGGGCCGGTCGTAGCCGACTTCCTCGAGCCAGAGGTCGTAGACGGCCTCGTAGGCCAGGAAGCCGACCAGCCCGCCCTCGAGATGCTGGCGGTCGTGATCGGGCACGTTCTCGAGGCGAACGTCGGGCATCGCGGCCCGGAGCGCGTCGACGGTGTCGCCCTCGGCGTCGGTGTCGATGGCAGCGAGCGGTGCCTCGTCGGTCAGGGCCTCCACGGTCGCCTCGCCGGATTCGACCGTCACGACGGCCTCGGGGTCGTAGCCGACGTAGGAGTAGCGCGCGTGGCGCTCGGCGTCGGCGGAACTCGGCCGGAACGCACCGTCGGGATCGCTCGAGGCGGTCTTCCCCGCGCTCTCGAGGAGGAAGGCGTAGGGTGAGCGTTCCCGGTCGCTCGCCTCGGAGCGGCCGGTGAGCGCGGCGTAGGCCGCGAGCGGCGTCGTCTCGCCCTCGAGGGTCGCGACGGTCCGGACGACTGCCGGTCGGTCGTCCCGGTCGGCACTCGAGCCGGCGTATTCACAGAACGCCTCCCGATCGAGATCGAACGAGAACCGGTCGGTGGGGGTGGGTTTGGGATCGGGCATGGGAGTCACGCGTCGGGCTCCGCCCGCTTGCGGGCGGTCTTGGCTCGGTCGACGAACGAGCGAACGGCCTCGTGGTCCTTGACCCCGCCACGCTCCTCGACGCCGCTGGCGACGTCGACGGCGAAGGGCGCGACGGTCCGGACCGCGTCGCCGACGTTCTCGGGGGTGAGCCCTCCGGCGAGGATCAGTGGCGACTCGAGGTCGGCCGTGGCGGTGTGGGTCCGGTCCCAGTCGTGGGTGCGGCCGGTCCCACCGCCGCCCTCGGCGCTGCCCGTGTCGACGAGCAGTCCGTCGACGATCTCGTCGTAGGTCTCGGCGGTCGCGGCGTCGTCGGCGTCGACCGCGAGCAGCAGTTCCGCCTCGAGGTTCGCGCGCAGGTACGCGAGGTCGCCGGGTCGAATGTCGCTGTGGATCTGGATCGCGTCGGGCTCGATCTCCTCGACCAGTTCGATCGCGTCCGCCGGCCCGTCGGGCATCGTCACGAGGACGCTCGTGACGAACGGCGGGGTCGCCGCCGCCAGCGCCGTCGCCCGCTCGATCGAGACCTCACGGGGCGTGTCGACCGAGACGTCACAGATGATGCCGACGGCGTCCGCGCCCGCGTCGATCGCCGCCTCGAGGTCGGTCTCATCAGTCAGGCCGCAGATCTTGACCCGGGTCATCGGTCCCCGGTCGGCTGGGCCGTGACGCCGCGTAACTGGTCGAGTTTCTCGGCGGCCGCGCCCGACTCGATGGCCTCGCGGGCCGCGTCCGCGCCGGCCTCGAGCGAGTCGGTCTCGCCGGCGACGTAGATCGCCGCGCCCGCGTTCGCGAGGATGACGTCGCGTTTCGCGCCGGTCACGTCGCCCTCGACGATCCCACGCATGTCCGCGGCGTTTTCCTCGGGCGAGCCGCCCGAAATGTCCGCGATGTCGTGTTCAGCGAGGCCGAGATCGGCCGGCTCGAGGGTGTACTCCTCGACCGACTCGCCGTCGACCTCTGCGACTCGGGTCTCGCCGTGGATCCCGATCTCGTCGGTGCCCGCGCCGTGGACGACCAGCGCGCGCTCGACGTCCATTCGGGCGAGGGCGTCCGCGAGGACCGGAACGAGGTCGGGATCGTAGACGCCGACGACCTGTGCGTCCGCGCCTGCGGGGTTGGTCAGCGGCCCGAGGACGTTGAAGATCGTCCGCATCCCCAGTTCCTTGCGTGGACCGATGACGGCCTTCATCGCCGGGTGGAAGACCGGCGCGAGCATGAACCCGATACCGTCCTCCTCGATGGCTTCTTCGACGGCCGGGGGCTCGGCCTCGACGTCGACGCCGACTTCCTCCAGGACGTCCGCGCTGCCCGACGAGGAGGAGACGGAGTAGTTGCCGTGCTTGGCGACCGGAACCCCGGCCCCGCCGGCGACGATCGCGCTCGTCGTCGAGACGTTGATCGTGTCGTAGTCGTCCCCGCCGGTGCCACAGGTATCGACCAGCGGCGCCCGGTCCGGCGAGATCGTTCGGGCCGCATCACGCATCCCCTCCGCGAAGCCGGCGATCTCGGCTTCGGTCTCGCCTTTCGCTCGCAGCGCAGCCAGCAGCGCGCCGATCTGTGCCTCCGTCGCGTCCTCGAAAACGGCCGTCGAGGCCGCTCGAGCGTCCGCTTGCGTGAGATCCTGCCCGTCCGTGACTCGTTCGACGTAGTCCTGCATAGTGAACACCAATGTACGTAGTTGTCTTGTAATGCTCAAATCAGTACATCGACTTAAGCGTGTCGCCCGGCCGCGTGCGGACGAGTCGCGTACGGCGGTCGATTCGAAACCTTCAATTAGTGTGCCCGGCAACGATTGAGTGCAGCGGACGTGGCGACGCAGGCCACGGACGAAGGTCGAACCAGGGTTGGTGGTCTAGTCTGGTTACGACACCTCCTTGACATGGAGGAGGCCGGCAGTTCAAATCTGCTCCAACCCATTTTTCGAGCGACAAATCGTGAGGAGCTGAGCGACGAGCGCGTCGCTCGAACGATTGGTACGGGCAGATTGAACGAAGCGAGCCGCAGCGCCCGAACGTAGTGAGGGCGACCGTCTCGACGTGGTTCAAATCTGCTCTACCCCCACTTCTACGGCTCGAGCGCTGGTTGCGACCGAACTCGATATCGCGTCGAGGTAGTCGTCCGCGATTTCGACTGGCGGGACCCGCCGCTCGAGGCGTCGTTCTCGAGAAGCAGTTGATTTCGAAGAGCCGACGCGATCCGACCCCTAGACGGGCGATCCCGTCGGAAGTCCGCGTCTTCCGTCGGGCAGAATCGCCATCGAAGGCGTCGCTTTCGTCGCGGTGCTTACTCGCCGTCGTTCCAGGTCGCCGAGTTCCAGGTCGCCGAGGCGGTCACCCGACCGTCGCTGACGTCGACCGAACGCTCGTCCGCGGAGGCGCCGAGCGACTCCTCGAGCGCGCTCGCGTCCGCGTCGCCGAGAACGGCGGCGAACTCGCCGGAACCGCCGCCGTCGCCGTCGAACGACAGCGTGCTGACCCCGCCCTCGAGTCCCTCGAGTTCGGTGTATTCCACGTCCGAGAACATCCCGTCACCGCTAGTACCGCTGTCGCCGCTGGGGTTGGTCTCGAACTCGTCACCGTAGCCCCCGTATGCGACGGTACCATGACCGGCGGCCGAGAGGAACCACTCGACGTCCGCGACCGCTTCGGTCGCCCGTTCGGCGTCGCCCGCGGCGGCCTCGATCGGCGTCTTGACCGCGGCGACGGGATCGGCGATCTCGTTGCCGCTGACGAAGACGATCGCGCCCTCGCCGACGGCGATCGCGTCGGAACTCCCGTCGGCGGGGGTGAAGATGTCGTAATCGTCGATCCCATCAGTTCGCTCGTACTGCCTCGCGAACGCGGACTCGGGTTCGGCGGTGAGGATATCGGCCACTTCGTCGGTGTCGATATCGCCGGGCAGGACGACCGCCTGATTCGCCACGAGCGTCGCGTTGGCGCTCGACTCGAGCGATTCCACGTCCTCGGAGTCGGTCGCCTCGAGGACCCCGGTGAGCCCGTACGAACTGAGACCGAACCCGATGGCGAACCCCGCCGCGATCGTTCCGGCCATCGGCAGTCCCATCATCGGGTCGTTCTGATACGTCTCGTCCAGTTCGTCGTTCTGGCTCTCTTCGTCGCTTTCGGAGTCCTCGAAGTCCGACCAGTCGATGTAGATGAACCCGACCGCGCCCTCGTCATCGGTGGTGAGCCACTGCGCGTACGTCGGCGGGGAGTCCTCGCCGTCTCCGTTCCCGTTGCCGCTCTCGTCGCCGGAACCGAGACAGCCGGCGGCACCCGCTGCCATCGAAACACCCGTGAGCTTCAACACGTCACGGCGGTTTACAGTCATGATCGTATACCAGTCCCGTTATCTATTATAAAACCCCGTTGAACCGGATCGAACGGTACAAACCACGGAACCGACTGGGACGGGGTATGGAGGTCGTCGGTCGGCTGTTAGCACTGCTCGTCGTCCTGGTGGGCGGCGCGGGCATCCGAGCGATCGGCGTCCTCGACGACCGCCGGACCGCGCTGTTGAACGACCTCGCCTACTACGTCGCGCTCCCGGCACTGATTTTCGTTTCGACGTTCGATCGCTCGATCGCCGCGTTGCTCTCGCCGGCGCTGCTCGGCGGGCTCTTGCTCGTCGTCTTCGGAACCGCGGGGGTCGCCTGGGTCGTCCACTGGCATCGGGACTCGAGCGCGCGCCGGAGCGTCGCGATCGTGCAGTCGTATCACTCCAATCTGGGCTATCTGGGATTGCCGCTGGTCGCCGCGACGTTCGATCCGACGGTCACGGCGATCGCGAGCGTGGTACTCGGCGTCGTCTCACTGACTCAGGTCCCGCTGACGGTCGTCATCCTTTCGACACTCAACGCGGCCGGCGCGACGGTTACCGGCGAACTGCGGCGACTCGCGACGAACCCCGTCCTCGTGACGCTGCTTGCCGGATTGACGATCGGTTCGCTCGGGCTCGGGGTGCCGTCACCCGTCGCCGTCGGTCTCGACGCCGTCGGGTCGCTGGCGCTGCCCGTCGCGTTGCTCTGTGTTGGCGCATCGCTGGACATCGACCGGTCCTCGATCGACGCGGCCACGACCGCGGCCGTCGTCGCCTGCAAGGTCGTGGTGATGCCGGCCCTCGCGTGGCTCGTCTTCTCCGCGCTGGCCGTCGACACCGCGACGTTTATCGCCAGCGTCGTGATGCTCGGCACGCCGACGGCCGTCTCGACGTTCGTCTTCGCGAGCGAACTCGGCGGCGACCCGGAGTTCGCGTCGCTGAACGTCTTCGTCACGACGCTGTCCTCGATCGCGACGCTGTTCGTCCTCATTACACTGGTCGGCTGAGTGACTGCGGGCGCTCCTTTGAGCAAGGATCACAAGCTGATGCCGCGTTACGGCGAAAAGAAGCGTTTGAGCCGCCCGAGCAGACCGGGGGTGTCGTCGGACGCGTCGTCGCTTCCGCCGCCGTTTCCGTCGCGATCGACCGAGCCGGCGAGTGGGCCGGCGTCGTCGGGCCAGTCGTCGTCCGCCGACCCCGACGCGGCCGTCGTCTCGAGGTCGTCCATCGAGAGATCGACATCGTCGATCTCGGGGGTCGATTCGCGGCCTTCGCCGGCCTCGGCCGCGCGGACGTCCGCGCCGGTCACGTCACCCGCCTCGACGCGGGCCGCGAGGTCCTCGAGGTCAGCGTCGTCCGGGATCGAAGCGGCAGCGTCGTCGATCGACGTCGGCTCCGACTCAGTGGCGTCCGCGGACGTGCTGTCGCGACCCTCGCCCGCACTCGGCTCCGGGGTCGGTTCGGCGGCCGTGGAGTCGGCCGGAGCGGTGTCCGTTCGCGCCGACGACTGCTCGTCGTCGCCGTCGTCGGTCGCGGAATCGGTTGTCGGAACGTCGTCCTCGTCGAACGCAGCCGTCACGGACTCGCTGGTTGCCGTGTCGTCGGCCTCGTCGCTCGAGCCGGCGTTCCCATCGCTCGAGTCGGGATCCGACCGGGTCGAATCCAGCGACTCGAGGATGTCGTCGACGCTTTCCTCGGAGACGACCCGCTGGGGACCGCCGCCGGGCTCTAAGGCGTCATCCGAGTCGGCGTCGGCCGCGTCCGTCTCGTCGGCCGTGGAGGGACCGGATTGTCGCTCGTCGCTCATGGTGGTGGCTGTCGCTGCCGACGACATAATCCTTCCCCTGTCGGTGGTCGAACGGCGGGTCCGTAGCTGTGTCCGGACGGCGGGGGCGAATCACTCCGCGAGCGCCGGATTCGCCCGGACGACGTTGAGGACGGCCCCGATCAGAATGATGATGCCCGCGAAGTAGAGCCAGGTAACAAACAGCAACACGGCACCGAGTGCCCCGTAGGCCTCGTACTGGGCGGCGTTGGCCGCGTACAGCTGGAACCCGAACTGGAGGATGGTCCACCCGACGGCGGCGAAGACCACGCCCGGCAGGATCTCGGCCACGTCGACGGGGATCGGCGGCAGGACGTAGTAGATCGGCAGGAAGACGAGGATGAGCCCGGCAAGCAGGATGAGCCAGCCGAGGAAGTCGGCTAACGGCACGGTATCGGCGACGAGCCTGAGCGCTGCCCCGATCCCGATCATCAGCGCGATCGCGCCCGCGCCCGCGACGAGTACCGTCAGTCCGTCCACGAGCTGTCCGACGAGGCTCTCCTCGGTGACCTCGTCGTAGACCTTGTCGAACGCGAGGCTCAGCCCTCGAAAGACCTTGAGCGCACCCCAGGCGGCGACGACGAGCGCGACGACGGTCGCCTCGGCCCGTCCCGATTCGGTCGTCAGGGCTTCGGTGACGAGGTCTTCGCCCGACGCCGGGAGGAAGTCCCCGGCGACAGTGATCAGCCGCTCGGCGGCCGCCTCGCCGCCCAGCAGCGAGCCGACGACGAGTGCGAGCAGGACCAGCGGGATCAGCGACACGAACGCGTAGTAAGCGAAGCCGGCCGCGAGAAAGGTTAGATCGCGGTCGCTCGCGGTCCGATAGATCGTCGTGACCGTCTCCGGAAGCTCCATACAGTTCGTACGACGGTCAGGACTATGAACGTGTAAATCGTTCGCAGTTCCTGTCGTCCGGTATCGGGGAGAGCGGCAGCCGCCGACCGACTCGTGCCCGTGGCGATGCTTACCACTCGCGACAGAAGTTCTGGCCGGCGTAGACTGCGCCGTCCTCGTCGATGTAGACGCCGACCCCCGCCCGATCCCACGTTGGCGTCTCGCCCTCCTCGAGGATCGCCCGCCGGTGATCGGTGGAGTTCATCCACTGATCGACCAGACCGATCGCGAGGGCCTCGGCCGTTTCGTAGCGAACGACCCCGCCGGACGGTCGTTCGACGCGTCGATCGACCCAGGTCATGGCGATGTTCTCGCCGTAGGCCCGACAGTAGTCGTCGACGTCTCTGAAGCGGTCGTACGGCCCCTCGCCGTCGGGGTTCGTATGTGCGAAGTAGTCCCGCTGGCCCATGTCGCGAGTGTGTGCGCGAGCCACCGACGCGGCAGTCCCGTCCCACTCGAGGGGCTCGAGGCCGTGTTCGGCCCGCCGCTCGTTGATCTCGGCGTGGACGAAGTCCTCGACGGTCGGCGAGGTGATCGTCTCGACGTCGGTTTCGTACCGGGTCGTACCCGGGTCGTCGGGATCCGTTACCGGCGGATTGCGTTCGCCGGCCGGCGGCGGCTCGGAACTGGGCGCGGGCCCCTCGCCGAGGCCGAGCCCGTCGGTCACCTGCGGGGCGAACACGGCGGTTCCGACAGCGAGGGAGACGACGAGCGCGATCGCGACGAGGAGACTCAGGAGTCCCCGAAGCAGTGCCCGGTCGCACCGCCGGGCGCGGTCGTGTCCCGTTCCGTCGGACCGGCTTCCATCCATCGGATCGACCGTCGACTCGCCGGTACAAGAGCGTCGGGACGGACTACAGCGAGTGAGAGCGGTAGGGACCGATTACGGGTCCGTGACCGCGACCCCGTCCGCCCCGTCGCCGAAGATCGTCTCGTGCATGCCGATCACGAGACCGGGGACGACCGCCATGAACAGGTGTTCCTCGAGCGGGATGCCGGCGACGTCGATCCCAGTCCGGAGTTTGATATCGAAGACGCCGACGGCGAGGGTATACCGGTCCCAGACGTAGGCGATGGGGTACAGCGCGAGGATGGTCACGGCGGCCTTCCGAACGGCGTTTGCACGACGCAACAGGAGCGCGGCGACGATCCCCCAGACGAGTTCGGTCACGAGGTAGGTGTAGCGTCCGAAGACGCTGATGTCGAACATCGACGGCCATTCAACGGCCAGTATAAAAACACCCGGGCTGGATCCACCCGGATAAAACGGGCAGTATCTTAAATACCCCGGCGGCACTACGTTCACGTAGAAGGATGAATATCGCTGATATCGCCACCACGGAGTTCATCGAAGTCGACGTCGGGACGCGAATGGGGAAAGTCCGGTCCATGTTCGAGGACGGCAACCCCAAGGGAATTATCGTCATGAACGACGGGGACTACGAGGGGGTCATCAGCGAGCGGGAGATCCTCCAGTCCCACGTCGAGGACGACGCCAAGGTGGCGGCACTCACGAAGCCCAGTCGGAGTACGCCATCGCCCAAGGTCGACCGCCAGGAAGACGTCCGGGAGACCGCCCGCGTCCTCGTCGAGAGCAACGCGAAGGTCGCGCCGGTCTTCGAGAACGGCGAGCTGTGGGGGGTCATCACCGACGACGCGATCCTCGAGGCAGTACTGGAGAACCTCGACGCGCTGACCGTCGAGGACATCTACACCGCCGACCCGGTCACGGTCACCGAGGACGACGGGATCGGCAAGGCGATCAATCTCCTGCGCGAACACGGCATCTCCCGCCTGCCCGTGATGAACGAGAACGGCTTCCTCGCTGGGGTCGTCACGACCCACGACATCGCCGACTTCGTCATCCGGGAGAACCACACGACGACGACGGGCGATCGGGTCGGCGACTCCGATCGGTTGCTCGACGTGCCGGTCTACGACATCATGACCAGCCCCGTCGAGACGACCACGCTGGACACGACCGCGGAGGCGGCCGTCGAGCGGATGCTGGGCAACGACTACGCGGGGCTGATGGTCACGCCGGCCGACGACGACCGGGTCGTCATCGGCGTCATCACCAAGACCGACGTCCTGCGGGCGCTGACCTTCACCGAGGAGGAACACATGGACGTCCAGATCACCAACATCTCGATGCTTGATACCATCACTCGAGAAGGGATCGTCGAGAACATCGAGGACGTCGTCGACAAGTACCAGGACATGCAGGTGATGCACGCCCACGTTCGATTCAAGGAACACCAAGAGCGACTCCGCGGCACGCCGCTCGTGCAGTCACAGATCCGACTGCGTACTAACAAGGGCCAAGTCGCCGGCACCGGTGAGGGCTACGGCTCGGAGAACGCCTTCCGCGTCGCGCTCGATAAACTCGAGCGCAACGTCCTCGAACTCAAGGGCGTCACCAGCGACGAGGAGTACCGCGGCCAGCTCCTGCGGAAACTCAACGAACTGTAGCGTCGACGTCGACCCCGGGTTCGTTTTTCCAACTCCGGACTGGACACCGGCCCCCGGCCGGAGACGGCTCAGTGTCGGGCCGACTCCTCGCCGCCCTCGAGCCCCCGATCCGTAATCCGGAACTGAACCGACTCGCCGGCCGGCTTCGAGCGGTGTTTCTCCAGCGTCGCGCGTCGGTTCCCGCCCCGGAACCGCTCCAAGCGGACGACGGTCCCGGTCCAGTGTTCTAACGTGTTGCCGCCCAGCCCACGGGTCCGGTCCGAGTCCGGGTCCGAAAAGACCTGATTCGTCAGCACGACCGCGAGATCGTGTTTGCGCGCGAGCGAGAGCAGGTGGGTCACCTGTCGGGTGACGCTTCGCAGCGCTTCCCCCTCGTCGCCGTCGGCGGTCCGCTCGAGCCGGTAAAAGCCCGTCGCGCTATCGAGGACGATCAACTCGGCGCGCTCGGCGAACCCCTCGGCGTCGCGGACGGCCTCGGCCTGTTCCTCGAAATCGACGGCGTCTTCGATGACGATCCGCGAGGCGACGGCCTCGAGGTCTTCCCCGTCGACGCTTCCCTCGAGCAACTGCTGGAAGCGGTCGACCGAGACGCCTTCGGTATCGATGTAGACGACGGTCCCCCCGTCGACGGCCGTCTGGACGGCGGCAGACAGCGCGAGGTTCGTCTTCCCGGCCGCCGGCGGGCCGTACAACTGTGTGACGGTCCCGCGTTCGAACCCCCCGTCGAGCAACTCGTCGACCGGGCCACAGCCGGTCGGGATCGCCTCGTCGGTCACGGTTCGAGTTGACTGGGGACGCGCAAAAAGGCCCCGGAACGGCCGGGGCGGGACTTCGCCCCCGCCTCGCGGGCGATCGTGGCCCGATACTGTCGGCGCTCGCGACTCCGACCGCTCGTCTCGACGATGGAATCCGTTCGCGTACGTTTATCTCCGATGGGGGCGAAAGTCGCCCGTGATCGTCGTCGCTACGGCGGACTTCGAGGTGTACCACGGTGTCGTCAACGAACTTCGCGACCGCGGAACGACGTTTACGACCATCGAACTCGATGAAGAGCTACCGGACCGGGCGGCCGTCGTCATCACCGACGGGGACAACGCCGACGCCTTCGCGAACGCGACGACCGTCGTCGCCGATCCAGACGACCCCCGGCGCGCGGTCGACCGGGCGCTGGCGGCCGTCCGCGGCGACGGCGGTCGGACGATCATCGGCGTCGATCCCGGTCGTAAACCCGGCATCGCCGTCCTCACCGGCGAGACGGTCGTCGCCGCCTTTCAGGTCCCGCTCTCCGACGCCGTCGACGTGATCGAACGCGAGGCCAGCGACGCGCCCTCGCCGGTCGTCCGGATCGGCGACGGCTCCCGCCTCGAGGGCGCGAAACTCGTCACCGACCTCGAGGATGTCCGGGTCGAACTCGTCGACGAGACGGGGACGACCCCCTATCTGGGCACTGGCTCGCGGGGGATGGGCGACGTACTGGCCGCGGTCAACATCGCTCGCCTCGAGGGAGAGGTCGTCGACGCCCGCGAGATCGAGCCGACGGAAGGGGAGATTCAGGTCATCAAGGACCGCTCGCGCGAGCGAAGCGAACACAACCGGGCGATCGACGAGGCACTGGCCCGGCGGGTCGCCGCCGGCGAGTTGACGATCGACGAGGCGCTCGCGGAACACCGCAACGATGGAACTGGCTCGGAAACCGAGTCGCGCGAGACGGACGACACCGACGGCTCGGAGCCGTCGTCGTAGCGTCGGAAAACCGGACAAAAGAAACGGATACGTCGGTCACTGCGGTCGAAAACCGACCGTGTGACGGATCGATAGGTTACGCGCCGACCCAGGTGTTCGTCGAGGCGACCGACGTGAGCTGGACGTTCTCGTTCTCCTGCATGCTGATCTGTGAACTCCCGGCGCTGCCGCCGTCTTCGGCGACTGCGATGGAGCTGTGCTGTTCGTTCAGGTTCTGCTGCGTGATGATCTGTTGCTGGGCGATCGCGGCGCTTGCCTCCTGCTCGACGTCGTTCGTCTGCGTGGCGTTCCCGGCGTAGTCGTACGACGTGCCGGGGGCCATGCCCGCGTTCCCGTCGACCGTGACGGTCATACTCGAGGTCCGAGTGACGTCGTCGGAGACGTAGCCCGGGCTCGCGTAGACGTTGAGCGCGTCGGCATAGGCGACCTGTGCGTTGTAGTTCTGCTGGTAGGCGAGCTGGATCGCGGTGGCCTCACTGCCGTTCTCCGCGAGTGCCATCGCGGTGTTCTGGAAGTTGATGTTCTGTTGTTCGACTGCCTGTTCTTGGGCAATACCCGCGGTAGCGGTCTGTTCGGTGTCGTCGACGCCATCTACCTTGTCCTTCTTGTCGGGCTTGTGTGCGTCAGTCGTGGTCGAGAGGACGTCGCCGTCGACATTGCCGGCGGTGGCGACGTTCATCCCGAGGGACGAGACCATCAGGTTCGAGGCGGTTGCGCTACCGAACTGCTCGTTGAGGTTGCTCTGGTCGGTGAACTGAATCGCCGTGGCAGTGCTGTTTTCGCCGATCGCGATGGCAACCGCACCGCCCTGTTCGTTGACGTTCTGCTGGGCGACGTCTTGTGACTGATTGACGAGTGCTTCGGCACTCTGGCCGACACCGGGACCGTCGTCGCCGGATTTGTCCTTCGCGTGTCCGAACTCGCCGTCACCGAGGTAGACGTTCGAGGCGTTGGCCATGCCCTCCTGGAGGTTCTCGTTGCGCTGGTAGGACTGCTGGAGCGCGGTCGCCTCGCTGTCGTTCATCGCGTACGCGAACGCGGTACTCTGGTTGTTGTAGTTGACCTGACCGACCGTCTGGGACTGGGTCACGCCGGCGATGGCTTCCTGGGTGACCGTCTCGTCGTCGCCCTTCTCGTCTTTGATGCCCCAGCCGTCGAACTGCTGGTCGCCGCCGTTACCGATGATGATGTTGACCTCGCCGACGTTTTCGAACTGCGTCTGTGCGGTTCGAACCTCGACGTTGCCGGCCGTTGCCTCACCGGTCTGGACGTTGTCGTTCTGCTGGTTGGCCTCCTGGACGGCCGTCGCCTGGCCGCCGTCGATCGAGACCGACACCGCCGATCCCTGTTCGTTGATGTTGACTTGATCGACGTCTTGGTGCTGGATGACTTCGGCGGCCGAGCTGCTCGTCCCGTCCGCGTGTTGCTCGACGTACTCCTCGAGGGACATGTCGCCGAGGTCAGCGCCGAAGACCAGATACAGCTCTTCGCCGTCCTCGAGCGTGTGTATCGTGTCACTATTCGCTGCGGCGTCCCCGCCTGCGGTAGCCGCCGGGACGGCCGCTACCATCGACAGGGCCACCATACAGGCCATAAGAAAAGTCGTAGTTCGTGATCGTCTCGTCGTGTCGGTTGTCATTGATCGTTTGATTTGAGTCGTGATTGTGGTTTCTTGCTAGGACTGTGCGTCGCAAACCCTCCTATCCCGATTACAGACTTTGTTATCTGTATATTTCCGCGCCGAAGAAGGCTGATACCGGATTGAAGGGGAATGCTTACGCGGAATTCCCGGAACGCGATCGTCAGAGCAATCGTCGGCGGTCGACCGATACCGAAGACCCGCTGTACCGGATCACAGCCCTCGGAACATCGTCTCTCCGAGATTCCCGTAACGATGAGACGGTCACGAGTAATCGAATCGTAACTCGAGTAGCTGTTACGTAGCGGAAAGTCCGGATTAGAGCGGCCGAAATAGCGACATACCGGCCGTATATCGATGTTTCTCTATAGAACCGACGGCTATCATCGCGGACTATCCGTTCCGTACGGACCCCGTACGCGCCCGTTGATTTCGAATCGCATGCTTACACCGAAACGATCGATCAATCCGAGATAGGAACTGAAACGGTACGATCAACCGTTGCTATGGATCGAAACCGTTCCCCCCCTTCATATGAATCTCCGATGTGGGCCTTAGTCGGGAGACACGCAGCGAGCGGGTGGCCACAGGCGATGAGCCGATAGCAGCCGGAGCCGACGAGCGGTAGCTATCGGTCGTACGGCGGCCCCGGGCGCGTTCGTGTCTCCTGGAACGATAGACATGACACGAAACACGATACTGACAGTCGCACTCGTCGCTAGTCTGCTGATGGTCGGTTTCGCTGGAACGGCAGCGGCAAGCGGCACGGCCGATACGGCAGGCGAGGCGGCCGGCCTCGGTGACGAAGACACCTCGACGGACGACAACCAAGTCGCGGCCGCAGCAGTGGTCCAAGACCAGACAGTGACGCAGCTTAACGACATCGACCAGAACGCGAGCCAGAACGTCGAGCAGAACGCGACTGGAATCGACATCGGCATCGGAATCGGTGACGACGACACTGACTCAGACAATATCCCTGCCCTCGGGGACCAACTCGAGCAGCAAAACGCTAACGACAACAACGACGACGACGGATTCAACCTCGAGATCGGCACCACTGGCGACCAGACGGTGAACCAGAACATCAGTCAGAACGCTGATGCGTCTAACTCGAACGCGCAGGTCGGCACTGCGACCGCGACCAACTACGACTTCGACGACTTCGAGTTCTGATCGGTGCAGCGCTTCCCGATCAGCGACGGTTCTTTTTTGACTGCAGTACGGACACGATAGCCAACGGTCTCGTCCGGACTGAGAAGTGTGAGCCGTCGGGAGCGGATTGTAGCAGTGGCATAGAACTCGATAGTGAGAACCTGATCGCGACAGCAGCGTTCGCAGGGACGGTCCCGAATTCATACCGTTTTGTAATGCTGCCGTGCGCACTATGCCAAACTATTGACAGTAATCGGAGGACATGATATAAATGGGTGTGGAATTCTGTAATTTCAGATAATATATGGTGCGATTCGATGTAGGATTCGAATAGCATCGCGAACAGTGGTTTGCCTTCATATGGGCCTCTGTAGTGCGATTCGACCGGATGGGGTGCCACGACAACGCGGGTGGTGACCGAGACGCAGTCGGCACGCGATACAGTGTGCTGCGGCAGTCGATGTCCCATCGGAAGTCCCGCATGTGCGTGCGTACTCATCCGGACAACCAGCAATACATATGAAACGGACACTCACGGTACTGATGACCCTCGCCCTCATCGGGAGCATGGCCTTCGTCGGCTTCGCCGGAACGGCAGCTGCCGGCGGCAACCACCACGATGACGGCGACAGCAGCGACGACCGAACGTCGGCCGCGAGCGTGACTCAGTCCCAGAGCGTATCGCAGACGAACGTGATCGAACAGAACGCCAGCCAGTACGCCGATCAGGACGCAACCGGGGTCGACATTGATGAAATCCTGAACGGAGACGGTGATGACGGCGATGATAACGCTGACAACGGAGGCAATGACGATGGCAGTGCCGCCCAAGCCGGTATCCAAACCGTCACATTCCAGAAATTCAATGGTCAGACCGAGTCGTACTATTGGAATGGTACTGGGTTTGACACAGAGAATAACAATCCCAGGTACACTCTCACCGCTCAGGACGAGTTTGATGACGATGGAAATCCGCTAGCAGCTGACTGGACCTACGATAACCAGGGTCAGGGTCAGTCACCAGTATCCGCGACCGTGACCAATGCTGATGGGACGACGTGTACGGTCGATGTCGCGGGTCAGTCTTCTGGCCAAATCGAGGCATGCGATACGACCGACGACAACGGTGACAACGGTGACAACGGTGACGGCACCGACGGCATCGAAGGCTCCACCGGGAACCAGACCGTCAACCAGATAGTCGATCAAGACGCTGACGCGTCGAACTCGAACGCGCAGAACGCCGACGCGTCCGCCTCGGCCGGCGACATTCTCTCGGTCCTCCTCGGCTGAGAGGGTCGCTTCGCAACTACTTCACACTCGATTTTTATCGGCGGGCCTGCCTCGAGCAGTTACAGTACCTTCGCGAGCCGACCGCGTGGTAACGGGTCGTTCTAACCACTGCCTTGAGCAGGGCAGCCAAGTCGGCAGTACGCTGCGCTATCGCTCCGGCCGATAGCGATCGGTCGTTCTCGAGAGACGAGAGTGCCCGCGATTGGAGTCACTCGGCCGTTCGATCGACTCGAGCGGCTGCTTCCGCCCGCTCGACGACGGCTCGAACCGGGAGCGTCGTCTCTCGAGCCACCGCCGCCGCCTCGTCGTACTCCGCACTCACGTCGTAGACCTCGCCGTCGGCGTCGCTCGCGATCTTCACGCTGACCTCGTATGCCTCGCCGTCGATCTCGAGGGTCACCGTCTCGAACTCCCGCTCGGCGATCCATCGATGCGTAGCCCCCGCATCCCGAACGCCGAGCGTCCCGGTCTCCTCGGCCAGCGCTCGAGCGACCCGCTCTCGGTCCGCGGGCTTGCAGATGACCTTCACCAGATGCCCGGGCCGGGACTTCTTCATCGTTGCGGGGAGGATCGACACGTCTCGAGCGCCCGCGTCCGAGAGCGTCTCCTGCAGGCCACCCAGCACTTCCGGCGTCGCGTCGTCGAGATTCGTCTCGAGGACGGCGATATCGTCTTTCACCAGCGTCCCCTCGCCGGTCCCGACCAGCGTACGAAGCACGTTCGGATGCGGGTCGAGATCGTAGCCGCCCGCACCGTAGCCCGATGACTCGAGATCCAGCGCGGGCAGCGAATCGACGCCGTCGGCGACGTGCGCCAGGATGGCCGCGCCGGTCGGCGTCAGGAGTTCGGCGTCGACGGGGCCGCCCCGCAGCGACCAGTCGGCCCGCTGGGCGAGTTCGACCACCGCCGGCGTAGGGACGGGGTACTCGCCGTGGCTCATCGCAACCGTCCCGCCGCCGGTCGCGAGCGGCGTCGTGACGACGCGATCGGGCTCGAGGTCGTGCAGCAGGGCCGCCGCGCCGACCACGTCCGCGATCGCGTCGTCGGCCCCGACCTCGTGGAAGTGGATCGACTCGAGGTCTGCGCCGTGGACGGCGGCCTCGGCCTCGCCGAGCAGTTCGAAGATCGCGAGCGCATCGCGCTCGACTGCCGGCTCGAGGGCCATTTCCCGAACGATCTCGCAGACCTCGCGGTAGCTGCGATGGGGGCCGTGGCCCTCTGCGGGGGTGTCGGAGTCGTCGCCTGCCGTCTCGTGTGTGTGCCCGCCCTCCGTGTCAGCCTGGTCGTGCGAATGGTCGTGGCCGTGGGAATGATCGTGATCGTGCGCACCGTCCGTGTCGGCGTGATCGTGGTCGTGTGCGCCATCGTCGTCGGGGAAGACGACGTCGGCCGTCGTGGCCGCGATCCCGGTCTTTTCGGTGTCGTCGATCCGGTAGGCCACCGGCAGCGCCTCGGTTACCGGCTCGAGGACGTCGGCGTCGGCACCGGCGTCTATGAGCGCGGCAAGGATCATATCGCCGCTGGCTCCCATCCGGCCGTCGAACGCGAGGACTCGCATGCCAGTTCTCGGCGCGGAAAACGCAAAAAGCCATCTCTCCTCGCTCGAGGGGCGGTATCGATAGGGCCAAAACCAACCGAGGCCGGTACATCTTTGTAACCGCCCGTCCGACGTGAGTATGGTAGCTACTAGCACAGGAAATGACTCACCCTAGCAAAAAACCTATCCGCGCACGAATCGGAGTCAATCACATCGCCGTCCCCAAATCATGAACGAAGTCCAACTGGAGGTTGCGAAGGCGTACCCGAACGATTCGGGTCGTGGTATCGCCCGACTCGACCCGGACACGCTGTTGCATCTGAAGCTGAGTCCGGGCGACATCATCGAGATCGAGGGTACAGACACCACTGCCGCGAAGGTCTGGCGTGCCGACCGGCAGGACTGGAACACCGACACTGTCCGAATCGACGGCTTCACGCGCCAGAACGCCGACGTCGGTATCGGCGAGCGGGTGACGATCCGCAAGGCCGAGGCGACGAAAGCCGACAAGCTCGTCCTCGCGCCGCCGGAGGAGGCGTCGGTCCAGTTCGGCTCCGACGCCGCCGGCATGGTGAAACGCCAGATCTTAAAGCGGCCGGTCGTCGGTCGCGACATCGTCCCGGTGATGTCCTCGACGAACCATCCGTTCATGCGGTCGCCGGGCCAGGCGATCCCGCTGATCGCCGTCGAAACCGAGCCCGAGGGGGTGGTCCTCATCACCGAGGACACCGATGTCGAACTCCGCGAGGAGCCGATCTCGGGGTTCGAGAAGACCGGTGGCGGGATCACCTACGAGGACATCGGTGGCCTCCAAAACGAGATCCAGCGGGTCAGGGAGATGGTCGAACTCCCGATGAAACACCCGCAGATCTTCAAGAAACTCGGCATCGAGCCGCCACAGGGGGTTCTCCTGCACGGCCCGCCGGGCACCGGGAAGACCCTCCTGGCCAAAGCGGTCGCCAACGAGACCTCCGCCAGTTTCTTCTCTATCGCCGGGCCGGAGATCATCTCGAAGTACTACGGCGAGTCCGAACAGCAACTCAGGGAGATCTTCGAGGACGCGACCGAGGAGTCTCCCTCGATCATCTTCATCGACGAACTCGACTCCATCGCTCCCAAACGGGAAGACGTCACCGGCGAGGTCGAGCGCCGCGTCGTCGCCCAGCTGCTGACGATGATGGACGGCCTCGAGTCCCGGGGCCAAGTCATCGTCATCGCGGCGACTAACCGCGTCGACAGCGTCGACCCCGCGCTCCGACGGCCGGGCCGGTTCGACCGCGAGATCGAGATCGGCGTCCCCGACGAGACGGGCCGCGAGGAGATCCTGCAGATTCACACCCGCGGGATGCCCCTCTCGGACGACGTCAGCCTCGGTCACCTGGCCGACGAGACCCACGGTTTCGTCGGGGCCGACATCGAGAGCCTGACCAAAGAGGCGGCGATGAAGGCACTGCGCCGGTACCTCCCCGAGATCGATCTCGACGAGGAGGACATCCCGCCGAGCCTGATCGACCGGATGATCGTCAAACGGGAGGACTTCCGCGGCGCCTTGAACGAGGTCGAACCCTCGGCGATGCGGGAAGTCCTCGTGGAGCTGCCGAAGATCTCCTGGGACGACGTCGGCGGCCTCCACGACGCCAAGGATCAGGTCCAGGAATCGGTCGAGTGGCCGCTCTCGAACCCCGAGCGGTTCGATCGGCTCGGCGTCGACCCGCCTGCCGGCGTCTTGCTGTACGGCCCGCCGGGCACCGGGAAGACGCTGATGGCGAAAGCCGTCGCCAACGAGACCAACGCCAACTTCATCTCGGTGCGTGGCCCGCAGCTGCTTTCGAAGTGGGTCGGTGAATCGGAGAAAGCCATCCGCCAGACCTTCCGCAAGGCCCGGCAGGTCTCGCCGACGGTCATCTTCTTCGACGAACTCGACGCGCTCGCGCCCGGACGGGGCGGTGAGACCGGCTCGAACGTCTCCGAGCGAGTCGTCAACCAGCTGCTGACCGAACTCGACGGGCTCGAGGACATGGGCGACGTGATGGTCATCGGCGCGACCAACCGCCCGGACATGATCGACCCCGCACTGCTGCGCTCGGGCCGCTTCGACCGGCTAGTCATGATCGGCCAGCCCGACGTCGACGGCCGCGAACGCATCCTCGAGATCCACACCCAGGACACGCCGCTGGCGGCCGACGTCACCCTGCGCGAGATCGCCGAGATCACGGACGGCTACGTCGGCAGCGACCTCGAGTCGATCGCCCGCGAGGCGGCCATCGAGGCGCTGCGCGAGGACGAGGAGGCAGACGTCGTCGAGATGCGACACTTCCGCCAGGCCATGGAGAACGTCCGCCCGACGATCACCGACGACATCCTCGACTACTACGAGCGGATCGAAGAGGAGTTCCGCGGCGGTGGCGGCGGCGGTCCCGATCCGACGGGTCGTCGCGGCAGCCGGATCGGCTTCCAGTAACGCGAATCCCCCTTTTCGTCGCTGTTTCGCCGGTCGGATACCCACGGAACCGCGAGACGGCCGTTTGGTCGCTATCGTAACAACCGAAACGATTTACACACCGATCGCACAGCCGTCGTGCGATCGGGTGCGCAATGACTTTCAGTGGCTACTATGGTCGGGACGAACGACCACGTCGCTCGCGGCCGGGCTCGCACCGCCGTGTGGCGTGTCCCGCTCTCGCACCCGCCCCGCGTGGACCGTCTCCGTTGCGTCGTCGATGACGAGGACCTCGCCGGGGGCCTCGGGCAGCCGATCGGCGTCGGCCAGCGAGCCGCCGACGTAGGTCGGCTGGGCGGCCTCGAGCGCCGCCAGATCGTCCCCGGCCGTAAGCCGGTGCGAGACGAGGATGTCCGACTGCGAGATCCCCACCGCGGGGAGCGCGCTCGGACGCTGTGTGGCAGCCACGAGGCTGACGCCGGGCGCGCGGCCGCGGGTCAGGATCGTCTCGAGGGCGGGTGCGGCCACGCCGTCGAAGAAGGTGTGGGCCTCGTCGAGCAAGAGCCAGGGGAGCCGGTCGACCGCGGCGTCGACGCGGGCGCGGTACAGCGCTTCGGCGATCCCGCGACAGACGGCGTTCATCGGGGCGGCCGAGAGGCCGGAGACGTCGACGACCGTTATTTCGGGACCGGCGAGCGCTCGAGCGCCGAGCCCGTCGGCGTCGAAGACGTCCCACGAGTCGGCCAGCCGCAGGTGGTTCGTCGCGGCGCGTCGTGCGGCGCGTGCCGCGTCGGCCGATTCGACGTGCGTTCGCATGCCGTCGATCGTGGATTCAGCCTGTGCGGCCCGCCAGAGGAGGCTTCCGGCGGCACTTTCCGGCGAGAGGCCGAGCAGCGTACACCACGACCTGGGGTCGAGCGACGCCGGCGCGACCGTCGGCTCCGCGACGACCGTCGCCGGAACCGGTTCGCCGTCCGCCGACGACGCGAGCGTTGCGAACGCTCCCATCGGATCGACAACGACTGGTGCGAGTCCATGCGCCCGTGCGAGCCCCTCCGCGATCACACCCATCGTATGTGACTTACCGTAGCCGCGCTTGCCGACGAGCGCGATCGCGTGGGGAGAGTCCAGATCGAGCGCGAGCGCTGCGCCGTCGCTTCCGTCGAGCGCCCGATAGACACCGAGCCGACAGCTGGGGCCGTCCTCGCGGTCGGCATCGCGACCGAGTACGAAGCTCACGGCCCCGACTCCCGCGGCTTCGTATTTGAACCCGCGTCCCACCGTTTAAGACGGAAGCCGCGGCCAGCACGCCCATGAGTTCGAACCGGACTGAGTCCGATTCGAGGGACGGACCGCATCGATCACTGTCGTCGTTCGCTCGCGACGACCGCGCGATCGAGGGACTGCCGATCCGGCTGGTCATCGCGCTGGTCGTCGGGGTCGCGGCGCTCGCGATCATGCTGAACATGCTCGGCGGGATCGGTAGCGTCGGCGATACGGAAGTGACCGTGAAGATCGCCGACGACGATCAGGTGATCGAGGCGGACGCGACCGGAAGCGACGCGAAGGTAGACGTCTACGCGATCGACGAGAACGGGAACAACGTCTCGGACGCAACCATCGTCGCGACCGCCGACTCGGCGCAACTCGACGGCGTCCTCGACAAACCGACCGGCGACGACAATCACGCACAGCTCGATTTCAGCGGTGACCAGAGCCTGCGGGCCGATCAGGACATGGGGGCGATCCAGCTCGAGGTGATCCCGCCGTCGGACAGCAACTATATCGACGAGCAACCGAACCCGACCATCCGGGTCGTTTCCCGATGATCGCCGGCCGCTACCACCGATGATCGAAATTACGACGGAACTCGTCGTCGGTATCGCGTTCGGCTTCGTCGTCGGCGTCGGTCCCGCGATCGTCGTCGGTGCCCTCGCCGTCGTAACTGACTGCCGGGATCGCGAACTCCCGCTCCCGGCCGCCGTCGGTCTCGGCGTCTTCCTCGCCGGGTGCAACGGGTATTTCGTCGGCCTCCTCGAGGGAGGGGTCAGTCGAGCGCAGGTCCCCCGATTCGGGGCCGCGGCGCTCGTCATCGCCCTCCTTTCGGCGTCCGCGGCGAGTCAGGGCGAGCGCATCGCCGCGGAACTCCCGATCGGGGCCGATCGGCCGACTATCCGGAAGCGGTCGCTGTCGGCCGCAGCCATCGACGCAGTCGATGCCATGGGACAGGTTCGGATCCAGACGACCGGCGGTGTTCGCGATATCGACGGCTACCCGCCGCTGTCACCGGACATGCGGACGGCGATCGAAGCCGACGCGTGGCGACTGCCCGCGGGTCTTCCGCTTTCGGCCCTCGAGACCCGGCTAGCGACGCGGCTCCGAACCGAATACGACCTGACCGCCGTGTCGGTATCGATCGACGGCCGCGGCCGGGCGACCGTCGCCGCTGCACCGCCGACCGACGGCGTCGCGGCTGCGGTTCCGGACGGCTGGCGTGCGGTTTCGGTTTCCGCCCCCTTCCCGCCCGGATTGGTGCCCGGGACGACCGTCGAGGTCGTCACTCGAGACGCGTCGACGACGGGAACCGTCCTGTCCGTCGACGGGTGTGCCCGCCCGGGGCGAGAGACGGGAGCCGACGATTCGACTGATGAGGACGAGACCGTTACCGTCGCCGTTCCCGCACCCGACGCCACGCCGCTCCTGGCCGCAGATCACGTTCGCATCGCCGTTCCCGCGACCGGTCACGACCCCGAGCGGGAGGCGCTGGCCCGCCTCGAGCGAGCGGACTACGCGGTCCGGCACGTCTCCGGGGGGACGATCGCATCGGCGCTCGAGGCGAGCAAGGGCGAGACTGACGATTTGATCCATCCCGTTGCGGCGAGTTCACCGGTCGATGTCGATGCGACCGAGACGACGGGAGCAAAGCCCGTTGCCGACCGGAACCGGTGGCAGCTCGATCCGGATCCGGAGACACTCGACGACCGGGAATCGGTGTTCGTTTCGGGGGAGAAAGTCACCCTCCAGCGTTACATCGACGACGATCGCGACTTGCGTCCACCGCCGCCCGTCGAGGCGGCGACGGGGGTGTCGCCATGAGCATCCTCGCTCAGGCGGTCGTCACCGAGTGGACCGAAACGGCGATGCGAACCGTCGTCGGGTTCGCGCTCCTGTCGGGGCTTGTCGCGACGGTCGTCGCGTTCGGCTACCGCGTCGCGAGCGCTCGAGCGCTCCCCGTTGGCGTGGGGCTGTTCGCGGGGCTCGGCGTCGTCGTCGGCTGGCTGAACGCAGTCGGGCTCGGTCGGTCGACGATACTCGATGGGACGCCGCTCGTTCACTACGCCACCGCCGCGTACTTCCTCGGGGCGATCGCCGCGAGCGCCCTCAGCGCCGAGGGCGGCCGGCGGGTGGGCGATCGGATCGCCCGCGATGTCTTCGACATCGAGCGACTTGGCGCGACCGGCGAGATCGCCGCACTCGTTCGGTCGGCGCGGCTCCCGTCGGTCGTCCGGCTGCCCGACCGGATCGACGACGCGGCGGGCTACCCATCCGTCGAGCCGTCGATCAAACGCGATCTCGCCGGCAGCACGGTCCTGTTACCGCAGGTCGATACCCACTCGGCGCTTCGAACCCGACTCTCGAGCCGGCTCGAGCGCGATTACGATCTCGGCCACGTCTCGATCACGGTCGGGGCCAACGGGGCGATCGACCGGCTCGCGGTCGGGGGAACCCGGTCGGGGATCGCAGCGACCATCCCGCCGGGAACTGTCGCGGTGTCGGTCCGCGGCGAGCGGGCACCCGCCGTCGGCGCGGGCGACCCCGTCGAGGTCTGGACGACCGCCGACGGCTCGAGTCGCCTCGTCGCGACCGGGCGGCTGTGGGCGACGGATGGCGACGCCGCGACCGTCGCCGTCGACGCCGACGCTGCCGACCGACTCGCTACCGAGCCCGACGCGCGGTATCGACTCGCGGCTCGGTCTGACCCCCCTGACGACGGTTTCCGGCTACTCGCCGCGCTCCGTGCGGCCGATGGGACGGTCAGGTCGGTCACCGTCGACGACGGCGGGTCGCTCGAGAACGTCTTCGTCGGGTGGGTTCCGGGGACCGTCCTCGCCGTGGTCCGCGACGGCGAGGTCCGTCCGTTCCCGGCGGACAACCTGACCCTCCGGGCCGGCGACGACCTCTCCGTCCTCGGTACCGTCGACGAACTGCGTTCGGTGGCCCCGGACGGACGATCGTGACGACACTGACCGAGCCGCCGACGCCGACGGGCCGGCCTCGGATCGCCGGCCCGTGACGCGACGCTAGGGCCGGTCGGTTGCGTCCCGCGCGGCCTCGAGGTGGCGGCGCTCGATTCGGACCTCCGAAGCCTTCTCGTTTGCCGTTTCCGGCCCGTACTCGCTCGCGACGTCGCGGATCGCTCGCATCGAGGCGTCCCTGACCAGCGCCTCGAGGTCGGCACCGGTGTACCCCTCGAGTTCGACCGCCAGGTCGTCGATGTCGACGTCGTCGGCGAGCGGCTTGCCCTCGGCGTGGACCGCGAGGATCTTTTTCCGAGCCTCGAGGTCCGGTTCGCCGACGAAGACGTGGGTATCGAGCCGGCCGGGTCGAAGCAGTGCCGGGTCGATCTGGTCTTTGCGGTTCGTTGCGGCCAGCACCACGAGGTTGGGGTTCTCCCGCATTCCATCGAGTTCGGTCAGCAGCTGTGAGACGACGCGTTCGGTGACCTCGTGGCCCTCGCCGCGGGCGGCGGTGATCGCGTCGATCTCGTCGAAGAAGACGATCGAGGGTGCCGACTGGCGAGCGCGCTCGAAGACCTCGCGGATCGCCTTCTCGCTCTCGCCGACGTAGCGGTCGACGATCTCGGGCCCGTCGACGCGGACGAAGTTGACGTCGGTCTCGCCCGCGAGCGCCCGGGCGAGCAACGTCTTGCCGGTTCCGGGCGGCCCGTACAGCAAGACGCCCGACGGCGGGTTCGTATTGGTCTCCTCGAAGAGTCGGTCGTAGGTCAGCGGCCACTCGACCGACTCTCGGAGTGTCTGTTTCGCCGCCTCAAGGCCGCCCACGTCGTCGAAGTCGGTGGTCGGCGACTCGGCGACGTACTCGCGCATCGCGGAGGGCTCGACCGACGCGAGCGCGGCGTCGAAGTGGGCCTTTCGCACCGTCGGGTTCCGGTTCCAGTCCTGTTTCTCGTCGGTATCGGTCGGCCGGTCGCGGATGGCGGCCATCGCGGCCTCGCTCGAGACGGCGTCCAGGTCTGCCCCGACGAAGCCGTGGGTCCGTCGCGCGATCGCGTCGACGTCGACGTCGTCCGCGAGTGGCATCCCGCGGGTATGGACCTCGAGGATCTCCCGGCGGCCCTCCTCGTCGGGGACGCCGATCTGAATCTCGCGGTCGAAGCGACCGCCGCGCCGGAGTGCGGGATCGATCGTATCGACGCGGTTGGTCGCGCCGATGACGATGACCTCGCCGCGGGCGTCGAGACCGTCCATCAGCGTCAGCAGTTGGCCGACGATCCGGTTTTCGGCGTCACCCTCGCCGTCTCGAGCGCCCGCAATAGAATCGATTTCGTCGAAGAAAATTATCGTCGGTGCGTTCGCCTCGGCGGTTTCGAACACCTCTCGGAGCCGTTCCTCGCTCTCGCCTTTGTACTTCGACATGATCTCCGGCCCCGAGATCGTCTCGAAATTGGCGTCGACCTCGTTGGCAACTGCCCGTGCGATCAGGGTCTTCCCGGTGCCCGGCGGGCCGTACAGCAAAACGCCCGACGGCGGCTCGACGCCGAGACGACGGAACAGCTCCGGTTCCGACAGCGGGAGTTCGATCATCTCCCGGACCAGCTCGAGTTCCTCGTCCAAGCCGCCGATGTCCTCGTAGGTGACGCCCGAACTCGGCCCGGGTTCGTCGCGGTCGGTCGCGCCGTCGGACGGGAGGGACGCGGCCCCCTCGCTGCGGGTATCCGAACCGCCGCTGGCAGCGGTACCGGAGCCGGCGTCGCTCGAGCCGACAGCACCCGATCCCGCGCCGGCGTCGACGATCCGGACCGTCGTCTCGTCGGTGATCCGCACGTCGCCGTTCGGATCGGTGTCGGTCACCCTGAACGGTTGCTGGTCGATCCCTTCGATCCGGATCTGTTCCCCGGCACGGACCGGCCGGTTCCGGAGTCGCTTCGTCGCGTCGGTTTCGGCGGCCCGCTGCTGGCGGTCGGAAAGTCCCGGCGGCGCGACGAGGGTCACGCGGTCGGCGTCGGTGATCGTCGACTTGTCCTTGGCCCGGACGGCGACCGTATCGCCGACGTGGACGCCCGCGTTCGCGCGCGTATCGCCGTCGATCTGGATCGCCGTCTCTGGGACGGACGCGTCGGCCGGCCACATCTTGGCGACCGTCGTCTCTGTGCCCTCGATCACGACGGTATCGCCGCTGAGAACTCCGAGCTGTCGCCGCGCCTGCTCGGGGATGCGCGCGACGCCCCGGCCGGCGTCGCCTTTCTCCGCGGCGCGAACCGACAGCGTCACGCCGTCCGCTTCCGACGAACTCATACCCGTTCCTTTCGCGCCGGTGGCCTTGAGAATTGTCCCCTCGGAAGCGCCCTCACAGTGCGTTCTCGAGCAATCGATCGATCCCGCGACGGAGCCGTTCGGAGGCAGACGGTGCCGAGATACCCAGTCGATCGCCGACCTCCTCGGTGGAGGCCGCCCGCGGGACGGCGAAGTATCCCGCATCGCGGGCTTCGACGAGGGCCTCGTACTGCTCGCGCGTGAGCCCGAACGGCGGCTCGTCGCTCGCCGACTCACGGGTGAGTCGCTCGAGTTTGAAGTCACTGCCCCGCTCGGTACAGAACGCCCGGTATTCTGCGAGTGCCTCCCGGTCGGGGAATCGGGCGCGTGCCCACCAGCCGTCGACGGTCACGATACCGCCCAGCGGCGTCGTCCCGAGTTCGACGTACTTTCGGTAGATCGGCAGCGGCGGGTTCCGGAGTCTGATCCGGTACATCGCATCCTCGTCCCCGCCTGCGTCGATCGTCTCGGCCATTTCGACCGTCGGATCGTCCGCAAGCGCCGCCGAAAACCGCTCCTCGTCGCCGATGACCCGACAGAGGACGACCGGCCGATCGGGATCGACGACGAGGATTCGGTCGATATAGAGCGTCACGTCCGGAACGGCCGCAACGGCGTCCGTCAGCGGCATATCCGGCGAGTTATGTTGGAACTCCGCGATGAGACCCATACGTCGCGTTCGGCCCGATAGCACTTAAACACCCTAATACATGAGATACAGCCTCATCGGGAACCGACGCATATGTTCGGGCACGCATGAGCGCTGACGAGCCGGCAATGCAACTCGATACGGGAATTCGCTCGCACAACTACTACCGAAACGCGGTCGAGAAACACTGGGACCCCCACGAGGTCGATCTCGAGGCAGACCGCGAGGGAGCGGCCGAACTCTCCGAGCCGGCCTTCGAGGGGCTCAAGCAGTCGCTCGCGTTGTTCGGCGCTGGCGAAGAATCGGTGACCGAGGACCTCGCGCCGCTGGCCGTCGTCCTCGAGGACATCAACGACCAGATGTTCCTCACGACCCAGCTCTACGAGGAGTCGAAACACACGGACTTCTTCGACCGCTACTGGCGGGAAGTCATCCACGCCGAGGAGAAGCGCCGCGGGCAGGAGCTATCGTCGCCGACCGACGAGAAGTGGTACAACGAGCCGTACGACGAACTGTTCGAGCGCAACGAGCGGGCGATGGCGCGGCTGCTCGAGGACGATACTCCCGAAAACCGTGCGCGTGCACACTGTCACTACCATCTGACGATCGAAGGAATCCTCGCCCAGACCGGCTACTACGGCCTCACGCTTGCCTACGGCGAAAACGAGCCCGAACTTCCCGACCTACCGGGGCTGGTCGAGGGGCTCAAACTGGTCCGCAGCGACGAGGGTCGTCACGTCGGCTTCGGGATGGCCAAACTCAAGTCGCTCGTGGGCGACGGCGAGGTCGAGCCGGACCTCCTTCGGGAGACGGTCGACGAACTGGTGCCACTCGTCCAGGAGAGTTTGGCCGGTGACGGCGGTGCAAGCTCCGAGAGCGGCCCCGGCCCGAGCCCGTCCGAACTGGCCGATTACGCCTACACGAAACACGAACAGCGCATGCAACAGATCACCTCGGCCAGCGAGAAGATTCCCGACGTCGAGGAACTGACCGAACTCGAGAACTGACCATAGCGTCGCGGGTCAGTTCCCGGGCGATGGAACCGGAGCAACGCCTTTTGTCGTTCGCGTTCCAACGACTACCATGGTCGTCCAGACCGAACGCGACGACGCCACCTGGTACGAGTACGAGACCTGCGGGATGCTCTTCGACGAACAGGCGGACGCCGCCGACCACGAGAAACACTGCGACGACAGCGATCCGTCCTACATCCAGTAGCTCACTCGAGTCGGTCGCGATGCTCGGCGGCGAGTTCCGCGGCCCGCTCGAGCGTGTGGGCTTCGGTCCAGCGGACGCGGTCACCGTCCCCGTAGGCCAGCGCGCTCTTGAGTTCGTCCCGGAGGACGCCGTGGTCGACCGCCAGTACTGTGCCCGACCCGTCGCCGAGTTCGTAGACGCCGGGACGGTCAGGTGCGGCCGCGACCGCGTCCCGGTCGAGGTCGCGCCAGGACTTCTGCAGCGGCATCAGTCGGCCTCCTCGACGAGTTCGTAGGCGTGTTCGCTCATCTCGTCCTCGGCGAAGACGAACACCCGCCCGTCGACGACCGAGGGGTCCGCCTCGACACGGATCGAGTAGGCCTCCGTGGCGACGGTTACGCCGGGGAACAGCTCTTCTTCGTCGTTGCGATCGAGCATCACGCGGCCGACGCCGGTCGACTCGAGGATGTCGTCGTGGGTGTTGCGATCGTTGACGTAGGTCATGACGCCCTCGACGCCGTCGGGATCGGTCACGAGGACGTGGACCTCCTTGCCGGGCGGGGTCGTCACGGCATCCTCGACCGGTTCCGGCGGACCGTGGTAGAAGACCTCCCGACCGTCGTGGTACTCGACGACGACGCCGCCGTCGACGAGATCGACGCCGATCGTGCTGGGGGCGACGTTGTTGCGCGCGCTCATAGGGGCTCGTTCGGTCGGATCGGGGAAAAGGAGTGCGTTCCGTTGCCCGCGTCGGTCCGGCCAAGACGTTCGCCCTCGAGGTGTCGGTACCCGCTCGAGAACCACCCCGCTCCCGCCTGGGTCGCGTAACCACGAGACCGTCAGCCGTAAGTACACGCTTTGAGAGTGTTCGAGTATGGACGGCCGTGCTGTCGCACCCGCAGCCGGGACGGTACTCAACGCACTCGCGACCGGCACCGGATCGGCGTTCGCGATCGACCTCGAGACGACGGCCAGCGTCGAACTCACCCACGACGGCGACGTCGTCGGCGAGGTCGCCGGCCGGCCCGAGGCCGATACGACGCTCGTCGAACGCTGCGTCGAACTGACGGTCGCCGAGTACGCGGCCGCCGCGGGCCTGGACGAGTCCACCGTCGGCGCCCGCGTAACGACCGAAAGCGACGTGCCGATGGCCTCCGGCCTGAAGAGTTCCAGCGCCGCCGCGAACGCGACGGTCCTCGCGACGCTCGACGCGCTCGAGGTCGCCGACGCGGTCGAACGGATCGAGGCCTGCCGGCTCGGCGTCCGGGCCGCCCGCGACGCCGGCGTCACCGTAACCGGTGCCTTCGACGACGCCAGCGCCAGCATGCTCGGCGGCGTGACGGTGACCGACAACACGGCCGACGCCCTGCTCGCCCGCGAGGAGATCGACTGGCACGCGCTCGTGTACACCCCGCCCGAACAGTCCTACAGCGCCGACGCCGACGTCTCGGCCTGCGAGCGCATCGCACCGATGGCCCGACTCGTCGAGGAACTCGCACTCGACGGCCGCTACGGCGAGGCCATGACTGTCAACGGCTTCGCGTTCGCCGCGGCCCTCGAGTTCCCGACCGGACCGATGCTCGACGCCCTCCCCGACGCCGCCGGCGTCTCCTTGTCCGGCACCGGTCCGAGCTACGTCGCCGTCGGGGAACGGGACGCGCTCGAGGCCGTACAGGAACGCTGGACCGACCGGGACGGACGGACGCGGCTACTGAAAACGCGAACCGACGGTACGCAACGACTATGACTCGAGAGCCAACCGACGACCCGACCGACGACGATGAGAACCGCACGCCCGACGAGATGAGCCTTGACGAACTCCGCGAGGAGATCCGCTCGATCGACCAGGAGATCGTCGAGCTGATCGCCCAGCGGACCTACGTCGCGGACACGATCGCGGCGGTCAAAGACGAACAGGACCTGCCGACGACCGACGAGTCACAGGAACAGCAGGTCATGGACCGAGCGGGGGACAACGCCGAACAGTTCGACGTCGATGCGAACCTCGTCAAGGCGATCTTTCGGTTGTTGATCGAACTGAACAAGGTCGAGCAACGCGAAAGCCGATAGTTTTCGTCGTCCCTTCGTCCCGCGATCGTCCTGACGAGACGTATCCGGGTCACAGTCGGTCACCGGATCGACGACTCGATGTGGGGGTTGTCGTCAGGGGCTCGGCTCGGTCGCTCGAGGTGACCGTCGCAATCGAACCGTCACGTTGCCTCGAGTCCGCGCGAGACGATTATTAGAACTCCAAGTTCAGTATAACTATCTTACTACGTTGTCGTCGCCCACGTCGGTGGGAAATAATCTATTATCGGTACTTTCGTAGACAGTGCATACATCACGGCCGTCACGCCGCTAACCCGCCTCCCTACTGCGGTAATATCGTATTTGCACCTGTCGTTCCGGCTATGTGTGAGACAGAAAGCTTATTACGGAGTTGCCTAAAGAACCGATTACCCCTACCCGGTGTGAGCCTACCCATCAGCCCGGCAGTACGGCACTGGGGTCGGCTCGCGCTCCAGGTGAATCGCACGCTAACCAATTCGAAACACGATCATAACATAACACATGACAAGCGAAACGACCTATCGCGAAAAGGGACGTGCAGTCGTCCTGGCCGCGCTTATGGTGCTTTCTGTCGTCGCGATGTCCGCAGCGTTCGCGGGCGGTGCGGCAGCAGAGCAGCCGACAGCGGCAAATTACGATTCTGGCCCCGACATTACTGGCGGGGACATCGACGAAGTATGGATCGGCCAAGAACTCACTATTACGGATGTTACCGACGGCAATGGCAGTAATCACGATGGATTCGTCTCCATCGCAAAGGGCCCGGACACGTCCGACAACCCAGACACTGTCGAAACCCGTGAGGCAGACAATGGTAAAGTCACTCTCCAGACCAACGACCTGGAGGATGACAAAATCTACCATATCCACGTTCACGGCGCAACCGGCTCGAACTACCACGGAGCTGCCTTCCGTGCACAGACTGAGAGCTTCGACGCTGAATTCTCACAGAGTACTGTCGGCCAGGCAGGGTCGGGCGTTACGCTCGACATCAGCTCGGACCGAACCGACCAGTACGTGAACATCACGTCTGACAGCCTCGATGCCTCTGAACTCGGCAATGTCTTCACTGGCGCAAGCCAGCCCAGCGGCATCACCCACGGTGACGAGGACGTTCTCACCCTCGAAGTGTCCGATGGGGACAACCTCGCTACCTCCTTCAGCGATATCGACACGGGTGAGTACAACTTCCAGTTTAACGTGACTGACTCCGAGTCGTCGGCCACCGCGAACATCAACGTGACCGACACTCGAATCGATTACGAGTTCGTCGACATTGAGACGACTCCACAGGGTGACATCGGGAACATCACCATCGACGTCTCCCAGGGAAGCAACGCCGTTGTCACCCTCGGTGACGCAGGAGATGGATACGACTCGTACATCGAACTCGAGAACATCCAGGAAGATGAGGTTGTCCTCGAGTACGACACCCACGACGCAACTGGTACGCCGTGGGACGTCCACGGTGGCGACGATGTGGCTGAGATCAAGAGCCAGGATGTCAACACCGGCCTCAGCGGTGGCAACCCGCTCCCGGTGTACAACTGGGACCTGTCCATCGGTAAGGACCTAGACACTCAGAGTGGGTACGATGTCACTGATGAACACGACCGTGGCCGTCTCGTCGTCGCCGAGCGAGCGGAGATCGGCGATGTCACGACCCACACTGCACCGGCAGACGATGACCCCGTCACGGACTTCGAAGACGCGACCGTTACTGAAACCAGTGCGATCGCTAACGGGGACCACCTCCTCGTGAATGTCGAAGACTTCGGCGCAGAAGGTCTCGTTGAGGATGTCTCGGGCAGCAACGACCTCTCTGCGGCTCTCGCTGACGAAGGCGTCTATATCGAGATCACCGAGCAGACCTCGGGTCCGATCAGTAGCCCGACGAACTGGAATTCGAGCGATACGAACCCTGGAGCGGGTCAGCTCGAACTCACCGGTGTCGCGCTTAGCGAGTATGACGGCGACCTCATGCTCGAAATCTCGAACGTTCATGGTCAGCTAGACAGCGACCAGACCTACGACTTCACGCTCAACGTTACGCAGGAGAGCGACTACGTCGACAAGGAGAGCGAAGAGTTCTCCAGTGAGTCGGAACTCACCATCAACAACCGTGAGGTCTCGTGGGACGATATTTCCTCGCTCCCAGCTTCTGAGGACGCGACCGCAACCGGTACGACCACGGTTGCACCCGGTACGGAACTCACCACCGAAGCCGACTCGCCGAGCAGTGAGGGCGGCTTCGTCCAAATTGGTGACGCAACTGTCTCCGCAGGCGACAGTACCAACCAGTTCGCCGCTGAGTTCGATCTCAGCACCGAAACCCCTGGCGTCCTGTTTGACCTCTACGTCGAAGACCCCGAAAACTCGAATGTCAACGACGAGATCACCGATGCTGAACTCGTCGCAGACAACAGCACCGAACCCGAAGGGTTCGAGTACGATGTCTCTACCAGCCCGTCCGAACCCGTCAAGGGTGACGACGTGACCGGTACGGTCTCCGTCGAGAACCCGGCCGAGGACACCATGTCCGAGAACGTCACGTTCACCTTCGACGGCACGACGAAGTTCGACGAGACCGTCGAACTCGAGGGCGGCGCCTCCGACACGATCGTCGACGGCGCAACCCTGCTCGAGAACGCCTCCGCTGGCGACTACGAGTGGGAACTGACTGCTGACGGCGAAGTCGTTGCCGACGGTACGCTGACCGTCGAAGACCCCGACAAGGGCGACGGCTCCGACGGTGACGACGGCTCCGACGGTGACGACGGATCCGACGGTGACGACGGCTCCGACGGTGACGACGGCTCCGACGGTGACGACGGCGAAGATGGCGACGACTCCGATGACGGAACGCCCGGCTTCGGTGTCGGCGTCGCTCTCGTCGCACTCCTCGGCGCTGCCATGCTGGCGCTGCGCCGTCAGAACTAAGCTGTAGAACCACCGGATCACTCCGGTTTCAATTTCCGCGGTTTTCTTTTATCGGACGCTACACCGACCAGCGACGGGTGTCGCGGGATCGAGTCGGACGACCGTCCAGTCAGTACTGATCCGACCGATGGCATCGACCGCTCGACCTCGAGGCAGAGCCACACGTTGGTATCGCGGCGAAAGGAGCCGCTCGTCCGACGCCACGTCCGGGCTCGAGGTACTATGCCGAACGCGTCGCTACTGTTCCGGAGCAGTTGCGTCGCGCTCACGACAGTGCAGGCCATCGCGGACCGGTGGCAGAAACGACGGTGCAAACGGAGAACGCGATGACGAACGGCCGATGGGCAGTGCATTCGAGGCGTGCCGACGGAGCCCGACCGCTGCTCGGCGTGGGATCGAACGCGTCGTCAAAAGAGGAGAGGAGGGGAAGAGCGACCGGGATGATCGTCACCGGGACCGACGCGACGGTTCAGTCGTCCGCGGCAGCGGGTTCGGCTTCCTCGGCCGTCGACTCGGCGCGCTCGAGGTCCTCCAGGTACTCGTCGGCGTCCAGAGCGGCCTTCGAGCCCATGCCGGCCGCGGTGACGGCCTGCTGGTAGTGGTAGTCGACGACGTCGCCGGCCCCGAAGATTCCGGGGACGTCGGTTTCGGTCTGGTCGCCGCCGTCGCCACCCTTCGTTTTCAGGTAGCCGTCGGCGTCGGTTTCGACGCCGGTGTTCTCGAGGTAGTCGGTGTTGGGGGTGTGGCCGATCGCGAAGAAGACTGCACCGACGTCGAAGTCGAACTCCTCGGTCTCGGGGTCGTCGAGGCGGTCGGTGGGGTGGCCCTGCTCGTTCTCGACGAGGGTGACGTGGTCGACGCCGTCCTCTTGGGAGCCGTGGATCTCGATCAGTTCGGTGTTTTTCATGATCTCGATCTCGCCCTCCTCGACTTTCTCCTGGACGCGATCGACCCAGTAGTCCTCCGCGCGGAACTCCTCGCGGCGGTGGGCGATGTAGACGGTGTCGGCGAACTTCGTGAGGAAGGTGGCTTCCTCCATGGCGGCGTCGCCGCCACCGACGACGAGCATGTCCTCGCCGCGGAAAAACGCGCCGTCACAGGTCGCACACGTCGAGAGACCGTAGCCCATGAGTTCGTCCTCGCCGGGGATGCCGAGCGTGCGGGCGCTGGCACCCGAGGCGGCGATGACGGCGTCGGCAGTGTAGACGTCGCCGTCTTTCATCTCGACGCGGAAGGGACGTCTCGAGTCGTCACCAGAACGCGACGCGTTCTGGTTTGCAGTCGAGCTTTGCTCGACGCGCTCGACGGACTCGATGATGCCGTTTTTCAGGCTGGCCCCGAACTGTTTGGCCTGCTCTTTCATGTTGTTGACCAGTTCCGGGCCGCCGATGCCGTCGGGGAAGCCGGGGTAGTTGGCGACGTCGGTAGTCAGGGTGAGCTGACCGCCGGGTTCGTCGCCTTCGATGACCAGTGGCTCGTTGTTCGAGCGGCCGGCGTAGATGGCGGCGGTGAGGCCGGCGATGCCGGTGCCGGCGATGATGAGTTTGCGGTGTTCGACGATCTCATCGTCGTCGTCCTCGGCGATGCCCAGCTTTTCGTCGAGTTCGCCGGTCTCGTTCAGCGCGGAGGTGTCATCCCAGCCACCGATGAGTTCGTCGTCGATGAACACCTCGGGAGCGGTCTGGCGGCCGTCCGCACGCTCGACCATCTCCTCGAAGAGTTCGTCGTCGTCGGTGACGTTGTACGTCTCGTACTCGATGCCTTTGCTGTCGAAGAGATCTTTGGCCTTCTCGCAATACGGACAATCAGTCTTCGTATAAATCTCGACGCGTGGCTGGTCGCTCATGTGTCACGGTTGGGGTAGAGCGCCTAAACCGCTTGCGTTCTCAGCAATCACTCCCCCGTACTGTGACGCGGGCACCGTCGTCGAGGCCGTCACGAACGTCGCCCTACCGGCCCGTCGCGGTCGGTTCGAACTGCGAGCAGCGTCGCACGTCTCGCTGCAGCGGCGATCGCTCGACGCACACGCTGAGACCACACCGGACGGTTCGACCGCACGCTGTCGACGGCCCATCGACCAGCCGATGCACTTACGGACGCAAGCGATGACGGTCGGATATGGCCGCCGATCTCGAGGAGAAGACGAACCGGTACGGAGAGTTGCTCGCGGAGGCGCTCGAGGAGGCGACGATCGCACCGCCTGAGGGGACACCGATGGCCGAGGCGGCCGCCGACTGCTACGAGATGGCGGCGTCGTATCTGGACGACGGCAACCATTTTCGGGAGCGGGACGACCTCGTCAACGCCCTGGCGTCGTTTTCGTACGGACACGCGTGGCTGGACGCGGGTGCCCGGGTCGGCCTGTTCGACGTCCCGAGGGAGGGGCATCTCTTCACCGTCGAGTAGCGACTCGGGTCGTCCGACGGCACTCGGTCCCAGGTGGAGAATCTCACACGATTAATCACTATGTAACCGGAACCTATATAATAGAAAATACGGCCAGTTTATAAAGTAGGCGAAAGGTTTATATGTGTTTCGACCTTACCCTATGTTAGCCGAGGCGACCGGGTTTCTTCTGGTTACCCCACCCGGGAGCCCCGAGTAACCCACCCGATACACCATGACAGATACGAGCATCCGAACCTATACGAACGAGCGAGAGGCGGAGACCGAGGACGAGACCGCGGTATCCGACGAGCAGGAACACTGCCCCGAGTGTGGCGGCCGACTGGTCTCGGACGACGAACACGCCGAGACGGTCTGTACGGACTGTGGCCTCGTGGTCGAGGAAGACGAGATCGACCGCGGCCCCGAATGGCGTGCGTTCGACGCCGCTGAGAAAGACGAGAAGTCCCGCGTCGGCGCGCCGACGACCAACATGATGCACGACCAGGGACTCTCGACCAACATCGGCTGGCAGGACAAGGACGCCTACGGCCGCTCGCTCTCGAGCCGCCAGCGCCAGAAGATGCAGCGCCTGCGCACCTGGAACGAACGGTTCCGTACCCGCGACTCCAAGGAGCGCAACCTCAAGCAGGCGCTGGGCGAGATCGACCGGATGGCCTCTGCCCTCGGTCTCCCCGAGAACGTCCGCGAGACTGCAAGCGTCATCTATCGACGCGCCCTCGAGGAGGACCTGCTGCCGGGCCGCTCGATCGAAGGCGTCGCCACGGCGTCGCTGTACGCCGCCGCCCGACAGGCCGGTACGCCCCGCAGTCTCGACGAGATTTCGGCGGTCAGCCGCGTCGAGAAGATGGAACTGACCCGCACGTACCGCTACATCATTCGGGAACTCGGCCTCGAGGTCAAGCCGGCCGACCCCGAACACTACGTGCCCCGCTTCGTCAGCGACCTCGACCTCTCGGACGAGACCGAGCGCATGGCGCGTGAACTGCTCGAGTCCGCGCGACAGGAGGGCGTCCACAGCGGCAAGTCCCCGGTCGGCCTCGCGGCCGCCTCGGTCTATGCCGCCGCCCTCTTGACCAACGAGAAGGTCACCCAGAACGAGGTTAGCGACGTCGCCAGTATCTCCGAGGTCACCATCCGCAACCGCTACAAGGAACTGCTCGAGGCCTCCGATACGGCCGCACCTGCGTAAGCTTCCGACCGTCATCTGTCAGGTCGGCTCGGAGCGGGTGGTATTCTCGACCGTCCGAAACTGCGGCAACGTTTTTCTATCCCCCAGTGAAAGGGAGTCACATGGATACGACGACCGTCCAGTTACTGTGTCCCGAATGTACCAAAGACTGGCAGGTCTCCCCGGACGAACTCCCCGCAGCTGCGGAGATGTTCCACTGCCCGAACTGCCATGCCTC
The DNA here is from genome assembly GCA_000337115.1 of Natrinema thermotolerans DSM 11552. Lineage (GTDB taxonomy): Archaea > Halobacteriota > Halobacteria > Halobacteriales > Natrialbaceae > Natrinema > Natrinema thermotolerans. Next base: position 187,676 of record AOIR01000048.1, read on the forward strand.
CCACCGGACCGCCGAGTTCATGCGGACGGATCGTGACCTCCAGACGCTGAAACAGCTCGGCTAGCAGTACGGTTTCTCCCGCCGTCGTTCTCCGAGTAGTCACCGTTTAACTCTCCGGAGCCAGCATCTCGGAACGTGGGGAGAAACGATCTATTACGGCGAGAAATAAACCTCTACCTCGATCCCGGCTTGTGATTACGCCGTTGTAGGTGATCCGTTCGAACCGTACCGGACGATGACAGGCCGTTCGATCGCCACGAGGCGCGTGTTAACGCAACTCAAGATAATAATATAACCCTGCAGTGGGTAGGACTGGATGGTTATGAAGAAGCAGGAGCTCATTCACCTTCACGGCCTTCTCGCGGAGGTATCGAACCAGTGCGCCGAGTGGGACAACTGTCAGATCGATCTCGAGAAATACGAAGCGAAAGGGATCCGACCGACATCCATCCACAAATCGAAGACCGACCACAAGGCCGCTGTTTTTGCACTCGCCGGGGGAATCACGAAGAACATGCGTGAGGAAGGGGAGCAGGAAGCAGTCGCCGCTACTGCCGACTGAGTCACTCGTCGCATCCTCCGATCGTCACAACCGCTGCGGAGTCTCATCTCTCTCGGTTCGACGTTCTCCGACAACCGACTCGAGACGGACAACTATCGGACTATTCGCCGTCCGTGACCCCGAAAACGACTACTCGACGAGATCCTCGAACTCGGGGAGGATTTCCTCGTCGTCACTCTCGTCCTCGTCGACGTCGGTCGGCGACTCGACGGCTTCGTCGTCGGCCGACTCGGTCCCGGCCGATTCGTCGTCCGTTTCGTCCTCGGCGTCTTCGTCTTCGATGATCTCGATTTGCGTGACCTCGAGCGGGATGTTCTCGAGGCGTTGGCCGATCTCCTTGCGCGCGATTCGGGAGGCGTGTTCCTCGCGCTCGACGTTGAAGACGGTCATCTCCAGTTCGAGCGCGACGAGTGCCTCGTCGGCCGCGATGAACGCGGGGGGCAGTTCCTCTCCGGACGGAGAGGTACGCTCGCCCATGTTGATCTCGACGTAGTTCAGGTCAGGGTTCAACATCTCGCCCGTCTTCGAGATGGCGATACGGATCGCCTCGTCCGGTGTTTCGACGTCGAATACCGGCACGGCAGCTTCGACGACAACCCTGCAATTCATACCTAGACAATGTGTGGCCTACAGTAAGAAGGTTCGCCCGACCGAGGAGCGGCGGAAACACGTTGTTGCTCCGGGTCAGCCCGGTCGGTTCGAAAGGCAAAAGCCTGCCCTCGCGAAGGCCCCAACGAATGGCGACGGGCACGATCGAACTCGCGGAACTCGCTGGTGGACTCGATCTGTATCGGACGCTCGAGAGCGGACAGAGCTACCTCTGGCGACGCGAGGACGGCGAGATGTATCACGGGGACCCCGCCCCCGGGGCGTGGTACTCGACGGTCGTCGACGGCGACGTGATCCGTGTTCGGTCTCGCGACGATCGCCTCGAGTGGGAATCGACGACCGACGCCGAGCCGACCGTCCGTCGACTTCTGTGTCTGGACGACGACCTCGAGGCGATCGTCGCGGCCGGACCGGACGACCCCCTGCTCCGGGAGGCCTACGAGGCTCACCGCGGACTGCGTCTGGTTCAGGATCCGCCCTTCGGCTGTCTGATCGCGTTCATCTGCTCGGCACAGATGCGGGTGAGTCGGATCCACGGGATGGTCAGGGCGCTGGCTCGGGAGTACGGCAGTCCGATCGCCTTCGACGGCGAGACCTACCACGCGTTCCCGACGCCCGCGCAACTGGCGGCCGCGACCGAGGACGAACTCCGCGATCTCGGATTAGGGTATCGCGCCCCCTACGTCGTCCGGACCGCCGAGATGGTCGCCGACGGCGAGGCACATCCGGCCGCGGCACGGGACCTCGAGTACGAGGCTGCCCGGGAGTATCTGACGCAGTTCGTCGGTGTCGGTGAGAAGGTCGCCGACTGCGTTTTGTTGTTCTCGCTGGGCTTCGACGAGGCCGTCCCGCTCGATACGTGGATCAGATCGGCGATCGAGGAGTACTACCCCGACTGCGATCGCGGGTCTTACGCTGACACTTCTCGAGCGATCCGGGAACGACTCGGCGGGGAGTACGCGGGGTACGCCCAGACCTATATCTTCCATCACCTGCGAACCGGTGAATAACGGGGCGTCCCACTGACCCGGCGAGTACTGGCTTGGTCCGCGCGACTAACGCACCAAATGTTTTGTGAGATGAGTGTCAATTGTTCAGTATGGCCACCGACTCGGTCATCGGTCTCCTCGTGACTGCAGGGTTCATCGGAGCGTTCGGTGTCCTCATCAAGTACTTCGGTGTAGTCGAGCTGATCGCGGGCTACGATCCGGAGCGGGTGACCGACGAGGAAGGGCTGGCGGACTTCATCGGCACCAATACGCTGTACGTGGCGTTGCTCGTTCTCCTCGTCGCCGCCGTCGAATACACCGATTCGTTCGGCGGGTCGGACGCGGTCTGGATCGCGTTCGCCGTCGGCGTCGTCGTACTTGCCGTCCGGATGATCGTCGGCGCTCGCCGCTACGAAGAGCCGCGGTAAGCGCAGGCAGGCCGTTCGCCACATCGTCATCGCGTCACTCGCCGGCCGAACGGCCGCGGATTTTTGCCCGTCGCGCTCGAGTCCACGAACATGACCGACCGAACCCGCGCACACGTTTTCGTCTCCGGAACGGTACAGGGCGTCTACTACCGAGCGAACACCCGTGACACGGCCCGGGAGAACGGCGTCGACGGCTGGGTGAAAAACCTCGAGAACGGTCGCGTCGAGGCGGTCTTCGAGGGCCCCGATGACGCCGTCGAAGCGATGGTCGAGTGGTGTCACACGGGCAGTCCCGCCGCCGAGGTCGACGACGTCACGGTCGAATACGAGGAGCCTCGAGACGAGGACGGGTTCGAGATCCGGTACTGAATCGTCGCTCGGAACGTTCGGTCGAGCGGTACCCCGTTTTCGCGGCCACCTCGGTGCCGATTCAGCGACGCAGCGTCCGGATAGCGACCGCGACGTACTCGATGAACGACACGGTCGGCGTTCCGGGCAGATGGATGTCGGGGTCCGGTTGTGCGAGCGGGGGGTCGTGAAATTCGTCGTCGGCGCTGTCGATCGGCTCGGTTGCTTCGAGCGTGTTCATGTGTTCGATACGGGTCGGGAGTACTTATGCGTTCAGAGTTATCGGGACGAAATTAAGTCGAATAATCGTTATCGAGTCCGGGTCCCGCGGGCCGCGAGGGCACGTATCACGGACCGCGGGGGTGAGTAGACCGCTCGAGACGCCGTGGGTTCACTCGGCGTCGGACAAATGAGCCGCGAGCCACGGCGGTTTCTCGGTATACGCCCACTTGGCCCAGTCGGCCTTCTCGCCGGCGTAGTAGGCGCGGTAGGCCGCGACCGGATCGCCGGGTCGTTTGTACTCCTCGGGCATCGCCTGGGGGCGTGGTGTCGGCTCCGCGGACGAGAACGCGATCGCGTCGACGTCGATGCGTTCGATGACCGTCCAGCTCGCGTGAGCCTCGTCCTTGTCGTAGCGTTCGACGAACTCCGCGTTGAGCGCCTCGGCGTGGTCGCGCAGCCGGAGCCAGTTGGCCCGCGATTCGGTTGCCCACCGCGTGACGGGGTGATCGACGTGAGTCGACCCGTAGAGGAACTCGGCCTCGTAGCCGTTCTCGCGGGCGGCAGTACACAGGACCTGGGCGGCCTCGAGTAGCAGCTTGTTGACGTGCTGGTCGCAGTGGTACCGCGCCGCGAGGCGAGGGTCCTCGTCGAGCCAGAAGACGTTCACGGACGGGCTGGGGTCCGCGTCGGTTTCAGGCTGCCGGTCGTCCGCAATCTTCACCAGTCGGCCGGTCGAATCAGTAGCCATGGTTACAGGCGAACGGATGGCCGCCGTCGACGAGAACGCCGCGTCGCTTGGCGTCCCGCGAAAGCAGTTGATGGAGTCGAGCGGGGGCGCCGTCGCTCGCGCGGTCCGCGAGGTCGCGGAACCGGGTGCGAGCGTTACCATCGTCGCCGGACGTGGCAACAACGGTGGGGACGCGTTCGTCGCGGCCCGGTTTCTCGATGAATACGACGTAACGACACTGTTGCTGGGCCGGGCCGAGCGGATCGGCACCGAGATCGCTCGCGAGAACTGGGCGGCCCTCCAGCGGGCCGACTACGAGACACACGAGATCACGGACTCGAGCGGGATCAACCTCCCCGAGGCGGACGTGATCGTCGATGCGATGCTCGGGACGGGAATCAGCGGCGAGTTGCGGGAACCGGCCGCCACCGCGGCCGCGGCGATCAACGCCGCCGACGCGACGGTCGTCTCGGTCGACGTCCCCTCCGGGTTTGACGCCGACGGCGGCGACCACGCCGACAACGGCGTCGAAGCCGATCGGGTCGTCACCTTCCACGACACGAAGCCGGGACTCGACGACCTCGAGGCGGCCGTCACGGTCGCGGACATCGGCATCCCGGCCGCCGCCGAGCGGTTCGTCGGCCCCGGTGACGTGGCCCTCGCGCGACCGGACGGTCGCGAAGGTCGACCCAACGTCATCGGCGGCGGTCCCTACACCGGCGCGCCGGCGCTGGCCGCACAGGCGGCCCTGCGGGCCGGCGCGGAACTGTCCTTCGTCGCCGCCCCCGATTCCGTCGCCGGCGAGATACAGGGCTACAGCGAGGACCTGATCGTCCAGCCCTACGACAGCGAGGTTCTGACGCCCGATGTGGCCGACGACCTGCTCGAGACGGCCGAGCGCTACGACAACGTCGTCGTCATCGGCCCCGGCCTCGGGACCGCCGACGAGACCCTCGAGGCGACTCGTCAGTTCCTCTCGGCCTACACGGGCCGGGCGGTCGTCGACGCCGACGCGCTCGCGGTCGTCCCCGAGTTAGAGACCGACGCGACGCTGGTCTGTACGCCCAACCGGGGCGAACTGGCACGGATGGGCGGCCCGGACACCGACGATCTGGCGGCCGCGGCCGACGAGATCGAGGCGTTCGCGGCCGATCTGGGACACGTCGTCCTCGCGAAGGGTGCAAACGACGTGATCACCGACGGCGAGCGGACCCGGATCAGTCGCTCGGGCACCGTCGGCATGAAAGTCGGCGGCACCGGCGACACGCTCGCCGGGATCGTCGCGGCGCTGCTCGAGCATGCCGACCCGCTCGAGGCCGCCGCGGCGGGCGCTCAGGTTAACGGGCTCGCGGGCGAACGCCTCGCCGAGCGCGACGACTACGGCCTCCTCGCGTCGGAACTGGTCGGGGAACTCCCGGGGGTCCTCTGGGGTGGTGACGATGAGTGACGACCGCTTGGCCGACAGTGCGGACGAAGGTAGCGCCGACGATCTCACGCATACCACCGAGGACGGGGACGTCCAGATGGTCGATGTCGGCGACAAGCCCGACAGCGAGCGCCGCGCGGTCGCAGCCGGCGAGATCCGCCTGCAGCCCGCGACGATCGAGGCGATCCGGGCCGACGAGGTCGGCAAGGGCGACGTCCTCGCGACTGCCCGCGTCGGCGCGATCCAGGCCGTCAAACACACCTGGGAGACGATCCCGATGTGTCACCAGATCCCGATCACGAACGTCGATACCGAGTTCGCCCTCGACGAGGACCGGATCGAACTCCGGGTCACCGTCGAGACCACCGGCAAGACCGGCTGCGAGATGGAGGCCCTCGAGGGCGTGACGACCGGCCTGAACGTCGTCTGGGACATGGTCAAGGCCGTGGAAAAGGACGCGGACGGACAGTACCCCGACACCGGGATCGAGGACGTTCGAGTCCTCGAGAAGGAAAAGCGGCAGGCGTAGTCACGGATGACGCTCGAGACGCGACTCACTGACCTGCTCGGAATCGAGTACCCGATCGTCCAGGCACCGATCGGCAGCGCGACCACACCGGAACTCGCGGCCGCCATCTCGAACGCCGGCGGGCTCGGTCACCTCGCGGTCACGTGGCGCGACCGCGAGGAAACGCGGCGAGCGATCCGCGAGACCCGCGGGCTGACCGACGACCCGTTCGCAGTCAACCTCGTGCTGGACGAAGCGACGACGGCCATCGACACCGCCGACCACCTCGAGGCCGTTCTCGATGCGGGCGCGCCGATCGTCACCCTCTCGTTCGGCGATACCGCTCCGTACGTCGATCGGATCCACGAGGCAGGCGCGGTCGTCACCCGGACGGTCGGCAGCGCCGAGGCGGCCCGCGACGCCGTCGACGCCGGCGTCGATGCCGTCGTCACGCAGGGCCTCGAGGCCGGCGGTCACGTCCAGAGCGAGGTCGCGACGACGGCACTCGTGCCGCGGGTCGCGGACGCGGTCGGCGACGAGGTCCCGGTCGTCGCGGCCGGCGGGATCGCCGACGGCCGAGGGATCGCCGCCGCGCTCGCGCTCGGGGCCGACGGCGCGTGGCTCGGGACTCGATTCGTCGCGAGCGAGGAGGCGCGCGTTCACGACGAGTACCGGCGGCGGCTCCGCGAGAGCGACGAGACTGATACCGCCTATACGACGCTGTTCGACAAGGGCTGGCCGGGGACGCCGCATCGGGTCCTCGAGAACGAGACGCTCGAGCGCTGGCGCGAGGCCGGCGAACCGCCCGCCGGCGAGCGACCGGGCGAAGACGAGGTCGTCGCGCGGACCGACAGCGGTGACGGTGCCCCCATCGAACGCTACGACGAGGCGCTCGCGACGCCCGGCGTCGAGGGCGACGTCGAATCGATGGCGCTGTTTGCCGGCCAGAGCGTCGGATTGACGAACGACGTTCGTCCCGCAGGAGAGATCGTCGCGGAACTCGCCGCGGAAACGGCGGACGCGATTTCAGAACTCCCGGGGAGTGCAGACTGAGTCGCGTTCGAACGCAGAACGAAGCGACGACTGTCGTTACAGGTCCATCCCGCCGTTGACGTCGATCACTTCGCCGGTCACGTACGAGGAGTCCTTGCTGGCGAGGAATCGAACTACTGCGGCGATGTCTTCGACCTCCGCCAGTCGCTCGAGGGGGATCCCCGCGATGATCCGGTCTAACACCTTGTCCGGGACGCTCTCGAGCATATCGGTAGCGGTAAAGCCCGGCGCGACGCAGTTGGCCGTCGATCCCCCCTTCGCGAGTTCGAGGGCGATCGTCCGCGTGAAGCCGAACATCCCGCTTTTCGCGGCCGCGTAGTTTGCCTGGCCGTAGTTGCCCTGTTTGCCGACGACGCTCGAGATGTTGATCAATCGACCCTCCTCGGCGTTCCAGAGGTCGTCGTAAAACAGTTGGGTACAGTTGAACATGCCGCCCAGATTGACGTCCATCACGCGGTTCCACTCCTCGGGGGACATCTCGGTGAACTGTTTGTCGGCTGTGATGCCGGCGTTGTTCACGAGGACGTCCGCCGGGCCGAACGCCTCGTGGCAGACCTCGACCATGTTCTCGACCGCCGCACGGTCGGAGACGTCGGCCTGAGCCGCGACCGCCGAGCCGCCGGCCGATTCGATGGCGTCGACTGCCTCGTAGGCCTCGCCCTCCGACGATCGGTAGTTGATGACGACGTTCGCTCCCTCCTCGCCGAGGTACTCGGCGATGCCGCGACCGATCCCCTTCGCCGAGCCCGTAATAACGCAGGTGCGACCATCCATGGACATAACTCACACATTCAACGTCCGATGGTAAATAACGACCTGTTAGCTATCAATACAGTGAGTGCAAACGACCGGAGGGCGACCGGGGCGATCGGACCGCCCCATCGTCGACACCGGCCTCAGCGCTCTCGAGCCTGGTCGATCCAGTCTTCGACTCGAGTCGGCGAGATCCCGGTTTCGGCGGCGAGGTCGGCGGCATCGGCGTTGGCCAACTCCGCGAACGTCTCGATCCGGGCCTCGGCGAGCGCCGCTGCGTAGGCGTCGCCGATGCCCCGGAGATCGGTGAGATCGTCGGGTTCGGACGCGATCTCCGAGGCCGCGTCCTCGCCAGCGACCTCCTCGACGACGTCCTCGTCGACGGTCATCTCGCCCGGCTCGGCCGGTTCCGCCTGAACGTCCCCCTCGCCGCGATCGGCGATCTCCGCGTCCGAGCGATCCTGACCGTGGAACTCGCTCGTCTCGGCGTCGATATCCGTCCCCGACTCGACGTCGATGCCGCCGTCGGCGAGGTCGCTGGCACCCGATTCGTTGCCGGCGACGTCCTCGGCCAGCGCCGCGTCCGCGGCGTTGGGGTCGGTCGACCGATCCGAGGTACGTGACCCTTCATCCGTCCCGTTCGAGCGCGCCTCGAACCAGTCACAGACCTCCGGCCAGAGTTCCGCGTGGCTTCGCGAGGAGACGGACATGCCGATGTGGCCCGTCGCGAACTCGAGGATCTCGGTGTCGTCCGAGGCGATCTCGTCGTTGAACGGTTTGGAGGCCGCCGGCGGGATGAGGTGGTCGTACTCCGCGACGATCTGGAGGACGGGCATGTCGATGTTGGCCAGATCGACGTGTTCGCCGCCCAACCGGAGTTCGTTTGCGTAGAGCTTGTTCTCCTGATAGATGTCGTGGATGAACTCCTCGTAGGCCTCGCCGGCCACGTCGATCCCCTCCGCCAGCCAGCGCTCCATCCGGGCGAAGTTCTCGACGAAGTCCTCGTCTTCCATGTTGTCGTAAAACGTGACGTACTTGGTCACGTTGTTCTGGACCGGATCCATCAGGGCGAAGCCGACGTCCAAGAACTCGGCGGGAACGTTGTCGAACGTCGCCGTGACCGTCTCGGGGTCGTAGTAGTCCTCGCTGCCCCACAGCTCGAGGACGCCGCCGTCGCCGTCGAAGCAGAGCCCGGCGGCCATCAGCGCCAAGTTCTCGACTTTCTCGGGAGACAAGGAGGCGTACATGGCCGACATCGTCCCGCCCATGCAGTAGCCGAGGATGTTGATCGCGTCCAGTCCGGAGCGATCCCGAACCACGTCGACGCAGTTGTCGATATACCGGTTGACGTAGTCGTCGAGACCGAGCGTCCGATCCAGCTTGGAGGGTTCGCCCCAGTCGATCAGGTAGACGTCGAAGCCGGCCTCGAGCAGCGTCTGGACCACCGAACGGTCCGGCTGGAGATCGAGGATGTAGGGCTTGTTGATCAGCGCGTAGACGATGAGGATGGGGATGTCGTGTTGCTCCTCCGTCATCGGCTTGTAGTGGAGGAGTTCGAGCTTGTTCTCCTCGTAGACGACCTCGCTGGGCGTTTGCCCGACCCCGACGTTCTCGACGGTTTCGGTCCGGTCGGGTGCGACGCTGCTTTTCTCGGCCAGGTCGGCGGTCGCCTCCCAGGCCTGCCGTTGCATGTTCAGGGCGGTTGCGAAGGGGTTCTTCATTGCTCCTCTAGGTGGTCGAGAACGCGGTCGAGTTTCTGCTCGACGGCGTGCTGGCGGCGCTCGAGTTCGACGAGCCGATCCCCGACCTCGACGATGTCGTCCTCGGTCGCGAAGCCGAGCGTGTGCAGCGTCTCCTGAGCCGCCTCGTCGGCCTGCTGTTGCAGTTCGAGGACGTCGCCGACGGTCTCGCCGGTCATCTTGGCGAACGCGGTCGTCGACATCACGTCCTTGAACGCCTCGTTGGCCGTGTTGAGCCAGATGTCACGGAACTCCTCGATGTCGACGTCCTCGCCCTCGAGCTGGTCGTTCATCCGATCGACCATCTGCTGGGAGGCGTTCATCCACGTCTCGTAGGCACGGGCATAGCCCTCGACGCCGTCGGAGAGTTCCTCGTCCTCGCTCAGTTCGCCGACGCTTTCGGACCAGCGCTCGACGAACTGGGCCTGCGCTTCCATGTTGTCCTCGAGTGCGTCGAGGAACTGCTCGTTCCACTGTTCGGCGAACGCGCTCCAGTCTCCTGCCTGGGGCTGGTGTTGGTCTGACATATACGGAAATTGGGGATGGTGGGTGAAAAACGGGTGGGCCTAATTCAGGCCGACGCGTCGAACTCGTCGGCGGCGGTCTCGACGTCCTCGGCGACCGCTTCGACGTTCTCCTCGACCTGCTCGTGGGCCTCGAGGGCGGCGTCGAACGACGAGTCGACGACTTCGGAGTAGTTCGCGGCGAACTCCTCGTAGGCGAGTTCGGACTCCTCGAGGGCCTCGAGGACGGCCTCGAGCGACTGCGACTGGGCCTCGGTCGCGGAATCGAAGCTCTCGTCGACGAGATCGCGGAGGTCGTCGAACTCGGCGGCCTCTTCGGGCATCGACGCTTCGAGGGCGTCGAAATAGGCGTGGATCGCGCCCTTGGTCAGTTCGGCGTTGGACTCGGCCAGCGATCCCGACGTCTCGACGACGTCGGCGACGGCGCTGATCGAGGTCTGCTGGGCCTCGAGGGCCTCGTGGGCGAACGACTGGCTTTGTTCGAGTGCGGTGCGCTGTGCGTCGAAGACTGCGGTGAATGGGTTCTGAGTCATGATTGATCCTCTCGGTTGCGTTTGACGGGGACGACGATCGTCTGGACGATATCGCCCTCCTCGATGTCGAGGGCGTCCCGTTCGGGTTCGGGAATGCTGATCCGACCGCCGCTTTGGACGCGGGCCTTGAACGTCGCCGTACCCATGTTCATCGGGCCAAAGGCCGACGTATCCTCGAGCGGGTTCGCCGAACTGGCCTGGAGCAACTGTTTCATCATCTCCTGCTGGGACTGGGCAACCTGCTCGCCCGCTTCCTGCATCTGCTCGGTAAACATGGCAGGCGGGAACCAGGGCGATCGGTCGGAGTCGTCCGTCATCAACAGTCTCTTGGATCGCGGACAGCATAAGACTTTCCACTAGATACCATCTAGTACCAGCAGATGGTTTCAGGGGGTTCGAAGTGGGTCACTCCGGGCCATGTCGCCGACCCGTCCGGACGGTCCCCGTCTCGAGCGAGTCCCATCGGTGCCGACCGCTCGCCGATCACGACCGTCATGGCGACGGGATGACCGGCGAATACGACCGAGTCGTAATCGAGTTTTACGGCGATTTGTGGCCAGTAACACGGGCTTGGATCGGCCGGAATGCAGCCAAAGAAGTCATATACGTCCCTCGCTTAGCCGCTCGTAGATGTCACACGAGAACACTGGGGGTGAGAACTTCGCCGCCATGACCGACGCTTGGTCGGCGATGACGCGGGGGTTCCTCCGAACCGCGACCGCGGCCAACCGAGCGGCCGTCTCCGCGATGGTTCCCGCCGCCAACGGCGACCGCGATTCCGAGGGCGACAGGATCGTACCGCCGATCCCCTCCATCGAGTACTCCGACCTCGACTGGCAGTTCGATCGCACGGTCGATGACCCCGACGGCATCAGCGTCGGCGACACCGTCACCTTCGAGAAGGCGCTGACCGACGAGGACGTCCGGGCCTTCGCCGCGGTCAGCGGCGACACGAACAGACTCCACCTCGACGAGGACTTCGCCGAAGAGACCCGCTTCGGCGAACGTATCGTCCACGGGACGCTCGTCTCCGGACTCATCAGTGCCGCCCTCGCTCGCCTCCCAGGACTCACGATCTATCTCTCACAGGACCTCGAGTTCAGCGGCCCCGTCGGCATCGGCGACCGCGTCGCCGCCCGCGTCGAGATCGTCGAGGCCCTCGGCAACGACCAGTACCGCCTCGAGACGGTCGTCCGCAACGAGGACGACGACGCGACCGTAATCGACGGCGAGGCCGTCGTACTGATCGACGACCTGCCCGCGGAGTAACCCCTTTTGTCCGGCGTCGAGCCCCGCTATCGTCCGCGACGAGTTGCAACGTTGCTAAGTGGCTGCTCGCGGAACGAGCGCATATGACGCTGTTCGGAACCGCGGGGATTCGCGGTCCCGTCGATGAGGTAACGCCGTCGCTCGCGCTCGCCGTCGGCCAAGCCGCCGGCGAACCCGGGGCGACGTTCGTCGTCGGCCGCGACGGGCGAGAGACCGGCCCGGCGCTCGCGGCGGCGATGGAAGCCGGCCTCGAGAGCGCCGGGGCCGACGTCCGCCGTGTTGGACAGGTGCCGACGCCTGCACTGGCCTACGCCTCGCGCGGCCGACGGGGCGTGATGCTCACCGCCAGCCACAACCCGCCAGCGGACAACGGCATCAAGCTCTTCGCCGACGGCGTCGAGTACGACAGCGACGCCGAACGGGCCGTCGACGAGGCCGTCGCGGCCGACGATGGCCTCGCCCGCTGGGACGAGTGGGGCGACGGCGAACGCCTCGCCGTTCTCTCCGAGTACCGCGACGCGGTCACCGGCTACGTCCGGGAGCGGTTCGCCGATGCCGGTCCCGATGGCGACGCCGCGACTCCGCCGGACCCGCTCGAGGGACTGCGCATCGCCGTCGACTGCGGGAACGGCGTCGGCGCGCTCGCGACCCCACAGGTCCTCGAGCGACTCGGCGCGACGGTCGTCGCGGTCAACGCCTCCGTCGACGGCCACTTTCCCGGCCGGGGGAGCAAACCGACTCCGGAGACGCTCGCGGAGTTCTCGGCGTTCGTCGCGGACGGCGAGTTCGACCTCGGACTCGCTCACGACGGCGACGCCGACCGGCTAGTCGTCCTCGACCCCGACGGCGAGGTGATCCACGAGGACACGGTCCTCGCAGTGGTTGCGGCACGCTACACGGCCGACAGCGACGCTGACGATCCCATCGTCGTCACCACGCCCAACGCCTCCGCCCGCATCGACGAGCGGGTCCGCGCGGCCGGGGGCCGAGTCGAACGCGTCCGGTTGGGCGCGCTCCACGAGGGGATCGCGAGGGAGCGCGAGCGCGGCTCGGACGACACCGAAATCGCCTTCGCCGCCGAGCCCTGGAAGCACATCCACACCGCCTTCGGCGGCTGGATCGATGGCGTCGCAAGCGCGGCGGTCGTCGCCGCGCTCGTCGCCGCGGCCGGCGACACCGACCGGCTCCGGAAGCCGGTCACCGAACGCCCCTACCGAAAGGTCAGTCTCGACTGTCCCGACACGGCCAAAAGCGACGCCATGTCTGCCCTCGAGAGCGACCTGCCCGACGCGTTCCCCGAGGCCGCCGTCGACACCGACTACGGCGTCCGCCTCGAGTTCGACGACGCCTCGTGGCTGCTGGTTCGCCCGAGCGGCACCGAACCCTACGTGCGCCTCTACGCGGAGAGCGAGTCGGTCGACGATCTCGTCGACGAGGCCAGCGGAGTCATTGAAGCGGCAATCGAGGACGTCCGGTAGCGGTCGTCGACGACCGGCGTCGGAGCCGACATCCTTTGGTCCCCGCCGGTCGAATCGGTCTCCATGAATGACTTGATCGCGGCCGCCCGCGACGCACAGGACCGGGCCCACGTCCCCTACTCCGAGTACCGCGTCGGTGCCGCCCTCGAGACGGCAGACGGCGAGGTCTTTACCGGCTGTAACCTCGAGAACGCCAACTACAGCAACAGCCTCCACGCCGAGGAGGTCGCGGTCGCCGAGGCGGTCAAGAACGGCCACCGCGAGTTCTCGCGGCTCGCGGTCAGTTCCGATCGGCGCGACGGCGTCACGCCCTGTGGAATGTGTCGCCAGACGCTGGCGGAGTTCTGCGACGACGACCTCGCCGTGATCTGTGACGAGGGCGGCGACGACGTGACCGAGTACACGCTGGGCGAACTGCTGCCGAACACGATCAGCGAAGAGACGCTCGAGTGACGGGACAGACCACTGCCGCCGAACCCATTGTCGCGGCGCAGCGGCCGGTCGATCGATGCCGGCACTGAGACGGCCTCGTCAATGCTCGAGGTACTCCCGGAGGATCGTCCGGTGACACCGCTTTTTTTCGGTGTTTTCGTAACAGACCAGCGCCAGCGACTCGCCCGCTGCCAACCGCTCGGAGAGCGTTTCGATCTCCGCCCGCGCGCTGTCGTCGCTCTCGAGATGGTCCCGGTAGGCCTCGCCGAACCCGACCTGATCCCACGCGGCGTTGTGGGCACCCTCCTCGCAAAGCCCCTGTATCTTCATGTCCTCCTCGGCGTCGCGCATCGACTCGAGGAGCGGTTCCGGGGGCCCGAGTTCGGGCAGGTTCTCGTCGACGGCCGCGTGGAACCACGAGGTCGGCCGGCGGACGACGCCGACCCGGGTCGCGTCGGCCGGCAGCTCCGCCAGGTCGTGCTGGATCGCCGCGACATAGGTGTCCGTGAGCGTCCCGCGTGCCATACCATCGCTACGGCCGCCCCGGGTTTATATACAGCGTCGCACCGAACCGCCGCTATTCGATGACTCGAGACAGCGAAGACCCGAACGCCGACGAACAGTACCACCTCGAGGTCGGCCCCGACGACGTGGCCGACACCGTGTTGTTGCCGGGCAATCCCGAACGCCTCGAGAAGATCGTGGCGTTCTGGGACGACCACGAACTCCGCGGCCATCACCGCGAGTACCGCACTGCGACCGGGAGCTACGAGGGGACGCCGGTCTCGGTCACCTCGACGGGGATCGGTAGCCCGTCGGCCGCGATCGCCGTCGAGGAACTGGCCCGGATCGGTGTCGACACGTTCCTCCGGGTCGGCTCCTGCGGGGCGATCCAACCGGAGATGGCCGTCGGCGATCTGGTGATCACGACCGGTGCAGTCCGTCAGGAAGGGACCAGCGACGAGTACGTCCGCGAGGACTACCCGGCCGCCGCCGACGGCGAGGTCGTCTCGGCGCTGGTCGCCGCCGCCGAACGGCTCGGCTACGACTACCACACCGGCGTGACGATGAGTTCGGACTCCTTTTACGCGGGCCAGGGCCGGCCCGGGTTCGACGGCTTCGAGGCCGCCGGTTCGGACGAGTTAGTCGACGAACTCAAAGCGGCGAACGTGAAGAACATCGAGATGGAAGCCAGCGCCATCCTGACCCTCGCGAACCTCTACGGGCTCCGGGCCGGCGCGGTCTGTACCGTCTATGCCAACCGCGAGACCGGCGCGTTCCGGACCGAAGGCGAGTCCCGCGCCGCCGAGACCGCGACGCTCGCGACGCACTTGCTGGCGAAGATGGATGCCGTCAAACGCGAGGCGGGTGCCGACCGCTGGCACGCCGGCCTCTCGCTCGAGTAGTCGGTTCCCGTCTCGGCGCAGTCAGTCCCGCATCCGGACGATCCCGTCCTCGAAGACTTTCCGATTGGGGACGATGTACTCCTCGGAGTCGTCCTCGATCTTGGTGACGAACAGATCGACCTCCTGAACGATGCCGGTCTGGTCGCCGATCCGGATCTCGTCGCCGATCCCGTAGGGCTGGTTCAGAAGCAGATAGATTCCGGCGGCGCTCGAGACGAGGAAGTCCTTGAACGCAACGGTACCGACGATGACGATGCCGATGGCGTAGACGGTCAGCAGGATCAAGAGCGCGAGAACGTGGACGCCGACCTGCCCGAGCGCGATGATGAAAGTGACATAGAGGACGGAGTACTTGACCACTTTCGGGATGACCGATACTTCGGGGAGCTTGACGCCACGGAGGTACTCGCTGACGATCAGTTCCGTCTTGTCCGCGACGATAAACCCCAGAATGAGGACGAGGACGGCGATGAACAGTTGGGGGACGAACTCGGTGACCCGCAGCCAGAAGGCGTCGGTGTCGAGCAGCTGGGCGATGTGGATCGCGGTCAACACCGCGATGCCGTAGATGAACCACGAACTCAGGCGGGCGACGATCTCGACCGTCGAGGTACCGATCGACTGGGCGGTCCGCTCGAAGGGGGTTCCTTCGACGGCCTCCGGGACGCCCGACGCCGAGAGCAGTTCCTCGTTGAGCCGACCGACCAGATAGCCGACGGCGAGGCCGAGCGTCAGTACCGCCGCGGCTATGACGGCCGGTTCGTTCAGAAGCGGCTGCCACTCTACCATATCAGTACGCCTCCGGATCGACCTCCAGGATGAGTTCTCCGGCCTTGAACGCCCGGACGAGGCCGTCACTCTCCGAGAGGACGATCGCGATCGCATTGGTATCGCGCGTGATCGCGCCGCCGGCCATGTGCCGCGCGCCCAACCCCTTCGGGATGTCGACCCCCTCCGCGGAGGGCTCGAGGTAGCGATACGCCGAGACGATCTTGCCCGCGTCGGAGATGATGAAGGCACCGTCGAGCCGCGAGAATTCCTTGAGCATCACGTTGACGATCGGATCGCCGACGTGAACGTGGGACTTCTCGAAGGGGTTGTAGGAAAGCGGGCGGGACTTGTTCATCACCTTGCCCGCGTCACCGACGACGAACAGCGCGCCGACCGGCTTGCCCTTCTGGCCCTTCTTGCCCAGTTCGATCGCCACTTCCAGCACCGACTTGACTACTTCCGGATCGGCCCGAGACTTGACGAACAGGTCGTAGATCCCCGTCCGGGTCTCCGCGTCGGCCCGGACCCGGGAGACGGTATCGATTCCATCGCTGAAGACGCTGCTTGCACAGGCCAACTCGTCGCCGTCCTCGATCACGCCCTGCTCGAGAGCCCCCTCGAGGCCGTATCGGATCCGTTCGGAGATGTTCCCGAACTCGAGGGGGAGTTCGACGAACGTCTCCGCACCGACGGCGTTTTCGGTCCCGACGACGATCACGTCGAGGTCCTCGATGTCCACGAACTGCTCGTAGTAGGAGCCGCTGGGTGAGAAGAGTACGACCGCATCGACACTCGCAAAGAGGTCCCCGAAGACGTCGTCTAACCCGGCCATTGAACATACAACCTGTTTCTGCCCGAATAAGCGTTATGGAGCGTCTGACGCTTGTCCGTCGTTTCTCTCGACAGTAGCCGGCCGAAACGATCGGCGCGGCCGTTGGCTCTCCAGCAGTGGCTCGGTCACCGGTCGTATCGCTCACGGATTTGGTCGCGATAGCAGCACGGCTCGAGGGAGTGGTTGGTAGCAGAAGACGACGCGCGGGACCGAATTCGAACAACGGGAAGACGGACTCGCGTCGCTTCGTCCGTCTTCTCTCGTTCGAATCCGCTGACCGCATTCTCCGCTCACGAAGTTGTTCGCGGAGAATGCGCGGGACCGGATTCGAACCGGCGGACCCCTACGGGACAGCGTCCTAAGCGCTGCGCCGTTGGCCTGGCTTGGCTACCCGCGCTCGCTCTCGAGTTTTCACGAATCGAGTAAGTACCTGTCGGTCCGCGCCAAGCGGCGCTCAACAGTGGGTCACCGGCTCCTCGGGCGACCAGTCCGGTGGGACGATAAACGTCACGTGTTCCGAATCCCAAAGCTGGTGTAACTCCGCGGCCCGTTCGGCCAGCGAGCGCTCCCGGTAGGCCAACTCGAGCCCGCAGCCGGTACAGACGAGTTTGCAGGTTGGCTCTGTCATGAGGTGGACTCGACACGCCGCACGTCGACGGACCGTTGGGGCGACACGCGGTTTAGTAGTCGGCTCCTAGTTGAATCCGCTGCGAACGGTCCACACACTCCATAAATCGTAGCCGACCGTTGTGTCGGTAGTCTCTCGTTGGGACGGCGAGCCGATCGGCCGCTCGTCGAACGGCTCGTCGTGACCGCACGTTTATATCGGCTCAGCAGGTACTCGGAGGTATGCACAGTGCCCGGGACCGGGTCGAGTACGAGCCGTGGCTCGCGGAACTCGAGACGATCGCCGACCGCCTCGAGCTGTCGACGGAGGCTCGCTCGTGTGCGGTCGACCTCTTTCTGACCGACGTGCCCGAGTCGGACCGATCGAAGCGGGCGGTCCTGGCCGCCAGCCTCTATGCCGGCTCGCTCGTCGCCGGCGACGGCCGCACTCAGGGCGCGGTCGCCGACGCCGCCGACGTCTCCCGGCTCTCGATCCAATCGCGCTGGAAGGAGTTGCTCGAGGCGGCGGGTCTCGAGCCGCCGCGCTGGTAATCGTTTCGTAGCACGACCGTTCCACGACTCAGAAGCGGGCTGTCCCGGCGTAATTGTACGATACGAAGCCGTATCGGCCGGTACTGTCCGACGGCAATCGGCCGTTGGCTTGACGCTCGTCACCGACGGGTTGGTCTCCGCGACGACGCTTACTCCCCGTCGACGACGTTTCCGTGTTCGTCGATTTCGCCGTGGACGATCCGGGTACTCGAGATGATGTCGCCGTCGTCGGCCAGTACGTGGGGGACAACGACGACCTCGAGCGGGTCGTGGCCGCGTTCGCGGCGGATCTCGTTGATCCGCGTGCCGCCCTCGCGGGTCTCCGGCGAGACGACGAGATAGTCGTACTGCGGTTCCGTTGCGATCCCCGTGGGCGACTCAAGCAGCCGGACCTCGAACGTGCGGTCGTGATCGGCCGCGATCGACTCGAGTTCCGACTCGAGGTTTCGTTTCCGTTCGTCGAACGACCGAACCCGCCGGTCGACGTCTCGTGTCTTCGGGGCGAGGTCGTCGCTGGTCAAGCCGACAGTCACGTCCCCGAGTTCGAACGCCCGTTCGAACAGCCGCCGATGGCCGTCATGAACGGGGTCGAAGGTCCCACCAAGCGCGACGTCCATACCCCACCACACTTCCGCGGAGTGTATAAAACGGTCGAATCCCCGTCTTTTGTCCGGGCGAACTGCGGCCGCGGAACGGTTTATTTCGACAGCCGTCGAAACTCCCCTTCGCATTGTTTTTTGTAGTCGCCCACAGTGTCCCCGATATGGGATTAGACGAGGACGCACTCGAGTACCATCGAACGGATCCACCGGGCAAGATCGAGATTTCGACGACGAAGCCGACGAACACCCAGCGTGACCTCTCGCTGGCGTACTCGCCGGGCGTCGCCGCGCCGTGTCTCGAGATCGACGAGGACGAGACTGACGCCTACCAGTATACGGCCAAGGGCAACCTCGTCGGCGTCGTCTCGAACGGTTCGGCGGTTCTCGGATTGGGTGACATCGGCGCACAGGCTTCCAAACCCGTCATGGAGGGCAAGGGCGTGCTGTTCAAGCGCTTTGCCGACATCGACGTCTTCGACATCGAACTCGACGATTCGGACCCCGACAAGCTCGTCGAGGCCATCAAGATGATGGAGCCGACCTTCGGCGGGATCAACTTAGAGGACATCAAAGCACCCGGCTGTTTCACCGTCGAGGAACGGCTGCGCGAGGAGATCGACATTCCGGTGTTCCACGACGACCAGCACGGCACCGCGATCATCTCCGGGGCCGCGCTGCTCAACGCCGCCGACATCGCCGGCAAGAGCCTCGAGGAACTCGAGGTCGTCTTCTCCGGAGCCGGGGCGAGTGCCATCGCAACGGCGCGCTTTTACGTCTCGCTGGGCGTCCGGAAGGAGAACATCACGATGTGTGACTCTTCGGGAATCATCACCGAGGACCGCGCCGCGGACGGCGACGTCAACGAGTACAAACAACAGTTCGCCCGCGACGTGCCCGAGGGCGGGCTGGCCGACGCGATGGCGGGGGCCGACGTCTTCGTCGGGCTCTCGATCGGCGGCATCGTCTCCCAGGAGATGATCCAGTCGATGGCGTCGGACCCGATCGTCTTCGCGATGGCGAATCCGGATCCGGAGATCGGCTACGAGGAGGCCAAGGCCGCTCGCGACGACACCGTCATCATGGCCACCGGCCGCTCGGACTACCCGAACCAGGTCAACAACGTCCTCGGGTTCCCCTTCATCTTCCGTGGGGCCCTCGACGTGCGCGCGACCGAGATCAACGAGGAGATGAAAGTCGCCTGTGCCGAGGCGCTGGCCGAACTCGCCCGCCAGGACGTTCCCGACGCGGTCGTCAAGGCCTACGGCGACGACCCGATCCAGTACGGCCCCGACTACATCATTCCCAAGCCCGTCGACCCGCGCGTCCTCTTCCGCGTCGCGCCGGCGATCGCCGAGGCCGCGATGGAGTCCGGTGCGGCTCGTACCGAGATCGACCTCGAGGCCTACGAGGAAGAACTCGAGGCCCGGCTGGGCAAGTCCCGCGAGATGATGCGGGTCGTCCTCAACAAGGCCAAGAGCGACCCCAAGACGGTCGCCTTGGCGGAGGGCGAAAACGAGAAGATGATCCGCGCGGCCTACCAGATTCAGGAGCAGGGGATCGCCCTGCCGGTCCTGATCGGCGACGAGGACGAGATCAAGCAGACCTCGGCGAACCTCGGGCTGGACTTCGATCCGACCGTCGCCGACCCCTCGGTCGGCGACTACGAGGAGTACGCCGACCGGCTCCATGAACTGCGGGCCCGCAAGGGGATCACGCGCAGCGAGGCCGGCGAACTCGTCGAGCGCGACTCGAACTACTTCGGGAGCGTGATGGTCGAACAGGGCGACGCCGACGCCCTACTGACCGGCCTCTCCCACCACTACCCCTCGGCACTACGGCCGCCGTTGCAGGTCGTCGGCACCGACGACGACGTCGACTACGCCGCCGGCGTCTACATGCTGACGTTCAAGAACCGCGTGATCTTCGTCGCCGACGCGACGGTCAATCAGGACCCCAACGAGGAGGTCCTCGCGGAGGTCACCAAACAGACCGGCAAACTGGCACGGCGGTTCAACATCGAACCCCGTGCGGCACTGCTCTCGTACTCGAACTTCGGGAGCGTCGACAACGAGGGGACCCGCAAACCGCGCAAGGCGGCGCGGATGTTGCAGGATGACCCCGAAGTCGACTTCACGGTCGACGGCGAGATGCAGGCCGACACCGCCGTCGTCGAGGACATCCTCGAGGGCACGTACGGCTTCTCCGAACTCGAGGAACCCGCGAACGTGCTGGTCTTCCCGAACCTCGAGTCGGGCAACATCGGCTACAAACTCCTCCAGCGACTGGGCGGTGCCGACGCCATCGGGCCGATGCTGGTCGGGATGGACAAGCCGGTCCACGTCCTCCAGCGGGGCGACGAGGTCAAAGACATCGTGAACCTCGCGGGCGTGGCGGTCGTCGACGCCCAACAGGAGTAGACGCGTGAACGAGCGCGCCGCGGACCCTCGAGCCGACGCCGATCACGACGGCGGGACAGCCGCGGCTGCGCGCGTCACCAGACGGCAACTGCTCGGCACCGCCGGCACGGCCGGTCTCGTCGGACTGGCCGGTTGTGCCGACCGGCGGTACCGCTCGCGGACGGACTGTTCGGCGATCACTGCCGCCGCGAGCGACGCGGACGGCTACGTTCCGTTGCCGGCCGACGACGGCACCTCGATGTTCCGTCGGGGCCTGCGTCGGTACGGCTACTACCCCGAGGAGACCGTCCCGGACGCGGTGCGGGTCGACTGGTCGTTCTCGACCAACCGGATCGGCCACACCGCGGCCAAGTCGACGCCGCGACCGACGCCGGACGGCGAGACGGTCCTCGTGGCCAGCGACACCGGCCGGATCGACGCCGTCGCGCCGACCGGCGAGAAGCGCTGGCACCTCGAGACCGGCGCCGGCCGGAGCCTGGGCTTTCACGGGACGCCGGCGATCGTCGACGGGACGGCCTACATCGGCGGTTACGACGGCGCGCTCTACGCCGTCGATATCGCATCCGGCGACCTGCAGTGGCGAACCACCGCCCGCGAGTTCGGCGGCGCGATCGCGATCGGCTCGAGTCCCGCGTACGTCGACGGGACGCTCTACCTGCTCGCCGAGTACAGCGAGCCGGCAAGCGGGACGCTCTGGGCGGTCGACGCCGCGACCGGCACCCCGGTCTGGAGCGACGACCGCCTCTGGGGAATGCCCCACCCCTCGCCCGCGATCGATTGCGAGGCCGGCCGGCTCGTCACGGGGTCGAACGACGGCGTCGTCTACTGCTGGGAGTTCCCCTCCCTCGAGTTCGCGTGGTCGTTTCAGGCGGGCGGCGAGGGCGGCCCCGACGGGAAGTCGATGGCAGGCGGGCGGTTCAACCTCGGCGCACAGATCAAGGGGACGATCCCGGTCTACGACGGCGCGGCGTTCGTCGGCTCGTGGGACGGTCGGTTCTACCGGCTCGACCTCGCGGACGGCAGCGAGGAGTGGTCGTTCGACACCGGCGACGTCGTCATGTCGAACCCGGCGATCGATCCCGAGGCAGGGATCGTCTACGTCGGGGGCGACGACCACCACGTCTACGCGCTCGAGACCGATACCGGCGAGGAGTTGTGGTCGGCCGACGTGGACGGGCACGTCATCGGCTCGATCACGGCCACCGCCGAGACGATTCTCGTCGGCTCCTACGATACGCATCTGTACGCGCTCGATCGCGAGACCGGCGACCAGCGCTGGCGAGTCGCGAACCGCGGGCACGTCACCAGCGGTGCGATCCCCCGCGACGGGCGGATCTACTACGCCGAGCGCGGCGTCTTCTCGAACTACTACGCCGACGAGGAGACGATCCTCGAGGAGCCCGGCCGCGCGTACTGTCTTGTCGCCGACGAGTGACCGGCCGGCGACTGCGCCGGTGGCCTGCAGCCGGGGTGTATCTCGTTGCATATAAATACGCGCCGGGGCTGGGTACGTGTATGCAGGATCAGGGACGCTCTACGCGCAAGCGAACCGGCGGTCGACTGAAGAACGTTCGAAAGCGCCGGAAGAACGAACTCGGTCGGCTGCCCACCGAGACGCAGGTCGGCGAACCGCGGTTCCGCACCGTCGACGCCCGCGGGAACGAGACGAAGACCCGTGCGCTGGCGACCAACGTCGCAAGCGTCAACAAGGGCGACGAGACGGTTTCGGCCGACATCGAGGACGTCGTCGAGAACGACGCCAACCCGAACTACGTCCGCCGAAACATCATCACGAAGGGTGCCGTCATCGAGACGAGCGAAGGGCAGGCCCGCGTTACGTCCCGACCCGGACAGACCGGTCAGGTCAACGCCGTTCTCCTCGAGTAACGCCCGCTGATTCTTCCGTTGTGCCAGCGCGGTCAGCTGCGGCTCTGCCGTTTACACCACGAGCGTACCGTCCCCCGATAATCGATCGTCTGCGGTCGTCAGGGCCGTGGGGCGGCCTTCTGCAGCGCAGTTTCGGCAATGTTACCGCCGTAGTCGGCGCTCCGCGAGAGCGAGTCGACGATCAGCCCCAGCGATTGGGCCTGTGCGGGCTCGAGATCCCGTAGCATGTCGTCGATCTTGCGGGTGTGTTCGTCGATCTCGACGACGGCCTCGAGCGCCGCGTGGCCGAGGCGGGTGGCCTCGTCGGACTCCTCGGCGAACAGGGCGTCGGTCGACTGTTCGAGGACCGACGCGGCCTCGGCGTGGAGCCCGTGGACGGCATCGGCGACGTCGGCCGACAGGTCGTCGAGTTTGAGCGCGATGTCGCTGATCTTGACGGCGTGGTCGGCGATCCGCTCGAGTTGCCGGGCGGTCGAGTGAAAGTCGAAGCAGTCCTCCCGGGAGACGCCGAGTTCCTCGACGGCGCGTGGTGAGCGCAACGTCGCGCGGAAGATCCGCGAGACGACCAGCCAGAGCCGATCGACGTCGTCGTCGCGCTCGATCACGTCCTCGGCGATCGCGTCGTCGTTCTCGATCAGGGCCGTCACCGCGTCCTCGAGCATCGACTGAGCGATCAGGCGCATCCGGGTGACGGCGTTGACGATCGACAGCTCCGATGAGTCGAGCAAGTCCTGAATGACGACGCTATCGCTGGTTTCCTCCAAGACCTCGACGCCGACGAGTCGCTGGGTCGCACTCCTGATCGCGCTTCGTTGCTCGGTCGTGATCCGGCCGGCCTCGAGCGAAATCACGTCGAAGCCGCTGACGTACATCGTCATCACGGCCCGCGTGAGCTGTTCGCCCTCGAGGCCGGAGACGTCGAGGGTTCCCTCCTGCCGGCGCGTCTCGCGTTCCGGCGTGAGAAGCAGTTCGTCGTCTTCGGGATAGAATTCGACGGTCGTACCGCTGCTGACACCGTTGTCGGTCGCCCACGTCTTCGGCAGCGAAACGGTATACGTCGACCCACCGGTCACCTGGACCTTTCGCGTCTCCATACAGGCCGATTTTGATTACAACAATATAAATCCACTAGTCTATAGAGAGAATTAGCCAGGGAGATAGTGCCACTATCGGACGTTTTAGGCCGTCTCAGATAACTATTCATCAGTACGAATCTATCGAAAATAGTTATCAAACATAGTGCTATATAGAAATTGTAGAGATACATATCGAGTGGGATCACTCCGACGAAGAGGGGGGTACAGTCGGCGCGAATCGTGATCGATTCGCCGGGCCGGTCGTCGTCAGCGAACGTCCTCGAGATCGACGAACGCCTCGATATCGGCCGACAGCCACGTCGTCAGCTGATCGTCGGCCGGACACTCACGCGGCGTAATCGTACATCGGTCCGCCCGGTCCTCGTATCGGACGACGATCGACTCGAGGGTGGCCGTCTCGGTCGCGTACTGCGTCGCCGTCGAGAGCCGTTGCCGCGTCGAACGATCGCCGTAGCCGCCGGTTGATCCGTTCATGGTCGGGGGAGAGCGCGTATCGAAGTCGACCGACGGAACGTACAAAGCCGCTGCTAGTTGTGCTATTGAGGGATCCGTACGGCCTCGAACGACTCGGTATCGGCAGGGACGGGCCGCGTCGCTGGTGGCACTCGTTTCGGAAATGGAAAAGGGAACCGTCGGTGATCGGTAGTCGGCGATTGGTAGTCTGAAACTGGCAATCAGCAGTCGGCGATCGCCCCACCGTTCAGTCGCCGAGATCGATCCGCCCCCGACCCGCGGGGCGTAACGCCGACCGCATGAACGTCTCGTGAACGTCGGTCGACGAACCGTCCGTCGATCGGCAGCGATCGTAGCTCCCGTCCGACCGCATTATCCACCTATTCCGATCGTCCTCGAGCAGCGTCTCGAGGATCGTTTCGAGTCGCTCCCGGAGCCGCGGATCCTCGATCGGCGTCACCGCCTCGACCCGGTTGTCGAGATTACGGGTCATCCAGTCGGCCGACCCGATGTAGTACCGGTCCTCGCCGCCGGCCCGGAAGTAGAAGATCCGCGAGTGTTCGAGAAAGCGGCCGACGACGCTGTAGACGTCGATCGTCTCGCTGATGCCCTCGAGCCCGGGTCGAAGCCGACAGATATCGCGGACGATCAGATCGATGTCGACGCCGGCCATCGAAGCCTCGTAGAGTTCCCGGACGAGTTCGGGGTCTTCCAACCGGTTCATCTTGGCAACGATCCGGGCGTCCTCGCCGTTGCGGGCCCGCTCGGCCTCGGCCCGGATCAGTTCGACGAACCGATCGCGCATGTTCCCCGGCGCGATCAACAGCTCCCGGTAGTCCCGATACATCGAGTGGCCGGTGAAGTAGTTGAACAGCCTGACGAGGTCCTGTCCGATGTCCCGATCGGCGGTCAGCAACCCCAGATCCTCGTAGCTTTTGGCCGTCTCGGAGTGGTAGTTGCCGGTCCCGACGTGGGAGTAGAGCCGGACCCCCTCTGCCTCCTCGCGGACGACCAGCGAGGTCTTGGTGTGGGTCTTGTAGCCGATCGTCCCGTAGGCGACGTGGATCCCCTCCTCCTCGAGTTTCTTCGCCCACTCGAGGTTGTTCTCCTCGTCGAAGCGGGCCTTCAACTCGACCATGACCGCGACCTGCTTGCCGTTGTGGGCGGCCTCGATCAGGCTCTCGATGACCCGTGAGTCGCTGGCGGTCCGGTAGATCGCCGCCTTGATCGCCAGTACGTCGGGGTCGTTGGCCGCGGCTTCGAGGAACCGCTGGACGGTCCCCTCGAAGGAGTGGTAGGGATGATGAACGAGGACGTCGCGGTCGCTGATGACGTCGAAGACGGTCGTGCCGTCGTCACACCGGCCCAGCCGCGGATGGGGCTGTGGTGACCACTCGGGAAGCTTCAGGTCGGGGCGGTCGAGTTCGGTCAGGTCGGCGAAGTCGCGGTAATCGAGCGGGCCGGCGAGTTCGAACACCTCCCGGTCGTCGAGTTCGAGTTCCCGCGTGAGGATCTCGCGCACTTCCTGCGGGGCGTCGGGTTCGATCTCGAGGCGGACGGCGGCCGCGAACCGCCGCTCCTCGATGACCTCCTCGATGGTCTCGATCAGGTCCTCGGCGACCTCCTCGTTGCGCCGGACCTCGGCGTTGCGGGTCACGCGGAACAGGGCAGTGTCGACCACCTCGACGTCCGGAAAGAGCAGATCGAGGTTCGCCCGGACGACGTCCTCGAGGAGGACGTACCGCCGGTCGTCGCCGAGCTGGACGAACCGGAGCTGGTTGCGCGGGATCTTCACCCGCGAGAAGGTCAGTTCCGCGTCGGGTCGTTCCCGCGTCAGCACCGCCAGCGAGAGGCTCTGATTCGAGATGAACGGGAAGGGATGGGCCGGATCGAACGTCAGCGGGGTCAGCGTCGGCAACACCGAACTCTCGAAGTACTCGCGAAGCGTCGTCCGCTCGGCCGCGCTCAGGTCGTCGTAATCGACGATGGCGATGCCTTCGTCGGCCAGCGCCGGACGGATCTCCTCGCAGTAACACTCGGCCTGCCGCTCGAGCAGCGGCCGGGCCGCCTCGAGGACGGCGTCCCACTGCTCGCGGGGCGTGCGCCCGTCGGGCGTCTCCTCGGTGACGCCGGCCGCGATGCCCTGTTTCAGGCCGCCGACGCGCTTGCGGAAGAACTCGTCTAGGTTCCGCGTGACGATCGAGCAGAACTTCACGCGCTCCAACAGCGGGTTGTCCGAATCGAGGACCTCGTGGAGGACCCGCCGCTGGAAGGCCAGTTCGCTGAGTTCGCGATTCAGGTAGTACTCCGGGCTCGAGAGGTCGACGTCGGCGATGCCGGACGACGGGTCGTTCCCTTCGACTGGATCGGTCCCGTCGCTGTCGGCCGAAGTATCGCCGATCGGCTCGGGGAGAGGCAGCGTCTCGGCGTTGCCGTCGTCGGTCTCCGCGGCACCGTCGGGCCGCGAGCCGGGCGCGCCCGCTCCCGCGTCCGACTCGGCCTCGATCACGGTGTCCGCTGTGGACTCCTGGTCTCCGGCGCGATCAGTGGTCTCCGATTCGGCGCCGCCGTCGGTCCGCTCGGCCGGACTCGAGGCGGTCACACCTTCGTCGTCGAGCAGCGATCGGAACGCGAACTCGGTGCCGTCGGCGGTCGACTGGTCGTTTGCCTGTTCCTCCGGGGTCGTTCCACCCCGCTCGTCGTCGGCTGTCGCATCTCGTTCGTTCATCCCGACCCCCTAGTAACTGCCGTCCGGCGTGACGATCTTCGACGACGATCGCTCGACGTGGTCGGGGCCGTCGACGCTGACGAACCGCTCGTTCCCGACGTCGTACGCCGTGAGGCTGCCGCCGTAGACACACCCCGTATCGAGCCCCACCGCCCACTCCCGTTCGATCGGCGTCTCGAGGACGGTGTGACCGAAGAAGACCCGCGGCGGCCCCTCGTAGGCGTCGAACCAGAAGGGGCCGTCGTAGCCGTCACCCTCGGGCGACCGCATCGTCAGTACGTCCTCACGGGACTGCGCCGACAGCGAGCGGGCCGGGTCGACCCCGCCATGGACGACGAGGCCGCCGTCCCACGAGATCGCGGTCGGCAGCGACTCCACGTACTGGTAGTCGGCCGGCCCCAGCGCCGACAGCGAGGCCGCCCCCTCGATGAGCTTTCGCTCGTTGTTGCCCCGAACGGAGAGCAGTCGCGGCGACCGGCGCACCCGGTCGAGGACGGCCTTGCTGTCGGGTCCCTTTCGGACCAGGTCGCCGACGAACACGGCGAGGTCGTTGCCGCCGAGGTCCAGTCGCTCGAGCAGCGCATCGAGCGCGTCCGGACAGCCGTGAACGTCGCCGATGACGTAGACGTCGCCGTGGTTCTCGAGGGCGATGTGACGGTGGTCGAACGATACCGCGTCGTCTGCTGGGGTGGTGGCGGTCGTCACGCGTCGTGTCCGACCCGTCCAGCGAAACCGGATAAGTCGTTTATATGTTGGATACGCGATGATATATAGCGGCGTATAGCCGACACGAGAAACGGTCCGACCCCCGTCGGCGGACACCCGACGCGACGCCGGCGGCCCGCGAGCGGGGATTTCTTTAGCCGTCCCCCCGCAGCAGCGGTATGCACGTCGTGGTCAACGCCGCAATGAGCGCGGACGGGAAACTCTCCTCGCGACGCCGGGAGCAACTCGCGATCAGCGGCGACGAGGACTTCGCCCGCGTCGATCGAGTCCGGGCCGAAAGCGACGCCGTCGTCGTCGGCGTCGGGACCGTCCTCGCGGACGATCCGCACCTGACGGTCAAGGACGAGCGACTGCGGGAACGACGGCGCGAGCGGGGCGAGCCCGAAACCCCCGCACGGGTCGTGGTCGACTCGAGCGGGCGGACCCCGACCGACGCCGCGGTCCTCGACGACGCGGCGACGACCTACTGCTGTCTGAGCGAGGCCGCGTCCGTCGACCGGCGCGCGGCACTCGCCGACGCCGCCGAACTGATCACCGCGGGCGAGGAGCGGGTCGATCTCCTGCGGGCGTTCGCGGCCTTGCAGGAGGCGGGCCTCGAGCAGGTCATGGTCGAGGGCGGCGGCGAACTCATCTTCTCGCTGTTCGAGGCCGGGCTGGTCGACGAGCTACGGGTGTTCGTCGGCTCGACGATTATCGGTGGCCGGGACGCCCCGACGCTGGCCGACGGCGAGGGCTTTGTCGCCGACTTCCCCGAACTCGCGCTCGAGGCCGTCGACCGGCTCGACGAGGGCGTTCTGCTCACGTGGCGCGTCG
Organism: Natrinema thermotolerans DSM 11552; assembly: GCA_000337115.1. Classification (GTDB taxonomy): domain Archaea; phylum Halobacteriota; class Halobacteria; order Halobacteriales; family Natrialbaceae; genus Natrinema; species Natrinema thermotolerans. Next base: position 216,166 of record AOIR01000048.1, read on the forward strand.
AAGACCGCTGATCACTCGAAGTCCGGCTCGCGGTCCTCGACGAACGCGGCCATCCCCTCGCGCTGATCCGGCGTCCCAAAGAGGCTCGCGAAGGCGCGTTGCTCGTACGCGAGGCCGCTCTCCTGTGAGCCTTCGTAGCCCTGATTAATCGCCGCTTTTGCAGTTCGCATCGCGAAGGCCGGTTTCGCGGCGAGCCGATCGGCCAGTTCCGCGGCGACCCCCTCGAGTTCGTCGTCCGCCACGACCTCGCCGAACAGCCCCACCTCCGCGGCCGACGCGGCGTCGAGGCGCTCACCGAGGAAGATCATCCGGCGGGCGGTCTCGTCGCCGACCAGCCGCGGCAGCCGCTGGGTGGCCCCCCAGCCGGGGATGATTCCCAGATCGATCTCGGTGTTGCCGATCAGCGCCGACTCGCTCGCCACGCGGAGGTCACAGGCCAGCGCCATCTCACAGCCGCCGCCGAACGCGTAGCCGTTGACCGCGGCGATCGTCGGCGCGGGGAACGCCTCGAGCGCGTCGGCGACGTCGTGGCCGAGTTCGCCCCACTCCTGGGCGTTCTCGGGATCGAGATCCTGCATGTACTTGATGTCCGCGCCGGCGATGAACGCGTCGCCGGCCCCCGTCAGGACGAGCGCGCGTGCGCCCTCGTCGGCGGCCGTTTCGATCGCCTCCCCCATCGCCTCGAGCGTCTCGACGTTCAGGGCGTTCAGGGCGTCCGGTCGGTCGACGGTCAGCGTTGCGACATCGTCGTCGTACTCGAGGGAGACTGTGTCCCAAGACATACCCCGGCGTTCGTCGGCCACCGGCAAATCCCTTGGCACGCGATTCGGATCGCGAGGTCAGCAGCGGTCGGGTCGCGGGGCCCGAACGAACCCACCCGTCACATCTTTCCTCGGTCGTGCCCTACTGTGGGGTATGGAACGAGCCACGTTCGGCGGCGGCTGTTTCTGGTGTACCGAAGCGGCGATGAAGGAACTCGAAGGCGTCGACGCCGTCACCTCGGGCTACGCCGGCGGCCACGTCGAGGACCCGTCCTATCGGGAGGTCTGTTCCGGCAACACCGGCCACGCCGAAGTCGTCCAAGTCGAGTACGACCCCGACGCCATCGCGTACGACGAACTGCTCGAGGTCTTTTTCGCCACGCACGATCCGACACAGCTCAACCGACAGGGCCCCGACGTGGGCACGCAGTACCGCTCGATCGTCCTCGCTCACGACGACGAGCAACACCGGCAGGCCGAGGCCTACATCGAGGCCCTCGATTCCGAGTACGACGACGACGTCGTGACCGAACTCGAGCCCCTCGAGACGTTCTACCGCGCCGAGGAGAAACACCAGGACTACTTCGAGAAGAACCCCACCGACGCCTACTGCCAGATGCACGCGGCCCCGAAAGTCGAGAAGGTCCGCGAGAAGTTCGAGGAGAACGTCGCGCCGAACCAATAGCGAGACCGCTCGGTCGCGGGGCGGTTCGGGGGACAATCGATCGTGAACGGGCGCGCTCAGTCCTCGCGCTCCTCGGCGAGGTGTTCCCAGATCTCGGTACACCCCGCACCGACGTCGACGTCCTCGAGGTGGCCGTCGTCTCGATCGGACTCCTCGTCCGAACCGCCGGACTCTGCAGTGTCGCTCATTTCGCGGGCACCTCCGACCGCGGGCTCGACGTGATTGCGGCCGGTCCGGTTTGCAAAGCGGGTGTGGCCGCGGTTCGGGAGCCCCGTTTTTTCGTCGCGTCTGCTGTCATGGGTTCGGGTTACGCGGTCGGACGGATAAAGACGGGTTCCCGAGCAAGCGATACCTCGACTCGGGCGTTTCGGAAACTACTGCCGCTATCTCTGTCGAAAGAAGATGGCAGTCTTCGGGGGAGTAACCGGTTACAGCGACGGTGACTCCATCGTCCGGGTCGATCGCCGTGTCATCACGATCGCTCGCTGCGACGATATTGGGCGCGGGAGTTGCGCCACGCCACTGTCGGACGAACCGCGATCCGGACCCAGTTTAGCGGGGGTCAGACGTGGTGTTCGTCGTTGTAATATTAGCCGGTAGTTGGATGCACCCGCGAACAGCCAGTGGCAGGGACTCGAGTCGTCCTCGCAGTCGGGGGTTAGTTCGTTCGCGTTTCGAGCGCGTCGAGTTCGATCTCGGAATCGAAATGGGACCGTTCGTTCATATCAGGGAACGGGTACGTACAGAGGACCTTCCCCTCGGGCATCGTTTCGTGAGTCGCCGGCGTCCGGAGTTCGTAGCGCCACCCGCGAAGTTGTCGGAGCGCGTCCACGAGTTCCTCGTGGGTCGCGTTCAACTGACGGCCGAGTTCGTCCAGGGTAAACTCCGTGTTGCAGTTGCTCGCTCGGCTGAAAAACTGAAGCGTCCGCGGGACCAGCCCCGCGTCGACGCCCGTCAACTCGAGCGACGACGAGTAGTCCAGACGGGTGGTCGAGTAGTGCCCGACGACGTCGATGAACTTCTCGTATCGCGTTCGCTCGATTACGTCCGTTGCGGCGATATCCCAGACGTAGAAGACATCGTCGAGATCGACTCCAGTCGCGGTCACCTCGAGGGAGCCGATCCCGTTCCAGATGCCGTCGTCCGGTTCGAGGACGATCTCGATCGTCCCCTCGCCGCCGTGTTGTCGCTCGATGTCCACGCGGAGGGTCGCGCCGTCCACGTCGCTTTCCGTATCGAAGGTCCGGCCCGCACCGTCCGGTTCGACGGCGGTGCCATAGCTCAACCGCTCGCGCTCGAAGTGGTCGCGGTAGTGCAGCGTGGCCCGTCGGCGGGTCGCTTCCGGCTCCGTCTCGTCGTCGCTCGAGTCGCCGTACTCCTCTAACCCGCGTTGCTGGCCGCTTCGTTCGTTGCGGGGGTCCCAGAGCCCGAGTTCCTCGAGCCGTTCGCGCGCCTTCCGGCGGTACTCCTCCGTACTGGTCCGCTTTCTCGAGCGGAAGTTCAGGTCGTACCCGTCGGGCATCGGCACCACGTCGTCGTACCCATCGGCCCCGAACAGTTCCTCGGCGATCGCTTTCGCCAGCACCTCGGCGATCCGCGGGGGGACCGAGTTGCCGATCTGTTTGACGACCTGCCCGTACGAACCCTCGAGGACGTAGTCATCGGGGAACGCCTGCAGGCGTTTGAGTTCCGCTTCGGTGAACTTCCGGTTCTCCCAGTGGAAGGGGCCCGACGCCGCGCCCGGCTGTGCCTTCAGGGTCCGAACGGGCCGGTCGGGATCGGCCTTGTAGAGGTAGTCCGAGAAGCGAGAGCGCCAGCCGAAGACCGGCTCCGGGTGGCCGAGCTTCTCCGTGTAGAAACTGTAGTTGAGCCCCGGCGGGATATCGGCCAGCAGATGGGCGTGTTTCGACGTGATCTCGTAGGTCGGATCTTCGGCCGCGCCCGCCGTCTCCAGATCCGCGAGGGCCTCGCCAGCCGTCACGAGGTCGCGGTCGGCGGGCGAGTCGGGACCGTGGGTCGGTCGCGGGAAGCGAAACTCCTCGTCTACGTCCTTCCGGACGCCGATGATAAACGTCCGGGCGCGGTGCTGTGGGACGCCGTAGTCCGCGGCGTCGAGCGTCCGGGCCGTCAGGCGATACCCGGGATCGCCAGCCTCGTTCTCGAAGGCGTCGACGATCATCTGCCAGTCCTCCTCGTCTGAGGTGATGCCGTAGACGTTCTCGAAGAGGAAGGCCGTCGGCTGCCACCGCTCGAGCAGTTTCACGTACGCGCGAAACAGCTGTCCGTCCTCGCTGTCGGCACCGGCGAAGCCGCCGGAACGGCGAGCCGCCGCGGAGAACGGCTGACACGGCGGGCCGCCGATGACGAGATCGACCTCGTCGGGCTAGAGGTCGCCGCCATCGTACTCNAGATCGACCTCGTCGGGCTCGAGGTCGCCGCCATCGTACTCCGTGATGTCCGTTCGTTCGATGATCGCGTCGTCGTCGATGTAGGAGCCCCGCTCGGCGTTCGTCCGAAGCGTGTCGATAGCGATATCGTCGATGTCGGTATGAAAGCGGACGTCGAACTCCGAAAGCGTGCTAAAGCCGATATCGAGACCGCCGGCACCGGTAAACAGACTGGCAACGCGAATCCGATCACTCATCTCCACCACCCGGTAGCAGCGTCATCGTTGATAGGTTTCCGGCGTTGAAAGAGTGTAGTGCTTGTGGTTTCGCACCTCGAGGACCGGTCGAATCCGACGGGCCTAGCGTCGCCTCGCCATGCTCCGCCGAGCCGTCGGTCTCGCCCTCGAAGCCGTCTCTCACGGCTCTGCGCCACGAAGTCTCGCGCCACGTGGAGGCTGTCGCGACGACCGCAGGTCGGTCGATAGCAACCGGGTCCGTTCGCCGACGACACTGCGCTGTAATCAGTAGGCGCGGTTATTGTACTACTATATACTTATATATTAATCCGGGAGTTTACAGTGGACATTTCTTTTAAGTTATATTGGGGAACATAGCAGACACATAGAGATGGTTGACAGTACATCGAACGCGAACGACGGGGTCGAGCCCCACGTACGATACTACGCCGACCGCGTCGTGTTCGTCGACGAGGACGGGACCACCACCGAGTACCGGGAAGGAAAGCAGTCGGAGGCCGCGAGAGAACGGTACAACCGCATCAAAGACGACCTCGAGGACGGCTGGTTCGAGGACGTCCTCGACCGGGTCACCGATCCCGGAACCGAGAACGAGATCGCGCTGGACGGGGAGATCCGGCCCCTCATCGACGAGATCGTCGAGTCGATCACCAGCGAGCGAGGGCGTGCGATCGCCGGGCTGACCGTTACTCAGTTGGTGATCAAGTCCCTCGAGCCCGCACAGAGCGTCCGACTCCACAAGGGGAGCCGGAACAGCGCGCACTTCTCGTGGCGGGAGGGGCTATCGATGCGGACGATCGACAGCAATTACGTCGCGCCGGCGCTCCGGGACAGAGACCTGTTGCGGGTCAACGCCGACGGCGTGATGATGACCCGCTCGCTCGCGGAGAACTACCCCTACTCGAAACAGTACAAGGCGAACATTCGGGGAGCCCAACGACAGTGGGGCGACCTGGTCGAGGCCCTCGAGGACGACGACCCGGTCGATGCGCTGGAGGCGCTCGAGTACATGATCGTCAGCCTCTCGAACCGCGGCGAGCGCGCCGAGGAGGTTTACGAAGACGCCCTCGAGTTGGTCGATCGGTTCGTCGCCGGTGAGCCGTCCCCCGAAACGGTCAAGCAGGTCATCGACATTCACCTGGCGCAGTCTCAGCACGGGGCCCGCATCTACGAGGTCGCCATGCACGCGCTAGCACAGGTCCTCGAGGACGAGGGGCTGCTCGACGGCCGCCTGAAGCCGCTCACGCAGATGCGCTCGGCCGACAAGAAACACGGTAACATCGCGGACATCGAGGTCGTCGACCCCGACGACGAGTTCAGGGTTCGGGAGGCCTACGACGCGAAGTACGGCAAGGCGTACCTGCTGAACGAACTCCAGGAGATCCGGGGGAAGCTCGAGGCCCACCCGGAGACCGACTCGGTCGCGTTCGTGACCAGTTCGGAGCCGGTCCGGGACGACGCCATCGAGGACCGGCTCGCGGCCCTCGAGGCGGAGTTCGGCGTGACCGTGAGCGTGACGACCTTCGACGAGTTCTGGCGGCGCTGGTGGTCGGCGCTGGACGCCCGCGGCGTCGCCGCGACGGATTGGCTCGAGGCCTACGCCGAGACGCTCTGTCAGCGACGACGGGACCGCGCCCCGGTCAACGAGCCCACGCGCGAGTGGGTCGAAGAGCTGGCGTCGATTCTCGAGGACCGGGTGTAGGGTGTCCTCGAGCCGAGAGAACACAGCGGAGCACGACCCGTTCGCTCTTCGTCTCGCTCGATCGGTGAAAGCTACGTCAGTGTGGACGCCCTCGATCGGGTATGGAGCGAACCGAAGTCCTCGTGATCGGCGGCGGCGCGACCGGGGCGGGAATCGCAAGAGACCTCGCACGCAGGGGCGTCGACGTCACGCTCGTCGAGCGCGACGGGCTCGCGTCGGGTACCTCGGGCCGGTCGCACGGCCTGTTGCACAGCGGCGCACGCTACGCCGAGGCCGACGGGCCGGAGGCCCGGGCGTGTCTCGAGGAGAACCGGATCGTCCGCCGGATCGCGGGCGAGTGCGTTCGGGACACCGGCGGACTCTTCGTGGAACTCGCGGCCGACGATCCGGCGTACTTCGAGGCGAAGCGAGCGGCCTGTGAGAACGTCGGTATCCCGACCGACGTCGTCGACGGCGCGGCCGCCCGCGAAGCGGTCCCGGAGCTGGCGACCGACGTCGAACGCGCAATGGAAGTCCCGGACGGGGTCGTCGTGCCGTCCAGACTGGTCGCGGCGAACGCGGCCGACGCCCGCGATCACGGCGCGCGAATCCGTCCGCACACACCGGTCACATCGATGACGACCGAGGACGGCCGAATCAGGTCCGTTACGCTCGGCGGCGACGCCGAGGCGACGCTCAGTCCGGAGTACGTCGTGAACGCGACCGGGCCCCACGCCGGTCGGGTCGCGGCGATGGCGGGTGTTTCCGTCGAGATGCGACCGACTCGCGGCGTCATGGTCTCGGTCGAATACCCGGGCCTCGAGCCGGTTCTCAACCGGTGTCGCGAGCCGGCCGACGGGGATATCGTCGTCCCCCACGACGGCGAGGTCGTCCTCGGGACGACGAGCGTGGCGGTCGACGATCCCGACGACTACGAGCGGGCCGACTGGGAGATCGCCGAGACGGTCCGGGAGTGTGCGGCGATGCTCCCGCCGGTGGCCGATGCCGACCGCGTCCGGACGTGGTGGGGCGTCCGCCCGCTGTACGAACCCGACGAAGCCGCGCGGGGCGGCCGGGGCATCTCGCGGGGGTTTCACCTGCTCGATCACGCGGACGACGGCGTCGAGAACTGCTGTAGCGTCGTCGGCGGGAAGCTGACGACCTATCGGCGGATGGCCGAGGCGACCGCGGACCTCGTCTGCGAGCGACTCGAGGTCGACGCGGACTGTTCCACCGCGGACGAGCGGCTGCCGGCGGCGTCCGATCCCGACCGGCTCGACGAGTTCGTCCGGGAGTTCGACGGACAGGGACCGACGGACGCGGATCTCGTCGGGAGCTAACGCGAGGTGAGAACCATCGGTCAGTGGCCGCCCTGCAGTTCGGACCAGATGCTGGCCCCCGAAGCGTAATCGACGTCGACGCGCAACTCGTTGTCCTCGTCGAGCCCGATCGAGATCCGCTCGAGGTTGGCCACGTACCGGGCTTTCCGGTGGCGGCCCTCCCGGACGCCGACGGCCTCCTCGGCGAGACCGGCCTCGGTCAGGCAATCGAGTTTCCGGTAGGTCGTCGAGAGCGGGCGCTCCGTCGCCTCGGCGATCGCCTCGACGGTCATCGGCTCCTCGAGAATCGCGATGATTTCCCGACAGGCGCAGTCGTCGAGCGCGGCGATCACGCACTCGAAGCCGGGCGTCTCGTCGGATGAGGAGAACTCGAGGGACATCGGTGACCGCGAGTTAGGAGCGAACACGGAAGACACGTTTGGTTACGTATGTCACAGAATGCCGCCTGCGATGGAGCAACGTACATGTGGGCGCGGCCCGACCGCCCGCGTATGAGCGACGAGGAGCCAGTCGAGTCCGCGATCGAGAACACGCCCGGGAAGGGTCGAACGCCCGAAGCCGAGCGGATCGAACCCGCCGCGCCCGAGGAGTTCGGCCGCGTACAGGTCTGGTGGGGCGACGGGAAAGGGAAGACGACCGCGACGCTGGGGATGGGGATGCGCGCCGCGGGCCACGGCTACCGCGTCCACATGCTCCAGTTCATGAAAGGCGGGGCCTCGAGCGTCGACGCAGTCCGGGGCGAGTACAACGCCATCGCCGCCCTGCCGGGGATCAGCTACGAAAACCTCGGCCACTACGGCTGGCACGGGATGGCCGACGGCAGCGACGAGGCCGACCACGAGGCAGAAGCACAGGCCGGCCTCGAGCGCGCCCACGAACTGCTCGAGGCCGCCGAAGACGCCGACCTCGACGCGCCGATCGATCTCGCGGCCGAACCCGAGGCCGGGATGCACATGCTCATCCTCGACGAGATCCTCTACGCCGCGGACCGGGAACTGCTGTCCCAGGACGACGTACTGGGACTGATCGAAGCAAAGCCCGACGATCTCGAACTCGTCCTCTCGGGGAGCCACACCGAGCCCGCGTATCTCGCCGACAGCGCGGACCTGATCACGAACGTCCGCAAGGAGAAACACCCGATCGACGACGGCCAGCGAGCGCGACAGGGCACCGAGTTCTGATACTGTATCTTCGGTACCCGTAATTGTACTGTGATTTCCGTATTTAACTGCGTTCCTGAAACCCGCGTTCAGTACAGAGGGTGAGTCTATCGTGGGTCAAACGCATAGTAGACGATTACCACCGTAACTCCCATCATCACTGCGTGGACAGTTGTCAGTCCCTGCAATAACAGACTCCCAACGAACACCCCGAAGAAGCTCGCAATACCAACGGCGATGGCAAATTTCAGTCGGGGGAGGTCTTCGGCCCACGCCTCCAAACGATAGTATGAGTCCAACACCATCGCTGTGATGTTGCTTGAACAAGAGCGTGTAAAAAACCATACGCTGATACATATGCACGCGTAGTTACCGCGGGGCTCGTTCAGTTTCAGACGCAATCCCGAATAAAGAGTCTCTGCCCCCTACCACTGTCACTATACCCCTACCAACACAGTTATTATTAAATCCTCCAAACGGTTTCGCGTTCAATGGGTGCGATTCACGTAGCCGGACTCGAGAAGTCCTACGGCGCCGTCGACGCCGTGGACGGCATGGAGTTCACCGTCGAGCGAGGGGAGCTGTACGGGTTTCTCGGACCGAACGGGGCGGGCAAGACTACGACGATCCGGGTGTTGACCGGCCAGATCGAGCCCGATTCGGGCGAGGTCAGCGTTCTCGAGACCGATCCGACGACGGACCCGATCGAGACGCGCCGGCGGGTCGGCATCCTCCCGGAACAGGAGTCGCCGCCGAGCTTTCTCACGCCGCGCGAGTACCTCGAGTTCGTCGGTGAGGTGCGAAACCTCGAGGCGGAGCGGGTCGCCGAGCGGACCGACCGCTGGGCCGAGCGGCTCGGCTTCGAGAGCAAACTCGATACGTTACACACCGACCTCTCCCGGGGCCAGCAACAGAAGGTGATGATCGCGCAGGCCTTCCTTCACGAGCCCGACGTGGTCTTCATCGACGAGCCGCTGGCGAACCTCGACCCGCTCGTCCAGGAACAGGTCAAGCAGTTCCTCGTCTCCTATGCGGCCGGCGACAACGCGGTCTTCGTCTCGACGCACAACATCGACGTCGCCGAGGAGATCTGTACCCGCGTCGGCATCGTGGCCGACGGTCAACTCGTCACGGAGCGGTCCGTCGCCGACGACGGGGCCGACGAGTCGCTGCTCGAGGTCTTCCTGGACCGCGTCGAAGGCGAGGATGCGCGAGACACGCCGACGCTCGAGCAATTGGACGTATGACCGGCGAGACGACGGACCCGGCCGGCCCGACGGGGACGGGCCGTTCCGGTTCGGGCCTGTCGACGCGTCGACTGCTCGCGATCCTCTTTCGCGAGGAGTGGCGCATGCACACCGAGCTGTTCGGCGGCTGGCGGTTCGCCCTCTTCCCGCTCGTGATCGCCGCTCTCGCGGTCGGCGGCTCGGTCGCGCTCGTCGAGACCGGCACCGCGTCCGGGACGGTCGTCGTCGGTCTCCACGTCCTCGCGGCCGGTTTCGGACTCTACAGCGGCACCGCTGGATTCGCCGGCTCGGACATGCTCGAGAACGTCTTCGGCCGACTCTCGCTGTTGCTGTCCTCGTCGACGACGCTGCCGCTCTCGCGCCGGCGGCTGCTCGGCGTCTTCCTCCTGAAGGACGCGCTGTTCTACGGGATCGCGTTCGTGTTGCCGATGGCGCTCGGCGGCGCGGTCGCCGAGGGCCTCTCCGCGACGACGCCGCTCTCGCTCGTCGCGTTCTGGGGATCGCTGTTTCTGGTCTTTACCGTCGGCATGGCGACGACCGTCGCGTTGATCGCGGTTCGGACGCGGGGCGTGCCGCCGTGGACCATCGGGCTGGGAATCGGGCTCGCCGCCGTCGGCGGCTGGGCGCTCGGCTCGGGCGGGGTTCTTCGTCGCCTCCTCGTCCCGATCGAGGGCACCGTCCCGGCCGCGGGCGGACTGGCCGCCGCGACCCTCGTCGTCGCGGCGGGCTCGCTCCTGCTGTACGACCCGACCTACGGCCGGCCCTCGCGGACCGCGACCGACCGGTTCGCCCGGCTCAGTGCAGCCCTGCCCGTCGCCGATTCGCCCCTCGTGACGAAGTCGCTGCTCGATCTCGCCCGCTCCTCGGGCGGGGTCTGGAAGCCGTTCGTCTCGTCGACGATCCTGCTGGCACTCGTGGCCGCACTCGTCGGCGTCGTCGACTCGATCACCGGGGTCGCGCCCGCGCCGGGGATCTTCTTCGGCGGCGTCCTCGGGCTCTCGGCGTTTACCACCTACAACTGGCTCACCCAGTTCGACTCGCTCGAGGCCTACCTCGCTTACCCCGTCTCGATCGCGGACGTCTTCCGGGCCAAGCGGACGGCCTTTATCCTCGTCGGCGCGCCGACGGCCGTGATCCCGTATCTCGCCGCCGTCGTCTGGTTCGACGCGACGCCACTCGACGCCGTCGTCGGGGCCGTGCTGCTCGCCGGCTATGCGCTGTACTACTACGGACTCACCGTCTTCATCGCCGGCTTCGATCCCAACGAGTTCCTCTTCGACGCCGTCCGCTTCGCGACGTTCACGATCGGCGTCGCCGTCGCGCTCGTGCCGACGCTCGTGGCCGGCTTCGTCGTCGTCCCACCGTCGCTCGAGCTGGCCGCGGTCCTCGTCCTCGGCGGGCTCGTCATGGGGGCAGTGGGGATCGTCCTCTCGAGCCGAGCCGGACCGCGCTGGGACGCGAGATACAGAACGGAGTAGCTGCTACGGAGACGCCGACCCTATCGCTCCGGTCGTGGTGCGGCTTCGTACCGCTCGATTTCGTCGGTCTTCTCGACTCGATCGTAGACGGACCGTAACGTCTCTTCGGCCCGCAGGAGGTCGTGTGCCTCGAGGAACGCCCGCCCCTCGTCGCTGATCCCGTAGAACTTGTAGGGGAGATCGTTCCGCCGACGATCGTTCGGGAGCGTTACCTCCTCGACGATGTCCGCCTCGATGAGCTGCTGGAGGTGTTGTCGGATCGTCGTCCGACTCTTACTGGGGTTCACGTAATCCAGTTCCTTCAGCGTCGGTAGCCCTTCGGGATGACCCAGGAGGTCCTGTACGAGCGCGAACCGCGTCTCCTGTGTCACGACGTTCAGTCGCTCGCGGACGCGCTGGAGGTCCGCCGGCGGCCGGTCCGGGGTACTCATACCTATGGATTCGTTCGGTGCGTGCAAAAGCGTTTCGCTCAAATACGAATCGGTCGTATACGATTCGGTCCCTCGTTCGGTCGGCAAATTGAAGTTTCGAAGGGGCGTGCAACCGAGCGATGAGCGAGGAGCCGGTGACGGTCGACGACCTCGCGGCGAAGGCCGAGTCGTATCTCCACGAGTCGTCGCTGACGCCGGCGGAGTACGAAGCGCTCAAACACAGCGTCACGGAACTGGCGCCGCTTCTCACGACCGGGCGGTCGTATTTCGTTCTCGGCAGCTACGGTCGGCCGGAGATCCATCGCCTGCAACTCGTCAAAGACAGGCTCAACCGACGGACGGATAGCTACGCGTTCCTGATGGTCGACATCCGTAACGAGTGGACGAATACCTACCTCAAGTTCCGTCTCCTCGCCGACTACGCCGATTACGGAAATACAAGGAGAAAGCCCCGCCCTTTAGGGCGGGGATGAATCCGACACTTTTCTTCACAAACCACTATTCGATGGCACGGCAGAATATTCCAC
>AOIR01000049.1 GCA_000337115.1 Natrinema thermotolerans DSM 11552
GCACAGCCATCGACGTTCCTGTTTGACAAGGAAACTGGTGCGTTCGAACCTCAAAAACAGGTCACGTCGTAAACCACAATATCCCAACGTGGGAATCCTCGCCCTTCAGGGCGGGGAGGATGTCAAACGCTGTACACGTCGCAAGCACCCGTGTCACGTCGTCTCTGTGTGCCATCCCCGAGGGTGAGTTTGCAAACCAACTGAATGAAAGTTTCTACTCCGTCGCCGGCCAAAACGAGCGGCGCGACCGAGGCAGTTCAGCCGCGATAGACGGCGTCTCCGCTTGCCTCGATCAGCGAATCGGAGGCTGCGTCCGAGACCCATAGTGGGATACCGGTCGGAGAGTCGTGGCCGGCAGCGACCACCGGGCCGATGTGGAGTGATTCGGGGCAGGGGGCGGCGGCATGACGACTGGGAACGGGTTCCTACTCGTTGAGATGCGATCGATACCCGTTGGGTTCGAATCCGCGCCGGCAGATCACGCGCTTGCGACCGACGGTGATCGCACTGATCTGGTCGTCGTCTTCCATCCGATCGATGACGTCCTCGAGGCGGTCCTGTGCCCACCCGGTCTCCTCGCGAACGGTCGATTGATCGACGCGGCCGCCGCGTTTGACGAGCAGTCTGAGGATCTTGTCCTCGTCGGGGAGTTCGCCTTCGTCGACGCCGTACTCGATCTCTTCGGCGTAGCTCAACGTTTCGTCGTCGGGGTCGTCGTCCGGTTCCTCGGTCGCCGCCGCGGACTCGTCCGATTGGGCCTCGTCGGCCGATCCGCTCCAGAGAGAGGAAAGCCGCGTCCAGAGTGTGTTGAATACCATGTATTGATCACGCTCCGCTGGGACTACCACAGCTTGAACGCCCACCTACCTTGACTTTATGTTTTGTATGTGACATTGGTGTGTGCGGTCGGTTACGGTATGACTATCGTGACGGGACCGTCGGCGAATAGCGACGGCCTTGCGACCCGCAAGTCAGTTATCACTTTCAGCGACCGACAGGCTTGCCGACTCACGCGATCCGACGGATTACGGATACGTCCCAGCCGGCTGAGAGGGCAGTCGTTCACCTGTTCTCCGTACCCTCGAGTCGACGCAGGGTCGAAACCGCGGGACCGCCTCAGCGGTCGGTCGAACGGACGGTCTCGAGGTACGTCTCGGCGAGCGCATCGAGCGCCTCGTGGGCGTTCGTCGAGTGGGGTGCCGTCAGCGGCGAGACGCTGATGCGGCCCTCGACGACGGCCCGGCGGTCGGTCCCCTCGGGGTCCGGAAGCGACTCGGGGTTCATGTCCTCCCAGACGCGGTCTTTGAGCGTCACGTGCGTGCCGTCTCGTTCGGCGTCCATCTCGTACCGTTTCGAGGGACGGGTAATCTCGATCGGGGCGGGCTCGCCGTCGGCCACCGGAACGTTGACGTTGAGATACGCAGCCTGGTCGAAGACGCCGGTCTCGAGTGCGTGATCGGCCAGATAGCGCGTCACGCGGGTCGCCTCGGCGTAGTCGGCAGCGGTCAGGTCGGTGTCGGCCAGCGAGGTGCCGTCGACGGGGACGTACATCGACGTGGCGATCGCCGGCACGTCGAAGAACGCGGCCTCGACGGCGGCGCTGATCGTTCCCGATCGGCCGAGAACGTACTCGCCGAGGTTCGCGCCCTTGTTACAGCCCGCGACGACCAGATCGGGGAACGGACCGAGTTCGGCCAGCCCCGCGACGACGCAGTCGGCTGGCGTCCCGTGGACCGCATACCCCAACTCGTGTTCGTCGACCTCGACCTCGTGGGAGAGCGAGCGACCGCAGGCGCTGCGGTCGTCGGCCGGGGCGACGACGGTCACGTTGGCGCGCTCCGAGAGGGCGTCGTACAGCGCCCTGATGCCGGTACTGTCGATCCCGTCGTCGTTGGTCAACAGGATCTCGAGGTCGTCGCTCATATCGCTCCCGTTGGACGGCGACGCGAAAAGCCCACCGCTTCCGGCGACGGCTCAGGCGATCCGGTCGACGATCGTCTCCTCGTCGACGACCAGGTTGTACGCGCCCTCGTCGTCGTTCCACAGCGCGAGGGCCCCCTCGAACGAACAGAGTTCGCCGTAGTCGGCCTCGAGTAGGTCCCGGTTGAGGGCGGTCTCGTTCGTGACGACGGCGTAGTGGTCGGTGTCTTCGCTGCCGTCGCTGATCTTGAAAAGCGGGTTGGCTCCCTCGGCGGAGAGCGAGCGGCTGAGCTTCGCCGCCACCAGATCGATCCGCTCGGTGACGTGGCGTTCCATCTCGGCCATCTTCGCCCACTCGCCGGTATCCAACGACGTGTCGATCCGCCGGCGGCCGTCGACGCGCAACAGCGAGTAGGAGAACTGGACATCGACGTTCTCGAACTCGCCGGGGGCGTGGTCGGCGTCGTCGGCCGGCGTCGCCTCGTCGAGTCGTCGCTGGAACGACGGCGTCTCGAGGTCGGGCCGGACGTCGAACGACCAGCCGCGATCCGACGGCGTCTCGCCGGGCCAGAGCCGAACGGCGGGGCCGTAGACGGTCACCGCGCCGCGACGGTAGTCGGCCGGGTCGTCGCCGTTCTCGTCCCCGTTATCCGTCTCCACCGCGACCGCGTCGCGCTCCCAGAGCCGCTCGCCCTCGAGTTCCCGTTCGACCTCGCGCAGGCCGACGCTCGTGTTCTTGTCCGCGGGGGCCATCGCGAGGAGGGTCCCCTCGGGCGCAAGCGTCTCGAGGGCCGACCGGGCGACGGCGACGGGGTCCTCGAGTTCGCTCAGGACGTTACAGGCCAGCACGAGGTCGAACCCGTCGTCGGGCGCGGTCGGATCGAAGCCGGCCGACCCCTCGCCGTCGGCGGCCGCCGCGGGGTCGAATTTCTCGGCGGTGGTCCGGTGGATCGTCGGGTGGACGTTCCGGTCGGTCTCCGAGAGCAGGTCCGCGAGGACGTCCGCGGCGGCGCTGGGTTCGACCGCGTGGTACTCGACCAGGGCGTCGTCGGGCAGATAGTCACAGAGCCCGAGCGCGGGGCCGCCGACCCCCGCGCCGATATCGAGGACGCGGAGATCACGACCCAGCAGCCCCCGGTCGGCGAGGTCGTCGAGCGCGTACTGCACCGCCGCGTAGTAGGCCGGCAGGTGATAGATCGCGTAGCCGGCCGCGGCGTCGTCGTCGTACTCGACCGATCGGCCCTCGAGGTAGTCGGCCTTGAACCGCCTAATGGTCGACCGCAGCAAGTCGCCCGAGGCACCGTCGAACCAGTTCGGCCCGTAGCGGTCGGCCAGCAGGTCCTCGAGGCGGCGTTCGTAAGCGGCGGGGAATCGCTCGACCGGGCCGCGATGGGGCTGGACCGGTTCGTCCGCGACCGGGACGAACGTGCCGTCGTCGCGCTCGATCAGCCCGAGGTCGGCGGCCTCCTCCCTGAGGAGTTGCCGGACCACCGCGGGATGGGGGTTGCCCTCGACGTAGTCACAGATCTCGTCGGGGTCGATCGGTCGGACGTTGCGCAGATACTTCGCGTTCGATCGGACGGCCTCGCGTTGGTCACTCATTCTCGGACTCGTTCCGGGTATCGCTTGCTCCGTGCCAGTTCGCCGCCGCCTCCCGGTAGAGCGCGGCGAGTTCGTCGGCGTCGGCGTCGGCGACCGCGGCGGCGGCGTCGGCGACCGCATCCGCGCCGTCGAACGTCGCCTGAATGTCCGCATAGACCCGCGGCGTTCCCGCGGTCACCTGTCTGGCGAGTCGCCCCAGTTCCTCGTAGATCGGCGTCTCGAACCCCTCGGGGACCGGCTCCGCCGCGAGCGCGAACGAAAGCACCGCGGCGTGGGTCGCCGCCTGGACCGTCTCCATGGCGTCGTCGTGTTCGGTCGCCGTCGTCTCGACCAAGTCGTTGCCCCGGGCCGCGAGCCCGGCCAGCAACTCGTCGGTGACCGGCCCCGACTGCTCGCGGACGACGGCGATCGAGCCGGGGGCCCGTTCGGGAGCGAAGAGCGGATGCAGGCTCGCCCGTTCGCGGTCGGGTGCGTGTCGCTCCATGGCCGCGAGCGCGGGCTGCATGACGCCCGAAACGTCGACGATCGCTCGCTCGGCCCGCTCGGCCTGGGCGGCGATCGCGTCGGCGACCGTCGCCATCGGCACCGCGAGACAAACGGCGTCGTAGGTCCGGTCGCCCTCGAGGGCGGCGACCTCGCCGCCGACGGTCTCGGCCGCGGCCGCCGCGGCGTCGTCGTCGACGTCGGCGAACGCGATCCGGGCGTCGATCGCCGCCCCGAACCACGACCCCATCGACCCCGCGCCGACGATCAGTACGTCCATCGCCCGCCCCTACCCCCCGACGTTGCAAAAGCCGTTCGATCCGTCCGATTCCGTGACTGACCGCGACGGGCGGCCGCTCGAAACACACTTGCCGTGACGGCCCGACCCCGATCGGCGGCATCCGGTAGCGATAGTTCACCCGTCCGGTTGTCGTTGTTTGGGCCGAGCTACTTGAGGCCGCGCCACCGAAGGTCGAGCATGACACGGATCGGAATCGTCGGTGCGGGTGCCGGCGCAGCGGCCGCGACCAACGCGCTCGAGCGAACGGCACCGGACGCCGACGTAACGGTACTCGAGAAGTCCCGCGGGGTCTGCGGGCGGGCCGCGACCAGACGCCGCGACGGGACGGTCTATGACTACGGCGCGAACTACGTCAAGTCCGACGACGAACGGGTCGGCGACGTGCTGACCGAAGCCCTCGACACCGACGGGCTGGTCGATATCGAGGAGCCTGTCTGGACCTTCGACGCCGACGGCGAGGTATCGCCGGGCGAGGACCGCGACGATCACAAGTGGACGTACCGGCAGGGACTGACTCAGATCGCCAAGCGACTGTTCGCCCGTAGCGACGCGACGATCCACCAGGAGACGCGGGTCGAACGGGTGATTCGGGACGGCGACGGCAGTACTGACGGCGTCTGGCACCTCGAGGACACCGACGGCCGGCGGTGGGGGCCGTTCGACGTCCTCCTGTTGAATCCGCCAGCGCCACAGACCGCCGAACTGCTGCGGTCGGCCGACTGGGAGAGCGATGCTCGGGACCGCCTCGTCGATGCCATCGACGCCGTCCCCTTCCGGACGATCTGGACCGGGATCTTTCACTACCCCTTCGAACTCGAGACGCCCTACTACGCGCTGGTCAACACGGACAAGGCCCACGAGGTGGGCTGGGTGGCCCGCGAGGAGTGTAAACCCGGCCACGTCCCCGACGGCGAGTCGCTGCTGGTCGTCCAGGCCAACCACGAGTGGTCGGTCGACCGCTACGACGAACCACCGGCGGAGAACCTGACCGAACTGGCGGCCCTGACCGCCGACCTGCTCGAGGACGAGCGGCTGCGCGACCCCGACTGGACCGACCATCAGGGCTGGCGATACGCCCTCCCCGAGGACGGCGTCGCCCGCGACCCCCTCCAGCTGGCCGAGGCCGACGGGCTCTACTGTCTCGGCGACTGGGTCGCCGGCGAGGCCCGACTGCACGCGGCGTTGCGAAACGGCCTCGAGGTCGCCGAGCGCGTCGCCGACCGCCGGTAATCGATCACAACGCCCCGGCGACCGCGTTCAACACTGCGGTCTCGACGAACAAGACCACGTGATCGCCGCCCTCGACGACCGTCTCGCCGCGGGGCGTTATCAGTTCACCAGCGCGGCTGATCGCGCCGACGACCACCCCGTCGGGCAGGTCGGCCATCGCCGACTGAATCGAGCGTTCGAAGAGAACGCTGTCGGCGTCGATCTCGATCTCGAGGACCTCCGCGCGATCGGACTCGAGCATGGCGACGTTTTCGGTCCGCTGCTCGCGGGTGAACCGAGTGATCTCCTCGGAGGTGACCAGCCGCGGGTTGACCCCGACGTCGATCCCGACCGTCTCGAAGAGGTCGACGTACGCGGCGGACTCGACGACCCCGATCGTCCGCTCGACGCCGATTCGCTTGGCAAGCAGGGAGACGAGCAGGTTCCGCTCGTCGCTTTCGAGGGCGGCGACCACGATATCGGACTCGTCGACGTGTTCCCGGACGAGGAAGTCGATGTCCGTCGCGTCGCTTTCCAACACGAGCGTGTCCGGCAGACGCTCGGCCAGTTCCCGCGCCCGCCCGGGATCGCGTTCGATCAGTCGCGACTCGAACCCCTCGGCCTCGAACAGCCGAGCGGTCTGGTAGCCGATCTCCGTCCCGCCGACGATGACGACCTCGCGGGCGTCCTCGAGGGTCGGTGCCGGCGTCAGCGCACTCGCGAACGACCGGACGCTCTCCCCGGAGCCGATCACGACTGCCGCGTCGCCGGCCCTGATGACCGTCTCGCCCCGAGGCACGACGACTTCGTCCTCGCGTAACAGGGCCACGAACGTCAGCGACTCGAACCGGTCGGCCGCCGAGACGGTCTCGCCGGCGATCGGGCTCTCCGGGCCGATTTCGAACTCGGCCATCCGGACGAGTCCGCTGGCAAACGTCTCGACATCGTGTGCGCCCGGCAGCCCGGCGATTCGGACGATCGTCTCGGCGGTCTGGAGGTCCGTACAGACCATGAAATCCACACCGAAAGCCCCCATCGATTCCTCCCAGGTGCGAAGCAGGTTCGTCTGCCTGACGCGGGCGATCGTGAACGGGTCGCCGACCGCTTTGGCCGCTCCGCAGACGACGATGTTCGTCTCGTCGACGTCCGTACTGGCGATGACCAGGTCCGCGTCCGCGATGTCGGCCTCCCGGAGCGTCTCGATGTCAGTCCCGTCGCCGCGGACCGTCAACACGTCGTGGGAGTAGGTGACCTCCTCGACCCGCTCCGAGTCCCGATCGATGACCACGACGTGGTGATCCTCGTCGAGGCTCGCCGCGATGTTCGAGCCCACCTGCCCCGCGCCGACGACGATTACGCGCATCGATGGCTCACCCGCGTTCGCGGACTCGAGACGGTGGGGCTGGCGCTCATATCCACAGTGTCGGCAGCGGTTCGGAAGTGGGTTCGGCCTGCTTCTCGAGGCCGGCGGGCGTCGTCGACCCGGCGGCGTCCTTCGGTCAGGGCATCTCGTGGACGGTCAGTTCGACGTCACGCTGGCGGCCCTCGATGTCCGCGACCAGCCGCTCGACGACCGTTCGGGCCTCGTTGAGCAGTTTCGGCTCGACCTTCCGGACGACCCAGTCCAGCGAGACGAGTCTGGGCAGCGAGATGGCATCCTCGTTGGCCGAGTGTGGATCGTAGACGGCCTCGAAGTAGATCCGGCTTGCCGTCTCGGCGTCCGGTGGTGCCGACTCCGGCTCGGGTTCGACGCGCCACTCCCCGCGGGCGTCGAGGTGGTTGACGAGTCGCCACGTGAGCGACGTCGGGGCCGAGATGTCGGTCACCCGCGAGCGGGCCGTGTAGCTGAGCTTCCACCACGCCAACTCGAGGTCGTAGACGGAGCCGACGCCGCCGTCGCCGTTGACGCGGACCTCCTTCAGGTGGTCCGTGTACCGCGGGTACTCGGTGAACGAGCGGACGTACGGAAAGACCTCCTCGGGCGACCGATGGGCGAGCGTGCTGAGGAGAATTCGGTCCACGGCGGCCGTACGACGGGTTCGAAAGTAAGGATTGCCATCCGATCGATGCCGTTGGCGCGAGCGCGCGCCGCTGTCAGCCGCTCGAGGGCGTCTCGCTCCCGCGGGCGTCGCCGGTCCCCTCGATCCCATCGCGGACCGCCTCGATCCGGTCGCCGATCGGCGGATGATGGGTCGCCAGACTGTAGAGCAGCCCCGCCTCGCGGCGCGTGTCGTTCGCGTCCGCGAGGCGTTCGAGGGCCGCGACCGTCGCCTCGTGGCCGACGCGTCGGGCGGCGTAGGCGTCGGCCCGGAACTCCTGCCAGCGTGCGAGCCCGCCCAGCAAGACGACGTGATACACCGCATAAAGGCCCATGAATGGCAGGAAAAAGCCGAGGAAGCCAAGCGTCTCCTCGAGCGCACCGAAGCCGACGAGGTCGGCACCGGCGATCCAGACGCCGAAGACGGCGACGGTCAGGAGGCCGCGTTGCCAGAGGTGCCGGCCCGCGACGTGGCCGAACTCGTGAGCGAGGATCGCGCGCAGTTCGTCGTCGTCGCACTCGGTGAGCAGATAGTCGGTCAGGAAGACGTACCGCAGGCCGGGAACGGTGCCCGCAACGAGGGCGTTGGCGGTCTTGGTCGACTCGCCCTCGAGCAGGAAGAGTCCGCGGGGCCGATAGCCCACCTCTTCGCAGAGCCGGTCGACGCGCTCGCGGCGTTGGCCCTCGAGCGGAACCCGATCCTGAAAGAGCAGGATCAGGTACGGCGAGAGGCCGAAGCCGACGAAGACGACGGCCCCGAGCCCGGCGAGCAACACTGGCAGCGACGATCCGAAGACGGACTGAATCGCGAAAAAGCCCGCCAGCGCGACCCCGACGGAGACGGCAGTGATCC
This sequence comes from Natrinema thermotolerans DSM 11552, assembly GCA_000337115.1. Classification (GTDB taxonomy): domain Archaea; phylum Halobacteriota; class Halobacteria; order Halobacteriales; family Natrialbaceae; genus Natrinema; species Natrinema thermotolerans. The sequence continues at coordinate 8,407 of AOIR01000049.1, forward strand.
CCATCACCGCGAGGACGCCCGTGACGACCCGCCACAGCGAGGCCGACGTGTCCCGGAGCGAACGCACCGTCGGGTAGGTGCCAAGCGCCATCCCAATGAGCGGCAGCGTGACGACCCCGAACGAGACCAGCACGATCGCGCCGAACTCGAGGACGGCGAAGCCGCCGATCTCGAGGCTGGCCGTTCCGATCGCGGCGAGTACTCGGTCGATCACCTCGAGCGCGTACAGCCCGATGATCGCTGCGACCGGGAGGGTGAACCCGCCGACCTGCTGGGCGCGGTTGAGGCGGTGGAGTCGGTCCTCGATTGGTTCGTCCGACGCCTCGACTCGAGTCGCGTACGCGCGAAAGACGAGGAACGGAACCACCGCGAGTCCGATCAGGAAGGCGGCGACGAACATACCGGAACTTCACTGGTTCGGCTCAAAATACTGTTGGGTGAGCCACATGACGGGGGTCGAGCCACAGCGTTTTGCGGTCCCCACGCGACTCGAGCCGAGCGGGTCTCGAACGCCGAGACCGGTCCCCGTCCGGCGTTGCGGTCGACGGCAACCTTCTATACACTGCCGAGTCAACGGGCTGCCATGCGAGACGTCTGTATCGTCGGCGGGGGCGTCGCCGGCCTCGCCGCTTCGATCTTCACCGCCCGCGCGGGACTCGACACGCTCGTCGTCGACGGTGGCGAGTCGATCCTCGCGCGCAACGCCAGCCTCGAGAACTATCCCGGTTTTCCCGACGGAGTCGACGCCCGGCGCTACCTGCAACTGAGCCGCGAGCAGGCCCGCACCGCCGGTGCCGAGTTCGAACTCGGGCGCGTAACGCGTGCGGAACCAGTAGACGAGACGGACCTCGAGGCGGGCTTTCGCCTCGAGACCGAGGGTGGCGAGCCGCTCGAGGCCCGCCGGGTGATCGCGGCCTCGTGGTCGGACAGTGACTACCTCGTGCCCCTCGACGTGGGTCGCATCCAGCGTGGGAGCAAGCACTTCGTGAACGTCGACGGGGCCGGGCGAACGGCCGTCGACGGCGTCTACGCCGCGGGTCGGCTGGCCGAGGAACCCCACCAGGCGATCGTCGCGGCCGGCCACGGCGCGAAGGTCGGCCTCGCCGCCGTTCACGACTCGGACGCGAACTTCTATCACGACTGGGTCACCCCGGAGGGCTATTTCACCGGTCGCGGCCGCGAGGTACCGCCCGGCTGCGAGGAGATCGACGACGATGAGCGCCTCGAGCGGGATGAGGCCGCGAGAGCGCGCATGCTCGAGGCGTTTTCCGAGCCGGTAGACGAGGAGCCGACGATGCACCCGAGTGTTTCGGAGTAGTCGCAGACGTCCGATCTGTCACCGTAATCGTGGAGTCCTCGACAGTCGATCGAACCGACAGTCACGTCGTCACCGACTGTGCTACGGTTGCTACTCGCGTAATTCGTAGGTATCGAGCAACGTCTCCGAACCGATCACCTGCAATACGTCGCCCTTGTCGAGCGACTCCCCGCAGTCGCCCTTGTCTACAGTCGTCACATCGCCCTCCTCGAGATCGCCGCTGCCGTCCCACGTACCGCAACTTCCACCGTCCTGAAGCTTGATTTCCGTTTCACCGGCGGTCAGTCGCTGCACCTCGGTCAGGCCGATCGTGACGGTTCCGCTCCCTTCTTCATAGACGAACTCCGCTCGAGGGGGACTGTCGACGAGGTCAGTACTCAGCACGGTCGCGCCGAGAACTGCCATCGACATCGTGACCATCCCGATCAGGAGGACGGTCCCGATGACGACCGAGACGCCCCGGTCGTCACGAGATGATCGAGGTAAACGCATTGAACGCACTTACTATCACAGTCACTAACGGTTTTCGGTGGCGACTTCCGGAGGGAACGACGTGCGATCAGGGGACGACGGTACGCCTAAAGGGACCCCCTTCGAAGTACCCGGCATGCTCGAGGGAGTCAACGTCGCGCTCGGGGTGACGGGATCGATCGCGGCCGTCAAGACGGTCGAACTCGCCCACGAGTTGCGACGCCGGGGGGCGACGGTTCGCGGCGTGATGACCGATAGCGCACAGGGGATCGTCCACCCCTGGGCCGTCGAGTTCGCGACCGAGAACGACGTCGTCACCGAGATCACGGGGGGCGTCGAACACGTCGATCTCTGTGGGTACGACGGCTGGGCCGACGTGTTCCTGATCGCGCCCGCCACCGCGAACACGGTCGGCAAAATTGCGGGGGCCGTCGACGACACCCCGGTTACGACCTGTGCGACGACCGCGCTCGGAGCCGACACGCCGGTCGTGATCGCGCCGGCGATGCACGAACCGATGTACGACCATCCCGGCGTCCTCGAGGCCATCGACACCGTCACCGGGTGGGGGGTCGAGTTCGTCGATCCGCGTCTCGAGGAGGGGAAGGCCAAGATCGCCAGCGAGGAGGCGATCGTCTGTGACGTCGCCCGCGCGGCCGGCGATCGCCCCCTCGAGGGCGCGTCGGTCGTCGTCACCAGCGGCGCGACCAGCGAGTCGATCGATCCCGTCCGGATCATCACGAACCGCTCGTCGGGCAAGATGGGCCGGGCGGTCGCGAAAGCCTGCTACGTTCGCGGCGCGGACGTGACGCTGGTCCACGACGGCCCCGAGGTACCATACGCCGACGTTCGCGACGTCGAGAGCGCCGCGGAGATGCTCGCGGCGACGCGGGCGGCCTGCGAGGACGCCGACGCGCTGGTGTCGGCGGCCGCCATCGGCGACTACACCGTCGCGGAAAGCGACGAGAAGATCCGCTCGGGCCAGGAGTTGACCCTCGACCTCGAGCCGACGCCGAAGCTCATCGACGAGATCCGCGCCGAGTTCCCGGAGCTGCCGATCGTCGGCTTCAAGACCGAAACCTCCGGCGACGAGGAAGCGATGATCGGGCAGGCCCGGACGACCCTCGAGCGGGCGGGGCTGGCCTTCGTCGTCGCTAACGACGCGAGCGTAATGGGTGAGGACCGGACGAGGGCGCTGCTGGTCCACGCCGGCGATGCCGCCCGCTACGAGGGGACAAAGGCCGGACTGGGCGGCGAGATCGCCGAGTCGATCGCGGCGGTACTGAGTGCGGACGAGACGTCGAAGTAATCGGATAGGTTGGTTCAGGAGAATTATATAGGTGCAGTTCATCGCCCGAACCGATGGGAATACGATCGGGTACGGGACCACACTCGCTGCCGGCCGGGACCGGTAGCACGAGGTGATCGCGGTGGCACAACAACACCGTCCGCCGGACGCCGACGCTGACGAGGCCGACGGCAGCGAGAGTGACCACGGTGACGAGGTCGACGATCAACTCACCAAGGGAGAGATCTTCGAAGTACTGCGCAATCAGCGGCGGCGATACGTCCTCCAGTTTCTCAAACAGGACGACCGTCCCGTCGAACTCGGCGACCTCGCCCAGCAGATCGCCGCCTGGGAGTACGAGACGACCCTCGAGGGAGTTACACCCGAACAGCGAAAGCGGGTCTATACGACGCTGCAACAGACACACCTCCCGAAGATGGACACGTCGGGTATCCTCGAGTTCGACTCCGATCGGGGCGTCATCGAGCCGACCGAACGAACCCGGGACATCAGCGTCTACCTCGAGATCGTCCCCGGCCGGGAGTTCGCCTGGCGGGAGCTGTACCTCTCGCTCGGTGCGATCAGCTGTGCGCTGGTCGCCGCGCTCTGGCTGGAGATCTATCCGTTGACCGCCCTCTCGAACCTCGCCTGGACGGCGATTATCGCCGTGACGGTGACGGTCACCGCCGTCGCACACATCTACCACGAGCGTAACATGCGGCTCGGCCACGGCGAGCAGCCACCCGAACTCAGCTACGGCGAGCAGTAAGGGGCCCGAGACGCCGTGGCGACGGGACGAGACGGAGAACCGACCGGATTTCGACGCCTGCAATTCTCGTTCGCGCGTATCGTCAAGTTTTACTCCGCTACCGTCCCACCGACGACATGGATCAACTCAAGCAGTCCCTGCTCGAGGCCCCGATCATCGAGAAGAACGGCTATCATTACTTCGTCCATCCGATCAGCGACGGGGTCCCCAAGCTCGACCCGACCCTACTGCGCGAAATCGTCATCCGGATCATCCGGAAGGCCCAGCTCGAGGAAGTCGACCGGATCGTCACCCCGGCCGCGATGGGCATTCACATCTCCACCGCGGTCTCGCTGATGACCGACATCCCGCTGACCGTGATCCGCAAGCGCCAGTACGGCCTCGACGACGAAGTCGCGATCTCTCAGAAGACCGGCTACTCGGAGAACGAGATGTACATCAACGACGTCCGGGAGGGCGAGCGGGTGCTGGTTCTCGACGACGTTCTCTCGACGGGCGGGACCCTTGCAGCGGTACTGGATGCCCTCGACGGGATCGGGGCGGAGGTCATCGATACGGTCGCGGTCATCAAGAAGGTCGGCGGCGAGAACAAGGTCGACGACGCGGGCTACGACGTTAAGACGCTGATCAACGTCGACGTCATCGACGGCGAAGTCGTCATCATCGACGAAGAGGGCGACAACTGAGACGTCTCGATACGTCGCGTTAGCCTTCGAGAACCGACCCGGACCCGAGCCGCCGTGCTACCGAATTCCTGTTTTTACCTCCGCTAACGAACGCATCTGTGCATTTGTGTGCCGATCGGTGCAATAAACCCCAGTTCAACCTTCTCCCGTTGTCGGTAAGTTTATAATGATTGTCTTGGTTACTCATGTTTATGTCCGACATACCGGATGTATCAACTGTAGATCGATCGCGACGACAAATGCTTGCTCTCCTTGGTGGCAGTGCATCGGTCGGACTGGCTGGTTGTTCGGCCCTTCTCAGTGACGACGAGGAAGAAGAGGAGGAAACCGACTTCGAGACGAGCAAACACGCCGAGAAGGCACAGGCCGCCTGGGAGCGCGTCATCAACAACCCGGGCCCCGACGCGGAAGAGACCCGTACCGAGGCCTACATCGAGATCGAGGAGGCCGTCCGGGACGACATGGTCATGCTCCCGATGTACCACAGCAAAGGCGAGTTCTTCTGGTACGACAACGTCGACATCCCCCGGTTAGGTGCCCTCGGCCGCCACCACCTGAAACACAACCGGACGGAAGTCGACGGCGATTCGGAGCTGAACCTGATCAACGCTACCTTCGACGAACTGGACCCCGTCATGTCGACGGACACCGCGTCCAGCGAGGTCATCGCACAACTCTACGACACGCTGACCAACTATCCGGCCGGTGTCCCGGAGGTCGAGAATCAGCTGCTCGAGTCCTTCGAGACGTCCGACGACGGGCTGACGTGGACGTTCACGCTCAAAGACGGCGTCCAGTTCCACGACGGGAGGGACCTGACCGCCGACGACGTCAAGTACTCGTTCCGGCGGCTCGCCGAATCCAAGTTTAGCGAACGATCGAACTTCGTCACCGAGGTGACGGGCGGTCTCGGTATCGAACACGAGACCACCGACGACGGCAGTATCGCCCCAGATTCGCTGGCGATCGATGTCGTCGACGACCTCACGTTCGAGATCACCCTCCAGGAGCCGAACCCGGCCGTCCTGGACGTCCTTACGTACAACGGCTTCTCCATCGTTCCGGAGGGAATCGTCGGGGACATCGAGGGCTACGACGGTCGATACAGCCACGACGAGTTCCGAACCGAGATGGCAAACGGGACCGGGCCGTTCAAGTACGACGAGTTCAACCCCGGCGAAAGTGTTCGGCTCGTCCGCAACGACGACTTCTACGGGACCGTCGCGAGCGTCGAATCCATCCACTGGGAGATCAACGAGGATCCCTCATCGAAGTTCACCTACGCGATGGAGAAGAACGCCGACTTCTTCGAGATTCCGACCGCGCAATACGACCCCGCCCTCATCGACGCCGAGACCGACGACAACGGCCGGGAGTTCGGGACGTACGGGGAGTTCGAGAACGGCGAGACCGCGAACTACCTCGCGGTCGCCGAACTCGGCACGTTCTATTTCGCGTTCAACGTCACGAACGTCCCCGCACCCGTCCGCAAGGCAGTCGCGTACGTCACGGACCACGAGACGTTCATCGAGGACATTCTCCAGAACCGTGGCTTCGAGGCGTTCAGCTTCACGCCGCCGGCGATGTGGCCGACCGGACAGGATGGCTATCAGGACTGGAAAGACGAGTGGCCCTATGGCGTCAACGAGATGGACAAGGCCGGCGCGAAAGAAGTCCTCGAGAATGCCGGCTTCACTGAGGACGATCCGTTCGAGATGGAAGCGACCGTCTACAAGTCGAGTTCGACGTTCCAGGATATGGCCGATGAGATCCAGCGCAGGCTCTCCGGTCTCGGTGTCGACCTCAACACCCAGACGACGCAGTTCTCGACGCTCCAGGACCGTGGTGAGGACGGCGACCTCGAGATGTTCTCGCTCGGCTGGATCTGGAGCTGGCCGGACGTCGCGTACGGCCACTTCGGCTTCGAGCCGAAGAACACCAATACGTCGAAGATGCCGAGCGAAGCGACCGGCTACTACCTCGACTGGCAAGCGAACCTGGAAGACGAATAACGCCGAGGCGACCCCGCTTCGGTCCCCGTTCTCGAAACAATGAGAATTGAAATATTCAGATACATGTGGGAAAGTCAAATCGACGTATACGTATGAAAGATTGTTCAAGAAACGACCTCCGAACCGTTCGTGAGGACTCATGAGTCGGTGGAGATACTTCTACAAGCGGCTGCTGCTCTCCGTGCCGGTCCTCTTCCTCGTAATGACGCTTATTTTCGCGTTACTACGGATGGGACCGGTCGATCCCGTGGCCGCTCGACTCGGCCCCGAGGCGTCGGGAGCCGAGGCCGCGCGAATGCGCGAACGGCTCGGACTCAACGACCCCCTCTGGGAACAGTACCTTGACTTCGTAACGAACTTCCTGACCCTAGATCTGGGTAAGTCGTGGGTTATCTACGGCGACATGGAAGTGGCCCGAATCATCTCGTTCGCGGGCCCGCCGACGCTCTGGCTGGGGCTCTGGGCGATCATGCTCCCGCTGTTTATCGGCATCCCGCTCGGGTTCTACGCCGGGCTACGGCCCAACAGCGGGGGCGACTACCTCGCCTCCGTGAGCGGCATCCTCTGGCAGGCGATGCCGAATTTCTGGCTGAGCATCATCCTCCTCGCCACTCTCCGCAAGACCAAAGGCGGCGGCTGGTTCGGGTTCGACTGGTACACGTTGGGCCCGGATATCAGGAGCGTCACTGGAACGCCCGATTTGACGTTCGTCACGGCGGCCGGTATCGACTGGGGAACACTCGCCAGCGATATCAAACTCATCCTCCCGCCAGCACTGGTCCTCGGATCGGCCTCGATGGCCGCGGAACTCCGTATCGGACGGACCGCCATCCTCGAGACGATTAACTCGAACTACGTCGAGACGGCCAAGGCGAAGGGGCTGACGGACCGCGCCATCGTCTGGAAACACGTCTTCAGAAACGCACTGATTCCACTGGTGCCGGTCATCACGAACGAGGCGTTCCTGCTGATCGGTGGCTCGGTCATCGTCGAGTATATCTTCAACATCAACGGACTCGGGAAGATCTTCTTCCAGGCGGCGGTACAGGGAGACCTGCCGCTTGCCGGAGCGTTGCTGTTTCTTTTCACAGTGGTCATCATCCTGTTGAACATCCTTCAGGACCTCCTGTACACGATTATCGATCCACGAGTGGGGTACAAACGATGAGTGTGAGTGAGTCATTCGAACCGACCGAGACGACAGACGAATCGAGGCCCCTCCGCGAACGCGTTGCCGACAATCCCGGACCGGCGCGGTTCTGGCTGCTTGGCACCGCCGTGTTGATTGCCCTCGAGTTCGGCCGATACATTGGCTGGGTCTACCAGCTCGTGGGGGCGGTCAAGTACGTCATCGGTCTGGTGGGGCTGATACCGAGCTGGATCGGCGACTCGGTCGGCGAGGCGACCGTTCCGATCGTCAGCTACTTCGTGAGCGACACGATCACGCTGGTCTTGCTGTTCGGGATCGCCGTTCTCGTTACCAGATTCACGTCCTGGTCCGCCGTGGACCAGTTCGATATCGGTCTGAGCGATCGTATCGTCCGATTCCTCGAGCGGGCCGTCGTGACCGCCATCCTCGCCACGCTTGCGGTCCTGCTGGCGTTCACGCCGGTCGGCGGACTCGTCAACGGTACGATCGACGGCGTGTTCAACACCCTGTCGTCGATTCCGACGCTCACGAGCCACGAGGTCATCTCCAATCAGGGTCACAGAACGCCTGGCGGTGGCTGGGATGGGACATTCCTCGGCCTCTCGCCGGCAGTGGCGTGGGGGCTTCGCACGTTGCTCGTCTACACCTACGCCCTCACTGTAATCGTCTGGTCCTGGAAAGGGTACACGATCTTTCGGGACCACTACCGGCAGGCTGACTGGACGCCGCGTGACGACACGCTCCGTCGATTCCGATCCCACTACTGGGGGCTGTTCGGTCTGATCGTCGTCCTCATGTTCATCGTTACGGCGCTCTGGGCACCGGCTGTCAGTCCCACCACGGCGGACCAGAACATCGCCTCTCCCTACGAGTACGAGATCGAGTATCTCAACGATGACGGCGAAGTCGCGACGGTCACGCCCGGAGCGGCGAACCTCGGCAGTATATCGACCAATCAAAACACTGTCGGTCCGATGAGTTACGACGACTACGACCGCTGGGCACCGTTGGGAACGACACCGTCCGGACAGAACTTGCTCACCCATATCGCCTACGGCGCGCAGACGTCGCTGGTGATCGGGCTCCTCGCGATCGGTCTCGGTGGACTGATCGCGGTCACGATGTCGATGCTAACCGCCTACTACAAGGGGATCGTCGACATCCTGACGGTACTCACGAGCGACACGATCATCTCGATCCCGGCATTTCTGCTCGTGATGATGTTATCAGTCATCTTCGGGGACCATCCGCTCGCGGAACCGCTCAACGGCGGGCTTCTCCTCGGGCTCATCTTCGCGTTCGTCTACTGGCCGGGGATGTGGCGGACGATCCGCGGCCCGTCGTTACAGGTCGCCGAAGAGGAGTGGGTCGATGCCGCGAGGAGCTACGGACAGACACCGGCGAACACAATGCGTAAACACATGGCCCCGTACATTGCAGGGTATATAATGATCTACGGCTCTCTACTGCTCGGCGGAATCATCATCTCCACGGCCGCGCTCTCGTTCCTCGGTCTGGGTATCGAAGGATCGACACCCGAGTGGGGACGACTGATCAGCGACGGGCGACAGTTAGTCAGCACGCCGTCGTGGCACGTCGCGACCATCCCGGGACTGATGATCGTCCTCGTGGTCACCGGCTTCAACGCGCTTGGTGACGGCCTCCGGGACGCGATCGATCCGGAGGCGGATACCGGCGGGGCCGACGACACTGGTACCGCGGCAGCAGGAGGTGGTGGGTGATGTCGGCAGAGACGTCGGACGAACCGATACTCGACGTTCGAAACCTCCAGACGGCGTTCTTCACCGAAAAGGAGACCATCCGCGCGGTCGACGGAGTCTCGTTCGACATCCAGCGGGGCGAAACCGTTGGCATCGTCGGCGAGAGCGGATCGGGCAAGAGCGTGACCGCCCGGTCGATCATGGGACTCGTCGACTCGCCAGGACGTACCCTCCAGGGCAGCAGCGTCCGTTTCAACCACCTCGAGACGGTTCGAGAGTACGCCTCGAAGTTCCCGGATCGCACCGTCGACCTCGAGACGGTAGCGGCCGACTACGACCCGGTTGCCCTGTTCGACCGCGAGACGATCGATATCACGCCGGCGGCGTTCGGCTGCGAGAGGGCCGGTGACGTGCCGCTTGCGGACGTCGTCGCCGCCGGCTACGGCGACGAACTCGGTCTCGTCGACGAGGACGACTGTGTATTCGTCACCAACGGAAGTCCAGAGACGCCGACGGAGATCACCGACGGATTCGTCGAGATCACGCGTCTCAGCGGCGAACCGCGGCGACGCATGCGCGGTGGACGGATCGCGATGGTGTTCCAGGACCCGCTGACGAGTCTCAACCCCGTCTACACGGTCGGAAACCAGATCAAGGAGTCCGTCCGGCTCCACCAGGGACTGCGGGGTGAAGCGGCGACGCAGGAAGCGATCGATCTGCTCGAGGCCGTCGGCATCCCCGACGCGCGTCGCCGCGTCAACGAGTATCCACACCAGTTCTCCGGCGGGATGCGTCAGCGAGCCGTGATCGCGATGGCGCTTGCCTGCGAGCCGGAGTTGCTGATCTGCGACGAGCCGACGACGGCACTCGACGTGACGATTCAGGCCCAGATCCTCGACCTGCTCGCCGATCTACAGGCGAAACGGGATCTCTCGATGATGTTCATCACCCACGACATGGGTGTGATCGCGGAGATCTCCGATCGAGTAAACGTCATGTACGCCGGGGAAATCGTCGAAACGGCCGGCGTGAACGAGCTGTTCTCGGATCCGAGGCATCCGTACACGCGCGGCCTGCTCGAGTCGATTCCGGGACAACAATCCGGTGACCGGCTCCAGACGATCGAAGGGAACGTTCCGACGCCGAACGAGCCGGCGACGTCCTGTCGGTTCGCACCGCGGTGTCCGAAGGCGTTCGACGAGTGCGACGCCGTTCATCCCGTTCCGGTCCCGGTCGAGGAGGGGACCGACGATCATACCGCGGCGTGCTTGCTCTGTCCCGGCGACCGTTCGACGGACGAGGCGGTCGACCAGCATCGACGACGAAACGCGAGACGGACCGGAGGCGATACCGAATGAGTCACGAACTGAGCCAGGAGCCGATAGCGACCGAGACCGACGTACCGACCGACAGCGACGGCGACGTGATGATCGAAGTCGAGGGGCTAAAGACCTACTACGAGGACGGCGGCCTCCTCGGTGGAACGCCCGTCAAGGCCGTCGACGGTGTCTCGTTCGATATTCACCGTGGCGAGACGCTCGGCCTCGTCGGCGAGTCCGGCTGTGGCAAGACGACGCTGGGGCGAACGCTCCTCCAACTCGAGGACGCGACCGACGGCGAGGTTCGGTTCGACGGCGTCGATATCACGACCCTCGAGGGCGACGATCTCCACGAGTGGCGACGAAACGCCCAGATGGTGTTTCAGGACCCCGAATCGAGCCTCAACGACCGAATGACGATCGGCGAAATCGTCCGTGAACCGCTGGACGTTCACGAGTGGGAGACGCCGCAAGCGCGACGCCAGCGCGTCAAGGAGTTGCTCGATACCGTCGGTCTCCAGCGCGAACACTACTACCGCTATCCCCACCAGTTCTCCGGCGGCCAGCGCCAGCGGATCAGTATCGCCCGTACCTTGGCGCTCGAGCCGGACTTCGTCGTCCTCGACGAACCGGTCTCGGCGCTCGACGTCTCCGTGCAGGCCGAAATCATCAACCTGCTCGAGGACCTCCAAGACGAGTTCGGGCTGACCTACCTGTTTATCGCACACGACCTCTCCGTCGTTCACCACCTCTGTGACCGGGTCGCAGTGATGTATCTCGGGAACGTCATGGAGATCGGGCCGACCGAGGAACTGTTCACCGAGCCGTCGAACCCGTATACGCACGCGTTGCTGTCGGCGATTCCGGAACCCGATCCGACAGTCGAACGCGACCGAATCACGCTCCACGGGACGCCGCCGAACCCGCGGTACCCGCCCGCCGGCTGCCCGTTCAGCACGCGCTGTCCGGCACGAATCCGTCCGGCGGAGTACCGTGATCTCGACGACGAACTCTGGAATCGGCTCAATACGCTTCGTGAACTGCTCAGCGAGCGCCAGCGCGCGGACCGCTCGGTTCGCGATCGACTCCGCGCGGCAGTCGGGAAAGACACGCGCTTCGGGACGGTCGAGGAGACCTACGACGAACTGTTCGGGGACCTGGAGGTTCCCGCGCGCGTCCAGTCGGTTCTGGACGAAATCGCGACCCTCGCTCGGGACCACAACGAGAGCGAGGCGATCGCCGTCTTCAACGAGGCGTTTGGCAGCGTCTGTGACGACGAACCGCCGGCGTATCACGACATGAGCGATGGCGGCCACCAGAGCTACTGTCACCGGCATACCGACGAGTATCGATCCCCGGATGCCGTCATCGAGAACCGCCACGGGTGACGATGCCACCGAGCGACGGGTTCGGTGACCGACTCCGGGTGTTCGGGCGCGTCGGACTGGACGCGATGACGTACGCGATCGCCGTCGCGACACTCACCGGTATCGGTGCCCTGATCATCGGCGTCGCGACCGGTGGCGGAGTCGTCCGTGCGAAGGCCCTGCTGTTCGTCGCCGGATGGCTCCTCCTCGCGTACGCGACGGTCCGGCTGTGGCCGACGTCTCCCGACGACGTGAGACCGCCATCAAACCGTGGCGTCGCCGGAGCGATACCGGCTGCCCGCGATTCGACGCGGTTTCAGTCGCTCGTCCGGTCGCTGCCGCCGCTTCGGTGGATCCAACTGCCGCCGCCGGAAAAGCGACTCACGCCGCCGGGGAAACTCCTGCTCGGCAGTCTCCTGGTGCTGTTGCTGTCGTTTCTCATGGAGACCGCATTCGGGGTCGGCTGAGGTCTCCATCTCCGGAAAGAATTAACCGGCTCCTCTGAGGACAGTGGGGTATGCACGACGATATCGGCGCTGCCGATCCCGGTTCGTTCCGACGCCGGGATCCACAGGGTGTCCAGACGGAAGCCTGGAAACAGACGCTCGAGGATACGGAAGCGATCGCCCAAGAGCGTCGCGACGAGGGCTGGGACGTCGTCACCGTCATGGCCGCACACACCGACACGGTAAGCCGTGACATGGGCGAAGACGATCGATTCGGACTCATGCACGTGATTCCGAACAACTACGTCGAGACCGTTACCGATACCTTCGACAGCGACGAGTTCACCGAGTATCTGGTGTATGGCACCGAGATAGACGGGTTCATGTTCGTCGTCACGGAACTGATCGACCCGGAGACCGAGCGATCGATGCTGATCCCCAGTCGATACGACCTCGCGCGCGCCGACGGCATGATCACGGCCGCTGAAGACGAAGGTGCCCTCTATACCCACTTCAAGACGATCGACGGGACGATCCTCGGAACGTTCGAACACGACGAGTACGACCCCTTCATCGCCGGCAACGCATAACCGTCGGAGCCACCGTTCTCGTCGCACTCTCCGTGGCGTGAACCGCCTCGGGGTCAAGCCCCGATGCACTCGGCCTGCTCCGCCTGTAGAGCGACCGATCAGTGTAGTCTTCGTCCCGGTTCACAGCCGGCGTCCTGATGTCACGTGCGCGCGGGCCCGCGAGCGAATGACGAAAATTCAAGCGGGTTGAAACTCCCGAGTCGGCGACGCGGTACGGCGAACCCCAACGGATCCGTCAACGGGATGTGCCGTCGGACGACGATCGCGATGGCGCTTGCCTGCGTCCCCGCCGTCTCTCCGTGGCGAGACGCCGTCCGGTCTCTCCTTCGTGGCGGGTTCGCGCCAGTTTCCACGACCTTCCGTTCTCTCATCATAGAGAGGTAGCATACGATGCTATGTTGGTAGAGAACAACACGCATAGTATGGCACCAACCGAACTGGCCAGCGAGGAGTGGTGGCAGGAGTATCGAGACGTCGTAAACGCAGACCCGGAGATGGCCCAGCACGGCCGCGACGCCTTCGACGAGAACTTCGTTATCGGCATCGGCGACGACCACTTCCTGCTGGAGATGCAGGACGGCGAGGTACGAGATGTCCGGACGCCGGGGCTAGACGACGCGTGGTCGTTCGGCGTCGTCGGGCCGCGTGAGGCCTGGGACGAGTTCGTCAGCGAGATTCCGGCGGCCCACCACAACGAAGTGTTCGCCTCCTTCTACCGGACCGCGGTCAAGGGCGAGGAAGGGTACTTCGACCTGATCGGCAACCACAAGACCATCTTCCAGAACTTCCGATCGGTCCAGCGTGCGCTCGAGTTGATGCGGACGGCACACAACGGCGGCGAACCGCCCACTGTGGGGACGCACCGACCGGAAGAGCCGACGGACGAGCCCATTACGGGCCGGTACGTCACCGTCGACCTCGATGGCGTCGACCACCGTATCTACTACGAGGCCGCCGGGCCGGAGGACGGCATTCCCCTGCTCTGTCAGCACACGGCCGGCTGTAACAACCAGCAGTGGCGCCACGTCCTGAACGATCCGGAGATCACCGACCACTTCCGGGTGATCGCATACGACCTGCCGCGCCACGGGAAGTCGGTCCCGCCGTCGAGCGAATCGTGGTGGACCGACCAGTACGATCTCACCGCCGAGCGGTTCACCGACACCATCGTCGCCATCGCCGACGCGCTCGAACTTGAGGAGCCGGTCTTCATCGGCTCGAGCATGGGTGGCACGGTCACGCTCGAACTCGCGGACTGGTACCCCGAGCGGTTCCGGGCGCTGATCGGCCTCGAGGCGGGGCTGGTCACACCTGGGTTCTACATCCAGTGGCTCGATCACCCACACGTCAACGCGAACGACGTCAACTCCCACGCGACGTGGGGGCTGATGGCGCCACACGCCCCCGAGTGGGCGCGCCGTGAGACGCTCTATCTGTACGAACAGGGTGCCAACGGCGTCCTCAAAGGCGACCTCCACTACTACTCGATGGACCACGACTACAGCGAGTCCGCCGACGAGATCGACGCCACGCAGGTCCGAATGTACCTCATGAACGGCGAGTACGATTACCTGACCAACCCCGACGACGCCCGCGAGGCCGCCGACGCCATCGGCGAGGGAGCGACCGCCCACGAGATGAAAGCAACCGGTCACTTCCCGATGAGCGAGCGCCCAGTGCTGTTCCGGGCCTATCTCAAGCCCGTTCTCGACGACATCCGCGGCGTCAGAGACGAACCGGTTCCCGAGGTCTTCGCGCCCGAGGACGTCGGCGTCGACGCCAACAGGTGATCGTTCATGACTGACCACGACTTCCCCGCCGATCCCCTCGAGGGAACGACCGTGTCGCCGCCACAGCTCATCAAGAACGCGCGGATGCTCATCGTCGGCTACGAGGCCGACCCCGAGGTGCTCGAAGCGGCGCTGCCGCCCGGCCTCGAGCCGCACCCGAACGGCCTCGTCCAGATGAACATGTATCGCGTGCCGTCGGCCGAGCAGACGGCCCATCTCGATCCGTACACCCTGACCTATCTGACGGTGGAAGTCGCCGATCACGACAGTCGCGCGGTCAGTGACGCGCAGGGCGAACTGCCGGTTCCCGGCCGGTTCTGGGTGGGCTACTGGACCGATTCGCCCCAGCTGCAGGCGTATACCCGCGAAAGCGCCGGAATACCGAGTCTTCCCGGCTCGTGTGCGTGGGCGGAAGACGACGGCGAACTCGTCTCGACGCTCTCGGTCGACGGCGAGCAAGTCATTGAAGCCGAAGCGAGCGTCGGTGACGATCAAATCGACACGCTCACCGGCCATCTCCACTACTACGCCCATCGGAAGCTTCCGGACCCGACGGGGAGCCGCGCACAGATCAGCGAGCTCCTTGAGTTCCCGATCCCCTTCGTCAGCGAACTGTACGAGGCCGACGTCGACCGCATCGACTTCGATTTCCCCGCGGAGTCGGGGTTCCAGCGGTTCGCTCCCGTCGACCCCCTCTCGACGCCGTCGGTCCTCCACGGGACGGTCACGTTCACCTACCCGCAGGGCCGCCGGCTCCGCGATTACCTCGCCGAAGAGCCGTAGGCCCACCGTTCGACCGCTTCGAGCGGAGAGCAGCGGTTCGACCACGGCCGCAATGGCGGCTCGCGGCCGGGATTCGAACCACGGTCGAAACGTTTGCTTCCGCTGTCGAGCGCTCACCGTGCGATACCCGTCACTCGCGGCTTCGGTCACTACAGAATACCAGGGGAGAGATTTGAACCAGCACTCGCACTTCGCTCGAGCGCTGTCCGGTTCAAATCTCCCACTGTGCCATACTCGACGCTCACGAACTTGCTCGCGTCAGAAGTATAGCGGGAGGTAGATTTGAACTACCGATCTGCGGGTTATGAGCCCGCCGGAATCTCCTGGCTATCCCATCCCGCTACCAGTTCATACCCGAGTGTGCTAGTTAAGGGTTGTGATTCGGTCGCCGTATGCGGGTTTCTACCGTTAGTCCTGATGGACCTGCCACGTGTAGAGACTCTCACAGGTGTAGTTGACGAAGAAGCCGACGCCGATGCCGACCATGTTGGCCAGGACGAGCCAGACACCGAACTGCTCGACGAGTACCCGTAACACTGCCAGCGTCACCGCTAGCCCGCCCAGCCGAACGATGTTCGAGCGAAGGAACCGCCAGACCACCGCTCGCGTCCCGACAGCACCGTGGCTCGCGAACGTCCACCGCTCGTTGATCGCAAAGATGACGATGATACCGAGTTCCCAGGAGATGAGTTTTGCAATGATCCAGACAAGGGACGTGACGCTGCTTAGCGCGGCGAACACGAGAATATCGACGGTCGCACCGACGAAGCCAACCCCGGCGAATTGGCCGAACCGGGTCGGTGAGAACAACGCTCGAACCCGCGTTCGGACGGCCTCTGCGAGGGAATCACTCATCGTGGATGCTCGAGCGTATTCCCCAGTGTCGGCGGCAACGATTTCCCTTTTGCGATCGATCCGTGAAGCTGACAGTCCCCGAAAATAACTGATCGCCGCTCGGTTCCGTTGGCCGGACCGGCAGGACTGCGACGATGTTCGAGGGACGACTCGCGGCCGCTCGCTCGGTCCGATCAGATCGCTAGGTCGCTTTTCGCCCGGACGACTTCGACGTCGTCGGCGTCGACCCGATCGACGTCGAGGAAATGTGGCGTGAAGTTTCGCTCCTCGTAGTCCTCGTACTCGTCCTCGTCGCCGACGGTACACCAGAGCTGGACCCGATCGGGACCGTGGTACTCGCCGTTGCGGTTGATCCCGAAACAGACCACCTCGGCCTCCCCCTCGTCCCCCTCGTACCGAACGATGGCCCCGTTGCGGATGCCGGGATCGCCGTGGATGATGAGCTGTTTCATACGCGAGCGTTCACAGGAGAGACGATTAAACGCTTCGGAGCGGTAGTGTCGATCCGTTCGGGGCCGGCTCGACGACCAATTGTGGAACCGACGGCCGGCGGCGACGGGGACGAACCAAACGGGTTTTAAACAGCGGTGTCTTAGCCCACGCCAAGTGAGATAACCATGCAGATGCCACGCCGCTTCAATACGTACTGCCCGCACTGCAACGAACACCACGAACACGAAGTCGAGAAGTCCCGAACCGGCCGTTCCTCGGGACTGAAATGGGACGCTCGCCGCACCCGGCGAAACTCCTCGTCGATCGGTAACTCCGGTCGCTTCTCGAAGGTGCCCGCCGGCGAAAAGCCCACGAAAAAGACCGACCTCAAATACCGCTGCAGCGAGTGCGGCAAGGCCCACCTCCGCGAGGGATGGCGCGCCGGCCGACTCGAGTTCCAGGAGTGATACCAATGGCAGGAAATTTCTACAGCGTCCGATGCAGTGACTGCGAGAACGAACAGACCGTCTTCGGCAAGGCCTCCACGGAGGTCGCCTGTGCCGTCTGTGGCACGACGCTCGCCCGACCGACCGGCGGCAACGCCGAGATCGACCACGAGATCGTCGAGACAGTCGAGTCACGATGAAATACAGCGGCTGGCCCGACCCCGGCGAACTCGTCGTCGGCAAGATCGACGAGATCGAGGACTTCGGCGTCTTCGTCGATCTCGAGGAGTACGAGGAGAAACGCGGACTGATCCACATCTCCGAGGTCGCCAGCGGCTGGATCAAGAACGTCCGCGACCACGTCCGCGAGGGACAGATCGTCGTCTGTAAGGTCCTCGATGTCGACGAGGGCTCCCAGCAGATCGACCTCTCGCTGAAAGACGTCAACGATCACCAGCGCTCCGATAAGATCCAGGAGTGGAAAAACGAGCAGAAGGCCGACAACTGGATGGAACTGGCCTTCGGCGAGGAGATCGACGACGAGGTCTACACCGCGATCGCGAACGAACTGATCGCGGCCCACGGCGGCCTCTACGACGGCTTCAAACAGGCCGCCATCCACGGCGAAGAGGCCCTCGCGGACACCGACCTCGACGACGACGAGATCGAGGCGATCGTCGACACCGCACGCGAGAACGTCTCGGTGCCGTACGTCAACGTCACCGGCTACGTCGACCTCGAGAACCCATCGCCAAGCGGCGTCGACGGGATCCGCGAGGCGCTGGAAGCCGCCGAGGGCAACGGCGAAGTGCCCGAGGAGGTCGACCTCGAAGTGAGCTACGTCGGCGCGCCCGAGTACCGCATCGAGGTGCAGGCACCGAACTACAAGACCGCCGAATCCGAACTCGAGGAAAGCGCCGATCGAGCGATCGCCGCGATCGAGGGCCACGGCGGTGCGGGCGAGTACCACCGCGAGCGACGCACCGACGACGAATGAAATCGGACATCCGGGTGTGTTCGGCGTGGCAGGACGTCCACGACCGCCCGGTGTATACGCTTTCTGCGACCTGTCCGGAGTGTGGTGCCGACGCCGAAAACAGCGCGCCGGCACCGCTCGACCCCGCGGACCCCCATGGCGAGTACCGACGCTCTCTTAAACGTCGCAACCGCTGATAGGGGTATGGACGAACTCGAGATCGACGCGGTTGCCGAGGTCGAACTGGACGACCCCGTTCTCGTCGAGGGGTTGCCCGGGGTCGGACACGTCGGCACGCTGGCCGTCGAACATCTGCTCGAGGAACTCGAGGGCGAGAGTACGCTCGTCCGGCGGATTTACTCCCGCGAGTTCCCGCCACAGGTCAGCGTCGAGGACGGCGTCTCGTCGTTGACCTGCGCCGAGATCCACGCCGTCGAGGTCCCCGACGGTCGTGACCTCCTGTTGCTGACCGGCGATCACCAGGCCCAGAGCAACGCGGGCCACTACACGCTGACCGATGCCTTTCTCGACGTCGCCGAGGAGTTCGGTGCGACCGAGGTGTACGCGTTAGGCGGCGTCCCGACGGGCGAACTCATCGAGGAGTACGCCGTCGTCGGGGCCGTCAGCGACGAGTCGCTGCTCGAGGCACTCGAGGACGCGGGCGTCGAGTTCCGCGAAGACGAGCCGGCGGGCGGTATCGTCGGCGTCTCGGGACTCCTGCTCGGACTGGGCGAACGTCGCGGCTTCGAGGCGACCTGCCTGATGGGCGAGACCAGCGGCTACCTCGTCGATCCCAAAAGCGCCCGGGCGGTACTGGAGGTCCTCGAAGCCGTACTCGGCTTCGAACTCGACTACGAGTCCCTGGACGAACGGGCCGACGAAATGGAGGAGGTCATCGGCAAGATCCAGGAAATGGAACAGCAACAGGGGATGGACGTGCCGACCGACGACGACCTGCGTTACATCGGCTAGGCGGGGCTGGGACGCGTACCGGTCGATCTCTACGGCTGTTGTGCGAGACGAGGGTCTACCGGGCAGTCGTCTAACTCCGTGTCCGCCACGAGGAGCCGCTCGAGTGCCCCGTTCTCGGGGTGTACGACCGTCGCGTCGCTCGACGAAGACCTGCTCGCGTAACCAATCGATTCTATAGTAGCCGCTGAAACGATTCACACACTGATCGCAACGCCGTCGTTCGATCAGGTGTGCAATGACTTTCAGTGGCTACTATAGTCGNTATAGTAGCCGCTGAAACGATTCACACACTGATCGCAACGCCGTCGTTCGATCAGGTGTGCAATGACTTTCAGTGGCTACTATAGTCGGACGAAGCGGCTTCGTGGAACCAGCCGGTGCCGACAGTCGGTGGTGAGAACGGCGTTCGCGATCGGGAACGCCTGTAGACGGCGACTAGCCCTCGAGGACTTCGTAGGAGACGTCGGCGTCGCGAAGCGCGTCGGTGACTCGGCCGACCTCGTTGGTCGTGGCGACGGCCGTCACATCGAGCCCGCGCTTGGCCCCGTCGGCGGCGACGGAGCCCGCGGCGAACGTGACCGTCGGATCGGTCCCGGCCTCTCGACAGGCGACGATCGCTTCGACGCCGGCAGCGACGACGAGGTCGGCGTCGGTACAGCGGTCGGCGACGGTGTCGGACTCGATCGCGCGGCTCCCGCCGGCCCGGACGCCGGGGACTTGCAGGACGGTCACCGAGCCGGGCTTTAAGTCCATGACGCCCTCGAAGCTGGTGACGCCGACATCGGTGCCGGCCGCGGCGTCCGTGGTCGCGACGCCGGTCGCCGGCCCCTCCTCGCCGGGCGTCGCGTGGAGGAGCCCGTTTTTCACCGACAGCGAGACGGTATCACCCTCCTCGATGTCGTCGGTCGCGATGTAGGCGGCCTCGCTCATCGCCCCGAGGATGTCGCCGGTTACGTGGTCCGCGAACCGGCGGATGTCGTCGGCGGTCCGGAACAGCCAGTCGACGCCTTCGTTGGTGACGTGATACCGCGACCGGCCCTCCTTCTCGACGAGACCGTCATCGACGAGTTCCCGGATGTACTCGCTGACCGCCTGACTCGTCACGCCGACTTCCCCGGCGATCTCCCCCTGGCTGACCGCGGGTTGGCGTTCCGCGATCTGGACGAGGATCCGAAACCGCGTCGCGGTGCGCTTGTTGTCGAGGACGTCGACCATGTGTCGATGGTTAGCGGGAGCGATGCAAAAAGGTACGCGGTCGCGCCGTCGGTCGGCCGCCGCGTCTCGCCGGACTGGAGCGCGGTCACGACCGCGAGGCGTCAAGTTGATAGCGCGAGAGTCCCTCGGGATTACGTGACTATGTCGCCCCTCCCAGTGACGACCGCGGCCCCCGGTACGGTTGTCGACCCCGTGGCGGGACCCGCGACGGTACTCTCGATGAGTATCGGCTCCGTTCCCCTGTCGGACGCCCTCGCCTGGACCGCGATCGGCGCGTTCGTCGTCGCGGCCGTCATCCAATGGTACGGGGCTACCGATCCCGCGCGATACCTCGCAGCGGGCGCGTGGGTCGTCTTCGGCGTCTTTTGGCTGACGCTTGCTCCCCACTACTACCTCGAGGTCAAGAGCCCGATCGAGACGCTGCTGACGGTGGCAGCGCTGCCGCTGTGTGCCTACACCGGCTATCTGCTTGCCACCGGCCGGGAGTCGCTGCTCCTGCTCTCGAAGGCCGTCGCGTTCATGGGGCTGATCTACCTGCCCGTCGAGACGATTCCGGTCGTCCGCACGTGGTTGATCGAGACGACCGCCGCCCAGACCCACTTCGGGATGGAGCTGCTCGGCCACAGCCCCGGCCTCGAGGAGGGGGCAAACGGCTATCAGAGCCGCTTTGCCTTCGATCCCGACGAGACGGTGACCGGCCGGACGACCTACATCATCACGGCCTGTACGGGTATCGGGAGCATGGCCATCTTCGGCGGCCTCATCGCCGCCGTCAAAGCGCCGCTCAAGCGGAAAGCGGTTGCCTTCCCGCTCGCGGTCGGCGTCATCTGGTTCCTGAATCTCGTCCGGAACGTCTTCATCGGGCTGGCTTCGCCGTGGGGCTGGTTCCAGCAGGATATCTTCGTCACCATCGCGACGGAGTTCATGGGCGCGCCGGCCGACCGGACCTCCTACATCGTCGCCCACAACTTCATCGCCCAGTCGCTGTCGATCGTCGCCCTGCTGGGTATCACCTACCTCGTCCTCCGCATCCTCCCCGAGATCCTCGAGCCCCTGGAGGACGTCCTCTATATCCTGACCGGCACGGAGTACGACCTCGCGGACGCCTTGGGTCAGGAGATGCGGACCGACGGCGGTGCGCGAACCGACGCGGGCGCGTCCGCCAACCACGATAGCGGACCGTCCGTGGACGGCGACGACGACGCGGATCGATGACCGACGGCGTCGAGGTCGACGTTCCGTTCGCCGTCCACGACCGGTCGATCTTCCTCCCGACGACCGAGACGCTCGTCCTCGCGGACGTCCATCTCGGCAAGGCCGCCGACTCGAGCGTCGACGCGCCGATCGACGACGGTGCCGACGTTCGCGACCGGCTCGCGGCGGTACTCGAGACGACCGCGCCGGCGACGGTCGTCGTCGCGGGCGACCTCCTCCACTCGTTTTCGCGGCTGCCACGGGGCCTCGAGCGCGACCTCGAGGCGGTCGTCGCGACCGTCGCGGACGCCGGTGCGGAGTTGGTCGTTACGCCGGGCAACCACGACGCGATGCTCGGGGAGGTCTTCTCGGGGACGACCACCGACGAGTACCGGCTCGCGGACGGCGAGACGGTGATCTGTCACGGTCACGAGCGCCCCGTGGACAGCGCCGAGCGGTACGTCGTCGGCCACGACCACCCCGCGCTGTCGGTCGAGGGCCGCAAGCTCCCCTGTCTCCTCTACGGGCCGGACTGCTACGAGGGCGCGGACGTGATCGTCCTGCCGGCGTTTACCCGCCTCGCGGCCGGCGCGACCGTCAACGGAATGCGCGGTCGGGACTTCCAGTCGCCGCTGGTCCGTGACCCCGACGCCTTCCATCCCGCCGTCAGGGACGACGCGACGGATGAAGTGCTGTGGTTCCCGCCGCTCGGACGGTGCCGGCGGCTCCTGTAGTCACTCCACTCGTTCCGAGACAGCCGCTCGAGTCGGTCGGGCAGCGGGGACGACGACGGCCACCTGAACGGTGACCACGAGGTTCCGGAAGAAGTCGCTGAACGTGATCAACAGCACGGCGGCCAGCACGATCAAGAGGAGAAAGCTAAAGAAGATGATCGCCGCCTGTCGCCCGGTGAGGTCCGCCCCCTCGAGGAGTTCGTCGATGGCCATGGATGCCTGTCGACGGAACGACGCCGAGCGCCGTAGTCGTTTGGCCGTCGAGTGACTGTCCAGTACGACACACGCCGGATGTCGGGCCGGATGTCTGCGGTCGCTCGACTGCGGTAGCGTCGCCGGCGCTCGGGTCGACCGTCGGCTGGCCGCTGCCGCTCGAGTCGACCGACGGATCAGCCCGACAGATCGTCGATGACCGCTTCGGCCGCCCGCCGCCCGCTCTCCATCGCGCCCTGTATCGAGGACCACTGTGTGTAGTCGCCGGCCAGATAAACCGAGCCCGCTGGGTCGCGAGCGTCGGGGAGCCGGTCGTGGATCCCCGGCGGCTGGTCGAACTGCGCGAACTGGATCCGCTCGGTATGCAGCGTCTCGAGATCGTCGAACTCCCGGTTGGGAGACCACGACTCGAGTGAGCGGCGGGTCCGCTCGGCCAGGTCTTCGTCGCTCGCCGGCTGCTCTCCGAGATAGGTCGCGCTGATCAGCGTCGCGTCGGCCGGCGCGTACTCGGGAGCGACCGCGCTGTGGGGCACCACGTGGTTCGGCCCCCGTCCGGTCGCGTTCAGCAGGAGCCGACGGCCGGTCCCCAGATCGGTCCCCGCCGGCAGTGCGTAGTACTGGGTGACACAGCTTCGCGCCGCGGTCGGGATCGACTCGACACCGGTCAGCTCCCGCGCCGTCGGCGGGTCGGTCGCGACGACGACCGCGTCGGCCTCGAGGGGTTCCGCGTCGGTTTCGACCGTAACCGAGCCCGCGGAATCGCTAGCGTCCCCGCCGTCGGCCGCGACCGACTCGACCGTAGTGCCCGTTCGGATCGTTCCGCCGACCTCGCGGACGCGGTCGGCGAGTTGCGCCGGGATCGCCTCCATGCCGGCGGCCGGGACCACCGTCTCGCCCGCCGCGAGGGTCCGGAAGGTGTACTCGAAGACCCGTCGCGAGGTCGCCAGCGACCGATCGAGCGTGATCCCGCCGTAGAACGGCGCGACGAAGCCCTCGATGAACCGCTTGGAGAACCCCCGAGTACGGAGGAAGTCGTCGATCCGTTCGTCGTCCCCGGCGAAGATGTCGTCCGGATCGGTTCGCCGGAGCCGGTACCAGAGCCGGGCCACCCGGAGTGCGTCGCCCGCCGAAACGTACGGGTTCGATAGCGTCGCCGGAATCGTCCCCGGTTCCCTGAGCGGGTCCGCGAGCGTCGACAGCCCGTCGGGGCCGGCGACGGTCGCTCCCGGCGCGAACCGGCGGAGGTGCAGCGCCGTGAGGTCGAGTTCGCGCCGAACGGCGGGATAGGCGGTAAAGCAGACCTGAAAGCCCCGGTCGAATCGGAAGCCGTCCCGCTCGAGGGTGCGGACCCGACCCCCGGTCGTCTCGCGGCGTTCGAACAACGTCACGTCTGTACCGGCGGCGGCGAGGTGCCGAGCAGCGACGAGCCCGGCCAGCCCACCGCCGGCGACGACTACCTGCGGCGTCGAGTGCATAGCCGTTGATCGATCGCCGACGAATAAAAGAGTCGACCCAACAGTGCAGGCGTTGGAGTTCGCCAGCGGGCGAGCGCGTCCGTCACACACCACGTCACTTGTCCGTCAGCAACCGAAGCGCGAGCCCGACGACGATGACGGCCACCCCGCCGAGGGCGCTGGCAATCGGCGGGATCGGGAAGACGAGCAATACCACGCCGGCGAGGACGACGAGCGTCGAGAGCTTGACCATGTGCCGGTCACGCCGTCGCGACGGATAGCGTATCGGCACGCATTCACAGCGGGGCGCGAGCGACCGTCGACTGTGGCCCCTTGCCGTGGCCGGTACGGTTTTGCCCGTCGCGGCGGCGTTGCCGGTATGGGAGCAAACGACACGGAGACCGAAGAGCGAGCGGCGGACGGCCCCGCGTTCCAGCCGGTCTTCGAGAACCGCGTTCGGTTCGCCGAGACCGACCAGCAGGGAATCGTCTTCTACGGGGAGTACTTCACCTTTCAGGACGAGGCCGTCTCCGCGTTCTTCCGCGCGATCGACTACGGCTACGACCGCATGCGCGAGGACGGCTGGCAGATCCACGTCGTCAACACCGAGTTGAACTACCGAACCGGCGCGGAGTTCGAGGACGTGATCGTCAACGAACTCCGGGTCGCGGACATCGGCACCTCGAGTCTCGAGTACGAGTACCGGGCGAAACGGAAGGCCGACGACGCGGTCCTGGCGGACGGCACCGTCACGCAGGTCGCCGTCGACACCGAGACCGAGGAGCCGACCCGGATCCCCGACGCGTTCCGCGAGGCCGTCGCGGCGTTCCAGGGTGGCCTCGAGACCGACGGGTAGCGCCGCTGATTCCAGTCGAATCGATCAAAAAACGAGCGCGAACCGCCGGTCAGTGGACGCCGACGTACGCCTCGCGGACGTAGTCGTTGTCCGTAAACTCGTCGTGCGGGCCGGAGAGTTCGATCTCGCCGGTCTCGATCAGCGAGAGCCGGTCCGCGTGATTCAGCGCGAACGTCGAGTTCTGCTCGGCCAGCAGGATGGTCAGTCCCTCCTCTTGCTGGAGCGTCTCGAGGGCCTCACCGATGTCCTCGATGATGACCGGCGCGAGCCCCAGCGTCGGCTCGTCCAACATCAGCATGTCGGGGTCGCTCATCAGCGCGCGGCCGACGGCGAGCATCTGCTGTTCGCCGCCGCTCATGGTCTCGGCCTCCTGTTCGCGGCGTTCGTCCAGCCGCGGGAACAGGTCATAGACCATGTCGAGATCGTCCTGTACTGCCGCCTTGTCGTCGCGGAACTGCGCGCCCATCAGCAGGTTCTCGTGGACCGAGAAGTACGGGAACAGGTCCCGGTCCTCGGTGCAGTAGATGAGCCCTGACTCGACGATCTCCTGGGACGGCTGTCCCGCGAGATCGCGGCCGGCGTAGCTGATCGATCCCTCGTAGTTGAGGAAGCCGGCGACGGCGTTCAGCATCGTCGTCTTCCCGGCCCCGTTGGGGCCGATGACGCCGTAGATTTCGCCTTCCTGGATCGACAGCGAGACGCCCTTCAGCGCGTGTGACTTGCCGTAGTAGACGTTGAGATCGTTGATATCGAGTATCGCGGACATTAGAGTCCCTCCCCAGCGAGGTACGCCTCCTGGACTTGCTCGTTCTCGGCGATTTCCTCCGGCGTCCCCTCCGCGAGGAAGTCGCCGTTGTTGAGGACGACGATCCGATCGACCAGGTCCATCAGACCGCCCATGTTGTGGTCGACGACGACCATCGACATCCCTTGCTCGCGGAACCGCTCGATCTGGTCGGCCAGTTCGGTGATCTCGGCCTGGTTCATCCCCGCGAACGGCTCGTCGAGCAGCATCATCTCGGGCTCGGTCGCCAGCGACTTGGCGATCTCGAGTCGACGGACGTCCGCGTGGGGCAGTTCGTCGGGCATCTCGTGGAGATGCTCCTCGATGTCGATGCGGGCGGCGTAGTCGTAGATCTCCTCCTCGCTGGCACCGCCGCGCAGCGAGACGATGCTGTTCGGCAGCGTGAACAGCTTGATGTTGCCCGCAACCGACATCGAGTCGATCGGGTTCGACTCCTGTGAGACCCGCGAGAGTCCCTTGTTGACGACCTCGTGAGTCGAGTCGTCGGTGATGTCGGTCCCGTTGAACCGGATCGCGCCGTCGGTGACGCCGTAGATGCCCATGATGCAGTTGAACACCGTGGACTTGCCCGAGCCGTTCGGCCCGATCAGGCCGACGATCTCGCCCTCACCGACCTCGAACGAGAAGTCGTCGACGGCGACGAGCCCGCCGAACTTCTTGGTCAGCCCGTCGACCTCGAGGACGCTCATCGGCGATCACCCCCGAGTCGATCGAGCCCGTGCCACAGCTTGCGGAACAGGCCGTCACGGGCGAACACGAGGATCAACAGGACGATCAACCAGAGGATCGACCACTTGATCTCGCTCTCGAAGCCGGAGAGGACCACGTCCTCGAGCATAATGACGAGGAAGGCCCCGCCGAGCGGCCCGAGTATCGAGCCCATCCCGCCGACGACGGCCATCGCGATCATCTCGATGCTGTTGTCGACGACGACGAACGCGCCGGGTGTGACGGTCCCGAAGCGGTGTGCCAGCAGGACGCCACCGATTCCCATCGGGATCGAACTGAGAACGAACGACCAGATCTTGAACTTGGTCGCGTTGATGCCTGCGGCTTCGACCGCAGACTCGTTCTCGCGGATCGCCACGAGGATGAGTCCGATGTTCGACCGCGCGACGATCAGGAGCGCGGCTGCGATGAGCAACATCGGAATCATGAACGCGTACGTTCGCATCACCGGATCGGTGCTGTACACCGTCTCGATCCCGCCGAGTCCGGTCTCGCCGCCGGTATATTCACTCAGCGGCCGGATCAGTCGGTAGAAGATCAACACGGCCACGAACGTAATCAGCGAGAAGTACGGCCCGCTCAGCCGGAGCGACGGCAGAGCGATTGCGAGCCCAATGATCAGCGCGATCAGTACCGAGATGGGGATCGTGATCCGCATCGGTAGTTCGGCGTTGACGTTGTTGAGCAACATCGCGGTCGTGTACGCCGCACCGCCGGACAGCACCGAGTGGCCGAAGCTGATGTAGCCAGTGTATCCGCTCTGGATGTCCCAACTCATCGCGAAGATGCCCCAGATACAGGCGAGCCACGTCGCCTGCACTAGGGTGTAATTCCCCCAGAACGGGATCGTCACGAGTCCGAGGAACGCCCCCACCAGCAACACGAACTGGAGGCCGTTCATTTCGCCGAAGTAGCCACCGAGCGTGCGGTTGTAGACGGTTGCGATCGGCCGGAGTGCCCGATCGACGGGCTCGGTAACGGTACTGAGTCCGTCGACGGCCGCACCGCCGACCCGACCTGCGGCGCCGCTTACTCGTCCGCCGATACCACGTCCGGTGTCCGTTTCGCTACTCATGGGCAAACTCCCTCCCGAAGAGCCCCTCCGGCTTGAGGAGCAAGACCGCAACGAGCACGACCAGCGAAAAGATTCCCTGGTAGCCCGTGCCGAGGAATTCGAGCGTGAACTGTTCGAGGTAGCCGATCAGGTACGCCGCGACGACCGACCCCTTGATGGATCCGATCCCGCCGATCACGACGATGATGAAGGCAATCGCGAGCGGGTTGAGCCACATCTCCGGACTAGTCGTCTGGAGCGTTCCGAGGAACACGCCAGCGAGCCCGGCGAGGGCACCGGCGATCAGCCACGTCCGCGATTTCACGGACTCGAGATCCACACCGGTAAGCTGTGCGCCCCGTTCGCTCATCGAGACCGCGAGGATCGACCGCCCTTCGTCGGTCCGGCTCACGTAGTACCACAACAGCCCGATCGCGATCCACGAGACGACGAACCCGAGGATGTACATGTAGTTGATCCGGGTTCCGACGCCCTGGAGATGGAGCGTGCCGTCGGCTATTGGGAGCAGCGTTCGGGGGCTGCTCCCGAACTCGTAGTGGATCAGTTCCGTTAGGAGCAACGCGACCATCACTGTCGAGAGGAACGTGATCACGACGTTGTCCTCGATGTATCGGACCAGCCCGCCGTACAGGACGTAGGAAGCGACTGCCGTCACGAGCGTTGCGATGACGAGTCCGAGGAGCGTCGGGACCGCGATCGAACCGACCACCGACGAGGAGGTCGAGACGAGGAACGCGTACGCGCCGATCATGATCAGCCCGCCGTGAGCGAGGTTCAACACGCCTCCAACGCCGAAGATCATGGTAAACCCGATGGCGACGAGCGCATAGATCGCGCTCATCATCGCCCCCAAGATGAGGACCGAGAGAATTGACTCGAGCATGTCTTACGACATCCAGCTTGGCTTCATGTGTTTTGCAGACCGGTCTTGAACCGGGTAGACGACCTCCTGTTTGCCGCCATCATCGGTCGGCTGCCACTGGGTCATCGGGTAATTGACCTCGCCGCTTTCGGTTTCGGTCGTTTCGACGTCGTTGGGGTAGTCCGCATCCTCGCCGGCCAGCGAGATGTTCGCGGCCGCACCGTTGTGTTCGATGCTCAACATCGCGTCGACGATGTCGTCGAGGTCTTCCGCGTAGTCGACCGTGCCGGCCTCTTCGGCGGCCTTGGCGTAGAAGTGGATCGCATCGTAGGTGTTGAACCCCATGTACATCGGCTTGCTCGGCGGCTCCTGACCGCCGCCGGTGAACTCCGCTTCGTACATCTCGACGAAGTCCATCGTGTTGCCCGTCAGTTCGGTGACGCCGCCGCCACCGGACTGGGACGTCGTCTCGAAGACACAGCCGCCTTCCGACTGGTCCCAGAACTCCGGGGACATCGACGCGACGTGAACGCCCTCCACGGCGAAGGGGTATTCGCCGGCCCAGTCCCCGAGGAGCTGTCCGCGACCACCCGCCGCGAAGAAGCGGATCACTGCGTCCGCGCCCTCGCTTTCGATGTCGTCGAGGAACGGCGTGAAATTCGAGGTCTGCACGCTGGGAACCTCGTCATAGACGACATTGAGGCCGCGATCCTCGAGCAGTCCCGGGAGTCGATCGCGGAAGATCGTCGTCCAAGCGGCTTCCTCGGGCAGCAACGCGAAGTCGGTCCAGCCGTGTCTGTCCGAGAGGTGTTCGGCGTATCCCGCCATCGCCTCGGCCTGGTAGTGGGAGTTGATCGGCCCGGTCCGGAAGATGTTCTTGTACTTCTCGTAGTCCTCGCCGTGATAGTCGGTGATCGTATTCACGTCGGCCGAGCCCGTGATGATGAACGGAACGTCCGACTCGGCGACCGTGTCCATGATCCCCTGCGTGATCTCGCTGTTGAACGTTCCCACGATGAGGTCGACGTTGTCACGGTTGATCATCTCCTCGACGATCGGAGTCGTGGTACTGGTGGAGAGTTCGGTGTTTTCCGTGATCAGGTCGATCTCCTGGTCCAGAATGCCTTCGCCCTCTTTGAGTTCGTTGACCGCGATCTTGGCACTGCGTTCCGACCCCACCCCCATCGCCATCCCGGTTGGGGCGAGATGGCCGATCGTCAGCGTGCCGTCGTCGCCGCCGCCACTGTCGACGCCGCCGAGACAGCCGGCCAGCGCCGTCGTCACCGCACCGGCACCTGCAGCCCCCAAAAACGTCCGCCGCCCGACACTACCATTACCAATCTCACCTGAATCGATCGTATCGTTATCTTCGTTAACCATTGTGTGTCACTGAGTTACCGATTCTCACCCACCAGTTTCGAGTCACCCGTAATAAAGGTGAGGGAAGTTAGCAAGGATCTTGTGAACAATACACTAATGTGGAGTTTCTTACTACGGTACCGACAATACTTCGGCTCAGACGCTCTCGAGCGGCTCTTGAGAACAGTGAATACGTGTGGTGTTTGTGACTTCGGACGCCGTCAGTCAGCGGCTCAAACGATCCGTTCCGTGGTGTTCGGTTCCCGCTCGAGGCGATACGTGCCGCCATCGGCCGTGACGAAGCCCTCGTGGCGGAGGTGATCGAGGTGGGCGTAGGCCTCGCCGGGACCGTGGACGATGTGGATTCCCTCGAGGTCGCCGAACAGGTGGGCACTGATCGTCCAGGCATCGGCCGGCCCGTGGTCGGCCAGCAACTCGACGATCGTTGCCGCCCGCTCGCGGTGATGCTCGAGGATCGTCTCGGCGCGGGCAGTCGGGTCGTCGATGGGGTCGCGGTGGCCGGGCCAGGCCCGGTCGTAGTCGCGGTCGGCGAGTCGTTCCAGCGTGTCGACGTACTTTGCGAGGGGGCGCTCGACCCGGACGTCCGCGCCGCCGACGTTCGGGGTGTACACCGGTAGCAAGGCGTCGCCGACGAACGCCTCGTCCCCGCCGTCGATCTCGAAACAGCACAGGCCCGCCGCGTGGCCCGGCGCGTGGACCGTCTCGAGGCGGTGGCCGCCGACCTCGAGGACCTCGCCGTCCTCGATGGGCGTCGGCTCGGCCGGCGGCCCCTCGATCTCGGCCGACTCGAAGAAGGTACGCAGTTCCCGCCGGGCGTCCTCGGGGACGCCCCACTCCGCGAGCAGTTCGCGACGGTGGTCCTCGACGGCCGCGACGGCGTCTTCCTCTCCGGCGACGAGCGGGGCATCGGCTTCGTGGACGTAGACGGTGGCCCCGCTTTCGGCCTGAATCTCGCCGGCCAGTCCGGCGTGGTCGGCGTGGAAGTGTGTGAGGACGATGTCGTCGATGTCGGCGATCTCGTAGCCGCGGTCGGCCAGCCCGTCGCGGAGGTCCGTTCGGACCGGATCGACCGCGATCCCCGTATCGACGAGCGCGAGTTCGCTCGCGGCGTCGTCGGCGAGAACGTAGGCGTTGTTCCGACCCTCGAACTCGTCGTTGCCGAGCGAAATTCGATCCATGTCGGCTACCCACATGTCCCCAGTTAATAATTGGCGCGGTAACGGATCGGGGGACCGCGACGGCGAGACGACCGGCCGGCTGACTCGAGCCGGAATCGGGATTCGGTCCGGCCGACCATCCCGACTGCGAAGTTCGTGACCTGTCCTCACCGGCGAACGACGCGCTCGGTTCCGGTCGTGGCATCGCCCGGCGTCTCGCACTCGGCGGAGACTGTCATGCCCACCGACCGCTGCTGAGCGTTTTCCGTGTCGGTCCAGTAACTGACCCGATGACCGACTCACGCCCACTCGACCGCGTCCTCGTCGCCGGTGCCAGCGGGGCCACCGGCGAGGAACTGCTATCCGTCCTCCGACCGACCGATCTCACGGTCCGCGCGACGACGCGCTCCTACGGGAACGTCGACACGCTCGAGCGCCACGGGGCCGACGAGGTGGTCGTCGCCGACTTCTTCGACTCGGGCGACGCCGTCGCGGCCGTCGAGGACTGTGACCTCGTCTGCTGTGCGCTCGGCTCGCCGCCGTGTCTGCGTCACCTGACCGGCGGCAAACTCGTCGACCGGACCGGCGTGATCAACCTCACGACCGCGGCCGTCGCCGAGGACGTCTCGTACGTCGTCCTCGAGAGTGCCATCGGCGTGGGGGACTCGAAGGCGGGGCTGTCGCTCCCGGCGCGGCTCGCACTCCGGGGTGTACGACGAGCCAAGCGGGACGCCGAAGCGGCGCTACGACGCTCCGGACTGGGGTACACGATCGTGCGCCCGGGACGACTCACGGACGATCCGCCAAGCGGCGACGTCGTCGTCGGCCAGGGCGGGGACTCCGTCACCGGCTCGATCCCCCGGGCGGACGTCGCACGGATCATGGCGGCCGCACCGTTTACCCCCGACGCACGGAACCGGACGTTCGAGATCGTCAGCCGCGACGGACTCTCGGGAACACCACACCACCGCG
Organism: Natrinema thermotolerans DSM 11552; assembly: GCA_000337115.1. GTDB lineage: Archaea > Halobacteriota > Halobacteria > Halobacteriales > Natrialbaceae > Natrinema > Natrinema thermotolerans. The sequence goes on from AOIR01000049.1 coordinate 40,444, forward strand.
TCGACGTCGACTGGGCCGACGACATCCTCACGGCCCGACACGGTCACCGACACGCTTGACCTCGCCGTCGAGCCCGAACGGCGGCGTTCGCAGCAGATCCACCGCCCCCGACGCCGGCTCGTTGCATCGCCCCGGTCCGGCCCGGGAAACGCTCTTTTGGGGCCGCGGTGTAGCCGCCGTGAGGATGCCTCCGAACGAGATCGACGACGGGACCGCTCGGGACGCTCGCGGCCGACTCGCGGAGAAGGAGCTGTTTCTCCTTTTGCTGGTCGGCATCGCCGTCCTGATGGCGATCACCGGGTTCGTGTTGGTGATCAACTGAGTCAGGTGTCGCTCGTGTCGTGGCGGGTCCGATCGTCGGTTTCGATCACCCGCGCGGCCAGATAGGTCGCGACCGCGAGCATCCCCATCGTCGCGAACAGGATCGAAAACTGGAGCGCCGACTGGAGCGGATCGACCCCCCACGGGTTGAAGACGGCAAAGACGCCGACGAAAAACGCCATGATCAGGAACGGCAGCAGGTTGACCGCGAGGTCGAGCGTGACTTCGGCGTCGAAGGCGCGTCTGCTCATTGTCTTGGTCCTCGAGTGGGTTGTGTGGTTATCGGTCTGGACGTTCGTCCGCCGGTCGCCGCGTCAACAGCAGCCCCGCACCGCCGATCGTCACGAATCCGGCGACGACCATCGCCGCGCCGCGACTCGCGAGCCCGGAGAGTGGCTCGAGTGGCGTGATCGGCACCGTTCCGGTTCCGTGGGCGACAAGTACCGCGCCGACGGCCACGAACGCCGCGCCCGTTTTGGCCGCAAACGGAAGCGGCCGAGCGACGTAGCCGGCATCGGCCAGGATCCCGGCGATGCTGGCGGCGAACACGACGAGACCGGCGACGGCGACGGGACCGAGGCCGACGACGATGCCGACCTCGGAGCCGGCGAGGCCGAGGGCCACGAGGACCGGCCATGGCCTCGTCCTGTCGGCCCGCTCGGGCTCGACGCGCTGCGTGTGGTCGCTCACAGGCGACCGTCCACGTCGAGGGAGTAGTATCTGGCCCTACCCCTCAGCGGCCGTGACTGTCGTGAGAACGGATCCGAGAGGACTCGAGCGACTGTCCGGAACTCGTTCGTCGCCGCGAGTGGCACAAGAGTGCCTCACGGTGGGACGGTACCGACTGACATCGAGGGCCGGTCGCCTACAGCGCCGAGAAGACGAGCCACGGGACGATGAACATGGCCAGCGTCAGTACTGCGAGGATCAGCGCGTACCCGAGGCCGGTTCCTGCCACGGTAAGCCACGACGGATGATCGAATTGGCCGAGATCGACTGCCATACCGTTGGCATCCGGTGACGAACGCATAAACGTACCGGAACGCGCAACTCGAGCGGTGCGGTTCCGCCGCGGGATCGGCTCAGCGGTAGACGTTTTGATACCGTTCGCGGTACTCTCGGAGGGCGAGTCGGGCCCTGCGCCGGGAGGTAAAGCCGAAGCCGACCGCCGCGCAGTGGTCGGCATCGCACTCCCAGCGGAAGGTGTCGGAGTCGGGATCTCTCCGAACCGAGACGTCCGTCTCGCAGCGGGGACAGGTCCAGCCCCATCGCACGTCGCCTGCGTGTGTTCGCCGTCGGCTCATGCTGTCTTCGAAACACGTGGTGGCGGCGTTCGGAAACGCGTTCACCTCCACCCGTGGCCGCTTTATAAGATCCAGTCTGTCGGCGCGAGGACTCGCGAGAGCGCGTTCCGGACCGCTTTTATCGGGCCGTCCGCTACGGACACCCAATGACGAAGATCGTCGTGGTGGACAACCACGGACAGTTCACCCACCTCGAGGGCCGGGCGCTTCGCGACCTCGGCGTCGACACGGAAATCGTAGACAACGACACGCCACCCGAGGCGGTCGACGCCGACGGCGTCGTCCTCTCGGGCGGCCCGGACATGGACCGAATCGGGAAATCCGCTGACTACCTCGAGGCGGACGTGCCGGTACTCGGCATCTGTCTGGGGATGCAACTGATCGCCGCGGAACTGGGCGGCAGCGTCGGGAGCGGGGAGTACGGCGGCTACGCGGACGTGACCGTCGACATCGTCGACGACGACGACCCGCTGACGGGCTCGCTACACCCCGAGACCCGCGTCTGGGCGAGCCACGCCGACGAGGTCACGGAACTGCCCGAGGGGTTCGAGCTGACCGGCCAAAGCGACGTCTGTGACGTCGAGGCGATGAGCGACACCGACCGCGACCTCTACGGCGTCCAGTGGCACCCGGAGGTCGCCCACACCGAGGAGGGCGAGGAGATCTTCGAGAACTTTCTGGCGATCTGCGAGTCGCGGTAGGCGTCGTCGGCCCTGCTCGAGCGCCGCCCGTCGGGCTGGATCGCAGCGCTTGCGAAGACCGCTGTAAACGTCGCTAGCCGACCGACCGGCTTCGAACGGCATCTCACCGTCCCGTAAAGGGGAAAATTTATGATATTTATATGGATTATTTCATGCGATGGGAACCCGGAGCCGACGCGATCTCCTCTGTGCGACGACCGCACTGCTCGCGAGCAGTGCCGGCTGTACGACCGAATCGGAAGTGGCGCAGTTCCTCGAGGATCGGAGCCCAACGTGTGAGACGAACTGCGAGGACCGCGACCCCGAAACGACGGTCGTCCGAGGACCGACACGACCGGTCGAATTCGACAAGACGAATGGGGTGGGCTACTGGTCCGCCGATCTAAGTATTCTCTCGTCTCAGCCGGCACGGTATCTCGTCTGGGGCGAGCAGTTCCTCGACGGCCTCACGTTCGCCGACGACGGTGCCGGCGACGACGTGGCGGCATTCCTTCGGGAGACGGCCTACGACGAAGCGTCAGTCGCCATAGTGCAGTTGGAGATCGGGACTTGTCGCCGCGTGGAACCGCGTGCCGTCTCGTGGAGCGACGACCGCCTTACCATATCCCTCTGTCACCCGCTCTACAAGTATGACGTCGACTGTGACGCCGACGGGAAGGAGTGGGTTGCGGCGCTCGTCCGCGTGCCGGACACGTTGAACCCGATCGATATCGGTGACCAGTTCGACGTGACCGTTCCGGACGACTGCGGCTCGTCGGCCGACGCAGCCGAGGAGTCGAACGATACCGACGGGACGACCTCCAGCAACGAAACGGCCGCGGAGGGCGGCGAGACATGACGTTCGGCAGCGATCGATCCAGTATCGTCACGTCCCGACGCGCGCTTCTCGGGACGGTGGGATCCCTCGCGGTCTCGCTCGCCGGCTGTAGCGCGCTCCCCGGATTCTCCGCCTCGCTCGACGGCGACCGCCTCGCCGCGCTCGTCGATGACACCGACCGCCCGACCGTCAGTCACGGACTCGGCCTGTCGGTAACCGACGAGTACCGCCGAGCCAGCGCGCGACGAGTCGAGATGTTACTCGAGCCGATTCCGGAACCGATCGGTACCGAAACGGTTCCCAACGGGGTGATTCGGCGGCGGCTCGAGTCCAATCGAGAAGACGCGCGTGAACACGCCAACGCGGCCGCCGACGAACCGACGATCGGGGCTCGTCTCGAGCGCCTTCGGCTGGCCCGACGGAGCGCTGCCGACGCGGCCGGCATCTGGGCAGCGATCGATGAGGGACGCACCCGATCGGAGATCCTCGAGGCGACGGACGCACAACGAACGAGCCTCGAGTCGTTCGACGAGGAGCGGGTGTTTCTCGTCGGTTCGGACCCGATCGCGGCGGTATGGACCCACGCCGATGTCGCTTCGCTGCTTGATACTGCGGCCGACGAACTGGCGTCGGTATCGGACGTCGACGAGCCGGCCCCGTCGCTCGCTGTCGGCGCGATGGCCGCTCGTCTGGAGGCCGGCCGCGCGGCATTCGAGGACGCGTCACATGTCTACGAGACGCTCGTCGACTCGCTCGAGGACGCCGAGCGAGCGGCGCTTTCCGAGGCTGCGGCGTCGCTCGCCGACCGTCGGTCTGACAGACGGGAGGTGTTGCCCGACCCGCTGTCGGCCGACCCCCACGAGTACGTCGACCGGGATATCGAACCGGAGTCGACATCCGCAACGGTACTGGAGTTCGCATTATACGAGATCGAAGCCGCGGGGGATGACATCCCCGTCGGGGAACCGGCCCGTTACGTCCGGGACGCCGCCCGAAATCTCGTCGCCATCGAGGGGTTCGAGCGCCTCCGGTCGCGGATCGAAACGGGAGACCCGATCGTGATCGAGACGGTCGACGACGTGGCCGACCGGCGAAACGACGCGATCACCGCGATCGAATCGCTGCTCGAGGCGGGAGCGCTCGAGCGCTGGGTAGCGTCGAACCTGTGTGAGCGACTCGAGCGTGCCGATCAGCTCCTGCGGGAAGCCACCGGGCAGTCGGTCGAGTTGAACGCCGTTCGGACGCCGGTTGCCCTGTACTGCCTGACGGCCGGCATGGCCCGCGCGACACCCGACATCGTCGCTGTCCTCCGTGAGGTCCTCTCGTAACGCTCGAGGGCGCGATTGAGGACGGGGAGAAATCGCGAGTCGAGTTGGCCTGCCAGGCGATCGGGAGCATCCGCCGTCGATCCAACCGAGACGCTATCCCGTTGGGTGGTGGTCGCCGGCGGGTGTCGGCCCGACCGTCACGCTCTTGCCGGTCCGCCCGAACATGAGAGACGATGACAGTCGACACTGTCGGCCGATTCGAACGCGCGCTCGAGGGACTCGAGGTGGGACTCGAGCGCGTGTCGGCCGCCGACGCGAGCGAGCGGATCGAACGGATCGTCGAAGAGCCGGCAGTCGGCGCGTCACTGCCGTTCGAGGGCGTCTCGCTCCCCGCGAGCGTGACGACCGAGCCGACGGCGGGAGAACTCGAAGCGGCCCGCACGGGCGTCACCCCGGTCGGGTTCGCCGTCGCGGAGTACGGCACCGTCGCGGTCGAGTCGACGGCCGACGGGGCGGAGCCGATCAGCCTCTACCCGGACCGCCACGTCGCCGTCGTCGCCGAGAGCGATGTCGTCCCCGATCTGAGTGCCGGCTTCGAGCGGCTGGCCGAGGGCTTCGACGCGGGCCGGGACAGCGTCGTCTTCGCGACCGGCCGGAGCGCGACCGCCGACATGGGCGACCTCGTCCACGGGGTCCACGGCCCCGGCGACGTCGACGTGATCGTCCTGGAGGACCGATAAGATGGCACAACGATCGCGTGCGGGGACGGCCGATCGCATCCGCCACCTGCTCGAGACCGAGGGCGAAGCTATCCACGCACAGGCCAGTCACTCGAACGAGCGCCGCAATGTGACCTACGAGGCGACCGACGACATCGAGGAACTGCGAACCGAGGCCAGGGCGATCAAGGAAGATGCCATCGACCGGCTGCCGGACCTGATCGAGACGGTCCGCGAGGCCGTCGAGGCGAACGGCGGCACGGTCTACGTCGCCGACGACGCCGCGGACGCGAACGCCTACGTGGCCGACGTGGTCGAGAACCGGACCGAGGAGAACGAGGTGGCCGGGGAGACCGACACGCCGTCGGTCGTCAAATCGAAGTCGATGACGACCGAGGAGATCGACCTCAACGACGCGCTCGCGGCCGAGGGGATCGACGTCACGGAGACCGACCTCGGCGAGTGGGTTCTCCAAGTCGCGGACGATACGCCCTCCCACATCGTCGGCCCGGCGATGCACATCTCCCGCGCGGAGATCGCCGAGTTGTTCAACGAGCGGTTCGACCCCGACGAGCCGTTCGAGACCGCCGAAGAACTCACGCGGTTCGCCCGGGACCACCTCGGCGAGATCATCACCGACGCCGACGTGGGGATCACCGGCGCGAACTTCGTCGTCGCCGACAGCGGGACGATCACCCTCGTGACCAACGAGGGAAACGCCCGCAAGTGTGCGGTCACGCCCGACACCCACGTCGCGGTCGCCGGCGTGGAGAAACTGATCCCGACGCTGTCGGACCTCGAGCCGTTCGTCGACATCATCGCCAAGAGCGCGACCGGCCAGCCGATCTCCCAGTACGTGACGATGCTGTCGCCGCCGACGGACTCGCCGACGCTTTCCTTCGACTCGCCGGACGAGCCGATTACGGGTGACGGCGCGGATGGAGCAGAGGGCGCTGGAGCGACCGACGGGACCGGCGACCCGGACCGCGACTTCCACCTCGTCCTGCTGGACAACGGCCGCATGGACATGCGCGAGGACGATCAGCTCCGGGAGACGCTGTACTGCATTCGCTGTGGGGCCTGCTCGAACTCGTGTGCCAACTTCCAGTCCGTCGGCGGCCACGGCTTCGGCGGCGAGACGTATTCGGGCGGGATCGCCACCGGCTGGGAGGCCGGCGTCCACGGGCAGGAGTCGGCGGCCGAGTTCAACGACCTCTGTACCGGCTGTACGAACTGCGTCGACGCCTGCCCGGTGAAGATCGACATCCCGTGGATCAACACCGTCGTCCGGGACCGCGTGAACCGCAGCAGCGAGCCCGAGTCCTACGACTTCCTCGTCGACGGCCTCACTCCCGACGCGGAGTCGGGCGGGCTCGATCCCGGCAAGCGCTTCTTCGGCAACATCGGTACCGTCGCGAAGGCCGCCAGCGCGACCGCACCCGTCTCGAACTGGCTCGCCGACGCCGGTCCCGTCCGCGCGGCCCTCGAGCGAACCCTCGGGATCGACCGCCGGCGCGACCTGCCGACCTTCCGGCGGGAGTCGCTCGTCGACTGGTTCGATGACCGAGGTGGCGAAGCCGCTTCGAGCCGACGGGCGGACCAAGCCGCCGCTCGGAGCGGCGGGACCGACCTCGACCGCGAGGTCGTCCTCTACCCCGACGTCTACACGAACTACGTCGACGTCGAGCGCGGGAAGGCCGCAGTCGAAACCCTCGAGGCGCTGGGGGTCCCGGTCCGCGTGCCGGACTTGCCCGAGAGCGGGCGCGCTGCCCTCTCCCAGGGGATGATCGCGACGGCGGACGAGCAGGCCAGCCGGCTCTACGCCGCCGTGGCCGAGGACCTCGATGCCGGTCGGGACGTGGTCGTCGTCGAGCCGTCGGATCTGGCGGCCATGCACCGCGAGTACGAGCGCCTGCTCCCCGAGGCCTCCTTCGAGCGGCTCCGCGAGAACAGCTACGAGATCTGCGAGTACGTCTACGGCCTGCTCGAGAACGGCGCGGATCCTTCGGCGCTGTCGACCGGCGACGGGGCCGAGCCGATCGCCTACCACTCCCACTGCCAGCAGCGGACCCTCGCCCTCGAGGCACCCACCGTGGCCGTCCTCGAGCAGTGTGGGTACGCGCCCACGACCTCCGACGCCGAGTGCTGTGGGATGGCCGGCTCCTTCGGCTACAAGCGGGAGTACTACGAACTCAGCGTGGACGTCGGCGAACGGCTGGCGACGCAGGTCGAGGACGCCGAGACCATCGTCGCGTCCGGCACGTCGTGTGGCGACCAGCTCGAGACGCTGCTCGAGCGGGAGGTGCCGCATCCGATCGAGTTGCTTGCTCCCGACGGCCGGCGGACGTAGCGGGCGCTCGGCCTCGGTGACGACCGTGTCTCCGCTCGCGGCCTCGAGGGAAGCCGGGTGCCGACCGTCGCTCGCGGTCGAGCCTCCAGTATTACGTAGTTCCGGCGACGCCGTACCGGTATGCAGTCACTTTCCATGCGCGATCACGTCCGACCGACCGACGGCGACTACCCGGGCGGAATCTACCGCGTCGTCGGGACGGGCGACGCCGTGACCCTGCTCCGGGTCGGCGACGCCGACGGCCGGCGGGTCAACACCGGCGAAATCGTCACCGTCGAGGACAGCAATCTCGAGGCGTTCGAACCGGCCGAAAACCCCGACGGGAACCGGCCGCTCGGGGCGACCGTCGCCTCGAGCCTCGAGATGGTGTACTGGCGGCTCAGAGCCTTCGAACAGCAACTGGTGGCACATCCGATCCCCGCCACTCTCGTAGCGGCACTCGTTGCGGTCGGGTACGTCGGTGACTCCATCGGTCCCCTCACGGAGTCCGTCGCGAGCGTGATGCTGTTGGTCGGTGCCATCGGACTCGCGTTCGTCGGCGGCGGCTATCTGGACCGATGAGTCGAGAGAAGGGGCGATCCCGACCGCCGAACCGGGCCGCTACGCTTCGAACAGGTCGTCGACGGCCTGTCGCGCAGTGAGCGCGGCGTCGTCGGCGACCCGCTCGGGGTCGGGCTCGTCCTCGCCCTCCGGCGCGTTGAGGTAGACGTCGACTTCCAAGACGCCGTCCTCGAAGACGACGGTGACGTCGTAATCGCGCACGTCGGACTGTTTGTACTGTGAAAAGATGACGCCCTCCGCGGCGTCGGCGGCCGTCCGGACGACGGTCTCGTCGGACGGCTCGTCAGGTGACATTTACGCGCCGCCAGCGCCCGGGCCGCCGGGGCCGGCCGGTCCGCCGCCCATGCCGCCGAGCATGTCCTCGAGTTCCTCCTGCAGGCTCTCGAACTGGTCCTGTACGCGCTCTTCCTGCTTCTCTAAGGTCTCGAGGCGGATCTCGAGCGAGTCGACCTTCTCGTCGAGGTCCTCCTCGGCCTGCTCGTAGTCGGTCTCGACGAGGAGTTCGCCGACGTTGCGGTACATCGTCGTCCCTTCGTCGATGTTCTCGAGTTCGTCGAGGGCGTTTTTAGCCTCGGTGAGGTTCGATTCGGCTTCCTGCTTCTGGACGGCGACTTCCTGTGCCGTCTCCTGCAGGTCCTGGAGCTGCTCGATTTTCTCCTGGGCTTCAGGAGGCAGATTTCCTTGCATGTCTCGACCGTCGCCCTCCGGACTGATAAAGACCAGCTTTGTCTTCCGGTCCGATCGCAACCGGTCGACGCCCGCCCGAGCCGCGTTACTCAGGGCCACGCCCGTCGGCCGCGACGGCGTCGTCGCCGGCCGTCGGCGCGGCCACACTGTCGGTTCGGATCACGAGGTAGCCGCCGCCCAGGAAGAGTAGCCCCCACAGCAGGAAGAGCATGTCCCACAGCAAGAGTGGGCCGGGGCCGGCGGGCCAGACGTGGTGGAGCCCCAGCAGCTGGTGGTCGACGAGCCCCTCGACGAGGTTGAACACGCCCCAGCCCATGATCGACGCGCCGAGCAGCGTTCGTCCGGACCCGGGTACCGACGGCAGCCGCCACGCGCGAAACAGGAGGACCACGCCCATGATCGTGAAGGTGTAGGTCGCGAGGTGGAAGATCCCGTCGGCCATCACGTTGAGTTCCAGATCAGTCGCGACGCTCGCGTCCGGATACGACGAGAGCATGTTGTGGATCTGGAGGATCTGGTGAAAGACGATGCCGTCGAAAAACCCGCCCAGCCCGATGCCGAGTGCGAGCCCGGCGATCACCAGCGGCTTGGCGGCGGCGTCGAGCCCGAGCCACGTTCCGTTCCGGTCGGCCATAGGGCGGGTTCGGTGACGGGAACGAAGACCCCGTTGCCTGCCGGTACAGGGGAGGTGGAACTATCGGGACTCGAGTGCCGTCTCGCCGACGTCGGCTGTCCGTTCCGCGACGTCGATCAGCGAGAACCAGGTGTTCAACGCCGCACGAAGGGCGATAACGTCGTCCGCGTCGATCTCGACGAGAACGCGCGAGTCCGTCCGTTCGAGGGTCGTCCACGAGCGGTCGTCGTCGATCTCGCCGATCTCGCGGGCGACCGATTCGGCGACGAGTGCGGCCCGCGACGGCCGGTCGTAGTCGAACTCGAGGGTCGCCTCGTGGGCGGCCACGTTACTGAACGTCGACTTCCTTGACGTCGCGGCTGCGTTCCTTCAGGAGGACGCGGTGGCCGCAGTAGGGACAGCGGACGCCGCCGTACTCGTCGAGTTGGACGTCGCGTTTACAGCGGGAGCATTTGTAACTCATACTGAGTACCGAAGGGAGTTATTCGTCGTCGTCCTCTGCGAGGGCAGCGCGGATCGAGCGCTGGGCGGTGCGGCCGGCGGGGGTCTCGGGGCGGTAGGCACCGCCGGTAAAGACCTTGCCGGTCTCCTCGTTCTTCCAGATGCCGGTCCCGACGCGGGTGACGTCGTCGCCGTCGACCTCGGCGTTTTCCATGTCGTCTTCGATCTCGCTGACGCGGCGTCGCGCGACGCGACCGTAGCGGGCACCGAAGCGGCCGGCGCTACCGACGCTTCCTTTCTTGGCCATAGTGACCGTCACTATCGGCAGCGGATTCTTAAACCTGTTGAGTCGCACCGATCCCTGCACTCCCCGTGTCGGCGATCACGAGCCGCCGACCCGTTCGGCGATCGGCCACGCGAGCAGTTCCAGAAAGACGACGGCGAGCGCGGCGAGGTAGCCGGCCACGGCAAGCGGTGCAGTGACCAGCCCCGTCCCGACGGTCGGGGCCGCAAGTAGCGTCCGAATCCCGAGGCCGCTGACTGCCAGCAGGGGGATCAGCGTCAGTACCGCGTCCGGTCGCTCGAGCATGCTAATTATATCTAATTACGACCGCCCCATTAAGACTCCGACAACCAGCAGGAACTGACTCCTCCATCGATGCGGTACAATACTTGCCTCGAGAGAGTCACGGCCGGACGACCGGCGGCGGAGTCGGTCCGTCGCGGTCACTGAAACTCCGCGTCCGAGAGGACGTCGTTCAAGTCCTCGCGGATGCGCTCGCCCATCTCGCGGTCGCGGGCGGTCGTGACGACGCGGTTCTCCTGGACGCTCGAACCGTCTCGGAGCAGCATGCGAACGTTGCCGCCGTCGTCGGCACGGGTCACCTTCGCGCGCATGCCTGACTGGGAGCCCTTGCCGCCGGCGTCGATGGGGCCGGGAATCACCTTCTTGACGTGTGGGTGGCCGGCGACGGTCTGGATGGCGCTCATCCCCGTTCGGCCCCCGATCAGCGTCGAGTGGCTGCCGCCGATCTTCTCGGCCGGCGGCGTCTCGACGACGTCGAGCGCACGATTGCCGCGGCGCTCGAGGACCGCCTGCACGGGATCGTCGTCGTCGACCCGGTAGAACGGGTGGTGGACGTCCTCGCGGACGGCGCGGATCACCGCCCGCGTCCCGCCGGCGTAGACCTCCTCGGGGCGCTTGCGGCGGATCTCGTCGCCGATCAGCCCCGCGAAGTTCCGGAGTTCGATCGGCTCGTTCTCGCCGTCTTCCGGCGTCGTCGTGATCGTCGTCTCCCCGAGGACCAGGTCCTCGGGGTCGGTTGCGTCCGGATCGCGCTCGTCGGGCTCGCCGGCGAGCATCGTAATCGTCGCCCTGTCGCGTGCCGCCTCGAGGACGATCGCTTCCGTGTTCGCCTCCCGGCAGACCAGACAGAAGTCCCCGGGTTTCTCGAGGGGCGACGCGCAGTGACGACACTCCATACTCGCCGTTGAGGGGACGGACCTAAAACAGACTTGCGTTCGAACGGGCACGGTGGCGGTCGCCCGTTGCCGCGGCTGGCGTCAGCCGCTGACGATCCGCTCGTCACTCGCGACGTTGTCGGCCCCGTCGGTGACGGTCGCGACGATCCGGTAGCTTCTGCGGCGGTCGTTCCCGCGTGCCGTTAGTCTCGCGCTCGCGGTGTCCGCGTCGCCGCGCAGGCTTCGTTCGACCCGGTCGATGAGCGTTCCGGTGTCGGGATCCCGCAGTTCGAACGTGGCCCCTGCGAGGTCCCCGTTGACGTCGGTCGCGTTGAGCGTGACGTCGTAGCGGTCGTTCCCGCCGGTATTCGCGACTACGTCGGTGATCTTCGCACTGGGCGCGACGGACGACGTGTCGCCGTTGCCGCGGTCCATCACCCGAACGTCGAAGGGCACGGTCCGTGCGGATCCGTCGCCGAACCGCAGGGTCGCCTCGACGTCGCGGGTTCCGTCCACGTCGGCTGGGGCCTCGTAGACGAACGTCGCCCGACCCTCGGCGTCGGTGACCGGTTCGACTGGCCGAACCGTCCCGTCGCCGTCGACGCTGCCGGTCACTGTCACGCCACTGACCGGGTTGTCGAACCGATCACGGGCCTCGACAACCAGTCGCTGGCGGCCGCTTTCGGGGATCGCCGTCGCCGTCCCTTCGATGTCGGTGAGATACGCCGCAGCCCCGTCGCTCCCACCGTCGCCGACCGCGACCGCCCCGAGCCGGAGTTCGTAGGTCACCCCTTCCTCGAGGGTCAGGGTCACCTGTCCGCAGGGATCGGGCGGGGCCGCTTGACAGTCCACGCTCGTGACGTACCGGTCGTCATCGGAATCGCCCGCGGGATCGAGTTCGGCCGCGAGGAGGTCCCGCCACTCGTCCTCGGAGAGCCGGCTCGGCAGCGTCAGCGTGATCGGCTCGCCTCGGTCGCTAACCGTCACCGTCCGGGCCGGCGCGCTGGTCGGGTCGACGTCGACCGAAACGTCGTCCGCCCGCGAGACCGACCGCTCGCCCTCGAGCGCGACGAGGTCGAGCCGGCGACCGTCGACGAGGTCCTGCTCGGACCGCGTGACGGCTCGCTCGTCGAACCGGTCGTAGCGGACCCACGGCTCCACGACGGTCGTCGGTGGGCCCCCGTACTCGTTGTAGTCGGGGACGAACTCGAGCGCGCGGGTGCCGAACGTCTGCGGCGTGCCGTTCCAGTAGTCGCCGGTCTCGCCGGCCGCCGCGGCGTTGTCGATCGCGACGGTCCCGGCGTCGGTCGTCCGCACGGTCCCGGACGCCGGCGGCGGGTTGACGAAGAACAGCCGCGGCGGATAACGGAGTCCGGCCCCGATCGCGACCGTCTCCCCGTTGCCGGACGCGGCCACCCGATCGACGGCTCCGTCGACCTCGCCCAGATCGCTTCGGACCCGGTCGTTGTGCTGGAACTCGAGGTTTTCGTTCAGTGCGGGGATCGCCGTCGTCTGGAGGAGCGCGAGCAAGGCGAGCGCGAGCGCGAACATCAGGATCGCGCCGATGACCGGCGAGACGGCCCGATCGGCATTTGAGCCCGATCCGGGGCCGCCGAACCGCCCGATCGGTCGCGAGTCGGTGCCGTGCCGGTCGTCGGAGTGAGGTCCCATCATGGTTACACCAGGAGGTAGAACGCGACGACGGTGAGGACGACCAGTCCCAGCCCGTACTTGAGGCCGCTGACGACGTCGTTGTCGGCTAATTTCCCCGCGATGAGTCCGCTCCCGAACCCCTGAATGAGCGCCGAGTGGAGGAAGAGGGCCTCGTAGGCATCGACGGGAATGTCACCCAGCGAAACCGGACTCTCCGCCGTGGCCGCCGTCGCGTCCGACTCGGCGGCCAACTCCGCGATCGGCGTCAGGTAGCTCGCGCTGATCATGACGATCACCAGCAGGTAGACCAGAAACCCGATCACGACGATCGCCACGTAGGAACCGACCTCGCGACGGCGCTCCCGGGCGATCTTCGCCTGTGCCCGGGTGTTTTTCGCCGCGATCTCGAGCAGGCCGTGGAGGTCGCCGCTCGAGCGGCTTCCCTCGGCGACCAGCGTCATCGTCCGGGTAAGCTGGGGGACGTTCAGCCGGTCGGCGAAGGAAAGCAGGGCACCGGTCAGGTCGTGGTTCCACGCGACGTCGTTGCGGACACGACGGAGTTCGACCGCGAGCGTCCCACTGGCCCACCGCGTGACCAGTTCGAAGGCGTCGACGACGTCGACCCCCATCTGGTTCGCGCTGGCGAGGATGCCCAACACGTCGGGGAACCGCTCGGTGATCGTCTCGGTCCGCCGGCGTTCGCGTTCGTGAAGGACTGCAAGCGGTGCGGTCGCGGTCACCAGCGGCGCGACGACCAGCCCGACGGTCGACTGCAGCGGGGCCGCGAGGACCCCGGCGATGGTCGGTTCGGCCATCCCGGACCGTATCGCGAGGCCGGCGACGGCGAGACCCGCGGGAACCGTCACCGCCAGCGAGAGCCGCGGCTGGCGTCGGATCGCCCGGAACGGGTCCGACAGGAACGCCCGGACGCCGGTATCGCGCTTGGCCCGTTCGTAGGCCGCGAACCGCGGGTCGTCGGCGACGTTCTCGGGATCGATCGTCCGGTCGTCAGCATCCGCGAGCGTGGCCGTCGGCACCTCGAACGGCCGCGAGAGCAGGTCGACCAGCAGCAGGAAGCCGACCATCGCCAGCGGGAAGCCGACGTAGACGAGGACGGCTATCGCGCCGACCGTCTCCGCCCCGAGGAAGCTCACGACCATCAGGACGACGATCAGAAACAGCGGTGCGGCGACGAACGCGACGACGAACACCTCGCTGAGCATCCCCAGCGTCTCGATGAACGACGATTGGGCCTCGAGTGCGTCGTCGATGGCTTCCTCGGATTCCGCCTCGAGGAACGTCTCGAGATCGCCGCCGGACTCGATGACGCCCAGCAGGTCGTCGAGGAACCGGCGGAACTCGTCGCTGGGGGTCAACGTCCGGACGTTGTCGAGCGCCCCCAACAGGTCGTTGCCGAACAGGTCGATCTCGCGGACGACGAGGTCGAACTCGTTTGCCACCTCGCCGTAGACCGCCTCGCTGTCGCCCAGTCGGCGACAGACTTCGATGACGTTCATCCCGCCGCTGGTCAGCGCGTACATGAACGTGATCGCGTAGGGGAGGTTCAACGCGATGCTGCGGCGTCGCGCCGCGACGACGGTGCGCGGGTAGTAGTAGTTCCGACCGATCCAGACGGCGCTTGCGGCGACGATCGAACAGACGACCGGCACTACCAGCCCCGCCACGAGCAGCGGGGCCGTCAGGAAGACACCGCGAGTGATACCGGCGAGGCCGAACACCGGCCCCAGTACGTCGGCCAGCGTCCCGGTAAGCGCCAACCCGAGGAGCCCGAGGAACGCGACGACCCCCGCGCCGATCGCCGCGATCGCGGCAAGTCCGACGCTGTCGGTCAGATACGTGTCGTAGGTGGCCCGGATCCGGGCCTGCTTGAGTCGCCGTTGTAGCCCGCGATATCGCTCCGGCCGCGTCTTGAAGAACGCTCGGACCCGCCCATAGGCCTCGCGCAACTCGAGTCGCTCCTCCGCGCCGAGCTGGCGCTCCTCGAGGAGGGGCTGGCTGAGCGCCTCCTCCGGTTCCGGCTCGGCCTCGCGGCGGTCGCCTCGCCCGTCACCCTCGAGCGCGTCGAACAGCGCGGCCGCCTCCGACTCGTCGCGTTCCGCGTCGCCGTCGTCGCCGGTGGTCCGATCACCGTCCCCTGCTTCAAGCGGGTTCGGGCCGTCGTCGAACGCGTCCTCGAGGACGGCCTCGGCCGTCTCCTCGTCGACCGCCGGTTCGCGGAAGGCGGGGTCCTCGGCCATGGGCGCGGCGTCGCGGTCGGGCGCGTCTTCGGTTCGGTCGCGGTCGGTCACGGCTCAGTCGTCGGCCTCCGTTACCGCGATGGTCTCGGGGTCGAGATCGCCGGCGCGGACCTCCTCCAGAACGTACTCCGGGTCCCGGATGAACCCCTGAATCACGCGGGCGACGCGCTCGTAGTCGGTGATCTCCTCGTCGAGGAGGTACTCGAGGACGGCCTCCCGACGCTCGAGTTCGCGCTCGATGCGGCCGTGGGACCAGCCCCGCTGGTCAGCGATCCGATCGAGGACTCGCGAGTCGGCGCTCCGCTCGAACCCGTCGGATGCGGGCTCGTATCGGAACACCTCGTGGGGGTCGACCCCATCGCCACCGTCCTCGTGGTGGCCGAACTCGACGAGCCGACGGTTTCGCCTGACGCGTTTCCCCTCCTGTGTCGTCTGGCGCTGGATGGAGACGATGTCTAGGTTACCGATCATCCCCGTGGGGACGTTCAGTGGCTCGTTTTGCAAGCGGCTCAGCAGGCCGCGCACCGAGTCGGCGTGGAAGGTCGTGTAGGCCGTGTGGCCGGTGGCGATCGACTGGAAGAAGGTCAGGGCGACGTCGGTCTCGGTCCGGATCTCCCCGATGACGAGGTACTCCGGTCGCTGGCGCAGGGCGGCCTGCAGGAGGTCGAACATCGAGACGGAGCCGCGGCCGCCGGCGGTGACCCCCTCGCGGGTGACGCTTTGAATCCAGTTGTCGTGAGGCAGGGTCAGCTCCGGCGTGTCCTCGATCGAGACGACCTTGCTCTCGGGCGGGACGAACATCGAGACGGCGTTGAGACTCGTCGTCTTGCCCGAGCCGGTACCGCCGGCGAACAGCACGGAGGCGTTGTTCTCGACGGCCAGCCAGAGGTAGGCCATCCCCTCGAGGCTGAAGGTGCCCCAGTTGACCAGGTCCACGGGCGTAAAGGGCACTTCGGCGAACTTCCGGACGGTGAAGTTCGGCCCGCCGGTGGTCACCTCGCCGCCCAGCGTCAGCTGGACGCGGGAGCCGTCGGGCAGGGCGGCGTCGACGAGCGGATCGGCCACCGAGAGGTGTTTACCGGCCCGCTGGGCGAGCCGGACGACGTAGGCGCTCAGACGCTCGTCACTAAAGGAGAGGTTCGTCCGCAGGTCCCGGTAGCCGTGATGGTAGACGAAGACCGGCCGGTCCGCGCCGTCACAGGAGACGTCCTCGACGCCCCGGTCGCGCATGATGGGGTCGATCTTCCCGTAGCTCACGAAGTCCCGGCGCAGGTAGTACAGCAGCTGGTGGAGCGAGCCGTCGCCGACGGTAGCCGCGTGTTCGCGCATGACGCGAGGGACCTCCTCGTCGAAGGTCGCCGCCCGGTCGATCTCGCCGTCGAACTCCTTGTACAGCAGGTCGCTGCGCAGCGATCGGATGAGGTCCTCGCGGACGTACTCCTCGAACTCGTCCAAGTCGGGTTCGACGACGTGATACCGGTTGGTGTTGGTCGCCTCGTCGTAGAGGACCGTCACGTAGGCGTAGGGACGGTTCACCCAGTAGCGCTCGACCTCCTCGTAGTCCTCGAGATAGCCGAAATCGAAGAACTCCTCGTCGATGAACGCGTCGGAGGGCCGCCCCGGAAACGCGTCCGCGGGCCGGTCGTCGAAGGACGCGCGAACGTCGGCGAGGACGGCGTCTCTGATCGCGTCCGCAGACCGGGAGTCGTCCGGGGCGATGGCCGAGGTCGGATCCGGGCCAGTCCCCGTCTCGAGCGCGTCGTCAGCGCCGGCGTCGCCATCGTCCTCGAGGCTCGAAGCCGGGCCGATGTCGCTGGGCGGGTTCGAGGGAACGCGGCTTGGGGTCCCGTCTCCTGTCGAATGGTTGCCGTCCGGCATCGATGAACTGCGTCTCCCTTGTGACCGAACCACCTAAACCGTCATGGTCGGTGAAGGTCCGGCCGCCGCGACAGTCTCCGGCTACAGGATGTCGGCGAGGACGTTCCGTACCGGCTCCGTGTCGACGACCTCGTAGGGGACCCGCAGCGGCGAGACCGACACCTCGTTCTCGAGGACGGCGTGGCGGTCAGTATCCTCGCCGTCGGGGATGTCCCGGTTTGCCATCTGTTGCCAGAGGCGGTTGGTCAGCTGGAACCGGCCGTTCTCGAAGGCGGCATCCATCTCGTAGACCTCGGTCGGCCGGGTCAGCGCGTGACCGTTGGGTTCCCGATCGGGACGCGGGACGTTGACGTTCAGGTAATCCACGCGATCGAAGAGGCCGGTTCCGGGTGCGCCGGCCACGAGGTCGGCGGTGATCTCGCCCGCCCGCTCGAAGGCTGCCGGCTCGAGGTCGTCGTCGTAGCCCAGCGTATCCAGCGAGACGGCGATCGACGGCGTCCCGAGGAACGCGGCCTCCATGGCGGCGCTGACGGTCCCCGACCGGGAGAAGACGTACGCGCCGAGGTTCGCCCCTTCGTTACAGCCCGAGACGACGATATCGGGATTCGGCTCGAGCCCCTTCGCGCCGACGATGGCGCAGTCACAGGGGGTGCCGTCGACCGCGTAACCGAGTTCGTGATCGGTGTGGGGGACCGGCGCGGTAAAGGAGTCGGCCTCGAGGTCCAACTCGAGATCGCCGCCGCTCGAGGAGTTCGTCCGCCCGTAGGACAGCGACCGGCCGACGGCGCTCCGGTTCCGGTCCGGCGCGATGACGGTCACCTCGCCGACCGCCGAGAGCGCGTCGTGAAGCGCCCGGATGCCGGGCGCGTCGATCCCGTCGTCGTTCGTCAGGAGGATGTGCGGGTCCGAGTCCAGTTCCATTGGCTGGTGGATTGGGGGCGAGCTACGTAGCTGTTCGGTTCAGCGAAGTCGATTCCCCCGGGGAGACCGCGCGCGAACGAACGGGTCGGCGGCTCGGGCCAGTGCCAAAGCGATACGACCGTTTATATTCCAACCGGACGTTCCGGCAATATGATCGGGTTCGATTGGCCGACCCTCGCAGTCGCGGTGATCATGCAGGTCGATCCCGGGATCGACATCGACGTCGGGACGACCGACAGCCTCCTCGGGGGTGCAATCACGGCTGCCCTGACGACGCTCGTCGTCGGCGCGATCCTCGTCGCGATCGCGCCCGACTACACGGACCGGATGATGGACGACGTCCTCGCGGACCCGTTCGGGTCGTTCCTCTACGGCATCGCGTCGCTGCTTGCGATCGGGCTGTTGATACTGCTGCTCGTCGTTACGATCGTCGGGATCGTCGTGGCGATTCCGCTGTTCCTGCTGGCGTATCTCGTCTGGGCGGTCGGCGGCGCGATCGCGTATCTCGCCATCGCCGATCGGCTGGTCGGGCGCAACGACGAGTGGCTCAAACGGCTGCTCGTCGCCGCGGCGATCAGCGGCGCGCTCGCGGTCACCGGCGTCGGTGGTCTCCTCGCGCTCTGTATCGGTGCCGCCGGCTTCGGCGCGGTGCTGCAGGGCTATCTCGGCTGATCGCCGCGCCCGAGCGATGGCAGCGGGCCGACGATCCCGCGAGTCAGAACAGCCGCGCGGCGACCCGGTCGATCACGGGGCTGTGCGAGACGCCGGTCGCTCGGTAGGTCGCGATCCGGAGGAACACGGTCAGCAACAGCCAGACGTTGAGAAGCAGGAAGTGCCACGGGGACGGCAGGCCACGACGTCGTATCCACGCCGCAGCGAGGACTCCGATCCCGACTGCCAGCAGCGAGCCGAAGAGATTGAGTCGCACGACCAGCGGGGAACCGGCGCGCTGTGCGTCCGTGTAGAGTCGCTGCTCGGCGACTCCCAGCAAGCCCTGCGCGAGGAGCAGTCCGGCCATGACCGTCGCACCCGCCTCGAGGGCCGTCACCACGGCAGGTAGCGCCGGAGCCGATCGATCACCGACCGTTCGCGGCGGACCCGCAGGGTCGTTCCGTCGGCGTCGAATGCGGCCTCGTTCGCGGGGATCCGTTCGCCGTCGGGCATCTCGAAGGACTGCTCGCCGGCCGGGACCGTCCCGCCGCTGCCCGCGCCGAACAGCGTCTTCGACCGGCCCGTCGGCTCCGGGACGGGCTCGCTGTACTCGATGACGTACACCGTGCGCCCGTCCTCCGTCGTCTTCTCCCAGTCGACGATTTCGCGGTCCTCGGTCGTACCGATCATACGCGAGGGCCACCCCGGTTCAGCGGCCGATTGTGTGCGGAGCCCATGATTGTCGTCCACTTCTCATGACGCCGTGCTAAAAGCTTCGCCGCGGTGGTTCGGACGGCAACGCCCGACTCGAGCCCCGCCTTACCCGAGGTCGATCGGATCGACCTTCAGGTACTCCCGGGAGACGACGGTCGCGTACGACCCCTTCGGCAGCGCGAACTCGAGGGTCAGCGGGTCGGTCTCGAGGCCGAGATCGGTCCGCAGGAGGATCGCCCGCCGGGTGCCGGTCGAGCCGAACTCCCCGGGCAGGTCGAAGTCCGCCGGCTCGAGGCCGAGGTCGTCGAGGACGGCGCGTTCGATCTCGCCCTGCTCGCCGTCGGCCAGTTCCGTCTCGGTGCCGACCAGCGGCGCGGTGACGAACGCCCGGCCGCGCTCGCAGTGGCGGGTCACCGAGTCGACGCGACGCTCGTCGACCCGCTGGAGCCGGTCGGTGTCGGGCAGTGCGACCCCGTCGGGCGCGTCGGTATCCGAAAAGCAGACTACGTCGCCCTCGACGGGCCGGTCGAACGGCAGGCCGCGCTCGAGGCGCTCGGAGAGCATCAGGTTGAACGCGTAGGACTGGGCCGCGTGGACGAACAGCCGCTGGAGGTTCGAGGGCACCCGCTCGAGGGCCTCCCTGTACTGGTCGGGCCCCGGCTCGCCGTCGCACTCGGCGAGCGCGTGGATCATCGACCGCTCGTAGCGCAGGCGGTGCGGCACGCGCTCGAGGGCTTCCTGCCAGTCGCGGGTCTCCGCAACGAACGCTCGAGCCTCCTGGGTCCCCGCCGGCTCCGCGTCGGTTGGGTTCCCGAGGTAGGCCATCACTGCGCCCTCCCAGTCGTCGCGAGCGATCGCGAGGCCGACCTTGTGCGTGACCGGCCGACGGCTACCGAAGCGCTGCTGACCGAAGAAGTTGGGGACGCCGATCGAGGTCGCGTCTTCGCTCGAGCCGTCCGCACCGTCGCTCCGGTGTTCGTCCGCGAGCCCGCCGAAGGTCCGCAACTCGTCGGTGATCGCGTCGGCGTTGTCCGGTCGCTCGGGGTCGGTGACCACGAGTTCGAAGGCGTTGCCCGCCAGGTCGCCGAACTCGAGGTTTCGGCCGGCCCGGCCGAGGACCTCGATCTCGACGCCGTCGATTTCCGGCAGCTCCTCGGGATCGGCACCGTAGACCGAGAACAGCTGCGTCGTCACGGCGTATTTGTCCTTCGTGCCGGCCCAGTTGACCCGCTCGCGGGAGATGCCGAGCGCGTCCGAGACCCGCGCGGCGAAGTCGTTGGTGTCCCAGCCACGCAGCGTCGCCCGGAAGACGAGGTGGGGGTAGGCGTCGGTCGGTGCGTCAACGGGTTCGGTGTCGAACCGCTCGAGTTCGCGCACCCGGAAGTCGGCGTCGTCCGCGCGGAGGCGGCCGCCGACGCCGTCCGCGTCGCTGACGTAGTACTCCATCCCGACGGTCGCCTCCCTGGGGTGACTCGAGCGCATGTCGGCCGGCGATTCGAGCGCCGCGCGTAAATCGGTTCGTTCTCGCGGCGAACGGCGGGCAACGGACGCCGCCGGTCCGGAGCCGCTTCATACGGTCTACTGTACGTCATTGCCGGTGGGACCGCGCTCGTCCTGCGGTCCCACCGGTAAATTGGTACAGCAAACCGTATCAGTCCGTCTGCGGGATCGACCGTGCGCCCAGGGCGAACGCGAGGACGGCGAGGACGGCGAGGATCCCGAGGTTCGCGAGCGCGGGATCGACGCCGGCGACGGCCGCCGTCTCAGCCCCTGAGTAGGTCGCCGCCCGCACGCCGCGTGCGAAGTAGGTGAGCGGCGAGAGGTTCACCAGCGGCCCGAACCAGCCGGGGAGCAGCTCGGGCGAGACGAACGTCTCCGAGAGAAAGAGCAGGGGCAGTCCGATCCCGTTGCTGGCGGCGACTGCGCCGTCCTGGGAGTCGGTGTAGCTGCCCAACATTGCGCCGATCCCGCAGAAGCAGACGACGCCGACGAGAACGTAGGGAACGAGCAGCGGCGAGAACGCGATGTTAGCGCCGGTCAGGAGGATGACCAGCCCGAGGATGAGCAGGCTCGCCAGCCCGATGATCGCGGCGTTGACCGCGGTCTGGGCGAGCAGCCATTCAGCGCGCGTCAGCGGGGTCGTCGCGAGCTTCTCGAAGCGACTCCCCTCGCGGTGGCGAGCGACCTCGCTGCCCATCCGCGACAGCGGGGTAAAGAGGACGACGACGGCCAGATAGCCGGGCACGTAGTAGGCCGGCGGCTCCGTGAACAGCCCGCCGCCCGCGGGATCGGTGCGGACGAGCGCCCCGAAGATGACGATCAGGATCACCGGGAAGAAAAAGGTGAAAAAGACCGCCGTCCGCCGGCGGACGAACGACCGCCAGCCGGCGCTGGTCTCGGCCCTGACTCGCCCCATCCGGCTCATGCGGTCTCACCCGTTCGTGCGAGGTCGGACTCGTCGGCCGCACCGTCCCCGCGCTCGCCCTCGAGCCGTGCCGTCCGCTCGCGTTCGGCCGGCTCGGCCAGCGCGAGATAGACGTCCTCGAGGTCGGGTTCGGCCCACGAGAGGCCGGTGTACTCGATCCCGCGAGCCTCGAGGTAGTCGACCACGCTCCCGATCGCGGCGGGATCGATCTCCCGGACGACGACTGCCGCCTCGGGCGTTCGATCGCGGCCCCGTGCCGGCCGTTCGACGGGGTACTCGAGGTCGGCGAACGCGTCGGGGTCGGCGGTCGTCTCGACGGTCAGCCGGCTCGAGCCGCCGTACTCGCGGACGAGGTCGTCGGGCGGGCCCTGCGCGACGAGCGAGCCGTCGGCGAGCAGGCCGACGCGGTCGGCGAGGTGTTCGGCCTCGGCCATGTCGTGGGTGGTCAGGACGACGGTCGTCCCGCTGGCCGCGAGGTCCTCGATCAGCCGCCAGACGGTGCGGCGGCCGGCGGGGTCGATGCCGGTCGTCGGCTCGTCGAGAAAGAGCAGGTCGGGGTCGTTGACCAGCGCGGAGCCGACACAGACCCGCCGTTGCTGGCCGCCCGAGAGGTTCTCGTACCAGGTGTCGCCCGCGTCGGCGAGGCCGACGTCGGCGAGGACGTCAGCGGGGTCGCGCGGGTCCTCGTAGAGCCCGGCGTAGTACGCGAGCAGTTCGCGGGCGCTGAGCCGGGCCGGCGGCGAGAACTCCTGTGGGAGGACGCCGAGCCGGTCGCGGTCGACGGCCGCCGGCGACGCGCCGAGGATCGCCGCCGTTCCGCCCTCGGGCTCGACCGTTCCCGTCAGCGCCCGGACGAGCGTCGTTTTGCCGGCCCCGTTCGGGCCGATCAGCGCGAACACCTCCCCCTGTGCGACCGATAGCGAGGCCCCCGACAGGGCGACGGTCTCGCCGTAGACCTTCTCGAGGTCCGTCGCGTCGACTACGGCTTCCATACGGGCCGGTTCCGGCCCGTCGTGGGTAAGGAGTTCGGTTCGGGGTTCACGTGGGCTCGCGATCGGAGATGGAACTGAATGCGGTGTGGAGTTCGACGGAAGGAGGCGGAACGAAAGCGCCCCGCTATCGTGGCAACACGGAGTTGCCACGCCCTCCCCAGCCGACTCGCTCGCTCCGGAGTCGCTCGCTCATCCCTCGCACGATGTCGAACCGTGCCTCACTCTCGTTCGGCACAGTTCAGCGCGCGCCACCGCGGACCGATACGCGGTCTGGCGTCATCGAAGTCGGAAGTCGTGTGACCGGAATGCGGCCGCGCTCTTGCAGGTGCAACCGTTACCCGCCGGTCCGTGGTAGCCGGCCGGGAATGACGCAACTCGGGTACACCCTCTCGAGCGAGGAGTTCGGGCCAACGGAACTGGTCGACATCGCCCGGCGGGCGGAGGCGGCCGGCTTCGACTTCGTCTCGATCTCGGACCACTTCCACCCGTGGGTGTCGGCACAGGGCGAGTCGCCGTTCGTCTGGTCGACGCTGGGGGCGATCGCGGAGGCGACCGACGAGATCGACGTCGGCGTCGGCGTTACCTGTCCGACGATCCGGATCCACCCGGTCAACGTCGCCCACGCCGTCGCCACCGTCGACGAGCTGCTCGGCGACCGCTTCACGTTCGGTGTCGGCACCGGCGAGAACCTGAACGAACACGTCACCGGGGAGCGGTGGCCCGAACACGACGTGCGCCTCGAGATGTTAGACGAGGCGATGGACGTGATGCGCTCGTTGTGGACCGGCGAGACGACGAGCCATCACGGCGAGTACTACACGGTCGAAAACGCGCGGCTCTACACCTGTCCCGACGAGCAGCCGACGACGATCGGAAGCGGGTTCGGCCCGCAGACGGCCGAATGGGTGGCCGAGAACGCGGACGGGCTCTGGTGTTCCGGGCCGAAATCCGAGCCGGTCGCAGCCTACGAGGACGCCGGCGGCGACGGTCCCAAATACACGCAACTGCACGGCTGCTACGCCGACAGCGAAGCGGAGGCGATCGAGACGATCCTCGAGCAGTGGCCGAACGGCTCGCTTCCGGGCGAACTCGGACAGGAGCTACCGACGCCAGCCCACTTCGAGCAGGCTGCGAGGATGGTCGAGGGGGAAGACATCGCCGAGGCCGGAACGACCACTGAACCCGACCCGCAGGCACACATCGACAGCATCGAGCAAGCGATCGACGCCGGTTACGATCACGTCTATTTCCATCAGATCGGTGACGAACAGGAGCAAGCGATCGAGTTCTACGAGGAGGCGGTGCTGCCGTCGTTCGAGTGAGTCGGGTGAGCGCCGCTCGAGGCGGGGAAACCACTGCTCTCGAGCCGACCGCCGGACGTCTCAACACGCCAGCGAGACGAACCGGTTGACCGCCTCGTCACTTCCCGCGACGATCAGCATGTCGTCCTCGCGGACGACGAACTCCGGCCCGAGGTCGGTCAGCAGGTCCTCGCCGCGTTCGACCGCGACGACGGTACACCCGGTCCGCGCCCGCAGGTCCACGTCGCCGAGGCTCCGCCCGGCGAGCTGTGGGGCGGTCGTCCTGACGAGTTCGAACTGGGTCTCCGGCGTGAGGATCTCTTCGTCCTCGATCAGGATGGAGCCGAGCATCCGGCCGGTAACCGTCGACAGCGAGAGGACGTACTCCGCGCCCGCCCGGTAGAACTTCGGGATGTTCTCGGTCTCGTTCGCCCGGACGATGATCTCGACGTCGGGGGCGACCTGCTCGAGGACCAGCGTCGCGTAGATCGACGTCGAGTCGTCGTCGAGGGTCAGAATGATCGCCCGGGCGTCGTCGACGTCCGCGGTCTCGAGGACCGCCTCGTCGGTGACGCTTCCGACGATGTCGACACCGGGTTGCTCCTCGAGGTCGACCACGGCCGTCGAGACGCCCCCGGACGCCAGCGTCTCGACGGCAGTCCGGCCGACGACGCCGTAGCCGCCGACGACGATCCGGTCCGGGTTGTAGCGCAGCGCCGACACTGTCCGCGATTTCAGCTCCGTGAGATCGTCGCGACGGCCCGCGACGAGCAGGATCGTGTTGCCGTCGATCACGTTTTCCGTCCCCGGAACGGGGACGAACTCGCCGTTGAACCACGCCCCGATGACGGTAATCCCCATCCGGTCACGAATGCCCGATTCGGGAATCGTCTGCCCGACCAGATCGCTGTGGTCTTGAACGAGCAGTTCGGTTACCGCGAGGTCCTCGCTGAGTTCGATCGTGTCCCGGAGATCGGCCGAGACGGTCGTCGTCGCCTTCGTCGCGAGGCTCTGGCCCAACACCCGACGCGGCCGGACGATCTCGTCGGCTCCGGCGTAGCGGTGATAGCTCGCGACTTCGTCGTCTTCGACCACGCTGACGATGGTGAGGTCGCTCGAGAGTTCCCGCGCCGTGAGGATCACCATCGCGTTGGTCTCGTCGTCGATGTCGGTGACGAGCGCGTCGGCCCGCTCGGCGTTTGCAGCCCGTAGCGTCTCCTCCTGGTCGAGTGCGCCGTAGATAGCGTTGGTGCCCTCGTTGTTGAGATCGACGACGAGTTCGGCATCGTCGTCGACGAAGACGTAGGGAACGTCCGCAGCCTCGAGTTCCTCCGCGAGGACGTCCGACCGCGGCGTGTGCGAGCAGATGACGACGTGATCGGTGAGGTCGGTCGACTCCGGCGGCCGGTCCTCGAGGGCCTGCTGAAAGAGCGGCACGACGATCAGCGGCAGCGCGAGGAAGACGAGCAGGACGCCCGTGAGGTTCATCGCGACTACCACCAGGTTCATCGGAGCGCTCTGCCAGTCGGCGGAGTCGCCCCCGAAGCCGGCGGTCGTCAGCGCTTCGATCACGAACTGAAGCGCTTCGGAGTACGTCAGCGTCACTCCCTCGAAGGCAGCCATAGCAGCCTGATAGATGCCGGCATAGACGAGAACGAGGGCGAGGACGGCGACCAGCGAGAGCGCGATCCGCCGCCACCAGTGATTCATCACCGGGTAGTGACTGTCGAGCGGTTTGTAGCTTCGGAAACCGGGTCCGGGATCGCCGGGGACCACGGCCGTTCGCCGGATCGCCGACGCGCTCGAGCGACCGCCGTTCGCCGCTTCCCCATCCGTTTTGGACGCGGCGGGCGAACCCGCGTCCATGGAGTACACCACGCTCGGCGATACCGGGACGACCGTTTCGAAGCTCTGCTTCGGCACCTGGCGCTTCGGGAAGGAAAGCGACGGCACCGTCGAGACCGACCGCGAGGCGGCCCACGAACTGCTGGACGCCTGCTGGGACCACGGGATCAACTTCATCGACACGGCTAACGTCTACGGCGATCCCAACGGGAAAAGCGAGCGCTGGATCGGCGAGTGGCTCGCGGACCGGGAGGACGTCGACCGCGAGGACCTCGTGATCGCCTCGAAGGTCTACTTCCCCTTCGACGGCCGGGGCGAGCCGGGACCGAACGACTCCGGCCTCGGCCGCAAGCACATCCGGGCCCAGATCGAGGGCACGCTCGAGCGACTCGACACCGACTACCTCGATCTCTACTACATCCACCGCTGGGACGAGGAGACGCCGATCGAGGAGACGATGCGGACGCTGACCGAACTCGTTCGCGAGGGGAAAGTCCACTATCTGGGGGCCTCGAGCATGGCCGCCTGGAAGCTCACCAAGGCGCTGTGGAAAAGCGACGCGGAAGGGCTCGAGCGCTTCGACGTGACCCAGCCGATGTTCAACGCTGCCGACACGGACGACGTGAGCGACTACCTCGACGTCTGTGCGGATCAGGACATCGCGGTCTGTCCGTACTCGCCGCTGGCCGGCGGCTTCCTCACCGGGAAGTACGAGCGGGCCGACGACGGCACTGTGATCGCGCCCGACGGCGCTCGCGGGAGTCTGACGGACCTGTTCGAGGACCGCTACACGAGCGAGACCGCGTGGGAGGTCCTCGAGGCCGTCGAGGGCGTCGCCGACGAGATCGACGCCACGCCGGCACAGGTATCGCTGCGGTGGCTGATGGAGCAGGACCGCTTCACCTGCGTCCCGATCGTCGGTGCGCGGACGCCCGCCCAACTCGAGGAGAACGTCGGCGCGGTCGACCTCGAGTTGTCCGACGAGCAGTTCGAGCGGATCGATGCGGCTCGCGGGCCGGACGACGACGGCTACCGCTGAGTCCGGAGGCCGTCGGACGGCAACGTTCCCAGTCGTCCGGATTTTCCAAGACGCTTATTGCTACTGCATACCAAATCCAGTCGATGGCACAAGATGGGCCTATGTCCCGACGGCGGATGCTCGGGCTGACAGGCGTCGCAGCATCGACGGCGTTTATCGCCGGCTGTGGTGGCAACGGCAACGGCAACGGTAACGGCAACGGCGATGGTGGTGGCGGCATCGAGATCGATCCTGAGACCCAGATCGAGTTCGACGGACAGACGTCCGGCTGGGTCGGCATCGCGCCCGACGCGATCGCGGACGAGGAGAACCCGACGCTGATCCTCCAGGAGGGGGAAACCTACGAGATCGGCTGGACGACCGGCGATGGCGCCGAACACAACATCGCGATCTACGACGAGAACGACGAGGTCGTCGACGATCTCGCGACCGAGCGGGTCACCGAACCCGAAGACCAGTGGCTCGAGTTCGAGGCCAGCAGCGAGATGGTCACGTACATCTGTGAGNGTCACCGAACCCGAAGACCAGTGGCTCGAGTTCGAGGCCAGCAGCGAGATGGTCACGTACATCTGTGAGGTCCACCCGACGACGATGGTCGCCGATATCGAAGTCGAAAGCGGCGGTGGCGGCGGTAACGGCGGGGCTGAAAACGAAAGCGAGGGCAACGAGTCGATGGGGAACGAGACGGAGGGCAACGAAACGGACGGTAACGAGTCGATGGAAAACGAGACCGAGAGCAACGAGTCCGAGTAACTCGGTTCTCGAGCGGGGCGTTCAGTAGATGAGTTCGTCGTCGTTCTCGACCATGTACAGCGTCCGCGCAGCGATGTTGACCGTGTGGTCACCGACCCGCTCGAGGTCGCGGATCGTCAACAGGAGTCGGGAGACGTCCTGCAGAATGCGCTCGACCTCCTCGGTCGAGTCGAGTTCGCGCTCGATGAGGTCGCGAACGACGATCTCGCTGGCCCGTTCGGCGAACTCGTCGAGATCGTCGTCGCGGCCGGCGAGTTCCCGACAGCGGTCGGTGTCTTCGGTGTCGTAGGCCATCATCGCGTCCTCGAGCATGTCGAGGGTCAGTTCGCCCATCTCCTGGACGTCGACGTCGGGGAACAGGTCCCGCTCGGCGTCCATGGTGTACTCGCCGAGGTTCGTCGCCAGATCGGCGATCCGCTCCAAGTCGGTGATGATCTTGAACGAGGCGGCGATAAAGCGGAGATCGCTCGCGACCGGCTGCTGCAGCGCGAGCAGGTCGATACAGTCCTGTTCCAGATCGAGGTACATCCGGTTGATCTCGCCGTCGCCCTCGATCACTTCCTGTGCGAGGTCCTCGTCTTTCTGTTCTAACGCGTCCAGTCCCATGCGCAGTCGTTCCATGACGACCTCACTCATGTAGAGGACGTCCTCACGGAGTTCCGTGAGCTTCTCCTGGTAGGATTTCCTGGCCATAGTAGTTAAAGCCCGCCCGTCCTTCATAAATACTGTGTGCGAAGTGCCGCTACGGGTCGGCGGCTGCCGGTCGCGGAGACACTACGACCGGGTCGGCGATCGTGGACGCGTTACCGGAGCCACTCGAGCGGTGTCGCCGGGAAACGAAGTGGCTCCGGGCGTCGGACGTCGTATTTCATCGCGAGCAAGCCACCGAGGACGACGGTGACCGCGACGGCCGAGACGGCGGCGTTCAGCAGCAGCCAGTCGACTGACGTGCCATACACCGTATCGTCGATGGGGGCAAGCAGCCGGACGCCGCCGCTGACGAGATCGAGCGCGATATGCGAACTGACACCGAGGACGGCGGCCCGCCAGGGGCCGACGGCCGAGAGGACCCCGATCAGGACGAGGCCGCCGAGCAGCGAGTGGGTCAGCGCCCGGTGGCTCCACAGCGCTCCGTGGACGGCACCGAGTTCGACCAGCGGCCGAAAGAGGAACGTGTCGGCGTCCGGAGCGGCGGTGGCGAGCGCGGCCACGAGGTACGGGGCCCCGCGCCGGGATCGGGTGACTAGCATGACTACCGCCAAACCGCACAGGATATGGACCCCCGTTGCGACCATTCCGCTCAGTACTCACGTCGTGTGAGACAATAAATAGCATTCTCAGCGCGGAGGACACATTCCCTCGTCTGACGGTGTGTTTCGGCAGGATTACTCGCTCGAGTGAAAACGACGATGTCGTGCCGAACGGACCATGCGTGCGCGAAACGCCGCGGCCGACCGGTGACGCTGGCTATCCGAACTTGCCGGTGATGTAGTCCTCGACGCGCTCGTGTTCGGGGTTCTCGAAGATCTTGTCCGTGTCGTCGAACTCGACGAGTTCGCCGCCGGTCAGGAAGACCGCCGTCTTATCGGAGATACGGGCCGCCTGCTGCATGTTGTGGGTGACGATGACGACCGTGTACTCCTCGGCCAGGTCCTCGATCAGGTCCTCGATCTTCGAGGTCGCGACCGGGTCCAGCGCCGAGGCCGGCTCGTCCATCAGGATCACGTCTGGGTCCGGCGCGATCGCCCGCGCGATACAGAGCCGCTGTTGCTGGCCGCCCGAGAGGTCCAGCCCGCTCGCGTCCAGTTGGTCCTCGACTTCCTCGAGCAGCGCGGCCCGCTCGAGGGCGGTCCGGACCTTCGCGTCGACGTCGCCGTCGTCTTTCCCCTGAACTTTCAGGCCGTAGGCGACGTTGTCGCGGATCGACTTCGGGAACGGGTTCGGCGACTGGAAGACCATGCCGATCTTCCGGCGCAGCGCGACGGGATCGACGTCGTCGTCGTAGACGTTCTTCCCGTCGAAGCGGAGTTCGCCCTCGACGCGGGCGCTGTCGACGAGGTCGTTCATCCGGTTGATACACCGGAGGAACGTCGATTTCCCACAGCCCGACGGGCCGATGACCGCCGTGACCTGCTTTTCGGGGATCTCGATGTCGACGTCGGAGAGCGCCTGTTCCTCCCCGTAGTAGACGTTCAGGTCTCGGGCCTCGAGCAGCGTTCGGTCGGTCGTCGTTTCCCCGCCGGAATCGGCGGTGTCGGTGAGGCCGTCGGTGCCCGGCGTCGGGGCCGGTTGGTCGTCGGTCGGTTCCGTTTCCGAGGAAGTCATCTGTTCGTTAGTCATTGTCAGGTGCGCTGTTGATAGCGGTTGCGGATGATGATCGCGATCGAGTTGATCGTTAACAGGACGACCAGCAGGGTGACGACGCCGGCGGCGACGACGCCGTACTGGAACTCCGTCTGTGGATAGGACGCCCAGTTGTAGATCTGGAGCGGCATGGCGCTGACTTTGCTGAAGAAGCTGTTCGGCAGTCCGAACACCGTCGTCGGCGCGGCGATCATGATCAGCGGTGCCGTCTCGCCGATCGCGCGGCCGAGCGCGAGGATCGTCCCGGTCATGATGCCGGGCATCGCCCGCGGCAGGACGACGTTGCGGATCGTCTGCCACTTCGTCGCGCCCATCCCGTAGGACGCCTGTCGCTGCGAATCGGGGACGGCCCGAATCGCCTCCTGTGCGGAGATGATCACGATCGGCAGGATGAGCAAGGCGATGGTGAACGCGGCCGCCAGTACCGTCCCGTAGCCGATGTTGAACAGGCCCACGAACAGGCCAAGTCCCAACAGGCCGTAGACGACCGAGGGGACGCCCGCGAGGTTCGCGATGTTGAGCTGGATAAAGCGGGTGAGATAGCCGTCATCGGCGTACTCCTCGAGGTAGACCGCGGCGCCGACGCCGAGCGGGAAGGTGACCAGCGCGATCATCAGCATGATCGCGATGGAGCCGACGAGCGCGGGCAGGAATCCGGCCTCGTAGGGGTTGGGGTGTGGCGGGTTCGTGAGGAACTGCCAGTCGAGCCAGCCGACGGCGTCGACGGCGACGTTCAGCAGCAACGCCGCGAGCGACACGATGCCGACGAGCGTCGCCGCGAGCGCGAGCAGTCGGAACGCGACGTCTTTCGTCCGGCTGATGCGTCCGAAGCCGTCGGCGGGCGTCTCTCCGGTGTCGGCCGCCATCAGCGATACACCTCCCGATACCGCGACGCGACGAGTTCACTGATCAGGTTCATGACGAAGGTGATGACGAACAGGGTCAGACCGACCGCGAAGAGGCTCTTGTACGCCGGGCCTTGCCCGACGATGTCGCCGGTGCCGATCTGGACCATCGCGGAGGTCATCGGCTGGATCGAGTCGAGGAACATCCCCGCCGGGTCGGTCAGGTCGATCATCCGCGGCGTCTGGCCCGCGGCGATGGCGACGATCATCGTCTCGCCGATCGCCCGCGAGAGCGCGAGGATAAAGGAAGAGAAGATCCCCGATAGCGCCGCCGGCACGACGACCGACGTCGAGACGGTGAACTTCGTCGCGCCGAGCCCGTAACTGGCCTGTCGCAGCGAGTCCGGCACGGCGCTCATCGCGTCCTCGCTGATCGAGGACACCATCGGGATGATCATGATACCGACCATGATCGAGGCCGACAGCGCGTTGAACGTCGAGAGATCGACCGGCAAGATCGTGTCGATCGCCGGCGTGACATAGACCAGCGCGAAGTAGCCGTAGACGACCGTCGGGACGCCGGCGAGTACCTCGAGCGCCGGTTTGAGATATGCCCGCTGTCGATCGGAGGCGTACTCGCTGAGATAGATCGCGGTCAACAATCCGATCGGGAGCGCGACCATCGCCGACCCGATCGTGATGACCAGCGTTCCCGAAATCAGCGGGAGGACGCCGAATGCGATCGGTTCGTTCGTCGGACTCCAGCGCGTGCCGGTGAGGAAGTCGACGAGCGGGATCTGTGCGAAGAAGTCGATCGCGTCGAGCAACAGCGTCAGAATGATCGCGACGGTCGTCAGGATCGACAGGAGCGCACACAGCATGAAGAGATAACGAAAGGCGGTGCCCCGTGCCGTGCGGATCCCGTCGTGGGAGAAGTCCGGCTGGCTCATGCCGTTACCTCCTCGATCGCAGCCTCGAGTTTCTCGAGGTTCTCGTCGCGTTTGTCTTCGGTGAGCGGCACGTAGCCGACCTCCGAGACCAAGTCCGTCGCGGCTCGCTTCATGTAGAACCGGACGAAGTCACGGACGGCCGACTTCTCGAGCGACTCCTTGGCGACGTAGATGAACAGGGGTCGCGAGAGGGGCGTGTACTCGCCGTTCATCGCCGTCTCGATCGACGGCTTGACACAGCCGTCACCGTCGTCGACCGAGATCGCCTTGATCGAGTCCGGATTCTCGCTGTAGAACGAGAAGCCGAAGTACCCCATCGCGTACTCCGAGCCCTGCACTCCTTGTACGATCGTTCGGTCGCGCTCGGTCGCGTGGTAATCGCTGCGGTGGTTCGCTTCCTCGCCGATGATGGCCTCGTTGAAGTAGTCGAACGTGCCGGAGGTCGTCGCGGCCCCGTACAGTTCGAACGGTTCGTCGGGCCACTCGTCGTTGATATCGCTCCAGTGGGTCGCGCCGTCAGCACGCCAGATTTCTCGGAGCTGTTCGACGGTAAGACAGTCGATCCAGTCGGCGTTTGGGTTGACGACGACCGTCAGCGCGTCGGTCGCGATCGGAAACTCGATCGGCGTCACATCGTTGTTCCCACACTGTTCAACCTCGGCGTCAGCGATCGTCCGACTCGCGTTGTTAATGTCGGTCCGTCCCGCACAGAAGAAGTTCCCGAACCCACCGCCGGTTCCGGTCTTACTGAGCGAGAGGTTGACGGTCGGATTTTCCTCGGAAAACGAGGAGGCGATCGCCTCGGTCACGGGGAAGACGGTACTGCTCCCCGCGATGTTTACGTTGTTGCCCTCCGCGGCGAAGACACCGGTACAACCGGCCAACCCGCCGGAGAGGCCAACGCCCGCCGCGGCGAGAAAGTCACGCCGACCGAGTCCGGCCGGCAAAGACGCCGTGGAATCTCTCGACATCATCGGATCGAAATCACAGAGTAGGTAAGTAGACTACTATGAGGGCTATATAGAGATATGTACTGTCGTGGTCGTTCGATGGGGGCCGGCCCAGCACCGGTAACGGTGTATCGAACGCATACATATGGCAATAGTTGTCCCCCACCACCCTATTGATTACTTTGAGTAATTCCATCTGTACGCTATTCGGCTGAATACAACACGGCATATATAGACGAGCGAGGCCGAGAACCGATCGAGACACGGCGGGTGGTCGCGGGACCAACAGTGTCGACCTCGAGCCGAGCGCTGGAGAGCAGTACGAGTAACGCGCCCGCGGATACGCGACCGGAAAAACAGGACCACGACGCCGGGGTTGGCGAGCGTCGGCGACCAGTCGGCCCCCGACCAACCGAATCCCACTGCAGCCGTCGAATCCCGCGCCCCGGGGACTATTCGTCGACGATCGTTTCGAGACGCTGCACGTTCGTCTCGGACTGCTCCTCGCTCGAGGGGACGTAGCCGACGTCGTCGGCGATCCAGTCGGCCGTGGCGTTCTCGAGGTAGAACCGGACGAACTCGGCGACCGGCTCGCGGGCCAGCGCCTCCTCGGAGGGGTAGATAAACAGCGGTCGGGCCATCGGGTACGTACCGTCGCGGGCCGCCTCGAGGCTCGGTTCGGTACACGCATCGTCCGGAGTGCGTTTGATCCGCAGTGCATCGATACGGTCGGCGTTCTGTGCGTAGTAGGAGTAGCCGAAGTAGCCGATCGCGTACGGGCTCTCCTTGAGGCCCTGTACGATCGTCTCGTCGTCTTCGGTGCTGACGTAGTCGGACCGATGGGGGCCGGCGCTGCTGACGACGGTCTCGGTGAACCAGTCGTAGGTCCCCGAGGTCGTGTCCGGTCCGTAGGGTTCGAACGGTTCGGCGGGCCAGTCCGGATCGAGATCGGCCCACGTCTCGGCACCGTCCTCGCTCCAGATCCGGGCCAGTTCGTCGAACGACAGGCAATCGGCCCACGTGTTTTCCGTGCTAACGGCCATGGTGAGCGCGTCGCCCGCGACCCGCAACTCGAGCGGCGTCACGCCGTTTTTGCCACAGTGGTCGGTCTCGGCCGACGTGATCGGCCGCGAGGCACCGTTGATGTCGGACTCGCCCGGACAGAAGTATCCCTCGAACCCGCCGCCACTGCCGGTCGATTTCACGCGAACCGTGACGTCGGGATGGGCCGCCATGAACCGATCGGCCATCTCCTTCGAGATCGGATACACCGTACTCGAGCCGGTGACCGTGACCTCGCCGGAGAGGGTCTCGCCGTCGGTGTCGTCCGACTCGGGCGTCCCCGTCCCGTCGGTTCCGTCGGTATCGTCCCCGAGACAGCCGGCGAGCCCGGTCAGGCCGGTACCACCGGTCGCCGCGATGAACGTCCGTCGCGATATCCCCCCGCGAACCCGTTCGAACTGCGTGGATCGCATCACCTGAACGAGCCTAGAGCGGACAAAAATAGGATGCTATGAGACGTGTATATCGGTCAATAGCCGTATAGATACGACCGTCAGGCGAGCAGCGACGCGTCGCTCTCGAGGGCGTACAGCGTTCGAGCGGCGACGTTGACCGCGTGGTCGCCGACGCGTTCGATGTCGCGGACGACCACGAGGGTTCGCGAGACGTCCGCGAGAAGGGGTCCGACGGAGCGACGGTCGGCCCCGGTTCCGAACGACCGGTCCCCGGCGCTCCCGTCGGCATCGAGACGCAACTCGATGAGCCGCCGGCCGACGCGCTCGGCCACCGCCTCACAGCGGCGATCGAGTTCCTCGTCGCGGTCGGCGACCTCCCGACAGGCCGTCGGATCCTCGTCGAGGAACGCCTCGATCGCGGCCTCGAGTTGCTCGAGCGCCAGCGCGGCGATCCGCTCGAAGTCCACGTCCGGCAGCGTCGAGTCCGGGGCGGTCGCGTCGAGCGCGTACTCGGCCAGATTGGTCGCCAGATCGCCCACCCGCTCGAGGTCGGTGACGATCGTGAACGCGGCGACGACGGTCCGGAGGTCGCCGGCGACGGGCTGGTGCAGCGCCAGCAGGTCGAGACACTCGCGTTCGATCTCGAGGTAGCAGTCGTTGACGGTTCGATCCCGCTCGATGACGTCGCTCGCGAGGTCGCGATCGCCGGTAAACAGCGCGGAACAGCCGTCGGCGAGCTGTTCGCGGACGAGATCGCCCATCGCGACGACCGTCTCGCGAAGGCGCTCGAGGCGGTCGCGAAAGGCCTCGCGGGTCATCACCCGAACTTGCCGGTGACGTAGTCCTCGACCCGGTCGCTCTCGGGGTTCTCGAAGATTTTGTCGGTGTCGTCGTACTCGACGAGTTGGCCCCCAGTGAGGAAGACGGCGGTCTGGTCGCTAATCCGCGCGGCCTGCTGCATGTTGTGCGTGACGACGACGACGGTGTACTCCTCGGCGAGATCCTCGATCAGGTCCTCGATCTTGGCGGTCGCGACGGGGTCCAGCGCGCTCGCGGGTTCGTCCATGAGGATCACGTCGGGGTCGACGGCGAGACAGCGCGCGATGCAGAGGCGCTGTTGCTGCCCGCCGGAGAGCCCGAGTGCGTTGTCGTCGAGGCGGTCGGACACCTCGTCCCAGAGGGCGGCCTGCTCGAGCGAGCGCTCGACGATCTCCCGCTCGACGTCGCGGTCGTCGTTCCCGAGTAGCCGCCCGAGGAGGCCGACGTTCACGTCGCCGTGCTTGCGAGGCCCGTAGGAGACGTTCTCGCGGATCGACTTCGGGAACGGGTTCGGACTCTGGAAGACCATCCCGACCCGCTTTCGGAGCTGCACCAGGTCGGTGTCTCCCTCGTAGATGTTCTCGTCATCGACCTCGACGGTCCCCTCGACCCGTGCGCTGTCGATTCGGTCGTTCATCCGGTTGAGACACCGGAGGAACGTCGATTTTCCGCAGCCGCTCGGGCCGATCAGGGCCGTCACGCTCCGCTCGGGAATCTCCATCGAGATACTGTCGATGGCGTGGTCGTCGCCGTAGTAGACGTCGAGGTCCTCGACCGTGATGGCGGCCTCGCCCTCGAACTCGTACTCGGTCCACGAGTCGACGAGTCGCTCGTCGGACTCGGCGTCGACCGTGAGGCTGTTCGACCGCTGTTCCTCGTCCGTCCGCGTCACTGTCTGTTCGCTCATTGGTGTAGTTTCCTCCTGAAGTAGATCCGAGAGGCGATACCGATCGCGTAGAAGCCGAGCACCACAAGCAGCAGTACGAGGGCCGTCCCCCATCCGAACGATTCCCCCAGATCGACGGCGCCGGTAGAGATGACGGCGTAGAGCTGGTAGGGAAGCGCGCTCGAGGCCTGCAACAGCGTCTCGTTTTTGACGAACGGCGGCGTCGCCATGAACTGGAACGACCCGAGCACGCTCCGCGCGCGAGAGGGAGTCGGTGAGCCGGCGGTGACCAGCAGGATCGGCGCCGTTTCCCCGGCGATCCGGCCGACGCCGAGGATCACCCCGGTGACGACGCCGGGCATCGCCGCCGGGAGCACGACGCTCCGGATCGTCTGCCACTGGTTGACTCCCAGCGCGGCACTGGCGTCGCGGTACTCGTCGGGAACGCTCTTGATCGACTCCCGGCTGGTGATGACGACCAGGGGTAACAGCATGAATCCCAAGACGAACATCCCCGCGAGCAGCGAGTCCGTGTTACCGAACCGCGGAACCAGGAACGCGTAGCCGAAGAGGCCGTAGACGATACTGGGCGTGCTCCACAGCGCGTTGGTGGCGGTCTCGATGACCGCGGTGAATCGGCCCTGCTCGGCGTACTCGGTGAGGAAGACCGCAGCCCCGATTCCCATCGGCACGGCCAGCACTACCGCGCCGATCACCAGCCAGACCGTGCCGACGATCGCCGGGTAGACGCCGTTGTACTGCTGGCCCATCATGACGCCGTTCGTGATGAACGGGACCGAGACGTTCAATCCCGGACCGAGCTGTGCGCCCTCGAGGAGTTTCGGCAGCCCCTTCCGGACCACGAAGAGGATCAACAACAGGAGCACGGCGATCATGCCGAACGCGTTCAGCCCGATCAGCATGTACGCGCCGTTCTGGCGTCCCTGACTGCCGAACCCTTCCGAGACGATCGCACCGCTCCAGACGACGAGCAGGCTGAGCGCGATCGTCACCAGCGGCACGACGACGTCCGCGTGGAAGGCGGCATCGAGCGACGGCGGGTCCCAGACCCAGCCGACATCGACGAGTCCGGCGGCGAGCAGCGCTCCCCAGACCACAGCGAGGAGGCCGACCGGGAGCGTCGTCCCGAGGTCTTCCGGGAGTACCGCGACGGCGACCGTCGCCACGAGCGCGACGGCCAGCCCCGCGAGGACGTTGCCGGTCGCGCCGACGCCGAACAGGATCGTCGCCACGAGACCGCCGGTCGCGAAGCCGACGACGCCGAAGCCGACGCCGGTGCCGAGTCCGGTGTACCGATCGGCGGTGGTCTCGAACAGGCCGACGTTCGACGCGATCCCGGAGGCGATCAATCCGACGCCGGCGAACAGGAACGCGGCACCGAACAGCGCGAACAGGGAGATGCCCGCGACTGCGGTATCCGGGCTCGTGCGCTCGAACAGCGTCGTCCAGCCGAGCAGGAACGTGACGATAGCGAGCCCGACGATCCCCAGCGCGACGCGGTCGAACGCGTCGACTGCCGGTGCGGCCGTCCGAGAAGCGGTCTCTCCGCTCATGATTCTCCCTGTAGCTGGCGTTTCATCCGCCGTTCAATGTACTGCGAGGCGATCGACAGCACGGTGACGCTGACGAACAGGACGACGCCGGCGGCGAACAGCGCGCTCATGTGCGTGCTGCTGGCGACCCCGTACTGACTGGCGATCAGGCTGGTCAGCGTCTCGGTGTTCCCGAACACGTCGTACAGCGGGTCGGGCAACCGCTGGGCGTGGCCCAGGATCACGGTCGCCGCCATCGTCTCGCCCACGGCGCGGCCGACACCGAGTAACACGGCGGCCGAGACTCCCGAGAAGGCCGCGGGGAGCGTGATGCTCTTGGTC
>AOIR01000050.1 GCA_000337115.1 Natrinema thermotolerans DSM 11552
GATAGAGGGGATTCCCGCGAGCGTCTCGACGGCGGGCTTGACGACCTCGCGGACCGCGTCGGGAGCGATCTCGCTGATGAACACCGCGCCGGCGACGCCCAGCGGCCCGGCGATCAGCATCGCGAGGATCGTCGTCACCAGCGTGCCCCATATCATCGGGACCAGCGAGTAGATCTCCTCGCCCCGGGTCCGCCACATCGGCTCGCTGGTGTGAGTAAACATCTCCGTGCCCATGAAGCGGATCGCAGGCAACGCCTCGACGATCAGGTAGATCGTGATCAGCGCGAGGATCGCGCCAGTCCCGATCGTCGCGAGAAACGTCAGCGCTTTCGCCGTCGCGGCCTGGTACTCGTACAGTCCGTACGCCACCGTGGACAGGAACCCAACGAGGGGCAACGCGGTGAACGGTGATCCGATCAGAAACGCGACGATCGTCCCGAGCAAGCACAGCGCGCCCACCGCTCCGAGCGCGACGACGCGGTCGTCCGTCGTCCCGATCCCGAACCGGTCTTTCAGTTGCCGAGGTTTTTCTTTCGTTGACATAAAATATCGGTCGTCGTAACCCTGCGCGACTTAGTTCTCCGGATCGGGCAGCTTGTTGCGCTGCTTCTTGCGCTCCTCGGGCGGGAGCATGAAGTAATCGTTCGGCTTGACGAAGTGCTGCTGGCCGAACTCGCTCAGCAGCATGTTGATGAACGCCGCCTCCTTCTTGCTCGTCCCCTCGTAGGTGTAGCAGTGGAGGTCGCGAGAGAGCGGGTAATCGGCCGAGCCGAGGTTCTCGCCGAGTTCGTAGGTCGTGCCGTCCAGTTCGAGCGCGATCGCGGGGTTCTGTTGCTCGTTGATGAAAGCGAGCGCGAGATAGGCAATCGCGTTGTCGGAGTTGGACAGCGTCGTCTGGACCTGCTGGTTCTGTCCCTTTCGGACGTCGACGCCGGGCATCTCGGCTTCCGGATCGCCGAGCAGGTTCTTGCGGAACGCGGTGTCGGTACCGGAGCCGACGGCGCGGCCGACCGCCTGGATCTCCTTGTCCGGGCCGCTGTAACTCGAGATCTCGGACCAGTTAGTGATCTCGCCGGTGTAGATCTGGCGGACCTGATCACCGGTCAGCTTCGTGACGCCGGCGTCGTAGATTTCCTTGCTCACGGAGATGGGCTGGCCGTCTCGGGCGACGACGTGGTCTTTGTACTTGTCGAGTTCGTCCTGACTGGCGTCGGGGAGCTCGGCCGAGACGGGCGCGCTGGCGTCGCCGATGTCGACCTGCCCGTTCGCGACCTTCTCGAGGCCGGTACCGGAGTGGCTGAGGCCGACGTTGACCGGGAACGGCGGCGCGGTGCCGTCGTCGTCGGATTCGAAGCCGTAGAGGCCGGCCCAGTAGTCGGCGAGGTTCTTGTCGTCGGGGTTGTCGATCTCGTCGTAGCCGGGCGCGGTACTCTCGTTGTTGGATCCCCAGTACTCGCCGTCGTCGGCGGGGTGGTTGGAGTTCCAGTACGACGCCGCGTCGGACGTGATCGGGTACACGGTGGAGGACCCGTCGGCCGTCAGCGGTTCGCCGTCGCTCCCCCCGGCACTCCCCAGGCAGCCGGCTACTGCCGCGGCACCGGTGACGCCCGTCGCGGCGATGAACTTCCGTCGCGATACTGCGTCGCGTCCGAACTGGTTGTCTGCCATCACGTGATGAATTCGGAGGGGTATAAAAATACGATGCTATGAGCCGTATATATTATTCAGAACCCTCATAGCCCTATATAGTCCCACGGAGCCACCGGCCTCGAGCGACCGATACCCGATTTCACCGGATCGACGACGGGCGTTCGAATCGTCCCCGCTCGATCGGTCGACGGCCGAACGACGCGAGCAGGCGTGTGTCTCGAACCCGTCGTACTGCCAGACCGTGTGTGATGAACGACTAGTTCACGGGACGGGTGTTCTCCGAAACCGACTCGATACCGTCGCCTGCCGCCAGATCCGACCGCCGCGACGGGAGCGTTCGCCGGATGCCCCACCGGATATCAGCGCGGCGTTCGTTCGCTTATATATGCCTATATATGGATGCCGATACACCAATACCTCTCCCGATACTTCCGTTCGGCGGCCATCGAAACCGACCGATAACCAGCCACTACACGCTCGATTCTCCATTGCTCTATAGAACTCATATATTTATATTCGGGCAGTCGTAACCCACGTTACATGGAGACGCGCAAGGTCCAGGTGACTGGCGGGTCGACCTACACCGTCTCGCTCCCGAAGACGTGGGCGACGGAAAACGACGTCAGCGCCGGGACGACCGTCGAGTTCTACCCCGAAGACGACGCGCTCTTGTTGACCCCTCAGAGCGACACTGAACGACAGGAGGGGAGCCTCGACATTTCGAGTCTCGAGGGCGAGCGGCTGACCCGGGCCGTGATGACGATGTACGTCAGCGGCTTCGACATCATCAGGCTCGAGGCCGGTCGGATCACGACCGACCAGCGGCGGGCGATCCGCGACGCCACGCAGGGGCTGGTCGGCGTCGAGGTCTTGGAGGAGACGACCGATAGCGTCGTCATTCAGGACCTGCTCGATTCCTCGGAACTCTCGATCGTCAACGCCGTCACGCGCATGCGCCTGATCGCCCAATCGATGCTCGAGGACGCTGTACGCGCGCTGATCGAGGACGACGACGACATCGCCCACGACGTCATCGAACGCGACGACGACGTCGACCGGCTCTGGCTGGTCGTCTCGCGGATTTTCCGTGCCACCCTGCGATCGCCGCGGGCCGCCGAGGAACTCGGCGTCCCCCGCGAGGACTGCTTCGATTTCCACTCGAGCGCCCGGCAACTCGAGCGCGTCGCCGACCACGCGGCCAAGATCAGCAACATCGCGCTCAAACTCGGTGAGATCCCCGAGCCGGTCGCCGAGGCGCTCGAGGAACTGCGAACCGACGCCGCGACGGTGTTGGAGAAGGCGATGGACGCGCTGTTCGCCGAGGGAACCGAGGAGGCGAACCGACTGGGTCACGACGCCCGCGAGGCCGTCCTCGAGATCGACGAACACACCCGCCAGATCGACGACATGCTACGGGATCTGGAACCGGTACAGGCCCAGTCGCTGGGGCTGATCGTCGACTCGCTGTCCCGGAGCGCCGACTACGGCGGGAACATCGCCGAGACGGCGCTGCAGAAGGCCGCACCCCGGCCCTGATGAAACGATTATACCGCGTGCGCCCATTTCCTGAAGTGGTTTGACGGGAGAGTAGGCGAGAAGAGAAGCGTCCCGCTACTGTGGCAACGGGGAGTCGCCACGCCCTCCCCAGCCGATTCGCTCGTGCCTCCGGCACTCGCTCATCCCTCGCACAGTGTTATCGACCGCCCTCACTATCGTTCGGTCGGCCGACAGCGCGCGCCACCGCATGCCGGTTGCTTGGTTCGAAGTGAGACAGCATCTCCCGTACTGACCGTCCATTTCGGGAGTTATTCGACACTCACGAACGGCTCGATTCGGCGTCCGGCTCGTTCACTTCCGCCCTCCTCCGGGAACGCTTTTTAAGCCCCACCTCCAAAGGAAAACGATGGAACTCGACGATCATGCCGAGGATCTCGCCTCCGACCTCGGTGTCGACAAAGAGGAGGTCAAAGACGACCTGCAGAACTTGGTGGAGTACAGCGTGCCGGTCGACGAGGCCAAACAGAGCCTCCGGCGGAAGTACGGCGACGGGCAGAGCGGCGGCGGCGGGACGCCATCGGCGAAGGACATCGCCGACATCACGCCCGACGACAGCAACGTCACCGTCACGGGCGTCGTCCTGACGGCCGGCGAGCGGTCGATCCGCTATCAGGGCGACGACCACGTCATCGTAGAGGGGCGACTGGCCGACGAGTCCGGCGTCATCGACTACACCGCCTGGGAGGACTTCGGCCTCGAGCCGGGCGAGACGATCACGGCGGGCAACGCCGGGGTCCGTGAGTGGGACGGCGAACCCGAACTCAACCTCGGCGAGAGTACCTCGCTGTCGGTCGATTCGGAGTCGCTCGACGTCCCCTACGAGGTCGGTGGCGACGCACAACTGGCCGACCTCCGAACCGGCGATCGCGCAGTCAGTATCGAGGTCGACGTCCTCGAGTGCGAGCGCAAGACGATCGACGGCCGCGACGGCGAGACCGATATCCTAAGCGGCGTCTTCGGCGACGAGAGTGGCCGCCTCCCGTTCACGAACTGGGACCCTGCGCCGGAGATCGAGGACGGCGGGACGGTTCGTATCGAGAACGCCTACGTTCAGGAGTTCCGCGGCGTCCCCGAAGTCAACGTCTCGGAGTTCTCGACGGTCACCGCACTCGACCGGCGGATCGAGGTCGGGAGCGATACCTCGACGATGGACGTCGCCGACGCCGTCGGAACCGGCGGTATCTACGACGTCGAGGTCGTGGGGAACCTGCTCGCGGTCCGTGACGGCTCCGGGCTCATCCAGCGCTGTCCCGAATGCTATCGGGTCGTCCAGAAGGGACAGTGCCGGACCCACGGCGACGTCGACGGGATCGACGATCTGCGCGTCAAGGCGATCCTCGACGACGGGACCGGCACCGTCACCGTCGTCCTCGACGACGAACTCACCGAGCGGGTCTACGGCGGCACCCTCGAGGACGCCCTCGAACAGGCCCGCGAAGCCATGGATCAGGAGGTCGTGGCCGACCGGATCCGTGAACACATCGTCGGCCGCGAGTATCGGGTACGCGGCCACCTCTCGGTCGACGAGTACGGCGCGAACTTAGACGCCGAGACGTTCGAGGAGAGCGACGACGATCCGGCCGCGCGTGCGACGGCCTTCCTCGAGGAGGTGGACGCATGAGTGCGAACGACGACGAGGAGGTCCCCGGACGGGAGATCGCCTACCGCCTGTTCGCGGCCGAGTACGACAACGCCTCGCTGTCCTACGCCGAGAGCGACGAGGAACGGGCTCCGAACTACGTGATCTCGCCGACCGGCGCGCGGCTCAACCGCGTCTTCGCGGTCGGCACTCTCACGGAGGTCACGTCGGTCAACGAGGAGATGGTCCGGGCCCGCGTCGTCGACCCGACCGGCGCGTTCGTCGTCTACGCCGGCCAGTACCAGCCCGACGAACTGGCCTTCCTCGAGGGAGTCGAGCCGCCCGAATTCGTTGCGGTAACCGGCAAAGCACGGACCTTCCAGCCCGAGGACGGCGACCAGGTTTACACCTCCCTGCGCCCCGAGAGCATCGCCACGGTCGACGCCGACACTCGGGACCGCTGGGTCGTCAGCGCGGCCGAACAGACCCTCGAACGGATCGGTACCTACGCCGGCGCGGCGGACCTCGACGCGGACGGCGAGGACCTGACCGACGCGCTGCTCGAG
Organism: Natrinema thermotolerans DSM 11552; assembly: GCA_000337115.1. Classification (GTDB taxonomy): domain Archaea; phylum Halobacteriota; class Halobacteria; order Halobacteriales; family Natrialbaceae; genus Natrinema; species Natrinema thermotolerans. Next base: position 5,353 of record AOIR01000050.1, read on the forward strand.
GCCGGCGTCGAATCCGGGCTGGCAGCGGGGATCCCGCTCGCACAGGATCACTACGGCACGACGCCGGCGTATCTGGCGGCGCTGCGTGAGTGCGCCCGCGAGGCCTGCGAGGTCGTCGCCGGCGAGCGCGATCAGGTGAGCGGGCTCGACCTCGCGCCCGACACCACGAGTCCCGAGTACGACGTCTCGTTCGCGTCGCTGGCCGATCTCGACGGCATCGACGCCGACGCGCTCGAGTCCGAGCCGGCGGAACCGATGGCGGCGACGGCCGGCGGGAGCGGGGCGGCAACCGATCCCGACGACGCACACTCGGGCTCCGCGGCGGGGACGGCCACCGAGACCGATTCCGGGACCGAAGACGCCGCGATCGACGTCGACGCCGACGGGACGACGACCGATCAGGGAGAGACCGCGGGTGTGGTCACCGAGGACTCGTCAGTCGAGGACGCCGAATCCGAGACCGCGTCCCTCGAGGCCGACGAACCCGAAACCGAGACGGCGGCCGCTGATACCGCGGCCCCGACTCCCGACGACACCGGCGAGTCGACGAGCCCCGAATCCAACGACGGTGACGCCGACGACGACCTCGGCGACTTCGACGCCGGCGAGATGGACGACGGCGGGATGTACGAGATGGACGACGAGGAGCGTGAACAGCTCGAGGAGGAGTTCGGCGCGGAGTTTACGACTGGCAGCCAGGTCGAGGAGCCCGGCGAGGCAGAGATCGATGTTCCCGAGCCGGACGAACCGGCCGACGACCCCGCGGACGCGCCGGAACCCGACGACGCCGATACGGAGTCCGCGGCCGCCGCTGCGGGCGACTCCGACGACGACGGGCTCGGGGAACCGCCAGAATCCGGTCTCGAGGCCGACGGCGCGAGCGACGCGTCGGAGCCCGACGCCGAGCCGGAGGCGGCGGTGACGGCGGACGAGTCGGCCGACGAGGCGGCAGCCGAGACGGACGACACCGAGAGCGACGCGGAACCGGCCGACGACGTCGACCTCGAGGACTACGTCGTGGAGACGATGGAGGAACTCGACGACGGCGACGGGGCCGACCGGACGGAACTGGTCGAGGCAGTCGCCGACGACACCGGAGCCGCCCCCGAAGACGTCGAGGAGGCCATTCAGGACGCACTGATGGGCGGGCAGTGTTACGAACCCGACGACGAGACGCTGAAAGCGATCTGATCGCGAACGGATGCGCGACGATTCCCGCCGGCGCGACGGGGCCGCACCGTCGAGGCAGCCGCTGGTCGAACCCGTCCCCGGCGAACCGGCCGCGACCGCGACGATCGGCCACGAGCGCGCCCTGCTAATAGCCGACTACCACGCCGGCTACGAGGCAGGGTTGCGGTACGAGCGCGGTGTCGACGTCCCCAGTCAGGCCCCGGACCGCCGGGAGCGCCTCGCTGCCCTGCTCGAGCGGATCCGACCCGACCGACTGGTCGTCTGTGGCGATCTGATGCATTCGATCGGTGATCCGGGCGGGGCCGAACGCGGCGAACTCGAGGTGCTGTTCGAGTCGTTCCCGAGCGACCTCGCGGTCACCGTCGTCAAGGGCAACCACGACGGCCGGATCGAGACGTGGCTCGGCGAGAGCGACGATATCAGTGCGACGGTCGAGGTTGTCGCCGGCGCGGGTGTTGCCCGCGGCGACGTCGGCGTCTGTCACGGCCACACCTGGCCCTCGCGGGCCGTCCTCGAGAGCGACGTGGTCTGTCTGGGACACGAACACCCCTGTGTCAGACTCGAGGACGAGGTCGGCGGGAGCCGCGTCGAGCGAGCGTGGCTACGGGGGCGACTCGCTCCGGAGCCGTTTCGCGACCGGTCGGAATACGAGGGCGTGTCGTGGCTCGAGGGGGCGGCCGAGCCGCCGCGAGCCGTAGTGATCCCCGCGTTCAACGAACTGGTCGGCGGGACGTGGACCAACGTCGCCGGGCAGTCGTTTCTCTCGCCGTTCCTTCCCACGGGGCTGGCCGACGGCGAGGCGTACCTGCTCGACGGGACCCGGCTCGGTCCCTACGAGTCGGTCTGATTCGACGGCGGGATCCATACAGTCCGACCGAAACGTTTCAATTAAAAACTATTTTGGCGAGAGAGGCCCAATAAGGGATATGTCCCTCCGGAAGCCATCGGCCCCGTTCTTTTCGATCGTCCTCGGCGGATACGTCGGGGCACTCACGCTGTGTGCGACCAGTCGCGTCCTCGGCGCGGCGTACACGGCGTTGTGGCCCGTCGCGATCGGTGCGTGTGCCGGGCTGATCGCGGCCGGCTGGTGCCATACGCGGTCCGCGCTCGCGACGACACTCGTCCGAACGCGGTTGTACGCCCTCCCGGTCGCGGTGATCGTCGCCGGAGCCGCCGTCGTCCCGGTCCTCCCGGCGGTCGGCGTGCGCGGCCTCGAGCCGTGGCTCCGCGAGTGGATCGTGGAGTTCTTCGTCTTCAGTCTCGGCGGCGCAGTCGCCTATCTGGTCACGATAAACCGCTACGTCACCGCACTCCACGAACGGGAGTCGGTACTGGCCGAGTGGCACGCCCGGCCGGACCGCCGGTATCGGCGGTTGCTCCGCGCTGGCGGGCTCGTTCTCGGGTGCAGCCTCCTCGTCGTCGGGTTCGCGCTCATCTTCGTCCTCGAGCCGAGCGTCAATCCGCTACCCGCGTTCGGCGGTGCCCTCATCGGACAGGCGATCACCGCCGGCCGGCCCCGGACCTACACGCTGTTCGAAAGCGGGCTGTGTGTCCACCGGTCGAGAACGATCAACTACCAGTTCGTGCCCCGATCGCAGTTACGGGCGGTCGATCTCACTGCCGACCGACTCGAGATCGAACGCGGGCTTCCGTGGCCGCTCCCGATCCGGTGTGCCACGGCGACGGTGGCACACCCAGACCGGGTCGCGGACGCGCTCACGCGGGTCCTCGAGTCCGCCCCGGCGGCCGACTAACGACGCCGCCGTCGTCGCGCGGCGAGACCGCCGCCTACCGCCGAACCGTCTCCGATCTGATCTCGTCGCCATCGCGCCACTGGAAGTAGTAGTACTCGGTGCCGGCGATCTCGGTCACCGAGACGCTCGCGCGTTCGGGGACGCCGTCGGGGTACGTGGCCGGCCCACCGTCGTCCGGAGACGGGTCGTCTTCGTCGTCGCTTTCCTTCCACGCCGCCAGTTCCTCGAGGTACGCACTCGCCGCGCGAAGCGCCGCCGGCTCTCGGGTCGCGAGTTCGTCGAGTGCCTCGTGGCCAACGCGGTCCAACTCCGTCGGCGGGGTCGGCCGCTCGTCCGCGGTCATACTCGCTGCTGGGAACTGGCGGTCCGTAAAACTCGTCGTTCCGTCGAGGCAGTCGTCGGGACCGGCCAGTGACGCGGTGTCACGACCCATATCAGGTCCTAGTATCCATTAGTACCCCAATTACGTGTGGATTTATATACACGAACGAGGTCGCTGAGAGTGACAATGGTCTCACAGACACAGCGGCAAAAGACGCTCGATCCGGTTCCGGACGACCTCGAGTCGGCCCGTGCGAAGTTGGTGTACCTCTACCTCGAGGTGGCGGAAGGCGCGACGATCGAGGAAGTTGGAGAGATACTGGCGATGAAGAAGATCAACGTCCTGAGCGTGTTGCACTCGCTGGTCGACGCCGGCCACGTCGAAAAACGGGAGTCGGCCTACATCGTCGCGAACTGAGCGGGCGACGACGAGCCGCGGAGACGGGAGCGTCGGCTGACTGACGACTGGCGGGACGGAAATCGGTTTCTCGGCGTGCCGTCGCGGTCGCCGGTTCATACGGTCTCCTGTCCGTCAGTACTGGTGGGACCGCAGGACGGTCGCGGTCCCACCGGGACATCGGGACAGCAAACCGTCTCAGAAGGTCTCGAGGTAGCGGTCGATCTCCCACTGGGAGACGTCGACGAGGTAGTCCTCGAACTCCTGGCTCTTGGCCTCGACGAACTTCGGCCCGACGTGGTCGCCGAGCGTCTCGTAGATGACCTCGTCCTCCTCGAGGGCCTCGACGGCTTCGCCGAGGTTGGTCGGCAGCGTGTCGATGCCGTACTCCTCGCGTTTTGCCTCGTCGAACTCGTAGATGTTCTCCCGGATCGGGTCGGGACACTCGAGGTCGCGTTCGATCCCGTCGAGGCCGGCGCTGATGAGCGCCGCAAGCGCGAGATACGGGTTACAGGACGGGTCGGGGAAGCGGGCCTCGATGCGCGAGGCCGCCGGGACCCGCGCGGCCGGCTTGCGGATCAGCGCCGAGCGGTTGCGGTCGGACCACGCGACGTAGACCGGTGCTTCGTAGCCGGGCACGAGGCGCTTGTAGCTGTTGACAGTCGGGTTCGAGACGGCCGTGATCGCCGGTGCGTGTTCGAGGATCCCGGCGATAAATGACTGTGCGGTCTCCGAGAGGTCGAACTGGCCGTCCTCGTCGTGGAAGGCGTTCTCGCCGTCCTCGGTGAACAACGAGAGGTGGGTGTGCATTCCCGAGCCGTTGATGCGCGGGATCGGCTTGGGCATGAAGGTGGCGTGCTGGCCGTGCTGAGCGGCGATCGCACGGACTACTGTGCGGAAGGTCCCGACGTTGTCGGCCGTCGCGAGCGCGTCGTCGTACTCGAAGTTGATCTCGTGTTGGCCCTTAGCGACTTCGTGGTGGCTCGCTTCGATCTCGAAGCCCATGTCCTCGAGCCCGTAGATGATGTCGCGGCGAACGTCGCTGGCGAGGTCCTTCGGCGCGAGGTCGAAGTAGCCGCCGTGATCGCCGGTCTCGGTCGTGGCGCGGCCGTCCTCGTCTTCCTCGAACAGGAAGAACTCCGGTTCGGGCGCGGCGTTGACCGTGTACCCCATCTCGTCGGCGCGCTCGAGGGTGTTCTTGAGGACGCGGCGCGGGTCGCCCTCGAAGGGTTCGCCCGTCGAGGTGTCGATGACGTCACAGATCATCCGGGCCGAGGCCCCGTCCTCGCGGTTTTGCCACGGCAGGACCGCGAACGTCTCGGGGTCGGGCTTGAGCCGCATGTCCGATTCCTGAATGCGGACGAACCCCTCGATCGAGGAGCCGTCGAAGTAGATTCCCTCGGTGAAGGCCTTCTCGGCCTGTCGAGCCGGCACGGAGACGTTCTTGACAGTTCCCAGAATGTCCGTGAACTGCAGGCGAAGGAAGTCGATGTCTTTCGCCTCGATTTCGTCCAGTACCTCCTCTTCGGTAGCGGTTAGGTTCCCGTTCGTCATCTTCTGCTCGCCTATGTCAACGGATTCTACTATTAAAGCTCTACTGTTGTGGGCGAATATACGCAAATGTAGCAAAAAGTGGCCGTACGTCGATTATAATAGGTAATATTCGGTGGGTGGCTGACATCGGCAGGAAGACGGCGATGAAATTGAATAGTTGTGGAGCGGCCGCGTCCCAGCCGCCGGCAATCAGCACCGAGATCGGGTACCTGGATCGAGAAATATCAGAAGGTAGATTGCTTGGATTCGAGCAGGTGCCGGACCGTCACCGGCGTTCGAACCGCCCGCTCCCACGCTGCCACTGGTTCGGACGACGGCCGCTCACGTGACCACTCCGTCCGGCGCGGGCGCTTCGTGAGCGTCGTCTCACACTCCGGACAGACGTACGCGACGCAACGCTTTCGCGACTGGAACACCCAGTCGCCGTCGATCGGACTCGAGTGATCACACTCCCAGCAAAACAGCGTCACCTTTCTCAGTGTCGACGTGCCGTCGTCGTGGGCAGTTGTGGGCCGGGTCATCGAGCGTGGGTACAGGACCGACGCATAAAGTTACACTCCGTGCAGCGTTCACACAATACAGCGAAACGGTGAATCCGGTCCGCGACAACGTCTCCGCACGTTCGAAATGAGACGCGTTCACACCGGACAGTCGCGTGGCCAGCCGACGCGACCGTCGCTCGAGGGTCACCGTCCGTCAGGGGTTTCAGCGACCGAGTCGTACCTGGGATATGGCCGCGACCAGTAAACCGCGTCAGCTCGAGACCGGCGACGACGTAGACGAGTTCGTGGCGAGTCACGACGTCGCGCTCGTGGAGTTCTACACGAGCGGCTGTGCGCTGTGTCAGGCGATGGAACCGGTCCTCGGCAACGTCGCTCGCGCAACCGATGTCTCGATCGGAATGGTCAATCCCGGCGACGACATCGGCCTCGTCGACCGGTTCGACATCCGGTCGGTACCGACTCTGATCCTGTTCGAGGACGGCGAGGAGGTCGCGCGGCTGGCCGACGGATTCCAGGGCGGCGATGCCGTCACCGACTTCCTCGAGTCGAACGTTCCCGAAGCAGTCGACGCCGACTGACCGGCTCCCAAGGTCCACCGCACGTCCGCGAACCCTTATGCCCGCTCGCTCGCATGCCTTTCCTATGCCCGACGAGGAGGGGGCCGACCTGCTCGCGCTCCGGTGTGACGCCGTCGCTGACTTGGACGACGCGGCGGTCCGCGACGCCCTCGAGTACTTCGGTCCGGACCTCGTCTACGTCGTCCGGGAGTCGTCTGACGTCCGCGTCGTGAGCCGGGTCCGACGGGCCGCCGACTGTCCCGTCGTCGCCGCTGCCGGCCCCGCGGAGATCCGGACCGAAACCGTCGCGGGGACCTCGTTCGTCTTCGCATCGTCGGCGTCCCTGCTGGCGGACGCGCCACCCGCCGACTACGTCGTCTGTGACGACCTCGAGCCGACGACCGACGCCGTCGCGCTCGAGGCGAGGCTCGCCGGCCGCGAGGCGATCGGCCGCTACCGCGCTCGCTCGAGCCGAGAGACGACGTTTCTAACCGGCGCGCTCACAGCGAGCTACGACCACGTCTGGGAAACGACGGTCGACGGTGATCCGGTCCGGTTGCCGATCCGCGGGGTCGCTCCGCTGGAACGGTCGGGAGCGGTCGAACTCGCTTGCCTCACCTGCGGTCGAACCGGCTCGGTCGCGGTGTCGTCGGTCCCGGCCGACAGGTTCGGACTGGGGGCGCTGTCGGGCGTCGGTCCGACGATAGCCCGGCGGCTCCGGGACACCGGCTACGGGACGCGCGCAGCCGTCGCCGCGGCGTCCGCGACGGAACTGTCCTCGATCGACGGGATCGGCCCGTCGACCGCCCGCGAGATCGTCCACAGCGCGCGAGCGCTCGCCGACGGCCGCGTCGTCCGGACGACGGCGGATCCACTCCCGCCGACCGACGACGCGACGCCGCTGTTCGTCGACATCGAAACCGACGGGCTCCGGCCGACGATCGTCTGGTTGATCGGCGTCTACGATCCCGACCGAGAGGCGTACGTCGACTTCGTGGACACCGAGCCGTCCCGCGATGACCCGGGGCAAGCGACCCGCGAGTTCGTCTCGTGGCTGGCCGCCGAGTACGATGCCCCCTCGCTGGTCGCGTGGAACGGCCACGGGTTCGATTACGACCACCTCGAGCGCTTTATCGCCCGCTACGCGCCCGAGTACCGCGCGTACTGGCGCGATCACGTCTCGACGTACGACCCCTACGACTGGGCGGTCCGCCGGGACAATGCCGTCCTGCCGGGCCGAACGAACCGGCTCGAGGACGTGGCCGCCGCACTGGGTCGGGACCGAACGGGGGCCGCGGCCGCGCTCGACGGCAAAACGCTGGCCGAGCGGATCCGGCGGCTGCTCGAGGGCTCGAGTAGTGCGGACGGGGGATCCGGATCGGAGGAGGCGACCATCGACTGGACGGCCGCCCGCCGGTACTGCGAGGCAGACGTTCGCGAACTGGCCGCGGTCTACGAGGCGATCGCGGCGGCCCCACTCGAGATGGAATCACCGGGAGAGCAAGCGGACGGATCCACGGCGGAACCGACACAGACCGGACTCACTGATTTCTAGTATGCGACCGCAAGACTCCGACGGACCGATCGACGGCCGGGACGACACCGGCTCGGACGGCCTCGCGCTCACCGCCGCGCAACTCCGCGAGACGTATCCCGACGCCCGCTACGGCGGACAGTGCTGCGAACGGTTCACACTGCCGGCCGAATCCGCCGATCACGTCCCCGCGAGGGAGGTACTGCCGCCCGACCTCGCCGCAAAGCTCGCCGTCGATCCCTGGCGCCATCAGGCCGACGCGCTCGCGGCGCTCGAGCGCGGCGAGAACGTCTGTGTCACGACCTCGACGTCCTCGGGGAAGACCTACGTCTACGCGCTGGACATCGCACGGCGGTTCCGGAAGGACCCGGACGTGCGCGCGTTGCTGGTCTACCCGACGAAGGCGCTCAGCCGCGATCAAGAGCGGGAACTCAACGACCTGTTCGACGACCTCGGGCTGGACGTCACGGTCGGCGTCTACGACGGCGACACGAAACGCCGGGAGAAGTCCCGCATCCGCGAGGAGGCGAACGTCGTCATCACGAACTTCGCGGGGCTGAACCAGTACCTCGAGGGCCACCACCGCTGGGCCGCGTTTCACGCGGACTGCGACCTGCTCGTCGTCGACGAGGCCCACGCCTGGACCGGCGTCAGCGGGATGCACGCCGCCTGGATCCTCCGACGGGCCCGACGGGTGATCGAGTGGTACGGCGGCGACCCCCAGTACGTCCTGACGAGCGCGACGATCGGCAACCCGGCCGACCACGCCGAGGCGCTGACGGGCGAGCCGGCGACGGTGATCGACGAGGACGGCTCCCCGAGCGGCCGCCGCCACCTCGTCTTCTGGGACCCGCCGGCCGACGGCGACGCGGGCGAGGGCGGCCGTGACGGGGACGACGAGGGGGACGACTGGCGACCGAGCAAACGCCCCGCCACCGTCGAGGCCCCCGAGGTGTGGGCCCATTGCTGTTATCACGGCGTTCCCTCGCTGCTGTTCTGTGACTCGCGGAAGGGGACGGAACTCGCCGTCGGTCGCGCACAGGAGTTCCTCGAGACGCCGTCGCTTCCCTACAGCGGTACCGCCGATTTCGCCGCGTACAACGCCGGCCACGGCAAACGATCGCGGCGAGGTACCGAAAACCGCCTCAAGAGCGGTGACCTCGACGGCGTCGCGACGACCAGCGCGCTCGAGGTCGGCATCGACGTCGGCGGGATCGACGGCACCGTCCTGCTGGGGTATCCCGGCTCGAGACAGTCGTTCTGGCAGCGGATCGGCCGGTCGGGCCGTGGCGAGCGAGAGGCCCTGTCGGTGTTCGTCCCGAGTCACTCGACGCTCGATCAGTACGTACGCAATCACCCCGAATACCTGCTCGAGGAGGAACCGGAAAGCGCCGTCGTCGACCTCGAGAACAACCCGGTCTACCTGCAGCACCTGCGGTGTGCGGCCCAGGAGCTACCCCTGCGCCGCGAGGACGCGGCCCGGTTCGGCGGGCGCGATCGGCTCGAGCAAGCCGTCGAGTACGGCCGCCGGACGGGCGATTTCGAGGGCTCGCTCGCGGGTGGGATCACCTACGCCCACCGCGACCGGCCACAGGACGAGATCAGCCTCTACGCCTCGGGCGGGGATTCCTTCGAGGTCCGACTGGCCGGCGAGGGCTCGATCGACCATCAGCCGATCGGCCGCGCACGCGCGTACCGGGACTATCACGAGGGCGCGACGGTGCTATACCGTGGCGACCAGTACGAGGTGGTCGAACTCCGCGAGGACCGCCCCCAGCCGTACGTGAAACTCCAGACGGCCGACCTCGACTACTACACCCAGTCCCAGCGCCGGACGACGATCTACGACACGGAGATTCGGGAATCCCGCGACGTTGGGGACTTCCGGCTCAACTGGGGGTACGGGACGGTCACGGTCCACCACGAGACGTTCTCGAAACGCGACCTCGAGTCGGGCGACGTCCGCGCGGTCGGCCTCGAGACCGGCGTTCCACCCCTGGAGATGCGCACCCAGCTGTGCTGGGCCGAAGTCCCCGCGGACGTGGAACGAGCGGTGACGGCCGCTCATAGCGACTATCACAACGACGAGTGCGAGGAGCTACCCCCGCGGCTCCACGGCTATCTCGGGGGGATCCACGCCGTCGAACACGCGATGATCGCCGTGGCCCCGCTCGAGTTGACCGTCGATGCGGCGGATCTCGGCGGGCTCGCGACCAATCGGCTCCCCGACGGGACCGACGCGAGCGGCTGGTTCATCTACGACGGGATCGAGGGCGGGCTGGGCTTTTCCCGGCGCATCTACGAGGAGTACGAGGCGGTCGCACGGCGGGCCCGCGATCTCTGGGTCGACTGCGACTGCGGTCGCGACGAGGGCTGTCCCGCCTGTCTCATGAGCGATCGCTGTGGGAACGACAACCGGCCCCTGTACGGCCCCGCCGCGCGGGACGTGTTCGAGGCGCTGCTGGACGAGGGCAGCGCCGACTACCGCTCCGACCTCGCGGACGAGGACCGCGACGAGCGCCGCCCGCCCGCGTCGATCTCGTAGCGGCTACTCCTCGGGCGCTAACTCGCTGGGGTCGAGTTCGCCCGCGAGGTAGCGTTCACCGGCGTCGGTAACCTCGTAGACACCGGGCATGTGCCGCTTCAGGAGGCCGTATTTGGCCATTTCCCGGCACCGATAGGCGGCGAAGTTCGCCGGACAGATCCCTGCCTCGTCGAACTGGTTCGGTTCGAACACGTCTTCGGACTGCATGAACTCGAGGATCCGCTCGTCGGCGGGGTCCATCCACTCGGCGTCGGTTTCCGCCTCGTCCGGCTCGGTCTCCTCGTCGGCCGCGCCGGACGCGTCACTCTCGGTCTCGACCGACGGGTCGGCGTCGGCGTCGGGAGTTGCGTCGTCCATGTGCGTACGTGACGGTTCTAGTCCAGGAGTATGTTTGCGTATCGATCGACCGGATCGCGCCGTCCCACCGGTTCGGACGGGATCGGCCCCGCCGGTCCGTCCGCATCGGCGACGGGATCGACGGACCGCAGGCTACGACCCGCGCCCGTCGGGCACGCCGTAATCGACGTGGACGTTCGGGGTCGCCGCCGGTTCCCGGCCCGTGATCCCGCGATCGACGAACGTGACGTCGGTCAGGTCGCCGGAGAACCGAACCGTCACCGTCTCGGACTCGACGGTCCCTTCGACGCTCGTGCCGGAGCGGACGGTCACGTCCGCCGTTCCGGATTCGGCGGCCAGTTCGATCCCGCCGTCGACGGTGATCTCGAAACTCGAGGGGGTCCCCTGCCCGATGATCGTCAGCGTGTTCGGATGACCGACCGCGCCGGCGTCCGACGGCGTTCGCGTCGCCGCGATCGTCGCGGCCGGTTCGGTTCCGACCGGCAGCCGCGTTCCCTCGTCCGTCTCGGTGGGACGTCCCTCTTGGTCGACCGTCGCGTTCTGGCGTGTCATCTAGTGAACGGAGTCGAGGATGGACGCATAAACCTTCCCACTGAACTAACGGTAAGCGAAGACGAAATATAACCGCTCGAGCCGGAAACGAGCGGCGTTTTGTGATCGGTCGCGTCGGTGTGGCTATCGGGACGGGACGCCGCCGGCGGTCGGCGCGTCGGGTGAACCTAGGGGAACGGCTCTGTCACCGGTCGCCGTACTCGAGAGGGATGGACTCGAAACGACCCGACGTTCGACTCGACGACGCGCCCGACGAAGAAGGACGCGTTACCGCACGGAAACGCGAGGGATCGTCCGGTTCACTCGTCGACAGACTCCGCCGATTCTTCGGCCGGTGACGACACCGGCCGTCACTCCGTGTTCTCGAGCAGTCCGAGTTCGTCCGCGACCAGGTCCGCGATCCGATCGGCGATTTCCGGGTCGACTTCCGCGACGGCATCGCCGTCGTGAAGTTGGTCGTTGTGTCGTTCGATCGCGTCGGCCACGTCCGAGAGCGGGACGCGGGAGGTCGTCTCGCAGTCGGGACAGACGATGGGAACGCGGGGGGTCTCGTCCGAATCGTTCGCGGTCGTCATTTCCCGGGTGTCTCGCGTCGACCGTCAAAACCTAATTGGTTCCGGCGGCCGACTATAACCCGTCACTCGGGACCGACTGCGTCGCGAGGCCGCCACCCCGAAACGACGGGCGTCGGGATCGGGTAGTCGATCGTCATGGAACACCATACCATATCGGCCGTTCGACGGATTCTACCGGCGATTTTCGCGTCGTTCCCGACGCGTTGGCCAGCAGAATTATTGTGGTTCGAACCAATCGTCCGATAGACGGGGGTACGACAGTCTGTCGGTGGGGCGACCCACTCGATCGTCACCCCGTCGTCACACAACGGAGCTCCATGGTTCCCGGCTACATCCGGTAGCCGTTCCCTGTCTTTCGTCTCCTCGAGTTCGAAAGCGACGCATCCCGGTAACCGCCCGCCTTAACCGCGACGGCGAGCGAGGACGGCAACGGACAGCGCGACGAGCGCACTGACGACGCCGAAGCCGGGCATCCTGTCATTGCTCTCGGCGTCCCCGTCGTCACCGGTTTCGCCGTCCGATGCCGGGTCGGACCCGTTCGGNATTGCTCTCGGCGTCCCCGTCGTCACCGGTTTCGCCGTCCGATGCCGGGTCGGACCCGTTCGGTGGATCGCTCGAGTCGTCGGGGTCGAACCGCTCGTCGGCGGGGGCGTCGAGTTGCAGGACGACGACCACCTGGCCGTGGGTCGAGTTCTCGGCCGCGTTGTATGTCCAGCCGCCGCCCGCCTCTTCGTAGGACTCCGCGGCGGCGACCGGGTCGATATCGGTATCCCAGCCGTCGCCCGCCGGTTCCTGTTGGATATAGCCGGCGACGTCGATTCGGTCGGCGTATTCGCCGCTGATCTCGGCTTCGCCGTAGGTGAGGGTCGCGTCTTCGGGGTTCCCGTGGAACTCGAGGCAGTGGGAGTCCATATAGCCGTCGCCCTGTGCGACGTCCGGACTGGTTCCGAACTGATCGCCGTCGAGTGGGAACTCGTAGTGGTCGTCCATGGGGAACTGGACGGTCATCGGATCGGCGTCGGAGTGCCACGTCGTCGCACCGCCGGTCGGGACGGTCACGGAGGTGTTCGGCACCGACTCGCCGATGACTGGGTCGCCGTTTTCGTTGACCAGCGAGACGCAGACTTTCCCGGAGCCGTCCCCGAGATAGGGGCTCCGGTACTCGTCGCGCGGGTTCTCGTAACTGACCCAGCTGCCGTCGTCGGCCGCCGCCTCGAAGTAGGGATCTCCCTTCTCGGGTGCGGGGTCGACGTATACCGCCTCCGAAACGGTCCCGTTGTCGTCCGGATCGGCCTGCGCGGCGACCGCCCCGGAACCCGCCGCGACGAGGCTGCCGATCACGGCCAATCCGAGCCCGAGCGCGAGGAGCGTTTGCCACCGCTTCGGGCCGTCCGTACCGCGTGCGTCGGCCATGGTTATGCGCCCCTCTCCGGCTCGATTCTCCGGGCGTCGAGCGGGCGATCGATCAGCGTCGACGACTGTCGTTTACTTCTATATGTCATCGACCTGCCGTACCGGATCGGCTATCCTATATATGAGCCGCGTACTCGAGCGGTAGCAGGTCGTTACGAGGCGTAGGCGGTCGTTTGAATGATCGGTGGCCGTCGAAACCGACACCTACTGCTGTCCCTTCGACGCCCGATCCGGCCGACCACGACTCCGCTGGCGAGACGACGGCCGGTCCGTCGCCTTCGATTGCCGGTACGATCGATAGAAGTCATAGAGTATCCAATATTTGGTGTTTATATAGGATATTATTTTGATCGTTTTTGAATGGTTAGACTTAACACCCATCATTTGGCACTGCGTGGTATGGCAGGAAACGACAGTGACTTCGAGCGGATCCTGACGAAGAAAGATCTCTTCGTACTCGCGTTCGGCGCGATGATCGGCTGGGGATGGATCATCCAGACCGGGTTCTGGATCGACGAAGCGGGTGTGGCCGGGTCGGTACTCGGATTCGTTGTGGGCGCGATCATGGTGTGCGTCGTCGGACTGATCTACGGTGAACTCACGTCCGCGATGCCGTTCGTCGGCGGCGAACACGTGTACAGTTTCCGGGCGCTCGGCCCGCTCTGGTCGTTCGTGTGTACGTGGTCGCTCGTCCTCGGCTACGTCGGCGTCGTCGTCTTCGAGGTCGTGGCGCTGCCGTCCGCAATGGCGTTTATCGTGCCCGGGTTCAACGTCCTCGAACTCTGGACGGTGGCCGGCGAGCCGGTGTATGCATCGTGGATCCTCGTCGGCGGGATCGGGGCGATCGTAATGACTGGGCTCAACTACCGCGGCGTGAAACCCGCGGCACAGTTCCAGACGCTGCTGACGCTCGTGATCGGCCTTGCGGGCGTCATGCTCGTCATCGGTGCCCTGTTTAACGGACAGACCCAGGCGAACCCGCCGCTATCGGACGTGGGGACGGCAGGCGTCGCCACGGTCGCGATCATGACGCCGTTCATGTTCGTCGGCTTCGACGTCATTCCCCAATCCGCCGAGGAAGCGGACGTCCCGCCCCGTGTCATCGGGCTTCTCATTCCGGCGGCGGTCTCGCTGGCCGCGCTGTTCTACGTCGGCGTGATCTGGGCGTCCGGGCAGGCCATGCCCGGCGTCGAACTCGTCGAGAGCCCGCTGCCGGCTGCCGCGGCCATGGAAACGATCTTCAGCAGTCAGTTGATCGGCCGTATCATGGCGCTGGCCGGCATCGCAGGTATCCTCACGAGCTGGAACTCCTTCCTGCTGGGGGCCAGTCGCGCCGTCTTCGCGCTCGCCGATTCGGGGATGATCCCGCGACGGATCAACGCGCTCCACCCCGAGTACAACACGCCCTCGACGGCGATCGTCCTCATCGGCGGACTCTCGATCTTCGCGCCGCTGTTCGGCGAACAGATGCTGGTCTGGATCGTCAACGCGAGCGGGCTCGGCCTCGTCGTCGCCTGGTTCCTCGTCGTCGTCTCGTTCCTCGTTCTCCGCTACCGAGAGCCCGGCCTGAACCGCCCGCTGAAGCTCCCGTTCGGATACGCGTTCGGGGCCGCGGGGCTGGTCCTGACGCTCGGCTTCATCGGCCTCTATCTCCCGGGCGGGCCGTCCGCGCTCGTCTGGCCCTACGAGTGGGCGATCGTCCTCTGCTGGACGCTGCTCGGCGTGGTGCTGTATGGAATCACCTCGACGGACTCGGAGATCGAACTGGCCGATCTGGAGCCGAGCGAACTCGAGTGAGTGCTGCGACAGTCCGTCGGGAGTCAGTCCTCGTCCGCGGTCGACTCGACTAACGTCTCGAGTTCGAAGTCGTTCAGCGGATGCGGTTCGTCCTTGACCGTTTCGACCACGAACTGCGAACTCGTGCGAACGACCTCGTCGATCGCCTCGTAATCGCTGATGAGACGGTTGACCATCTCCCGGTCCGCCAGATGTGCGATGACGATGAAATCGGTGTCCCCCATCGTGAAATACACCTGATTGGCCCCTTCGATGGCGGCGAGTTGCTCCCCGACGTCCTCGTGATACTGTTCGTCGTACTCCGCGATGACTTCCGTGACGACCGTGATCTCCAGTCCCAACGCCTCGAGGTTGACGTCCAACAGGTCGTTGGTCACGACGCCGTCCTCCTTGAGTTTCGTGAGCCGGTAGTGGACGGTCGATTTCGGGATATCGGTGTACTCCGAGATCTCGTCGGGGCTTCCCGTTCCGAGTTCCGCGACGGCCTGTAGAATGCGAACGTTTCGCTCGTCCATGTCACGGATATTCGTCCACTCCGATAAACAACATTCGAATATCGGGTCCGTCACCGGACGAAAATCGGACGGCGTTCGATGGCTCGGCCCGGCGCAGAGTCCGATCGCTCCGACGGCGTCGCGGAGGTGGAGCCAGATCTGTGTATTGAGTCCTAGATACTATAGTTTATTAGGACCCAGTCTAGAAGTATGTAGTATGTCCGAACAAGAGCCCAGGAGAGCGGCCGATCGCGAATCGAACGCGGCCGTCGTTTCGGCCTACGAAGACCACATGATGCCGATCTGGAAATCGCTCGATGTCCCCGTCAAACGGGCCTCGGGCTGTACGCTCGAGGACGTCGAGGGCAACGAGTATCTGGATGTCTTCGCGGGGATCGCGGTGACGAACGTCGGCCACGGGAACGAGGCCGTCGTCGACGCCGCCAAAGACCAGCTCGAGGAGTTCGTCCACGGCTGTTCGTACGTTCATCCCAACGAGCCGGTCGCCGATCTCGCAGAGCGGATCGCCGACGTAACGCCGGGCGATCTCGAGAAGACGTTCTTCTGTAACTCCGGGACGGAGGCCGTCGAGGGCGCGGTCAAGCTCGCGCGGAAGTACACCGGATCGAAGGAGGTCATTTCCCTCGAGATGGGCTTTCACGGCCGGACGCTTGGTAGTCTGGCACTGACGGGCAACAAGTCCTACAAGCAGGGGATGGCCCCGACGCTCAACGACGTCGCCCACACCGCGCCGCCCTACGGCTACCGGTGTCCGCGCTGTGAGGGCGGGGAGTGTAACTCGGGGTGTGCCGACAAACTCGAGCGCGTGATCGGCTCGCATACGAGCGGCGACCTCGCGGCGATCGTCGTCGAGCCGGTCATGGGCGAAGCTGGGATCGTCGTGCCGCCGGAGGGCTGGCTCGAGCGGGTCCAAGAGATCGCCCACGACCACGGCGCGTTGCTGATCGCCGACGAGGTCCAGACCGGCTACGGTCGGACCGGCGAACTGTTCGCGAGCAGCCACTTCGACGTCGAACCCGATATCCTGACCCAGGCCAAGGGGATCGCGAACGGGCTGCCGCTCGGGGCCTTTACCGCCACCGCGGAGATCGCGGACGCCTTCGAGTCCGGCGACCACCTCTCGACGTTCGGCGGGAATCCGGTCGCCTGTGCGGCCGCGCTGGCGACGATCGACGAACTACAGGACGGGATCGTCGACGACGCCCGCGAGCAGGGCCAGTGGCTCGCCGACGAACTCGGCGCGCTCGAGGCCGAGTACGACGTCGTCGGGCAGACCCGCGGGCTCGGGCTAATGTGGGGCGTCGAACTCGTCGATCCGGAAACGACGGGGCCACAGAACGTGTCGCCGGCCCCGGACAGCGACCTTGCGGCCGCCGTCAGCGACTACCTCCGCGACGAATCGAACGTCGTGATGGGGGTCGGCGGCTACTACAAGAACGTCATGCGGTTCCAACCGCCGCTGACCATCTCGCGCGACCAGTTGCAGTACGCCGTCGACGAACTCCGTGCCGCGCTCGAGACGGTCGCCTGAGTCCCGATGCGTTCGGACGCTGAGTCGAACTGAAAACGATCGGTCGGTTCGCACGAACCGTCCGCTACTGCCTGCCTCACTCGTCGTCCGATAGCGATAAATCGGACAGCGAGCCGTCGACGGCGGTGAAGTCGGTACACCCACACTGACGGCCGTCTCGGCGACCGCCGATCGGGCGGAGCTTCTCCTTACCCAACTCGAGCGCCGCGTAAAGCGCCCCGCACCGTTCGCAGACGGCGATCGTTCGCCGGTTGTTCCGTTTCGTCCATCGCCGCACCGCCACTTGGCCAACCGCAAGTATCCGGTGTGTGGACGCGGGCGACACTATCGTCGCTCTTGAAACGATTTACACACCGATCGCAACGTTGTCCTGCGATCGGGTGTGCATTGACTTTCAAGAGCGACGATAGGTCTGTTACCACTGCCGTCCAACGGGCCGGACGAATACAACGGACGGCCGCGTTTGCGACCCGGTCGCGTCCGCGGGCCACGCGATCGCCGGCCCGCCGCTTTTCGGTCGGGTAGCGATAGCTCGAGCCATGAGCGACGGACCCAGCCGCGACCGGGCACAGGACAGCGCGGAACGACGGAAAGCCGAGCGGGCCGACAACACGGAGTCGATCCTCGAGGCCGTCGAACGCGATCTCGGGGAGCTGGAGTATCCGGTCACCAGCGAGGAGCTGGCGACGGAGTACGCCGACGAGCCGATCGACATGCCAAACGAGACGGAGTCGCTGGGGAGCGTCTTCGACCGGCTGGCGGGCGAGCAGTTCGACTCCCCCGAAGCGGTCCGGGAGGCGGCCTACGGCGAGATCACCGGCGAGGCCGGCGGCCCGAACGAAGCCAACCCCGAACGCGACCTCCGAGAACTCGACGAGGGGAAGGGGGACTCGCTGAGCGAGAGCGGCGGGGACGACCACTGACCCGACGGCGGGATCGTGCCCTCGCTCGCGGGCCGATCGACGGACCGCCGCGCCGTCGGTCGGATCGTGAGAGATAGTAGCCGCTGAAACAATGGATACGCCGACCGCGATGCGGTCGTGCGATCAGGGTGTCCACTGACGGTCAGTGGCTGCGATAGCAGAACGGATTTACGTTCGCATCGCCTGTTTTCGCGTATGGATTACGAATCGAGCCTCGACCGCGCGATGGAGGACGTCCCCGATATCGGGGGCGACGAACAGCGACTGCAGATCCCCGATCCCGAGCCACAGAAAGACGGTGCGTTCACCCGCGTCACGAACCTCGACGAGATCGCGGACGTCCTCTCGCGGGACACCGAACACGTCCACCGGTTCATCCAGCGCGAACTCGGTACCAGCGGCAAGCTCGACGACGGCCGAGGCCGGTACAACGGCACCTTCTCCCAGCAGGACTTCGATGCGGCCATCGACGCCTACGTCGACGAGTACGTCCTCTGTTCGGAGTGTGGCCTGCCGGACACCCGCCTCGTCCGCGAGGACCGCACGCCGATGCTGCGCTGTGACGCCTGTGGTGCCTTCCGCCCGGTGACCAAGCGCTCGACGGCCAGCCAGCAGCAACAACAGCAGGAGGCAGTCGAGGAGGGCAAGACCTACACCGTCGAGATCACCGGCACCGGCCGCAAGGGCGACGGCGTCGCGGAGAAAGGCGAGTACACCATCTTCGTCCCCGGTGCCGAGGAGGGCGACGTGGTCGATATCTACATCAAGAACATCTCCGGGAACCTCGCGTTCGCTCGGCTCGACTGAGTACCCTTTTTCGCCGCACTCGCGGTTTCGACGACACGACCCAGCGTGACGATAGTCAGCGGGCCGACTCGGGGACCGCCTCCGGCAGACAGACGACCTTTTCGCGGCCGACCCGGTAGCGGGCGATCACGCCTTCGTCCTCGAGTTCGGTCAGGAGGCGGCTGAGCGACGCCGCCGACCAGCCGTACCGGTCGGCGAATCGGTGCTGTTTGATCCGACCGCCGTGTTCGACCAGCACCGCCCTGACGTATTCGGCGGGCGTGAGACCGTACGCGACGAGGTCGCCCCTGCTGGTCGGCCCATCGTCGGGGTCGACGATCCCGGTCGCACTGAACGCGTCGGTACAGGCTCGAACGGTCCGGCCCACGGCCGTCGTGAGCCGGGATCGGATCGGCACATGTCGTTGGGACATCGTACGTCCGACTGGCCGCGACGGTTTCAAAGGGGTATGCACAAAACCATCCAAAAGGTCGTGACCCGCCACCGACGGACCGCGAAATTAAAGTCAGATTGTGCTAGTCACACCACTGTGGGAGTATCGTTCGACCTCTTCGGGACCTTGGTAGACGCCGACAGACCGACCGATCCGGCCGCCGCGGTCGCGGCCGAACTCGAGAAGCGGGACGTTCGAGTGCCCGACGACTGGGCCGACGCCTACGCGGAGCCACACATCGATGCACCCGAGGGTGCGGAGATCCCGTTACCGGCTCACGTCTCGCGGGCGCTTGCAAGCCGCGGCGTCGACTACGAGGGGAACGCGGCCAGACGGGCCGTCGTCGCGGCGTTCGATCCGGACGTCGAGACCAGGCCGGGCGCACGCGAGGCGGTCGCGGCCGCCCGCGAGCGCGGTCCCGTCGCGATCTGTTCGAACTGCAGCGTCCCGGAACTCGTCGGTCGCACGCTCGTTCGCTCGGCGTTCGACCGCGACGATTTCGACGCCGTCGTCTCGAGCGTGGGCTGTGGCTGGCGCAAGCCAGCCCCCGAGATCTTCGAGTTAACCGCCGACGAACTGGGCGTCGCGCCTGCCGACCTCGTCCACGTCGGCGACGACCCCGGCACCGACGGCGGGGTCGAGGCCGTCGGCGGCACGGCGTTGCTCCTCGAGGAGGTGTCGCTCGCGGACGTTCCCGACCGGCTGGCCACGGTGTCGGCCGACGAACACAGCAGTAATGACTGAACGCTGCCCCGCTCCGACTAGCATGGAGGCGACGCCGGTGTGCTGACGACGCTTGCGGTCCTCGGGCTGGCGTTCAGCCTCGACCTGCTGATCGGGGAGCCGCCGACGGCCGTCCACCCGGTGGCCTGGTTCGGCCGACTCGTCGACGCCGCGGACCGGAACTGGGCCGGCAGCGAGCGGGGACAGCGGCTGGTCGGAGTCGCCGTCGCCGTCCTCACACCGCTGGTCCCCGCCGCCGTCGCGGGCGGTCTCGTCCTCGTGGCGACGCCGCTGCATCCGATGGCCGGTCCCGTCGTCGCCGCGCTCGTCCTCTTTCTGACGACCAGCCTGCGCTCGCTGCTCGAGCTGACCCGGGACGTGGTGGCGGCGACCGACGGGGACCCTGATCGAGCCCGCGAGCGGGTCCGCGGGCTGGTGGGCCGGGACACGTCCACCCTCTCACCGGCGGGGCTCCGTAGCGCGGCCGTCGAGAGCGCGGCCGAGAACCTCGCCGACGGGCTGGTCGCGACGCTGGTCCCCTTCGCCGTCCTCGCGCCGGTGTCGCTGCCGGCCGCCGCGGCGGCCGCCGCGTGGGTCAAGGGGGTCAACACGCTCGACTCGATGCTTGGCTACCCCTCGAAGCCGATCGGGACCGCGAGCGCCCGACTGGACGACCTCGTCATGTTCCTTCCCGCACGTCTCGCGGCCGTCTCGATCGCCGTCGCCGCGGTCGACCCGCTCTCGCTCGCCCGCGCTCGAGCGTGGGCGCAAACTCCGCCGTCGCCCAACTCCGGCTGGCCGATGGCGACGCTAGCCTGTGCGCTCGGCGTTCGCCTCGAGAAGGTCGGTGTCTACGACCTCAACCCCGACGCCGACCTCCCGACGCTGGCCGAGGGCGAGCGGGCCGTCGCCGTCGTCGGCCGCGCGGCCGTCGTCGCGATCGCCGTCGCGGTCGCGCTGGCGGCCATCGTCGCGACTGTGCTGACACCGTTTGCCCCCGGACTCGAGCCGCTGCGCGCGATACTGACGACCGGCGACGCCGCCCCGGCGGAGGTGGTCCGATGGGCCTGATCGGTCGTTGGATCGGTGCCCTCCGTGGCGGGCTGGGCTTTCTGACCCGGTTGCCGGTCGGCTACCGCGACGGGGACTGGACGGCCTTCCGGACGACGCCGGCGGCGTTCCCGGTCGTCGGCCTCGTGGCCGGAACGCTCGCGGCGCTGCCGCTGCTTGCCGTCGGGACGCTCGCGGCACCGACCGTCGCGGTGGGGTATCTGCTCTCGGTCTACGCCGTGACGGGGATCCATCACCTCGACGGGATCGCGGACCTGGGCGACGCGCTGGTCGTCCACGGCGATGCCGAGCGCCGCCGCGAGGTGCTGAAGGACACGACGACTGGCGTGGGCGCGCTGCTCGCGGTCGCGATCACCGTCGCTGTACTGGCGCTCGGCGGTCTCGGGCTGGCCGGACTGTCGGTCCCCGCGGCGGTCGGCGTCGCGATCGGTGCGGAGATCGGCACGAAACTCGGGATGGCCGCGATGGCCTGTTTCGGCCGTGCCGCGTACGAGGGGATGGGCAAGGGGTTCACTGACGCCGCCGCGCCGGGATCGTTCCTGCTTCCCCTCACGATCGCCGTCGCAGCGGCCGCCGGCGTCGGCACTGCGCTCGCCCGGCCGCTCCCCGTCGCGGTCGCGCTGGCCGGTGCCGTCGCCGGCCTCGCGCTCCCGTGGTACTGGGCCGACCGCCACCTCGGCGGCATCAACGGCGATATCTTCGGCGCGGCCAACGAGATCGGCCGCGTCGCTGGCGTCCACCTGGGGGTGATCGCGTGGACGCTGTCGTGATGTGTGGCGGGAAGGGGACCCGCCTCGAGAGCCCCCACGAGAAGCCCCTGCACCCGATCGCCGGGACTCCCATGATCGATCGCGTCCTGTCGGCGCTCGGCGAGAGTCGGATAGAGACCGTCTACGCCGCCGTCTCGCCGAACGCGCCCGAAACGCGGGCACACCTCGAAAACCGCGATGGCATCCGGACGATCGAGACAGCTGGCGACGGCTACGTGGCTGATTTGATGACCGTCCTCGAGCGACCCCCCCTTGAGGTGCCGATCCTGACCGTCGCCGCCGATCTGCCGCTGCTCGAGCCCCCGGTCCTCGACCGGGTCCTCGCGGCCCACGGCGACGACCGCGGTTCGCGGACCGTTTGCGTCCCCGCGGCGCTCAAGCGCCGGCTTGGCGTCAGCATCGACTCGCGGCTCGAGCCCGAGGACCACCTCTCGCCGACCGGCGTCAACGTGGTCGGCGCGACCGACGATTCACCATCCATGACCGACATCCACTACGATCCACGACTCGCGATGAACGTGAACCGACGCGAAGACGCACGGCTCGCGGCCGGCCGGCTGCGGACCCGGGACGGGGAGGGTCGCTGACCATGCGCGTGGTCCTCCCCGCCGGAACGACCGAGACTGCCCTGATCGACGGTATCAGCGCCGCCGGGGCCGCCCCGGAGCTGATGGAACACACCCCCTCCGCGGACGTCGAGATCCTCGAGTACGGGGACCCCGTCGCGTCGCCGGTGACGCCGGTGAGCCCGAACGGCTGTCCGACGCCCGCAGCCGTGACCCGCGCCGTTCGCGAGGTTATCGACTTCGACGTCGCGGTCGTCGACGCGGGGCTCACCCAGTCGACGGCCGCGCCGACGGTCGATCTGGGCGTCGAACCCGGGACCGACGTCCGTGAGGCCGTCGCCGTGCCGGCGGCGGACGGGGTCTTCGACCGCGCCTACGACTACGGCGCGAGCCTCCCCGACGACGAACTGCTGATCGGCGAGACGGTCCCCGGCGGCACGACGACCGCGCTCGGCGTTCTCACCGCACTCGGCGAGACGACCGCCGTCTCCTCGTCGCTGCCGGAGAACCCGATCGAACGCAAGCGCCGCGTCGTCGACGAGGCACTGGCCGCGAGCGACCTCGCGCCCGGCGACTGCAAAGGCCGCCCGCTCGAGGCGATCGAAGCGATCGGCGACCCCGTCCAGCCGACGGTGGCCGGGATCGCCGCCGGCGCGCTCGAGTCCGGCACCGCGGTGACGCTGGCCGGCGGCACGCAGATGATCGCCGTCGCCGCCGTCCTGCGTCACGCCGGGATCGACGCCCCGCTATCGATCGCGACCACGTCGTTCGTGGCCGACGAGCAGGGCGACCGGCTCGAGGCGGCCTGTGAGCAGGTCGGGTGCGATCTCACCGTCACCGATCCCGGCTTCGACGGACGCGACCACGTCGCGATGGAACGCTACTGCGCCGGCGAGGCCAAGGAGGGCGTCGCCATGGGCGGCGCGCTCTCGCTGGTCCCCGACGATGAGATGGCTGCGGTCAGGGACCGGCTCGAGGCGGTCTGTGCCCGGCTCGGAATCGACGGGTCGGGTGAAGAGCGTCAAGCGACGGAGGAGCCCCGTGGAGCCTGACGCGATCCGACGCGGACAGCGGGTCCCCCATGGCGGCGAAACCGACCGGGACCTGCTCGACTTCTCGGCCAACACCAACCCGCGGACTCCCGACGGGGTCGCGGACGTCTACACGGCCGCGCTCGAGGACTCCAGACGCTATCCGGACGACGACTATCCCGAGTTCCGGGCCGCCGCGGCCGAATTCGTCGGCTGTGCCCCCGAGCGGGTGATCCCGTCCCCCGGCGGGCTCGCCGCGATCCGGCTGGCCATGGAGTCCGTCCTCGAGTCGGGCGACGAGGCGCTGGTGCCGTACCCGAGCTTCGGCGAGTACGCCCGGGAGATCCGGCTGCAGGGGGCCACGCCGCGGTTCGTCCGCTACGACGACCTCACCAATCTCGGACCGACCACCCTCGAGCCGTGCGCGCTGGCGGTCGTCTGTACGCCGAACAACCCGACCGGCGACGCCGTCGACCCGGACGCGCTCGAGGCGTTCGCGGCCCGCTGTGCCGACGCGAACACGACGCTGCTCGTCGACGAGGCGTTCCTCGGCTTCACCGACCGGCCGTCGATGGGTCGGCTGGACCGCGCAAATGTCGTCGTGGCGCGGTCGCTCACCAAGCTCTTCGGCTTGCCGGGACTGCGGGCCGGCTTCGCGGTCGCAAGCGGTGACCGACGCGACGCGCTCGAGACCGCTCGCCGCTCGTGGTCGCTCGGCACGCCGGCGGCTCGCGTCGGGACGCATTGCCTTCGACAGGACGACTTCGTCCGAGACACGCGCGAGCGGGTCGCGGACGAGCGTGACCGGCTTCGCGAGGCCCTCGAGACTCGGTTCGACGTCCACCCCTCGGAGGCCCCGTACCTGCTGTGTGATGTTGGCGACCGCGACGTGGCGACGGTGATCGCCGACGCGCGGGCCGCCGGCGTCGCCGTCCGGGACGCGACGACGTTCCGTGGGCTGGATTCACACGTTCGCGTCGCCGTCAAGGATCGCGCGGCGAACGACCAACTGCTCTCCGCGCTGGGCGTTCGCGACGCCGACGAGGGCGGCGACGACTGACGATGTCCGACCCCGACCCGGCCTACGGCGCGATCCGACGCGACGGCGTCCTCCGCGTGGGGCGGCCGGCCACCGAGTGGCTCTCGACCGGGCCGAACGGCGGGCGTCAAACGGCCGATCACGCCTACAACATCTCGGTGCCCGAGGGCTGGGAACGGACGGATCTGGCCGCCTACGTCGGGGAACGCCTCGAGCGAGCGGGCTTTGACCCGGCGGGTACGACGCGCCGCGGGCCGGCTCTGCTGACCGGCGTCGATATCGACGACGCGCGCGGCGCGTGCCGCGGGCCGGTCACGGTCTACGCGACTGCCGGGATCTCGAACCCGGCCGCGTTACCGATCGAGCGGTCACACGAGGCGGCGGACCGAACCGACGGGGGCGATGCAGACCCCCTCGCACCCGACGAGGCGGCCCAGGGACAGGCTCGGGGGACCGTCAACGTCATTGTCGGCACGACGCGGGCGCTCGCGCCGGGCGCGCTCGAGAACCTGATCGCCGTCGCCGCGGAGGCCAAAGCCGCGACCTTGCTAGCAGAAACCGGGTTTCCGGGGACTACGACCGACGCGATCGTCGTCGGCCACGACCCCGAAGGCCGGCCGACCGAGTTCTCCGGCAGCGGGACCGAGGTCGGTGCCGCGACCCGCGCCTGCGTTCGAGACGCCGTTCGGGCGTCGCTCCGGGCCCACTACGCCGACCGCGACGCGGACGCCCCGGACTCGGTCATCGACGCCACCTACGGCGTCTCCACCGACGGCCGTGCCGCGGTCTTTCGGCCCCCGCTCGAGTGACCTCTCGAGCGACGGTCATCGACGGTTCGGCGACGGCTACAGAACGCCGACGTACTGCAGGCCCGCGATCAGCACGATCGCGACGACTAAGACGAGTTTGAACAGCCAGGGCGGAACGTCCTTTCGGATTCGGAGGGCCCAGTCCATGCAGGAGAATGTAACCCTAGTTACAACAATCTTCGGTCGGGTTCCGAGCGCGAACCCGCGACGTCGGTTCGCCACACCGCGGCGGTTCGAACCCGACAGTTAACCCGTCTCGAGCCCAACCGTCGGCCGATGGACGATCCGTCAGGGACCGACGACCAACCGGGCGAGGACGACCCGAGGGCCATCCGGTCGATCGCGCTGTCGCCGGAGGACGCCGTCGATGCCTACGTCTACGGCCGGGAGAACCCCGGTGACGCCGTCCTCCGAGTCACGCCGCCGTTCCACGGCCGGATGCGGGCCCGGATCCACGTCTACCGCCGCGACGACACCGAACTGACCGGCGCAGTACATCTCCCGCCGGCTGACGTCATCGCCGACGACGTCGTCGCCGACTACCCCGACCTCGAGTCGGCGCTCGCCGATGCCGACCCCGACTCCGACGAAGCCGAACGGATCCGCAAGCGCCACGCCGACTCGGTCGAGACGTGGCGAGACCGCGCTCGCGAGGCGATCGTCGAGACGGTCACCCTCGAGACCGACGAGGGGCCACGGCAAGTCGAGGTCAAGACGCTGGGATAACACGGCGCGACGAACCGCCGACTGTTTCGAACCGAGACGTGGTTCTCAGCCTCGAGCGTTGCTTCGTCCCGCACTTTCACTTTCACTCCGCACGGATCGGTTTGATAGACAGTCGGTCCAACTGGACGGTATGCAACTGACAGTCGAGCGGACCGACGACCGAGCCGAGTGCAGCGAGGCCGACGATGCCACAGTCACTGCGGCCGCGGAGCCGGCCGGACGACAGCGACGCCGCATCGACGTCACCGACCTCCACGCGGCGGGGCTCGAGGCGTTCGTCCGGACGAACGTCGATACCGACGCCGTCTCGCTCGAACACCGCGGCGGTCGGACTTACCTGCTGCTCGAGGACTGACCCTTCTGCGTCGCGATCCGTCATCGCTCGAGCGGCGCTGGCCGCTGTCCCGATGCGTCGCTGGCCGCTATCCCCTATAAAAAGCGATCGTTCGGGAGCCCGTCCGTCTCGCCGTGACCGGAAGCGGACCGCTCAGAGGCGCTGCAGGCGGACCTCGTCGTCGGAAATCGACTCGACGTGGTCGTCGTCGAGCGGGTAGGTGTCCTCGTCGCGGTCGCCCCAACCGAGTTTCGATTTGATCGTGTCGGTCATTCCCGGATCGGGGTCGATGTGGGCGGTCCCGCCGCTGACGGACTGGACGATCCCGATCTCGTCGCCGTTGGCGTTGACGACCCGTTTTCCCTCGTCGTCGTCGGTGAAGTGTGCGGACATGCACGTTCCCCTCCGCCGGGGGGAAGGGTATAGACTGGCCCTGCATCTGCCCGGCGGTCGCGGCGAACTCGCCGGCGGTGGATTCTCGGCCGGGAACTGCGCTCGAGTCCGCAGTTCCGGCCCGGGAGCGCTGACCCCGGGCCTCGCCGAGTCGATCGACCCGACCCGCTCCGCAATGGAACCGGTACGACTAATCGGCAGGAACCGACACCGCCGGTAATGAAACTCGCGCGGATCGCGACCGACGACGGACCGGTATCGGGACGGTACGAGGACGGCGTCGTTCACGCCGACGACGGGGTCTACGAGGTGGGGACGGACGCCGACTTCCTGCCGCCCTGCGAGCCCTCGGCGCTGTACTGTATCGGCCGAAACTTCGCGGCGACTATCGACCAGATGGAGTACGAACGCCCCGAGGAACCGGACTTCTTCATCAAGCCGCCGGCGTCGCTGGTCGGCCACCGGGATCCGGTTCCCTATCCGTCGTTCAGCGACGAGGTGACCTACGCCGGCGAACTCGCGGCCGTCATCGACGAACCCTGCCGGAACCTCTCCGAGGACGAGGTCCCCGAAGTCGTCCGGGGCTACACGATCATGAACGATGTGGACGCGCTCGATCAGGGTGGGCGCACACCCAGGAAGGCCTTCGACGCCTCTGGCCCGCTGGGCCCGTGGATCGAAACCGCCGTCGACCCGACCGGGATCGACATGTACACCGACGTGGCCGGCGAGCGCCGCCAGGAGGCCAACACCGAACTGATGCTGTTCGGTCCCGACGAGATCATCGCGTATCTCTCCCAACGGGTCACCTTCCGGCCCGGCGACGTGGTCTCGTTCGGCAGTCCGGCCAACCCCGGCCTCGTCGAACCCGGCGACACCGTCGAGATCACCTACGAGGGCGTCGGCACGCTCCGGAATACCGTCGTGAACTCGAGCGAGCGCGAGACCCTGCCGCTCGAGGGAGAGTCCGTTCGAGCATAGTTCGTCGCGCGAACGCGCCGGCCGGTCGTGCGACCATCTCCTCGAACCCCCTATCGTCGAAGGGCAAACACGGATGCTTCTAGCGTCCCTAACTAGACCGATGTCGATGGACGAATTCAACCCAGCGGAGCTACTCGAGACAGGCGGGTCACAACTGAAGACGAGTCTCCCCGGCGTGGTCGTGACGACGAAACTCACCGATGCGGATGCGGACGAACTGGAAGCGGTTCACCGCCGGCAGCTGGAGTTCGCACTCGAACACGCCGAAGAAGCGAAGGAAGCGACCCGGATGTAATTACGGGCATCAGGTCCGAAAAATTCCCGTTCTGTAGTGACACTCCGCGGAGCCGAACGACGTGCGTGACGGGACGTAACCGGTCGACGACCGCTCGATGAGAGACCGAGCCCAACTGCCGGGTAGAAAGGCACTTCACGGCGACCGCCCACCGACGACACGTGAGCGCCGACACCCGACGCGTCGAGGTCTACCCCGGCCGCGAGGTCGTCGTCGAGTTCGACCCCGAACTCACCTTCGAGTGCGTCGACGACTGCACGTGGTGTTGTCACCACGGCGTGTTGCTGTACGATCGGGACCTCCTCGAGCTGGCCCAGCGGGCGAACCTCTCGGAGACGACGACCGACTTCCGCGGCGAGAAGTTCGTCACCCGCGAGGCGAAAGACCGCGACGACCACGTCGCCGAGGACGGCCACGCCTGTGCCTTCCTGCGCGAGGACGGCCTCTGTACGCTCCATCTCGAGGAGGACTGGAAACCCACCCGGTGTTCGGTCTTTCCGCTCGCCGTCCACCTCGAGGATGGCGACCTCCACGTCGACATCAGGGACTCGGCCCACGACCACTGCGAGGGACTGAACGTCAGCGAGCGGTCGGTCATCGACAACCTCGAGGCGTTCCTCCCGGAAGTGCTGTGGGACCTCGAGAACCCCGACTCGGACCGGGAACTGTAGCGGTGCCCCCACCGAACCTCCCGTAAATGGCAAACGGCCGTCAGCTATTTTCCCGTGACATATAAATAGATGAACAGTATCGTGGGGAGAGCTACCACGACTCTCCAAGCGTTTAAAGGGCTGCCGCACGTAGTTAAACTGTGACAGAAGACTCCGGGCGGCGGAACCTCCGTATGCCCAACAGCGACGAAGTATTCGCCGTCGTAACCGAACACCTCGGTGGCAATCACGTCCAACTGCGGTGTGAAGACGGCAAGGAACGGCTCGGCCGCATCCCCGGGCGCATGAAATACCGCACCTGGATCGAGCCAGACGACATCGTCGTCGCCGAGCCGTGGGACTGGCAGGACGAGAAGGCCACGATCGAGTGGCGCTACACCGGCCAGGACGCGGATCAACTACGTCGCGAAGGCCACATCGATTGAACCACGCGACCGGGTCCGACAACTACTAGCTTTCTCTCGAGACGACGACCTACCTAGCAACAGCTTCCCCTCGAGCCGTGAAAATCGGACGACGAGGCCGACTGTGTTAACAGAAGTACACCCAGTAGGTGTGGCCGTCCGAACAGGTAACCGTCGTGTGGTCGCCAAACGCCGCGACCGACTGCCGTACCTTCACATCGACCTCCTCACGTGGAAGGGAGACCGTCGCGCTCTCCCCGCAGTGCGGACAGGTGACCGCTTTCGTCGCGATTGCTTGCATTGTCGTTCCCCGTGGTATAGTATGGCACGAGGGAGCATAACTGTTCGTCGCGGTCCGATCGCTCGCGGTCGACGCGTGTCGCGGCGAAACTGATCTACCGGACGGCGAACGCCGTTACGTTCGACCGTCGGTCCGTGCCTCGACGCGCATTTCGACGTACCGATCCGCCCACGTCCGGACGTGCCGCCGGATGGACTCGCGGACGGTCGAGATGAGTCCGTCCGTCGGGGCGTGATCGACGTGATCGGCGTCGTCCTCGAGTGCGGACTGCTCGCCCGGCTTCCGTGGCCCTTCTGGAAAACTCATCGTGCTAGTACGTACCGTAGTTAGTGTGATAAAGATTGAGGATATTTCCGCCACGCGGGAGCCCACGAGCGCGCTCCACTGTCTTCAGCCGCACTTGCCGCCATATGAACGGGTCACATGGACGGGACAGACGAAAATACTCTTGTTTCGGACCTCCGATAGCAGCGTTCACGCCTCAATGACCGATACGTCAACGTCGCCGAGCATCCAAAAGACGCTCCTCAAGTACCAACACGTGTTCGTGTTTCTCGCGCCGCTTTTGTTCGTCGTCGGCGTCTACTTTGTCGCACCGACCCCGGCGGATGCCGGGACTGGCTACTGGCTCGAGTACTGGTGGCTGTTCGTCGCGTTTCTCATCGGTGCGACCATCGTCAACACCGTCGGGATCAGCGGCTCCGCGCTGTTCGTTCCCTTCCTCATCTTCGTCTTCCCGCTGGTCGCGTATCCGCTCGAGCCGAACACGCTGGTGAAGATCGGCCTCATCAGCGAGTCCTTTGGCCTCTCGAGTTCCGCGCTGGCGTTTATCCAGTACGGGCTGGTCGATCGACGGCTCGGGACGGCGCTGGTCCTCGGTGGCGTCCCGTTCGTCGTCGCCGGAGCCCTACTGTCGTTCGTCATCCCGGAACCGCTGTTTCACGCCCTGCTCGGGATCGCGCTCCTGGCCGCGGCGTACCTCCTGCTCAAGGCAAACCTCAGTCACGAGGAGCCCGGTGGTGGCGGCGGCGACGAGGCGGTGGCGGCCGACGGTGGTGCCGCCGAGTTGCCAAACGACGCGAACAAGCTCGGTCCCGCGGGGGTCGAAACGAACGACGCGGGGACCGTGACGCGGGTCGACCGCGACGGCAACGACTACCGCTACTCCCGGAGCGGCTACCTCGAGCGGTTCGCCAACTACAGCGTCGGCGGCGTCTTTCAGGGCCTCGCCGGGTTCGGAATCGGTGAACTGGGCATTATCTCGATGCTCCGGACCGACGTTCCCGTTCGCGTCGCGATCGGGACCAACCACATCGTCGTCGCAACGACGGCCGTGTTGGCCTCGCTCGTTCACGTCTTCGGCGGCGGGCTCGTGCCCGGCGGACACACGATGGACCTCGCCTCGACGCCGTGGAATATGGTCGTCTGGACGGTTCCCGCGACGACGCTGGGCGGACAGATCGCCCCCTACGTCTCGGCGGCGCTCGATACGAGTACCATCAAGAAAGGCGTCGGCGGCCTGTTCGCGATCATCGCCGTCGCGCTGTTCCTGATGGCCTCCGGCGGGATCTGAGCGGGACGTTCGCTACTCGCCTCGAGATCGGTTCCACCTCGAACCGCCGACCGAGGCCCCGTGTCACCGGGTCGCCTGTTTCCACTCTCGGAGCCCGACGGTCTCCCCGTCGAGCGCCGTCGGGTCCGCCTCGGTCGCCGCCCAGACGAACATCGGCGCGACGGAGTCCGGATCGCGGCCGGTCCCGCCCGAGAGGTCCGTCGCGACGGTACCGGGATCCAGACAGCCGACGACGTACTCGGTGTCCGCGGCGAACCCGCGAGCTACCGCCTCCGCCGTCGCCTTCGAGACCGCATAGGAGCCATAGCCCGCGTCCCCGTCTCGAGCGATCGCACCCGTCGGGACGAGGGCCCGCGCGCCGTCGTTCAGATGGGGCAGCGACTCGCGGATCGTCGCGTACGCGCCGCGCCCGTTCGTCCGCCAGTGGTCGTCGAACGCCGAGTACGACTCGTCGTCCATCGGCGTCCGCCCCGGTTCGCCGTGATAGACCCCTGCCGCGGGAACGACGACGTCGATCCCGCCCTCCGAGCCCGCTCGCGCGGCGGTCTCGGTCAGCCGTTCCACGTCGTACTCGTCCCGGACGTCGGTCCGGTGCCCGTCGGCGGTCCCGCCCGCCCGCTCGAGGTCGTCGATGGTCGCCGCGACGCCGTCGGCGTCTCGAGCGCCGACGACGACGGTCGCTCCCTCGGTCGTGAACGCTTCGGCGACGGCACGGCCGATGCCGCGCGTACCGCCGGTCACGACGGCTGTCGTTCCGTCCATACGTCCGCTACGCGAGCCAGCCACAGGAATCCCCGGGGAACGCACGGCTGCCGGCGGACGGAAGCCGTCCATCGCTCACCCTCCCCGATAACCGGTCGGGTTCCCTACCTATGTGTGAACCACGTTTAACACAGGTCGGCTACTCATGTCGACCATGCAATCGCTGGCCGGTGAGTCGGTCGTCGTGATCGGGAGCGGGATCGGTGGGCTCTCGACGGCCTGTTATCTCGCCGATGCGGGTGCCGACGTACGCGTCATCGAAAAGAACGAACAGCTTGGCGGCCGAGCGAGCCGGCTCGAGAAAGACGGGTTCCGGTTCGATATGGGGCCCTCCTGGTATCTGATGCCCGACGTCTTCGAGCGCTTTTTCGCCGAGTTCGGCCGGACGCCGAGTGACTATTACGACCTCGAACACCTCGATCCACACTATCGGATCTTCTTCAAGGACGGAGACCGGGTCGACGTCACGCCGGACTTGGAGCGGACGAAAGACGTCTTCGAGGAGTACGAACAGGGGGCGGGCGAGGCCCTGGAGCGATACCTCGAGAAGTCGAAGGAGAACTACGAGGTCGGGATGGAACACTTCGTCTACGAGGACCGGCCGCGGCTGCGGGACTACCTCGATCTCGACGTCGCCCGACAGGCTCGCGGCCTCTCCCTGCTGGGTTCGATGCAGGGCCACGTCGAGGGCTACTTCGACCACCCGAAGCTCCAGCAGATCATGCAGTACACGCTGGTGTTTCTGGGCGGTTCGCCGACGAACACGCCGGCGCTGTACAACCTGATGAGCCACGTGGATTTCAACCTCGGCGTCTGGTACCCCGAGGGCGGGATCGGCGCGGTCGTCGACGGGATCACGGACCTCGGCCGGGAACTCGGCGTCGAGTACGAGACAGGTCGCCCGGCGACTGAGATCAAGGGCCGTACGGGCGGGTTCGAGGTCGAGACCGCCTCGGGACCGATCCCGGCGGATCTGGTCGTCAGCAACGCCGACTACGCTCACACCGAACAGGAGCTTCTCACCCCCGAACGGCGCGGCTACGACGCCGACTACTGGGACGAGCGGACCTATGCACCCTCCGCCTTCCTGCTCTATCTGGGCGTCGAGGGCGAGGTCGACGAACTCGCACATCACACGCTCGTGCTGCCGACCGATTGGCAGGACCACTTCGACAAGATCTTCGAGGACCCACAGTGGCCCGACGACCCCGCCTACTACCTGTGTGTCCCCTCCGAAACGGACGACACCGTCGCGCCCGAGGGCCATAGCACCCTCTTTGCCCTCGTCCCGATCGCACCCGGCCTCGAGGACACCCCCGAAATCCGCGACGAGTACCGCGATCGGGTCCTCGCGGACATCGCCGCGAACACGGGCACCGACCTCCGGGACCGGATCGTCCTCGAGGAACGGTTCACCGTCTCCGACTTCGCGAACCGGTACAACAGCCACGACGGGACGGCACTGGGGATGGCCCACACCCTCCGCCAGACGGCGCTTTTCAGGCCGCCACACCGCTCGAAAGAAGTCGACGGACTCTACTTCGTCGGCGGCGATACCACGCCCGGAATCGGAATGCCCATGTGTCTCATCAGCGGCGAACTGACCGCCGACGCGGTCCTCGACGATCACGGGACCGCACACACGCCGTGACGGCCGCTCGAGCGGTCCGGCGGACCGAACGCACCGGGCGACGCGTTCGCTCGGAGCGAGACGACCGACCGCGCCGCGGACGTCGGCGCGGGACAGCCTCGAGATCCGATCGATGACTTCGGAACCGACCGCAGCGGGCGAGACCGACCGCGTCGAGCAGCTGTCGTACCTGCTGTCGCTTTCGCGGCCGCGGTTCTGGCTCTATCTCGCAGGGCCGGTCGTCGTCGGCGTCGCCTACGCCGCCGACGCCCCCGACGAACTGTTCACGCCGGCCACGGTCGCGCTGTTCGTCTACTTTCTCCTGCCGGCGAACGTCTTCCTCTACGGCATCAACGACCTCTACGACCGGGAGATCGACGCCGCGAACCCGAAAAAGGAGGATCGGGAGACGCGCTATCGAGGACAGGGGTACGTCCCGGCGGCCGTCGGGCTCTGTGCGGCGCTGGCGATCCTGCTCGTCCCGCTAGTCGGGGCGGCCGCGGTGCCCTGGCTCGCGGCCTTCCTCGTCCTCGGGGCGGCCTACAGCGCCCCGCCGGCGCGACTCAAGACGACGCCGCTGCTCGATTCGGTCTCGAACGGGCTCTACGTCACGCCCGGGATCGCCGCGTACGCGGCTGTCGCCGGCACCGGACCGCCCCTCCTCGCGATCGGCGGCGGCTGGCTCTGGGCCATGGGGATGCACACCTTCTCCGCGATCCCCGACATCGAACCGGACCGCGAGACGGGGATTCGTACGACCGCGACGGTACTGGGCGAAGCTCGGACCTACGCCTACTGTGGCGCGTGCTGGCTCGCCAGCGCGGCCGCCTTCGGCGCGATCGACGTTCGACTGGGCGCGTTGCTCCTCGTCTATCCCGCGCTCGTGGCCGCCATCGCGACCGCGAGCGTCGCCGTCGACCGCGCGTACTGGTGGTTCCCGGCGATCAACACCGTCGTCGGCGCGGCGTTGACTATGGGCGGGCTCTGGAGGCTGCTGTATGGATAGCGGTGAACCGACCGCGCCGGGGTCAGAGTCCGATGCCTCGAGTCCGCGTTCCGGCGACGCGACCCTCGACGATTCGGCCCGGGCGACCGTCCAGCGCCGCCTCGAGGCCCTGATCCGCGAGAACCGGTTTACCATCGCGGTCGTCTTCCCCGTGATCGGTGCGGTGACGCTGGTCGCCAGCGCGGAAGGGCTGCTCCCGGCGGCGCTGTCGTACAACCCGCTGCTGATCCTGTTCGGGACGCTGGTGATGCGCTCGCCGCTGGTCGTCGCCCTGTTACCGCAGGTCGACAGACGGGCGGCCCTGCCGTTGACCGTCCTGATCGCCTACACCTACGGGATCGAACTGCTTGGCGTCCGGACGGGCTGGCCCTACGGGACCTTCGAGTACGGGATCAGCCTCGGGCCGATGCTCGGCGGCGAGGTGCCGCTCGCCCTGCCGCTGTTTTTCGTCCCGCTGGTGTTGAACGCGTACCTGCTGACGTTGCTGGCGCTTGGCGACCGGGTTGCTCGGCTCGTCCCCCGACTGCTCGGCGCAATCGCCGCCGTGGTAGCGGTCGATCTGGTCCTCGATCCGGCGGCCGTCGCCATCGGCTTCTGGTCGTACGTGCCGCCCGGCGGCTACTACGGCGTCCCGCTCTCGAACTACCGAGGCTGGCTCCTCTCTGGGACCGTCGCCGTCGTCCTCGTCGAACTCGCCTTCGACCGGCGGGCGCTCGTCGACCGCGTCCGGGCCTGCGAGTTCGCGCTGGACGACCTGGTGAGCTTCGTCCTCCTGTGGGGTGCGATCAACCTCCTCTATACGAACTGGCTGGCGGCCGGGGTGGCCGGCGCGTTCTGTCTCGGCCTGCTCCGGACCGACCGCTACGACCTCGGGATGGTCCGAGGAACGTAACGGGGAGTCCGGCCGGCGTCGAACGCAGTCGAGTATGCCGGCCACTCGCTTTTGCTCGTGGCCCTCGTGGCCCCCGTATGGCGACCAAAGAACCCCTCGAGTGTCCGGTCTGTCGCGAGCCGCCAAGGGCCGGCCGGCAACTCGAGGACCATCTGGTCGACGAACACGAAAAGCGCAAGCTGGCGAAGTTCATCGTCGCCGAGACGGCGGCACTGACGACCGACGACGTCTCGGAGTGATCAGACGAACAGGCTCGAGATGGCGTCGCCCAGCAGGAGTAGTAACACGACTGCGGCGACGGTTATCGCGAGCCAGACGCCGAGACCGATCGCCGTCGTCCGGGCCATGCGTTTGTCGTTGCCGGTGATATCGGACCCTGTGTCCGTGGACATACCGTCGGTTACGGGACCGGTCACAACGAAGGAATAGCCACCATATCGAGGGGTTTCAAAAGCTACCGCGTCGGGATACCGTCGCCGTGTTCGGGCCCGTGACGGCTGGGCTCGCGGGTCGGCACCGCCGACACCCGCTGGAACACCGCTTCCGGATCCCGGTTCCAGTGCCAGTGCCAGCGCGTCTTCGCGAGACACCACAGCTTCCGAGCCGTCGACAGCGACGGCTCGGCGGAGAGGACGTCGTACTCCTGGGCGCGGATAAGCGAGTGGTGTTCCGCATAGAGGACCGCCGCCAGCAACACGGGCAGCTGGCAGTCCTCGGGGAGATACCGGATGCCGGCGACCCCTTCTCGGTAGAGGTCCTCGGTTCGTTTGAGTTCGGCCTCCATCGCCGCCGCGAACGACTCGGAGTGTTCGAGGCGTTCGACCTGTGCCGGATCGACGCCGTGTTCACGAAGCGTCTCCTGTGGGATGTAGATCCGATCCCGCTCGACGACGTCTTCCCGAACGTCCCGCAGGAAGTTCGTCATCTGGAACGCCTCGCCGAGTGTCACCGCGTGGGGGATCGCCGTCTCCTCGGCCTCGGGCTCCATGATAGCGGTCATCATCACGCCGACCGCAGCCGCCGACCCGCGCATGTACGACTCCAGGTCCGCGTAGGTCTCGTACCGGTGGGTGTCGATGTCCGTCGCCATCGCGTCGATGAAGACGTCGACCTCGCGGTCGCTGATGCCGTATCGCTCCCGAAGCTCGACGAACGCCTCGAGGACCGGATCGTCGGGCTCGCGTTCTCCCAGTGCCTGTTTCCGGAGTTCCTCGAGTTGTGCGCGCTGTTGGGCCGGGTCGACGCCCGCGGCGTCGTCGACGACCTCGTCGGCGATCCGGAAGAACGCGTAGAGGACGTGCGTGGCGTGTCGCACTCGCTCGGGGAGAAACCGCGTCGCGAGATAGAACGTCTTCCCGGTCCGCTTCTGTATCGCCTTGCCTGCGTGGATGTGTTCCTGTTGCATTCTCTGTTGCTGACCCTACCCGCCGGCGAACGGATGTATACGGTACGACAGGAGAGTATAAAGTAGCATACCCTCACTATGTTCAGAATCGCTGTCGGACGACGGTCCCGCTCCCGGCACAGTCCCATCGACCGACGGATCGGACTGCCATGAGTCGGCTCCGGTGTGACTGCAGGACGGAGACGGTCGCACCGGGAACTCGGGACACCGATCCGTCTCAGTCGAACAGTTCCTCGAGGACCTTCCGCTGGGCGGTCCGGAGGTGCTGGTGGAACGTCGACCGGGAGATATCCATCGAGTCGGCCAGTTCCTCGCCGGAGATGTCGCGGGGCCACTCGAAGTAATTCGCGTGGTACGCCTTTCGCAACGCCAGCAACTGCCGGTCGGTCAGCGACGACTCGAGCCGCGCCGAGACGTCGTGTGGCCGTTGGCTCGGCTCCTCCTGTTCGTGGTAGCTGATTAGTTCGACCCGATCGTACCGGCGTTCGAGGAGGTCGTACGCGGAGCGAGCGGACCGGCTGTCGGGAAACTCGACGGCGAGGTCGGCGACGCCGTCGCTGACCGACAACTCCTGTACCACCGCGCCGTGTTCGTTCAGCGCCGTTACTGGGCCGTCCCCCGCGGTGACCTCGAGGAGGGTCCCGCCGTCGTTTTTCGAGAGGACCGAGAGGTCGCGGACGTCCGCGTCCGGTGCGAGGACCGCCTCCTGGTCGATCTCGCGATCGGCATACAGGAGCAACTGCGGCGTCTCGTCGGCGTCGTAGGTCAGCCCGCGGTAGCTGATCGTCGCGTCGACGCGCTCGGACAGCGACGTGACGAACAGCGACGGGTCCTCGACGGCGGCCTCGATCGAGACGACGGCCTCGCTCGTGAGCATCCGCCTGGCCTCGAGGGCGTTCATCGCGGTCGCGACCGTCCCAGCGAGCGACTCGAGGACCAGCGACTCCCGCTCGTCGAAGGCATCCGTTTCGTCGGCAAACACCACGAGGACGCCGTAGGTCACGTCGCCGTAGGCAAGCGGCAACGCGGCGACCGACTGGAACCGCTCGCCGGCTCCCACGGGCCACCAGCGGTCGGCGTCGTCGAACGCGTCGATATCGTCGATCACCTGTGGCTCGCGGTCGACGAAGGCCCGGACGGCGGGATGGGATTCGTCGCTCTCGAGGACGAGTTCGTCGTCCTCGAGCGGGACGTCGTCGCGACTGGCCCACTCGCGGGGCGAGAGCCGCTGTCTCGTGACGTCGACCCGGCCGGTCCAGGCGAGGACGTACGGATCGGTGTCGGTCAACCGCGTACAGACGTCGCGCTCGAGGGCCGCCCGAGTCTCCGCACCGACCGCCGCATCGGTGATCTCGGTGACGAGCCCGTCGACCCGCTCGAGGACGTGTTCGACGGTTTCCCGTTCCGCACGGATTCGGCGTTCGTTCTCCTCGGCGGCGATCTCGGCCAGTTTCCGGTCGGTGATCTCGAGGTGAACCAGCGACGCCAGCCGCCGGCCGTCGTGTGAAAACCGGGTGACACGCATCAGGAACCAGCGCTGCTGATCGGGCGAGTGACACGGGTACTCCATCGAAAACGCGTCCCGGTCGCCCGCGAGGACGGCCTCGATCCCCTCGACCGCCCGCCGGGCGTGTTCGTCCTCGGCCGTCGTGACGTTCGCGAGGTAGTCGACACCGACGTGATCCGTGGGGCCGTCCGCAGTACCGAACTCGCGCCACGAACGATTGGTCAACAGAATCTCTCCGTCCTCGTCGATGAGTGCGACGGTGATCGGAAGGTCCTCGAGCGCCGACGCAGCGAGTTCGTGCCGAGTGCCCATCGGTCCGACGTACGGGATTGGCCCTCTTAACACGATTGGACGGTCGTGCGTGCTGGACCGAACCGCTCGGCCCCAGCATCTCGGCGATCCTCGCCCCACCGATGTCCGACGAGCCGACCACTGTGAGCGACGTCGGCGACTGCTCATGCTCTCATCGAGACGTTTAATTGGCTGTTTGATAGTTTCGACAACGCTTTTATTACTGTTCGTGGACGGCTCCCACGGAGATCCGGCGTCCCGGACCGCCGAACCGACGACTCGAGCGCTGAATCGGGCGGCCCGCCGGCCCGCGGCTCGCCCGTCGACGGGCGCTCGAGGACGGTGGCCGATCCGTCGAGCCGATCTCCGAACTCGTCCACGCGACCGCCGGTCGTGGTCGTCGCTCGGTCGCCGACTGACCGGCGGTCGCGCCGTCCACGCTTTCCCCTGTCAGACGCGGTCGCGGCCGATCGTCGCGATCGGCCGCTCGACCCGTCGGAACCGGTGAGAGATCTCCGAATGTGAACAAATACCTATGTATGGTCATGACATAGAGTAGCTCATGGCACAGGATCAAGCGACGCGCGGACGGTCACGGTGTCGCAACTGTGGCTTCGAAGCACCCGGCGGAGACGACGACTGGCGGCGGATCGAGGTCCCGAAACTGGGCCGGATGACCCAGTGTCCGGACTGTGAGAGTACGGACGTCATCACCACCCGCTGAGTTTCACCCGACGAGCGTCGGGCCGGCCACGAACAGACTCTTCAACGGCTCGCCCCTACTGCGGGTATGAGCAACGAACCAGCGGAAACCCCGTCGGGCGACGAGGAGTGGCGCGACCGACTGAGCGACGAGGAGTACCGAATCCTCCGGGAAGCGGGAACCGAGCCGGCGTTCAGCGGCGAGTACGTCGACCACAAGGAAGACGGCACCTACGCCTGTGCCGGCTGCGGTGCCGAACTGTTCGACTCCGAGACGAAGTTCGAGTCCGGCTGTGGCTGGCCCAGCTTCTACGATACCGACAGCGACCGGGTCGAAACCCGCCTCGATACGAGCCACGGGATGCGACGGACGGAAGTGGTGTGTGCGAACTGCGGCGGTCACCTGGGTCACGTCTTCGACGACGGCCCCGAACCGACCGGCAAGCGATACTGCATCAACTCCGTCGCGCTGGATTTCGACGACGAGTGATGGCCCGACTCGAGGGGGCTTCGCCGGCGACTGCACATGGACGGGCCACCGGCCGTCGTTCGGACGGGCTGCGGCGGTAGCGACTGCGCGGCCGACAGGGAGCGACCGCCGAGTTCCGAGATTCAACCCGAGCGGCAAATAGGGCCGGTATCTAAACGAAACTGGCCCATTATGTCCAATATTCAACCACCAATCGATCTCCTTCCGGAACATTCATACTTCAGGTGGCGGAACGGTCGACCATGACGCCCGAAGCGACACCGGTCGGACGAGAGGCGGACAGGGCGAGCGACGTCGTCGCCGCGGTCGACGAGATCGACGGTCGGCCGCATCTCGTCGTCGCCGACATCGCTCGAGACGACGCCTGGATCGCGATGGCCGAGTCGGCGGCCGTCGCCGTCGAAGACCACCGGTAGGCCGCTCGGGAGTTTTCTCACGCCGTCGCGGGCTTCGCCAGCGACCGCTCTCGCCCTCGCGATGCGCCGTATGGATCGTCGACGGTAACGGCGACACGGACGTTATCCGGCGGGACTCGAGCGGCGAACGCGTGTCGATTCCAGCGAGCGCGACCGGACCGATGGGTTCTATCGGCCGGAGGTCGTATCGGGAACGATGGCTTCCGAACGGCCGCTCGATGGCGCTCGACTCCTCGTCGTCGCACCCACCGAAGCGAGACCCGAGCCGCTGGCGAGCGTCCTCGACGACGACGCGCTCGACGCGACCGCGGTGTCGACCGCCACGGCGGCGCTCGAGCGCCTCGAAACGACGCCCGTCGACTGTCTGTTGACCGTCCAGTCGCTCCCGGATCGGAGCGGGCTTGCCCTCCTCGAGGCGGTCAGGGAACGCGAG
The DNA here is from genome assembly GCA_000337115.1 of Natrinema thermotolerans DSM 11552. Taxonomy (GTDB): domain Archaea; phylum Halobacteriota; class Halobacteria; order Halobacteriales; family Natrialbaceae; genus Natrinema; species Natrinema thermotolerans. Next base: position 45,833 of record AOIR01000050.1, read on the forward strand.
CCCGACCTGCCGGTCGTCCTCGCACCGATCGACGGCGACGAGTCGGTCGCCAGCGCGGCGATCGCCGCGGACGTCTCGGCGTACGTCCCCCTCGACGACACCGCCGACGGGCCGGCCGAGGACCTCCGGTCGGCGATCGAACGGGCGTTGTCGGCCGCCGACGACCGCCGGTGGCGGCGGGATCGCGCCCGGGCGTTCGCCGCCGTCTTCGACGATCCGGAGGCGTACGGCTGGCTGCTCGCGCCGGACGGGACCGTGCGGCGGGCCAACGAGCCCGCGCTCGAGGCGATCGACGCGACCGCGACCGACGTCCGGAGCCGCCCCTTCTCTGAACTCCCGTGGTGGGAGTCGGCCGTCGACGGGGAAGCGGTCCTCCGGGACGCGATCGACGCGGCCGCGAGCGGGGAGATCACACACCGAGAGCTGACGTGTGTCCGTGCCGACGGTGCGGGCGCGACCGCTCGAGACGGGAGCGACGCCGCGGCGGAGACCGACGATTCCGATCGGCGTCGAACGTTCGAGGTGACCGTCCGGCCGATCCGCGACGAGTCCGGGACCGTCGTCTCGCTGTTCGCACGGGCGGACGACGTCACCGAGCGCGCCCGCCTCGAGCGGGAGTTACGCGAGTCCGAGCAGCTGCACCGCGTAACGCTCAACAACATGACCGACACGGTCCTCATCACCGACGACGACGGGGCGTTCACCTACGTCTGTCCGAACGTCCACTTCGTCTTCGGCTACTCCGACGACGAGATCCACGAGATGGGGACCATCGACGAACTGCTCGGGCCGGACCTCTTCGACCGCGACGAACTCGAGGCGGCCGGCGTCCTGACCAACATCGAGTGTACTGCCACTGATAGGGCGGGCCGGGAACACACCCTGCTGGTCAACGTCCGGGAAGTCTCGATTCAGGGCGGGACGACCCTCTACAGTTGCCGCGACGTGACGACGCGGAAACGCCGCGAGGAGGCACTGACGGCGCTGCACCGAACCACGCGGGAACTGCTGTACGCCGAGACGGACCGCGAGATTGCCGATATCGTCGTCGACGACGCGACGGACGTCCTCGACCTCGAGGCCAGCGCCGCGTACCTGTTCGACACGGACGAGAACGTCCTGCGGCCGGCCGCGTCCTCGCCGGCGATGGAGCGGTTACACGGCCCGGTCCGGGATCATCGGGCGACGGACGACAGCGTTCCCGGTCGCGTCTTCGTCGACGGCGAGAGCCGGTTCTTCGCGGACGTCCACGAGTCGCCGTCGCTTTCGAACCCCGGAACCGAACTGCGAAGCGTCGCGTACGTTCCGCTCGGGGACCACGGCGTCTTCGTCGCGGGCTCGAGCGAGCCGGACGCCTTCGACGACGTCGCTCGCGAGTTGACGGACCTGCTGGCTACGACCGCCGAGGCCGCGCTCGACCGCGTCGGGCGCGAGCGAACGCTTCGCGAACGCGACCGCGAACTCGAGCGGCGCAACCGCCAGCTCACTCGGCTCAACGGGATCAACGAGATCATCAGGGACCTCGATCAGGCGCTGGTCGGCGCTGAGACCCGCGACGAGATCGAACGCGCCGTCTGCGACCGACTCACGACCGCCGACCGGTTTTCGTTCGCCTGGATCGGGGCGGCCGACGCCGGCGACGATCGGCTCGCGGTCCGCGCCGACGGCGGCGCGACCGAGGGCGGGTCGTATCTCGACAGCGTGTCGCTCTCGCTGACCGGGGGCACCGAACCCGCGGTCAGGACCGCGACCGACCGGGCGGTAACCGGCGTCGCGAACGTCGCCGACGGGCTCCGCGAGGAACCGTGGCGGTCGGAAGCGCTCGCCTGTGAGTTCCAGTCCGCCGTGAGCGTCCCGCTGTCATACGACGACTTCACGTACGGCGTCCTGACCGTCTACGCCGATCGGCCCGACGCGTTCGACGAGATGGTCCGGACCGTCCTCGCCGAACTCGGGGAGACGATCGCCGCCGCGATCGCCGCCGTCGAGCGCAAGCGCGCGCTCCTCTCGGACTCGAGTACGCGCCTCGAGTTCGCGGTCGGCGACGAGACGGTCCTCTTTACCCGCCTCGCCCGACGGACCGATTGCACCGTCTCGTTCGACGGCGGCGTTCGCCACCGCGAGGACGGTGCGACCGTCGTCGCAACGGTCGAGGGCGCATCGCCCGACGCCGTCGCCGCCGCGGCCACGGACCTCGTCACCGTCGAGGGGGCGCGGGTCATCGGCCGTGACGGCGCCGATGACGACGGCTCCGACGAGGACGCCGGCGGGGCGGTCCTGCTGGATCTCTCGCGACCGGTTCTCGCACTGCAACTCGCGGACCACGGGGTCCTGCTGCGCGGCGTGGAGGCGACCCCCACCGACACGCGGGTCGTCGTGGACGTCCCCAGTTCCGTCGACGCGCGGGGCGGTGCCGACGTCGTCTCGACGGTGTTCTCCGAGGTCGAACTCCGGTCGAAACGATCCGTCGAACGGACGACCCCGCGTGACTTCCACGCGAGCCTCCGCGACCGGCTTACCGACCGCCAACTCGAGGTCGTGCGGCTCGCATATTACGGCGGCTACTTCGAGTCACCCCGCGCACAGTCCGGCGAATCGATCGCCGAGACACTCGATATCTCGCCCGCAGCGTTTTACCGGCACGTCCGGACCGTCCAGCGGAAACTCTTCGCGATCGTGTTCGACGAGATCGGACTGCCGGCAAACCCGTCTCGAGGGGTTGAATAGTGAACCCCCACTAACCGACGACGCTAGCTATCTGACGAATAGGTTCATCCTAATATCCCTATTATTCCTAAGTGCGACGAACGCACGATCAGCCGCGCTCGTCATCTCTCACATGCAACACAAAGACGCCGAACTCGACCCCGAGACGGAATCGACCTACGAGTGTTTCGAATGCGGTACTGTCGTCCGCGCTGCCGCGCCGGACGCCTGTCCCGAGTGCGGGGCCGAAATGCGAAACCGGCGCACACCGATCGAGTAACGATGTCATCACAAAAGCGTTCTTCGCCGTCGAACCGGGAAGCAACGGCTGAATCGTCCGACCCGGAAACCGCCCTCGAGACGGCACGCCGGCAACTCGATCGTGCCGCCGCCCGACTGGACGTCGACGACGCGGCCCTCGAGCGGCTTCGCCACCCCGCGTCGGTCCACGAGGTAACGGTACCCCTCGAGCGCGACGACGGATCGGTCGAGGTCTTCACCGGCTACCGGGCCAAACACGACAGCGTTCGCGGCCCATTCAAGGGCGGGCTGCGCTATCATCCCGACGTGACCCGCGACGAGTGTGTCGGGCTCTCGATGTGGATGACCTGGAAGTGTGCGGTGATGGATCTGCCCTTCGGCGGCGCGAAAGGCGGGATCGTCGTCGACCCCAAGCGCCTGAGCGACGACGAGACCGAACGGCTCACGCGGCGGTTTGCACAGGAACTGCGCGACGTGATCGGGCCGAAGACGGACATCCCCGCGCCGGACATGGGTACTGATCCGCAGACGATGGCGTGGCTGATGGACGCCTACAGTATGCAGGAAGGCGAGACCATCCCCGGCGTCGTCACCGGCAAACCGCCCGTCATCGGCGGCAGTTACGGCCGCGAGGAAGCGCCGGGACGGAGCGTCGCCATCGTCACTCGGGAGACCTGCGAGTACTACGACTACCCCCTCTCCGAGACGACCGTCGCCGTTCAGGGCTTCGGCAGCGTCGGTGCCAACGCCGCCCGCCTGCTCGCCGACTGGGGCGCAACCGTCGTCGCCGTCAGCGACGTCAACGGCGGGGTCTACGACCCGGACGGGATCGACGTCGCGGCGATCCCCTCCCACGACGAGGAGCCCGAAGCCGTCACCCGGTTCGCGGCCGGCCTCACCGAGGACGACAGTCCGCGTCGGCTCTCGAACGAAGAATTGCTCGAGCTAGACGTCGACGTTCTGGTCCCAGCCGCGATCGGCAACGTCATCACCGCCGACAACGCCGACGCGATCGCCGCGGACATCGTCGTCGAAGGTGCCAACGGCCCGACGACGTTCGCGGCCGACACCATCCTCGAGGAACGCGGGATCCACGTAATCCCGGATATCCTCGCGAACGCCGGCGGCGTCACCGTCTCCTACTTCGAGTGGCTGCAGGACATCAACCGCCGCGCGTGGGCGCTCGAGCGGGTCAACGAGGAACTCGAGTCCGAGATGGTCCGGGCCTGGACCGCCCTGAAAGACGAGGTCGAACGGGCGGACGTCTCGTGGCGTGATGCCGCCTACGCCGTCGCGCTCGAGCGGGTCGCCGAGGCCCACGAGGCGCGCGGCCTGTGGCCGTAACACGACCGTAGAAACGGCCCACTGTCGCCGAATCTCGAGACCCGTCGCCCCGTGATTTCGGCCCTCTATCGTTTCCGCGTGGCTCGGAGTCCGTTTGGATCGAGCGATCCGCGTTCCGATCGATCGCTGGTTGGCCGTCTCACTCGAGGTATTCGAGCGCTTCGTCGTCACTGACCTGGCCGAAGGTCCGATAGTACTGGCCGACGGCGCGGAAATCGGCCGGCGTCTCCAGCGCGATGATCTCGTCGGCCTCCCGCTCGAGGTTGTCGATCGCGCGCGGGGAGCCGACGGGGACGGCAAGCCCGACCCACTCCGGGCCGGCCTCGCGGACCTGTCGGAGGCAGGCGGTCGCGGTCGCGCCGGTCGCGACGCCGTCGTCGACGACCAGCACGCGTTTTCCCGCCAGCTCCGGCAGCCCGTCACCCTCGCGGTAGCGGTCGGCCTTCTCGCGGGCGTTTGCGGCTTCCTCGGTGCGGATCTCCTCGAGGTATTCTTCGTCGGGATCGAGCCGCTCGAGCAGGCCGTCGTTGTACCAGACGCTACCGTCGCTGGCGACGGCACCCAGGGCCACCTCGGGGTTTTCCGGCGCACCCAATTTACGGGCGACGACCACGTCGATATCGGCCGCGAGCGCGTCGGCGACCGGCCGCGCGACGGGCAAGGCACCGCGGGGAATCCCGAGGACGACGTCGACGTCGAGGCCACGACCTACGAGCGCTGCGGCGAGGCGGTCGCCGGCGTCGGTTCTGTCCTCGAACATGGCTCGAGCTACGACGGCGATCCATATTAGCTTCCGCCGTCGGTGCTGGCCACAAACCGGAACTCGCCTGCCGAACGGCTACACGGGACCGCTCGGGACGTAAGATATGGGTCGCCTCCAGCAAACGCTCTCGAACGTCAGCGACGACACTGGACGGGACAACGGCCGCGTCGGTATCGTCGGCGGCAGCGTCGCGTATCCGAACCAGCCCGCGCTGGCCGGGCGTGCGGCGCTGCGGACCGGCTCCGACCACGTCCGGGCGTTCGTCCCCGAACCGATCTACGAGGTCGTCGCGGGCCACTCACCGAACCTGCTCGTCGATCACCACGGCCACGAGTCGTTCGCCGACGACGCGATCGAACGGACGCTCGAGGTGGCCGAGTGGGCCGACGCCGTCGTGATCGGCCCCGGCCTCGTCGACGCCGATCCCGACGCGGTATGCGAAGCGGTCGACCGCATCGAGACGCCGACCGTCGTCGATGCGCTGGCGATCGAACCCGCCCTCGAGGCCGACCTCTCGAACGTGATCCTGACGCCCAGTGGCTCCGAGGACGACCCGATCTACGAGGCCTACGGCTCGCTCGAGGCCTTTTCCGAGGAGACCGGTGCGGTCGTCACGCTCACGGGCGGGGTCGACGAGATCGTCGCCGAGGGCGACCGGATCGAAAACGAGACCGGCACGTCGGCTATGACCGTCGCCGGGACGGGGGATACGATGGCCGGAATCACGGCCTCGCTGCTCGGGCAGGGGACCGACCGCCGGGAGGCCGCCGAGTTGGGCGCGTGGATCCTCGGCAAGACCGGCGAACTCGCGACCGCGGAGTACGGCCCCGGCGTCGTCGCGACCGACGTCATCGAGCGCATCCCCAAGGCGATCCGGTAGCCGCGAGTGCCGCTCGATCAGGACTCCCGCCGTCTTCGGAGCCGGCCCCGTACGATCGGCGTCGCCGGAAGGACGCCGACCCGGGTGCGTTCGATCTCGAGGACGTCGAACGCGTCGTGGCCGACGAACCGCTCGACGGTCTCGCGGTTCAGCTGACAGCCGCCCGCAGCCCGCTCCCAGATGGGGTTCAGTCGGTCCTGTACCCGCGCCCGCCAGCCGTCGTTGCGGACGTGTTCGAGAAAGCGCAGTTCCCCGCCCGGCCGCAGCACGCGGGCGACCTCGTCCAGCGCTCGGTCGGGCTCCTCGATCGTACAGAAGACCAGACTCGAGATCGCGGTTTCGAAGGCGTCGTCGACGTACGGCAGCGACTCCGCACGGTCGCCTCGGATGTGAGTCCGCAGGGCCGACCGGTCGGCCGTCGCCGCCGCCCGACGGCGCATGTTCGGATCCGGCTCGATCCCGTGGTACTCGAGGTCGTCGTCGCCGCCCGCGGCGACGTAGGGGATCATCGCGCCCGTCCCCGCGCCGAGGTCGAGGACCCGTCCCGAGAGATCGGCCGCGAGATACTCACGGTGAGGGCCGACCAGCAGTCGGTCCGGCATACACCGGTCATAGAGGGCCGCAAAGCAGGGGTGGTCGATTCGCCGTTCACCCATTGTGCGCGAAGAGAGACCGCTTCCCATTGTGACTCGGTCCAACCGACGAGGGCCCGACTGATACCCGTTTTCCCGCCCGCTCGAGACTCCGGGGGTGTTCCGGCCTACTCTCGAGCGGTTTATGACCGAACGCGCCGGTAGTCCCGATATGAGCGACGATCGACTCCGCATGACGCCGGGGCCGACCGCGGTGCCGGCCGCCGTCCGCGACCGGATGGCCGAACCGACGCCCAACCCCGACATCGAGCCCGAATTCTTCGAGTTCTATCGAGACTTGACCGACGACCTCGGGGCGATCTACGGCGACGACGATGTCGTGATCCTCGGCGGCGAGGGCATCCTCGGCCTCGAGGCCGCGGTCGCCTCGCTCGTCGAACCCGGCGACCGGGTGCTGTGTATCGCCAACGGCCCCTACGGCGAGGGCTTTGCGGACTTCGTCGAGAGCTACGACGGCGAGGCGGTCGTCTGTGACTCCCCGTGGCGCGACCCCATCGATCTCGCAGCCGTCGAGTCTCACCTCACGGACGGCTCGTTCGACGTCGCGACGATGGTCCACTGCGAGACGCCGACCGGCGTCCTGAACGACCTCGAGCCGGTCCTCGATCTCCTCGAAGACCACGGCGTCATCAGCGTCGTCGACGCCGTCTCCTCGCTCGGCGGGACGGCCGTGCCGACCGACCGGATCGACGTTTGTCTCGGGGCCTCCCAGAAGTGTTTCAGCGCGCCGCCGGGCCTGACCGTCGCCTCGGTCAGCGACCGCGCCTGGGCGAAGATCGAATCGTTCGAGACCCGCGGCTTCTACACCGATCTCGAGCCCTGGCGCGACGCCGCCGACGAGGAGTGGTTCCCCTACACGCACCTGTCCGCGAACCTCTACGGACTCGGCGCTGCGATCGACCTACTGCTCGAGGAGGGACTCGAGACGGTCTTCGAGCGCCACGAGCGGGCCGCACGGCGGTGTCGCGAGCGGGCCGCCGACCTCGGGCTGTCGATCTACGCTGACGGCGCACAGTCGTCGCCGACGGTGACCGCACTCGAGGTCCCGGGTCGGGCCGAGACGCTGCAACGGCGGCTGGCGGACGATCACGACATCGTCCTCGCGACTGGCCTCGGCGACCTCGCCGCCGACGTCCTCCGGGTCGGCCACATGGGACACAACGCCCGGGTCGACCGGGTCGAGCGAACGATGGACGCGCTCGAGGCCGTCCTCGAGGAGTGACGCGGTCGGGCCCGTTACCTGTCGGTACGAGTCGGCATTACGGGACGATCCGTTACTGACCTCGCGTATCAACGTTCCACTTCGATATTTGTCCATGACTCCGACAATATCACCAGCAATATATGCTGTATAAGGTTACAGATGCGGAGTATATCGGGACGTAAACAAACAACAATTAAGATCATACATCACACTGCATTTGTCTAGAGGTACCATGACACAGGTCATATGGATCATCGCGGCAGTGCTGGTAACGTTCACTGTGGGGTACGTGGGTTATTCCCGATATTTGACGCGCTTCGTCGAACTCGACGAAGACGCGGAGACACCGGCACACAAGTACGAGGACGGACAGGAGTACGTCCCGTCGAAGAAACCGGTTCTGTTGGGACATCACTACTCGAGTATCGCCGGTGGGGCACCGATCGTGGGACCGATCACGGCCGGGGCGATCTGGGGCTGGGTGCCCGCGCTACTGTGGATCGCCATCGGGAACCCGCTGATGGGCGCCGTCCACGACTTCGTCTCGCTGTCGGGCAGTCTGCGCCACGAGGGGAAGTCGATCGGCTACATGATCGGGGAGTACGTCGGCGAGAGCGGGAAGAACATGCTGCTGTGGTTCGCGTTCCTGACGATCATCCTCGTCGTCGCCGTCTTCGCGCTGGTCGTCGGGATCGTCTTCAACGCCTATCCACAGGTCGTGACGGCGTCGCTGCTGTACATCGGGTTGGCGCTCGCCTTCGGCGTCTACCTCTACCAGTTCAACGGCCCGTTCATCCCGGGGACGATACTGTTCGTCGCCGGGGTCTTCGCGGCCGTCTGGGTCGGCCTCGAGTACCCGCTCGCGCTCTTTGCCGGCGACTATCCCTCGGGCACCATCGTGCTGTTCGGCGGTGACGGGAGCTGGGTGCCCGGTGCCGCGGCGCTGGAGGGAATCGGCGGCGGCAACACCGCCGGCTGGGTGCCGATAATTCTGGTCTACGCGGCGGTCGCGAGCGCGCTTCCGGTGTGGGTGTTGCTCCAGCCGCGTGACTACCTGTCGTCGTTCCTGCTGTACGCCGGCGTCGGTGGTGCGACCCTCGCGATCATCGTCGGCACGTTCTTCGGGACGGCCAATCAGGACCTCGTCATCGACAGCTCGATCGCCGCGTTCGAAGGGTTCTGGGGCGCGGAAGCGGCCGGCTACGCGCCGCTGTTCCCGCTGCTTTTCATCACGATCGCCTGTGGGACGATCAGCGGGTTCCACTCGCTGGTCTCATCGGGGACCACGGCCAAACAGCTCGACAAGGAGACCGACGCCCGCCTGATCGGCTACGGCGGCATGCTCGGTGAGGGCCTGCTGGCCGCTGTCGCGCTCTCGACGCTCGCCGTGTGGGGCGCGCCCGACGTCGGCGGCGGCATCGGTGCCGCTCTGCCGAACTTCGCCTCGGGCGGCGGCGTCATCCTCACGAGTTTCGGCGTCCCCGAGACCGCCGGCGCCGTGTTCATGGCGCTGGTCCTCTGTAGCTTCCTGCTGACCTCGACCGACACGGCCGTCCGCCTCGGCCGGTACATGATGGAAGAGATCGTCGGCACGCCAGCCGGACGGACCGACACGGGGCTGAACGCGGACCCGCGATCGTTCGTTCGCGGCCGGTACACCAACCCGATCGTCCAGGCCGTCCCGGCGTACCTGCTGGTTATCTCCGGGCAGTGGGTCGTTCTCTGGCAGCTGTTCGGCGGTGCGAACCAGCTGCTGGCCGCGCTTGCCCTGCTGACCGCGACCGTCTGGCTGGCCAACTGGGACGACAGCAAACAGCTCGTCTCGACCGGCGTCCCGATGGCCGTCATGGTCACGATCACCGTCCTCGGGCTCTCGATTCTGGTGTTCTACGAGAACCTCTACCTGAACCTGATCGAGGGCGGTGCAGGAACCCTCAGCGAGCAACTCTCCGCGGTCGTGCAGATGGCGCTTGGCCTCGTCCTCATCGGCCTCGCGCTCGCGCTCGTCAGGCTGGGCTACCGGAACATCAGTCGCGTCCGTCGCGGCCCCGAGACGCCCGCCGCCGAACCCGGCGACGACTGACGTCGTCCTCGCCGATCCGTTCTTTCGCCGTGTCTCGTGGACCGACAGTACCGCGCCTCGAGTCACTCGAGACCCGCAGCCGTCTGCGACACGCACATCCGTCGGCGACCCGCACCGCCGACTGTGGGTTCGAACGATCGCTCCGAAATCGTCGCGGACGGCGGCGACTGATCTCGTGTCGTCGACGTTTCCATCCGAGCGAAAACGGGCCCGCCGGTTACTGCCAGAACCGCTTCGCGAACCGCGAGAGAAAGCCCTCGTCGGGCGTCGTCACGTCGTCCCAGAGGGTAAACGCCTCGGCCACGTCGGCGGCCTCGCTGGCGACGTGGTCCTCCTTCTCGGGGACCACGACGACGAGGTTCACCTCGTAGTGGCCGTGATAGCCGAACTTCAGGAGAGTCCGATCGCGAAAGTCCCCAACGAACGCGCGGACGTCGTCGGAGAGTTCGTCCGCGACGAGGACGAACGAGAAGTCCGTCCCGAAGTGTTCCTCGTCGGGGACGACCCGCTCGTCCGCGAGGTCGTGGCCCAGATCGACGAGTCGCTCGAGTTCCGCGACCGTCGGACGGGACTCCCGACGGGCAAAGAGATACTCCTCGGCCTCGTGGTCGGCGTAGGACAGCGCCGGGTGGAAGAACTGTTTCTGGCTGCGGACCCGCAGCTTCCCGTAGAGGTCCCAGCGCTCGCCGCCGGCCCGGTGGTCCTTCTCGAGGTCGTAGTTGTACAGCAGTCGGTCGGACACCCGGTCGAGGTACTCGTCCTCCCAGTCGGGGACCGCCTCGCGGATTTCGGCCGGCAGTTCCGCCGGTGCCCGCTCGTCGCTCATCGCGCGGCGACGGACCGCGGGCTGGTTCGGTCGCGATCCGGCGTCGGCTCGGTTCCGGTCGAATCCGTGACGGGGTTTCGCATACCACTCGTTGCGCTCGGAATATCAAATACCCGTCGGTGGACGGCGAGCCGGCGCTGCGGCGCTCGAGCGGTAGGCTTTAGCCGCCGGAGCTATTTCTTCGTGTAAGGCGTTACCATGGGGAGCAAACGGACCGAAGCCTGTGGCCGGTGTTCGATGTCGACGGTCGTCGACGTCGCCTCGAGCGACGAGGACGACGGGGACGACGCTCGCGACCCGTTCGGCGAGGACGCGATCGAGGTCGACGACGAGACACTCCGGCGCGTCTCGCCGGGCGCGTGGATCGGCCGCGTGACCGATCGGATCGACGACCTCGGCCACCGGCTCATTTACGGCCGCTGACCAGCCACGCCGGTTCCGCGAGCGAACGGGCCGACGGTCAGGACATCGTCACGAGATACGTCAGCGCGAACAGCAGTATCGCCGCCGTGGCGACATTGATAGGACTGAACTCGAGGACGTCCAGAAAGGACAGTCCCCAGACGACCGTCCAACCGAACAGCGTCGAGAGGACGGCGTTCATCACGAGCAGGACCCGCGGGTCGCCCTGCGAGGATGATACGCCGGCCTCGAACCCCTCGCGGTCGGAGTCCTCGTCGTTCATACAGGGAGACGGCGGCACCGCCACTTATAGCTTCGCCGGCGCGGTCGCGTCGGACGGGCCGGAAACCGCACGGTCTAGCTCTTTGCCGCTCGAGTCCGAACGGCGGGTATGCAACTCCGTAATCGCGACGGCACGCCCGTCGATCCGGTCCCGTTCGGCGTCGTGGTCGGACTCGCGTTCATGGCCCTGCTGTCGTTCGGGCCGCTGTACGGACAGGCGCTGGGCCTGTCCCTCGAGGCGGCGATCTGGCTCTCGACGGCGGTGTTCGTCGTCACCGCCGCCGGCGCCTTCTACCGGCAGATCTGGACCGCTCGGCCCGAACTCGACTACGAGGTTGCGGCCGCGGTCCGCGCACGGCGGGTGTTCTATCTCATTCCGATCCTCGGAGCGCTGCTCGTCGCGCTGTCCGTGCCGCTCGTGGTCGGCTGAGACGGATCGCCCCGGATCGGTAGCGTACCCCGATCCGCGATCGTGCGTCTGTGACACATTGTCGCACGATATTAGTGGCCGCCGACCGAACGACCCCGTATGGGACTCATCGACTCGGTCAAAACGGCCCTCAGCTCGCCCGCGCCGAAAGAGCGGCCCGACGACGGCTCCACGGGAGCCTACTGGTGTGACGACTGCGCCATCCGCATCAGGGGCGTCGACCTCGAGGGGGAGCCGGTCTGCCCGGACTGCGGTTCGGAGATGCGCTTCGAGCGCGCGACCGGTCGCGACTGTGCGTGTTGAGACGGGACCCGGTCACGGCTCACGGACGACGACGGCCGCCCCCTGCTCGTCGGGGAACGGCCCCTCGAGGGCGCCCTCCCACTCCGCGTCGGTGACCAGCGCGTCCTCGAGGCCCTTCCGCAGCGCCGCCTCGTCGTAGTCGGTGCCGATGAACACCAGTTCCGTCCGCCGGTCGCCGTGTTCGTCGTGCCACTCGAGATCGGGACGATTCGACCGGTACATGTCCCGTTCGACCGCGGGCAGGCTGGCGATCCAGGGACCCTGTGCCGTGGCCCTGATCGAGGGGCCGGCCCCCGCGATCGAGACCCGCATCTCGTTGTCGGCGAGCCACGCGGTCCCCTTCGAGCGGACGATCGACCGCGGCAGTTCGCGGAGGACGGCGGCGAACCGCTCGGGGTGAAACGGCCGCCGGGCCCGGTAGACGAACGAGGAGACGCCGTAGACTTCGTCGGGGTGGTGATGGCCGTGGTGGTCGTCGTGACGGCCGTCGCCCTCGTGGTCGGTGCCCTCGCCATCGGTCGACTCGAGTGCGCGCTTCCAGCCCGGCAGGTCGGTCACCCGATCCGGGTCGAACAGGCCGGCACCGAGCAGTCGGTCGGGATCGACCGCCGCAAACTCCGTGCGGATCGTCTCCGCGTCGGGCTGGAGCGCACCGACGAGTTCTTCGGCCTCCTCGAGTTCCGCCTCGGTACAGCGATCGGCCTTGTTGAGCAACACGAGGTTCGAGACCTCGACCTGCTCGACGAGCAGGTCAGAAAGGGGTCGGTCGTCTTCTTCGCCCCGGCGCTCGGGAGCGTTCGCGCCCGCGAAGGCCTCGAGGAACGCCGGCGTGTCGAGGACGGTCACGAGCGTGTCGACGTCGTACAGCGCCGCGACCCGGGATTCGGTCGTGAACAACCGTGCGACGGGTGCGGGCTCGGAGATCCCCGACGACTCGACGATCAGGTGATCGAACGAGCGATCGCGGGCCAGCCTGACCACGGCGGTCTCGAGGTCGTCCTGGAGTTCACAGCAGATACAGCCGTTCGAGAGTTCCGCGACGCCGTCGTCGAGTTCGAGTTCCGATCCTTCGGCGACGAGGTCGGCGTCGACGTTGACCTCCCCCATGTCGTTGACCAACACTGCAAGCGACCGGTCGCCGGCGTTCGACAGCAGATGGTTCAAAAGCGTCGTCTTCCCCGCCCCGAGACTGCCCGAGAGGATCGTGACGGGACGTCCGTCGTCCGTGTCCGTTCTCATAGCCGGATACCAGACGCTGGAACGTCTTGAAAGCGAGCCACGAGGGTTTTTAGCGCTCGATACACAGATACAGGCATGGACCTGGCCGACCGGATCGACGCGTTTCGCGAGACGCTCGAGGAGTGGCTCCGGGGGCTCTATCACGGGATGATCTCGCACCCAGCCTACGAGAAGATCGAGAAGGAAGCCGAGGACGCCGAGGACGCGTTCATCCTGGCGTGTTTCCCGGACGCCTTCGGCATCCCGTCGCCGGTCTCCTACTACACCGCCGAACTGCTACCCTATCTCGAGGACGAGTTCGAGGCCTGGGAGCGCCGGCTGTGGGACCGCGGCACGTACCTCGAACGAAAGGGTCAGCAGTACCACTTCTGATGGAACCGTTCGTCTTCTTCGGCGGCAAGGGCGGCGTCGGCAAAACGACGGTGTCGTGTGCCTACGGGCTCAAGTGCGCCCGCGACGGCCACCGAACCCTCGTCGTCTCGACCGACCCCGCCCACTCCGTCACGGACGTCTTCGACCAGCCGTTCGGGGACTCGCCGCGACCGGTCGAGGGGGTCGATCGACTCGAGGCCATGCAGATCGACCCCGAGGACGAGGTCACCCGGCACTTAGACGAGATCCGGCAGGACCTCTCCGAGCAGGTGTCGGCCTCGATGGTCAACGAGATCAACCGCCAGCTCGAGATGGCTCACGGGACGCCGGGGGCCTACGAGTCAGCGCTGTTCGACCGGTTCATCGAGGTGATGCGCACCGCCGACGACTACGACCGGGTCGTCTTCGACACCGCGCCCTCGGGCAGCACGCTCCGCCTGCTCGGGCTGCCGGACCTGCTCGAGGACTGGATCGACCGGCTAATGTACAAGCGCCGGACCAGCATCGACCTCTTCGAGAAGGCCGCCGTCGGCAACAACGAACCCCGCCGCGTGATGGAGGGCGACCCCGTTCTAGCGCGACTCGAGGAGCGCAAGTCCTTCTTCGAGTTCGCCGGGTCGGCGCTGCACGACGACGCCGCGTTCTTCCTCGTCCTCAACCCCGACGAACTGTCGGTCAACGAAACCCGCCGCTCGATCGCCGACATCCGCGAAAAGGACCTCGCCGTCCGTGGACTCGTCGCCAACAAGCTCACGCCGTCGCCGGACCCCGACGAGAACGGCCGGGGCGCACGCTACCTCCGCGAGCGGGTCGCGACGGAGGAGGAACGCCTCGAGACCATTCGGTCCGAGTTCGAGCCGCCGCTGGTCGCCGAAATCGGCTGGCGAAGTTCGGAGGTCAAAGGCGACCTACTCGACGACGTCGCCGCCGAACTCGATATCGCGACCGCGGTCGAGCCGCCGACGCACGTCTAGCCCCCGCTCGAGTCGACTGCGCGAATCTGATACGCCCATACATACCACCCCAGCGACGGAGGGAAACCCGTTTACGCTGGCCGCGCCACGGACGGATAATGAGTACGAGTTACCGAATCGGACTGGTCGGCAAACCGTCCGTCGGCAAGTCCTCTTTCTTCAACGCCGCGACGATGAACGACGTGCCCGAGGGGGCCTACCCGTTCACGACGATCGACCCCAGCGTCGGCGAGGCCTACGTCCGCGTCGACTGTGCGGCCCCCGAATTCGACGAGGAGTGTACGCCTAACATCGGCTACTGCGACCACGGGACGCGGTTCGTCCCCACGAAGCTCGTCGACGTCGCCGGGCTCATCCCCGGCGCACACGAGGGCAACGGGCTGGGCAATCAGTTCCTCTCCGACCTGAACGAGACCGACGTCCTCGTCCACGTCGTCGACTTCTCCGGACAAACCGACGCCGAAGGCGAACCCACCGAGGGCCACGACCCCCGTGACGACATCGACTTCCTCGAGGTGGAACTCGATCAATGGTATCTCGACGTCCTCGAGAAGGGGATCGAACGCTACGAATCGGGATACACGACCGAGGACGACGCCATCGAGGAGGAACTCGCCGAGCAGATGAGCGCGTTCAAGACCACCGACGACGAGATCAAGCGCCTGATCCGGCGGGTCGATGTCGGTTTCGAACCCGAGGCCTGGGACGACGAGGACAAACTCGAGCTGGCCCGCGAGATCCGCAAGGAGACCAAGCCGATGGTCATCGCGGCGAACAAGATGGACACGCCCGAGGCACAGGAGAACTACGAGGCGATCGCGAACGATCCGGACTACGATCACCTGACGATCGTGCCCTGTAGTGCTCACGCCGAGAAGGCGCTGAAATCGGCCGACAAGGCCGGCGTCGTCGACTACCGGCCCGGCGATGACGACTTTGAAATCACGGGCGACGTCTCCGGCGACCAGGAACAGGGACTCGAGCAGATCCGGGACTTCCTCGACGAGTTCGGCGCGACGGGCGTCCAGGCGGCACTCGAGACCGCGCTCTTCGACGTGCTGGGCGTGACGCCGGTGTTCCCCGGCGGCGCGAACGGGCTGGGCAACGAACGCGGCGAGGTGTTGCCCGACTGTTATCTGATCCCGCCGAACTCGACCGCGGAGGACTTCGCCTACAGCCTCCACTCGGACATCGGCGACGGGTTCCTGCACGCGATCGACTGTCGGACGAACCGTCAACTGGGCAAGGACTACGAGGTCGCGTCTCGCGACGTGATCGAAGTTATCACGACGAACTGACCGACCGCAGTTGGCGACTCCTGCGGGACCTTCCGCACGTCGCCGGCCCGGCCTGACCGGAAGAGCCCAGCATGCGTCCCCGTTCGGGGCGACTACGGACGACAGCAGAGCTGTCACGCCCTTCCTGCCGACGACCGACCCGGCCAACGCTGCGGTCCGTCGAAGTACGACAAAAGATGCGGCGAGGTCAGTGGTACACGGCGCGGATCACTTACGGATAACCGCTGGAATCGTTACTCCCGCGATGGAACGACGTGACCGATCGAACCGCTGGTACCGTCGTACGAGAGCATCGCGTACCGGATTTCGTCGGCATCGACGGAAACGGTATCTCCCTGTTCGAACTCACCGTCGATTTCCTCGCCGAGGTCGATCTCGCTGAAGCCGTCTTCGGTCATGACCCGGAGGGTAAGCTCCGACGCGGCGACCGAATCGCCGCCGACGTGTTCGATCACGCCCTGATCCTCGTCGAACTCGAGTTCGATCCGCGGTCGCGGATGGGTTCCGCTGACACGGACATCGTCGTCACCCCAGACGACGGTGACATCCGATCCGGCCGCAACGTCGTCGACTTCGATCGTCGCCCCCGAAGAGACAGTGTCCGCCTCGTCGGCCCACTGCGTCTCGGCCGGCTCGTCGTCGATCAGCAGTTCGTACGCGTCGGCCGGGCGCTCGCCGTCCTCGAGTTCGAGCGTCGCCGAGAGCGTCTTGCGCTCGAAGTCGTAGTCGAAGGCCACGGTCCCCGGCGGCCGGGCACGGAAGTGTGCGATACTGTCTTCCATCGTCGTTCCGTCCCAACAGACGAGAACGGTGTCACCCGGCCGAATGTCCTCGAGCGTCGTCCCGTCGCCCGAACGCATCGTTCCGGACCACGGCTGAGCGGTGGTTCGTGGCTCGACTTCCTCGTCAGGGGAATGGTACCACGGTCGTTCGTCGTAGACGGCGATGGAAACCCGCTCGCCCTCGAGCGGGAACTCGTCCGCGTACTCGACGGTGAGCGTTCCGGCGTCGACGTCGTAGTCGTATTCGAACTCGAACCGATCGAGGATCGACGTCCCGCTCGTGCTGCTCCCGGCCGCGTGGTCGTGGGTGAGGGTGATCGATAGGTTCGGCTCGACATCGTCCATGTCGACGACGATCGTATCTCCCTCTTCGAGGGTGCCGTGGCTGTTGGTCCAGATATCGCGGTCGTACTCCTCGCCGCCCACCTCGAGCGTGAGATCCTCGACCGGGGTCGGATCGCCGCGTCCGATCTCGATCTCGAGTTGGTCGTCCTCGAGATCGATGTCCTCCTCGGGCCGGAGACTTCCCGGGCTCTCGTGGTCGTTGGCTTCCCGTTCGGCGGCGAGATCGCGCTCGGCGGTGATGGTGACGAGCGACCCGTCTCGTTCGACCGTCGGCTCGCCGGTGAGCGCCATGTAGCGCAACTCGCTCGTGAGCGTATCGACCAGTTCGTCGGTGACCTCCGTGGCGTCCTCGAAGGCGACGCCGATGTTCATCTCGAGGGTATCCGGATCGAGGACGGTCGTTGCTCGGGCACTGTATTCGATGGCGGCGGCGTCGGTGAAGTCGGGGAACTGATATCCCTCGCCGATCTGGACCGTGTAGTCGGCATGCTCCCCGTCGAAGAGGCCGAACGCCTCCTCGAGCAGGGGTTCGGCGTCCAGCAGTCGCTTGGCCTCGCCCGCGTTCGCCGCGAGGGCCTCGCCGATCCGCTCGTCGTTTTCGGCGGCGACGACGACCGTCTCGGTGACGGCGGCGACCATCTCATTGTCTTCGCGGCGCTCGTACTCGACGCCGCCGTCGGTCTCGCGAATGTCGCCGTCGTCCTCGAGTTCGAAGTCACCGGCGATGACGACGATCGGCATCGAGAACGCATCGTCGTCGGTCGCGTAGACGAACGCCTGCTTCGAGATCGACTCGGGATCGATCCCAAACCCGCTGCCCGTCGACATGTGTCCGTAGGGGTCGTTGGCCTTTCGCTGCTGCTCGAGATCCCTCGTCACAACTGCCATCGAGTCCGATTCGGCCGAGGCCGGGAAATAGTCGAAGAGGGAGTCGAACGCCGGCGAGCCGACATCGTTGGTGGACCGTCCGTCCGTCGCGCTGACAGCGTTTCCTGCCAGTGCGACGGTCATCGTCGTGCCGATACTGCCGAGGAGGGTTCGGCGGGGATACTGCGGCATACGATCCGATTTCGTTCCCCGCACCACAAGTAGGTTTTCATAACTTTCTGCGTTAGAAACAGGTTCGGTCGATCGGCCCCGATCGACGATTCCACCGCCCGGCGATCCAGTCCCGAGCCGTTACTCGAAACCGGTCTCGGCCGACTCGAGCAGATTCGTGAGTTCGCCCCGCCGTTTCCAGGCGGCGATCCGATCGCCGAACGGTAGGGGGGCGGCGAGTTCGACCGCCGAGCGGGCGGTGAGTCGGGTCCGACCGTGGTCGACGGGGTCGATCTCGAGCCACGTCTCCATCGCCGAAAAGGGGCCGCGCTCGCTCTCCTGCGTGTAGTAGATCGTCCCGTCGCGGTCCTCGAACCGCAGCGGCAGTTGCAGTCCCGGGCCGCTGGCGACGACGACCGTCGCCCCGTCCCGCTCCTCGACGCGTTCGATCGCGAAACTCCCCTCTGCCTCGACGATCGTCGCCGGCTCGAGCCACGCCGACAGCTCGGTCGGAGCCGCAGCGACGACTCCAGAGACCGTCACATCACGCATATCGGCCCCACGGACGGAACGGCCATAAACGTCGGTCGTCACGGACTTCACGTTCGGCTCGGGGCGTCTCGCTCGTTCCGTCGGTGTCTCAGCTCCCGTCGTGACCGAGTCCCGGCGAATCCGTACCGAGGCGACAAGTTCTCCTGCCGGGCCCGCTATGTCCCGGTAATGAGTCTGGGGCAGCCCTCCGCGTACCGCCCGACGAAACCCGACGTCGCGGTGTTCGTCTCCGGCGTCACCAGTATGGGTCTCGAGATCCTCGCGGGCCGGATCATCGCCCCGCAGTTCGGGAACAGCATCTACACGTGGGGGAGCATCATCACCGTCTTCCTCGCTGCACTGAGCCTGGGTTACTGGCAAGGTGGCAAACGTGCCGATACCGCCTCGAACGCGCGGATGAGCTGGATCCTGCTGGGGACGGCCGGCTACGTCGCGATCGTCGTCTACGCCAGCGATCAACTCCTGCTCTCGGCGTCGACGCTGCCGCTGCCGGCCCGCTACGCCTCGCTGCCGGCGGTCCTGATCCTGTTCGGCCCGCCGACCTATCTGCTTGGCTTTATCAGTCCCTACTCGGCCGAACTCTCCGAGAAAGAAGGCACCGGCGAGGCGTCGGGCCACGTCTACGCGCTGGGCACCATCGGCAGCATCGTCGGCGCGGGCGCGACCACGTACTTCCTGATTCCGACGCTGGGAATCGACGCGATCGGGCTGCTGTTCGGGTTCATTCTCGTCGGCACCGCGTTCGCGTTGACCCTCCCGCGGGTCGCGCCAAGACCCGCGGCTGCGAGCATCGGCATTGCCCTGCTGTTGGTCGTCGCCGGCGGCCTCGGCCCCGTCGCCTTTGACCACCGCGGCGATGTCGTCTACGAGACTCAGACGGCCTATCAGGAACTCGAGGTCATCGACGACGGCGACGTGCGAACGCTGTATCTCGACGGTGCGCGCCACAGCGCGATGGACCTCGAGGACCCGGACCGACACGTTTTCGAGTACACGCGGTACTTCCATCTGCCGATGCTGATGACCGACGACCCCGACGAGGTCGATGACGTGTTGTTCATCGGCGGGGGCGGCTACACCGGCCCGAAGGACTTCGAGCGGCGCTACGATGTCGATGTCGACGTCGTCGAACTCGACCCCGAGGTGACGCAGGCGGCCAAGGAGTACTTCCGCCTCGAGGAGGGCGAGAACATGACTGCCCACACCGAGGACGGCCGGATCTTCCTGCAGGAGACCGACGAGACCTACGACCTGATCGTCCTCGACGCTTACCAGAAGGATCAGGTTCCGATCCACCTCACGCAACTGGAATTCATGGAGCTCGTCGAGGACCGACTCTCCGACGACGGGGTCTTCCTCGCGAACGTCATCGCCGCGCCCAGCGGGGCCGGCTCGGCGTTCTACCGGGCCCAATACAAGACCATCGACGAGGCGTTCCCCTCGACCTACAGCTTCCGGACCTCGAGTCTGGGCTCGGTCCAGAACATCGAGGTCGCCGCGACGAAGGCCGACACCGAGTTCACCGAAGACGACCTCGCGGCCCGCAACGAGCGCCGCGACCTGCCGATCGACCTGAGCGGCGAGGTCGACGCATACATGGACGACCCGAACACCGACGACGTGCCGGTGTTGACCGAGGATCACGCGCCCGTCGACAACCTACAGGCGTCGACGATCGGCCAGGAGTACGTCATCGAGGAGACCGACGAGGACGAGGCGGAGCCGGAACCCGCCTCGATCACGGTCGGGCCGGACCCGCTCGCGACGGCGCGGCCTGCGGCGGGGCTCGAGCAGATCCAGCAGACACACACTATAATTGAATGAACACAGTTTTGTGAGACTCCGGAGAGTATACATTCGGAGACTATACTTTCGTAAAGACAGTAAAGTATAGCAATACTTTTTGAGTGCGAGATACTAGTATCCCGTGTAGGCACCGCCAATAGACCACGCCTACATCCGATACGATAAATCAGGATGGCTGGCCGCCCCAGCGGCCAGTTAATTGCCGCCTGATTCCTCAGTCGAGGCGGCGACCGCGACGGCGATAAGCGCCCAACCCAGCGCATTTCCCTGTGCCACCAGGGTCACACCGCCCGTCGCGAGCGCCGCGCGGACGTTTGGAGGCACGCTACTTCACCTCCTACCGACTCTCTTGTTTAGCCACGCAATTCGGTGATGCGTGGGTGGTCATCGACCACGCCAGTATGGTCGTGTAGTCGACATAAAAAGCCACCCTTTACGCGCGGGTGTCCAAGCCGAACCTAATCGGCGAGATCGTCAACCGAAAGCGGCGTCGCGGTCCGCCAGTAATGATCCAGCGAGTCCTCGGCCCACGCGCGGACGGCGTCGTCGTCGGTGTCGACGGAGGCCCGCAGGATGCCGTCCTCGTCGCGCAGGAGGAGGTAAACGAGGTCGTCGACGATCATGATCGCGATCGGAACGCCCTCCTCACGGACCCTGATCTCGGCGTCCTCGGCCGTGAGCAGGGCCTCGAGCCGGTCGCGAAGCTCCGACTCCTCGGCGAGCGCCTCGATCGCGTTGCGGCCGAAGACGCCCCGAAAGCGCTGGTCGCCGCCGGTTACACGGTCGCTGACGACCTGTAGCGCCTGTCCGTTGAACGTGTGTGAAAACGTCCTGATTTCGTCGCCATCGCGGACGAACTCGAGCAGTCGCGAGAGCGGCGCGTTCGGCCGCGTCGCCGTCGGGACGGTGATCGTCGCATCCGAGAGCCGCCGGAGGTCGAAGTCCATCGCATGGGTCGGCAGGTAGTCGACGATGTCGCGGAGTCGCCCCTCAGTCTCGAGGATCTCCTGGAGGTCGGTGAATCCCTCCGCGACGAGTCGGCCAGTCGCTGTCGCGACGTACTCGCTGCCGTCGTGTCTGACCCACGACCGGTCCTCGAAGTCCCCGAGGATTCGGCCCAGCGTCGCCTGTGAGGCCCCGGTGGCGTCGGCCAGTTCCCTGCGGGTGTGTCGCCCCGCCGAGAGCAGGTCCAGCACCGCGACGCGGTTCTCCGAGAGTGCCAGGAACTCGATCTCCTCGAGCGCCGATTCCATACGTCACCTCTCCGGGCCGAGACCAAACCGTTTTCGCACCGTGAAAGGGTTTCACGGCCCGCGCGGGTGTCGCGTCGCCGGTCCCTTTCCCGGCCCGCCCACATTTCTTGCTCTGAAACCGTTTCTGAACGAAACTATATACCCGACGTTCGTACGTCCGTGTACGATGATCTCCACTCTTCACGCGTCGCCCGGGTCCGGGTCGGCGCATGCGGTTCGCACGGTGGTGACGACGCCGTGGTAGCGCGTCGTACTGCCGTCTTCTTCGCCCTCTCGAGCCTGTTTTTCGGCGGCACGTTCGTCGCCGCGAAAGCCGGGCTTGCGTACTTCCCGCCGCTGCTGTTCGTGGCGTTCCGATTCGACGTGGCCGCCGTCATCATGCTTGCCTACGTCGGGCTGACGACCTCGCGGGCGGACCTGTTTCCCCGGACCCGCGGCGACATCGGAGCGATCCTCGCGACCGGCGTTCTCGCGATCGGGCTGACCAACGCCTTGCTGTTCGTCGGCCAGCAGTACGTCACCAGCGCGGTGGCTTCGATCATGTACAGCCTCAACCCCATCATGACGCCGATCTTCGCCGCGTTCTTCCTCTCGGACGAGCGGCTCTCCGCCCGCGGCGCGGCCGGGATGGGACTTGGCCTGCTCGGCGTCGGTCTCGTGGTCAGTCCCGACCCCGCGAACCTGCTGGGCGGTGCCGTCGGCAAGGGGATCCTCTTTGTCGGCGCGATCGCCGCCGCGCTCGGGGCCGTGCTGATCCGTCGGGCGGACAGCGACCTCTCGAGTACGGTTCGGGTCGCCTGGGGGCTGCCATTCGCCGCGGCGCTGTGTCACCTGCTCGCCTGGACGGGCGGCGAGTCGGCGGCCGCGATCGACTGGACCGTCGAAGCGGTCGCGGCACTGGGGTACGTCAGCGTCTTCGCGGGCGTCCTCGCCTACATCGCCTACTTCGGCCTGATCGACGCGGCCGGCGCGATCCGCGCGAACCTGATCTTCTACGTCGTGCCCGTCGTCTCGACGCTGGGTGGCTGGGCGCTGCTTGGTGAGACGATCGACGCGCTGGCGGTCGCCGGCTTCCTGACGATCTTCGCCGGCTTCGCGGTGCTGGGCAGCAAGTCGGTCGATCTCGAGGCGCTGCGCGAGCGGCTCACCCCCGACCCGCGGCTGCCCGACGACGAAACCCCGGTCAGGGACGAACCCCGCGGCTATCGGTCGGACTGACGGTTAAAACAGCGACAGCTCGCCGGTCACGCTGTCGACGCGGTCGTCGGCCGCCGGGCCGACTGCCAGCGCGGTGACGGTCCCCGGCTCGAGTTGGGTGTGACCGGCGTCTCGGATGAGTCCGGTGGGAATCCCCTTTCGCTCGGCGATCTCGGAGAGTTCGTGAAGTTGGCGCTCGCTCTCGCCTTTCAGGACGACCTTCTTTTGGCCCCCCTCCTTCCACTGGTCTCGCAGTTGCCGATCGGCGTTCTCGTAGGCCGACAGCGACGCGTGAGCGACCTGTGCGGCGAGCTTTCCCTGTCCCATCCCGATATCCATGCGAGCGACGATGGCCTGTTTCATGGCCTATTCGAGGACGTCGATGCCTTTAGCGGTACCTATCGATCGCTGCGACGGACGCCGGCGAGCCGTCAGTGAACGACCTCGCTCTCGCGGAAGTACTCCCGTTCCGTTCGTCTGGCCTCGGGCCCCGCCTCGACTAGCGTCGGTTCGTCGATCGGCCCCTCGAACCGGTCGGGATCGGGCTCGACCCGCTCGATCATCGCCGAGAATACCGATCCCCGGCGGCCGCTCGCCGAGACGAAACCGCCGTACTCCCGCTCTTCTCGGGCGGTCTCGTCGGGGTCGGGGAACTCCTCGCGGATGATCTCGGCACCCGCTTCGAGATACGTCGCCGCCCGCCGCTGGGAGTAGTAACTCTCGTCGTAGTAGGTTTCGGCGTACTCCTCGTCGAGATCGTCCGTGGAGTGTTCGGGTGACTCGTATCGGATCGCCTCGGCCGTCTTGTGCCCGCTGGCAAAGCGGATGTTGACCGTGAAACTGTCCGGATACCGGATGACCAGCGGAACGTACAGCATGTCCGTGATCGTGGCCTGCTGTTGGGCCCGCCAGGCCCCCTCGAGGTAGTACGCGGCGATCGCGCCGATGCGGTCGTCGCGATCCCCGCGATGATACGCCCGCGCGACCGCCTTGTAATCGTCGCCGACGATCCGTCGGAGTCGCCGCTGGAAGCTTTCGGCGGCGTGATCGAACTGTGCTTCGTAGGCATCTAACACGGTCACTTCGGGATCGGCGAGCAGGTCCGCCTTCCGCTCCAACGCGGCCGCGATCGTCAGCATGTTCTCGTGGAACAGCCGCTCGGCCTCGAGATCGGGGAGCGGAACTCTGACCGCCCGCTGGTGTAGCACTTCCGTGTCCCCGTTGAATCGGCCCTGCCTCCCACTCATGGACCCACCTTCATCGTACAGCGTTATAATCGGTTAGGCCGTCCGTCGTCGGGTTACAGGCGCTTGAATTGTATCAACATCATAAATGATGTAAACCGTTGGCTCGACCGAGGGTCGCCGGTCACCCGTGGATCGAACCGAGACCGCGCCGCGAGCGACGGCGGACCGAGGACTTTAGGGTGCCGTGTTCGCTCCCTCTCGATATGATCCTCTCCGACGCGGACATCCTCGACCGACTCGAGGCCGGCGACCTCGTCGTCGAGCCGTTAGACGACCCGGAACTGCAGATCCAGCCCGCGAGCGTCGACCTCCGACTGGGCCGGGAGTTTCTCGAGTTCCAGCGGACGAACATCCCCTGTATTCACCCCAACTCCGAGGACGAAGTCGACGATTACGTCTCCGAGACCGTCGTCGACGAGGACGACGACTTCATCCTCCACCCGGGCGACTTCGTGCTTGGGACGACTCACGAGCGCGTCGAGATCCCGGCGGATCTGATCGCCCACGTCGAGGGCCGGTCCTCGCTGGGCCGGCTCGCGGTCGTCGTCCACGCTACCGCCGGCCTCTGTGATCCCGGCTATCGCGGCCAGATCACGCTGGAACTGTCGAACTTGGGTTCTGCACCCGTCGCGCTCACGCCGGGTATGCGGATCTCCCAGCTCACCTTCACCGAACTCAAGACCGAAGCCGACCGGCCCTACGGGAGCGAGCGGGGCTCGAAGTATCAGGACCAGAGCGGACCGCAGGCCTCCCGGATCGAGAGCGACGACGAGTTCGGCGGCGACCAACTCGAGCGCGGGGACGCGGACGGCGAGTGAACCCGGGGCTGGAACTCGATCCGCCCTCGAGACGTCGGCACGCCGTTTCGATCCCGACCGGCCGCCGAACCGTCTCCCGGTCGCTTCCCCCGCGGATCACCGACCGGCCATCGCAGGCACGACCGACTTATTCTGAGTCGCGGTAGCCGACGGTATGTGCGCCGTCTTTTCCGACGACGATATCGACAAACCCGTCGAGAACGCCACCGGCGAGACCGTCGGTATCGTCGCGGCGGTCGCGGGCGACATCGCTCACGTTCGGCCCGACCCGTCGGCCGTCGAGTCGATCAAATCCTCGCTTGGGTGGGAGAAAGGAGCCCGGTATCGCGTCACGCTGGAGCGAGACTCGGTCCGTGAGATCACTCCCGATGCGGTCCGGCTCGAGGGTGGGCTGCCGACGGAACCGGCCGCGACGCCCGACGCGGACGCCGACTCCGGAAGCGACGGCGGTCGGGGACTCGAGTAGCGGTCGTCCGCCGTCGCCGTAATGGGCCGGGCAGACCACTAAGGCCGCTCTCGTGATATCCCCATCGGCTATGGACTGGACAGGCGAGGACCCCGACGAGACCGGCGTCGACGTCGCCGGCCCGTCGGACACCGACTCGATCGTGTTCGTACACGGCGCGATGTTCACCCGAAAGATGTGGCTCCCCCAGACGCGGGCGCTTTCCGAGGAGTACCACACCGTCGCGCCCGATTTACCGGGCCACGGCACCCGCGCGGGGAAGCCGTTCCGGATGGAGCCGGCGATCGACGTCCTCGAGGCGGTCGTGGACCGGCATACCGATGGCTCCGCGACGCTCGTCGGGCTCTCGCTGGGGGGCTACGTGGCGACGGAGTACGCCTACCGCCATCCCAGCACGGTCGACGGGCTGGTGCTGTCGGGCAGTAGCGTCAACCCGGTGAACACGATGGAACTCGGCACACGAGTGAGCGGCGGCGGCGCGCGACTACTCACGAAGCCTAACCTCGGGAAACGGGCCGTCGAGACACTCGCCACCCGCTGGGTCCGACAGCGTGATCTCGCACCCGATATCGAGCGCGAGATCATCGACGCCGGCTTCTATCCCAAACAGTTCGGCGACGCGGGGCCGGACATCGCCGGCCGCGACTTCCGGGCTGCGCTCTCGACGTATCCCGGCTCGACGCTGCTACTCAACGGAGAGAACGACAAACTCATGCGCCGCGGCGAGCGCGATCACGCCGCTGCGGCCCGTGACGGCCGGGTCGAAGTGCTGGCGGGAGCCGGCCACATCTGTAACCTCCATCGACCCGAGACGTACACGGATCGGGTGCGGCGGTTCGTCAGCCAGACTGCTCGCGTTCAGTAGCTATCGACGGTCGCCGACCGCGTCGCGGAGCCGACCGGGGAGTCCGAGCAGGGAGATGCCGAAGCCGATCAGGACCATCAGGACGTAGAGACCGAGCGTCGAGGTCCAGACGACGAGCATCGCGAGGATCGCCCAGCCCCCGTTGAGGAAGGAGAACGCGCCGATCGACATCGCCGTGCCGTAGAGCAAGACGAGGTACGGCCCCCAGTCACGGGCGTGGCCGCGTCGGACTCGGCGGCGAACGTAGCGTTTCAACTCGCTCTCGAGGGACTCCTTCCGGACGGTGCGCTCTTCGACGTCGGACTCGAAGTCGTCGACGCGATCGCGGAGTCGCTCGATCTCCTCGCGTAGCGCCGCCGGATCGTCGGCTCGATCGCGGGTTCGGGCGCCCGCGCTTGATTCGCGTGCGCGGTCGCTCGCGCGGTCCTCCGTGGCTCCCTCGTCGGCGCCCGTGGCGTCGTCGGTCATCGCTTCTGTCGGAATCTGTCGTCGGCCGGGACTTTGTAGCTGCCGATCCAGTTCACGGTCGGCCAGCACCGCGTTGACCACCGCCGCGAAGACGAGGATGATCGCACCGACGTACAGCCAGACGAGGACGAGAAAGACGGCCCCGAGCGCACCGTAGACCGCGTAATCGGAGAGTAACCCGGCGTATAGCGAGAACGTGCGGCTCAGAACGAACCAGCCGACTGCGGCGATGACCGTTCCAGGTGCCGCCTCGCGGATCCCCACGTTCGCGTCCGGGAAGATCACGTACAGCGGCAGGAAGGTGACGAACAGCCCCAGCACGACGAACAGTTGGCCGACGACCGCCACTGCGAACGACACCTCGAGCCCCGGCAGGAACCGAACGACCAGCTCGAGCGCCCCCAGCAGCACGAGGCCGGCCGTGATGGCGATCGAGACGATCATCGCGTCCCAGATCGTATCGAGTAGCGACTTCTCGCCGACCGTGTCGTAGACCTGCGAGAAGGCCCGATCGAGGCCGCGGAGGACGCGGCTCGAGCCCCACAGCAGGCCGAGGATGCCGACGACGGTCGCCCCGCGACGACCCGTCTCGTCGGTGACGGCGTCGGCCAGCAGCGTCTGGGCCTGAACGGTGAGAATGTCGGTCGCGGCCGCGGAGAGCCGATCCGCGAGCGCCTCGCCCCCGATCGACGCCGCGAGGCCGAGCGCCAGCAGCATCAACGGTACCAGCGAGAGAAAGCCATAAAAAGCGACGCCGGCCGCCAGCAGCGTCAACTGCTGGGCCTTCGCCAGCCGAAGGACTCGTCCCGTCAGTGCCACCCCTCGTCCCCGATCGATCACGGCTCGCCGTTCGAGGTCCCACCCAATATGTAATCGCACGACACAGGGATCCAACGGGCTGTTACGCCGGACGGCCCCGACAGTACCATCGGGCTGATCCGGGTCGGCGTCCCGTAGCGGTCGGTTTCGGCCGCCGATCGGAGACCGGCGACGGCGGCTCGATCGCGAACTTCTTTCTGTCGGGAATCCAACGCCATCGCATGGAGCAGCGACGCTGTCCCGACTGCGGCGTGACGATGAAAGAAACCACCGTCCGCGACACCGAGGGAATGCGCCTGTCGATCACGACCGGAAAACGTGACGGACTGTTGGGAAAGATGGGGGTCCAGAACACGGCGAAAGTACAGGGCGTCTGCTGTCCCGAGTGCGGGCTCGTCCGGCTGTACGCCGACCTCGAGTGAGCAGCGTCGGGGCCCTGTTCGAGTATCCGGAGTCGCGCTGTCGGGATGCAGATGGGTTCGCTTTCGCATCCGTTCCGACGCCTGGCCAACCGTCAGAAAACGGTCCCTCGGGTCGGTCGGGCCAGTGCCGACAGGAGCCGCGTCGATCGTGGGTCGGTACCACAAGTATGCCGCCGGCTCAGTGACGCCGTACAACGCCGCGATAAAAATCGGATCAGCTGGGTCGACCAGCTTGCCGGTCGTCGGTCTCCGGCTCCGAGCGGGGCCGTTCTCGGTAGGTGTTGCGACCGAGCATCGAGTTCATTGGGCACTGCTGCGTGCGAGCCGTGATCGTCAGCACCGCCCCGACGACGAGTGCGAGGACGGCGAGTGCCATCCCGAGGGTTCCAGCAGCGATCGAGAGCAATCCAGCGAGGGCGGCGATACCGACGACCAGTAGCACCGGGCCGACAAGGAGTCGAGTCCGACGGTCGTATCCACCGACGTTTTTTTCCATGGTTTCTGTCACCATGTACACATACGGCAGCTAACTATATAACGTATGCATATCGTTCATTGATGCAATCAGTTGTTGCTGGTGTTCAGTCATGGCTCCGCCGCGTCGATCCGGTCGGTTACTCGTATATTCTCGATGCGGGACTTGTCCGCTTCGCCAGCAATCAGTGCGTACGGCTCGGTGGGGACGCGCGCTCGGCGACTCACACGGTGCGCGGTGACGCTGGATTAGTCGAGACCGTCTTTCGTCGCCGCCTTGACCTCGCCGACGCTCGCGTCCGTCTTGAACGTCGTCCCGCCGTAGTGGGCCCGGGAAGCGGCGTGGCCCGCCTCACGCAGATCTGCCAGGAACTCGTCCATCGCGTTGGCCGGCAGCCCCCAGTTCCGACAGAGTTTGTGCTGATCGTAGTGGGTCGGCGTGTCGAGTTCCGCCGCGAGCGTGTCACAGAGTTCGCGGGCCTCGGGCGCGGTATCGAACGTGTACGGAATCTCGTCGCGAACCGCCCCGATGAACGACGAGTCCTGGACGGGGCCGAGCCAGACCGGGCCGGCCGCGAGGATCCGAGTTCCGTCGCAGTGAGGACAGCGCTCGAGTGGATCGGCGATCAGCCCGGGGTCGGCCTCGCGGTAGAGGCAGTCTTCACAGTGATAGAGGTGGCCTAACTCGTCGATCGCGGCGTCGGCCGCGGTGGCTTTGTGGGTCAGCTCGAGGTAGGTCCGGACGTAGTGACTGGTCGCGTGGGTGAGCAGCGGTTCGACGCCGACGTCGAACCGGGCCGCGCTGCGGGCCAGCGCCGACATGAGGGTTCGGACGCCCATCTCGGCGTGGTAGTCGGTGTTTCGCGGCACCGCGGAGTAGGAACGCACGCCGCTGTTGAAGTGTGCGCCACACATCGGCGCGGTATCGGTCGCGGTGATACAGACCAGATCCCGGCAGTTCGCGAACGCGGCGTCGGCAAACGGCATCGGCGTCCCGTAGGGGTCGAGATCGATCACGTCGAACGGCTCTTCGTGCATCAGCGCGTTGACGTTGCGGTGTTCGACCCGCCCCTCGCAGTCGTTTCGCTCGAGGTTGTCCCGGGCGAGGGAAACCGCTTCCTCGTCGACGTCACAGCAGGTCACGTCCCAGCCGTCGGCCGCGGCTCGAACCCCGCGGACGCCGCTTGCGGTCATCGCGTCGAGATACGTCTCGGCGCGATCCTCGCGCTCGCGGTAGGCCCGCAGCGTCGCGATCGTCAAGTCCCGGTTCAGCTCCTGTCGCGGGTTGTAGAAGACCGCCTCCTCGATGCCCTCGGTCTGCTCGCCGGGGACCTCGAGATCGACCCCGCCCTCGGTGACGCGCATACCACGTCTCGTGGGTAGCGGGCGAAAAGCGGTGTGGTCTCCCGCCGGCGGCCGATGGGGGAAACGGCGGGCCGGCGGCGGACAACCAAACCGATTTTACAGTTCGGCGCACAGTCACGGACGTGTCGGAGGCCAATCCCGTCGAGCGATGGCAGGCGAGTCTCGAGGAGGCCGGCGAGCTGACGCCGGAGATCGTCGGGACGATCACGCGGGTCCACGGCGACCGCGGGGCCCAGGCCATCGAGGCGGTCGGCGAGAACCGCGTGAAGTCCTATCGCGATTTCACCATCGTCGTCGGCTACGAGGACGAGTATATCGTCGAGGACGGCGGCTGTACCTGCAAGGACAGCGAGTACAACTTAGACGCCGACGACCCCACCGAGAAGTGCTGGCACTCCCTTGCGGTCGCCATCGCTCGCCGGGTCGGCCACGTCGACTACCACGATATGTGGTACTCCGAGGTCCGCGAACTGCTCTGAGGGCGTCGATCTCCGTTCCTACAGAACCAGACGGAGTGAGCGAATCGACGAGAAGTGTCTCTCTCCTCGTCGCCACGATGGCAGCACGCTCGCGGCCGATATCGTTCATCGTGATCGAGAGCGCTACTCGGACTCGTTACAGGCGGCGATGATGACCTCGGGGTCGTCGATCAGCCGATTCTCCATGTAGTTGCCTTTCCCCTTTCCGGCCCACTTGCGCTCCTGATCGATGATCGAGAGGAACTCGAGTTCCGAGAGGATATCGCGAACCCGACGGAGCTTCAGGTGTTCCGAGCCGTCCCGATCGCAGAGACGTTTGTAGAGGTCGTACGCCTCGTTGGTCGTCACCGGCGCGTCGTCGCCCTCCTTTTGCTGGGTCAACAGCGCCATCGCCTCGAGGACGAGTTTCGCGTGACTGGGGCTTTTGGATATCAGTTCGGCCAGCCGGCTGGTCTCCTCGCGCTCGTGTGCCTGATCGACGCAATCCTCAGTGACCGCCTCGAGGGCGTTCTCCTCGGCGATCTCACCCGCAAAGCGGAGGATGTCGATCGCCTTCCGTGCGTCACCGTGTTCACGGGCCGCGAGCGCTGCAACGCGGGGAACAACGCCGTCCTCGAGGACGCCCTCGTGAAACGCATCGGACCGTGAGCGCAGGATTTCCCGGATCTGGGTCGCATCGTACGGCGAGAAGACGTACTCGCGTTCACAGAGGCTCGATTTGATGCGCTCGTCCAGCGAGTCCTTGTACCGGACCTTGTTCGAGATTCCGATAACGCCGACGGTACTCTCGGTGAGTTTGCCGGACTCGACCGCTCGAGAGAGTTGCATCAGGATGTCGTCGTCCTCGATCTTGTCGACTTCGTCTAAGATGATCAGAGCGACATCGTAGCAGGTGTCGACGATGTGCCAGAGGCGACGGTAGTATTCGGCCGTACTCAGTCCCGAGTGTGGAATCGAGACATCGGTCTTGGACTGGTCGTTGAGTTGGTGGCCCGTGGACTGCACTGCTTGCGTTTCCGTCGACTCCTGGAGGCAGTCGACGTACGCGACGCCGATCGAGACGTCGTTGCCCTCCGCGCGCTCGATCGCCTGATTCGTGATGAACTTCGAACACAGCGACTTCCCGGTTCCTGTCTTCCCGTACACGAGGACGTTGTTCGGCGTGTTTCCTCGAGTCGCCGGTTTGATCGCGTTCGCGAGGTTGGTCAGTTCGTCCTCGCGGCCGATGATTCGATCGCCGTCCGGGAGGTGTGAAACCTGCAGCAACTCCTTGTTCCGAAAGATTTCGTTCTCACTGCCGAAGTAGTCCGTCGAATCCGACATTCGGGTGCCAGCTCCTTTCGGCGTCGACTACTTAACCGTTCGGAACCGGACTGCCGCTGTATGCCTCGAGTTTCGCGGTTTGAGTCGCTAAATTCTGCGAACATACACCCCAGAGTGCCGCTGTATAGGTGAACAACCACCCCTCGGTGCCGCTGTATACGTGGGCCGATTGCGCTGGGCTGCCGTCGGAGAACTGCCACTGGACTGGGACCGAGATTCATCGGAACCCCGGACTGCCGCTGTATAGCATGGCGGTTCCGCCGACAGAAGCGAACCAAAGGGCGATGAGCCGCCAGTGGTATCCGTGGCTCAGACGACCGTTATCGGTAGATTCGGGTTCGGTCCGGGGAACCGAACGGATACCGTCCTTCCGCTGTATCGGATAAAAAGAGTTTCTATTGGGCGTGAGTCGGCCGGTTTTCACCCCTCGGTGCCGCTGTATACGGCGGACACACACCCCGCGTTGCCGCTGTATAGCTGTGATGGTGGCTGTCGACTCGAAGTGGCGGTCCGGTGTTGACTCACAGATCGGGCTGACCGATAGGACAGTGTGGCACCGGGTACAGAACTCGTACCGGCACGCAGTAACCCCGACGGAGACCGAACGACTCGGCCGAAAGCAAACCGATGATAGCCGAAAGCGGCACCGATAGTAGCCGGAAGCGACACCGATAATAGACGAAAAGAGGCCGATGACGGCCAAAAGCGACGGGGAATTTCGTCTCGAGCGACGAACCCATGTCCAATCGCCATTGGACGCTACTGTAGCCAATTCAGTCAATGGGCGATTACACAGCACTAGTATATATTGTTGGTTATTCTGTTTGGTGATTCCGTCGGTAACGCATCTGCTGTCCAGCAGTCCTACAGCGATCCGTGAACCGAAATCCAAGGGGCCTCCGGAGAGGCAGAACGCTGCGGCTGATACAGCGGCAACGCGGGGTGTGTCTCTTCGCTACCTACTTCGTGGATTTATCTATGAGCCGACAGAAGCGTGCGGCAGCAAACGAGCGGCACATCGCGGTGAACTACTTCCTTTCGGCCGGCAACTATCGTTTCGGTCGCTGGTAGCGTCCCGGCGGGACGACTCGCCGGGGCAGACCTCCACGAGGTTCCGCAGGATCTGCAGCCCCGTCTTGCACGCCACCCCGTCTCGCACGCCACCTTTTTCCGCTCGAGTTCGGTCGCATCGCTCTCTCACCTATCGCGCAAAAATCTGGATCAAAACCCGCTCACTCCCGATGGTCGCTCGCGGTCGCCTTACTCGTCGGCGCAAATCTCTACGAAGTTCCGCAGGATCTGCAGCCCCGTCTCGCCGCTCTTCTCCGGGTGGAACTGCGTGCCGAAGACGTTCCCTGACTCGTTCGCGACGATCGAGGGGAACTCTCGTTCGTAGTCGGTCGTCGCGACCGTCGCCGCTTCGTCATCGGGAGCCGCGTAGTAGGAGTGAACGAAGTACGCGTAGTTCCCATCGACGCCCTCAACGAGCGGGTGATCGCGCTCGACCGAGAGTTCGTTCCAGCCCATGTGGGGAACCTTCTGACCCTCGGCGAAGCGAACGTTAGTCCCGGGGATCAAGTCCAGTCCCTGGACGGCGGAGTCGCCGTCGGTCTCGCCCTCCTCGCTCGAGGTCAGCAACATCTGCATCCCGAGGCAGATGCCGAAGAGGGGAGTCCCTCGCTCGGCGACTGCGAGGAGATCCTCGCGGAGCGGGTCGGCGTTCTCGACGCCCTCGCGGAACGCGCCAACGCCGGGCAGGACCACCCCGTCGGCCGCCTCGAATGCGGCCGGATCGTCGGTGATCTCGACGTCGGCACCCGCACGTTCCAACCCGCGGGTGACACTGCGGAGGTTCCCGAGTCCGTAGTCGACGACGACCACGGACGCGAGGGATTGCTCGGTCGAAGACGAAACGGCGCTCATACGTTCACTCGGAGCGGCGCGTTGAAGTGAATTACCCTTCGGGCAACCGGCCGTTCCTCGGGGGAGAGACGGTCACTCGAGCTCTGGTCGATCACTCACAGGGTCCCCGCTCTCCCACGGCCCTCGCTACCGTGGAGACGCTGCCGTCGTCGATACACGTAGTACCCGATCGCTGGGACCGAAAACAGGTACGCGACCGCCAGTTCCGCCCCGGCGACGTGACCGAGTCCGAGCGCGCCTACAAGCCACGGGTTCGGATTCCATCCCGGCCGGTCTCGAAGCGCGAGTGCGTCCATGAGCAGCGCGACCGCTACGACGGCGGCGAACAGGAACGACAGCCAGCCGGCGAGGACGGTCACAGCGAAAGAAACCAGTCCGGCACCGAGGGCCTCTCTGTCGGCAGCCACGACGAAGAAACGGAGTGTAGCGGTGGAAATCAGCGTCCAAAGCGGTGCGATAGGAAACAGGTACACACCGTACCGCCACACGGGATCAGCGGAGGCGAATTCGGAGGTGGAGGACATCCGTCCCATTTCTTGACAATCGACACTAATATACTCAGTGAACGGTATCGTCTCCGCTCGACTACTCGCCGCCTCTTCTCCCGGCGAGTATTCGCCGATGGATCATGCCGGTCGCTCAGAACCCGTCGAGCCGGGACTGTCCGCCCTCGCTCTCGCTGATTCCTGCCAATTCGGCCGCCTGCCGGATCGCGTCCTCGAACGTCTCCTCCTGACTGCGGTCGTACAGCGTCGCCGCGGGATGGACACAGAGCAACACGCGCCGCGGCGTCCCGTCGATCCGGACCTCCTCGAGCGAGCCAGCCTCCTTGGTCACCGCGACGGATCGCTCGAGCAGGTGTTCGCTGGGGACCTTCCCCAGCGTGACGACGACTTCGGGGTCGACGGCCGCGATCTCGCGCTCGAGATAACCCCGGCAGTTCTCGAGTTCCTCGGTCGTCGGGTCGCGGTTCTCCGGCGGCCGACAGCGCACGCAGTTGGTGATGCGGACGTCGATCCGGTCGAGGCCGGCGGTCCGGAGGGCATCGTCGAGAACGGTCCCGCTGCGGCCGACGAACGGCTCACCCTGTTCGTCCTCGTTGGCACCCGGCCCCTCGCCGACGAACAGCAGGTCGGCGTCCGTGGGACCGGTTCCGTTGACGATCCGGCTCCGCGAGTCGACCAGCGCCGGACAGCGCGTACACTCCGTGACCCGACAGTCCTCCATTCCCATACCGGTGGCTGTGACGGGCGGCTACTACGTCTTTCGGGTCGCAGTTGCAGACCGATCGTCGGCCACAGCCCGGGCCACACTCCGGCCATCCTCCCGTACCACTTACTCGAGCGACCGGGCATACGCGTCCGCGGCGCGAGCCGCCTCGCGCGCGACCCGGATCGGCTCCGGGCGGCCGCCCTCGGGCGTGAACCCGCGGACGACCGCCGCAGCCTCGGTCGGCTCGAGGCCGACCGCTCTGACGTAGACCGTCTCGTCGTTGACCGACACCGCGTGGCGCTCGGGCAGCGACCGGTAGGTCTCGAGTCGCGACTCGAGGTCCGGCCCCGAGAAGGCGTCCCGCAGACCGTCCTCGAGGCCGTCGCTGGCTTCGAAGGTCACTGCGATGACCGGTCGGTCGACCGCTTCGAAAAGACGTGTGAGATCGAGCAGGTTGTACCACGCGGGGGCAACGGTGCCGAGCAGCACGTACCGGGCGTCGGGACGTCCGAGGTCGTCGACCAGCCCGGCAACGGAGCCGGTTCCATCGGTGCCGCCGACGCGACAGGAGCCGTACGCGAACCCATCACAGACGCGGTCGGCGCGGACGACGGCACCGGCGATCGTGCTTCGATTCCGATCGTGATCACCGCGGTACGATTCGGCGATGCCCAGCGCCCGTACCCCGGCTTTCATCCCTCACCCGTCGTCGTCTTTGATCTCCTTGAGCCGGTCGAGCAACTCGTCGCTCGAGGCACCGTTCTCGAACTCGATGGTTCCGTCGTGGCTGTTCGCTCCCGACTTCACTGCGTCATCGTCGTCAAAATCGGCGTCGACTTCCTGCTGTTCGGATTCGTCGTAGCTCCCGAATCCCATACACCGAGTACTATGGGATACCGATTAAAAAATTCAGTGGTCACCAGTTTATGAGGGTTTCCGAACCGCTGTAGTCACGCGTGAACGGGGTCAGCCCCGACAGTTAGCTACCGTTATATAAGAAAGAAAGGACGAGCGGACGAGGTCGTTCCGCAGCGATGACACCGTTTTTGCCGTCGGCCCTCGAGTGATCGAGTATGGAAGTCGTTCACGTCACCGAGGGCGCGGAAACGTTCACTTGTAACGCATTCCTCGCGATCGGCGAGGACGGGCACACGACGCTGGTCGACGCCGGCGCGTGGGACGGCGTCGTCGACGAGATCGAGCGTCACGCCGACGGGGTCGACGACGTCGTCATGACCCACCAGCACGGTGATCACGTCGAGCGACTCGAGGCCGTCGTCGACGCCTTCGACCCCGAGGTCTACGCCTACGCGGACCACCCGACCAGGACCCACGCCATCGACGACGGTGACACCGTCCGGATCGGCGACGAGGAGTTCGACGTGGTCTACACGCCCGGCCACGCCGACGACCACGTCTCCGTAGTCTCCGAGTCATCGCTGTTCTCCGGCGACGTGGTCGTCCACGACGACGGGGCCTTCGATTACGGCAGCTTCGGCCGGACCGACATGGCCGGTCAGTCCCGCGAACGGCTCATCGAGAGCATCCGCGACCTGCTCGAGCGCATGCCCGAGGGAGTCGAACACATGTACGCGGGCCACGGCGGCGTCTTCCACGGGGACGTGCGCGACGTCGTGGAAACGGCGCTCGAGCGGGCGGCAAAGCGCGAGCCGAAGTATCCCGACGAGTAGCGTCGCGAACGACCACCGGAAGTAAGCGGGTTTTTGATCCAGATATTTGCCGT
Source organism: Natrinema thermotolerans DSM 11552 (assembly GCA_000337115.1). GTDB lineage: Archaea > Halobacteriota > Halobacteria > Halobacteriales > Natrialbaceae > Natrinema > Natrinema thermotolerans. The sequence goes on from AOIR01000050.1 coordinate 82,451, forward strand.
GAGCGGTCGGCGAAGCCGACCCGAACGGGAAACAGGTGGGTGCGAAACGGCGCTCGAGCGGGCGACGAAGCTACCCTGTCGAGTAGCCGGACCACGCGGCCGGGTTCGGTCCCGGCATCTTGGGGCGCTCGTAGCTCCTGCAGTTACGGATCCGTGTCATGCTGGGTCGTTACGTATTGCGGGCTTGCCTCGGATCGCCGGAAAAGATCACGAAAACAAAGCATTAATCGAACAATACGACGCCTAGAACTTAGCCCGCGCGGCGATTGGCTCGGAACGCACGATGTTCGACGAACAGGTCGCGAGTGCGACAGGGGCACTGGTCCAGATGCAATCGGGACAGAGCGGGGCGGTGACACGGATCCAGAACGACGCGCTGTTGAGTGCGTCGCTATGGGTAAACGTTGCACTGGCGGGCCTGTCGGTACTGCTTTTCGTGTCCATGTCCCGCAACGTTCGAGCGCATCGGGCACGGCTGATCTTCGCCGCGACGGTTCTGATCCCGTTAGTATCGATAGCGAGTTATCTGGGGATGCTATCCGGCCTCACGGTCGGGCTGGTGGAGATGCCGGCCGGCCACGCGCTCGCGGGCGAGGCGGTCCTCAGCCAGTGGGGGCGGTATCTCACGTGGACGCTGTCGACGCCGCTGATCCTGTTGGCCCTCGGGCTGCTGGCGGGGGTCGACACCGCTGACCTGTTCGTCGTCATCGCCGCCGACGTCGGGATGTGTGTGACCGGTCTCGCGGCGGCACTGATCACCTCGTCGTACGCGTTCCGATGGGTGTTCTATGCCGTCAGTTGCGCCTTCTTCGTCGTGGTCCTGTACGCGCTACTCGTGGAGTGGCCGGTGGACGCCGCGGCCGCCGGAAGCGACGAGATATTCGCTACCTTGCGGGCGTTGACCGTGGTGTTGTGGCTCGGGTACCCGATCGTCTGGGCGCTCGGGGTCGAGGGCTTCGCACTCGTCGAGTCGACTGCGCTCACCTCGTGGGGGTACTCGCTGCTCGACATCGGCGCGAAGTACGTCTTCGCGTACCTGCTCTTGCGCTGGGTCGCCAGCAACGAACGCGTGATCGCGGGGGTCACCCACGCCACTGCGGTCGATACCGGAACGTCCGCCGACGACTGATCACGACCCGACCTCGTTCCGTGTCGTCTTCGGCTCGTCGACCGACCAGCGGACTCGTTTAGGGCTGTGACTCGCCGGCCTGAACGTCGAAAATACGCCGTAAGGTGCGGAGGCAAGCCCGAAACGGTCGCCTCCGAGACCGAGCCGGTTATGCCGCGCGCGGTTCCTTCGCCTTGGGGCGAAGCTTCTCGTAGCCACACTTGCGACAGCGCTGGGCTCGCTTGGAGTTGCGAGCGTTACAGCGCATGCAGATCATCTTCTCGAGCGTCCGTTTCTCAGCGGCGTCGAAACTGGCCATACCCCGGATTCGCCCGTGGCCCATTTAACGGCTGTGATTGGGGTCGCCGCGGGAAGGCAGCCGCAAAAAGGTTCCTGAGGCAACATTTAGGGCCGGCCAGCGTGTCCGCTCGAGTAATGACTACGGAATCGATCCGGTGGACGATGGGCCCGCACAACAGCTGGCTCTCGCGGCTCGCCGTGTACGCCCCTTATGCGATCGGTGGTGGGCTCGGGCTCGTCGTGCTACTGAGTCTCGCGGTTTTCACGCTAGTCGGCGCGGTCACCGGATCGACGCTGGCGCTCGTCGTGGTCCTCGGGCTCGTCGGCGGTCCGATGTCCCTGCTGTACTGCTGGCTACTCGTTCAGTACGGGACGAACGGCTCCAAGTGGATCGCTCAGTACGCAGGAACCGACCGACTCACGAAACGCGGAATCGTCGTCGCGACGGCCGTCGGTGCCGTCCTCATTGCGGGCACGATCGGCACTGTACCCGAGCTAACGCTTGCGTTGTTCGTCCTCGGGTTCCTGTCGATGGTGTTTCTCGGCCCGCTCACGGCGACGGTCACGCTCGAGCTAGACGAACGACGGCTGCAACTGGGTGGGGACGACGATTTCGGCGGGCCAACGGTGATCGACCTCGAGAACGTGATCGGTGTCCGGCGGCTCTCGCCGGGGCCGCTCTCACGGTGGCAGTTCGTCGTGATCCGACGAGTCCACGGTCCGCCGCGTTTCGTCCCGGTGCCGGATCGACATGCTGCGGCCGTCGACCGCGCCCTCAAGTGGGGGCTCGCGGCGACGCCGACGGCGCCACCGAAGACGGCCGGCACGACCCGTCCGATGCGGATCGTCCTGGCGGCCATCGGGATCGGCCTCCTCGCGTTCGCGGTCGGGTTCGCCGCCCTCGTCGCCCGAAGCGGCGATTCCGCTGGCGGTCGAGCGTTCGTTCCAGTCGTCCTCCTCGTATCGTTCGCCGCCGTCGCGCTCGGTTACGCCGGGTACGAGTCGTGGCTCGCACGGCGGCCGGCACCGCCGAGCGACGAGAACACCGGGTGAGCCGCCTCGCGTCGGGCGTCACTCCTCGTCGTCGGCCAGATAGTCCTCCTGGACCGCGACGACCTCGCTCGAGTCGGTACACTCGCTGTAGCGACGCAGCGGTTCCTCGTTTAACGTCAGGAAGGTCTCGCCCCAGCGGAACGGCTCGAGCAGTTCCTCGGCGCGGTCGTACTCGTCGAAAATACAGCAGGCCGCGGCCAGCGCCTCGACGGTGGTCAGCCGGAACGGCCGGCCATAGTTGATCGGATTCGCGGCGACGAGGAAGGGCAGCGCCCGGTGGACGCCGCGCATCTGGAACGACGCCTCCTCGGCGGACTCCCACGAGCAATCGAGGGCGACCAGCGTGTCCAGCCCTTCCTCGCGGTCGGCCGGCGAGAGCGCCTGTTCGGCGTGGGGGTTGAGAACGACCCCGTAGGGCACCTGCCCCATCGACCGGTAGAGGGTCGCCTCGTCGAACTGCTCGAGGCGACGCGCGGTACACTTCTCGGGGTCGTCGTCGCCCTCGTAGTAGACGTGACACTCCACGGCCGAACACAGGTCGGCTCGGGACAAAAGGCTCGCGAACCGCGGTCGAATCGGCCGCTCCGGAAACGAATCCGCGTCGCGTCCCTCGTTGACTCCGGTCGACGGCGCGGTCGGTGCCGCCGATCCGACTCGCTCGCTCCGTGCGATCGGTGTGCATATGGCAGTCGTAGGCCGAACGAGTGATATGCTCGAGACGGGGGCAACCGCACCGACGTTCGACGGGCCCGCAGCGATCGACGACGAGATCCGTCACGTCACGTTCGACGAGGTGACCGCCGACAGCGGCGTCGTCCTGTTGGTCTTTTACCCGGCCGATTTCAGCCCGAGCTGTACCGAGGAACTCTGTTCGCTCCGCGATCTCGACCTGTTCGGGCTCCAGAACGACGTTTCGATCGTCGGGGTTTCGACCGACTCCGCGTTTAGCCATCGGGCGTTCGCGGACCGCTACGACCTTGATTTCCCGCTCGTGTCGGACAGCGACGGCTCGATCGCGACGACCTACGGCGTCCTTTCGAACGACCAGTACGGCCACCAGCAGGCGGCCAAACGCGCCGTGTTCGTCCTCGACGGGGAGCGGACGGTCCGCCGTGCCTGGTCGAGCGACGACCCGCAACGACAGCCGCCCCTGGCGGAGATCCGCGCGACGATCGAAACGATCTCCGACGACGATGCGGCCGTCGAACGCTACCGGATCGCACACACCCACTACCGCGAGGGCGTGACGGAGTACGAGCGGGGCCGCGAGGCGTTCGCGGCCGAGGACTGGGTGACGGCAGCCGCCGCCTTCGACGCCGCCGTCGAGCCGCTTACCGACGCACTCGAGGCGTTCGACGCGGCCAGACGGTATGCGGACGACGAAGCGGTGGCCCGGATCGCGGAACGGGCGAACGAACAGGCGACGGATCGGCGCAACGCCGCGAAGTGGTACGCAAGCGCGGCGGACCACTACGGCCGCGGCGACGAGGCGGCCGGCGACGACTACCGGGCGGACGCCGACCCCGTTCACGCCGCCGTTACCGACCGCGAGGAGCCGCCCGCGCCCGAGACTCTCCTCGAGACGGTCGACGAGGAATCCGACGACGACTGATCGGAGCGTCCACTCTTTTGTCAGTCGCGACGAAACGTCGTGTATGAACCCCGCCACCCTCGTCAGGCGCTACTACGATGCCCTCGACGATCACGACTACGAGGCGCTCGAGACGATTCTCGACCCCGAGTTCGTCCAGCGCCGCCCCGACCGCACCTTCGACGACCGGGCTGCGTTCGTCGCGTTCATGCGTGATGAGCGGCCGAATCCGGACACCGACCACGAACTCGAGGCCGTCATCGCCGACGGCGACCGCGTCGCGGTGCAGGGCCGCGTCGTCGACGACGGCGCGACGCTCTTCGAGTTCGCGGACGTCTTCGAACTCGCGGACGATCGGATCGTCCGTCTCGAGACGTACTCGCGATAACGCGATCCCACCGGCCGGCCAGCGACTCGAACTGCTGGCTCTACTCAGCCGTCGAGAACGATCATTTAACTGAGACGCCGCCCAAGCGAAGCGTATGTCCCTGTCAGATTACGTCGCCGCCGTCGTGGCCGTCCTCCGTCGCCGGCCGGGCGATTTCCTCCCGGCCTATCTCATCGGTGCGTCGATCCCCGCGATCGTCCGCACCGTCCCGTTTCTGGCCGTCGCCATCGCGTACCTCTTTCTCGCGACGACCGGCCGCCTCGAGACGATTCGGACCCACCTGACCGACCTCGAACAGCCGCCAACCGATCCCAACGCCGATCCCGAACAGTTCGAATCGTGGGCGGCCGGCCTCGAGCCGGTCGTCGATCAGCTGGTGACGCCGCCGCTGCTCGCGCTCGCTGCGGTGACGGTCCTCGTGAGTATCGCGCTGTTCGCGTTCGCCTCGGCCGCCGTCGCCGCGGGCCAACTCGGGGCCTGTTACGGGCGGCTTCGGGACGAGCGCGGACTCGTCGCCGCGCTCTCCGGCGCTCGTCGGTACTGGCCGCGCTTTCTCGGCCTGTTCGTCCTCGAGCTACTGTGCTGGGCGGCTATTCTCGTCGCCGTGGGGACCGTGACCGCAGTGGTCGCCGGCAGCGTCTCGCTGTTGGGCGGGTTGGGCCTGCTGGCCGTCCCAGTCGTGTTGCTGGCCGTCGGCGTCGCGATCGTCGCGCTCCTCGCGATTCGCGCCGTGTTCGCGTTCGCCCCGGTCGCGGTCGTCGTCGACGACGCGGGCGTCATCGGCTCACTACGGCACGTGGCCGGCTTCATCCGCAGACAGCCGGTCGAGGCTGGCTTCTACTACGTCATGGCCGTCGGGGCGTTCCTCGCGCTCTCGACGGTCTCCGGACTGCTCTCGCTCGTCGATATCGTCGCGCTGGGCTCGCTGGTCACGTCGTTCGTTCTCTTCCCGGCGCTGGACCTGCTGAAAACGGCCGTCTACTGTGGCTATCGCGACCGGCTCGAGCCGCCAGCGTCGCCGCCCCGCTCGCTTCGGGGCCAGTTCAGGGCCGGCCTGGGACGTGGCTGGTCGGCACTGACCGCGTTCGTCCGCTCGCATCCGGGCACCCACGTCCTGGTCGTCGTCCTCGCCGGGCTGAGTTTCTGGGCCGGCTGGCTCGTCGCCGATCCCTACGCCGGCACTATCGAGGCCTCGATCGCCGCCCGCCTCGAGGGACATTTCCCGCCGGCGGCGGCCGTCGAACTGTTCGGTAACAACTGGCTGGTCGCGCTCTCGACGGCCTACGGCGGGCTCGCGCTGGCCGTCCCGGCAGTCGTCTCGCTGCTTTTCAACGGCGTCTTCCTCGGTGCGATCGCACGCCTCGAGACGGATCCTACACAACTGGCGGCGTTCGTGGCTCCCCACGGCATCTTCGAGATTCCGGCGATCCTCGTGTCGGCGGCGCTGGGGATCGCCGTGGGGATGGCCGGGTGGCGGACCCTCCGGGGACGGGCCGGTCGGGTCGAACTGGCGGACACTCTCGAGCGGGCGTTCTGGGTCCTCGTCGGGATCGGTATGGTACTCGCCGTCGCCGCGCTCATCGAGGGGTTCGTCAGTCCGTACTACTACCGCCTGTTCCTCTAACCGATCGGGCGGTCGAGCAACGCCGGCCGAACCATCGACCGCGGCGACCCGTGGGACTCGAGGCGGGACATCTCGGACGCAGGACTCCGTAACGGTGATCGTTACTGATAGGCCTCGAACTCCTCGCCGAACAGGAGGAAATAGCCCGTCCCGAGCAGTCCGATGGCGGTCGCGACGGTAAAGGCGACGACCGGGTCGCCGGCGAACAGTTCGGCACCGGTCAACGGGTTGGGAACGCCGTCCCAGAGCAGCCCACCCAGCGCGGCGCTGGGAATCACGATCAGATTTCGCAGCAGGTAGTACGCGCCCGTAACCCGACCGCCGGCACCTCGTTCGGCGGGGCCGACGATCAGCGCCTTGTGCGCCGGCAGCCCGGCGAACCGGAGCCCGGAGAAGGCAAAGAGAACCGCGAGGACGGCCGCGTCCGGCGGCGCGTTGATCAGCAGAATCGGGAAGATCGCATAAACCGCAAAGCCGATCGCGACGACCGGCTTGAGCCCGACGCGCTCGGCCGCCCGCGCGACCGGAATCATCGTCACCAGGGCCACGAGCATCTCGATCCCCAGCAACACCCCGAAATACGACTGCGGCGAGAGTTCGACCGCGCCGATCACCGGCAGCGACAGCGAGATCCCGACCTCGAGAAAGCGCGTGACGACGATCACGAAGAAGATGTAGACCATCCCGTTCGCGAACCGGACGAGCGTGTCGGCGACCAGCAGTGGACGCAGTTCCGCCGGCAGCGCCCGGAGGTCGGCGAGCAGTTGCGAGACGCCCTCGAACTCCGAGCCGATGTCGTCGCCTGCGGGATCGTAGAGCCGGTGCTGAACCAGCGTTCCCAGCGCGCCGAAGGCGACCGCGACGACCAGGATCAACTGGAAGGCGGTGACGATCCCGCCGTCGCTCGAGCCAAAGGGGTAAAAGAGCGCGGCAGCAAGCAGCGGGCCGACGAGGAAGGCAGTCCGGCGGAACGTCTCGGTGCTGGCGAAGCCGGCCGCCAGCCGCGACGGGGGAACGGCTTGCTTGACGATGGCGAAGGTCGCCCCGAGCCCGAAGGACTTCCAGGCCTGTGCGAGTACGAGCCCGAGAAAGACCGCGACGATCGCAAGCGAGGTCGGCCCGACCGAGACGCCTGCCAGCGCCGGCGCGACGAGCCAGACGCCGAAGCCGACCGTCGAACACAGCCCGAACGCGGTCAGTGCGTACCGCGAGCCGATCCGATCCGAGATCGCACCACCGGGATAGGGATACACCGCGCTGATTACGTTTCCGAACGAGCCGAACAGGCCGACGACCAGCCCCGTGGCCCCCAGCGCGTAGAGGTACTCGCCCATGTATCGACTCGTCATCTGAAACCCCAGACTGAAGGCGAACATCGCCGCCGAGAGGACGAGGACGTCCCGCTCGAGCGAGACGAACTGCCGGAACGGATCGAGCGCGTCGGCCTCCTCGGACGACTCCCGCTCGAGGCTCATACCGCTTAGTGGTCGGGCCACCGGCTTGAACATTGGTCCGCGACGGTCCGTTCCCGATCCGGCAGCCGGCTCGGTCCGATTTGGCTGACAGTATCGACTGAAGGGAAGGGCTCATTAGCCAGCAGTGTGAGGTAGTGGATAATGGCTTCGTGGAAGCGGGATTTCGCGAGCGGGCTGATCGTTCTCGGCCCGATCTTGGTCACGCTCTATGCGATCTACTGGCTCTACGGACTCGTCGCCGGGCTGACGCCCGGACTCATTCTCGATCAGTCCGCGCTCGAGGCCTTTATCGCCGGCACCAGTCAACAGGCGATACAGACCCGCGAGCAGATCGCGCAGTTCCTCCGCGTGATCGTCGCGCTGACGGTCTTTATCATCCTGACGTTCTCGGTCGGCTATCTAATGCGGACGACGATCGGCGGCCTCGTCGAGCGGCTCGTCGACAACATCGCCAACCGCGTGCCGGTGATGCGGGTAGTCTACAACGCCTCGAAGATGGCCGCCGAGACGGCCTTCGGCGAACAGGAATCCCTGCAGAAGCCGGTCAAGATCGAGACCTGGGAGGGGCTCCGGATGACCGCGTTCAAGACCGGTAAAGTGACCGACGACGGGCGCGAGGTACTGTTCTTACCGACGTCGCCCAACATCACGACCGGCTACGTCGTCGAGGTCGAGTCCGACGAGATCACCGAACTCGACGAGGACGTCGAGGATGCCCTGACCCGCGTTCTCAGCGCCGGGTTCGGTGACGCGAACCGGCGGGGGATGGACGCCGGCGTCTCGATCGACGTCATCGACGAGGCCGGGCGGACCGGGTCCGATGACGACTAACGAAATTTCACCCTGCGGTCTATCGCGGCCGCGGCACCGCCGCGGCCGCGATGTCCCTCGGTAAAATTTCGATCAAAAGCACTCCTCCCTCCGTTCCGTGACGCTTCGCGTCACTCCACATCGGTCGTCGGCCCGCTCCCTCCCTTCGGTCGCTCGCGGTGAATTCGGGTGAGTGCCTGCCCTTCCCCGGGTCACGCGCCTCTCGTGGTACTCGAGGCGCGCTCCCGGCCACGAAATCAGTTTCTCGAAGTAAAACGCCCCCTCCAAAACAGATGCGAACCGATCTAAACCGACTCGAGAGCCGCTATTCGATGTCGACGAACTCGAACCACTCGTCGTACTCCTCGGGGGCCTGCTCGACGATGTCGAAGAACTGCTGTTGGATCTCCTCGGTGACGGGGCCGCGGGAGCCGTCCCCGACGACGACGTTGTCGACTTTCCGGATCGGCGTCACTTCGGCGGCCGAGCCGGTGAAGAACAGTTCGTCGGCGGTGTTGAGTTCGCCCCGCGAGATCGAGACGTCGTCGTGGACAGTGTAGCCCAGTTCCTCCGCGATCCGAATGACCGCATCGCGGGTGATCCCGTCGAGGATCGACTCCGAGAGGCCGGGCGTGTAGATCTCGTCGTCGCGCACGAGGAAGACGTTCTCGCCGGGGCCTTCGGCGACGTTACCCTCCTTGTTGAGGACGATCGCTTCCGCGTAGCCGTTCCGGCGGGCCTCCTCGCCCGCGAGCATACTGTTGACGTACAGGCCCGTGGTCTTGGCGTTGGTCGGGATCTGGCTCGAGGCGTGTTTCCGCCACGAGGAGATCATCACGTCGATGCCGTTCTCGAGGGCGTCCTCGCCGAGGTAGGCACCCCATGGCCAGGCGGCAATGGCGGTGCGGGTCGGACAGTCCTTCGGACTGACACCCAGCGAGTTGTAGCCGTAGAAGGCGACCGGGCGGATGTAACACGACCGCAGTTCCTGGCGCTGGATGAGTTCCTTCGTCGCCGCGGTGAGTTCTTCCTTCGAGTGTTCGATGTCCATCTCGTAGGGCTTGGCGGACTGGAAGAGCCGATCGAGGTGTTCCTCCCAGCGAAAGAGCGCGGGGCCGTTTGCGGTGTCGTAACAGCGCGCGCCCTCGAAGACGCCGCTGCCGTAGTGGAGTCCGTGCGTGAGAACGTGGACCTGCGCGTCGTCCCAGTCGACGAACTCGCCGTCCATCCAGATCGTGTCGACGTCCATCTCGTCGAATCCCATGATCAGAAGTGTTGAAAGCCACCGTACTAAGTGTTCGCGGTTTTCGGAGGCGATCGTCAGAAATCAAGGAAACGCCCCGCCGAACGGCGCTCAGGCGAGTATCGGCGGTCACACCTCCCTGCCGGCGACCGTGTCGACGATACCGTGATTCGGACGCGTCCTCGAGTACGCCGTCAACCAGCCGGATACCACGATCGAACGGGCGATCCAGGACCGTCGGCGAGACCGCCGAGAAGCGAACCGGAACCCCCGAGTCGAGGGGGCCACGATCCGCGAAAAATACGGTCGGTGACCGTTCGTAGCCCGGCGATCGTCCGGGCCCTACTGGTCCGCTCCGGGGAACTCCTCGAACTCACGGATAGCGACGTACGCGCCGCCGTCGCCGTCCGGCATCATCGCGTACGCCGTCGGGTACTCGTCCGCCTCGAAGAACACCTCCGGCGTCGCGATGTCCACTGCCGTCTCTTCTTCGAGGCCGTCGCGAAGGAAGTCGGTCGTAACCATCGGCTCGACGAAGTGGACCCTCCCGTCACCGTCCCCTTCGTAAACCGGGAGTTCGACGCGTTCGCCCTCGAGCGTTATCACCTCGGTGTCAGCGGGCTGTGCCGGGTCGATACTCGGATCGTACGCTCCGTAGACGTTGGTGTGCGTGAACGCTTCCCCCCGGAACTCCGGCGCCGTCCCGTCGAGCAGGTGTTCCCCCATCCCCTCGACGATGAGGCGGTGTTCTTCGAACGTGTATTCCGGCGGGAACTGATCCGCGGGAACGTCGTAGTCGGCCAGGCCGACGAAGGGCAGTGGCGTGGATTCGAGCGGTCCCCCACTGATCCCTTCGACGGCGTCTTCGGCCATCATGTAGAAGTGAAAGTCGAAGTGCGGAACGTCGTAAACGCCCGGCGGTGCGTGACCCTGTGGGTTGTAGTGGAAACCCATGTGGGTAAACTGATGGCTGTCGATTTCGGCCCCGTCGTCCGTCGTTTCCGGGAAGTGGAGGTGTGCTGCGTGTTCCCCTTCGTCGAACGCCATCAGCGCGTCGCCGCCGACGTGGACGCCCAGCGACGAGAGTCGTCCCTCCGGGTCGGTGGTCGCGTACGTCCGGAGGCCCCCCGCCTCATCCGATTCGCCCCAGTGGACGTCGTGATCCGCCGGTGTCGGGAGTTCTGACGGGCCCGAGTCGCGCCCGGATCCGCTTGCGGTTCCGGTCGCGAACGTTCCACCCGCCAGTACAGCCGTCGTCTTCAGGAACAGTCGTCGATCGATGCCGTCGATGTGCCGTTTCGTCGTTTGTCTCGGTATCATTGTTCGGTTCTCGATTCGGTCGAAAGGGCGCTACGCCTTGATGATTCGTTCCCCGAGCGGTTCGAGGGGCGCTTCGAACTCGGAGACGGTGGTGCTATCCGAGAAGACGCCCAGAAACCGGGCGGTCACGGCACCAGTATTGCGGAACCCGTGCGGAGTCATCGGCGGGATCACCGCCAGGTCGCCGGCACCGATCACACCCGTTGCGTCCCCGGCCCAGGCCTCGATTTCGTCGCCGTCGAGACAGATGATGAGTTCCTCGGGGCTGTCCGTGTGGGTCGCGAGTTGCTTCCCGGGTTCGATCTCGAAGTAGACGGCGTTGTGGCCGCCCTCGAGTTCCATTCCGGTCGTCGCCGGGAACGCCGGTGAGAACGGGAAGTTTACGCTCACGTCCATCTCCGTGTCCGATTGGGTCACCCCGACGAGTTCGAGTTCGTCGAGGCTGAGTGTTTTGAGTGCTGTCATCGTCGCTGATTATTCGAGGTCGGTTCGATCGAACTGGTCGTCCAGACGCGTGAGTTCGGTCACCGGGAGATCCGCGCGCTCGGAGTGCTCCGCGATGGCTTCCTCGCTCGGGGCTCGGTAGTGGCAGTACGCGCGATTGGTGTCGCCGTCCGTGTCTTCCAGCACGTCGGTACGGACCCACTCGATCTCGACGTCCTCGTCGCTGAGTTCCGCTATTGCCCGCTGAGACGCCGCAAGCGCCTCTTGTTTTGCTTCCTCTGTGGTGATGTCGTCGTCCATCTCGCGCCAGATTCCGAAGTCGATCAGGTCTTGTTCTCCCATGACCGGCTAAGCCTACGGTGGGATCGCATTTATACATAAGGAGAACTACACTTCACTAGCTGATTCTAGTGAAATCCCGTTCACTAGCTCAACACGTGGGCTCGTACTCCCTCCGAACTAGTCGGGAAACCGACGGGTACCTGGTATCAAAGCAACGGCTGTCCGTCGATATCGACGACGTTCATGTCGTCGTCCAGTGAAACGGTGAGCGTCGTCGCCTCGCCTTCGATAGTCACGAGAACGCGGAACGGATCCTCCGTAACGGCCGTCTCGAAGCGGGTCTGAAGCAGGTCGATGACCTCGTCGAAGGAGGGTGCGAGTACGTCGATTCCCTGATCGTCGAGGAATCCGATCACGGGGGTGAGACTCATGACGAACGGTTCGATGGGTAGATTCTTGGCGAACCCGCAGGTGCCACATCGCTGTTCTGCCCAAACGGGGAATCGTGTCCCACAGTGCGCACACGGTTTCCCCTCCCGAACCTGGTGCGTCTCACAGACCGAAACTGACGCCGAGATGGAGCCCGCACACTCCCGGCAGACGTCACGCATCATGTACGCTATATCTAACATACATCGGTAGAATCCGGTTGTGAGTGCCTCGTCGGCGGTCCGATCCGTCAGCCCCGCAGCCGGGTAGTTCGAAAAGAAAACCGACTCCCGTGGCGCCTCGTCGCCGAACATCCCGTCACACTCGGTACAACTGATTCGAAGCCACTGATCCTCGTAGGTCGCTGTCATGGGCGCGCCACACAGCGGACAGTCCTGCTCGAGATCGGGAGAGAAGTCGAGGTCTTCCGCCCCCGAGACGGCGATCACAGTTCTGGCAATCTGCTTGCCGGCACCACTCAACCGGTACCCGTCGTTGGTTTGCCGAACGAAGTGGGGGGCCAGCTGCGAGAGGTGATAGTTGAACTTCCCGTTGTCGTCGACGTCGACCCGACGACGCAGCTCCGAGAACGATATCGTCTTGGCGGCATCGGAGACATCGTCGTACTCGTGGGCGGCGTCGGCGTGCCAGAGTACGCGGATGATGTCCAACCGGATCTCGTTGCCCAGGATGGTGAAGGCCTCGTCCGGGGAAATACCGTCCAGATCGATCGCTGGTGTCAGCCGGGTTTCAGCCATGCTAGCAGAGCCCACACACTACGCAATAAACGTGTCCTACTGTTTTCGAATCGGACAGAATCGGCTGCAAGATATGCACGTCGATGCAGTACAGGGTGGTTTGTTGGCCGGGGAGTCCTGCCTCCCCAGCACGTCTGCCTCGGAGAGTACGAATCGTTCCAGGACTCCGGCCACTACGCCACTCGCTCGAGGACCTCGCTGCCCTCGAGGTAGGCGAACCCGTGACGGTCGGCGTAGTCGCGAGCGTCGGCCGGGGAGAGCGCGTCCCCGGTCTCGTCGTCGAGCATCTCACAGACGACGACGGCGGGCGAGCGGCCGGCGGCGTCGGCCAGTGCGAGCCCGAGCTCGGTGTGGCCCTCGCGCTGGGCCAACAGGTCCGGTGCGCCCTTGAGCAGGTGGACGTGGCCGGGGACGCGGAACTCCTCGGCGAACGCGGTCGTCTCGGGCGTAGCGGCGGCCGCGCCCAACTCCCGAATGGTCGTCGAGCGGTCGTCGTCGGTAATTCCGGTGTAGGTGTCGCGGTGGTTGACCGTCAGCGAGAACGACGAGCGGTCGTCGTAGCCGAGTTCGTGGTCGGCCGTCGCGGGGTGTTCGACCGCGTCCGAGTAAAACGGGAGGTCGAACGCCTCGGCGATCTCGTAGCCCAGCGCGACGCAGATCAGCCCGCCGGCGTCGTTGCGCAGTCGGGCCACGGCCTCGGGGGTGACGGCGTCGGCGTGGTAGATCAGGTCCGTCTCGCCCTCGCGGTCGGCCGCGTCGTGGACGAGGATCGGCTCGCCCGTCCGAAGCGACTCGAGTGCGCGGTCGAACGCGTCGGCGGTCGGCCCGGCACCCGCGCTGCCGTCGGCGTTGGACTGCGGACCGGCGTGATGACCCGTCATTCGCGATCACCCACCGAGACGGTGACGTGATCGCCGTCCTCGAGACCGAGTTCGTCACGCAGCTTGTCGGGGGCGATCACCTCGAGCTGGTCGTCGTCGTGGTGGGTGCGTTCGGGGGCGATGGTGTAGGCGTCGTCGTAGGTCGCGCCGTCGGCGGTCTCGATCGTCGCGGGGTAACAGACGGCGGGGCCGTAGGTCCGGTCGTCCGACTCCCAGCCGTCGATCGGGACGGGCTCGAGGGAGGCCATCGCGCTGCGCCGGCGGACGCTGTCCTCGCGTAGGTCGACGTTGAGCGTCCCGGGGAACGGCTCGTAGCCGAGCCGGTCCTCGAACTGGCGCTGGTAGCCCGGCAGGGAAATGTAGTGGCGACCCTCGCCCATTCCGCTCGTGATGGTTCCCTCGAGCGAGATCTGTGAGTCCGTCTCGAAGATCCGCCGGTAGTCCTCGTACTCGGCATGGAGGGCTCGTTCGCCGGTGTCGGTGATCGCGACCCACTGGCCGTCACTGACGGTATCGCGCTCGAGCAGGTCGGCGCTCTCGAGCCGTTGGAGACGTCGCGAGGCGGTCTGGTTCGAGGCATCGAGCCGCTCGGCGAGGCGAGAGCAGGAGATCTTGACGTCGCCCTCGAGCCCGCCCTCGAGCGCGAGGAGTTTGAGCACGGCGAGTTCGTCGTGCCCGACGGCGGACTCCGTGAGTACTGACATACTCGTCCCTATTGCCCATGTGGGTAAAAGCATACCGAATGTGGCATGCGTAACGAAACTGTGACGGAGTTCACGAGCGTTTATCGCGTATTCCGGAGTTGGGGACCGAACGGAAAAACCCACCGCCTCCCATGATCGGTCGGGCTACAGTTCCTGCGCGATGTAGTCCGCGATCCGCGTGACGCGATCGGGATCGGTCGTCCAGAAGCCGTCCCAGACGCGGGGTTCGGTCTCGAGACAGACGAGTGCGGTGCCGACGGCGTCGGGTGCCCTGCGATCGTCGGGATCGAAGACGACGAACCACCCGTCCCGATACTCCGGCCCCGTCCCGGTGTGAACCGTCGCGTCCAGTTCCGGCGGACAGCCGTCGTCGACGCCGTAGACGTGAACGTCGACGTCGGTTTCGGCGAGTTCCGCGTAGGTCTCGTAGGTCCCGATCTCGTCGTCGATGCGCGAGAGTTGCTGGAACGCGCTCCGTAACGTGCCGCTGCCGGCCGCCCAGGCCCGCTGTTCGATGTACCGCGAGACGACGATCAACAGGAGTTTTTCCTTGTGTGCGAGCGGGTAGCCACGCAGTCGGAGCCGGGTGCCTTCCAGCCCCGCCAGCACGTCGGGGAAGGTGATCTCGCCCATGCCGCGCGCGCCAGTGACGAACAGGTCCGAGTTGATCGCGAGGATCGCGTCGTACAACGTACGCATCGGCGAGGCCGCGACCGGCTGCCCGTCCTCGAGCAACACGGCCGTATCGCCCTCAGTTGCGAGCGCGTCGTCGATTTCGGGGTCGGGATCCGATCCGATCGAACCGGCTTCGGCCCGTTCGACGGCGATCGGCTGGCCCGCGAACGCGTCGGAGAGCATCTCGGCGAGCGGCCCCGTGGAACCGTCGGCGACGATCGCGATCGTCCGATCGGGCGAACCGACGTCGTCGATGAACGATCGGAGAGTCACTGGAGAACGTTCATCCGTTCGGTACGTAAGTGTTGTCGCCGCCGTCGGGTCGGATCGACGACCCCGTTTCCCGCGCGGTGGCGATGCGGTCTCGGAGTCGATCGATCGACGGGCGTCCGGTGGAAAGCGGCCAAACGGGGAGATTGCGCCGCTTTCGACCCCGAACTCAGTTGGGGACAGTCCCGGACTCCCATCTCTGGCCGCCTCGTCGTTTATTACGTTTCCTTCTAGAGGAACGGACAGGATTCTATGGCCGACCACATCTACGTCTACGGATCGTCGCGGACACCGATCTCTCGCTCGAAGCGACGGGGGTCGCCCGTGTGACCGATTATCTGTGTGATCCGATGACTGCTACGGGAAGTTATACAACAGTGTTTCGGTGACCGTATGTTGGACAGGACCCGGTCTCACCCCGTCTACGACCGAAACGTGCGACCACGGGATCGGCCGCTCGAGCGGACGACCACCTGACGTATCAGACGTAAAGAAAGAGCGTATCAGGATTAGTGATCGAATCGAAGCCGCGAGCGGCCGTGTCCACATCGGGCGCGCGATCAGTGTCGGGTGTGACCGTCGACGCCGGCGAGCGGAGCGGCCGACGCGGCCGGCGGGACGCGGCTAATCGCCCACGACCGGATCGCGCTCCCAGAACTCGCTGCCTTTCTTCAGCTTGGGGACCCACGTATCGCCGGTCTTGGCGAGCAAGGCGACGCGGGAGGCCGGCACCTCTTTGATCTCGTCGAATGCCGGCATGTATTCGCCGACCCGCTCGGCGAAGTCCACGACCGTCTCGTGGTCGGGCATCGCCGAGCGGTCGAGTCGACCCTGTGAGTGGCCGACGTGCATGTACGCCTTCAGTTCGATGAAGTCCGGATCGGCCTGCTGGTAGAAGCCGGCGTACCAGTCCGGGTGGTGCATGTTCTCACCCTCGACGAGCGTCGTCCGGAGGACGGTCCGGGTCTCGTCTTTCGCGGCGAGAACGTCCATCGTCTCGAGCAGCCGTTCCCAGGCATCGTCTTCCATCGCGCCGACGACCTGATCGAAGGTGTGGCGTTCGGGGGCGTCGACGCTGACGTAGAGTTGCGTCGGGTCGCACTCCCGCAGGACCTCGGGCCGGGTGCCGTTCGAGACGAGGAAGGTGGTGATATCGCGGTCGTGGAAGGCTTCGATGAGTTCGGGCAGGTAGGGGTAGAGCGTGGGCTCGCCGTCCAGCGAGATGGCGACGTGGCGCGGCTCCATCGCCTGGTCGAACACCTCGCGGGGGACCTCGTCGTTGCCGCCGAAGCCCGAGAGCAGTTTCTTCTGGAGCCGGATCGAGGCGTCGACGACTGCCTCGGGGTCGTCCCACTCGACGTCGTCCATCTCGTAGGCGTGGCCCTGGTGGTCGCGCCAGCAGAAGACACAGCGCTCGTTGCACTTGACCACCGGCGTCATCTGGATACAGCGGTGGGACTCGATGCCGTAGAAGATGTTCTTGTAACACTTCCCCTCGCCGCGGACGGCGTTTGCCGTCCAGCCGCAGGTCTGGGCGGCCGTGTGGTTCTCGCTGTGGTAGTCCGGACTCGAGACCTGTGCCGGCCCGCCGTCGTCGCTGTCGGCGGTGGCGTCAGCACCTGCATCGCCCCCGGGCTTTGCGGAGTCGCTCATCTTGGGGGTCGTTGGACGGGACCCGTCAAAAGGTGTGTGGTGTCGGGGGCGACCGACGGTGGCCTACTCTTCGCCGGAGCGGTCGCTCGCGGAGTCACTGCCTGGCCCGTCCGGCAGCGCGTGCGGATCGGCGGGCTCGTCGCCGTGTCTGGCGTCGTCGCGCTCGAAGAGATACAGCGCCGGGCCAGCGATTACTATCACGAGCAGGCCGGGGATCGGCACGTCCGGCGGCCCCAGATAGGTGACGAGCCCACCCCCGCAGGTGACGAACACGAACCCCGCCCACAGCGCCGGCCGCGAAATCTCGAGGCGGCTCGCGTCCCGGTAGACGGCGGCCGCAGCGGCGATGACGATCGCGAACCCGACGACGGCGACGGCGACCGCCTGCAGCGAAACCATACTCGGACTTACGACAAGGAAGGGAAAAGCGTTCTGAGACCCGGTTCGCGGCCCTGTCGTGTGTTCGGTCCGGCGGTCGGCTGCCGGCTTCCGTACGAAAGCCTCGCCCTCTTTCCCGTACCTCCCCAACCGATGACCATGATTGGGGCCTACACGATCGGCAAGAAAGCAGTCACGTTCGGTTACAAACGCTACGGGGTTCCGGGAGCGGTCGCCTCCGGCGGTGCGGCGCTCGCGGGCTATCTCGTCGTCCGCCGGGCGCTGCAATCGTCGACGAACGACGGGAGCGTCGACTCGGCGATCGACGCGGGCGAGATCCAGTCGGCGGTCGAGGAGAAGGGACTGGGTGCGGTGACGGACAAAGGGACGCTCGACCGGGCGATCAACGAGGACGAAATCGGCTCGCCGTTCGACATGGGCGACGTCCAGTCGTCGGCCGCGGACGAGACCGACGAGTTCGCCGAGGGGGCGGGCGAGGGCGACTCGAGCGCCGGGAACTGAACCTGACGGACCGCGAGTTCGATTTCAGCATGAGCCAGCGAGACAGCACCACCGAGACCGACGAGGAGCCGGCAGACGAGCGACGCGTCGCGGGGATCGACGATGCCCTCGCCGAAGCGCTCGATACCGTTCGAAGCGGCGTTCGATCGGGCGCGCCGGCCGGCGCCGCCGGCTTCGCGAGTCTCCTGAGCGGCGTCCGGGCGCTGCGACGTGACGACCGCGGGCACGGCTATCTGCGGCTCGGCGCGGGCGGGCTCCTTCTCGTGATCGCGATCGACCAGCGCCGGGCGGCTCGCGACCGGACCGGCGTCGAGCCGTCGGACGTCGCCAGTACGTCACCCGACATCGAGGGTCTCGAGGGGCGGGAACGAAACGCCGGTCGCGAAGACCACGCCGGCGGCGACGCGGCCAGCGAGGTCGCCAGGACATCGATCGACATCGAGGACGCGGCCTCGAGTCCCGAGTCCGGTGACGCCGCGAGCGGGCCGACCACTGCGGCCGAGTCCGGCGACGCCGAGCGCGAACCGGACGCTGCCGAAGTCGCCGAACCCGAAGCCTACGAGCAGTTGGGCGCGGCGGCGTTCGACGAACACAGCAGCGAGGTGCCGGTCCCCCAGCCCGCGTTCGACCGGACGATCCTGTCGCTGGGGTCGGAGGTCTTCTGGGGGATCCGCGAGGCCGACGACGCCGTCGTCGTCTCGGGGCAGTTCGATCCGATTCAGGACGGCGACGGGATCCGGTACGTCGCCAGTTCCGAGGTCGACGGCGAGCGGTCGCTGACGGTGCCAGATACCGTGTTGAACCACTGGGACGCGGTCGCCGGCGGCGGACTGGCGGTCGCCTCCGGTGACGACCTCGTCTTCCTCACGACCGACTCGCTGGGGGCGGACGACCAGATACGGGTCGTTCCGGAACAATGGCTCGAGGACGTCATCGAGAACGGCGAGTAACGATCGGCGATCGCGGCGCGGTCCCCCTGACGGCGACTACGACCCGCGGACCCGCTCGAGGACCGCGAGCGTCCCGTCGGCGTGGACGGCGTCGAGGACCTCGTCGGCGGCCGCTTTCGCCAGTTCGTCGGCGTTGCCGACGGCGACGCTCCGGCCGACGGCCTCGAACGTCGAGACGTCGTTGACGGAGTCGCCGACCGCTACGCAGTCGGCGAGGTCGATCCCGACGCGGTCGGCGATCGTCTCGAGTCCCTCGCCTTTGTTCGGATCGGTGTCCTTGACGTGGTAGGCGTAGCCGGTGTCGATCACCTCGAGGCCGTGGTCGGCGGCGATCTCGCGCAGGGGCTCGAGCGGCTGTTCTAAACTGACCGCGATCTCGGTTTCGCGCCAGCGGTTGACAGTGTCTTCCTCGCCCCAGCCCAGGTCGTAGCCCGCCGCGCGGTACTCCTCGGCGACGGCCCGGGCGGCCTCGCGATCGGCGGTGAAGAAGACATCGTCGCCGGTGTAGACGACGCCGCCGTTCTCCGCGACGACGAGTTCCGGAATCCCGACGAAATGACAGAGGGCGACAGGGTAGGGAAACGCCTTCCCGGTGGCGATGACGACCGGGGCCTCCCACTCGCGGATCGGATCGAAGACGCGGGGGTCGATGCCCCACCCCTCCGGGCGGGTGAGCGTCCCGTCGATGTCCAGCACCAGCGGCGGATCGGCGGTCATACCGAGCAATGGGTAAGCCGGCCCCTAAAACGGTCGGATCGGAGGACGTAGTCGCCCCGACGGCGACTCGCGCCTCGTCGTCGCTGCTCGAGCGTAACTGAGATGCCGTTCGTCGAAAACGCGAAATTCTGGCCGCTCAGAGAGCGAGATAGCCCGCGTTGGGGAGCAACCCGGCCAGATAGAGGACACCGAGGACGAGCATGAACTCGGCGATAGCCATCGCCGGCGGGTCGACGTGTGTCCCGGAGTGGGAGTAGAACACGCGCTGGCTCACCTCGCCGAGCAGGCCGCTGATCGCGCCGAAGGCACCGGCGGCGAGCAACGCGACCAGTTCGCTGCCCATCGCGGGCATGGCGATCACCGCGCCCACGGCACCCAGCAGCGTGATGTGATGGGTGACCGGGATCTTCTCGACGCCGAGGTTGAGAAAGAGCAGGCTCATGGCTGAGATCGCGTAGCCCATGAAGATGCTCCCGGTCTCGAGCCAGATGTAGCCCCCGAGCAGCCCGCCGACGATCCCGATGGCGGTCACGCCGGACCACCGGTACTGGTGGGGGAGCCAGGGTTCGGTCGCCAGCCGGTCGGTTTCGGTGCCGCCGTCGGCGGCCATGCGCTTTTCCTCGCGCTCGAACGGCGACATGTCGAGGACGCTCGAGCCGCCGACCTTGCCCACGATCGGGTACCCGAACGCGAGTCGGGCGAGGAAGGCCGTCGCGACGACCGATAGTGCGATGTTGTCCGTCGGGAAGCCGAGCCCGCCCATGACGCGCGTGATGAGCATCCCGACCGCGCCGAAGATAGCCCCGACCGCGAGGATGTCGGGCTTGGTGCCGAACGCGTAGAGGATGTCTTTGCCGAAGTGGTAGTCCCAGTCGTCGGGTTCCATCTCGGGATACTTCCGTCCGGCGTAGGCCGTCGCGGCGACGCCGCCGGCGAAGGCGATGTGTGGGCCGGTGACCGCACCGAATCCGATGGTCCCGGTGATACCGGTCGCGATATCGCCCGCCCCGGCGACGCCGATTTCGCTTCCGATCTCGTCCTGAAGAATCGCGATCCCCTCGCCGAGGAAGACGACGAAGCCGGTGAAGACGAACGAGGGAAGGGCACCGAGGGCCGCGCCGAACGCGCCGCCGGCGAGGGCGGCGATGAGCAGGACGGCGAAGGCCTCGAGTTCCATGCCGACGATGGGGACGGTAACGAGCGGCTGCAACATCGTTACTCCTCCTCGTCACGCGCCCAGTCGCGCGATCGCTCGACGGCGTCGTTCCATCGTTCGTATCGTCGGTCCGCGCGGTCGGGATCCATCTCGGGCTCGAACTCGGCGTCGACCTGCCAGTTGCTCCGCAGTTCGTCGGGATCGTCCCAGTAGCCGACGGCGAGGCCGGCCGCGTAGGCCGAGCCCAGCGCCGTCGTCTCGTCGACGACGGGGCGGACGATCTCCGAGCCGATGATATCGGACTGGAGTTGACAGAGGTAGTTGTTCTTGACCGCGCCGCCGTCGACCTTCAGCGATCGCATCTCGATGCCCGAGTCGGCCTCCATCGCCTCGGCGACGTCGCGAGTCTGGTAGGCGATCGACTCGAGCGTCGCGCGAACGACGTGTTCCTTCCGGGTGCCACGGGTCATCCCGACGATGGTGCCGCGGGCCCGTTGGTCCCAGTGGGGTGCGCCCAGTCCGGTAAAGGCGGGGACGACGTAGACGCCGTCAGTCGAGTCGACGCTGCGGGCCAGTTCCGCCGTCTCGGCGGGATCCTCGATCAGCGTCATGTCCTCGAGCCACTCGATGGCCGCGCCGGTGACGAAGATCGACCCCTCGAGCGCGTACTGGACCGGTTCGCCCGAGCGCTGGAACCCGATCGTCGTCAGCAGGCCGTGGTCGCTCTCGACGGCCTCGTCACCGGTGTTCATCAGGAAGAACGAGCCGGTTCCGTAGGTGTTCTTGGCGTCGCCGGCGTCGAAACAGGTCTGGCCGAACAGCGCGGCCTGCTGGTCGCCCAGTGCGCCCGCGACCGGCACCTCGGCCTCGAGGAACCCGTCAGGGTCGGTCGTGCCGTACGTGTCGTCGTCGCTGGAGGGCCGGACCTCGGGCAACATCGCCTCGGGGATCGAGAACTCCTCGAGGAGGTCGTCGTCCCATTCGAGGTCGTGGATGTCGTACAACATCGTCCGCGAGGCGTTCGTGACCTCGGTGACGTGGTTCCCGGTCAGGTTGTAGATCAGCCACGTGTCGATCGTCCCGAACAACACGTCGCCTTTCTCCGCGCGGTCGCGGATGTCCTCGGGCCGGGCGCGCTCGAGTTTGATCGGATCGGCGTTATCGAGCAGCCACTCGGCCTTCGTCGCCGAGAAGTAGGCGTCGGCCTCGAGGCCGGTCTTCTCGCGGATCGCCTCGACTTTCCCCTCCTCCTCGAGGGCCTCGACGCGATCGGTGGTTCGGCGGTCCTGCCAGACGATGGCGTTGTGGACCGGTTTCCCGCTGTCGGCGTCCCAGAGGACCGTCGTCTCCCGCTGGTTGGTCACGCCGATGGCCGTGAGCTGGGACGGGGCGATCCCCGCCTGTCCGAGCGCTTGCTGGATCACGGCTTTGGTGTTCTCCCAGATCTCCATCGGGTCGTGTTCGACCCAGCCGGGCTCGGGGTAGATCTGTTCGTGTGTCTCGTAGGCGTTCGCGACGACCTGACCCTCGTGATCGAACACGATAAACCGGGTCCCGGTCGTTCCCTGGTCGACCGCTCCGACGTACGTTGTGTCTGTCACTGGTAGTCACCTCGTACCGCCACGCGATTCGTTTACTGCCGGTCGCGTGATACCAGTAAACGACACCGACGATCGTTATAAATGTTACCAACGATTTCACGAACGATGGGGAATAGGTGGATCAAGACAGTAAGTTCGCCGCCAAATCGCCGTCAGTGACGGTGTGGGAAAAGTGAGTTACGAGTGTTAGCTCGGCGGCGATAAAATAAAGAGTGGGGTGACCGTAGGTCCGGTGAACGAATGGCACGGGACACCGAGGTCCTCGTCCTCGGCGGCGGCTCGACCGGCTGTGGGATCGCCCGCGATCTGGCGACCCGCGGTCTCGAGGTCACGCTCGTCGAACGAGGGACCCTCACGGACGGAACCACCGGTCGGATGCACGGCCTGTTACACAGCGGCGGCCGCTATGCCGTCTCCGATCAGGCCAGCGCGACCGAATGTATCGAGGAGAACGAAACGCTCCGGGAGATCGCCGGGCACTGCGTCGAGGAGACCGGCGGTCTGTTCGTACAGCGGCCCGAGGACTCGGACGACTACTTCCGGGAGAAACTCGAGGGCTGTCGCGACTGCGGCATTCCGGCACGGGTCCTCTCGGGGCGGGAGGCCCGCGAGATCGAGCCGTACCTCGCCGAGGACGTCGAACGGGCGATCGAGGTGCCCGACGGCGCGGTCGACCCGTTCCGGCTCTGTGTCGCAAACGCGATCGACGCCGAGGCCCACGGCGCGCGGATCGAGACCCACGCCGAGGTGATCGACCTCCTGCGCGAGGGCGACGACGTCTACGGCGTCGAGGTCCGCCACGGTGCCGGACCCGGCAAGCGGAGCGACGCCGCGGCCGGGACCACCGAGGAGATCACCGCCGAGTACGTCGTCAACGCGACCGGCGCGTGGGCGGGCCAGATCGGCGCGATGGCCGACCTCGAGATCGAGGTCCGTCCGTCCAAGGGCGTCATGACGATCATGAACGTCCGGCAGGTCGACACCGTCATCAACCGCTGTCGGCCGAAGGGTGACGCCGACATCATCGTCCCCCACGAGACGACCGCGATCCTGGGGACGACCGACGAGGAAGTCGCGGATCCGGACGACTACCCCGAGGAACAGTGGGAGGTCGAAGCGATGATCGACACGCTTTCCGAACTGGTGCCGATCCTCGCCGAATCGCGGACCATCCGCTCGTTCTGGGGCGTGCGCCCGCTCTACGAGCCGCCGGGAACCGGCACGCAGGATCCGACCGACATCACGCGGGACTTCTTCCTGCTCGATCACGCCGATCGCGACGGCGTCGCCGGTATGTCAAGCATCGTCGGCGGCAAGTTCACCACCTACCGGGCGATGGCCGAGGAGATCGCCGACCACGTCTGTGCGAAACTGGGCGTCACGGCCTCGTGTTCGACCGCCGACGAACCCCTGCCCGGCAGCGAGAACCTCGCACGGCTCGAGGCGGGGATGGACGACTTCGGGCTGCGCTCGCCGGTGGCCCGCCGGAGCAAGCAACGGCTGGGGAGCCGGGCGAGCGAGGTCCTCGCAACCGACGAGCCGAACCCGGTGATCTGCCAGTGCGAGGGCGTGACCCGCGCGGAGGTCCGCGACGCGATCGAGGGATCGGGGGCAGACCTGAACGCGGTCCGCATTCGGACGCGGGCCTCGATGGGGAACTGCCAGGGCGGGTTCTGCTGTCAGAACATGGCCCACGAACTCCACCCCGAGTACGACGAGGCGACGGTCCGGGCGGCGCTCGACGAACTCGTCGCCGAGCGCTGGAAAGGACAACGTCACGCCCTGTGGGGCGAACAGCTCTCGCAGGCGATGCTCAACTACGCCCTGCACGCGACGACGATGAACCGCGATCGCGACCCCGCGAGCGCGAGCGGGGACGTCGAGTTCGCGGCGTTCGACGACGGCGTGGCTCGAGAAGCCCGGGGGGACGACTGAATGGCTATCGAGGACGACGTCCTCGTCGTCGGCGGCGGGCTGGCCGGTGCGACCGCCGCGCTGGCCGCGGCCGAGCGGGACGTCCGGGTTCGGCTCGTCTCCCACAAGGAGAGTACGCTCCGCCACGCCAGCGGCCTGATCGACGTGCTGGGCTATACGCCGGCGGGCGAGGGCCCGCTCGCGGACCCGTTTCCGGCCCTCGCGGACCTCCCCGAGGGCCACCCCTACGAGCGAGTCGGGGCCGAGGCGGTCCGCGACGCCCTCGCCTTCTTCGACGAGATCGCAGGCGAGGCCTACGCGGGCGCACACACCGACGCGAACGCGCTCGTACCGACCCACGGTGGCACCGTCAAGCCGACCGCGCGGTACCCGACCGCGACCGCCGCCGGGCTGGCGAGCGACGACCGCGACGCCCTGCTCGTCGGCTTCGCGACGCTGCCGGACTTCGAGGCCCCGCTGGCGGCGGCCCATCTCGAGGCTGCCGGGGTCCCCTTCGACGCCCGCGGGGTCACGGTCCGCTTTCCCGGTATCGAGCGCGACGACGCGAAAGTCACGCGCTATGCCCACCTGCTCGACCGCGACGAACCCGTCGAGACGGCGGCCGGCGAGTCCACCGCGCGTGCGGCGCTGGCCGAGACGGTTCGCTCCCGCCTCGAGGGCGAGTCCCGCGTCGGGTTCCCGGCGATCCTCGGCGACGACAGCGCCGACGCGGTCAGAGCCGATCTCGCCGACCGGCTCGGCGTCGACGTCTTCGAGGTCCCGATGGGACCGCCGAGCCTCCCCGGGCTGCGCCTCGAGGACCTGCTGTTCGACGCGCTCTCCGACGCGGGCGTCCGCGTGACGACGGGGGTCCCGGTCGTCGACTACGAGACCGGGGCCGACGGCGCGGGCTCGAGCGGCCCCGAACGGATCGACCGCGTCACCGTCGACCGCAACGGGAGCGAGATCCCCCACACCGCCGACCAGTACATTCTCGCGACCGGCGGGCTCGTGGGGAAAGGCGTGCAGTCCGACCGCGAGCGCGTCTCGGAACCGGTCTTCGACTGTCACGTCCCCCACCCCGCCGACCGCTACGACTGGTTCGTCGACGACGTCTTCGGCGACCAGCCCTACGCCCGCTTCGGCCTGCCGGTCGACCGCGACCTTCGCCCGCTCGATGCCGACGACGCCCTCGAGTTCGCGAACCTGCGCGCGGCCGGCGCGGTCCTGGGCGGCTACGACTTCGCGGCCGAGAAGTCCGGCAGCGGCGTCTCGCTTGCGACGGGCTACGTCGCGGGTCGGCGCGCCGCGGAGGGGTGTCGATGAACGAGACGACGGATTTCGGACGACTGATTCAGGTGATCCAATGAGCGACGCAGATCGACCGACCGACGACAGTGGCGACGAGTTCGAACCGATCGAGGTCTTTCCGGAGGCCGGAGAGACCGACCTTCGACCGGGGGCCGACGACTGCTACAAGTGTTCGACCTGCGATACCGAGTGTCCGGTCGCCGAGGTCGACGACGAGTTCCCCGGTCCGAAGTTCCAGGGGCCCGAGCAGTGGCGGCTCAAACGACAGGACGATCACGACATCGACGAGTCGGTGATGAAGTGTTCGAACTGCATGCGGTGTGACAGCGCCTGTCCATCGGACGTGCCGCTCTCGCAGATGCACAACACCGCCCGCGCCGAGTACGTCGAGGAGAACATGAGCAAACTCTCCCGGGAGTACTGGCGCAACCGGATGCTCGCGAACTACCGCCGGCTCGCCCCCCTCGGGGCCATGTTCCCCCGGACGGCGAACTTCGTGACCGGGCTCTCTGCGACCCAGTGGCTCGGCGAGAAACTGTTCGGGATCGCCGGCGAGCGGGAGTTCCCCGAGTTCGCGACCGAGACCTTCCGCGAGTGGTGGACCGCACGGGGCGGCGCACAGGTCGAGAACCCCGACAAGCGTATCGCGTACTTCCACGGCTGTTACTCGAACTACAACACACCCGAGGTCGCGAAGGCGCTCGTCCGCGTCTACGAACACTTCGGCTACGAGATCATGGTCCCCGACCAGGACTGTTCGGGAACGCCGATGTTCGCCAACGGCATGCTCGAGGACGCCCGTCGCGCCGCCGAAACGAACGTCCGGGAACTCGCCGCGGCCATCGAAGACGGGGCCGATATCGTCGCCTCCTGTAGCTCGTGTTCGATGTCGCTGCGCCAGGAGTACCCCGAACTGTTCGATTTCGAGGACACCGAGGCCGTCGCCGAGAACACCTGGGATGCCGTCGAATACCTGCGGGTCCACGAGGACCTCGAGGCCGAACTCGAGGGAACGTCGGTCGGCGAGGAGTTCGACGACTTCGCCTACCACGCACCGTGTCACGCCCGCAATCAGGGGCTCGACGGCCAGACGGTCGAACTGCTCGCCGCCATCGACGGCGTCGAGGCCCACGACGTCGGCGACTCCTGTTCGGGCATCTCCGGCACCTACGGCTGGAAGGAAGAGAACTACGAAACCTCCATGGAGATCGGCGCGGAGATGTTCGACCACATGGACGAGGCCGACGCGGAAGCAGGGTTGACGGAGTGTCCGACCTGCTCGATGCAGATGGAACACGGCACCGGCTACGAGATCACCCACACCCTCGAGGTGCTGGCGGCGGCGCTCGTCGGGGACGGGACGGGCACGAACGCGACGGGGGCACGCGCGGAGTAATGGACCTGCAGGAACGGATCGCCAGACGGCGGTCGGCCCGGGAGGGGAGACGGCTCGTCGTCGACCGTAACACGCTCAGCCCGGTCGTCCACCGGCCGGAGCCGATCGGCCGGGGCCCGGTCCTCGAGCAGTTGCTGGACGCCCTCGAGCCGGTCTTCGACGGCGAGTTGCCGCCCCCGGTCGCCGTCGTCGGGCCGCCCGGCTCCGGGACGTCGGCGATTACGACGGCGCTGTTCGACGCCATGAACGAGGGGTTCGGCGGCTCGAGCCGGGCGATCGAGACGACGACTCGGGGTGGCACCACCGGCCCGGCGACCTGGTTCGTCACCGTCGACGGCCGCCGGGTCGGGAGCCCCTTCGCGTTCTATCGCGCGGTGCTGTCCGGGCTCTCGAGCGAGCGGGTCCCCGAGAGCGGCGTCGGGACCGACGACCTGCGTGACCGGCTTCGCGAGCGGCTGACTCGCGGCGATCGGCGCGCGGTCGTCGCAGTCGACCACCACGATGAGTCCGAGGCCCTCGGCCCGGATCGAGCCCGCGAACTGCTTGCGCCCGTCACAGAGCGAGTCACCGTCGTCGCCGTCGGGGCGTCCGAACCGGCCGGCCACGAGGGAGCGACCGTCACCCTGTCTCTTATACACATCTCTGAGCGGGCTGGCAANCCGGCCGGCCACGAGGGAGCGACCGTCACCGTCCCGGCCTACCGGGATCACGAACTCGTCGACGTGATCACCGATCGCGTCTCGACGGGGCTCGCCGCGGGCGCGCTCGATCACGACGCCGTCCGCGACCTCGCAGCCTGGGCCGACGGGAACGCCCACGACGC
This sequence comes from Natrinema thermotolerans DSM 11552, assembly GCA_000337115.1. Taxonomy (GTDB): domain Archaea; phylum Halobacteriota; class Halobacteria; order Halobacteriales; family Natrialbaceae; genus Natrinema; species Natrinema thermotolerans. Next base: position 110,227 of record AOIR01000050.1, read on the forward strand.
CCTGGCGGCGCTGTTCGGTGCGGCCGTCCTCGCCAGCGAGGACGACGCCGATCGGATCGAGCGGCCCCACCTCGAGCGGGCCCGCGCGGCCGTCCCCGACGACGGCGTCCACGTTGGCCGGGCGCTGGCGCTTTCGGAAACCCGCCAGCGGGTGCTATCGGCGCTGGTCGCCCTCGAGCCGGACGACCGGCCGATCGACGAAATCGCGGCCGCCATCGCCGACCGGTCGTCGCTGACCGCCGGGACCGTCGAGCGGTTCCTGTACGAACTCGCGGACCGGGGCGTCGTCGAACGAATGCCCGTGGCGGTACGGTCGGGCGGCAGCGGTCGCCGGCCGAGTACGGTCGAGCCGCGGTTTCCGACGATCGCGTTCCGCGCGCTGACGACGGCCGACGGCGGTTGATCGACGCGCTAGCCGGCAGGGTCGTCGTACTCGAGTCCGCTTGTGTATCGGTTCGCCAGCAGAACGGCGACGACGCCGACGGCCCCCGCCGCCACCGCAATCGGCAGCGTCGCGGTCGGTTCCGAGCCGACGTTGGTCGCTATCTCGGTCGCCGGCAGGCGCAACGCCCCGACCATCAAACTCACCAGAAAAGCGAGCGTCGCTGCCCGGTAGGACTCGAGCGCGCGTCGAACGACGTGTGCCATCGTAAACAGGCCGATCACCGTCCCGAGCAAGTACAGCGCGACGACGGTCCCTGACTCGACGACCGACCCGGCGGTCCCGCCGCCGGCCAGCCCGAGCAGGCCGTCGACGAACGCGGTCAGCGTCGCAGTCATGAACTCGTACTGGCCCAGTAGCAGCAGGAAGAAGGCCCCGGAGATCCCCGGGAGGATCATCGCACAGACCGCGATCGCACCCGCGAGGACGACCATCGCCGGCCCGTGTGAGACGCCCGTTGCCGTCACACCCGTGATCGCGGCGGCGATCGCGATCCCCGCGATCGAGACGGCGAGTCGCCGGCCAGTCCAGCGATCGATCTCGCCGTACAACACGATCGCCGACGCACTGATCAACCCGAAGAAGAAGCCGTAGGTCGGCACCGGATACTCGGTTACCGCGGTGTGTAACACCCGCGACAACACCACGATCGCCGTCGCGATCCCCAGTCCGAGCGCCGCCAGAAAGCCGGCGTCGATCCGCTCGAGTTCGGCCCGCAGGGCCGCCCGCTGGGCCGGCTCGTGGAGCCGCCACGCCGATCGAAATTTTCGGGGATCGATCGTCGTGATCGCCCGAATCAACCGATCGTAGATCCCGAGAATCAGTGCGATCGTCGCGCCCGAAACGCCGGGGACGACGTCGGCAGATCCCATGGAGAACCCCTTCAAGTAGACGGCGAAAAGCTCCCGCATCGTCGGTATTTGGGGCGGATCTCGCAAAAGCCTTCTTCCCGCTGGGTGTCCGATCGGCGAGCGACCGATCAGCTCGCCGGCTCGGCGGCGATCGGCGCGACGGCCGCCGCCGTCTCGTTGTCCGTCGATCCGTCGCCGGCCGTGCCGTCGTCGGTCGACCCGCCGTCGTCCGTCTCGTTGCCGGTCGTTTCGTTCCCAGCAGTTCCGTTGCTCTCGTTACCCGTGTCGGTCTCGATCTCCTCGAGGGTGACGTCGACCGACTCGCCGTCGACGACGGCCGGTTCCGGAACCGTCGTTTCGCCGCCGTACTGGACGGTCTCGTTGCCGGAGGGCGCGATGGCTCGAACGGTGTAGTTGCCCAGCGCCTCGACGCTGCTGTCGGTGTAACCGTCCTCGACGCCGAGTTCGTCGTTCGTCGCGTACGGGACAGTCACCTCGAAGCTGCCGTCCGCGTCCACGTCGGCGGTCTGTCTGTAGGCGAACGTCCGTCCGGTGCCGGTCTCGAGCGGGACGCTGACTACGGCCGTGGCGTTGTCGGCGTCGATCGACTCGGCGTCGACGCTACCGGTGATCGTCGCGCCCGCGACGCGTTCGTAGGTCTTGACTCTCGACTCGACGTGGGCGTCCCACATCGGAACGCCGAGTTGCTGATACACCTGGTCGCTGCTCCGTGCTTGTGCGAGCTGTTGTTGAATCGCTGCCGTCTGGTTACTCCAGCCGGTGTCGAGGTTCTGTCCGGTCGCCCGGTTGTACCGGCTAATCGGCAGGGAGTAGTGGGGGAGTCGCTGATTGCCCACCTGCATCCCGCCGACGATCGCGTAGTCGTCGCTCTCGTGAACCAGCCGGTAGTGTTCCATGCCGGCCGCGTCCTGCCGATACAGCGACGCGGTCGTCGTGTTCTCGTAGACCTCATTTCCGCTCGGAAGCTGGATCGAGCTGTTTCCAGCTTGGAACTGTTCGCTCTGAACGTACGCGCTGTAATCGGGCCCGGACCACGCCGTGATCGCACTGAACTTCCCGCCGGCCATCTGGTCGTCGATCATCACGTATCGGATCCCTTCGCCCTCCTGAGAGTCGTTGCCGACGGCTCCCTCGAGTTCCTCGGTCGATCGATTCACGACAGGTTCACCGGCGGCGATCCCATCGAGGATCAGTTCCGCTTCCGCCTCGGACTGGGCAGTCAAGAACTCGGAAGACGACCGCGCGTTCTGCTGGAACGGGTTCGAATGGGGGATCCGTTCGCCCTGGGTCGTTATCAGGTGGCCGTAGTCCCACCACGACATGACGCCGTAGGTCCCGTCGGGATACTCGTAATCACCGTCCTCTGGGGTGTAGCTCCCGTAGTAGTCGAGCGTATCGGCGTTGTTCGCACCGCCGTAGTTACCCGGTGCCGGCGTGTTCTCCGCGAGCCACTCGTTGGACTCCTCCCAGGCCATCGCGTCGGGGTGCGGTCGAGCGCCCTCGGCGTTCCCCCAGGCCGTTCCCGATGCCAGCGGCGGTAACAACGGCGCAAACAGTAACAAGACCACGAGGATGACGACGATCACCTGATAGGTCTCGATCGACCTGAGCGATTCGATGCCGCCCCTGATATCGAGATCGAACAGCCGAACCACGTCCGCGACGAACGCGGCGTTAACGACCGCGACAGCGAGAACGAGGTAGTACGCAAACCGAAGCTGTGTGGCCGCCATACTGGTCAGGAACAGTGACCAGACGATCACCAGCGTATACTCGGCGCGATACTCGCGGCCGAGAAGCGGCCGCACGACGAGCAACACGAGCCCCGCGACCATCGTGTAGAACGCGGCACCGAACTCGTCGAAGACGTGAGAGAGGAACTGATCCGGTGGCTTGGCCTCGCCGATCGTGAGGTCCGTTGCCGTCCCGCCGATCGGGAGAACCCGGCGCACCGCGTTGCCGACGATCGTATCGAACAGGCCGGGCAGGACGAGCCACGCCCCCACTCCGATCGCACCGAGGAGACCGGCGATGGCGACGGGGTAGTACTGGCGCTCGAGATCACGGTTGTTCCACTCACGGGCGAGCCACGCCATGAACACGCAGCCGGCGGCCACGAGGAAAGCAGCGAGTGGCTGGAGGAGGCCTAACGACGTCGACCCCGTACTGCCGGGCCGTTCGATCAACAGAATCGACAGCAGCCCCGTGACGCCAAGGCTTACTGCCCCGACGAAGGCGACGTGGTCGGGCGAAACGCCCCGGAGATAATCGACGCAGAGCTGTACGGTAAAGAAGACGCTGAAGATCCCGATCAGAAGAATCGCCGACGGCCAGACCCAGATATACAAGGTCATCGCAATCCCCGCGAGCGTGCTGTAGACGAGTGGGGACCGGAGGGTATCCCAGTCGCGGTCGACGACGAGTTCGTAGATCGGCTTGTCCCGTTCGGCCACGCGCAACGCGACCATCATCGCCAGGACCGCGATCGCCATGAACAGCACCTCGCCGACGTGGTGGTCGAGCTGCCCCACCAACGAGCGCCGAAGGAAGGTCCCGGGCGCGAGCGCGAGGACGAGAACCGAAACGATGCCGCCGATCGTCCCGCCGAGTCGCCGCCCGGCGTAGAAGACCGGGATCGCGACGAGCGCGGCCATGACCGGAATCGCAAGCAGCGAAACCGTATACAGGGTCTCGGGCGACGGATCACCGAGGCCGACGATCATCGCTACCGTGACGATGAGTTGGTCGAACAGCGTCCCGAACTGGCCCACGTAGTTGCCGGACGGGAATCCGGTCCAGACCTCGTAGGGCATCGTATGCGGGTAGTTTTCGGCAGTCCAGTTGATCGTTCGCCAGTGATACCACGAGTCGATACCGGACAGCGCGGGCTGTCCGCCGTCCGTGACGAACCGGTCGTACATCTGGGTTCGGACCCAGACCATAAACAGCATCACGACCCCGACGATGGGGATATGATACCAGTCTCGCCACGCCTCGAGGGTGGAGGTTTCTGCTCCCTCGTCGACGTGTTCGGTGTCCGTACTCATTAGGTTCCACCAGACCCAAGCCAAGAATAAGCCTTGTCATATACGCGTCGCCGTTTGATACCCCGTCTAACGACGGAGTCGGAGCGACGATACTCCGGTTTTCGGACCGTTCCTCCGCCGAGCGGGTTACTGAAGGAAAAGGCTTATTCTCGCCTCTCCGAAATCGAGTCCCGATGAAGGTCTCCGTCGTCATCTGTACGTACGCGATGGACCGGTACGACGTCTTCTCGGAGTGCGTCGACAGCGTCCTCGCACAGACCTACGACCCCCTCGAGATCGTCCTCGTCGTCGACGGCAACGAGCCGGTCTTCGACCGCGTGAGAGATGACTACGGGGGCCTCGAGGACGTCATCCTCCACTGTAACGACGAGAATCAAGGCATCTCCTACAGCCGGACCCGCGGAGCCGAGATCGCGACCGGCGACGTGGTCGCGTTCATCGACGACGATGCCGTCGCCGAAGAGGACTGGGTCGCGGAATTGGCTCGAGTCTACGCCGAAACTGACGCTATCGCGGTCGGCGGCCACGTCGCCTCCGACTGGGTGACCGAAAAACCCGACTTCTTCCCCGCGGAGTTCTACTGGCTCGTCGGCTGTGACGAGCGCGGGATGGGCGATCACATGGAGGAGCTTCGCAACACCTACGGTTCGAACATTTCCTACCGGCGGGACGTCTTTCTCGCCGTCGGCGGCTACGACGAAAATACGGGCCGGAAAGGCGACCGTCACATCCAAGCCCACGAAGCGCCGGTCTGTATCCGGATGGCGAACGCGTACGGCAAGGGCGTGATCTACAACACCGACGCCGTCGTTCACCACAAACTGTTCGATTATCGGGGCGACTTCCAGTGGCTCGTGTTCCGAGCCTTCTGGCAGGGCTACTCGAAACGGATCATGGATCTGCTGTTACCCGAGGCGAAAGGCGACAAAAACGAGTACCTGCAACAGCTCATGCTCGAGTTCGTTCCGGATCGGCTATCCGACCTCTTGCGACGCCCGTCGAGTGCGAAGGTCAAACAGCTTGTTACGATCTTCGTGTTCACCGCTGCGGTCGGCTTCGGCTACCTGTATGGACTTGCGGAAGTGGATCGGGCGGAACTGACCGCCGAGCGTGACACGCCGAGCGGCGCGTGACTGCCTGCAGTCGACTCAATCACCGGTTTCGTACGACTCGTACCAATCGGGCGTGATATCGGCGCTCGCAACCGCGGTATCGACTGCCTCCCGCATCCCCTCGTGGAACGCATCCACGGAGAACCGGTCGGCGAAGGCGGCGATCTCCGCCGGCGACCACTCGACCCCCTCCGTCTCGAACCGGCGGATCGTCTCGGCCAGCGAGGGCCCGGCTTCGCCCGCTCGCGTGTGGCAGTAGCCGTTCCTCCCGTCGACGACCTGGAACTGTGTCATCCCTTCCTCGACGCCGAGCAGCGGCGTGCCGGCCGCCAGCGCTTCGACCGGGGCGATCCCGAAGTCTTCGTCGCGGCCGTTGAACACGAAGGCCTTCGCGCCCGACAGTAGACGTCGTTTCTCGGCCTCGTCGACGTAACCGAGAAACTCGATGTTGTCGCCGGCTAACTGCTCGAGGCGCTCGCGTTCGGGACCGTCGCCGGCAACGAGCAATCGACTCTCGAGGTCGTTGAACGCTCTGATGATCCCGTCGACGTCCTTGTGCCAGTCCAGTCGAGAGAGGGTCGCGTAGTACTCGCCGGTCTCCTCGTCGTCCGGATCGTACTCGTGGGTATCGACGGGCGGATAGACGACGCTGATCTTCTCGCTCGGCACGCCCCAGTAGCGCTCGAGGCGGCGCTTGACGAGTTCGGAGTTGACGACGTAGCGATCGGGACGGTGGGTGTTGTGGTCGAACAGGACCCGGATCGCGTAATGAAGGAGCAGTCGGAGCCGGGGGAACCGAGCGGATTCGACCGCAGTGATCTGGTCGGACTGTCTGCGGTTCGTGTGATGGATGTAGGCGACCCAGGTCTGCTCGGTCGGGGCGACGTAAAACAGCGGCTCGTTCCCGCTGGTGACGAGGACGTCGTACTCCCGGAGCGGCTCGGCGAGCTGCCATCCCACGAGATGCGCGAGCTGTCGCGCCAGCCCGCCCCGCTCGAGGGCCCGGTTCAGTAACCGGCCCTGGATGAGCTGTTCGGCCTCGATATCGGTCGGCTCGATCGACTCGTCGCGCCACCCGACATAAAAGGGTGCGTCCTCGAAGACGCGGGCGAGTTCCCAGGCGAGGCGATCACCGCCACCGTTGGCGTGTTCGCCCCAGTGTGCGACCGCCAGTCCTCGGCCGCCAGGTCCGAAATCGATCATTACACCCGTCTTCTAAACCGACGGCCATATCCTTCACGGGTTGATCGGTGGCTGCAGGGGCGCCGTTCGCCGTCAGTCACGCAGAACTCGCTCGTATACCTCATGAAACTGTGGCACGACGACATCGGGGTGATACCGGTCGTCGACGAACTGCCGATTTTCCCGGCCAATCCGGTCACGGTTTGCAGCGGCGTATTCGATGCTCTCGCTCAGACTTGCCGGATCACCGGGCGTCGCCAGTAGTTCCGACTGCGGGACGGTGTCGGCCGGGCCGCCGATATCGGTCGCGACGACGGGCAATCCGGCCTGCATCGCCTCGAGAATCGTCCGGCCGAACGGCTCCGGCCAGACGCCGGGGTGGACGAACACGTCCGCGTCAGCGTACGCCCGTGTGACCTCCTCGTAGGGGACCGAACCGGTGAACTCGATTCTGTCGGCCGCGGCGGTACCCGCGGCCCGCTCCGTCAGGGCGTCCCGCTCCGGACCGTCGCCGACGACCGTCAGTTCGACCCGCTCGGGGAGCCGGTCCATCGCATCGATCAGATACCGAACGCCTTTCGTGTCCCGAAGATAGCCGACGTACAGCAACCGGACCCGGTCCGTCTCTTCGGAGCCGTCGTCCGGGACGGAAAACGACGGATCGAGCATGTTCGGGATCACCTCGTAGTCGGCGTCCTCGAGGCCGTTGTTCCGGTAGACCCGTTCGACGGCGCTGCTGAGCGGCAGGAACAGGTCGATGTTCGACAATTGTCCCAGCAAGCGGGGCCGTTCGAGACGCAACAGTGTCCGCTCGTACACTCGGCGCTTGAGCGACGGGGTCACGTTCACCTCGGCCCAGTCGACGAGCGGATATGCATTTAGCGTCGCCACCGCGGGAACGTCGAGCGTCGCGGAGAGCCGTCCCACGGCGGGATGGAGGTGCATGTTGTACGCGTGGATCACGTCGGGGTCCGGCCCGACCGCCCTGAGCTTCCGGTAGGCGATCTCGTTCGGCAGGCTGTAGGGGTACTGGGGGACGTCCGCGAGCCGGAAGACCGGAATCCCCCCGACCGTCTCCGTCGACTCGCCGTCGAACGAGTAGACGACGACTTCGTCGACGGCGTCTCGAGCGTGGAGTTGTTCGGCGAGCAGTCGGGCACTAATCTCACCGCCGCCGGCGTGGGTCGGCGGATATCGCGGGGTAACGAGGGCAAGTCGTGTCATTCGTCGTCTCTCATCGGCGTTCAGGCGGCCGGCTCGCTTCGACGAAGTAGTTTGCCCGCCGATCGCCGAGATACTCGAGGTCAAATCCCAACTCCCGAAGAAGCGTTTCGACCTCGTCGGCGCTGCCACCGATTTCCCGTACTTTCTCCGTGTGTATTTCACAGAAAACGCGGCGACAGTTCGGATCGCTGAGCGTCTCACGGAGCCCGTCGAGCGCGAGATATTCGGCCCCTTCGATGTCGACCTTGCAGACGTTCGGCGGCTGGAGGCCGTGTTCGTCGACGAGATCGTCGCCGCGTCGCGTCTCGATCTCGAGGGTCCCGTCGCGGCCGTCGGCGAACTGGTGGCCCGTCCGTCCGTTCACGGTCATCCGGGTCGTCCCGTTCGCGTCCGAGAGTGCGACGTTAAACGTCTCGACGGGAACGTCGTTTCGGCCGACGTTCCGACGGAGGACATCGTACGCCTCCGGCGTGGGCTCGAAGGCGACGGCCCGTCCCGAATCCAGTCGATCACCGATCAGACAGGAGTAAATACCGACGTTCGCACCGATATCGTAGAACACGTCGTCTGCCTCGACGGCCGAGAGGACGCGTTCGATAAGCGCCCGTTCGGAACGGATGTCGTCGACGAAGTCGTGGCGGTCCAGACGGTGGCGGGACATGTCGAACTCGGCGCTTACGTCGCTGACGGTATACTGTTTGTATTCGGGTTTCGTCAGCTGATAGAGCGGATCGAGGTATCCCCCGAACTTCTTTCGGGCCTCATTCGCGACTGCCCCCGCACCCTCGGAGCGGAACAGTCGATACGCCCGATGCAGGAGAGTCATGGTTATCTCATAACGCCGGCTTTGCTACAAGTAGCTGACGCTCCGTCTTCACATTTTGTAGCCGAGCGCTTCGAGTTGCTCTGAGAGAGTCCCGTCGGCGTCGTTCTCCTGTGGCGCTTCGAACTCCGGAGTATACGTACCGGTGTCAGTCGCGGACGTCTCTACCCACGGGACGGTCCGGACTTTCGGATGCATACTGCCGGTTTTGTGACCGAACTCCCAGTACTCACCGAACGCTTCGCCGTGATCGGCCGTGATGGCCACCCGCTCGGCGTCCATGTTCTCCAACAGGAGTTCGACATCGTCGAGGACGTACCGGAGTTCGTCCAAGTACGTTTCCCAGACCGTTTCCTTGTCGCCGGTATCGCCGAGATACCCCCACCAGTCCCGCTCGTGTTCGTGCAGCGGCCGGTCCGCTTCGAGTGCGCGCGCCATGTAGGGTGGATGGGGTTGGAGATAGTGGAGAATAACGCGTTCGAAGTCCTCGTTGCGGACAACGTCGATGCCCCGGTCGGTCACGTATCGGGGCGGAGTTCCACCCTCCGTATGTCCCAGCGGCCCCGATTCACCGACGGATTCGTATTCGAACAGGTACTCGCATTTCCCGAGCGTCGCCACGTCGACGGTTGGAACCCTGTCCAGAAGGTCATACGTGAAACTCCTGTTCGCAAGCGACGTGGCGTCGGGATCGCCGGTGTCGAGGATCGGCTCGGTGAAGACATTGGCGGAGAGATACGCGGTGTCTCGGATCGCGGCTTCGTGGCGTTCGACAAACGTCTTGGCGATCCATTCGGGGGATCGGCCGCCGACCGACCGGATACTGCCGACCGACGAGATAAATTCGTACTCGTCGGCGACCGCACGAAGGGCGTCGACACGACAGGTATCCAGCAGGATCAGAACGTCCCATTCTCGCGTGAAGACGTTCGTCCCGATGGTCGTTACCGTGTTCGCATATGTCATCGGGATTCGATAGAGCAGTTCGTAAACGGTCTCATCGACGGCCTGATCAGGGTTCTTCAGAGCCTTCTTTAGATTGTCGACGCTCACTTCGTGCCGCAGCATTGATCTGAAATAGCCGACAGCGGAGATAATATTTGTGATGGGGGCTGACGCCGTCCCCCGCGAGAACCGTGTCGTCGAGTCACCATCACTTATACCCTAACGAACGGAGCCGGTCCTCGACCGTCGACGAGTCGCCACGCTCGACCGCAATCGGGTCGTCACTTGTGACCTCCCGTCGCTTATCCGTCGGCAACTCCAGCCACGGGACGACGTACAGCGTCCGGTTCCGGAGGTACTTGTGTGAGTGACCGAACTTGGGGTTGGTCAACGGCGTCAGCTGATCACCGAGCATCTCCCCATGGTCGGCCGAGATAACAGTCTTACCGAACAGTTTATCAGTCAGTGACGAGACGTGTTCGAGAACGATATCAAGCGTCTCGCGATAGGCCTGTCGAGCCTCATCGATCGGGATTTCCCCGCGTTCGACGAGAGTCGCAAACGAGGGCTGGTCGGTCCGTGCTCCGGTCTCGGCGATATTTCTATTGAACCCCCTGATCTCGTATGCCTCTTGGAGAGATTTCGCCGTTTCGCCGAGGTACGGCCGATGAGGTTGCATGAAATGGGCAATGATACGCTTGTCCGGATACTGTCGGTGTGCCTCGAGGACCGCATCGGCGACATCCTCCGGAAGCACGGTTTCGTGGTCGTCATCCCAAGCATCAAGATAGAGCGGCCATACCGCATGGAAAACATCGTCAGACAACTTCTCGGTATGTGGATTCGCAGTCACGTAGACGGTGTCGTGGAACTGTTCCCCGACGAAGTTCCCCTGCATAAACTCCCAACTCCGGCCGCCGTGTGAGACGACGGCCGAAAGGTCGCCGGACATCGTGTTTTGTGCTTCAAACCGGTCGTACCGGCAGGCGTCAAGGAGAATGAGATTGTCCCAATCCTGTTCCATCACGTCGATTGCGTCACCGCTGTGGCGCAGGTCGAACGCGATTCGCTGGAGTTCCCAGAGGGCGTACTCCGGCCTTCGAAGCGCTTTTTTGAGATTCTCAAACGTGTATCGTTCCATCATGTACTGGGTCAGATGTCGTCTACTTCAAACTCCGGTTTGGTGATTACGGCCCATACTGTATGTACTTTTGTCACGGTAGTCGGGGCCGGTTTGACCGATAGCATTAAGATTCAGAAGGAGGAGTTTCAATTGAATACTTAAACACTATGCCGGACCTCGATCGGGAGCATATACTGAAAGGACTGAAAAATCCGTCTCGAGTAGTCGATTCGGTCTTACTTGACTATCTATACAGAATTCCAGCGATCGCCGTCAACGGCCACCGAACGATCGGAACGAACGTGTTCGATCGTGAGTGGGACGTCCTGATCCTCCTCGATACGTGTCGAGTGGATGCTATGCGTCTCGTCCAAGACGAGTACGACTTCATCGATACCGTCGACAGTATCCGGTCGGTCGGGGGTGCATCCGCCGAATGGCTCGCTCGGACGTTCGACGAACAACACCTCGATCAGATCCGGGAAACCGCGTTCCTCTCGGCGCAAAGTCATATCCAAGAAGTGTTAGATACGAAGGTCCACGAGACCGATAGCGATAGACCGTTGCCGTTTAAGACGCTTCGACTCTTTCCATCCGTAGACATAACTGAACTCAGGAAGGCGGAATACCTGTTCAAATTCGAGACCGTCGGAGAAGAAGGGCCGTTCGGACACACGGAAGGTAACACACCCCCCAAATACGTGACCGACCGCGCGATCTCGGTCGGGCGCGAACACGACTTCGATCGACTCATCCTTCAGTATCACCAACCGCATACGCCCTGGTTTTCGAAAGCACTCGCGGCGGATCGCGACCTGAAATATCACGAGTACGATTGGTGGAACTATTACTACGAGACGGGGGATCTCGAGAGTATTTGGGAGGCGTACATGAGCGATCTTCGGTTCGTTCTGGACGACATCGAACTCCTCTTGGAGAACCTGGACGCTGACCGAGTAGCGATCTCCTCCGACCACGGCGAGGCGTTCGGGGAGTACGGGATCCTCGGCCACAAACTCGGAAGCCTTCACCCCCAGATCCGGAAGGTCCCGTGGGTGATCACGTCCGCGGAAGACAACGAAACCTACGAACCGACGGTCGAGGAACCGAACAACGCCCGGATGTCCCGAGAAGAACTCGACGAACAACTAGAGGCATTAGGGTACAAAGTTTGAACGACTAACGCCCGTTCTCTGAACCGAAACGTTATTTTCTCGGAGGGAAATCCCCCATCGTATGCGTCATCATCTCCGCAAAGCGAGGGAACTCTACGCCAGCGGAGGGTTACTCCGAACCGCTAGGAGCGTGTTGCGATACGTTCCTATCGAACTCAACAATCTCGTCTTCCAACTCCGACACGGAAACGGAACCCGAATTATGTCCGAAGACTGGGATAATTTGTTGATTCTAGATGCCTGTCGCTACGATATGTTCGCGGATCGGATCGATCTCGACGGGAAACTGGAGTCGCGGATCTCGTTAGGATCCAGTAGCGAGGAGTTCCTCGAACGGAACTTCGCCTCCGGGAAATTCCACGATACCGTCTACATCAACTCGAATCCGTACATCCCGCGTCTGGATCTCGATGAGAGTACCTTCCACGCCGTCGTCGACTGTCTGGGTGAGTGGGACACGGAGTTACAGACCGTGACCCCGGAAACAGTCGCTCAAGCGGCGGTAGACGCCCATGAGAGCTACCCCGACAAGCGGCTGATCATTCACTTCATGCAGCCACACGCACCGTTCATCGGCGAACTCGGTCGTAACATGGCCGGCGGCGGGTGGACGATGGATCACGATGTGGAAGAGGAACCGGGGATCTGGAATCAGCTTCGCGACGGCACCGTCGACGTGGACTTAGCGACAGTCTGGGAAGCGTATCTGGAAAACCTCGACGTCGTACTCGCGGAGGTCGCCGACCTGCTCGAGACGCTCGACGGGAAGTCGGTAATCACGGCCGACCACGGCAATTTCGTCGGGGAGCGGCTGTCGCCGATCCCGAGCCGCCGAAAGTACGGGCATCCGTACGGCGTCCACGCCGAGGAACTGGTCAAGGTCCCCTGGTTCGTCGTCGAAGGCGACGGCCGCAGGGAGATCCGATCGGAACCGCCTGTCGAGCAGGAAAGCGTCGATGAGGAAACCGTCGACGAGCGTCTCGAGGCGTTGGGGTATCGATGACCGGATATCTCGTCCAGCACCGACGGCGATCGGTCCCACCGAAACCGATAGCGGATTCGCTCACAGGAACATGATTCCGACCGAGTTCAGCCCTCGAAAGCTAACACGAAAGCTCGCGGCCGACGGAACCAGGGAGTCGATCGTCGCAGCCGGCGATTTGTTGACCCGGAAACGTCTTGGTCGGCCCGTCTTCGATCCGCTCGTCGAACGCGGCGTCGTTCGGACCGTCTCCCGGGACGCCCTCGAGTCGATCGCGAGTGAAACCATCACGGTTCCGGGAGACGACGGTGAGCAATCACCCCCGTTCGTCGCGCTCGTCGAGAACGGATGCGTCCTCTCGGAAACCGGACTGGCACTGACCCCGCAACGCGAGATTGTCGAGGAAAGTGCCGCCGCGCCGGACCAAGCTCAGCAGGCGATGATGGCGATGCTCTCCAGACAGTTGTTCTACGGCGACGCCCCGCTCCGTGGCCTGCTATCGGGATATCGCCGTCGCGACTTCCGCGGGGCCGACTCGCTGGACACCGCGGCGCCGCTTATCCCACGGTATCCGAACTACTACCACTGGATCGTCGAGACGGTTCCGAAGCTCCGCTATATCCGAGCGTTCGAGGACGCGACCGGCGAGCGCGTGACACTGCTGATACCGCCGGGCGCGCCGCCGTTCGTTGACGAAACGCTCGAACTACTCGAGTGGCCCCAGTCGCGGATCCAGACTGCGACGAAACCGGCATACAACATCTCGCGCCTCGTCGTTCCGTCGTTCCCGGAGCGGCGTACCGACGACTTCGCGTGGCTCCGCGGAGAGATACTCGACCGCGCACCCGAGACGACGCCGGAGAGCGGCGACAACGTCTATGTCTCGCGTGCCACTGCCGTCGAACGTCGCGTGGTAAATGAAGCGGAGGTCATGGATGTCCTGTCGCAGTTCGGCTTTTCGTGCTATCGGCTGGAGGAACGGTCACTCGAGCGGAACGCGCGGCTGTTCGCCGACGCGGACGTGGTCGTCGGTCCCCACGGGGCCGGCCTCACCGACATCGTCTTCGCCGATGACTGTACGCTCGTAGAACTGTTCGGCGACAAGGTCAAACAGCCCTACCGGTTGCTGGCGGCGACGCTCGGCGTCTCGTACGAACCGATGTACTGTCGGGCGGCGTCGACCGACATCGTCGTCGACACCACGGCGCTGGAAGAAACGATTCGAGAAGTACGGTGCCAGTAGCGTCTTCCTATCGGCTGTCGGCCGCAAAGGGGACGATGTTGGAACGACGAAAGTGCCTTGAACAGGGGCAGCATCCATTCAGACATCCGTATACACCAGTAGCATGAATAATCACTATACACTCGAGAATTTGAAGCGGGCGATACGAAACCCGGTTCTGATCGGCCGAGAGGCCGTTCGATTGGCTAGCTGGCCGGTACACGAGGGCTACGGTAAATACACCGACCGAAAATACGGGGAAGGGCTCGACGTGATGGCAGAGGACTGGGACAACCTGCTCATTCTCGACGCCTGTCGGTACGACTATTTCGAGCGTCTCAACACGATCGACGGGACGCTTTACAAGGCGTCGTCGAAAGGGAAGAAAAGTTGGGATTTCATGCGGGAAAACTTCGCAGTCGGGGCGTTTCACGATACCGTCTACGTGACGGCGAATCCGTTTTCGACCGATCTCGACGAGGACACGTTCTATCACATCGATCACCTGCACGCCGATCGATGGGACGAAGACATCGGAACGGTCCAGCCGGACGATGTCGTCAGCGCGGCGATCGAAGCCCACGAACAGTACCCCAACAAGCGGCTCATCGTTCACTTCATGCAACCTCATCGGCCGTATCTCGGGGAGACGGCTGATGAACTACGGCGTCGATTGGACCTGCAAGGGTACGGCCGACACGACGAGGGAATTCAGATCTGGGGCGCAGTCAAACAACGAGACGTGACGTTTCAGGAGATCCGTGACGCGTACACGGAGAGCCTCGAGATAGCGCTCGATCACGTCGAAGAACTGCTCGAGAAGGTTTCCGGAAAGTCCGTTGTCACCGCTGATCACGGGGAGATGCTCGGCGAACGGGTCTTCCCGTTCACGAGCCGTGTCTGGGGTCACATGGAAGGGTTCAGTACGCCGACGCTCCGCGAGGTCCCGTGGCTGGTCATCGAGGCGGACGACCGCCGCGAGATCCGCAGTTCGGACCCCATCGAATCCGAGAGGGATCTCGACGACGACGAGATAGCAGACCGGTTGGAAGCCTTAGGGTACGCTGATTAGCGGCGCGGGTTCGATAGCGGCGACGGCACACCACCAGAGCGGTCCCGGTCCGGTCGGCGGTCGGGTCCGTCACGACGGCCTCGTGAGAACTCATCAGTTCGGCTCGAATCGACGGATCGAAGAACCCATGCGCGGATAGATCGAATCAACGCCCTCTCAGTGACCACATATGCGTCTCGGCCAAACCTCCATCATATATTTTATTTCGAAATTCTTCGCATCGGGACTCGGATTTCTGGCAACCATCTATATCGCCAGAATGCTCGGTGCGGGTCCGCTCGGCATTTATAGCGTTGCCATCGGCCTCGTGTCGTGGCTCGCTATCGCGGGGAAAGTCGGACTGTCCGGAGCGGTCTCGAAGCGGGTTTCGGAGGGACAAGATCGGGGCGAGTACGCACTCGCGGGAGCGACGATTATCTTCAGTCTGTTCGTGCTTATTGCGTGTGTACTTGTGTTGTTCCGAACGCAGATTGTCGACTACGTCGGGTATCCGGCCACGGGATACATCGCGTTGATCCTGCTGGTAGTTCTCCTCAATAGTCTTATAAACTCACTCCTCGTCGGGTTACATTTAGTACACGTAAGTGGCGTTCTATCCCCGGTGCGGACGGGAAGCCGAGCGCTGTTTCAAATCGCACTCATCGCCGCCGGTGCGGGCACGGCCGGCCTGTTTGTGGGGCACATCGTCGGGTACTGTCTCGTCATTGGTGTCGGCGGTTACTTCATTGCACGAAACGTACCGGACCTCTCCCGACCCAAACGCCGACATTTCGAACAGCTCGTCGACTTCGCGAAGTTCTCTTGGCTCGGGAGCCTCCAGTCACAGATGTTTAGCTACACCGACATCATCGTCCTCGGGGCGTTCGTGTCCTCGGGGCTGATCGGCGTCTACGCGGCAGCCTGGAACATCGCGGAGTTTCTCATCCTGTTTAGCGGCGCGCTCAGTTCGACCCTGTTTCCCGAAATGAGTTCGCTCTCAGCGAAGGAGGATCCACAGGCCGTCGCACGAATCGTCGAACAGTCGCTCTCGTTCGGCGGGCTCTTTCTGATCCCCGGGTTGTTCGGCGGGACGTTGCTCAGTGAGCGTATTCTCCGGATCTACGGCCCTGAGTTCCCGAAGGGAGCGACCGTCCTGATAGTGCTGATCGTCGCGAACCTCTTCATGGGGTATCAAAACCAGTTGTTGAACACCCTCAACGCGATCGACCGTCCCGACCTCGCTTTCAGGGTCAACGTCGTGTTCGTCGGCCTCAACGTCACGCTCAACGTCGTGTTGATCTCCCTGTATGGCTGGCTCGGCGCGGCGGCTGCGACGACGGTATCGGTTGCGGCCAGCCTCGTACTGGCGTACTACCACGTGGACGCGATCATCGACTTCGCAGTCCCGACGGGTGAGATCGCCAAACAGTGGTTCGCTGCCGTCCTCATGGCCGGCGTGGTACACGCCGGACTCCGGACGGAGGCGACCTATGGCCTACTCAACCACAACGTCGCGACCGTCGTGTTGCTCGTCGGGTTCGGTGCCGGCGTCTACTTCGCTGTGCTACTGGCAATCTCGGCGGAGTTCCGGACGGTCGTCGACCAGAACGTCCCGTTCAACCTCCCAGTCCTTTCGAGCGGCTAGTCGGACGTAGTTGCCACCGGCCACGACTGCTGCTATCTCCCAAAGTATTTGTCCCGCTCTTTCGACCCATTCGGTATGCAAGCAGTCGTGCTGGCCGCGGGCAAGGGAACCCGCCTCCGGCCGCTCACCGAAGACAAGCCGAAGGTCCTCGTCGAGGTCGACGGCAACCCACTCATCGAGGACGTCATGGACAACCTCATCGAGATCGGTGCGACCGAGTTCGTCCTCGTCGTCGGCTACATGAAAGAGAAGATCATCGAGCGCTACGGTGACGAGTACCGCGGCGTTCCGATCACGTACGCCCACCAGCGCGAGCAACTCGGACTCGCTCACGCCATCCTGCAGGCGGAACCCCACATCGACGACGACTTCATGCTCATGCTCGGGGACAACGTCTTCCGAGCGAACCTCGGGGACGTGATCAACCGCCAGCGGGAGGAGCGGGCAGACGCTGCCTTCCTCGTCGAAGAAGTTCCCTATGAGGAAGCCTCGAGATACGGCGTCCTCGACACCAACGAGTACGGCGAGATCGTCGAGGTAATGGAAAAGCCGGATGACCCGCCGTCGAACCTCGTCATGACGGGGTTCTACACGTTCACGCCGGAGATCTTCCACGCCTGCCATCTCGTCCAGCCCTCCGACCGCGGCGAGTACGAACTGCCGGACGCGATCGACCTGCTGATCCAGTCGGGACGGACGATCGACGCGATCCGGATGGACGGCTGGCGCATCGACGTCGGCTATCCGGAGGATCGAGAGAGAGCAGAAAAACGACTCGCCGAACCCGAGAACGACGACGACCAGTAACGGGACGACCGAACGATCGATCGTCCGTCGTCTCGAACCCAAAAACCACTAATCGATACTGCTCGACACACCGTTCATGAACGTCTCTATCGTCGGCAGCGGCTACGTCGGTACGACCGTCGCCGCCTGTCTCGCGGATCTCGGCCACGACGTAATCAACATCGAGATCGACGAGGACATCGTCGCCACGATAAACGCCGGTGAGGCACCGATTCACGAGTCCGGGCTCGCCGAGCGGATTGCCGACCACGCCGGCACCCGCCTCCGTGCGACGACCGACTACGATGCCGTCCGCGAAACGGACGTCACTTTCCTCTGTCTCCCGACGCCTCAGGCCGACGACGGCAGTCTCGATCTCGCGATCATGGAGTCCGGGGCGGAGTCGCTCGGCCGCGCCCTGGCGGGCAAGGACGACGACCACCTCGTGGTCGTCAAGAGTACGGTCCTGCCCGGGACCACCGAAGACGTCGTCGCGCCGATCCTCGAGGCCGAGTCGGGCACCTCGATCGGCGAGGGGATCGAGGTCGCGATGAACCCCGAGTTCCTCCGAATGGGAACCGCGGTTCGGGATTTCCTCGAGCCGGACAAGGTCGTCTTCGGCACGGCCAGCGACGGAGCCGCCGCGACGCTCCGTGAACTATACGCCCCGATCCTCGAGGGCGAGGCGCTACGCGCCTCGAATAACGCGAGCGGTGGTGAACCGCGAGCGCGCGATGGGACGGATCTGGTCGAGACCGACATCCGCGAGGCCGAACTCATCAAGTACGCCAACAACGCCTTCCTCGCGTCGAAGGTCTCGTTGGTCAACGAACTCGGTAACGTCGCCAAGGCCTACGGTGCGGACGCCTACGAGGTCCTCGAGGCGGTCGGGCTCGACGACCGGATCTCGGAGCAGTTCATGCGCTCCGGCTTGGGCTGGGGTGGCTCCTGTTTCCCCAAGGACGTCAACGCCCTGCGGGCCGGCGCTCGCCAACAGGGGTACGAGCCGGAACTGCTCGATGCGACCGTCGCAGTCAACGACGAACAACCGCGGCGGCTCGTCGACCTCCTCGCGGACCACGTCCCCCTCGAGGGAGCCCGCATCGCGGTACTCGGACTGTCGTTCAAGCCCGGGACTGACGACATACGCAAGTCCCGCGCGCTGGACGTGATCGACGCCCTGACGGCACGGGGCGCGGACGTCGTCGCCTACGATCCGGTCGCGATCGAGAACGTCCGGGCCGACTATCCCGACATCGAGTACGCCGACTCGGCGGAGGGCGCGCTCGCGGACGCGGACGGCGCGGTCGTCGCCACTGGGTGGCCGGAGTTCGACAGGCTCTCGTTCGATGGCATGGCTCGCAGAGTCGTGGTCGATGGCCGCCGGATCGACATCGACGAGGACGCACTCGAGGTCTACGAGGGGCTGACCTGGTAGCCCGCTGATCACGGAATTGGGTCTCAGTCAGCCGTCGTTCCGTCCCCGTAATGCTCGCGTCGGCGATGATCGCCCGAGCGAGAGCAGGGCCGCCCGCCGATCGAACAGCGCCCCGGTCACAGTCGAATCGCCCGTCGCCGTTACACGAGTCGCCACGGTGTTGGGATCAGTTAAAAGCCCGCCAGTGATCAATCAGCAACCTTTTGCAGTTACGCCGGGGAGTAGTCACCGATGGAGGATGACGTGGTACGTTCGGGTTCGGCCCTCCAGCCGGACGGCGGGGGGATCGTCGCGATGACTGACGACTCCCGCGAGATCGCCCCCGACGAGGTCTGTATCCTCATTCCCACGCTCAACGAGGCGGCCACGATCGGCGACGTGATCGAGGGCTTTTACGACGAGGGATACACGAACGTCGTCGTCATCGACGGTGACTCGAGCGACGAGACCCGCGAGATCGCCCGTGATCACGGTGCCGAGGTGATCGTCCAGTCGGGCAGCGGAAAGGGCCAGGCCGTCCGCGAGGCCCTCGAGTACATCACGGTTCCGTACGTGTTGATGCTCGACGGCGACGGGACCTACGATCCGGCCGACGCCGATCGGATGATCGAACCGCTTTCCCGGGGCTACGAACACGTCATCGGTAACCGATTCGCAGACATGGACGACGACGCGATGCGGGCGCTGAACGGGTTCGGCAATCGCGTGATAAACCGCGCGTTCGGGTTCGTCCACGGCGCGAACTACGAGGACATCCTGTCGGGGTACCGAGCCTTTACCGTCGACTCCTTCGAGCGCCTGTCGCTCGACTCGGACGGCTTTACGATCGAGACCGAACTCGCCGTCGAGTGTGTCAAACACGGGATCGAAACGACCGTCGTTCCGATCAGTTACAGTGCCCGTCCCGAGGAGTCCGAAACCAACCTTCACCCGGTCAAAGACGGCGGCACCATCCTGCTCGCGCTGTACTCGCTCGCCAAGACGAACAATCCGCTGTTTTACTTCGGGAGCCTCGGCGTCACCGGCATCGTCTCCGGCGGCCTCATCGCGATGTACGTCCTCTGGGAATGGATCCAGTACCAGCAGAGCCACGAGGTCATCGCACTGGTCTCGGCGGCCGCTATCATCCTCGGCGTGCAACTGCTCATGTTCGGCGTCCTCTCGGACATGCTCGTAACGCTCCACCGTGAGCAACGTCGCCGCCTCGAGCGGATCGCTCGAGACGAGCCCGAGGAGTAACGGCCGTTCGAGCGGCGTCACCGAGCGGGCGTCGAGACGCCCCCGGCTATCGCTCTCGTGGTCGATAACGCACCGCGACGGTTCGAGCAACTCGTTCAGAAAGGCAACAGTGAACGGACCTGTGCGACGACCCCACCCGAACGGTTCCGCCGATACTCCTCGAAAGGCTCGTGGAGCGCGTTCAGCAGTTCCTGCCGGGACTCGAACTGTCGGGCCGGAACCCGCTCGAGCATCTCGGACAGCGCCACGTCGTTGCCGTGGACGTCGTAGGGAATGCGCTCGTGGCCGAGTGCCGCGTTGACGTCGTCTTTCGTGGCCGGAAAGCGCAACTCGGCGTCCTTGAGGCGGGCGTCGACGGCCGCGATGCCGAACTCGATGCTGTCGGGTTCCTCGTCGTCGCCGCTCGATGGTGGCCGGACTCCCATACCTGTACCTCTCGATACGGAGCCGGATATAAAAATGGCTGTGGAGACGGTCGAGGTCGACGGCGATCGGCCGGGGGACGACCACGGGACGAGTCACCGACGAACGTCGCCCGTCGACACGCCTTTGAGGACCGCGACGGAGTATGGCGTATGACCGAATACACCACTGTGTCGATCCCGAAGGACCTCGCGGACCGCGTCGAAGAGACCATCGAGGGCACGAGCTTTCAGAGTACGAGCGACCTCGTCCGGTTCCTGCTTCGTAGCATCGTAATCCAGCACCAGAAGGAGGGCGAACTCACCGAAGCGGAGTTCGAAGAGATCACCGAACAGCTCCGCGGGCTCGGCTACCTCGAGTAGACCGTGGCTCCCCGGTCGCATCGTTTCGTGTGGATCGACCAGCCGGGCCGGAGCCGCTTCGATCCGGCGACGGCGGGGTAGCGTTTTTGCCGCTCGAGGGCGCTAGCGTCGACTGGAGGGAGACCGATGCCACACGTTCCGAACTTCCCATCCGAGGATACCGACGAGTCCGAGGACGAACGGCGTGAACGGACTCCGGGGAGCATCATCGACCGAATCATCGATGACGGCGAGTTGCCGGTCACGACCGGGATCTGACGCTCAAGCCACCAGTCGCTTCGTTTTTCCGCCCGCTGGTGTCGACGCCGTTCGAACCGACCGCGTGTGTCAGTCCGTCAGTGACTTCCCCGGCGGCGTGGCGTCGACGATCTCGAGGGATTTGCGGCGGCCGCTGCGGTCGAACGCCGCGAACGAGTTCTCGTCGGGCTTCCACGGCGGGACGGCCACGAAGACGATCTCCGCGAGGTCGTCGCGGCGGGTCACTGCGAGTTCGCCGACGGGATGGGAGACGAACTGTCCCTGTGTCTGGCGGGCGGGCGTCGACAGGTTCACGCCGAAGACGGCGTTGACGGCGTTGCCGGGGTCCGGCAGGAAGAAGTCGGTAAAGACCGGCGTCTCCGGCGGGAGGTCGGCCGCTCCCTCGAGGTCGCCGGCCGGCGAGACCGAGACGCCGGTCGTCAGCTCGTCGGGGTCCGCATCGCTGGCCAGATCCAGCAGGACGTCGACGAGACCGCGAGTGACGTAGACCACAGGCGTCCTATGGGGTGCTGCTAGTTAGATGTATTCCCCGACGTGACCCTCGTTCAGAACGGCAACATCTCCCAGGCGGTCCCCGCGTACAGCCGCGGGGCCCGTTTTCGCGATCTCGAGAGCGCGGCCTCGAGGACGGTCGCCGCGTTCTCCATCACGCCGGCACCGTGGCCGACGAGAACGCGTTCGGGAGCGACACCGCGAAGCGCCGACCGGGGCGGTTTCAGCCGCAGCGCCGGATGGACGCCGAGCGTCTCGTCGCCGGTCAGGAAGTAGTCGACGGATCCGACCGACTCGGGGACCATGAGCGTTCCGTCGGTTGGATTATAGAGGGCCACCTCCTGCCAGAAGCGGTTGTCGACGACGGTGATCGCCCGGAGCCCGGTGTCGGAGAGTTCGTCGTCGAACCGGGCGACCGCGGCGTCGATGTCGCCAGTGACGCCGTTGAACCACTCCGGGAGGTAAACCGGAACGTCGTGGCGGTTCGCGATCGTCGCGGCGTCGCGTTTGTGTCGGTCCAGTCCGACGACGACGCCGGCCACGTCGCCGAACTCGGCCAACAGATCGTCGAGCCCCTCGGCGTCGACCGGGTCGATCACCCAGACCTCGCCGTCGATCTCGAGGGCGTGGCTGGCCCGTTGCATCCGTTCGTCGGGGTGGGCGATCCAGCCGACACCGCCGTCGAATCGGTCGATCTCTCGGAACTCCGTCGCTCGTTCGTCGGCGCGAAAACCCATGCCGTGTGTTATGGGCCACCGACGCATAAACGTCGGTAAACTCCGTCTCACGCGGCCGTCGTTGTCGACGGCCCAAGACGCGGCGACGCTTCTATGCGCCCGTCGCCCGTACGGTCGGCCATGCTATCCGGGCTGGCCTGGCTGGCGCTCGAGGCGAAGTACCTCGAGCCGGCAGCGGCGTTCTACGAGGAAACACTGGGACTGACCGTGCGCGAGCGCGGCCCCCGCGAGGTCGTCTTCGCGGCCGGCGACACCGATCTCGTCTGTCGCCGGCCCGACGGGATTCCGCGGGGCGGGCTCCACACCCACTTCGCGTTCTCGATTCCCGACGCCGAGTACGACGACTGGTGGGAGCGACTGAGCGAGGGCTACGACCTCGAGGAAGCGCAGTTCGGGCCCGCTCGATCGCTGTATCTGTACGATCCCGACGGCAACTGCGTCGAACTCGGGCAACAGGACGTGGCCGGGCCGGGCATCGACGGGCTCTTCGAGGTCGTCCTCGAGGTCCGCGACCTCGAGCGCGCCCACCGGTTCTACGAGGCCCTGGGCTTCGAGACGGTCGACGAGGGCGACGACCGCAAGCGTGTGCGGCTGCAGGGTCCGATGGCGCTGGAACTGTGGGAACCCCACCTCGGCCTCGCCGACGCCCGCGGCGGCGTCCACGTCGACCTCGGGTTCGAGACCGACGAGCCGGCCGCGGCACTCGCCGCCGTCCGGGACCGGATCGGCTCGCTCGAGCGCGGGGCGGATGACGAGGTCGTCGTCCGGGATCCGGACGGGCACGTCCTGACGTTCACCAGCGGCTGAGTGGGCCGACCACGTGGTCTCGAGAACAGGTTCAGAGTCGCTCGGTACTCACGTCCACGCCCGGCGGCGTCACCAGCAGGAACCCCCGGAAGTGAACGAGGTTGCCGCCCTCCTCCCTGACGTCCCGCGCGAACCCCGCGGCCAGCTCGTTGACGTCGCCCTCGACGTTCAACACGAGGACGTTCCCCTTCGAGATCGTCTCGAGCCACTCCTCGGCCGGGGTTTCCCCGTCGAGGACGCCCAGTACGATGCTGCCCTCGATCTCGAGTTCGTCGTCGATGTGTTCCTCGACGGTCCGGAGGTCGAGGTCGAAATCGCTCATGCGCCGTGGATGGCAGCGCGACGAGAAAAACGTTCGCCATCGACCTTTTGCTCTGCGGGCCAGCGAGCTGGCCCTCGGCAAAAGGTCGATCAAAAGCCTCCTCCTTCCGTTTCAGGCGCTCGAAGAGCGCCTTTCACATCGGTCGTCGGCCCGCTCGCTCACTTCGTTCACTCGCGGTTATCACCTCATACTCAGTCCATCGGGAACTCCTTCTGGAACCCGCGGAACTCCGTGCGGTGGGCCTCCTCGTCGGCGAGGATCGTCACCGCCACGTCCTCCGTAACGGGATCGTTGGCTTCGGTCGCGGCCTCGATCAGCGACCGGTAGGTCTCGATGGCGTCCGCTTCGGCCTCGAGGACTCCCTCGATGACCGACTGGACGTCGGTCGTATCTTCGGGGGGCTGGAGGCTGTGCTGGTTGGCTTCGAACGACTCCGAGCCCGGCGGCGACTCGTCGAGCTGTTTCAGCCGCTCGCCGAGTATTCTGGCGTGGTCGAGTTCCTCCTGAATGTCCTCCTCGAGGCTCGTCTTGACCTCCTCGGCGTGGATGCCATCGAGGACGATCGCGTTGGTCTGGTAGTTCATCACGGTCTCGAATTCGTCGATGTATGCTCCGGTCAGCAGGTCGGTGATCTCGTCGGTCGTCATGCCGCCGGTCCCTACCACAAGAGGGTATAAAGTGTTCATCCGCGCGTCTGCCCGCCACGACGACCGCCCTCGAGGCTCGACGACGGTCGGATGAAAGTGGACGATCACGCACTTATTACGCCTGTTGTGGGACTACATCTAACGTTCTGGAACGAACACGATACTGGCTGCCCGAACGTTCACCGCGGAGCGCGCGCCAGCGCTTGCGAGCGACGAACCGGCCCCGATCGGCGACGAAACGGGGGCGATCGCGGTTCGTTCGGGCCGATCGGACGGAATACCACATACTATACTAGGTCATATATGTCGATAATATGCCGCTGCCGTCATGCGATTCTTCGATTCTTCACGATCGATCGAGAACGTTCAGTCCGCCGACGGCTCCGTCCGCAGCGGTAGTTTTATATACCTCGTCGCACCTCGGGTTGAGATACAATGTCTTCACAAGACAGCCCATCCTCTGACAACAGTCAGGGGGGTCGAGTTCTTCCAGGGCACGTTAGATTCCACTGACGAAATAGAGTCAGCACGTGTCTTCGATACGACCCTCCGGGACGGCGAACAGTCGCCCGGCACATCGTTTTCCTACGACGACAAACGGCAGATCGCGTCCATCTTGGACGAGATGGGAACCCACGTTATCGAAGCCGGGTTCCCCGTCAACTCCGACGCGGAGTTCGAAGCCGTTCGTGATATCGCTTCGGCAACCAGTTCGACGACCTGTGGCTTAGCCCGCGTCGTCGACGGTGATATCGAAGCGGCCCTCGATTCCGGCGTCGAGATGGTGCATACGTTCGTCTCCACCAGCGACGTCCAGATCGAGGACTCGATGCATGCCACCCGGGAGGAAGTCGTACAGCGCGCAGTCGAGTCGGTCGAACGCATCAAAGAGGCAGGCGCGACCTGCATGTTCTCGCCGATGGATGCGACCCGGACCGACGAGGAGTACCTGATCGACGTGATCGAAGCGGTCACCGAGGCAGGCACCGACTGGATCAACATCCCCGACACCTGCGGGGTCGCGACACCGACCCGATTCCGGGCCATGATCGAGAAGGTCTGTGCCCACACGGACGCGCGGGTCGACGTCCACACCCACGACGACTTCGGGCTGGCCACCGCCAACGCGCTGGCCGGCATCGAAGCCGGCGCGGCACAGGCGCAGGTCTCGGTCAACTCGATCGGCGAGCGGGCCGGCAACGCCGCCTACGAGGAGTACGTGATGGCCGTCGAGTCGCTCTACCAGTGCGACACCGGGATCGACACGACGCGCATCACCGAACTCTCGAGCGTCGTCGAGGAGAAAAGCGGGATGGACACGCCGGGCAACAAGCCTGTCGTCGGTGCCAACGCCTTCTCCCACGAGAGCGGCATCCACGCCGCCGGCGTCATCGAGAACTCCGACACCTTCGAACCCGGCGTCATGACCCCCGAGATGGTCGGTGCCGAGCGCCGACTGGTCATGGGGAAACACACCGGGACCCACTCGGTCCGGGAGCGACTCGTCGAGCGCGGCTTCGAGCCCACCGACGAGCAGGTCAAGGCGGTCACCCGCCGCGTCAAAGACTACGGGGCCGAGAAGCGCCGAGTCACCGTCGACGACTTAGAGCGCTTCGCCGAAGAGGCCGGCGTCGAGCGCCGGAACGAGGAGGAGGTGCGGATCTGAGCGATGTCCTCCCCGTTTGCCACCCGCCGCGAGCAGCGGCTGTCGCGTTCGATCGGGCACACTCGTAAGGGTTATGTCCCTCGAGGGAGCTACGTAGACAGTAATGACGGTCCGCGCTTCCCTGTCGATGTCCGCCAACGCGGTCGACAGCAGCGCGTTCGGTTCGATTCGTATTGTAGGGGCAGTATAGCCCCTCATATAGTACTTCGTCGCTTCAGACCCGAATTCGCCGCATCGTTCTTCGAGCGATCAGCGACCCACCAGATGACACACTACCGTACACCACTCGATCGCCAGCAAACGGCGGGAGACAACCGATGAGCGAACGCGCAGCAAAGGTCACACCGACCGACGAAGAACAGGACGACGAGCAGATCACCGACAGCGCCGCGCCCGATGCGGCCACCGAGGAGCCGGCGGCCGGCACCGAGACGACGACCGATCCCGTCACCTCGGGTGCCGAGGCCGTCGTCCGTGCGTTGGAGAACGCGGGCGTCGAGTACGCCTTCGGCGTACAGGGCGGGGCGATCATGCCCGTCTACGACGCGCTGTACGATTCGGACATCTACCACGTGACGATGGCCCACGAGCAGGGCGCGGCCCACGCGGCCGACGCCTACGGCATCGTCTCGGGCGAGCCGGGCGTCTGTCTGGCCACGTCGGGGCCGGGCGCGACCAACCTCGTGACCGGCATCGCCGACGCCGACATGGACTCGGACCCGATGCTTGCGCTGACCGGACAGGTCCCGACGGAGTTCGTCGGCAACGACGCCTTCCAGGAGACCGATACGACCGGCGTCACGACGCCGATCACGAAGGACAACACCTTCGCGAGCGGCTCCGACACCGTCGGCAACGACGTCAGCGAGGCCTTCGCGCTGGCCCGTGAGGGCCGGCCGGGGCCGACCCTGGTCGACCTGCCCAAAGACGTCACCAACGGGGAGACCGACCGCGAGCCCGACGCGCCGACGGTGCCCGACACCTACGAGGTCCAGGAGCGGGCCGACGAGGAAATCGTCGCGGCCGCCGCGGAACGGATCGAGAACTCCGAGCGGCCCGCCCTCCTGCTGGGCGGGGGCGTCATCAAGGGCGAAGCCAGCGAGGCCTGCCGCGAGTTCGCGATCGAACACGAGATCCCGGTCATCACCACGATGCCCGGCATCGGTGCCTTCCCCGAGGATCACGAGCTGTCACTCGAGATGGCGGGGATGCACGGCACTGGCTACGCCAACATGGCGATCACCCACTGTGATACCCTGATCGGGATCGGTACCCGGTTCGACGACCGCCTGACCGGCGGCATCGAGACCTTCGCGCCCGAGGCGGAGGTCATCCACGTCGACATCGATCCCGCGGAGATCTCGAAGAACATCCACGCGGACTACCCGCTGATCGGCGACGCCGAAACCGTCGTCGAGCAGTTAGACGAGGCGGTCGACGACTCGCCGGAAGCCACAAAGTGGCGCGCTCAGTGCCAGCAGTGGAAGTCCGACTACTCGATGGCCTACGACGCGCCGAAGGACAAGCCGGTCCAGCCGGAGTTCGTCGTCGAGGCCCTGGACGAGGCCACCGACGACGACACCATCGTCACGACCGGCGTCGGCCAACACCAGATGTGGGCCTGCCAGTACTGGACCTACACCGAACCCCGCACCTGGGTCTCGAGTCACGGGCTCGGTGCGATGGGCTATGGCCTGCCGTCGGCGATCGGCGCGCGACTGGCGGCCGACGACGACCAGGATGTCGTCTGTATCGACGGCGACGGCTCGTTCCTGATGACGATGCAGGGGCTGTCGGTCGCGGTCCGCGAGGACCTCGATATCACGGTCGCCGTCCTCAACAACGAGTACATCGGGATGGTCCGCCAGTGGCAGGACGCCTTCTTCGAGGGCCGACACGCCGCTTCGGACTACGGCTGGATGCCCGAGTTCGACAAGCTCGCCGAGGCCTTCGGCGCGCAGGGGTACCGGATCGACGACTACGACGACGTCGCCGACACCGTCGCGGACGCCATCGCGTACGACGGCCCCTCGGTGATCGACGTCCACATCGATCCCGACGCCAACGTCTACCCGATGGTGCCAAGCGGCGGCGACAACGGCCAGTTCGCACTCACGGAGGACCAGCTATGAAGAAGGGACTCGAGGGCCCACCACCGGAGGACCGACCGACACCCGCGGGACGGCGCAACAAGCAGGGCATCCGCATCGACCCCGAGGTCGAAGCGACCCACGAACCCCGTCGGACCGTCATCTCGGCGCTGGTCGAACACGAGCCCGGCGTCCTCTCGGACGTCTCGGGACTGTTCTCGCGCCGCCAGTTCAACATCGAGAGCCTCACCGTCGGGCCGACCGAGGACGACGATCGCGCGCGGATGACGATCGTCGTCGAGGAGCCGGATCCGGGCATCGACCAGGTCAAGAAGCAACTGCGCAAGCTCGTGCCGGTCATCGCGGTGCGCGAACTCGAGCCCGACGCCATGCGCCGGGAACTCGCGCTGATCAAGGTCGACGCCGCCGACCCCGCACAGATCGCCGCCGTCGCGGAGATGTACGGCGGCAAGACCGTCGACTCGAGCCCGCAGACGGCGACGGTCGAGGTCACCGGTGCGCGCCAGAAGATCGAGGCCGCGATCGAGACGTTCAGTCAGTTCGGGATCCGGGAGATCTCCCGGACTGGGACGACGGCGCTGGCCCGCGGAACCGACCCGACAGGGACGGCCAGTGCAACGGCACAGCCCGCCGACGAGGCGAACCACGACGAACCCTACACAGCAGACGATGACTGACGACTTCACCACCGACATCTACTACGACGATGATGCAGACGTATCGACGCTCGACGACGAGACCGTGGCCGTGCTGGGCTACGGGAGCCAGGGCCACGCCCACGCGCTGAACCTCCACGATAGCGGGGTCGACGTGATCGTCGGCCTCCGCGAGGGCTCGTCCTCGCGCTCGGCCGCCGAGGCCGACGGCCTCACGGTCGAGACGCCGGCCGACGCGGTCGCAGCGGCCTCCTACGTGTCCGTCCTCGTGCCCGACACCGTTCAGGCGGACGTCTACGAGAACGCCATCGAACCGAACCTCGAGGCCGGCGACACGCTGCAGTTCGCCCACGGGCTGAACATCCACTACGCCCAGATCGAGCCGCCCGAAGACGTCGACGTAACGATGGTCGCGCCCAAGAGCCCGGGCCACCTCGTCCGCCGCAACTACGAGAACGACGAGGGGACGCCCGGTCTGCTCGCGGTCTATCAGGACACGACGGGCGATGCGGACGAACGGGCCCTCGCGTACGCGAAAGGGATCGGCTGTACCCGCGCCGGCGTCATCGAGACGACGTTCCGGGAGGAGGTCGAGTCCGACCTCTTCGGCGAGCAGGCCGTCCTCTGTGGCGGCGTCACCTCGCTGGTCAAACACGGCTACGAGACGCTGGTCGACGCCGGTTACTCGCCGGAGATCGCCTACTTCGAGTGTCTCAACGAACTCAAACTGATCGTCGACCTGATGTACGAAGGTGGCCACGCCGAGATGTGGGACTCCGTGTCCGACACCGCCGAATACGGCGGTCTGAGCCGCGGCGATCGCATCGTCGACGAGAACGTCCGAGAGAACATGGAGGAGACCCTCGAGGAGATCCAGAACGGCGAGTTCACCCGCGAGTGGATCCTCGAGAACCAGGCCGGTCGCCCGAGCTACAACCAGCTCCGGGAGGCCGAGAAGAACCACGAGATCGAGCAGGTCGGCGAGCGACTGCGCGACCTGTTCGCGTGGGCAGAGGAAGACACCGAAGACGAGTCCGTCCAGGTGCAGGCGGACGACTGAAAGCAAACCCATGACAGCAAACGACAACACGGACACGATAGCCGAGATCAGCCACACCAACCCCTACACTGGGGAGACGGCCGGTCGCCTGTTCAACCGCGGCCCGATCGTCGCAGCGGACGGTGGGACGCCCGATGCGACCGAACCCGCCGACACTGACGAGGCCGACGAACGGACCGACACGAAAGAGACGATGCGCGACGTCGACCACACGCCGCCAGGGGACGCCGCGGACGCGAACCGCGTCTTCGAGCGCGGCCGAACACAGCCCGTAGAGGACGAGGAATGAGCGAGGGCACACTGTACGACAAGGTCTGGGATCGACACAAAGTCACCACGCTGCCGACCGGACAGGACCAGCTGTTCGTCGGGCTCCACCTCATCCACGAGGTCACGAGCCCGCAGGCATTCGGGATGCTCCGCGAGCGCGACCTCGAGGTCGCCTACCCCGAACTGACCCACGCGACGGTCGACCACATCGTCCCGACGGCCGACCAGTCCCGCCCATACGAGGAGGATGCAGCCGAGGAGATGATGGCCGAACTCGAGGAAAACGTCCGCGAGGCGGGCATCGAGTTCTCGGACCCGACGACGGGCGATCAGGGGATCGTCCACGTCATCGGCCCGGAGCAGGGACTAACCCAGCCCGGAAAGACGATCGTCTGTGGCGACAGCCACACCTCGACCCACGGTGCCTTCGGCGCGCTCGCCTTCGGCATCGGGACCTCCCAGATCCGCGACGTCCTCGCGACGGGGACCGTCGCCATGGAGAAACAGAAGGTCCGCAAGATCCAGGTCGACGGCGAACTCGGCGAGGGTGTCGAAGCCAAGGATATCATCCTCGAGATCATCCGCCGACTCGGTACCGAGGGCGGCGTCGGCTACGTCTACGAGTACGCCGGCGAAGCCATCGAGAGCCTCGGGATGGAAGGGCGGATGTCGATCTGTAACATGTCCATCGAGGGCGGCGCTCGCGCGGGCTATGTCAACCCCGACGAGACCACCTACGAGTGGCTCGAGGAGACGGACTACTTCCAGGAGAATCCGGAGCGCTTCGAGGAACTCAAACCCTACTGGGAGTCGATCCGCTCCGACGAGGACGCCGAGTACGACGACGTCGTCCACATCGATGCGAACGAACTCGAGCCGGTCGTCACCTGGGGCACCACGCCCGGCCAGGGGATCGGTATCACGGATCCGATCCCGGAGCCGGAATCGCTGCCCGCGGAGAAACAGGATACCGCCCGACGCGCGCAGGAACACATGCGCGTCGAGCCCGGCGAGACGATGGAGGGCTACAATATCGACGTGGCCTTCCTCGGCTCCTGTACGAACGCCCGGCTGCCGGACCTGCGACGCGCCGCTCGGATCGTCGAGGGACGGGAGGTCGCCGACGACGTCCGCGCGATGGTCGTCCCCGGCAGCCAGCGCGTCCAGAAAGCCGCCGAAGAGGAAGGGCTCAAAGACACCTTCGAGGAAGCCGGCTTCGAGTGGCGCAATGCCGGCTGTTCGATGTGTCTGGGGATGAACGAGGACCAGCTCGAGGGCGACGAGGCCTGTGCCTCCTCCTCGAACCGGAACTTCGTCGGCCGACAGGGCTCGAAGGACGGCCGGACCGTCCTGATGAACCCGCAGATGGTCGCCACGGCGGCGATCACCGGTGAAGTGACCGACGTTCGCGAGCTGCCGGAGACGGAGGTGACGGCATAATGAGCGACGAGGTCGAAATCCCCGAAGTCGACGCGGTTTCGGGGTCAGGCATCCCGATCCGGGGCAACGACATCGACACCGACCAGATCATCCCCGCCCGCTTCATGAAGGTCGTCACCTTCGACGGGCTGGGCGAGTTCGCGTTCTTCGATCTGCGGTTCGACGACGACGACAACCAGAAGGACCACCCGTTCAACGAGGACCGCTATCAGGACTCCTCGGTGATGGTCGTCAACAGCAACTTCGGCTGTGGCTCCTCCCGCGAGCACGCGCCCCAGGCCCTGATGCGCTGGGGCATCGACGCGATCATCGGCGAGAGCTTCGCCGAGATTTTCGCGGGCAACTGCCTGGCGCTCGGCATCCCGACCGTCACGGCCGACAGCGAGACGATCGAAGCCCTCCAGGACTGGGTCGACGAGAACCCCGACGGCGAGATCGACATCGACGTCGAGGCCGAAGAGGTCACCTACGGCGACGAGACGATCGACGTCACCGTCGACGACGCCCAGCGCAAGGCCTTGGTCGAGGGCGTCTGGGACACGACGGCGCTGATGAAGTCAAACGCCGGCGCGGTCCGCGAGACGGCTCGCGAACTGCCCTACGTCGACGACGCGGCGATCCCGGACGCCGACTAGTCTCAGTTCTCGACGCACTCGAGTGCGATTTTCGATCGAGACACACTCTAGCCGACTCGAGTGAACTTGGATCGTCTCTTTTCGGGGTGGCTCGAGTTCCGTAATCCGGGTCCGTGTGGCTGTATCAAAGCTTACCTGCGAGAGTGCTATCGGAGGAAATATGCGAATTTCCGCGGTGAGTTCCCTGCATCCGTACCGCGAACACTCCTAATATGGACGGCACAGTCCTATCGGAAACTACGCCTGAAACTTCAAATAGTATGGTGTTACCGCGAACTGTTTGTAAAACGGCTAACTTCCTCTCGATATTCTGGAACGTTTTTAGCATCGATCCGCTCAACCGACCAGATCAGTGACTCACCACTAGGATGGACGTGCCCATATAGTCCGATATAATTGCTTTCTTCGGTTGCCTCACCAACTGTAGAGAACTGTTCGTTTACTCCACTGAGTTCTCCCGTCACTTCGAAATACTCCGCTTTCTCCTCCCAAATAGCAGGGACGTACTCTTGATACGGTGGGAGCGGTGTCTCATCCATGTCCTGTCCGCGTTGAGTCGACTCGAGCGTTATCGTTTCAGCCACTGGTTCTGACTTGGCAGCACGTACCGTTACTGTTACATCTACACGTTCATTATGCATATTTATTATAGATATGTAAACTAAGTGTATATCTTCGGGAATTAGTCGCGAGGTACAACCAGCAGTACTCGATACAAGTCCGACAGTGGCTGTTCCGAGGAGTTTTCGTCGGCTGAAATCCATTCGGTTAGGGAACATATTTGACTTGAACTATAATAACGAGATGGGTCGCAGCGATGGATATTTTGTCACTATTCCCGTTAGGTGGAAGTGTTATTTGCTTGGGTTGAAAGTTGCCTCACATTCGACGGAGGCATTGTTGCTCCAGTACAATTTTTCATCGTTCTTTATTGCTCGTTCGATAAGGATTGGTGGAACGCCTTCTCCCATCATTTTCTTTGTTTCATTGGGCTCGATCGGCACGATACCGTGATCACTGAGTTCAGACTTACTTAGTGACTCGATACGGGATTGGCTCGCAGATTGGGTAGTTTCACCGTATGACGTCGGTGGGAGCCCCCCATTTGAAAATCTGAGTTGATATTCCGCCTCGGATTCCCAGATAGAATACGAGGGGTCGATTTTGCTATTCACGGTCATATATGTAATTGGGCAATAGTCATCACAGATCTCTTGGTCAACAATCAGCCAAGAATAATGCGAAACGGATTGGCGTCCGGCCCACCAAGAGTCACTCCACTTGATTCTATCAGAAGAGTCAGAGTCAAAGTCTCCAGATTCAGTATATGCGTCATAAAGTCCGGAGAAAAACGAATAAGGCCACGCAAATTGTCCAATTGCGAACTCAACTGTCGATTTTGCGACTTCGTCTACATTTCCCCCGTCTCCATCAGAAGCATTGGTCCATTTCCATATCGCTTCAGACGAATTTGGTTTCAGATTGAACTCACCTGCTCCG
Organism: Natrinema thermotolerans DSM 11552; assembly: GCA_000337115.1. Classification (GTDB taxonomy): domain Archaea; phylum Halobacteriota; class Halobacteria; order Halobacteriales; family Natrialbaceae; genus Natrinema; species Natrinema thermotolerans. The sequence continues at coordinate 143,921 of AOIR01000050.1, forward strand.
CGATCTGCTAATTCCGCTTCCAAGGAATGACCTTCAATGCCGAACGAACCGTCCCCATTCGGCGTTATATTTTTCCAGCAACTACAAATATCGAAAACGTATTCTTCGCGATCCCCTATTGGCCTAGAAACTGTATTCGATCCCCAAAACCTCAAAACAGATGATAGAACCATATCAGCATCATCGTCTCCGCCAACTTTTCCAGGATCGTAGACCTTCCACTGATCCTCGTAATCGTGATTATCGGCTGCAGCGTTCGAGGCGAGCCCAGTGCCTGCGATTATTGATGCTGATGTTCCGAGCGTGTGCATGAGCCTTCTACGGTTCATCATACTACAATTATAACTAATCGGAACACTATATATATATATATTTTGGACTGTATTTTATGCTGTCGGGTGCTTAAAAATTCTATATGGAGAGTATCGCCAAATCTGCTGACTACGCTGTCGGTTCGCTGCATTGACTTCGGATTTACTTGGGGAATCCTACCGCGAAGCGTCCGATTTCTTTCTCGTCGGTACAAAGATACAGGCTGGTTTTGACCTTCTAAAAGCTAGGTATCCAACCTAGTTCGTGTTCAAATTCCCCGCATCGGCCGTGGGCTGGCTCGAAATCACGAGATACTTGGGAGACAGAGCCCAACTACGGGTATGTCTCGCTATCTCGACGGCGCTCTTTTCGCGGTACTCGCCGTTCTCTGGGGGTTTTCCTTCCCGGCGATCTCGATCGGCCTCGAGTATCTCCCGCCGCTGCTCTTTGCGGCCGCACGGTACGACATCGCGGCGGTCCTGTTGTTGACCGCGGCCGTCGTCCGGGTCGAGAAGTGGCGACCGACCGCACGGAACGACCTGCTCGCGGTCGCGGGCGGCGGCGTCTTCCTCATCGCCGGCAACGGCCTGCTTTTTCTCGGCCAGCAGACGGTGCCGAGCGGCGTCGCTGCGATTTTGCAGGGGCTGGTGCCGATCATCACCGCGCTGTGGGCCATTCCGCTACTGGGCGAGCGACTCTCGCCGCTCGGAGCCGTCGGTGCGGCGATCGGCTTTCTGGGCGTCGGCCTCGTGATCCAGCCCGATCCGGCCAACCTGCTCGCCGGCGATACCGCCTCGAAGTTGCTCATCGTCGGGCAAGTCTGTAGCGTCGCGCTCGGTGGCGTGTTGATCCAGCGGGCCGGCCCGACGCTCGAGCAACTGCCGCTGGTCGGCTGGTCGATGCTCGTCGGCGGCCTCGTCTTGCACGCGGTCAGCCTCGCGGTCGGCGAGTTTCCCAGCACCGACGTGATCGGCCCCGTCTCGATGGGCGCGTTGCTCTATCTTGGGGTCTTCGCGACCGCGATCGCCTTCATGATCTACTTCCGTGTCCTCGCGGAACACGGCGCGTTCGAGGCGGCGCTGATCGGCTATCTGGTCCCGATCGTCGCGACGGTCGCGAGCGTCGTCTTGCTGGGCGAGGAGATCGGCATCCTGACCGTCGCCGGCTTCGGACTGGTCGCGGTCGGCTTCGCCCTGCTCAAGCGGCGCGCGATCGCCGACGCGGTGGGGTTCTCGACGGGCGTCGGAAGCCCCTGATTGGCGAGTGGGTCGGGACAGTCGGCTCGAGCCGCGAGTGGCATGATACCGGTATCGATACCCTCTTTTCGGCCCCGCGACGATGATTGGGCATGACACACGAGATCGCCGTCATCCCGGGCGACGGAATCGGACAGGAAGTAACGCCGGCCGCCGTCGAGGTACTCGAGGCCCTCGAGCCCGACTTCGCGTTCGTCGAGGCCGAGGCCGGCGACGCGGTCAAAGACGAGACCGGTGAGGCGCTGCCACAGGAGACCTATGACCTGGCGGCGTCGGCCGACGCGACGCTGTTCGGTGCGGCCGGCGACACCGCTGCGGACGTCATTCTGCCGCTCCGGGAGGCGGTCGATTCGTTCGTCAACGTCCGCCCGGCGAAGGCGTATCCCGGCATCGACGCCGTCCGCCCCGAGACGGACCTGATCTTCCTCCGGGAGAATACCGAGGGCGTCTACGCGGGCCACGAGGATCGACTGACACAAGACGTCTCGACGCTGACCCGCGTCGTCACGGAATCCGCGTCGGAGCGGCTCGCCGAGTTCGCCTGTGACTACGTCGCCGGCGACGACCACGACGGGTTCTCGATCGTCCACAAGGCAAACGTCATGCGCGAGACGGACGGACTCTTCCGCGATACGGTCAAAGGCGTCGCCGACGAGAACGGCGTCGAGACCGATCAGGTGCTGATGGACGCCTTCGCGACGCGGGTCTGTCTCGACCCCGAGCAGTTCGACGTCGTCGTCTGTCCGAACCTCGCGGGCGACGTCCTCTCCGACCTCGCTGCGGGACTGGTCGGCGGCCTCGGCCTACTGCCCTCGGCCAACATCGGTCCCGACCGCGCTCTCTTCGAACCCGTCCACGGCACCGCGCCCGACATCGCCGGCGAAGGCGTCGCCAACCCCGCAGCGACGATCATCTCGGCGGCGATGTTGCTCGAGTACCTGGGCTACGACGACGAGAGCGACCGGGTCCACACGGCCGTCGAGGCAACGCTGGAAGACGGCCCGCGAACGCCGGATCTGGGCGGTGACGCCTCCACCGTGGACGTGACCGCGGCGATCATCGATCGCCTGTAACGGGAGTCACTCGCCGTTTTTTAGTAGCACGGGGTCGCCCAACACCGCATGGATCGGAACGATCGGGCCGTGACGGCCTTCGCCATGCTCGGCCACGCCACGTTCCACACCTACGAGCTGGTGATTCCGATCTTCGTCGCCATCTGGCTCGAGGCCTTCGCGACGACGCCGGCGGTGCTGGGGGCCGTCGTCGGCGCGAGCTACGCCCTGGTCGGGGTCGGCGCACTCCCGAGCGGTCTGCTCGCCGACCGGGTCAGTTCCAAGGCGCTCGTCCTAGCTTGCTTGCTCGGCATGGGCGCGGCGTTCGCGGTCGTCGCCGTTGCGCCGACGCTCGCGGCCCTGACGGTCGGCCTGCTGCTTTGGGGTGTGGCGGCGAGCCTGTACCATCCGGCCGGACTCGCTCTGCTCAGTCGCGGGGCGAAGGCACGCGGGACGGCCTTCGCCTATCACGGCGCGGCGGGCAACGTCGGCGTCGCGACCGGGCCCCTGCTCGCGGCGGTGGCGCTCGCGTTCGTCGGCTGGCGGGCCGTCGTCGCCCTGCTGGTGTGTCCTGCCCTCGCCGCAGCGGCCGTCGGCTGGCGACTCGAGTTCGACGAGACCGCCGGGAGCGCGGCCCGCAACGCGGCTGCCCCCGATAGCGGCCGCGAGCAGCCCCGCAGTCTGGCGGCGTTCGTCGCCAGTTCGCGGCGGCTGTTTACCGTCGGCTTCGCGCTGGTCTTCGCGACGGGGATTCTCTACGGCGTCTACTACCGCGCGGCGTTTACGTTCCTGCCGGAGGTCCTCGCCGATCTGTCGCTGTTCGACCCGGTGGCGCTTGGCGGCCGCTCGTTCGAGCCGAGCCAGTACGTCTACTCCGGGCTCTTGCTGGTGGGCGGGGTCGGCCAGTACGTCGGGGGGATACTCGTCGACCGCGCACGACTCGAGACGGTGTTGCTGGGCGGCTACGCGGCCCTCGCCGCCGTCGCGCTCGCGTTCATCCCGTCGACGAATGCGGGGCTCGCGCCGCTGCTGGTCGTCGGGGGAACCCTCGGCTTTCTCACCTTCATGATCGCCCCGATCAATCAGGAGGCGGTCTCGGCGTACACGCCGGCCGACGCGCGGGGCCTTTCCTTTGGCTACTCGTACACGGCGATTTTCGGCGTCGGCGCGGTCGGCTCGTCGCTGGCCGGGCTCGTCCTGACGCGATCGACGCCGACCGTGCTGTTCGTCGTCGTTGCCGCCTGTGCCGCGGTCGCCGCCCTCATCGGCGGGACGCTCCGCCGTCGCTCCGGTCGGCGGTCCCCCGACGGCGTGACGGCGGACGACTGAGACGGATCACTGTCACTGTTTCCCGGTGTACCCGCAGGACGATCGCGGGGACACCGGTACTGACTGACAGGAAACCGTATGAGCCCGCCGCGACGGCGGTGTGAAACCCGTTCCGGCCCGAGAGTTATGACGGGGGCCGTGGTACCGGCGGCCATGTCTCGAGACGACACCCTCGCCGGGGTCGACTCACGGTTCATCGAAACGGAGCGACTGGGGACCCACTATCTCGAGTCGGGGGCTACCGATCGGGCCGGTGACACGGGCGAAACGGTCGTCTTCGTCCACGGGAACGTCTCCTCCTCGCGGTTCTTCGAGGACGTGATGGCCGACCTGCCCGGTCGCCATCGGGCGATCGCACCCGATCTGCGAGGGTACGGCGACTCGGAGGCGAAACCGGTCGACGCGACGAACGGGCTCGGCGACTTCGAGCGGGACCTACACGCGCTGCTCGGCGATCTCGATCTCGTGGAGCCGGTCGTCCTCGTGGGCTGGTCCAACGGCGGCGGGGTCGCGATGCGGTACGCGATCGACCACCCCGAGGCGGTCGCGGCCCTCGTCCTCGTCAACCCGCTGTCGCCGTACGGCTTCGGCGGGACGAAAGACGTCGAGGGAACGCCGTGTTTCGACGACTACGCCGGCTCCGGCGGCGGGATCGGCAACGATGCCTTCGTCACCGGGCTGGCGGACCGCGACCGTGGCGTCGAGGGCCGGACCTCACCGCGGAAGGTCCTGCGGACCTACTACGTCGATCCGACCCACGAGTTCGACGCCGAGCGCGAGGAGTCGTATCTGACCGGGATGCTCGATACCGCGACCGGCGATGGGAACTACCCCGGCTCGTCGAACCCCAGCGACAACTGGCCCGGCATCGCTCCCGGCGAAACCGGGGTGAACAACGCCATCTCACCCAAGTACTGCGACCTCGAGGGAATCACTGAGATCGACGCCGACGCCAAGCCGCCCGTGCTGTGGATCCGCGGCGATTCAGACCAGATCGTCTCGAACGCCTCGCTGTTCGATCTGGGGACGCTCGGCCGAATGGACGAACTCCCCGGCTGGCCCGGCGAGGACGTCTTCCCGCCCCAGCCGATGGTCGACCAGACCCGTGCCGTCTGCGAGCGCTACGCCGACCGCGGCGGCGAGTTTGAGGAGATCGTCTTCGGCAACACCGGCCACGCTCCCCATCTCGAGGTGCCGGGGGACTTCGGCGATCGGCTCGAGTCGGTGCTTCGGGGCTGAGATCGTGGCTGCGGTGTGACGGGTCAGGAGTCCGAGTTCCGCTTCGAAATCGCGTCGGCATCGGCCGCCGCTTCCTCCCGTTCGTCGGTCGCGCCCTCGCTGCGCATCGTCCGCAGCGTCGAGAGGCCGCGCTTGCGGGTGACGCCCTTTGAGATCCTGACGCCGTCGAAGGTCCCCTCCCAGCGGTCGTCGCTCGCGCCGAGGTGGTCCATGTAGTACGCGAACGCCCCGAGCCACAGCAAGACGGCCGTCAGTACGAGGAAGGCAAGCGCCGAGACGAGCGCCGACGGGTCGACGACGCCGACCGGAATCCCGGCGACGGCGTAGACGAACGCGGCGATTACCATGAGGACGGTGATCGTCGCGAACATGTCGTTGACGGCGGTCACCCGGGCGTTGTACTCGATCCACCGACCGTAGCTGCGCAGCAGTCGCACTTCGAACCGGTCGGCGTCGGCAGCCGGATCGGCCCGTGCCGTCGCGAGTGCGGCCTCGACCGCGTCGCCGTCGATCCCGCCCCGGAGGTTCGAGGCGGTGTAGGTCACGCCCGCGAGTCCTGTCGAAATCAACAGCAAGAGCGCACTGGCGATCGTGAAGACGTTGACGAACAGCGCGATATCGATCGTCGTCTGGACGACGATCGAACCGCCGGTGACAACGAGCCCGACCAACAGGAGGTTCGCCTTGAGGATCTCGATCGCCTTCTCGTCGATCTCCTGGACGCGTGCGACCTGATAGTCGAACGTCGACCGGAGTTCCTCCCGGGCCAACTCGAGGGTCTCCCGATCGAGGTCGTCCCGCTCGCCGGCCGCCGACTCCTCGGCGTCGCGCCCGTCGTCCGTGGCCGCCGGACCGCTCATGGGCCATCCTTACCCGCACCGACCGTAAATCCCCCGGCGTCCGTCCCCGGTCGTCGCAGTCAGGCGATATCGAGGGAATCCCTGTCGGCACCGGCCAGTTCCTCGAGCGCGTCGGCTTCGAGCAAGTGACACTCGCCGGGGACGACGAGCAGATGCAGCGGGTCGCCGAACTCCCGGTCGGCGAGTTCGGTCATGGTGCCGGCCTCGACGAGCGGATCGGGGCTACCTGCGCGGGCCACGACGACCCCGACCAGGTCGGGATACGCCGCGGCGAGCAACTCGGCGCCGACGTCGGCGGTCATGTACTCGTCCTCGTCGGTCCGCTCGTGGCCGATCTTGTCGTCAGAACGCGACGCGTTCTGACTGCTGGTTGGACCTCGTCCAACCTTGATATCGAGGTAGACGACCGTATGAAGCCCGGCAGCCCGATTCGCGTCGATCGTTTCGGTCACGCTCGCGGGGAGGCCGTCGGCACCGTGGGCGTAGGGAAACGGCAGCGTCGTCGCCTTCCCGAAGCGATAGTTCTGGAGGCCGGTCAGCGCGCTGGTGGCCGTCTGGGCAGTAACGCCGTGGATCACCCGCGTTTCGATCCCGCGGTCGTGGGCCCGCAGGCGCAGGTCGACGTGGGTCGTCGAGATCATCGTGTCGCCCGCGGTCAGGAAGGCCACGTCCTCGGTCGCCGCTGCCTCGAGCATGTCCTCGGGGTGTTGTTCGACGCCCGCTCGGTCACGGACTTCGATCTCGATGTCGTGGTGGGACTCGAGGTCCTCGATCGTCGTCCCGATCAGTTCGCTGGTGTAGAACTCGGCGTAGGCGCGGTCGGCCGTCCGGAGGGCCTCCCGGCCCTCGACGGTGATCGACCGCTCGTCGTAGAGGCCGAGGCCGATGAACGTGAGCATACGAGGCCGTAGTCGTAGCTCGCGGAATACGTTTTCGAGACGACGACTGCCCGTCGCGAGCCGGCACGAACCGGTCAGAACCCGATGTGGGAGGTCGACGCCGGGCCGTTGTCCTCGTCTTCGTCTTCGATTTCGCCCTCGTGGGCGAAGCTGAAGTCGTCGTCGGTCAGATAGACGACACCGTCCTCGACGGTGACGTCGACGGCGGGCAAGGTCGTGTCGGCCGCCTCGCCGTTGTCACAGTAGCCCGAGCAGCTATCGAACATCGAACCGTGTTTCGGACAGATGAGTTGGCCGTCACGCATCGCCACACCGCGCCCCGTGTCGAGCCGCTGTGCCTCGTGCGTACAGCGATTGATCCATGCCTCGACCCCCTCTTCACAGGGGACCAGAATCGCTTCGTCGGGTTCGCCGTACTGATCGCGGATCGTAAACAGCCACGATCGGTTCTCGTGGACCGTCTCCACGGTCGTGAGTCGCGTCCCGTCCATTTCGAGGAACGTTCGTGCGGCGAGCGGAAAACGTTCCCGACGACCACACTGTTCTATATACCCGTAATTGATTTACAGTACCCTCCCGCCGATCGTCGGCGAAAACGTCAGCGTTACGGCGACCGGCCGGCCAGTTCGGGTATGGAAGTCCCGTGCGTTCGCGTCGCCCGCGAGGAGGGGGAAGCGGTGCGGTCGGCGCTGGCCGACGCGGACCTGATCGACGACGACTACGAGATCGCCGTCGAGGACGGTCGCCTCTACATCCCGGTCGCCGATCCCGACGCCGCGGCCGGGGTACTCGAAGACGGCGAGGTCGTCTCGCGGTCGGTCGCCGAGCGCGACCAGCAGACGACGCCCGCGGACCTGCTCGCGTTCGACCCCACCTACGAACGGCTCGGCAGGGCCGCGCTCATCGACGAGGACGATCCCGAGCGCGCGCGAGCGATCGCCGACGCCGTTCTCGAGTCGGATCTCCCCGTCGAGACGGTGCTGAACAAGGCCTCGAAGGTCAAGGGAGAGACGCGGGTCCGGGACTGGGAACTGCTCGCGGGCGAGAACACCGAGGTCGTCCACCGCGAGTACGGCTGTGAGTTCCTGCTTGATCTCGCCCAAGTCTACTTCTCGCCGCGGCTCGCGACCGAGCGCCACCGCGTGGCAAAACAGGTGAGCAGCGGCGAACGAGCCTTCGACATGTTCGCCGGCGTCGGCCCCTTCATGATCCCGTTTGCCAAACGCGGGGCGACGTGTGTCGGCGTCGATCTCAACCCCGACGCGATCGAGTATCTCCACGAGAACGCCGCCCGGAACGGCGTCGAAGAGCGGGTGACCGCCATCAACGAGGACGTTCGTGAGGTCGCGACGGAGTACGCGGACTGGGCCGACCGACTCGTGATGAACCTTCCTCACAGCGCCGACGCGTTCCTCGAGGCAGCCGTCACCCTCGCGGGCGACGACTGTACCCTCCACTACTACGACATCCAGCACGAGGACGACCCGTTCGGGCCCGGCGAGCAGGCGATCCGTGCGGCCGCCGAACCCGAGTACAACGTCACCGTCGAGACCCGCCACACCGTCCGCTCGTATGCCCCCCACGAGCTGAACGTCTGTCTGGACGTGCGCCTCGAGCGGTGACTCGAGTAACGGGCTCGAGGGCGTAACTCCCTCCCATGACCGGATCGATTCGCAACCCTTATGATCGGTATCGGTCCTATAACTGAGTGCGCGCCGGAGTAGCTCAGACTGGCAGAGCGAATCCTTCGTAAGGATTAGGTCGAGGGTTCAAATCCCTCCTCCGGCTTAAATCCTTAGGTTCAAAGCTTCTACCTGCAGGTATCTCAAACCTCGGCAGTTCCGGGGCTACTAACTATCTGAACCTGAGGTTCAAAGCCCGCACTTTCTGCGGCCCAAACGGGGGTGTCCGAGCTTGAGTTCCGCGACTGACGGGTTCGGCCCGTTCTGCGGAGCGCTCGGCTGTACCCAGGACGCCGAGTACGTCATCGACCATCCGAAGCACGGTGAGCTGACGGTCTGTTCCGGCTGCGTCGGAGACTACGAGGTGATCCGCCTTGTCTGACGAGCCCGCTGTCAGCCCGGAGGACGCCCTCGAGGTTGCCCAACGCGCCCTCGCAAAAGTTCAGGACCTCGAGGAGTGCGTCGCGAAACTCGAAGCGTTGCACGAGGATTCCATCGACGAGGCCGCCGACTACGACGATCGCGACGCGGCCGTGATCGAACACCTCGAGCCAGGGGAGCCGGTCAAGGTCACCCGACTCCACAAGCTGTACCGTCGTCACACCGATATTCGGGCTGACGATACGCTCAAGAAACGGGTCCGCGGTCTCGTCGCGGGTCCGGACTTCCGGATCGCGCGTGCCGGCGAGATCCTCTACGATCCCGATGGAGGTGAGCAGCGGTGACTGACGACTACGCCGACGCCCGGCACGCCGACGAGTCGCTCGACGAGGACGCGGCCAACGACGTCGCCTTCCGGAAACTCATCTACGGCCTCGCCGGTGACGAGATCGACCCGACCGAGTGCGGACCTGTCGAGGCCGCCCAGCGCGCCGTCGATCGCGTCGAGGGTCTCGAGGAAGAGAACGAGCAGCTCCGCCAGCGCGTGGTCGAACTTCGCGACCAGGTCAACAAGATGAACCAGGCGGCCGATCTGTACCAGTCGGTTGCCCGGAAGAGCGCCGCGAAGCGCGACCAGCAGGCCGCGATCGTGCTGAAGCACGCGGCGAGAGTCACCGGCGGAGCGACTGGTCGCGAAGAGTACGACGGCGGTCGCATTCAGGACGTCCTCGAGGCTGCCGATGTCGATATCCACCGGACGAACACCTACGACGTCATGGAGAAGGCCGAGGAGTTGGTCGGTGACAAGAGCATCTGCCGGTTCCAGAAAGAGTCTCGCTCGAGTTCACAGAACACGCGTCTGATCGTCAAGTCGCCGACCGAACTCCCGGAGACGGTTGCCGGCGTCCGGATCCACGAGGGGGTGTTGTCGGGGTGAACACCTGTTGCAGAGGTGTTGCGGTTACACAACACCTCATGAGGGGGCCCCCGCCCCCAGGACCGTTCTGAGTACAAGGACGGTTGAATTGGGAGAAAATCCCCTGAAGTAATTCAAGAAAGCAAATGTCGATTAGTCAACGGTACGCTCGCACATCGCTCGCATCGCTCGCAGTCGAACGACGCAACACCGCTCGTTCGGTGTTGTGTAGTCTACACACCTCCACAACTCTGGTCCAACAGAGGTGGATCGCATAATGTCGGCCTCGTCAGACGCTGCAAACGCGGAACTCGTGGATTCGTTCCAGGAGTTCTTCCGCGACTACTACGACGATGAGATCCGGACGCTTGCCCAGCACTATCCGAACGAGCAGCGGTCCCTCGAGGTCGACTGGGAGGACCTCTTCCGGTTCGATCCCGATCTCGCGGATGACTACCTCGGCCAGCCGGAACAGCTCCAGCGGTACGCCGAAGAAGCGCTCCGGCTGTACGACCTCCCGATCGACGTCTCGCTCGGGAACGCACACGTCCGCGTGTACAATCTGAACGGGACTGACTCGTTCTACCCGGGGTGGTTCTCCCCGACAAAGCGACACAAGAAGACTCCCCTCCTCACGGTCGAAGGGCAGGTCGAGAAGGCCACCGACGTCGACCCGAAGATCGAGGAAGCCGCCTTCGAGTGCCAGCTCTGTGGATCGCTCACCCGAGTCCCGCAGTCGGGGACGAGCGACGACTTCCAGGAACCCCACGAGTGTCAGGGCTGCGAGCGACAGGGACCGTTCCGCATCAACTTCGACCAGTCGGAGTTCGTCGACGCGCAACTGCTCCGACTCGCCGAGCCTCCGGAAGTGATCGGCGGTGGCGACGGGACCAAGATCGACATCGCCGTAGAAGACGATCTCTGCGATCAGGCCGAACCTGGCGACCGCGTCAGCGTCACCGGCCGCCTCCGGCTGCAGCAGGAGGGGTCAAACAACAAGAAGAGCGCCCGGTTCAAGCCCTACCTCGAGGGTCACCACATCGAGATCTCCGACACCGACTTCGAGGACCTCGAGATCACCGAGGAGGACAAGCAAGAGATCGAGGCGATCGCGAACGGAGAGTACGGCCCTCTGTTCGAGGTCGTCCTCGCCAGTATCGCACCCGACCTCACCGGGGAGAAATACGAACTCATCAAGGAGGGCATCTTCCTGATGCTGATCGGCGGCGCGACCGTCGAACTCGATAACGGCCGCGAGGTCCGGGGCGTCTTCCACATGCTCCTGATCGGCGACGCCTCAACCGGGAAGTCGACGCTGCTCCGCGAGGCGAAACAGATCGCGCCGCGGTCGGTCTTCGCGAACGGCAAGGGCGCGACCGAGGCCGGGATGACCGCCACCGCGAAGCAGGACGACTGGGCGGACGGCGAGTGGACGCTCGACGCCGGCGCACTCGTCCAGGCGAACAACGGCCTCGCGTGCATCGACGAGATCGACAAGGTCCGCGAAGACGTCCAGGACTCGATGCACGGCGCGATGGCCGACATGAAGGTCGACGTCAACAAGGCCGGGATCAACACGACGCTCCCGTCGGAGACGTCGGTGTTCGCCGGCGGGAACCCGAAACACGACCGGTGGGACGACTACGTCGCCGACAGCGAGCAGATCGACCTGAGCGAGACGCTCCTCTCCCGGTTCGCGCTCATCTTCAAGCTGCAGGACAAGCCCGACGAAGAGACGGACCGAGAGAAGGCCGAACACGTCCTCGAGACGAAAGAGGCGGCGAAAGCCAAACGCGCCGGCGAGGCGGACGGCACCGATGACGACGATCGCGTGATCGACCACGACCTCCTGCGGAAGTACGTCGCCTATGTGCGACAGCTCCCCGACCCGCGCTTCCGGACCGAGGAGATGCGGAACAAACTCCGGGACGCCTACGTCCGGATGCGGGGCGTCAACGGCTACGACGAGGACGCGCCGGTACCGATCACGCTGCGGAAGCTTCAGGATATGCACCGGATCGCCGAGGCGAGCGCCCGGGCCCGCCTCTCGCAGTGGATCGAAGAGGAGGACATCATGCGCGCGAAGCGCCTCGTCGGCGAGTCCCTCCAGGACTACGGAATGAACGAGGACGGCGAGTTCGACGCCGACATCGTCGAGGCGAACTCCTCGAAGCCCCAGCGCGACCGAGTCAAGAACGTCAAGGCCGTCATCCGAGAGCTGCAAGCCGGCAAAGCCGGTGGCGTCCCCTACGAAGACGTCTTCGAGAAACTCGAGGAGATGGGCATCTCCCAGGAGAAGGCGAAACACGAGATCGAGAAGCTCAAACGGAAAGGCGACGCCTACGAGCCGAAGACGAACAAGGAGGTGCGGGTGACGTAGATGGCCCGCTCCTCTACCACCCAGACGGAAGCAGAGCGGCGCAAGCGCTCGAAGGAAGTCTACGAAGCGCTCGTCCGTGCCGTCGACTACAACTCGGGTCGCAAACAGCCGCCGCTCGCGAAGAAGACGTCGGTCATCGGCACGCTCCACGGCGCCGGCTACGGCCGCTTCGGCCTCGAGGAACTCGACAAGGCGATCACGGCCGCCTGTCGCAACGGCGATCTCTTCCGGGCCAAGGACGCCGACGGCGACGTTCGGCTGGGGATCAACGACGCTGAGAAACTGCTCGAGAAGGTCGAGTCGAACCTCTCGTGTTGCAACAATCCTCGAGGCGACATCATCGAACTGGCGAACAGGCAACTGGGGAAGCTGGGACACGGCCACTACACGAAGCAGTCCGCGGAGCGTGATCGCGATGACTGACGCCGGGACTGAGCAGAGGGTCGAACTCCATCCTGTCCCCGGTGAGTCGACTGTCTGGGTGACAGGACACGTCGAAAGTGGCTTCGGGCGCTTTCAGCATATCGACGGGCACCGAATCGCAGAGGGATACGTACAGACGGGCACTGATCAGTCGGTCTCACAGTCTGAGAACTCTACGCGAAGCGGAGGGGGTGACGACTCGTGACGACCGGCTACGTGGTCGATCTCGACAACGGTCACGACAGCTACTGCGTCGAGAGCCTCGTCGGCGTCACCTACTGCGGCGAGACGTTCGACCCGACGGCCGTCGATCGCGAACTCTACGCGATCGATCGCGGCGAGGACCACCCGCATAATTATTTTTGCTTCGACTGCTCAAAGGCCGACTCGCGAAAGGTCCGTAGTTTGGCCCGGGGTGAGACCGATGCCTGACCAACAGTCTCGCCCCTTCAAAGATCTCTCGCCGAGCGCCAAGCTTGTCTACAAGGTGCTTGAGTACGAGGGCAAACTCACTCAACAGGAACTCCGCGAGGAAACACTCCTCTCCCAGCGGACGATCTACAATTCCATCCGTGACCTTGAAGAGATCAGCGCGATCGATAGTCACCCTTGCCGAGAGGATCTTCGCAAAACGGTCTACTATATGGACAATAGATGATGATGGGAATATACTTCTCACCGTAAGATAATAGGCATTGAACAATAATTTGCCTATAAGATGGAGAGCGGTTCTGAAAGGAATATTTCTATAGATCAGTCAGAAGAAAGGTGGGATGTATTTTATGAAGAATTGTGTAGAAGGATTGATCATCAAATATCTGAGAACGCGAGGTTAGAAGATCAGGCGTTGTTCATTTTGCGGATAATCTTAGCGACGATTGGACTTATTTTGACAGCCTTCTCAGTGGTAGCTTCCACAGGGAATGTTAACTCAGTATACTCGACTATTGATTCTACAGACATATATGACATTTCGAGCGGGATTGTAACCACATTACCTTATTTTAGTGATAGCCAAAGTGAGTTAGTAGCTGCTATTTTGGTCATCATTTTCATAGGCTATCTCATTAGATGTGTATTCTACCTGTTTATTCAGGTTCCGAGACATTCATATCAGGTTCTCCAACCAACTGTTTTGGAACCATCATCCGCCGCTCCAAAAATGGAAGTATATTATAAAGAGGGTGTGGAAATGGTTAATATAAAACATTCTATCATAGAGGAGTACTCAGAATTGGCAGAATCTAATCAGAACAAAATTGAGTCTACCCGGTCCAGTTGGAAGGACTGCTATCAAGCTATCCGTAAAGGAACTATTAGCTTCGGGATTACCTTTATATTTCTAATTGCGATAGCAGTAATTCAGAATGCAAATGTCACGCTCGTCCTACTTTTATTGTTTATTTGGTTCAATACAAGGAACATGGAGATATCTGATATAAGAGACCGAATAGAAGACCTATACATATATAATGTCAAGATAGATGGGTCAACTGTTTTATTGCTCATAACAGCATATTTCCAATCATATGGTACTCCCACTCCTGTTCTTATGCGAAGGCACTGGCAATTCCTTTATTTGATTACTATAATTTCAACTAGTTTTGCTATTGTCTTCTATACTCGAGATATGGATTATGAACGAATAGAGCGGTATGCTAAGAGGTCGTATGTGATATCTGCGACCATCTTACTAGTGACTCTTGTTCTTAGTCTTGGAACTAGCCTTGAATATCAGCAAGATATTAGCCATATTGGTAATTTCTTAATCCTATCGTTCGTAGTATTTATGCTTGAGTCTATCCTGACGATCATGATGGTGCCTATTTGGAAGGGGAACGAGTTTCTTTCCGAAAAAGTGTCTGAGATGACTGTTCCAGAATTCTCCAATTGACTCCCTAGCTTGAAACAAAATGTCCCTAAGACACCGATATGCTTCCCAATTTGACACCCCCTGAACGAGAGGGCTGCAGAGAAGTAGAAGAAACTGCTACTTTCTCGCATTTTAACCCCTACTACCAGTATATCTGATAGCAACGGTTGTCTCCTATCGCTCCCCGATCGAGGCAACGACGACGTCGGGGGGTGGCCGACAGCCATCGGCTTCTCCGAGCGATCACCATGTCCACCACAGCCCACACCATCGACGAGGTCCAGGGCCGCGACGAACCCGACCGCGTCTTCCGACGCTACGTGTTCAACAACCCCGAGACATGCTCTAACTGCTTCTGTCGCATCAAGAGCGACCACCGACGCATCGCCTCCGGGACGGAAGGCCGCGACCTCGAGCCGAAGGTCACTCGGGCCGTGTCGGTCCGGGCCCACAAGACCGGTCCGGGCGAGATCGGCCCCGAAGGCCCACTCGAGGGCACTCGGCAGGTCGACAACACGGCGATCGCGAAGTACCCCGTCCGAACGGTCTGTGAGGACTGCGGGTCGATCGCTGGCCGGGCTGACTCGGATCCGCTGAGCCGTCGAAAGGCGCTCGCTCGTGCTGAAACACTCGCTGATCGACTCGCGGAGATCGGCGAACCGGTCCAACTGGATCTCCTGAAACACCTCGTGGGATACCTCAAGTCGCAAGAGGATCTCTCGAGCTACGACACGGAGTGTTTCGAGGCCGCGACCACGATCGCTGTTCGCGAGGCCCGCGATCGACGATGACCGTCCACCCGATCGAACCGGGGCTGCCCGTCGAGGTCCGCTTCGCCGGCCGTCGCCTCGAGGGCGTCGTCGACGAAGTCCGCTGGACGCCGACCTGGAACAACCCGCGCTCGGAGATCGTCGTCGACGCCGACGGCACGACGATCACGACGGGCCGGGCGAGCATCCAACCACTCACCAACTGATCCACCCATGGAACCGAAAGATCCCGACGCACCGATCGATCCGTATAGCGAGTACGCCCTTTACGACGTCATCAACGGCGACCTCCCCGCCGGCGAGTCCACCGAGTACGAAGGTCTCCACCTTATCTCGGGTGGCCCCAGCATCACCGTGCAACCGGACGGCCACGCCGGCTCGGTCGACACGATCGATCCCGGGGACTACGACGACGTCCTCGAGCTGGTCGACGACCTGAACCGGCTGGTCCTCGAGTGGCGCGAACTATCGATCAACGGCACCGATGAGGACCTCATCGAGTGGGCCGGACCGTGGGTAACCTCGGACGAGTCGAAGGCCGACGACGACCACTGGCTCGTCGTTCCGGAGGACGTTCCTGAGGCCGGCGTCTGACGGATCCTCCCCGATGACGTCCGGCGTCGCCCCCACCCCGTCGGACTGAGGGCCTTGTCATCGCTCCCGCCCGCTCCGGGACGGAGGCACCCGCCGACTACCAGACGTCCACGGGCCGTCCCGACCCGCGCCGGGATCAGGCCGGGAAGGCCTCTCGCTGACACACCCGAGACCCGGCGCACCCCTTTTCATACTGACACACCATGCCAGACGATCCAACCCAACTGAGCCGGCTACTCCGACTCTTTCGACAGGCCGGCGCACCATCCGAGGACAGTACCGACCGCGACGGAGCGTTCAGCTACCACGCCGAATCTCATGCCGCCGGCCTCGGCATCGGTCTCGGTGCGATCGCCACCGCGACCGGAAACTATCGCTATGTCGGCGGTTTGCTTGCCGCCGCGTTCGGGCTCAACCGTGGCCCAACACTCTCGAGTAGCAATATCACTGGCGACGTCCGCCAGGAACCGCACTACTTCATCGGCGGGCTCGCGCTCGGACTCGTCCTCGGGGCGGTCGTCTAGCTCCATGAGCGATGCCATGGCAACGAGACAACACAAATCAACGACCCGCGAATCGATCCGGGAGTGCAACGAAGCCGTTTCGAGGCGATTCCACGTGACGCTCGCCGTTTACAAGACAATCAAGGCGACAACGCAGCTGATCGGCGTCGTCGGTGGCATCCTCGCGATGCAACAGGGCGCCGACCCGATGACATCGCTGACGATCATCGGCGCGATCCTCGTCGGGCCGGAGATCCTCGAGTACACGATCGCGAACGAGCCGCCTCGAGACCACGACCGCAAGGACTGAACACCCCATGAGCCGCTCGGATCTCTACAACACCCCATGAGCCGACGATGACGAAGGATCCAGAAGACACCAAGTTCGGCCGCTGCGAGGCCACGTCGAAGTCGACCGGCCAGCGCTGCGGCCGGGCGGCCACCGGCCCGCACGGGAAGTGCGACATCCACGGCGGCAAGTCGAATACGGGCGAGGAGAACGGCAACTTCAAACACGGCCTGTTCTCCGATCACCTCTCCGAGCGCGATCGCCAGACGATCACCGCCCTCGAGGGGATGGACGATGACGAGAAACTGGACGAGATCATCAACTGGCGACTCGCCCGACTCCGGCGCTACCTGCGGGAGATGTCCGAGGAAGAGGAGATGTCCTTCTGGGACGCCTTCAGATCGATCATCAACCGCACGGGGACGATCGAGGACTCCGAGATCCGGGAGCTGGCGAAGATGCTCGACAAGAACAACCGGTCCGTCCAGGCGGAGATCGACCTCGTCCGGAAGCTGATCAAGGACCGAAACAAGATCGCCGAGGGAGAGGACGTCAACGTCAACGCCGGCGACGCATGGCGGAACGCGCTCGCGAACGCGGGTGGTGACTCATGAGTTCGAGCGCCGATGTCGTCGACCCGCAGAATCTCGACATCACGCGGTACACGCAGGGCGATGACCGCTACGTCCGGTACGCCGAAGAGATCCTCGGCCTCGAGCTCGCCGACACCCAGAAGCGGATCCTCCGTGCGGTCGCCAAACACCGCCGACTGATCGTCATGTCGGCCAACGGCGTCGGGAAGAGCTACACGGCGACGGCGCTGAAACACGGCTTCCTCGAGACGAACCTCGACTCGACGGCGCTCGGGACGTCCGGGTCCTACTCGCAGTTCGAGGACGCCGTCTGGCGGCCACTGAAGAAGCTCCACAAGGAGGCCAAGCAGCGCCTCGGACTCCCCGGAGAGACCTACGACGGCGGCCAGCCCCGCCTCGAGATCGATGACGACTGGTTCGCGAAGATCGTCTCCCCGCGGGATCCCGGCGACCTCGAGGGTCGGCACGCGGCGGACGTCCTGGTCGTGATCGAGGAAGCCGACAAGAAGTACATCACCGCGGAACACTTCGATAGCGCCGGGTCGTCAGTTACCGACGGGAGCGACCGGATGCTCGCGGTCTGCAACCCGCCACGGGACGAGACGAACGTCGTCGCCGAGAAGCTCGAGTCGAACCGCTGGCACGTCATCCAGTTCTCCAGCTTCGAGTCTCACAACGTGCTCGTCGACGCCGGCGAGCTCGACGCCGATCACATCCCGGGGCTGGTCGACCTCCCGACGATCGCCGAGGACTGGGAGGACTGGAACAGCGAACCGTGGCCCGAAGCACCGACGCACTGGGACGGCGACTACCCCGGCGTCGCGATGCTGAACGACCGCGTCGAGGCCGGTGACCTTGAGCGCGAGGACGTCATCGAGATCCTCCGGCCAGGGTTCGATGAGGCGCGGCAGGCCCACGATCGTCGCGAGGATCTCGACGAGCGCTGGTACCGGCGCCGCGCCGGGATCATCCCGCCAGCGGGAGCCGAGAAGAACCGCCCGTTCGATCTCGACGCAGTCGACTCGAGCTACGTCCCGCCGAACAAGTTCCGTGCGACGGGCCCGCGCTGCGGGACTGGGGTCGACGTCGCCCGCAGCGGCGACCGCACGGTCCAGATCGACGAGCGGAAAGACCAGCTCGACGTCGCCTACTCGGAACCCGGCACCGATCACACGGTCCAGTTCAACACGATCTGGGACAACCTCGACGAGGAACCGAACGCCACGATCTCGATCGACGCGATCGGGGAAGGCTCAGGCAAGGCCGACGACACGGCCGCCCGGTATCCAGATGTCGACCGGTTCAAGGCCGGCGAAGAAGCCGCCCAGAGTGACGAGTACAAGGATCGCTGGACCGAGGGGCTGTGCGAACTCGGGAACTGGCTCGAGGCCGGCGGGACGTTTTCCGACTCTCGGCTCCGACGCGAACTGCAGATCGCCGCGCGGACCCTCACACTCGAGGAGAACTACTACGCGAGCCGCGGGGACGAGGTCTACGTCGCCGATCCGAAATCGAAGGTCGAGGACCGCCTCGGCCACTCTCCAGACCACCTCGACGCGGCGATCATGGCGGTCCTCGCGTCGAAGGGCGTGATCCCCGAGGATGAGGACGACACCACCAGCGGTACCGGAACGTGGTAACCCATGACTGACACTTCTACAACAGACGAGACGGACGACTCCGCCGGCGGCGGCCGGGAGGCCGAACTGGTCGCACAAGACGATGGGCTCTCGGCCCGGCAGGAGTTTCAGATGCGGTTCGCACTCGCCCAGGCGCTGGGTGAGAATATCCCCGGCGACGAGGACTACTACGAGGTCTTCAGCTGGGACAAGAACCCGACCGTCGAGGACTTCTTCGCCCTCGCGCTGCGGAACCCCTACGCCTATGCTGTCACGTTCCTGCCGCCGTCGACGACCTGGCGCAACCCGCCGCAGATCGACGATAGGGACGAGCCCCCAGAGGGCGCCGACCAGACACAGTTCGAGGCCGACGTCCAGGAACTCGTCGACGATCACCAACTGTGGCACTACGCGAAACGAGCCGACAAGCTCGCCGGTATCGGGAAGTTCGGCGTACTCGTCCTCGAGTTCGACGACGTCGACGATCCCGACGGCTTCTCGAGCCCAGTCGAGGCCGGCGCCGAACTGACGGGACTCCGTCCGTTCTCAAGAGCGTCGGTTACAGATGTCGCAGTCGGTGGGCCTGGCTCTGGGCGCTGGGGTGACCCGGTCGAGTATACGCTCGACCTCTCGGACGAGAACGAGTACGAGACCGTGATCCAGCATCAGGGAGACGAGACGGTCGACGTCCACTGGCAGCGGGTAATCCACATCCCGTCGGACGAGCTTCTGGACGACGAGCTTCGAGGCATCCCGCGGCAGAAGCCGGTCTACAACAACTTGGTCGACATCGAGAAGACGCTCGGCGCCGCCGGCCAACTCGTCTACCGAGCCGCTGCGTGGGGTATCCACATCAACATCTCCGAGGACTTCAACCTCGAGGACGACGGTGACGAACTCCGCGAACACCTCCAGCGCTGGCAGCACGGCCTCGAGAACGTCCTTCGGACCCACGGCGCCGACGACGTCAAGAGCCTCGGCGGCGAGGACATCGACCCGCAGCCGGTCATCGACCCGAACATCGAGGCGGTCAGTGCCCAGACGGGCCTCCCCCAGTCCGTCCTGAAGGGCAACGAGACCGGCGAGCGGGCCACCACGCAGGACCTCAAGGAGTGGTACGGGAAGATAGCCGAACGGCGCAACGAGTTCGTCGAGCCGCAGATCGTCCGTGCGACCATCGACCAGCTGCAGGACATCGGCACGATCGCCGAGCCGCAGGGCGCTGGTTACGAGGTGAAGTGGCAGCCGCTGGCCGAGATGTCCGAGTCGGACCAGGCAGAGATCCGCAAGACTCGGGCCGAGGTCCTCGAGACGTGGCTGCAGGTCGCGCCCGGCGTCCTCACCCCCAAGCAGCAGCTGGAGTTCATCGAGGACGGCGATCTCCCGTCCGAACTCGAGGACGCCGACCTCCCGGAACTGGACGAAGCTGATCCGGAGGTCGCGGCACAGTTCGAGTCCGCGTTCGGTTCCGCGGAGGCTGATGACTGAGACATGAGCAGCGCTGCTTCCCTATCCGGCGACCGGCACCACCTCCATGCCCAGCAGCAGGATCCGACTAAGACGAAGACGATCCGGCAGACGTACGCTCGCCGACTCCGCGGGGCGTTCGGTCGGATCAACAGTACGATCCGCGACGCCGTCATCGAGGAGGACATCTTCGGCCTTCGCGACGACGATCTCTCTGACGAGCAGGTCGAGGAGCTGCTCGACACGTTCGCGTCCGCGGATCGCGACGTCGAGCTACGGGCGGTCGATGAGCCACCGGACCTCAGCACGGTTCTGCCGAGCGAGCGCATCGAGCGCTTCCGGGAGTGGCTCCAGACCGCTCAGGAATCGGAGGTCCTCGAGGTCATCGATCGAGACGAGAACGTCTGGGTACGCCGGGCGTACGAGCGCGGCCTCGAGGACGCCGACACGAACCTTCGCCAAGCTGGCCTCGATATCGAGTCGACCGATTCCAAGGCGGCCCGGGAGTTGGTCGAGATGCCGGTTCACGAGCGGAAGCTGCAGGTCCTATTCAGTCGGAACTATGCCGAACTCGAGGGCATCACCAACGCGGTCGCCCAGCAGGTCACCCGCGAACTAGCCGACGGGATCGCGGCCGGCGAGAACCCGACGAAGATGGCGCGCCGGATCACCGATCGGGTCAACAAGATCGGGAAGACGCGGGCAACAGTTCTTGCGAGGACCGAGACGATCAACGCCCACACGCAGTCGACGATCGAGCGCTACCGGCAGCAGGGTATCAACTCAGTTGGCCTCGAGCCAGAGGTGCAGGTCCAGACCGCCGGCGACCAGCGCGTTTGCGATCGGTGTGCCTCGGTCGCCCAGCGCGGCCCCTGGACGCTCGACGAGTTCGAGGGCTCGGAGAACCAGCCGCCGATCCATCCGCAGTGTCGCTGCGCGGTGATCCCGATCGTGAACGAGGCCGCCGCAGCGGCGCTCGAGGCACACCCCCACGAGTTCGTCGCGATGTACCGTACTGGTGCGTTCGTCGACGAGTCGCGTGAGCGCTACGAGGCGCTCGCAGCGACGGACGTCGACGGCGCTCAGGAACTGGTCGCCCACTTCTCACCAACCCAGGCAGCAGCTTGATCCCGGGCCCGATGACCCCCGTACGACACCCACCACGCGAGCGGTGAGGGGCGAGGTCCTGGGCCGATGCAACCATGAAGAACAACGATACGCATGACCTGCGGGTGTCGGCCCGAACGGCTCGGCTAACCGCAGGTCAAGACGACGATGATGAGCCGCCGTGGCGCTTCAGCGGCATCGCGGTCGCTGCTGGGGATATCCTCCACATGGACGACGGGACGCGGGTCCTGATGACTGCGGAGGAGCTCCAGAAGGCAGCCGAGTCTCAGGCTGGCGAACCGCTCACAACCGACCATCCCGAAGACGACGACGGCCGTCCGGTATACCCGCCGCCGACCGAGGAAACGGTCGGGAAGGTCCCGAAGGCAGGTTGGATCGAGGAAGCGGATGCAGTCGGCTACGAAGCGACGACCCACGATCGGGATATCGCCGACGGAGTTCGTGGCGGGACGTACGAGGTCTCTGTCCACCCACGATTCCAGGTCGAGCCGTACGATGATCCCGAGGCCGACGTCAAGGCGTCGAACATCAAGTTCCTCGACCTCTCCGTGGTCTCGAAGGGCGACAGTCCATCGAACACCGCGGAGTGGGGCCCGAACGAGGCGCTGGCGTCGTTCACGCATTCCACAGACTTCCGCGACCAGCTGACCGCTGCCTACGATGACGGTGCCGCGGACGATGACACCGAGAGCCTGGTCGAACGACTGGCTCGGAAGTTCGGTATCATCGGCGATCGCGGTGACCGGCGTGGCTTCATCCGTGTAGAGCCGCAGACCAGCGACGGCGAAGCGATCCGCGTCGCTGAAGCCGGCTTCGAAGACGCTCGCTGGATGGCGTGCGCTCACCTCGAGGGTACCGAGTACCCGGACATCGGTCCAGGACTTAGCCCTTCGATTGGCGAGGCTGACGCAGTCTCGGCCGGCGAACTCCTCACCGATCAGGCGATCGATCTGGACGAGCCGCTCGAGGAGGATGCCGACGTCTACGTCGCGCTTCACTACGCGAGCGAGGACGGCGAGATGCTGGACCTCATCACGAGCGCGGACGGTGGCTACTTCTACGACTCGGCGTTCGTCGGTGTGGCTCCAGCAGAAGCGGACGTCACGGCCGGCACCGGCGGTGGACAGAAGCCTGGTACGCAAACGATGGGGGCGGAATCCTCTGTGGACGACTCTCCTACGACAGACATGGACGACAACACCCGAGAGCAGTACATCACGTTCCTGACCGCCAACGCGGACTTCGATAAGGAGTCCCTCGAGGCGATGGACGACAACGTACTCGAACAGACGTACGAACTCGCCGCCGAGGACGCCGCCAGTAACGGTGGCAGCGACGGCGGTAGCAACGACGACCCGGACAACGGCGGCGACGGCAAGACGCTCGGAGAGATGACGCCTGCCGAGGCGAAGGTCGCCCTCGAGGAGCAGGGGTTCGTCACCGAGGACAACGCCGGCGATCTCGTCGCCCAGGCCCAGGAAGAAGCCACGAAGGGGCAGAAGGTCGACGAGATCATCGCCCACTCCGACCAGTACGACGAGGACGACCGCGAGGACCTCATGGCCTCCGCGGACGCGCTCGTCGATCGAGAACACGATCACGTCGCCGGCGACGGCGGCATGGGGCTTCCCGGAGCGGCTGGCATCACAGCGTCCGCTTCGCCGGCGGCGGGCGGCGCCGAAGACAACAGCGAGGAAGACCCCGACGAGTACGGCACCGGGGTCGCGGAGAACTGAGGTGAGATAGATGACGCAACTCAACACGCAGACGTCGGTTCTCGCACAGACCAACGACGCCGAAGACTACGACGATGACAACGCGCTCGAGCAACTCGAGCCCGGTCAGGGCGTCGTTCGTGGGGCTGGCGGCTACGCGGTCGCCGGCGCCGACTCGAAGACCAAGCGCGTCGTTCGCGAACAGCGAAACCCTGGCAGCCGCGGGGTAGGAACGAACCAGAGCCCGCTGGAGATCACCTACCCGGCGGGCTCGAACGTCGAGACGATCGGCTTTCAGAGCCACGACGAGGCCCGACTGCTCGTCGCCTACGCCGACGTCGACGGCGACGGCACCGACGACACCTACACCGAGGGCGCCGACCTCGGCTGGAACGCCAACGGCTACCTCGAGGTCATCAGCGGCGGCTCGCCGACTGAGGCGGTCGCGACGATCGCGGACGAGGACGGTGTGACGATGAGCAGCGGCGACGACCCGACCCACGTTCTCGTGGAGTTCTACTGAGGTGAGCATTCATGGCAACTACTGATAGCGTTACGCAGCACGACCCGCAGATGGCCGAAGAGTTCGAGGGGGCGTCGCGCCTCCACGAAACGGCGCTGTTCAACCCGGTCAGAAAACAGCGTGAACAGGCGTGGAAGCAGATCCGCGCCCAGTCCCCGCTCGGTCCGGACATGTGGGACGATCTCGACCAGGCGATCGGGATCAAGCAGCCGTCGGCGGAACTGACCGCCGACTCCGCGATGCAGGTCGACTCCTGGCAGGAGTACGCGGAGACCATCCTCGACGACCAGTTCGTCCAGTCGACGGTCATCGACCAGCTGATCGGCGCTGGCTTCGGCGTCAGCGCGAGCCTCTTCCGCTACGCGTACTTCGACCGCCTCCGCGCCACCCGCCTCGAAGCCAACCGGAGCATGAACGCGCGGGCCCGCAGCGTCCAAGAGATGCCCGCGAACGCCCTCCACGGCGTCCCGCTCTGGATCCACCACGTCGACTACGAGTTCGACAGCCGCGAGGTCCAGAACGCGATGCAGTTCGGTGACGACCTCGACACCAGCGTCGGTCAGGAGGCTCGCCGAGCGCTCAACCGCTCGGAGCACGGCCTCCTCTGGAACGGCGAAGGTCGCGAGATTCCGACCGACCGCGGCACCCTCGCGGCCACGGGTCTCGACTCCGACGCCGATCTCATCCTGCAGGCCAGCGGATCGAACGGCTGGGTCAACAGCCCGGAAGAGATCCTCGCCGACTTCAAGGAACTCCACGACACCGTCGAGGATCAGACCGATGTTCAGGATCAGGACGACGTCCCGCTGGTCTCCGAGGTCGGCGGCTGGATCTTCGTCCCCCGCGCCCTGTGGGGCGAGGTCGACCGCGAGGACTACGAGACCTCCGCGACCGACGAGCCGATCATGGAGCGCCTCGAGCGGAAGTACCCGTACCTCAACATCGTCCCGGCGCCGCGCCTGGACGCCGACAGCGCGATCCTGCTGCTGAACGATCCGCGGTACTTCCAGATGGTCGTCGCCCAGGGCGTCACGAACACGAACTGGGAGGTCGACGGCGGCTTCGGCCTGCGCAACAAGACTCTCTCGAGTCGGACGCCGTTCGTCCGCCGATCGCCGGACGGCGTGCGCGGCATCGCTCGAATCACCGGTATCAACGCCTAAGGTGATCGGACATGAGCGAGCCAACCGTTCGCGTCCGGGTCGCCGGCGCACAGTTCCGGTTCGACCGTGAACAGTACACTCGCGGTGACGAGCTCGAGGTCCCCGAACGGATCGTCAGTCGTCATCCGCGGACGCTCGCGATCGTCGAGGAAGACGTCGACGACGACGGAGGGGCCACCGGTGCCGGGGACGCCACCGGCGAGCTGGCCGTCGACGATCTCGATCCTCACCCGAAGGATCTCGACGTCCCAGGGCTGGAAGATCGTATCGCGGATGTCGACGATGTCAGCCTCCTCAAGGCGATCAAGGAGGCCGAGAAGCAGAACGAC
This sequence comes from Natrinema thermotolerans DSM 11552, assembly GCA_000337115.1. Classification (GTDB taxonomy): domain Archaea; phylum Halobacteriota; class Halobacteria; order Halobacteriales; family Natrialbaceae; genus Natrinema; species Natrinema thermotolerans. The sequence goes on from AOIR01000050.1 coordinate 169,216, forward strand.
GATCGTACGACCGCGAAGAACGCGATCGACTCGCGACTGAACGAACTCGAGGGGTAACGGATGGCCACCGCAACGCCGACGGACGTCCGCCTCGAGATCGACACGAAGCTGGGCGACGAGAAGATCCAGAAGGTCATCGAGCGCAAGGCGCGCGACATCGATCGCGACGACAACGTCGGCGGCCTCGACGATCCAGATCGGCGCGACCTCGAGGCCGTGCTGGCGGCGCTGCACATCGCGACGAAACTCGACCGGGCAGCCAGCAGCCAACAGGTCGGGAACGCACAGAAGTCCTACGAGGAGTCGTCCGTCGACGAACTCCGAGCTGACGCTCGCCGGCTCGGGGCGACGGACGAACTGCTGGGAATCGGTGCGATGAACAAGACCGCGTCGATCAGCGTCCCCGATACGAGGGGCTGACCTGACCCATGCTTTCTGGCTTCGAAAACGACGAGGCGGTGTTCTTCGTCGAGCGTCAGGTCGGGTCCGAAGAGGGCCCGTACGGCGAGACCGAGCCAGTCTACGTGTGGATCCCGCTGTCGCTCGAAGACGACCAGTGGGACTACGTCGACGGCGAGGTCGTCTACGACGAGGCCGACGTCGAGGCCGCCGAGGTACGGTCCGAGCAGCGCAGTGCCGAGTACATTCGCGAGGTCTACTCGGAATGGCCACAGGAGGTCTATCGGCTGTACGTCGATCCAGTGGACGTCGGCTCGATCACGGGGGGTAACTACGAACTCGAGATCGAGGCTGACGACCGCGTCGACCTCGTAAGCGTCGACGGTCGGTTCGCGACCCAGCCGCCGAACGTCCAGCGGCTCGACTCGGCCGTTCCAGAGTACGTCGAACTCGAAGTGACGAGAGTGGAGGTCTGACGATGGACGTCAACCTCGACTTCGAGAGCGGCTTCGCTCCCGAGGACGCCCAGGAGGTGTTCGAGAGCATGGTCGAGAGCGCTGACGACCAGCTCATGGAGCGGATGGAAGAGGCCGAGCAGAACATCCAGAAAGAGGCCCAGCAGCGCTCCCCCGTCGACACCGGGAACCTCCGGGCCTCGTGGACGGGGCTAACCGAGGCTCGGCGCGGGACGATCATGACCGAGGTCGGCAACACCACCGACTACGCCGAGTTCGTCGAGAAGGGGACCAGCAAGATGGCCGCGCAACCGATGCTCCGGCCGGCGATGGACCGCGAGCAGATGGCGCTGATCCGCGACATCGAGCAGCTGGTCACGAAGATCGCCGCGAAGGAGGGCAACGCATGACCTACGGCCTACACGATGCCCTGCGGGACACGATCGTCGACCTGCGGGATCACGACGAACTCGTCACGCACCTCGAGGATACCAGTGCGATCGACGAGGGTTGGCCGAAGGATCCCCAGGAGTACCCGGTCGTCGTCCGTGTCCAGCCGGTCACGGAGACATCGAACTCTCAGCGAGAGTTCTCGACGATCCAGCGGCAGTTCCGGGTCCAAGTCGCGGTCGTCGCGAAGGACTCCTGGCGCTCCGACCAGGACGCCCCGACCTACCGGATAGCCGAGATCATGGCGGCGGTCGCCGACCGACTCGACGTCGCCGTCGACGCGCCGGAGCTGCTGCCCAGCGGCACCGACTCGAGCGGCTGGACCGAGGTCACCGGCGACCGCCTCGCGCTCACCCAGGACTGGCTGACGATGACCTACACGCGATAACGATGCCATCAGGAGAGATCGCCCGCGGTCCAACCGCGCACGTCGACGCACAGATCACCAACGCCCAGCCCGACGCGGCGTTCGGTCGAGACGACACTGGCCGGGTGACCGGCCGACTGGCCATCTACGGCCCCGGGGAACCATAACATGACGATCAAATCAGCCTACGCCGGCGAGGACATCCCGATCCAGATCGCGTACACGAACGCGGCCGGGGCGGTCGATCCGGACGACCAGGACACCGACGACACACCCGATGCCGACATCACGATCACCGCCAACAGCGACGGGACCGAAGTGATCTCGGCCCAGGCGATGACGCACAACGACGTCGGAGAGTTCGAGTACGTCTGGGACACCGACGCCGACGCGAACGGCGAGGGTACGTACCTGGTTGAGGTCACCGCCGAGTTCAGTGGCGAAACAAAGATCAACCGATCGCAGATCACGCTCAAGGAGTAACCTATGGCAGACATCACCAACGATCTCGAAGTCGAGGGTAGTATCGTATCGGTCGTCCACTGCGACGAGAGTGGCACCGACCCAGTCCGAACCGTACTCGCACTGTGTACCAAAGACGACCTCTCGGTGTCGATCGACGAGTCGGACGACGACTTCAATCCCGGATCGCAGCGACGCACCAAGCGGATCCGGACGAACAACACGATCGACGTCGAAGTCGCGTCCGCGATCGCGCCGGACCTCGAGTCGCTCGAGATGATCGGCGTGGCCGACTCCGACGGGAAGATCACGTTCGACAGCTCCGACCGGAAGATCAACGGCGACGAGTACCTTGAGATCGCGTACTTCGCCGACGAGCCGGACTTCAGCACGGTCGACATGGAAGCGGACTCCGAGCTCCTCCACCGCTTCGAAGACTGCGAGGTCACGTCGCCGGAGATCGACCCCTCTGCGACGCCGCCGACGGCCTCGTGGACGACCTGGGTGGAGGGCGACGCCTGGATCGACTACTCGAGCGCCTAACTGACTGAGCCATGACTGTCGCCAACGCCAGCGCCGCGAACGCGGCGCTCGACACGATGCAGGAGCAGGAGCGGGAGCAGCAGCGCGAAACAGCCGAACTCTACGGGAAGGCCCAGCAACTCTTCGACGCCCGTTCGCGAGACACGTTCACTGTCGAACGCCACGGCGTCGAGATCGAGTTCCTGTATCCCGACCCCGAGACACAGCAGGAGTTCGAAGACCGCCAGCAGGCCGTTCTCGAGAAGGCTCAGGACGATGCTGATCTTTTCGATCTCCTTGAGGAGGCTCAGGTCGGCATCGAACAGATGGAGGAGACGCTCTCCGAACACGCCGTCGACCCGTCGTTCAACGACCCCTCCGTCTGGCGCGAGACAGTCGGGTTCACGGAGGACGAAGTCGGCGACCTCTACCAAGATTTTTTGGCGCTTGGCGAGGGCGAGACGCAGTCTCAGAATCTCGAGATGTTGCAGACTCTCCTATCGGACGGTTCCTCGAGTGGCTGAACCGCGAGCAACGCTACCGGCCCGAGGAGTTCTTCGCGATGGACGAGGCGGAGCGGGCCTTCTGGATCACTCGCTATAGCAAGTACCAAGAAGAGCGCCAGAAGCTCGGCGATCAGTTCTCCATCTGACTACTTTTCGACACTACGACAGCCATGCCTACGATATCAACACTCACCGCCGTCCTCGAGCTGGACAAGTCCGACTTCGAGTCGAAACTCGACACCGCAAAACGGGACCTCGACGGCTTTGGTTCCCGGGCCCAGCAGACGGGCGAGAAGCTGACAGCTGCCGGGAAGTCGATGACGATGGGGATCACGGCTCCCCTCACTGCGATGGGCGCGCTCTCGGCTCGGACAGCGGCGAACTTCGACCAGGCGATGCAGCGGTCGATCGCCGTGATGGGCGACGTCGACGAGGCGATGCGCGAGGACCTCGAGGAAAGAGCGAGGCAGGTCGCAAACACGACGACTCATAGTGCGAGTCAGGCGGCGGAGAGCTACTACTACCTCGCCAGCGCCGGCCTCGATGCTGCACAGGCGATGGAAGCGATGCCCCAGGTCGCCGCGTTCGCCGAGGCTGGGAACATGCAGATGGCCGAGGCGACCGATGTCGCGACGAACGTCATGTCGGCGTACAACTACGAGGCCAGTGAGATGTCCGAAGTGACGGACACGCTCACCGCGACGGTCTCGAACCACAACCAGACGATGCAGGACATGAGTACTGCCATGTCCCGCGTCGCGCCGATCGCCTCGTCGCTCGGCGTCTCGATCGAAGAGACATCCGCGGCGATCGGGCAGATGGGCGACGTCGGCATCCAAGGCGAGCGGGCCGGAACGGCGCTTCGAAACGTCTTGTCTCAGCTCTCCGACGAGGCCTCGCCAGTTACCAAGCGGCTCGAGGAAATGGGCGTCCAGACTCGGGACGCGGAGGGGAACGTCCTCTCGCTGACACAGATCCTCGAGAACATGGAAGAGGCTGGCGTCGAGGCTGGCGACGCGGCGCGGATCTTCGGGACCGAAGCGGGGCCGGCGATGGCCGCGCTCATGGAGCAGGGGTCGGACGCGCTCGAGCAGAACACGCAACGTCTTCGCGAAGCCGAAGGCGCGACGACCGACATGGCACAGACCCAGCGCGACACGCTCAACGCCGAGATGCAGATCGCGCGCTCGAACCTCGAGGACGTCGGAATCGCGATCGGTTCTCAGCTAATTCCGATGCTCACGACGGCAACTGGATACATCAAGGGCGCTGCTCAGACGTTCCAGGGGCTGAACGACGGCCAGCAGCGGGCGATCATCGTCGCCGGCGGGCTGGCAGCTGCCCTCGGCCCAATCCTCATGATGGTCGGACTGCTGGCCCAGTCTGTCGTTGCCCTGTCTGGGGCCTATGGCGTCCTATCGGGGGCGTCCTTAGGCCTCTCGGGGACACTGACGGGAACACTTGTCCCGTCGACGATCGCAGCCCAAGGCGGCCTCACCGGGATGGCCGCCAGCGCCCTCGCCGCACAAGTAAGCATCATGGGTTTGACAGCCCCTGTCTGGGCCGTCATTGGTGCTATTGGGTTACTGATAGGTGCAGTCGGCGCTTTTGCCGTCGCCTACCAGCGCAACTGGAAGGGCGTTCGCGACTACACGGAGTGGGCGATCGACCCGATCACCGACGGTATCGACTGGTTTGTCGAGAAGCTATTCGGGATCAGTTCCGCCTCCGAAAAGGTCGCAGGCGCATTCGGTGATTTCATAGATTGGGTAATTGAAAAGATCAATAGCATACCCAAAATCAACCTCGATAGCGGCGACCTCGGCGATTTCGACACATCGTCTGCGAAGCCTGGCGATAAGAGTGCCAGCGATGTCATGGGCTCCGAAGACTTCGAGCAGCAGGGCCAACAGGCGGGGCAGGACTTCGGGTCCGGCTTCCAGGAGGGCCTCGTCGAGGGCCTCGAAACGGAGCAGGTCGATCAGGTCCTCAGCGAGGACCTCGAGGAGATCACCACCGAGATCGAGGACCTCCGATCCGGGATGACCACCCAGTCCGAGTGGGAACGGGTCGAGGAACTCGAACAGCAGGCCGAGCAGCTCCGGCAGCAGCGCCAGCAACTCGAGGAGACGGGCGACGTCACTACCGTCGACCAGGAGTACGTCGCCGAAGCCGCCCGCCGCGACCTCCAGGAAGAGCAGGAGCGTGCGGAGTACATGGAGGACGTCTACAGTCGGCTCGACGAGGAGGAGCTGGACGCGAACGTCGACACGAATCGCGAGGTCTCGCTCTCCGACGAGGACATCCAGTCGCTGGATGCCGAGACCATCCAGTCGATGACCGAGCAGGAGGGCGACGATCCGACGAAGAAGATCCTCGAGGAACTGAAACAGCTCCGCAGCGATCTCAACTCGCTCCGGCTGCGCGTCGACCTGGAACACAACTGCCGTGAGTTCGAGAAGATCATGGAAGACACCGCGGAGGGGGTCTTCGAAGAAGAGATCAACAGCACCGGACCATAGCGATGCAACTGCACACACTCGAGTTCTCCAGCGATCAGGTCGGACAGATCAGCGTCGGGGCCAGCCCCGACACCACCGAACAGACACCGCTCGACGATCGCGGCTCAGCAGAGATGCTCGCAGGGCCGACCCCGTCGATCTCGTTCGACGTCGCCGTCGACGGACCAGACGGACGGCGCCGTGGCGCCGAACTCGAGCACCTTCTCTCCCAGCCGATGTTCGCCCCAGTCGCGGTCTCGATCCCATCCCAGCCCGACCTCGAGGGGTACTATGTGGGATCGAGCGTCGATCGCGACGTCGTCCTCTCGCAGGAGGGTGGCGACGATCACCACGTCGTGCCGTTGACGCTCTCGCGGGCTGGGACGTCTGGATCGCACTACCGCGCTCTCGAGACGCGACCCGTCGACGACGAGATCGATCACCCATATGGCAACGACACGACGCTCCTGGTTGGCCTCCCGGCAGTCGCCAAGCAGGTCCAGTGGTTTGATCCCGAGGGCGAAACGCGCCAGCTCGCGTCACCAATCGAGACCCGCAGCGCCGAGGGCGGCGACGTCGAGATCTACGACCTCGCCGACGGCGAAGCTGCGGTTGGGACCGGGTCGCCGGCGCTCGTCTACGCGATCGCTCTCGAGGCCGAGGGTGACGTCGACGTCGGTGTTTTCGATACGCAGGGGTCGGGAGACAGGGCCGACTGGGCCCAGATCTTCTCGCCGAAGACCGGCCTCACCGGCAGCGAGGTCGTGATGTGCAACGGCCTCATCCGGCTGCGCCTCGACGAGCCCAACAGTACCCTCGAGGCCCAGCGCTGGGACGCGACCAACACGACTTGGACGACGGTCGGCCTCGAGGCAGACCAACCCTCGACCGTCGAGCTATTCGACGTCGATCTCGAGACGGTCGCGATGGCTCGCGATCGCGCCCAGTTGACCTTCACCGTCGACGGCTCGCTGTTCGCGCTCGACGCGATCCTCGCTCGCGGCGACAAGGACGTCCTCTTTACCATCCCCCCGAACGAGAGCGGCCCGATCCCGGCCGACCTCGAGAACTGGCTCTCGCCGGTCGCGAGCTCGAGCGTTGTCGATCCAAACGCCTCGAAGGACCTGGTCGCTCGCTCGGAGGTGCGTCGATAGATGCCGATCGTCCACGACTTCGAGACCATTGATACCACGCAATGGAACGGGAATACTGGCGATCTCTCCCGAAACAACGATAGCTGGGCTGTCACCAACGGGAGCTATGCAGCGAAATATGCCGCGCCGTCGGGGACAACGAAGGTGTGGACGACGACGGAAAACGAGTATGACATCTCCCGCGGCGATCTCTTCTGGGTCGATATCTACTATCGGGTCGATCAGTACGATATCTATTTTGCCGTGCAGGACGCGAACAACTGGATTCGTGGTGAGTTCGACCAAGGCGGTGATGCGATGCGGCTCAAACAGTGCATCGACGGCACTGTCGAAACGCTGGGGGACAGTAGCGTCTCGATCTACGAAACAGGCACCGTCAACCTTCGATTCGATTGGCAGTCTGACGGCAAAATTCATTTTGAATACTTTGTCGATGGGAGCAACGAGGGCGGAGTGATCGGTACTGAAAGCATCCCGTGGGATGGAGGCGGCATCGGGATCGGAGCCCAAACGAGCAGTTCCCAGGACCAATGGGCGGACTTCTGGCGGATCGAGAACACCATCGACTCTCCGTCCAATCTCTCCGCCGCCGACGATCCGATGAATGCTGTGGTCAACCTCTCGTGGACCGATAATTCGGAGTACGAGAGTGAGTTCCGTATCTACCGGGCGACGAGTTCTGGATCGTCAAAAAGCGACTACACGCAGATCGCGACTGTCGGGGAGAACACGACGAGTTACACCGATACATCGGTCGATGCGGGGACGACCTACTACTACCGGGTTTCGGCCTACGAGTCCTACGACGGCGAGAGCGCGCTGTCGAACGAGGCTTCAGCGAGTGCCACGCCCGGGCCACCATCGAGCATCTCGGCGACCGTCGACGCCGACGATCAGATCACGGTGTCGTTCGATGATGGTGGGGGTGCAGGCAGCTACGAGGTCGAGATGGACCGGAATGGGACAGGGTTCGTGTCTCCGGCTGGGGGTCCATCGAGTATTACCGACGACGGTTCGAGCAGCTACTCGGCGACCTATGGACCGGAAAATTCTGGCGGATCGCCGAAAGACTACGGCGCGTCGGTCGGGCTCGACTCGAGCTTCCAGTTCCGTGTACGGTCGGTTTCGAACGGAGTTACGTCTGACTGGGCCTCGAGCGGGACGGTCTACACGTCGCCGATCCCGCCGTACAACCCGAGCGTCTCGAGGCCCAGTGCAACCGAGATCACTTTCGAGTTCGAAAATCGATCGGACATCGTTGATTCTGTTGAGGTCGAATTCCGGGAAGACGAAGGCTCCGGGTATGGCACATGGAATCAATCGTCTGCTACTCCCGCTACACCCGGAACTACAATCGATGCTCCGGAAGACGCTCGTTTTCAGTTCCGTCTTCGATCTGTTGGGCCGGACGACAAAACATCCGAGTGGGTCTACGCCGACTACGGCAACGGGGGCAACGTCTACTTCGAGGACGACTTCTCGAGTGGCGACGCCTCGGCGTGGGATAGCAACTCGATCGGTACAGGCGGCGTCACTAGCACGTTAGCCTCGACGTTCTCGGCGGGGGACAATACACAGAGTCCCGAAACCGGGGGGTACGCGGTCGAAATGGGAGATACCGGGTGGCTTGTCAAAAACCTCGGTGATCTCTCCGGCGAGTCGGATGTCCACGTCCGGCTGAGGGTTCAGGCAGCCAGCAACGACGGCGCCTACGAACGCGGTGATCTGTGGTGGTATGACGGCTCTTCGTGGCAGACCCTCGAGCAGTGGGGGTGGCAGCACGACGGGCAGGGTTGGATGGAGTACCATGCCCTCGTCCCTGACAGTTACCTTTCGACTGACAACCGTGTCCAGATCGGGCGCGATGAGGGCGCCGGTGTCGACTACATCGCGTTCGACGAGATCGTCGTCAGCGACATCCTGCACGAGTACACTAAACCGGCAGCACCATACGGACTCACACTTGATGCCAGCGTCGAGGGTGAGATTACTGCCTCGTGGACATCCGACGCTGCTTTCTTGGACAACCAAGACTTCCTGTGGAAAAGGAGCGATGGGTCCTATAACGTTGAATACGGGATTGGTACCGGGGAATCATATACACTCTCTTCGTTGGATGACGGTGAGCAATACACGATCTACGTAAAATCCGTTGTGAGAGAGGTGCGCAACGGGGAGATGAAATACAATTGGTGGAGAACAGCAAGCAACGAAGAGAGCGCGGTAACGTTCCTCCCGGCCCCGACGAACCTCACCGTCGACGCGACCTCCGCGACCTCGGTCGACCTCTCGTGGACAGACAACCATGACTACGGCGACACGCAGGTCCAGTACAAGCCGTCCGACGCCTCGACGTGGACGACGTTTGCGACCGTCTCGCGGGGGACGGGGGCGGAGTCGATTACGGGACTCTTGAACGGCGAACAGTACGACGCCCGCGTCGTTGCGACCACTGAACACACCACTACGGAGGACGCATAACGATGCCTGTCACGTTCACTACCGACCTGCCGGACGCGGAGGGACTCGACCTCGATGGCAGCGAGCCTGACGAGATCACTGCCCAGTGGACGCAAGTACTGAACAACGGCGAGTACCGCCTCGAGGTTCGCGAGAGCGACGCGAACGAGGCCTGGGGCGACTCCGGAACGGCGACGGTCGCCTACGACGCAACGCTCGAGCACACGTTCACGGGGATCCTCGACGGTGAGAAGTTCGACGTCCGAATCCGAACCCAGACCGCCCACGTCACCGGCAGCTGGCTCACCGGCGAGGAGATCACGAACCTGCCGGCGCCGGACGGCCTCACGATCTCCAACGTCGGGGCGACGTCGCTGGACCTCTCGTGGATCGACAACGCAAACTTCCAGGGGAGCTACCAGATCCTCCGGAAGCGCACCGACTACGACTACGACGGCGGAGACGGCCGACTCGTGGGGACGGTCAGCGACACGGCCGAGAGCTATACCTGTCTCTTATACACATCTCTGATGGCGCGAGGGAGG
>AOIR01000051.1 GCA_000337115.1 Natrinema thermotolerans DSM 11552
CATCAGAGATGTGTATAAGAGACAGGTCCCGGTCCCGTATCGCGAGCGCTGGCACTCGGACGCGTTCGACGACGCTGCGTTCCGAGTCTGGCACGACAGCGATTGCGAGCCCGTAGAGGTCCTCGAGCATCGCAGCCTCGAGGAGGGGTCGGGCTCGAAGCGGACCGTTCTTGAGGGTCGGGGCGGTACGCAGCTCGACAACCGTGTCGTCGAGGACGTTGACATCCAGCCGACCCACGAGTTCGTCAGATATCTTCTCGACACCTACACCGACTACGACTACACCGTCGACGATCCGCAGGTCGACCAGGAGTCAGTCACGCTCCAGGCAGCTGACACCGACGTTGAACTCGAGCAGGCGGTCGCCGAGGCCGTCCGGACGGCGCTGGCCGACGACACGATACCGCTCGAGATCACGTCCGACGGTCGGATCGTCCCGCTGCAGACCGTCGAGATCATCAACCTCACCGGCGACTACTCCGACGATCAGTACGTCACTGGGTCGGCGGGCGACGAGAACTCCGTCGAGACCTTCGATGCGCTCGACTATTCGATCCCCGACGGCGAGGTCGGCGTCGCGATGCGCCAGGGCGTCATCGGAAGCGATCCCTCGAGCGTCGACATCGGGTTCGACAGCACCACGCTGCTGAGCAACTACGCACCGGCGTCCTCGAGTTCGCCCGGCTGGCAGGATCTCGGCGGAGAAGTTCCGTCGGACTACAGCTACACGGCTGGCGACTCGCCGTCGTTCACACTCACGGAGGTCAGCAGCGGCGCCGATGGCTTTCCCGTCGATCTCGCCGTCCTCTACGACCGCCGGTATCACGATCCGTCGACGTGGGACAACTCCGTCCACGAAGCCGGGGGCCATCTCGACTCGCCGCCGCTCTATCCCGAGGTCCTGCCGATCGACCTCAAGGAGATCACCACGCCGCTGGCGATCTCCGAGCTCACCCTCGAGGTCGTCATGGACAACGGCGACGGCGCGCCGGAGTTGGCGCTCCGCGAGGACGGCACGGACTCGTGGAACACGGTGACCGACGCGACCAGCCACTCGATCACATACACGGAGCAGTCTACGACCGCTCGAGCAAGGGTCAGCGTCGGCTACGACGACACGCTAAGCGCTCGCGATACGACGCCACGGTACGGCTACGAGCCGCAGGGTCTGGATTCGCTCGTCCTCGACGCGACTCTTGACTCGACGCCCGTCCTCACGAATCGGTCGTTCGACGGTAACCTGATCGACGTCCTTCGCGAGGTCGCGAAGATCGGCAACTTTGTCTTCGAGGTTCAGGCAGATGGCGACACGCGCTCGATCGAGTGGACGCAGCTGGGCCAGCGCGAGGTCAGCATCGACCCCGAGGTCGCGGACTACTCGGTCGACCGGCAGACCGAAGACGTCGTCGAGCGGGCGATCGTCTACGGCAGCGCTGCCCAGATTACCCGCCAGACCGTCGACGTCACGATCGGTACGTGGGTCGATCTCCCCTACCCCGACGCAAAGATCGTCGAGCGCAAGGAGACCATCTACGACGGCGATACCGAGTTCACTCGAGGCGAGGACTACCAGATCCGCTACGCGACTAAGGACGGGCAGCCCCAGATCAAGGCGCTCTCCGATGGCGCTCTCTCTGATGGGCAGACGGTGTCGGTCGATGCCGAGGTCAAGCCTCGAGGCGAGCATACCGCAGGTGACGCCGGCGAGAACCCGAAGACGACTATCGAAGACATCCCCGGTCTCGCGAGCAAGCAGATGTGCGACCAGTACGCCCTCTATGCAGTCGAGAAGACTGGCGACGCGATCGTTGACGCGAGCGTGACGATCCCCGAAGAGGAAGTCGGTGCGTCGCTCGTCGACGCGATCGATATCGACCGGCTGCCCGGCGACGTCCCGTGGGAGGTCGACGATATCAGCTACGGCGACGGCGAGGTTTCGATCGAGTTGGGCAACGGGCCCTCGGCGGACGACTTCCTCCAGGGGCTCAGCGACCGACTGCAGCGCAACAGCGAGCGGGTATGACAATCTCAATAGATATTTGTCACGCCTCGCATGTTCATCGGTATGGACAAAGGGAACGTTCGCAACTCCGATCCGAACGATATCGCCGATGAGTTAGCCCAAATCGGCCTCCATACCGAACGCGAAGCGAAAGCGCATGTCTATTTTTCTATCATGGACCCGCCGAAACAGGATGCCGAAACTGTATTCGGCATTCCCGAAGCCGAACTCAACGAAGAGTTAGAAAACGCGGAAGCTAAATTCACGGTGGCGGATATGACGATTGACGTTTTGAACGACGAGAGGACATCCGGGAAGAAAGTAACTATGTTCGCTAATGTGGGCCTGCTGAGTGAGGACGAGGCAAAGGCGTATGTCCACTCTGACCGGTTAGATGATTCCAACCTTATGGAATATCTGGGAGAGTCGATGTCCAGGATAGAGCAACGTAACGAACGCGCACAGGAAAAGATCAAGAGGGCGTATCGACTCACTGATTTTCGTGATGAATACAAAGGTGTTCAAATATCATAATCACGGCTACCGGTCTCGAGCGCACCGACAGCCCATGGAAGATCTCAGAACGCAAGCTTGGCAACGCGAGTGTGGAGTTCGAACTCGGGAACAGGCCGTCCGCCGACGAGTTCCTGAAGTAGGTTGACCCGAGAACGAAGCGGAATAGCGAGTAAGTGCGTCCGTTAGATTCCACTAATGTACTGCTTTAGGGAGTTAATGCTCTCCTTTCATCTGTGAAAGATCGAACCCTCTTATTTAGGGATGGTTCCAACGAAAATTCGCCGTCGGAGTGGGCCCTTACCACGTCTCCCCTCGGAAGGGATCTTCTCCGGTGGACAGAGCCATCTATGAGAGCCCAGCTAGCAATCGATGTGATGTCGGTCGTGTTGCTCGCGATCAACACGCTGATCGCACTACTCGATCTAAAGAAATAGGGGCCGACAACCAAAGCCGGCCCTTACCACGTTTCCCCATTTACGGGGACACCATCCAACTTTTTATAGATTTGTCCTGACTACAGCAGCTGTTAGTCTGCTCTGATACTATTAGTAATCAAGCTCAACCACCGCCTGCTGCTCACTTTTATCCATATCCCAGATGACATCGACTACCTCGTAATGGGTCTCCTTTAGTATTACAGTTTCACCCACCCGTGGTGGGACATCCATTTCTCTCACTTCTACTCCGCCTTTTATACCATCAAATAGTACTATCATGGATTGTCTCTGTTATTTGGTCGCCAAATCTTCTGCTTCAAGCAACTGATACTCGAGTACCCATAATATCATTACGGCAATTAATACGAGAAGCATCTTCCCCCAGAAGGAGAGTGACTCAAAATCACTCATCATTAGACCAACGATAGCACCAACGAAAACCCAGCGCATCGACTGAATGAGAGACTCTTTTGCCTTATCTCGATCAATCATACTGTGCTGAAGACGTAGTGTGACTGTAATATTTTCCTAGTTGATCAAGTTCATCGATAGCCTTGCGCGGCCCGACATCGTGATCGACGAGGCAGGCCGCTGGGAGCTGCCACGCTGCTCGCGAGAGTACGGACTTGACCCACCGATCGACGAGCCGATGCAGGTCTGGGGGATTTGCGAGCAAACCTCGAAAATATCGAGAGAGTCCGGCGTCGGTCAGGCTTGGTTCCCCGAACCGCTGATCAGTGATGTTACTTAGAAACAACGCCCCCCATAAACCGTCCATTCGACTGTCCCACTCGAGCCCTCAGCGACGATCCAAACGTGTTCTTGTGGAATCAGGTCGTTGATCGGTCGATTAAAGCTTAGACCACTGGGGATGGTGACCTCGCTTGCTTTTTCTTCTCTATCGTCTATCGTCCCAACCCAATATTCAACAGTCATTTCCTGACTGCCCTGGTTTTCAATACTCAGGTCGAGTGTATCCGATTGTAGGGGGATATACATTCCCTGAACTGTCCCACCAGAAGAGATTTCACTGCTTCCCTCGCAGTTGTCCATATCTGCTGCACCTGTCCCGGACAGTGTACCGACTCCGAGAGCTGCTGTTCCAACGCCTGCTAACAGCTTTCTGCGCGTTTGGTTATCCAACATACATTATCGACATAGGTTCGGTATTAGATAAATCTTATTCTAGAAGTGATTATAGAATATCATTCAGCGTTTCCTCCACCAATCTCGAGCGCGTCGACGGCTTCGGCGGGCCCGACGTCGTGATCGACGAGGCGGTCAGCCGCCAACTGCCACGCTTCGCTCGAGAGTTCGGGATCGGCGCTTTCGTAGTGGACTGAGAACTCGGTCAGTGCAACTGCGACGAGGAGATCTTCCTGTCGTTCGGTGAGCATCGCCGGCGTTGGCCGCGGCTTCTCAGATAAAGGTCAGGGTCCATCACCAGGACTGTGATCGCTCGAGAAAACGCCGGCCGGAAGCCAGCGTCGGAGCCTCCATCCCATTGGTGGTGTGTCAAACGATGGGTGGTGGGTCTGATCTGAGATCGGGAGACAATATGGCTATTGACGTGCGCCGATCTCATCTGTGGCGAGAGGAAAGTGATGTCTCGGATCGGATTCGGCCAGTAACGACTGAACCTGTATTTCCCTCGCCATCTATAGCTTTAGATCGATCTCACATCAACCTATTGGCCTATTCATCGAATAATAACTGAATCTGGTTACTGGTCGGTGCGAGCCCGACGTCGTGATCAACGAGGCGGTCGGCTGCCAGCTGCCACGCTTCGCTCGAGAGTTCGGGATCGACACGTTCGCAGTGGATTGAGAGTTCGGTTAGTGCGATGGCGATCAGGAGGATCTCCTGTTGGTCGGTGAGCATCGCCGGCGTTGGCCGTGGCTTCTCGGATAAAGGTCAGGATCCGCCCCTGATAGTAAATCTCTACATATCTACCTTCTTGGCCACCGTTTCCCATATGAGAAGACAGATATAATTTAATATGACTCCGTTTTCAGCTTTTGCTGCTTCTTTTCCATGGAGCCACGAATTCCTTAGACCCGACAGTCCGTCTGTGCCATAAACCTCCCCCGAATCCCAGTCATAGAGATCAGCAACACGTTCACGCATCATTTCCAACCGGTCAGCTAAATCTGGATCGGCCATCTCATTTTCAATATGATAAAGAAACCCACCGACACTAGTACACAGGTTGTTTTCTGGGATCGGGCCACTGTGTGTTTCTAAGATTTTTCCAGGCTTCACATACCCGTTCATTTTGACGTACTCATCACAGATGGCCTTTAGAAACGCCTCTAATATGGGGAAACCAGAGTAGCTAGCAAGTATACTCGATTTTTCTAAAATTCGGCTCTGAACCCAATTTTCTGACCACCTATCTCGTGAACGAGGTACCGTAGGTGTTGCCAATACTAGTGCTACAAGAAGTTCAAATACGTTCAGTATATTCTCAGGAATACCCAAGGTATCAGAATCTAATTTATTAGTTATATCTGCAGTGAGCTTCCAATATTCACGATGGTCATCCGTTATCTGGACCCTCAAAATTTCTGTGAGACCAATAGGTAGACAGGCAAGCTCACGGGGATTAAGACTATTTATACGTGGATTGGAGTTTCCAAACTCAAGAAGTAATTCTCTCTCAAGAGCCCCCACATTCCCGGTTATAGATACATTTGAAACGTCGTCATTAAGAACCGCAGCTTGCAAAGGAAGATAATCTCCAGTGACATTTATCATTCCTTCTTTGTCATATCTGTTCGTATAATTCAGGTAGTTATCATAGATTGTAGGCCACCGATTCCTATCTTCCATCATAATACCAAAGTGTGATCGTAATATAAAAACCATTCGACAGTTCGAACGTTCACGGAGTTCTTTTGGGCACTTCCAGCTATCTTGGCAGTAGCTGTACTCTATCTACTCGTCAGCATCCTCTCTCGAAAATTCAGGTCTCCATCCACCCCGTGACGCAGAACCATCCTCATCTGTCCATTGCGACGCTCAAGCAAATCGTCTCCAAGATCGCCACTGAGTGTGTAGGCGGCGTCGTGATCGGCAAATAGAAGTAGCCTCTTTTTGGCGGTTACGCCATCGTCCCTCGGATTTTGTCCAAATACTCGGACTCGATGAGTTCGTCGTCCATGAACTGCTGGGCCCAGTCAACTTCGATCTGGAAGTAAAGGATCGTCTCCTCGCCTTCGTAGCCGTACCCGGTGAGCGGGAGATCCAGCCCGTTGTCGACGTTGCCCGCATATGCGCCGGCAACGATCTGGAGGGCGCGATCGTTGGAGCCGACCGGCGTGAAATGGAGGTGAAACGTCCCGTCGTTGATCTCCCAGTTGTCGACCTGAACGGCGGATTCCTCGTCAACCGAGTCGGCCGTCTCCTCGGCGTACACCTCATTCGTATTTTCGTTGGACCCGCTCGAGGAGCAGCCCGCGATCGCACACGTGAGGGCAACGCTGCCCGTAAGGAGGAGCGTCCGTCGGTTCATATCATCCCAATTGGATGGTTCGGTGATACGTGTTTCGTCGACTCCTTTCGGAAATGATGCCCAGTAGTCCTTTTACACCCGTCGGTGAACCACACTGTTATGATTTCGAGAACGGACGTGTTCGAGGATTCGTGGCCCCCCACCGAACTCCCGAACCGTAACGACGAACTCGAGCATCTCTCCCGTCGGCTCGGCCCCACGACGCGTGGGTTAGAAGGCGACGACGTCCTGATCTACGGCGGGAGCGGTGTCGGGAAAACCGCCACGACGCGGCACTTCCTCAGCCGGAAGCTGCCGGACTACGCCGACGTCGCCTGGGCCCAGATCAGCTGCGGCGACAAGACGCGAAATATCCTCCTCAAAGAAGCGGCGGCCGAACACCCCGACGATATCACGGTCCAACTCAACTGGCGGCCGTCCCGACTGAAGGCAGCCCTCGAGCGCGTGGTCGACGGCGAGCCGTACATCCTGGTCCTCGACGAGGCCGACTCGATCGCCGACCACGAGATCCTTGCCGACCTGGCGGATGTCGAGGGCGTCTCCGTGATCGTCATCGCCCACGACCGGACCGAGTGGCTCGGCCATCTCAACAACGCCGTCATCGGGTCCTTCGGAATCGACTCGACGATACGGTTCAACCCCTACAGTACGGATGAACTCGTCGAGATCCTCGAGCCGCGGATCCGATTGGGGCTGGACTACGATGCGTTCAGCCGCGGCCAACTCAAGCGGATCGCGAAGGAAACCGAGGGGGTCGCCCGCTACGGGATCAAGGCAGTGTGGGCTGCCGCGGAGATCGCCAAGGAGCGCGGCCACGGCACGGTCACCGACGACGACGTCGACGACTGTTTCGACCGCGCGATGGCGAAGATGCGCGAGTCGAATCTGGCGAGTCTCTCCTATACTCACCGGGCGCTCTACGAGCTGGTCCGCCGGCTCGGGCCGACCGTCTACAACTCGAAGTTGAAGAGTATCTGGCGGACCCACCGCGAGGAGATCTACGCCGATCGCCACCGGGAGCCCGTGACGTGGCGGCACGCGCGTAACTATCTGGAGAAGCTCGAGAAATACGATCTGCTCGTGCGCAAGGGGAGAACGCAGAACCGCCGATGTGTGGTCACCGATCCCGACCTCGAGGCCACGGTCGATCTCGACTTCGTGTTTCTGGCGGCGTAGTTAGTCAGCTGTCGCTGCCGTCGCCGTCGAATCGGACGTCGAGTTTCCCTCGACCCACTCCTCCATAAGAGTCCGAATGACCTCGCTTCTCGAGGCGTCGCGGTCGATCTCCCCCTCCGCCTTCAGCTCGAACACCTTGTCGTCAAAGTCCTCGAGCAGTTCGTCGGGGACAGTGATCCCAGTATTTGCCATACTACCGGATTGGTAGCTTGGTACCATAAATGCTAGTGGTCCAAACAGTCTGGTGAGCTACCAAACCTTTATGCTGGTACGCTTGTAACGTGGTGATGATGGCATCTCCAGGGGTAAGCCTCCCGGACGAAATGATCGATGAAGTCGACGAACTCGCCTACGAGCGTAGCGAACCGGGTGATTCGGTAAGCCGCTCGGAGGTAATTCGAGAGGCGATCGAGGAGTATCTCGAGCGCCACAACCGTCGGCCAGATCAGTCAACCGATGACTCGGTCGATGAAGCACCAGCTACCAACTAAACTGCAGTGAGTCGGGCGTCCTCAGCGCCCGACTCGACGAAAGGTCAGAGGTACGCATGATCCACAACACGACGTTCGGATATCGTAATGCGGCGGCTACAGCGGCTAGCGCTGCTGGTAGCACGCGATTACCGCGTCGTGGCCTTTCGGAAATGAGGCAGGATACTTTTAGTGCGTATCGAGACCAACTGCAGAATCAACCACTCGCGGCCACCGCCGGGACGCGTCCACCTTCCAAAGCACGACGCATCCCGGCTGTCCGCGGGCTACAGACACCAACGCCGGGGCAGGAATCCGCCCCGGACACCTGTAACCATGAATACAGACACCAACGATTCGAATAAGAGTACCGAAGCAGAGAGTCCCAGCACCACCCTTCCCGGAGTCGTCCGCGGTTCCCTCGAGCGCATCGGGGGCGGTGAGATCGACGAGGCGGCCACGCTCGTCCGTCGCCTCGAGGTCGCCCAGCGTTTCGACGACGCCGAGGCCAAGGCCGACACGCCCGAGCTGCTCGAGGGTGGTCCGATGCAGGGCGCACACCGCTACTGCATCGAGGGCGACAGCGAGGAGGCGTGGCTCGCGACCAACTATACTGTCCCCATCGGGTTCGACGGAGGTGACGGCCGATGACGCTCCGCGACCTCGAGGAGATCGACGTCACGCTCGAGCAGTCGTTGATGCGGAGCGGCGATGAGGAAGTCGTCCGATGGACTGCGACGGCCGACACCGACGACGAGGAAACGAAGGTCGCCGCCGATTCGCCGGCCGAAGCGCTCCGGATGCTCGCCGACGAACTCGAAGACGACACGGCGGACGGTGAGTTGACGGGTCACGAGGACATGATCGAGATCCTCGAAGCCGCTCCGGACGGGGCCGCCCTAGTCGCAGTCGACGATCTCACCGATCCGAACCCGCAACTTCATACGCGACTCTACGGCCCTGATTCCGAGGATAACGTGCTGCGTCGGTATGTCGCGCACATGACGGCGCGGTGTCTCGGTGAACACTACCCATACGAGTTCAAACACGGGGCGATCATCGCCTCTGGTGGTCAGTGGAGTCCCCCTGGAGCGGGGTACACGAACCCGGTGAGGGAGTTCGAGCGCCGGTTCGAGGACAACGGAGGCGATTCGGCATGATCGCCGGCCAGCTGGCGCTCCTCCAGGAGCCCGCCGCCGAGCCCCTCGAGAACCACCACGACCAGACTGGGCGCGCTCTGCAGGTCGAGGAGACCCAGACCTACCTCGACGAGGACCTCACGATCCAGTCGGGGCTGGTCGCCGGCGAGGTTCCGAAAGAGGACGAACGCGTCCTCCTGGACGGCCACGAGATCGAGACCGAGACGCGGACGGTCACCCGCCGCGTCGCCAGCGAGTGGGTCGCCGACGTCGACGGCGAGGGCTGGATCCTCGCCGAACGCACACACACGAGTGACCTCGAACACGAACCCGACTGGCCGTTCAACGAGTTCTCGAAGCTGGCCGGCCCGGAGATCGCGCCGGTCCGGCTCAAGCCGTGGGAGTTCGTCCGCCGGCAGCGCGACGAGGGACGAACGTGGACGGTCGAGATGACCACCCACGAATCCAACCTCGACGATACCACAATCGAGTGGGGCAACGGCGCGCTCAAGTCGAAAGCGGTCAACTCCGATGTCGGCGTTGCGGGGACGGTCTTCTGGAACGACGTCCACGTCCGGCTGGTTATCTACAGCTCGGGTTACATCGCCATCTGGGAGCCCGCCGAGATGAAGCCCGAGCTGCTCGGGCGGTTCATCCACGAGGAGATCGTCCCGATCGCGACGTTTGCCGACGACGTCGAAGTCGAAGAGGACGAAGTGGCCGAACAGAAGACGCTCGACGACAGCGGGGCGGAAGCATGAAGCGAGCCCCACACGACGGCGAGGACCTGTTCGAGGACCCTCTCGAGATCGAGCGTGCGTTCCTGAAGATCTCGGGGAGTGGTGGAGATGTCACGCTCGAGCGCGATGTCGAGTACGACCACAACCCCAGCGTCGAGTTCGATGCGCGTGCGTTCCCGGGCATGATCGAGGCGTCGGTTGACTTCGAGCAGCACGGCTATGACGGTCGCGCGGTGATCGACTGGAGCGACGAGGACATCCGCGAGTTCATCGAAGCCGTCGCACCGTACGTCGGTCTTCGCGTCGAGCAGATGGATCGGGGTGGTCGTGATGTCCGCTGAGGAGTTCCGAACCACGCTCGACACCGCCCTCGCGTCGGCGATCGCCGGCGACGCTGACCTGGACGAAGTCGAGGAAGCCCTCGAGGACGCTCAGTCACGGATCCAGGACGTCCGGACAGCGCGAGGTGAGGCTTGATGGTCTGCCCGCGCTGCGAGACGGCGAACCACCCCGCCGACGAGTGCCCGGAGCGCCACGAAGAGTACCACGGCCTCCCGACGGACCACTTCGACGCCGACGCCGGGATCGTCTGCTGGGTACGGGACGTCGACGAGACGTGGCACGCCTCGATGTACTTCGAGGACACGCGCCACGTCGCGGCCTGCGGTGAGATCCTCGAGACGCCGGTCGCGGACGTTCGCGAGGATCCGCGCCGACTCGCCGAGGTCCACACCTGCGACGACTGCGAGGCCGCCCTCGAGGCCGACGACGAGGAGACTGTCCCCGACGGTGGCGAGTTCGCGAAGGCGAGCGAGCTGGTGGCCGACGGCGGCGAGGTCGACGTCTACCAGTGGGTCCTCGACAACGTCCACGAGTACCCCGCCGCAACTGACTCCCGCTGGGGCTGCCGGCGTAACCTCGTCCACCAGGGGCGGAAGCTCGACGGCGTCAGCAAGGACGACATCGAGGCGGCGATCGCCCGCGCGGTCGACAACGAGGACCTCCTCTCGTGGAACGGCCTGCTGGCCCGCGCCGAGGTCGACCGACTTCGGGAGATCACTCGCGCCGAACATGAGGACCACGAGATCACGCGTGGGATTCTCGTCGGGAAGTGCAACAAGCTGATCGCGAAGAAAAAGGAGGCCGACGGCACCGAGTCCGCGGCCGCGACCAACGGTGGTGAAGCGGCGTGACGGGCGGCTCGTACCGGATCGACTGCGACGGCTGCGGGGCCGAGATCCGCGCGTCGGCGGAGTACTGCCCCAACTGCGGCGAGCGCCAGTCGCGGTTCTCCGACGACGAGGATGAGGGCGACACTGAGGGCAACCTCGAGGAGGTCTACCGCCGAGAGACGATCACCGCAGGTTCGGACGGCGACCTCCTGATCGGCGAGCGCGAGTTCGTCGATCGCGTCGACGACATCTGCTCCAAGCTCGAGTCGCTCCGCGAGGAGGCCGGCGATCCCCGAGTCAAGAAGGAGTTGCAGACCGCGGTCGGCAGCGCCTGGCGGGCGTCGGTCCTCCAACGGGTCGCGGAGAACGACGACATTCGGATGGCCGCTGATATAGGACCCGAGGCGACGCCCGTCCGCGGGCCTGTGCCAACCAGTTACACACGCGACGGGGGTGCGTCGCGATGAGCGATAACGCCGCAGCGACGGGGTCGCTACTGGAAGACAGCCAGTTCCTCGGCACCCAGCAGTACGAGGAGCCGTCAGAGATCCAGGCACGGATCGGTTACACGGACCCGCCGACTCATGTCTCGCTGTTCAGCGGCATCGGCGGGTTCGACCTCGGCTTCTCCCGAGCGGGGTTCAAGAACCTCGTCGCGGTTGAGGAGAATCAAGAGGCGGCGGACACCTACCGGGCGAATCTGGTCAACGACTGTGAGAGCTACGGCCAGGACGAGCCGCCAGTCCTGATGGAGCGCGACATCCAGAAGGTCGCCACCTGGGAGATCCTCGAGGCCGCGGGCAAGGGCGTCGGCGAGATCACCGCGATCTCCGGCGGCCCGCCCTGCCAAGGGTTCAGCCACATCGGGAAGCGCGAGGAGGACGACCCGCGCAACGAGCTCTACCTCGAGATGGTCCGGATCGTCCACCAGGCCAAACCCGTGTTCTTCGTGATGGAGAACGTCCCGGGTCTGGCGACGATGAAGGACGGGAAGGCGATGATGGAGGTCTGCGAGAACTTCGCCGCTGGCGGCTACCACGTCACCTGGGAGAAGGTCGACGCGGCCGACTACGGCGTCCCACAGCACCGCGAGCGCGTGATAATCCTCGGGAAGCGCGTCGACGTGATGGGGATGCCCGAGCAGGGCAACCCGCAGCTGCATATCGGCGCGAAGCCGGGGCAGATCGAGCATCCGGAGTTCTTCCGCGAGCGCCACGACCTCAACGAGCCCGACCAGGCGACACTCGACGCGTTCGGGGACGATCCCGAGACGCTGGATGAGATGATCGAGCAGATCATCCAGGAGGGGATGACAGCATGACCTCGAGCGACCGCGACACGATCGATCCGCGAGTCGGCGGGTTGGTCGTGATCGTCCTTGGGCTCGTGTTCGCCGGCGCGCTCACGGTCGGGGTGATGTACCCATGAGCGTCACGGACACGCCGCGCTTCGAGGATCTCGAGGCCGACGGCCACCCCCGTGACAAGTGGGCCGAGCGATCGCCGAAGCCGTCCCTCAACCCTCGCATAGCGTGGCTCGAGGCGGTTCCGATCGACTACCCAAGCATGTCCCCGCCGGCGAAGTATGCTCGTTTCCACGAGGTGACCGAGCTGATCATCCTCGCCAACGAGTACCGGCTGGTCACGTTCATCCCGCTGGAGGATCGCCCGCAAGACGAACAGCAGTACATCCGCTCACAGGTGAGCGACCGATGAGCAAGAGCAAAACACCATCAACCGACGACGACAGCGACTCGTGGGAGGAACTTGCCGAACACGAAGACACGCTCGAGATGCTGATCGAAGAGGACGTCCCGATGGCGGAAGACGCCGAGATCCTCCTCGAGGAACTCGAAGAGAGGGGGTACCGATGACAGAAGCTATAGCGGCTACTGGTTCATCGATCGAGCAGCGAGCTGCGGACCTCGGGATCGTCGAGGACGTCGGCCAGCTCGAGGACCTGCTGGGCCTTCTCCGGCGAGAGTTCGGCGAGGGACTCGGCCTCCCGCTCATCGGCCTCGTCGAGTTCGGCGGCAGCCTGTGGGTCCATCGCCTGGCCGCACCAGACACAGAGCGGTTCGTCCCGGGGCGTCTCCCGGCCGCAACGGGTACACTCGAGCGGGGCGATCGAGTCGGGCTCGCTTTCGGAGACATCGATGTCGTGGATCTTCGCGAGTTCGCGATCGGAGTCCTCGGAGAAGACCGAGATGTAGCGGGCAGCGACCTTGCTCCCGCGGACCCAGCCGTGATGCTCCTCGATGTGGGCCTGGTTGAGGTTTCGCGAGGCGAGGAACGCGGCGCTGGACTTCCGGAAGTTCGTCAGCGTGACGGGCTTGTCGACGTCGGCCCGATCGGCGGCCTCGTCGAAGACCTTCGAGACCATCCGGTCGGAGATCGGCTCGCACTTGGTGATCTTCGACCAGAGGGGTGCGTCGGGGTCGTCACGATCGGGATGGTCGTCGAGCCAGCGGTTGACGTGGGGGACCGCCGGGATCAGCATGACGGTCCGGCGGCCTTGCTTCCCCTCGACGGTGACCTGGAGGCCATGCTCGTGGTCCTGGATGTCGCCGACCTCGAGGCTCTTGAACTCACCGCCGCGGAGACCGGCGTCGAACTGCAGGGCGATCATGGCCGCGTCGCGGGCGTTGTAGCACTCGTCGATCATCGGGACGACGTGTTCCTCCCACTTGAGCATCTTCCGCGGGTCCGGAGACGGGTCATAGTTGTTCGAGGTACTCGAGGGAACCCAGTCGACGCTCTCGGGACACTCGTCGCCATCGGTGACGCGCTTCGCGAAGACGCGGAAGGCGGACCGGTAGTCCCGGTTCGTCTCCTCGTTGTCATAGGTGCGGTTGATCCAGGCGACGATCTTCTCGGCAGCATCCCGCTCCTCGAGGGCGGTCGCGAGGAGGTCCTCGTCGAGGTCCTCGGCAATGATGACGCAGTGCCGGAGGAGCTTCTCGTGCCGGTGGTCCGAGTACTGCTGGGCGAGGAGATCGAGTCGATCGCTGAATTCGAGCAAGAGTTCGCGATCGTCGTCGCCGATCTCGTCGCCGGTCTCGATCCGCTCGCGGAGCGTGTCGATCCGGTCGCGTGGTGTCGACGTCATGAACTGCTAGAATTTGCAGACCATCATAAAACTGTGGCTTTGAACCTCGGGTTCCCAGCCCTCCTCCGGCTCTTTCTGCGACGAACGTCACGCCCGGAGCGACCCGCTGACCGACGACGCGGCTATCTGTAGGGAGCGGGCGACTCCGCAGCGACCAGGCGCGACTCGAACTCCGCCACTGAACACACCTCGAGGTCTCCCTTGCGTTCTTTCTCGTGAACGTAGTCGACGATCGCCTCGAAGTCGTCGACGTGATACTCGGCGTCGGCGAGGTCCCCCATCGAGTGAAAGAGCAGCGTGAGGACACCGTCGTGACGGATCGTCAGATCGAGCAGCCGCCTGGCTTCGGCCGGGTCGGGGTCGCCGCGCCGCGGAGCCAGCAGTCGGTTGGGGACCCGGCCGGTCGCCGGCCACCCGGCAGCGAACCCGAGCCGATGGTACTCGTCGACGAGTTCGAGCGTGGTGGCGTCGTAGTCGCTGTACGGATAGGCGAAGTACTCGGCACCGGTTTCGAACCCGTGATCGACGAGCCACTCCTTGCCCTCGCGGATGCGCGCTTCCTGGGTCGCCGGCTCGAGGCTCGAAAGTGAGTCGTGGCTATCGGCGTGGCTCCCGACCGTCCACCCGCTGGCTTGTAACTCGGCGAGTTGCTCGAGATCGAGCGCGTCGCGTCCCCCGATGGCGTCCGGATTGACGAACGTCGTCGCGGGGTAGCCATGTGACTCGAGGATCGGTGCCGCTTGGGTGTAGTCGGTGACGCTGCCGTCGTCGAACTGGAAGAGGACGACGGGAGTGTCGGGGCGAGGCGTCCGCGCGAGGTGGTCACACCAGAGCGACAGCGACTCGCCACCGCCCGTATAGGTGAGGATCCGGAGTTCGCTGACGGCCGAGCGATCGCAGCCCCCGTCGTGATCGATCCCGAAGGGATACGACTGGAACGGCACTCCCGCACGAACCGGTGCGCGGAGGTCGAGCCGGTTGCCGTCGGTATCGAACAGCTGAATCCGAGGGTAGATGGCCGCGGTGGCACGGAGCGCCAGCGAGAGCCCGTCGCCGGTCAGATCGACCGGCTCCGCGAACGACCTGCGGATCGCGCCGCGCCTGTCCCGCGGTCGGACATCGATCCGCGCGGCCTGTGTCCCGCTGTAGTAGGTCGCGTCGTCAGCGGTCAGCGTTCCGCCGTCGCTGGTCCACGGCGACAGGTCCTCGAAGTCCTCGAGCGGGGACGGATCGACGGCGTCGGACGTCGCGTCCTCGGCGGGGTCGTCGTCCGGGTCGACGTCGCTCGGTCCGTTTCCGTCCGGTTCGATTCCCGTCGAGTCGTTGCGCGGGGCACTCGTCGACTCACGCGAGAGACACCCCGCGACGCAACTGCCGAGTCCGGCGATCAGGAGATCACGACGACGCATTACCGTCTCGAGTGGGCCGATGGGTATTCGTTAAGAGCGATGAATCTCATCGTAACAGGACCCTACCGACGGATTACGTGCTGGCTGTGGTCGGTGACCGGGAGGTCAGGTAGCGGTCCGTCGGTGGATCTGTGCCCCACTGTCGACCGCCCATAAACCAATTATAGCGATATCAAATCGATGATGGTGGGACCGAGACGGTCCGAACCCGCCACTGGAGAACGGGGCGGCTCGAGGACGGTGTTTACCGCGACCGACGGCTCGAGTGGGGAAATATCAGTTCTGAGCGGTCGCGAATGCGCGAGGATCAGTAGAACGCGGACAGCGCGAGACAGAGGGCGAACGCGAGGACGGGGTAGTCGAGGCGGGAAAAGGCGAGGGGCGGCAGCGTAGGGTTCCACGCGAAACACCGTGCGCGGAGCGCGAGCGAGAGGCGGTCGGCCCGGTCGAAGGCCCGCGTCAGTCCGAGCATCCCGACCGTGCTGATCCGGTCGATCGTGCCGCGTTCGGTCCCCAGCCGGGCGGCCATCGCTTCGCGGATCGTCCGGAGATCGCCCTGTAGGACGGGGAGAAACCGAAAGACGAGCGCGATCCCGATCCCGAGCAGTTGGCCGGGTTTGCCGGGAATCGTCCGCTGGATCGCCGCCCGGGAGTCCCGGACCGGCGTCGACCGGACGTACGCCGCACTGACCAGCAGGATGAGGAGGACCCGATAACTCGCCAGTCCCGACGTGAGAGCGTCCGCGCGGTCGAACCACGGAGAGCCGATCGTGACGCCGGCCAGCACCGGCGCGATCGCGAGGACCACGAGCGCGTACCGGTAGGCGATGACGGTTCGACGGAGCGAGACACGCGCCGCAGCCAGCACGACGACGGTCACCGCCGATAGCACCAGCAACGCTCGAGGCGTCGGATGGGCCAGTGCAGTCGCCGCGAACCCGATCTGGACCGCCAGCTTGCTCCGGGGGTCGAGCCGGTGGGCCAGCGTCTCGTCCGGTTCGTAGGTCAGCATCGGCAGCCCCCGAACGCGCGTGGTGGGAGTAACAGTTCGGTCATCGTGATCACCGGTCTGGAACGCGGACCTCGAGGCCAGCGAGGTCCTCGAGCGCGTCGTCGGGCGAGCCGTCGGCGGCCACCTGTCCGTCCCGCATCGCGATCACCCGGTCGGCCAATGTCAGTACGTCCCGCAAGTCGTGGGTCGCGAGCAAGACCCCGGTGCCGTCGGCCGACAGCGCTGCGAGCCGCTCGAGGACCGAACGGCGTGCGGGCTCGTCGAGACCGGTGAAGGGTTCGTCGAGGACGAGGTGGGAAGGGTCCATCGCGAGCGCGCCCGCGATGGCGACCCGTGACTGCTCGCCACCCGAGAGGGTGTCGATCCGGTCGTCTTCCCGGCCGGCCATGTTGACCGCCTCGAGGGCGGCGTCGACGCGGCGGTCGATCTCGGCTCGCTCGAGGCCGAGGTTTTCGGGGCCGAAAGCGACGTCCGCACCGACGGTCGCCGAGACGAACTGGTCGCGAGGGTGCTGGAAGACCATCCCGACGCTCGAGCGCGCGGCGATCAGGTCGTCGGAAACGGGCGTGCCGTCGACCAGTACCTCGCCGCTGTCGGGCGTCAAGAGGCCGTTGCAGTGACGCAACAGGGTCGTTTTCCCGCTGCCGTTTGCTCCCGCCAGCAGGCCGAACTCGCCGTCCTCGATCGTCAGCGAGACGTCCTCGAGGACCGAAACGTCCTCGAATGCGTACGAGACAGACCGAAACTCGATCATCGGCTCGCCCTCCGGACGGTCACGTCGGATCGATGCGACCGGCCTTGACGATCGCGATCGCGGCGACGATCTTCAGCAGGTCGCCCGGGACGAACGGGACGACCGCGAGCTGGAGCGCTTCGATCGCACCCAGTTCCAGCACGTACCCGAGCCACGCGGTCCCGAGGCCGTAGATGACGATCAGCGCCGCGAGCAACACCGCGGCGATGACCGGCGTCGAGGTGTCGGCGGGGTCCGCGAGGTCGTCGGTGCCGTGAACCGCGAGCCCGATCAGTATCACGGCGAGGGGGTAAGCCCAGAGATAGCCACCGGTCTCACCGATCAGGACGCCGATCCCGGCGGTCCCGTTCGCGAACACCGGGATCCCGATCGCGCCGGCGGTCAGGTAGAGCCCGATCGAGACCGTCCCCCAGTACGGGCCGAGATACAGCCCCATCAGGTAGACCACGAGGACCCCCAGCGATATCGGGACCGGCGACAACGGGATCGGGATCGATCCCACCACGGCCGCTGCCCCCATCAGTGCCGCGAGGACGGCCGCCCGCGCGAACGAGCGGACGGCGTCGTCGTCGACTAACTCGACCGAATTCCGTTCCGTTGCCATACCCCCGCTCTCTCGTAAACCCGGATCAATACTTCGGTTTCCGAAATCTCCAGTAAGGCCGGTGACAGAACGGCTCGAGCGGCGGTTCGAGCCGGGACGGCCCGGCCGAAACAGGGCGCTTCGTTCCAGTTCGCGTGACGGTCCCGGACACCGCTCAAGGTGGGAGAAAGCGATGAGAGAGGCTACCTACGGTGGGTTCTCGCGGACCGGAGAGCGGTAATCCCTAATTGTGCCGCCGTGCTAACCGAAACGACCGGCCGTGCTTATGGCTCGCTTCGACCCCGTGATGTGGGATGGGAGTCCGTACTGCGAGCGCCGAGCGGGGCCGTAACGGGTGGTGGGCAACCGAACGCATCGCTGACGGGACGGCGGCGGTGACTGTGGCGTCGGCGACCGGCGGGGGCAACCGATGAGCCGCCGCCGGATCGCCGCGGTCGTGGTGATCGCCGCCGCGATGATCGCTAGCGTCGTCGCCGTGCCGCTGCTCGGGGGGCTCGGGGGGATCGGCGGGGCCGACGCGGGAGCGGAGACGGACGCTGCGTCGCCACCCGGTCCCGAGGCACAGGCACAGTTTCAGAACGAGAGCGGGAATGACGCGGCGGGCGGAAACGGGTTCGATCCGATACGGCTGGAGTCGCCCGAGACCGAGGGGACGGAAACCGACGCGGACGCCGGCGGGACGAACGCGGCGGCGGCACAGAGCGACCGCGAGGAGGCCGTCGAAGAGGGGGTCAGCGAGGGGATCACCCTCGTCCAGTCGCAGGGGATCGAGGTGACACAGGCACAGCGAGCGGCGGCGCTCGAGGGTGCGCGCCAGTCGGTGTCGCAGTCCCAGAACGTCGAGGCCGAGCAAGTCCAGGCGGCGACGGCGGGTGCCGTTCACGGAACATTGATTCAGACGCAGTCGGTCAACGTCACGCAGGTCCAGTACGCGGTCGGCGGCGCGACCGGCGGGGCGCTCTCGCAGTCGCAGTCGGTCAACGCGACCCAGCTTCAGAGCGCGAGCTGGGGGGCCGCACACGGCGCGATCGCCCAAAGCCAGCACGTCAGCGTCGAGCAGTTGCAGGTGGCTACCAGTGGTGCGGCCGCTGGCGCAGCCAGCGAGGCGGGCGCGAAAGACGTCGGCGCGGTCCCGAGGATTCAGGAGGCCGCACAGGGGGCCGCCTACGGTGTCCTGACGCAGTATCAGTCGATCTCGGTCGAGCAGCGCCAGCGAGTGACCCTCGACCACGTCCAGCACGCCGCGGCCGGCGCTGCCGCCGGCGCGCTCGAGGGGAGTACGACCGCCGCCCTCGAGCAGCGCCAGCGAATCGATCTGCGACAGGAGCAGCGGACGGAGACGAGACAGGGCCAGCGCGTCGACGCCGAGCAGCGCCAGCGAGTGACGATCAAGCAGATACAGAAGGCCGCAGCGGGGGCGGCGAAAGGCGCACTCGTCCAGAAACAGCGCGTGTCGGTCGAGGGAACGCAGGCCGCGGCCCGGGGCGCGGGTCGGGGATCGCTGACGCAGGTGCAGTCGATCCGGATCGAGCAGGTCCAGCGGATCTCGATCACGCAGGTACAGGAGGCCTCCTTCGGTGCCGCGAAAGGCGCGATCTCGGGGGGTCAGGACGCGACCGTCGAGCAGGTGCAGGCGGCCGCGGACGGGAGCGCTGGCGGGGTCTTAGTCCAGCGACAGTCGGTGTCGGTCACACAGATCCAGGCCGCGGCCGTCGGGGCTGCGGAGGGCGCGGTAACGGCAGCCGTGCAGCGACAGTCGGTGACGGTCGAGGGGGTCCAGGCCGCCGCGTTCGGTGCTGGGCAGGGTGCAGTGAGCCAGACGCAACTCGTCGACGTGACGCAGGTCCAGCGGCTCGCGTACGGCAGTGCCAGCGGGGCCCTCGTTCAGGCACAGGACGCGTCGGTCACGCAGGTCCAGGTGGCTGCCAGCAGTGCCGCGACGGAGACCGCTCGAGCCGTCCAGTCCCAGCGGATCAGTATTACGCAACTCCAGACGATAACGCAGGAGGCCGCGGCCGACGCGACCGCCTACGCCGTCTCGGAGGATACCGCCGACGTCACGGTGATCAGCCAGCACGTCGAGATAGAGGTCGAGCAGCGCATCGAGACGGTCGACCGGATCGAGGGCACCGCGTCGATCGATTTCTCCGACCAAGAGAGCGACGGGGACGCGGTCACCATCGACGACGTCTCGCTCTCGGAGGGCGGGTTCGTCGCCGTCTACGATGGCGTCGCCGTCGACGCCGATCCCGACGCGATCGTCGGCGTCTCGAGCTACCTCGAGGCCGGTGATCACGAGAACGTGACCGTCGACCTCGAGGAGTCGCTGAACGAGAGCGGCCCACTCGTCGCGGTCGTCCACCACGACACCGACGGGGACGAGGCGTTCGAGTACGCCGACTCCGACGGCGAGGAGGACGTGCCCTACGTCTCCGCGGGCGGCGCGCCGGTACTCGACGGCGCGTTCGTGACCGTTGCCGACGAGCCCGCCGAGCCCGAAGCGACGCTGTCGGTCGACGATCAGGAAGGCGAGGGCAAGTCCCTCGAGATCGACGCGGCGAGCGCGACGGTACCGTACGTCCTGACGGCCGAGTACGACGGGGAGCGGGTCGATAGCGAACCGTTCGAGGCCAACGAGACGATCGCGGAGACGGCGATCGATATCGAGCCGCCCCTCGAGGACAACGCGAGCGTCGACGTCTCCGTTCGAGCGGCCGCGGACGACGCGATCCTGGCGAACGACACGATCGAGTATACGGTCGTCGAGCCCGAGCCCGGCGAGCCGACGGCGAACCTCTCGGTGGCCGACCAGACCGGCGACGGGGAGACGCTGACGATCACCTCGGCCAACGCCTCCGTCGAGTACGCGCTGACCGTCGCCGACGAGAACGGAAGTCGGCTCGCGGAGACCGAGCGCTTCGCGGCCAACGAGACGATCGGCCCACGGGAAATCGCCCTCGAGCCGCCCCTCGAGGAGAACGCGACGCTCGAGGTGTCGGTCGTCGCGGCCGAGGACGGCACGCCGATCGAGACTGACGAGGTGGCCTATACCGTCGACGGGGCGGTCCCCGACTTCGGCGTCGAGTTCACGAACTGTTCGCGGGCGGTCGTCGAGGCCGAACTCGAGGCGGGCGAGAGCGTCGCGGCGAGTACGGGCTTTTACACCTCCGGTGGCTTCGGCAACACCATCATTGAGGACTTCGTCACCGCCGGCGAGAACGTCGAGGCCCCCTTCGACGGGACGATCGTCTTCGAGATCGGCGACGAACGGAACGTCACGACCGACGGCGACGAGGTGACCGTCGAGGTTCCCGACTACGGTACCTTCGGGACCTACATCTCCGGGATCAGTTCGCCCGAGGCGGTCCCGTTCGCGTCGATCGATCACCCGAACCCCGACCTCGAGGCCTGTAACGACGAGGCCCGGCCCGAACTCCCGTCGTTGTCGGTCGAGGAGACCGAGCCCACGGCGGATGGGGACGCGATCAACGTGACGTTCGGCTACGAGAACCCCAACGACGCGGCGGTCGCGGCGAACAGCGAGTTCGTCGAGGGGACGACTACCGACGAGCCCCCGAGCGGGTTCGAACCCGGCGAACACGAGTTCACCGTCGAGTGGACGCCAGAGAGCGACGCCGAGCGCCTCGTCTGGCGGGCCGATTTCACGAACCACGGCTACGAGGAACCGGTGACCGTCGCGACGCCGCCCGCCGGCGAGATCGGGGCGTCCGAGCCCGCCGCGTTCGCCGTCTCGATCGCGTCGGTAACCAGTCCGGTCGAGCAGGGACAGGAGATCACAGTCGAAAGCGAGATCGAGAACGTCGGCGGCGAGGCGGGCACGCAAGAGGTCGCGCTCGCGATCGACGGGACCGTCGTCGACACCGAATCGGTCTCGCTCTCGCCGGGCGAGAGCCAGTCGGTCGCGTTCGACACCGAAACCGGGGCGCTCGAGCCCGGCGAGTACACGCTCGCGGTGTCGAGCGACAACGACACCGCCGAGACGACTGTGACCGTCGAGGAAAGCGGTGCGCCGGCGACGGTCGCAGTGACCGACCTTGCCGCACCCGCAAGCGGCGAGCCCGGCCAGCAGGTGACGGTGACCGCGACCGTCGAGAACCGTGGAGATCTCGAGGGGACGGAGACGGTGACCTACAGCGTCGATGGGCAGCCAGTCGCCGAGGCGACCGTGACGCTCGCTGGCGGCCAGTCGGCCGAAATCCCGTTCACGTCGTCGGTACCCGAGGGCACGTCGACGCATACGGTCGCGACCGCCGACG
The DNA here is from genome assembly GCA_000337115.1 of Natrinema thermotolerans DSM 11552. Taxonomy (GTDB): domain Archaea; phylum Halobacteriota; class Halobacteria; order Halobacteriales; family Natrialbaceae; genus Natrinema; species Natrinema thermotolerans. Next base: position 22,331 of record AOIR01000051.1, read on the forward strand.
ACGAGGCATCGGTGGTGATCGAGGCGGCCGCGCCGGCGACGACGGACACGGACGGCGGGACGGAGGCCGGTGACGATGTGGGGACTGGCGCTGCTGGTGGGACCGACGGCGGAGCGGCACCCGGTCAGGGGACCGAACCGTCGTCCGAAGAGTCCGGACCGCCGGGTGAGACGGGGGCGGCGGAAGTGCCGGAGGCGGCCGAAGAACCGAGATCCGAGACGAACGGACCGTCAGCTAACGGACCGGCCCTCGGCGGCGAGGGGACCGGAGACGCCGGAAACGAGACTGCCGGATAGGCCCCGACGCGTCGTTCTCGAGGGCGTTTCGACCGCTACGCGGTGAGCTCTCGAGAGAACAGTGCCGGTCCCGCGAGTGCGGTCAGTGCTGGTGGCCGGTCGCTTCGCCGAACGTGACGCCGAACCGCTCCTCGAAGAGGTCCATTACGCGTTCCTCCTGTGCCTCGAGTTCCGGATCGGCGTCCTCGCCGTGATGGACGATGTGGTGAGCGCGGCTGGCGAAGGACAGCAGCATGACGTCGCCGACCGTCTCGACGTCGGTCTGGTCTCCCTCGGCGACGAGGTCGACGAGTCCCGACGGAATCGTCACGTCGTCGGTCGCGCCGTCTTCGGAACTGATCGAGAAGGTCGTCGTCTCGACTTCGTCTGTCATACTCCTACGGTCGGGAACCGCACCTAAAGGTGCTGTGGCTTGCAGCGAATGCACCGCCACTGCGGCCTCCGGTGACAGCCGGTCCCCCGTGGTGTTTTTGCCGATCGGCGGCGAACGACCGGGTATGCCATCCGTCGAACTCGAGGCGGAGACGATCGAACGGCTGGATGAGCTACGCGTCGACGACGAGTCCTACGACGAACTGGTCACCGAGTTGATCAACATCTACGAAACAAGCGAGTACACGATGTTTCACGCCGGTGACTGATACGGTTTCCTGTCAGTCAGTACCGGTGTCCCCGCAGGACGGTCGCGGGGACACCGGTAACCAGCGACAGTAATCCGTATGAGCGTCCCACCGGTGTCCGCATTGTCGGCTCAGCGACCGTCGGCGACGCTCTCCCGAACCGACTCCCAACGGCCCTTCGACTCGAGGTGTGACTGGAGTTCGTCCGCGTACTCCTGGGTGAGCCGCTCGGCTGCCTTCCGCTGCTCGGCCTCGGCGAAGCCGTCGTCCCCGCCCATACCGAGCGCGCCCATGATCGAGTCGACGATGCCGCCGTCCGACGAGTCCGATCCCCCGGGTCCGCCAGGTCCGCCGGCCATCGCACCCATGCCGGCCTGCACGTTCTCGAGTTCGGGGATGACGCCGTCGAGTTTGTCGGTGTCGGCGACGATCCGCGCTCGGTCGGGCTCGTCTGGGTGTTCGATCTCGAACTCCGTGGCGGTCATGATCAGGCTCCACTGCTGGTTGGAGAACTGCGACTCCTCGATCCGCGCCGAAAACTCCTGATCGACGGTCATCCGCTCGCCGACGATCCGGTCCGTCCACGGGTTGTCGCTCATGCCTCTCGGTTGGCGCGGCCGCTGTATCAGCGTTTCCCTCCCTCTTGCCCGCGAACGGCAGGACCGGTCGGTCGCGAACCCGTCAGTTCGACGGATGGTCGTTCCTGTCAGAAAAACATTCATATAGTGGTCTGTTGTATGGCACCATATAGCATAATGTATGACTGCATCCTCGTCCCGACCGACGGCTCCCGGGAGGTCGAACGGGCCCTCGAGTACGCGTTCGACCTCGCACAACTGCACAACGCGACGATCCGTGCGCTCTACGTCGTGAACGCCGCCGGCTACGGCGGGCTGCCGATGGAAACCGCACTCGAGGGCGTCAGCGACGCGCTTCGGGGCGAGGGACGGGCGGCGGTCGATCGGGTCGCGGAACTCGCGCCGGACGACGTCACCGTCGAAACCGAGGTTCGGGAGGGGTCACCGAGTCAGGTCATCGTCGACGAGGCCGGGCCCGAGGCCTGCGATCTGATCGTGATGGGGACACACGGCCGCGGGGGGATCGACCGGCTGCTGCTCGGTAGCGTCACCGAACGGGTCGTCAGGCGTGCCTCGGTGCCGGTCCTGACAGTACAGGTCGATCCCGACGATCTCGAGGATCGGCCCGAGGAGCCGCGACTCACCGCCGAGTGAGGATCGGGACAGAAGTCGCTGCAGTCGTCGCTTTTCCCCCGCCGCCGCTCGAGTCCGCTATACCGGACGGAGGTGTTCGCAGTCGCCCGCCGACACCGTCACCCGCCCGTCGTCGGTTTCGACTACGAGCGCGCCCGACTCGGTCACGTCGACCGCCTCCCCGACGATCTCGCCCGCGGGGCGGTCGACCCGCACCCGCTGGCCGAGCGTCAACGCCAGTTCGCGCCACGCGGGAACGACCCTCTCGAGGTCGTTGCGGTGGTCGTCGAAGGACTCGAGCAAGCGCTGGACGAACCGCCGGCGGTCGACGTCACCCGCCTCCTCACGGATGCTGGTCGCGCCCTCGGGCAGCGCGTCGGCGTCGATGTTCGCGTTGATGCCGGGCCCGACAATGACCCACTCGACGCGGTCGGTCTCGCCTTCCATCTCCGTGAGAATCCCCGAAAGCTTCCGGTAGTCGCCGTCGTCGCCGACCGGGACGACCACGTCGTTGGGCCACTTGATTCGAGCATCGACGCCCGCCTCGCGGGCCGCTCGCGCCGTCGCGACCGAGATCGCGAGCGTGTACAGCGGGGCCTGCGCGGCCGCGATATCGGGCCGGGTGACGACGCTCAGCCAGACGCCGCCCGGCGGCGCCGTCCACTCGCGCTCGAGGCGGCCGCGGCCGCCGGTCTGTTCGTCCGCGAGGACGACCACGTCGGTCGCGCCCTCGCCCGCGAGTTCACGCGCCCGGTCGTTGGTACTCCCGACGGAGTCGTGGTACTCGACCGAAAACGGGGCCTCGAGGCCGAACTCGACTGCGGGTGCGTTGTACGCCTCGATCTCGCCGAGATCGTAGCCGTTCGGCCCGCTCTCGATCTCGAAGTCCGCCTCGCGCAGCGCCTCGATGTGCTTCCAGACGGCCGCCCGCGAGACGTCGAGGGCGTCGGCCAGTTCCGGCCCCGAAACCGGGCCGTCGGCAAGCGCCTCGAGGACCGCCCGTCGCGTGTCGTTCATACCCTCGAAAGGGGGGCGCGATCACTTCAATCGGCTGGATCACCGGTCGTGTGACCGCGGCGACGCGGCGGTGACGAAAAACGAGAGACGACCCCGGTCAGTCCCGGAGTTCGCGTAGCTTCTCGCGACCAGGCGCGATCAGTTCGTCGAGGTAGGTCGCCAGCGTCCCCTTCGCGTCGGCGGGGTGGAGTTCGCCGGACTCGAGATCGGCTGCCAGCGACTCGTAGCCCTCGTAGGTCAGGTCGCCGCCGTACTCTTCGGGGCGTTCGACCACGACCTCGTCGAAGCGGGGGAAGACGTGGTACTCGAAGAGTTCGAGGACCGGGTTCTCGCGCTCGTTGCCCTCGTCGTCGGGCTCCGGATCCCGCGTTGGGGGACAGTACGCCGAATTGACCTTCTCTTCTACGTCCGCGGTCGAGTCCTCCATCGAGATCGTGGTCCCCTCGCTCGAGGACATCTTCCCCTCGCCGGTCGTGAGGTCGGCGAGGATGGGGGTGTGGATCGCCGGGCGGACCTCGTAGTCCAGTTCCGGCAGCTTCTCGCGGGCGAGCATGTGGACCTTCCGCTGGTCGAGCCCGCCAACGGCCAGGTCGAGGTCGAGGTACTCGATGTCGAGCGTCTGCATCAGCGGGTAGACCAGATGGCTCACCTTGGCCGTCTCGTCGCCCTGAATCTCGGCCATCGCGCGCTGGGCCCGGTTCATCGTCGTCGCCTGCTCGAGGGTGTGGAGATCGCGGGTGTACGCCTCGTCGAACTGGAACGTCGAGCCGTAGACGAACTCGGTCCGCTCCTCGTCGAGGCCGTACGCGAGGAACTGGGCCTTCATCCGCTCGGCGGTCGCCCGGATCTCCTCGAGCGACCCCTTCTCGTTGAGGTAGGCGTGGGCGTCCGCCAGCAGGATCACGACCTCCATGCCGGCTTCCTGAAGGTCGATGAGCTTGTTCGCGGTCAGGAGATGCCCCAGATGGAGGACGCCGGAGGGTTCGTAGCCGACGTAGGCCCGCTTGCCCTCGGGATCCTCCGTGAGGTCGCGGACCTCCTCATCGGTGACGACCTCCTCGGCGTTTCGCGTGAGTAACTCGTAGGCGTCCATGTACGGAGGGAACCGGAGGAGGAATTTATACCTCCTGATACGGTCTACTGTCAGTCATTGCCGGTGGGACCGCGACTACCCTGCGGCCCCACCGAGAAATCGGGACACAACCCGTATGAAAGGCGCTCGAGTCGACGCGCCGAACCCGAACGGCGGTTCCGATCGGCGGGTTCAGGACCGACTCGAGCGATGGTGTCGGTCGACCAATGAGTCGCGACCGTGCGGTCAGAGATCGCCCGACCGGATCCGCTTCTCGGCGTCCTCGAGCGCGCGCTCGCGGTCGAAGTCCTCGATAATCGCACGGAGGGTAGCCTCATCGGCGTCGGCCAACTCACGCGCGTGATCGGTCATGTTCGGTACCGCGCGGATGATGTTGTCGACGATCGGGACGTCGGCCACCTGCGGTGATCGCGAGAGGGGGTTGAGATCGATGACGATCTCGGTCTTGTCCATCTCGTCTAAGGCTTCCGCGCGATCGCCGTCCTCGAGGGGAACCAGCACCACGTCGGCCGCGTAGATCCCGTCGGCGTCGACCTTCGCCCGCTGGTGATCGAGGTTCGGGATCCGCGCGTCGGCCTCGAGCCCTTTCACGTCGTCCGCGCCGTGGTCGCGGAGGTGGTCGGCGATGGCCTCGATGCGCTCGGGCGTCCGGTTGAAAAGGTTGACCTCGAGGTCGGCACCGGTTGCGTCGGCGAGTTCAGCCATCTCGCCGGGGACCAGCGCCGCGACGTTGCCGTTGATCGAGAGGACGGGACGGTCGGCCAGCAGGAGGTGTGCCGCGGCCGCCCGTTCGGCCGCGTCGGCGCTGGGTATCGTCTCCTCGCCGAGCAGATAGTCGAAGGCGCTGCCCCGCCCTTCCGCGTGCATCCCCTGGAGGTGGGTGATCCCCTTCTCGACGCCCCGCTCGATGCGGTGACGAGTGAGCAGATCCTGGTATCTGGGGTGGTCTGCCGGGATCTCCTCCTCGTCTTCGACGTCGGCGGAGACGCTGTCGTAATCGGTCACGATCGATCACTGGGTTCGATCGATAAAAAACGGCCCGATCGCCCGCCGAGTCGACTCGAGCGAGCGCTGCGTTCCCGCGGCGAAACGGACCGGTCAGTAGTCGGTGCGAGCCGCTGGCGCCGTCACTCGGTGAAGGTGATCCAGCCGTCGGGGGCCTGTGCCTTCACGTCGTTCATCGCCTCGCGGGCCTCGGTGCGGTTCTCGTAGGTCTGAGTACTCTCGGCCATCGTCGCGCCGTACTCGTCGATCAGCTGCCAGACCCAGCCGTCCTCTGCGGTGTGGAGTTCGAACGAGACGCTGTCGATCTCGAGGATGCTCGCCGACTCGATCAGGCCGCGGACGTCCGCGAGGGCGTCGCGGGCGTCGTCGGCCGTCTCGTGGGTCTCGGAGCCGGTCGCGACGGTGCGGCCGTCCTCGTCGATGAGCCGCCACTGCCAGCGGTCCTCCTCGTCGGCGACGAGTTCGAAGGAGGCGACGTCGAAGTCGACGCGGCCGGCCATCGGCGCGAGCTGGCGGACCTCCTCGATCGCCTCGAGCAGGGTCTCGCGATCGGGTTCGGAGTCGACGGCCTCGGCGATAACGGTCCGCTCGGCGTCGACGAGTTCCCACGACCAGCCGTCCGCGTCGTCGACGCGGATCGCCGCGTCCTCGATCGCAAAGATCGGCGCGTCGGGCGCGTGTCGCTTGAGGTCCTCGACGCCGTCCATCGCCGCCTCGCGGTCGCCGTAGGAGACGGTCGCGTCGGCGATCTCCTCGCGGTCGCGATCGAGCAGCCGGAAGCGCCACTCGTCGGTGCCATAGAGCTGGATCGAGACGTCGCCGATCGTGTGCCGACGGGCCGACACCGCCGCCGTCCGGACGTCGTCGAGACTGTCGACCAGTTCGTCCTGGGTCGGGTGTGCCTCGCCGTCGACGGCGACCGTTTCGCCCGACGGCAGGACGAACCGCCAGTGCCAGTCCTCGGTCGCGTACGGCTGGAAGATCGCCCGATCCATCGTCCGCACGTCCGAGTCGAGATGCTCGAGCAGGCGATTCATCGCCTGGCGGGCGGCTCCGCGGGTCGGGTGGGTCGCGGGGTCCTCGGCGACGAGTTTACCGGCCTCGTCGATGAGCCGCCAGCCCCACTCGTCGTCCTCGTTGACGAAGAGTTCGAACGCCGCGGTCTCGATCTCGAGCAGTTCGGCCTCGGGGGCCTGCTCTTTGAGCGTCATCATCGCCTCGGCTGCCTCGCCGCGGGAGGTGTGTTCAGCGCCGCTGTCGGCCAGGACGTTGCCGTCCTCGTCGATGAGCCGCCAGCGCCACTCGCCGGAGTCGGCCTCGTAGACCTGGAAGGCGGCGTTCTCGAACTCGATGAGTTCCGCCTCGCTGGCCTGCTGGCGGACCCGCTCGATGGCGTCGGTCGCCGACTCGGCGTCGGGATGTGGTTCGGTACTCGCGGCGACGACGTCGCGGTCGTCGGTGACGAGCCGCCAGTGCCACGGGCTCGCATCCTCGGCGTCGGGGGCGTCGACGGCCGTCCCGCCGTCGGCCGCCGGTTCGGGCTCCTCGATTGCCGCGGGGAGGTCGTCGTCGGGCGTCGAGACGGCGCTGCCGGTGTCGACGTCTGCGGCCGGATAGACCTCGTACTCCGCGTCGTCGATCTCGACGACGTCGGCGTCGGCAGCGTTGTCGCCGAACCGCTCGGTCCACGTATCGACCGCGAGACGGTCGTCGGTCCCCTCGGGGCTTCGCGCGACCACGTGTTCGGTCTCGTCGACGAGCCGGTAGCGCCACTCTTGCCCGGACTCGTAGAGTTCGTAGGTCNCCCTCGGGGCTTCGCGCGACCACGTGTTCGGTCTCGTCGACGAGCCGGTAGCGCCACTCTTGCCCGGACTCGTAGAGTTCGTAGGTCGGCTCGCCGGCCACGGTGACCGACGCCGACTCGAGTTCGGGCAGGAGTGCCTCGGCCGCCTCCTCGGCGTCGCGCCGGGAATCGAAGGCGTCGGTACTGGTCGCGAGGACGTCGTCGGCGGCGTCGACGATCCGCCAGCTCCAGCCGTCGGCCCGCTCGCGGAGTTCGACGCCGACGTTCTCGACGTCGAGGACTCGCGCCCGATCGAACCGTTCGGCGAAGGTGCGGGCGGCCTCTTCGGCCCGTTCCTGAGTCGAGTGGCCCGTCTCGCTCGAGGCCAGTGGCACGCGGTCGTCGTCGACCAGTTGCCAGTACCACTTGTCGCGGCGCTCCTCGTAGGTAAAGGCCGCCCCCTCGATCTCGATTACGTCGGCGTCCGGTCCCTCGTCTTTCAGGAAGCTCACCGACTCCTCGGCCCCGTCGCGCTCGTCGAACTCGCCGGCACAGGCACCGACGATCGAGCCGTCGTCGCGCGCGAGCGTCCACTGCCAGGTGCCGTCGCGGTCCTCGTAGAGCCGGAACGCGGAGGTCGTCAGCTCCATCAGCCCCGCGGAGCTGATCTGGGATTTCACCCGCTCGATCCCCTCCGTGGCCTCCGGCCGCGTCACCGCACTCTCCGTACTCTGGGCCAGGGCCTCGAGGTGGAGGACGTGCCACTGCCAGTCGCCGTTGTCGTCACGGAAGGCGGCGAACTGGGCGCTTTCCATCGCGTCGCCGGTGAGGATCGGCGGGTCCTCGGTCTGGCCTTCCTCTTCGACGAACATGCCGCGTTGGCCGGTCAAAATAGGGACGAGGGCCGTCACCCCCGCGATGATGCCGATCCCCAACGTGTAGACGGAGATCACCTCGACGCTGTAGTCGACGCCCAGTTCCCGCCAGTTGTTCGGATACGCCCACCCGAAGAAGCCGACGCCCGCAAACGAGACGAGCAGACCGACGAAACTCGCCTGGATTCCCCGTTTCCGCACCGGTAACATCAGTACGATCCCGAACAGACAGAGCGCGAGTCCGGTCGCAGCGGTGATCCCGGAGGCCCTGATCAGCGTGTACGGCTCCCCCTCGCCTGCGTACCCGACGACGAACGTCGCCACGCCCGCGGCCCCGATGACGTAGCCGACGATGAACAGCCAGTAACCGTAGACGTCCTTGCTCGAGTCGGGTTCCCCGACGTAGTGTTCGTACAACTGAAACAGGTTTTGGTGAATGTCAGTGCGTGAAGCCATTTCGAAACTTGGCCCGATAACTCGAACGTACCATAATAAATTTTTGGCCAATGTTTTCGGTTCTGGTATTTCCAGCGCCTCGCTCTCTCACCGAAACCCGGCGGTCGATTTCCGCCGTCGAATATCCGTTCTCGAAACGACGGGATGGCAGTAACCGGTCCGAGACGAACCCTCTGTATTACCTTTGTAAAAAATAGCAGTGGAACGAACGGCGACTCGAGCGGGCCATCGGCGGCTCATCGCGGAAAGCGAGACGCATCCGGTTCGCCGTCCTGCGATTTCTCGATATATCTATATGCCAGCTGATACGAGTATGACGTACTTAAACGCGACGGGCCCGGATCTGTCGCGTGGCACCGGCGCTTGTCGACGGCGCGTGAACGCGCTCGTCTCTCGTGGACACGACAGTCACCGAAAAGTGGCAACAATCGACCGATATCGGGACCCGCTCACTTCAGAACCGCACCGGCGGGGTGGGTCGCACAGACCGAGGGCTCGTAGCCGGCATCGGAGAGGCCGGTCCCGAGCGCGAAGACCGTTTCGCCGAGCATCGCCATCGAGGCCTGCCCGTCGGCGTCCGACACCTCGGCGATCGTTTCGCGGACCCGATCAGTCAGCAACTCGGCGTCGCGGGCAAACAGCCGTGAAGCGTACATGAACGACAGCAGCGTCGGTTCCTCGACGACGCGGGAGAGCGCCTCCTGCCCGGCCGCGGTCAACTGTTCGGTATCGCCCGAGAGAACGTCGGCCGTCGACAGCTCCCCGAAGGTGACGTACTCGACGCGCGCCCGGGCGGGGACGGCGTCGAGTTTGTTGTCGTGTGGCCCGCCCGGCTCGAGGCGGATCGGGACGCCGCCGTGGGCCTGTGCGACGACGTCGCCCAGCCCCGTCCCGGCCTGTACCTCGGCCCCGTGTGCGATCGTGACGAGTTCGTTCATCGAGAGCTTGCAGCCGAACACGCGGTTCGCGGCCAGGGCCGTTCCGAGCGCCATCGCCCCCGAGACGCCGAACCCGGACCCGATCGGCAGCTCCGAGGTCGCGTCGATCCGAGCGCTCACGTCGAGCGTCTCGAGGACGGTCTCGACCGGTTCGATCTCGATCTCGACATCGTCGAGGAAGACCGTCGTCTCTGCCGCTCGTTCGACCGTCACCTCGACACCGTCCGTAAGCGTCAGTCCCGCGCCCCGTGAGCCCGCCTTCGTCGGGTCGTCGTCCGGGTGGGCGCTGAAAAAGCCCGTAACGTGGCCGGGAACGAACGCCGTCGCCTCCTCACGCATTACGCCCCCGCTTTCTGCCCGAACGATATAACCTTGCAGGTTCGCGCCCGCACGCGCCGTATTCCAATTCGGTCCGTCGCTCTCCCTACGAGTTCCATTGAAAGTCATTGCATAGCCGCCGTTCGAACGGTGTGGAAACCGGTTCAGTAGTATGGCCTGGCCGACTCGAGGCGAGGGCTGTGCCCGCCCTTGAGCGAGTCAGGCTATCGGGCCCGGGCAGTGGTATCGATCGTCCGCGGAGATAGTCGTCTGTCTACCCGGTTTTGAATACGCTCTGTATGGAGAAGAAAACTACAATCATCGGTTCGTCGAAGGATCGGTCCGCATGCCAAATGATGACATGTCCAATGACGTTCCAGCTGTGACCGAATCGACGACCGACCGACGGACCCTCCTGAAGGCCACCAGCACGACGTTGATCGGCGGTGCGGGACTGACCGCCGCCTCCGGCTCGGCGTCCGCGCAGTCCCTCGGCCCGGACACGATCGAGGTCGACGACGGCTGGTTCGGCTGGAGCGCCGACGACGACCTGCCGGTCACGGACGAACTGCTGGTGTTCATTCACGGCTGGTTCGGCGATACCACCGTCTCGAGTCAGGCCGCCGACGTCAGGGACTCGCTCGTTGCCGGCGGCTATACGCCCGACGAGACCGTCGCAATCGAGTGGCCCGCCACCACGCTCAACTACTTCGGTGCCGAAAGCGATACCGAGGACGTCGGCGAGGTCGTCGCCGGCCTCATCGAAGACTTTTCCGACGCCGGCGGCAGGAACGTCCGGCTGGTCGGTCACTCGCTGGGCGGCCGCTGTGTCTACTGGACCGCGACGAAGCTCTCGGACGGCTACGAGATCGAGACCGTCGCCGGCCTTGGCACTGCCGCCGACGGCTCCGAGATCTGTGGCGACCCGTGGAACCCCGGCCTCAGCAACGCGTGTGCGGTCCGGAACTATCACTCCCAGAACGACTCGACCGTCGGCTCGGCCTACGGTGGGTTCGGCGACACCGCACTCGGGACCGAAGGAGCCGGCTGTGATCCCGGCTCGAACTACACCGATGTCGACGTGACCGATAGCGTCGGCAGTCACCTCGCGTATCTCGGCGACGACGCCGTCGGTTCGGAGCTGGCAGCTGCCATCAACGGCGGCTCCTGTGACGACTAGTGGAGCTGGCACTCACGAGTCGTCGGCTGTGACGAAGTCGTGGCTCCGAGGCTACGGACCCGAGACCGTTCTCTCGCTCGAAGCGCGTTCCCGACACATCCCGCGTCACGTATCGGTACTGATCGGCGGGCGGTACCGATAGCGAGGTTGACAGCGTCGGGGTGGCACGGATCGCTCGTCCGACCTGTCCTTGCCGCTCGAGTCCCGTTAGTGCCCGACGTCTTCGTTCTACGGACTCAGTCGTTGGCGATCATGCGGAACCGTGCTTCGCTTCCGCTTCGGGTTCCGCTTGCTCTCAGGTTTGTCGCCTACGGCGGCAAACGCTGACGATCTCGAGGAAACCGACTCGCGCTACGCGCTCGTGGTTTCCACGCGCTCCCAGAGACGTCGTCCTACGGACTCAGTCTCTGGCGATCACGCGGGAACAGCACCGCTTCCCGGATGTTGTCCAGCCCGAGGATCGTCATGAGCAGGCGCTCGCCGCCGAGGCCGAAGCCGGCGTGGGGCGGCATGCCGTACTTGAACATCTTGGTGTAGTACTCGAACTGGTCGGGGTCGAGCCCCTGCTGTTCGAAGCCCTCGATGAGCTTCTCGTGACGGTGTTCGCGCTGACCGCCCGAGACCAGTTCCATCCGCGGGTGCATGAGGTCGAAGCCGGTCGACAGTTCGGAATCGTCGTCGTGGTCCTTGATGTAGAACGGCTTGATCTCGCTGGGCCAATCGGTGATGAAGTAGTGGCCGCCGACGTCCTGCCCGAGGGCTTCCTCGGCCGGTGTCGAGAGGTCATCGCCCCAGACGAGCTGCTCGTCGAGTTCGCCCGTGGCGTTGATGCGCTCGAGGGCGTCCTCGTAGCTGATACGCGGGAAGTCGCCCTCGGGAACCGCGAAGTCCTCGGCGAGGTCGAGTTCCTCGAGCTGGTCGCCGAAGTTCTCCTGGACGGACTCGTAGGCGGCTTTGACGATGCCCTCGGCGACGTCCATGGCGTCGGTATGGTCACAGAACGCGCCCTCGAAGTCGATCGAGGTGGCCTCGTTCAGGTGCCGCGGCGTGTTGTGCTCCTCCGCGCGGAAGATCGGGCCGATCTCGAAGACCCGCTCGACGTTCGAGCCCGCGACCAGCTGCTTGAACAGCTGTGGCGACTGGTTCATGAAGGCCTCCTCGCCGAAGTAGGTGATCGGGAACAGTTCCGTCCCGCCCTCGGTCCCCGTCGCGACGATCTTCGGCGTGTTGATCTCCGTACAATCGTAGTCGCGGAACTGGTCACGGACCGCACGCAGCACGTCCGAACGGATCTCGAAGACCGTCTGGACCTCCTCCTTGCGAAGGTCGAGGGTGCGGTTGTCCAGCCGGGTCGAGAGGTCGGCGTCGACCTTCTCTGAGGGGTCGAGCGGCAGTTCGGGGTCGGCGGGGGCGACGACCTCGAGCGACTCGGGCGTGACCTCGACGCCCGTCGGCGCGCGGGGCTCTTCCTCGACGTCGCCGGAGACCTTGATGACGCTCTCGCGGGAGACGTCGAGTCCCGTCTCGACTAACTCCTCGTCCATCTCGTCTTTCTCGAACTTGATCTGGATCTTGCCCGAGCTGTCTCGGAGAATCAGGAACGCGATGCCCCCGAGGTCGCGGATCTCGTGGACCCAGCCGGCGACGGTGACGTGGTCGCCCGGCTCGGCGTCGGCCGTGTAGGTTCTGTCCTGCATACCACTCGATTCACGCAGGCGCAACTTAAGCCCAGCCGTTCGGATCGAGGGTAACGTTTTGCCGCATCGGAAACGATACGACCCGTATGGACGACCTCGAGCGACTCGCGACCGCGGTTCGGGACGCGGACACCGCCGTCGCCTTTACCGGTGCGGGCATCTCCGCGCCGTCGGGCGTGCCCACGTTCCGGGGTGACGACGGCGTCTGGGAACAGTTCGATCAGGGGCAGTTCGCGTACGGCCGGTTCCAGCGCGATCCCGAGGGGTTCTGGGCCGATCGAGTCGACCTCCAGCGAGCGATGTTCGACGGCGAGTTCGAGCCGAACGCCGCTCACGAGGCCGTGGCTGCGATGGGACGGGACGGCCACCTCGAGGCGGTCCTGACCCAGAACACGGACGGCCTCCACGGCGACGCCGCGGCGGCGATCGGCGAGGGGGACGACGGCGAAGCGGACGGCGAGTCCGGCGCGACGGCCGACGAGCCGACGATCCTCGAGTTACACGGGAACTCCCAGCGGGTCCGCTGTACGGACTGTGGGAAACGCACGGACGGCGACCCGATCTTCGAGCGGGCGGCCGGCGGCGAGTTGCCGCCGACCTGCGACTGCGGCGGCGTGTTCAAACCCGACGTGGTCCTCTTCGGCGAGCAGTTGCCCGGTGCGGTCCTCCAGCGGGCCCGGTCGCTCGCCCGGGAGAGCGACGCCTTCCTCGCGATCGGTTCCTCGCTGGTCGTCGAACCCGCCGCGTCGCTGCCCCGGCTTGCCGCCTCGACCGGCGGGACCGTCGGGATCGTCAACCTCGAGTCGACCCCGTGTGACGACGTCGCCGACGCGGTCGTCCGCGAGGACGTGACCGAGGCGCTCCCTCGCCTGCAGGAACTGATCGTCGAATAGTCCGGGATCGGGCGGACTCAGTCGACGACGTGGGACTCGACCAGCCGCGCCTGTCCGCGTCGCAGCCGTTCGCTGACCGCCTGATTCGAAATCTCGAGTTGGGCGGCGATCTCGGCTAAGTCCGTCTCGCGGGGGACCTCGAAGAAGCCGCGTTCGTGGGCCAGCGACAGTGCCTCCCGCTGGCGGTCCGTCAGCGTGGGGTCGCCGGCCCGTCGCGAGCGAGTGTCGGTCTCGGCGAGTCGGCGGAGTTCGACGGAGACGCCTTCGTCGACGAGAAAGTCGTGATACCGGCCGAACGATGCCCGGTCGGGAAACCGCATCTCGACGTTCCAGCGACCGTCCGCGCCCCGGCACTCGAGCAACTCGCCGCCGGCAGCGACCCACTGGCGGTACGCCCCCACGACGTTCGTCTCGCTTCGCTGTAATCGGTAGAGGTCGCGGTCATCCTCGCTGGCGATCCTGTCGAACCGAGCGACCGTCGGGTCGGCGGCCAACGCCCGCTCGAGTCGCTTTCGGTTCCGACAGCGAGTCCAGCAAAACGCGATCGGGCGTGCGGGATCGAGCGCGTACTGGCGCTCGAGGGCGACCTCGAGCGAGGGGAGGGCGTCGAAGGTCGGGGCGAGGACCAGCGACGGCGACGACGCCTCGAAGGCGACGTGGAGACTCATGCGGGGTCGTCCACCGCGAAGCGATAAAACAGTTGAGGCTACTGTCGGGTTTACCAACCGGTCCGGTGTGTCGTTAGGCGTCGTTGGCCGCGTCGACGGTCTCGCGGACCGCCTCGATCCCCTCGTCGTGTGCGAGGTCGCCGACGACGATAACGTCGGCATACTGGGCCATCGAGTACGCGGAGTCGTAGTCGTGGATGCCGCCCCCGTAGAACAGCGTCGACTCGTCGGTCGCCTCGCCGGCGGCCTGGACGACGCCCTCGTCGCCGAGGGTGCCCGAGTACTCGACGTAGACGATCTCCTGGCCGAACATGTGTTCCGCGACGGTCGCGTAGGCGGCGACGTCGTCGGCCCCGAGGTCGCAGTTGGCCTCGGTCAGCTCCGCGACGTCGGCCTCGGGGTTCATCACGATGTAGGCCTCCGTCGTCGTCCGCTCCCAATCGAGTTCGCCCTCGAGGCGGACCCACTCTTTGTGGGCTTCGGTGATCCAGAACGGCGAGCCGGCGTTGAACACCGTCGGAATGAGATAGCCGTCCAGCGCGTCGTCCTCGAGGACGACTTCGGGGTTGGACGGCTCCTGATAGAGAGCAACGTCGTGTTCGGCACAGGCCTCGATGACGGCGCTCATGTTCTCTTCAGTGATACCCATGGTCCCGCCGACCTCGATGGCGTCCGTTCCGGTCGCACAGAGGTCACCGTAGGTCACGCCCTCGGGCAGCTCCTTGTCCGGATCGAGCTTGAGAACGTGGTTCCAATCGTCCCAGGGGGCAGTCATACCGCGTCGTTTCCCGACAACCAGCAAAAACGCTACGGAACGACCCCGTCGCGAGGGACGCGGTCACACGGTGGGGGCAGTGGCCCGGCCGGCTCGAGTGCGTCGTTGGTCGACTCGAGCGCGCCGCGGCCCTCGGGAGCGATCGGGTCCACCTCCGGGTCGCGAACGGGCTGATTCCGTCGCGACGATCGAGCCGTGATCGGCAGCAAGCGCGTCGGGCGAGGCCGATCCGGCCTACAGCTGTTCAGCGCTGACGGCCCGCATCGAGCTGTCGTTCTCGACCTCCCAGATCCGCAGCACCAGGTGTGCCTTACAGTAGTATTCGGCGGTCTCGAGGCCAGTCTCACCGTTCTCGAGGACGAGCTGGCACGTGACCCCGTTCGAACACTCTGGTGAATGTTCACACATTTGAACTCGGTTCGTCTACTCGTCTCGGAGTCAAGGCTCTGTCGGTGAAAGCGTTCGGTTCGCCGTGCCCAACTGGGCGCCCGATAGCGGTTATACCGGCTGTATTCGGCGGTATTACCCGGTACTGGGGCTGTCTAAATGCCCTGTCCCATCAGGTGGCTTCGCAACACGTCGGCCTCCTTGTTGCCCGCGCCCGTCGAGACGATCACGACCGTCTCGTCGCCGTCGAACGCACCGCGGTCGGCGAGTTCCCACGCGCCGCTGGCGGCCGCCGCCGCGCTCGGGGTCGGCTCGAGGCCGGTCGTCTGGGCCACCCGCACGGCCGCCTCGAGGATGTCGGGGTCGTCGGTCGCGACCGCGTCGCCGTCGGTCTCACGCAGCGCCTCGAGGACCCACGAGCCGGCCGGCGGGTCCGGAATCTCGAGTTCGCCACAGATGGTGTCGGGGCGCTCGACGGGGTCGAGGTCGTCACGGCCGTCGGCGACGGCGTCCGCGATCGGGGCACAGCCCGACGCCTGCGCGGCGTAGAGTGTGGGCATCTCGTCGATCAGTCCCAGTTCCTCGAACTCGCGGGCGGCCTTGGCGAGGCCGACGATCCCCGTCCCGATCCCCGTCGGGTAACAGATCGCGTCCGGAACCGTCCACTCGAGGTCTTCGACGAGTTCGTAGAACAGCGTCTTGATCCCCTCGTGGCGATAGGGCGTCTCGAAGGCTCGCAGCGAGTACCAGTCGTCGTGTTCGGCGAGCGCCTCCTCGTACGCGCCGACGGCGTCGCCGTAGCGACCGCCGACCACGTTCATGTCGCCGCCGTGAACGTTGACCATCGCCTTGTTCGTAAAGCCCGAGCGCGAGGGGAGGTAGGCGTGGGACTCGAGGCCGGCCCGGCCCGCGTAGGCCGCCGCGGCCTGACCGCCGTTGCCCGTCGACGGAAGCGCGACGTCGTCGGCGTCGCTCCGGGTCGCGGCCGTGACCGCAAGCGACGCACCGCGGTCGCGGACCGAGCCCGTCGGGTTCCGGCCTTCGTCCTTGAGCAGGACTTGCTCGACGCCGAGTTCGTTGGCCAGGTCGGGACAGTCGACCAGCGGCGTCGCGCCCTCCCGGGTCGTGACCGCCGTCTCGCGGGCAAACGGCAGCAGTTCGGCGTAGCGCCACTGCGAGTCGGCCGGCCGACCCTCGAGCGTCTCGCGATCGAGGTCGATCGCGTCGTAGTCGTAGCGCGGGTCGAGCGGACCGTCACACTCGGGACATCGGTGGGCCTCGGCGGTGGCCTCGATGACGGTCCCGCAGTCGACGCACTCGAGCCCCGCGACGGCGTCAGTCGTCTCCATACGCGATCCTTCGGGGCGGCGAACTAAGGGTTGTCCATCGGCGTCGCGCGTCCCGGCATCGGCGTCGCGCGTCCCGGCATCGGCGACGACGCCGGGGCTGTCGGATCGGAAGACGAGAGGAAACGACGAAAGAGAGACCGGTCAGTTGTCGCCGGACTTCGACTGCCACTCGTAATCGCGGCGCTTCGAGGACTTGCCGAAGCCACACGACGAGCAGACCTTCTTTTTGGTGTGGTAGGACTTCTCTCCGCAGCGACGACACTTGGTGTGGGTCGTCTTGTTCTTCTTTCCTTGGCTCGGGGTTCCTGCACCAGTCATGGAGTAATCGAGACGACGTTGTCGCCGCGTATAATGGTTGTGTCTTCGGCCGGAGCCTCCTGATCGACGCCCTCGACGGGGATCGTCACGTCCTCGAGGACGAGGTTCATGTGCTGGTCGTACCCGGAGAGATCGCCGACGTACTCGTCGCCGCTCTTGAGTCGTACCGTGACGCGTTCGCCGAGCGACGCCTCGAGGACGTCCAGCGGTCGTCCACTCATACGCAACACGGCTGGTGATGGACACTTAATCGTACCGGTCCCGGCTCCGACGAGGGCCGTTCAGCGGCGAATAACACGATGTTTCCCACCCGGTCTTGCGGATCTCGCGGCCGTTACTGACAGCAAGCTGACTGGTGTCGGGACGGTCGGCAACGCGCTCTCACCGGTCCGCCGATTCCGCGGCGGCGTGTTTCAGGAACTGTGGCGTCGAGACCGCATCGAAGACGGCGAGCGCCAGAACGAGCAGTCGCGTCGTTCCGTCCAGAAACAGCACCGCGATGGCGGCGATGAGGGCACCGCTGGCGAGGCCCACTCCCCAGCGGGTGGTGGGATCGTGCAGGTTCATACGCGAACTAGTGTTTCGTTCCGGTATAAAGTAGTTGTAGTTTATCAATTAGGGAACCATGACCCGCGAACGGTCGGGTCCGGGACTCGAGGGGTAGCCGGCCCGTACGCTACTGCTACCCCATACCTAACCAAACGGCTAAGTGTGTACTCGTGGACCGTCCGCTCATGGGAGATAAAAAGTTCACCCTCGTAGAGTTGCACATCGATACCCCTCAGATCGGCCTCGGCTCGGTCGGCGAAGCACTGCCGATCGGATCCACGGAATCGGCGTCCGAAGCCGACCTCGAGACTGAATCCGACGAAAGCGACGAGGAGTCCGGTGGGAGCGGGAAAAGTGCCGTCGGCGCGCTGGTCGCACTGGTCGTCCTGGTTGGTATCGCCGCGGCCGCCAAGAAGTTCCGCGGCGACGACGAGGAGTCCGACCTCGAGGCCGACGAGGAGCCCGACGTCATCGTCAACTGATCGCCACCTGACTGATCGCCGGCCGGCGTCGGACCGACCGGCGGTGAATCGGCTCCACTGAGCCGAACGCTTTTGCGGGTCCTTCCCCTATTTGGGGTCGTGAATCTCTATCGTAGCGCCCGGGCAGTCGCCGGGGCATCCGGTGACGACGCGATCGACTGGCGATCCGCCGCGGAGGCCGCCAAGGCCGCGACCGACCCCGGCTCGCTCGCGCTCGAGACCGGCGAACGCGAGGCCTACGCCCGCGACGTGCGAGACGCCAGGGCGGCCGTCCGCGCCGTCTCCGGGGCCGAATTCGACGTCCCCGAGACGATCGAGATCCAGAACCGCCACCACTGGATCGACGCCAACGTCGCCACCTTCGAACGGGTCATGGGCGCCCTCGAGACCCACACCGGTACGTTCCCCGGGATCGCGCGGACGATCAACACGGGGACGATGACGGTCATGCTCTCCTTTCTCGGGCGGAACGTCCTCGGTCAGTACGATCCGCTGTTGCTCGCCGACGCCCCGACCGACGACCACGCGCTGTATTTCGTCCGACCGAACATCCTCAACGCGGCCGACCAACTCGACGTCGACGCCGATCGATTCCGCCGCTGGATCGCCTTCCACGAGGTGACCCACGCCGCCGAGTTCGGGGCCGCACCGTGGCTCTCCGACCACCTCGAGACCCGCATGGAAGACGGGATCGCCAACCTCTCGGAGGGATCGTTCGACCGCGAGGCGTTCCGTGATCTCGACGCCGCCATGACCGTCGTCGAGGGGTACGCCGAACTCCTGATGGACCACGCCTTCGACGACGAGTACGAGGACCTGCGGCGAAAACTCGACGAGCGCCGGCAGGGCCGGGGCCCGATCCAGAAGGTCTTCCGGCGGCTGCTCGGCCTGGGGCTGAAAGAGCGCCAGTACGAACGCGGCAAGGACTTCTTCGAACACGTCGTCGCGGTCCGGGACCTCGAGACGGCCAGTCTCGTCTGGGAGGGGCCGGAGTACCTGCCGAGCCACGACGAACTCGATGCCCCGGGGACGTGGCTCCGACGCGTCGACCGCTGACCCGAATCTCCCGTTTTCCCTCGCGTGGTGGTCGCCCGGACGCGTTCAGCCGGTCGTGATCCAGATCAGGTACCAGAGCAACGCGCTCCCAGCGACGATGCCACCGAGGATCGCCGCGCCGATCACGACCGGCGACGCCTCGCCCTGAAACGCGACCAGCCCACCTGACAGGCCGACCAGCAACACGAAAGCGACCTTGAGCTGGGTGGCTGCGTCCGAGACGCCGCTCGAGCGCGGTGAGCCGCGACCCCGCCCGCTCATAGCTCGTGGGGGGCGCTGACGTGCATGAGCGCAAACTGCCAGTCGGGCGCGCTCGAGTCGTCTGCCGGAACCAGCGTCCCGCTCCAGCGGCTGTCGAATCGGCGTCGGTCGCCGCCCTCCGTGTCGGTCCAGGCCATCGTCACCTCGTCGGCGAAGGTCGCGACCGCCTCGCGCCGGTCGACGACGAGGCGGCGGCTCTCGATCGTCCAGTCGGCGGTCGTTTCGGTCTGTTCCTCGAGGGCCGAACGGATAACCTCGCCGCCGAACAGCGACTCGCTGATGCCGAACTTCACCGTCGACTCGTCGGCGAGGAAGTACGGCTCGAGGGGATCGCCGTTCCGGAGCGTGTCGTAGTAGTCGCGGACGACGGCCTCGGGGCTCGCGGTCGCTGACATGGCTGTATCCTCGACGGCCGTTTTCAAAGAGCCATCGGACGCGGATGCGGGAGCGGTCTCGAACGAGGGAAAGTGTTTTGCATACGCATACGTATTCCCATACATGGGAGACACGTCGATCCGCGTTTCGGACGAAGCGAAAGACCGACTGGATCTCCATAAGCGTGAGGACGAAAGCTACGAGGACGTGATTCTACGACTCACGGAAGGCGACAAGTGGGCCGGGTTCGGCGTCCTTTCGGAAACGGACACGGAAACGCGGGCGGGGCTGGAGACGATGCGAGAAGAGTTGCGGGCGGGAACGAGGGACCGAATCGAGGAATCAAAGTAGATGCTCGTACTTGATAACAATCTTCTCAGCGATTATCTCGACGGAACCGACGACGCTCGTCGCTTCCTGCAGCGGTACGAACAGGAGGCGTGGGGAGTGCCGGCGATAGTCCTCTACGAGGCGTACATGGGTGCCGTACACGGCTACATCGACGGCACCCCGGACGCGATTCGACGGGCCGTCACGTCGTCGATGGACGTACTCGACGTGACCGCACGGACGGCCGACGAGGCCGCATCGTTGCAGAGCGAATTGCTGGATCGAGGCGTCCCGGCGGACCACCCGGACGCGCTCATCGCGGCGATCGCTCGCGAACACGGAGCGACGTTCGCGACCGCCGAGAAACACTTCTGGGACGACGAGGTGCAGTCGGTCCTCTCCGTCGCGGAATACGATCCGTACTGAACGCGAACGCCTCGACCGCGGTCCCGACCGCTACATGAAGCCGCGATCGACCTCGTCGGTCTCGATCAGGTCCTCGAGTTCGGCGTCGAGCAGTTCGTCGGCCTCCTCGAAGCGGTCGGCGAGGGCCGCGAGGTCGTCGGGTCGGTCGTACTGATCGTACTCCATCGGGCCGAAAGCTGGACTCTCGAGCGCCTCCATCACGTCGTCGAACAGGTCCTGGGGTCGGGTCGGCGCATCCGCGTGGGTCTCCAGCACCGTCTCGAGGCGCTTGCCGACCGTCTCGGCCTGCTCCTCGTCCTCGGGGGGTGACTGGACCGCAAAGCGGCCGCCCGACTCTCGCTCGGGCATGAACGACCCGATCTC
Organism: Natrinema thermotolerans DSM 11552; assembly: GCA_000337115.1. GTDB lineage: Archaea > Halobacteriota > Halobacteria > Halobacteriales > Natrialbaceae > Natrinema > Natrinema thermotolerans. Next base: position 43,052 of record AOIR01000051.1, read on the forward strand.
GTCGTCGATGTTCCGGGCGACGCGGGTGCCGACACCCCGTACCTCGAATGGGTTTTTCGCGTACGTTTTCAGGAAGAAGACGCCGGCCCGGGGATGCGCGAGGTACATGTCTTCGCCGACGCCGCCGGCGCGGTCGCCGGCGACTGCGCGCCAGTCCTCCGGATCGACGTCGCGCTCCGTGACGTCCTCGAGTACGTCCTGCCACTCGCGTATCCGCATAGGCGAGGGTTGGATCGCCGGCAGAATGAACGTATCGGTTCCACCGAAAGACGCCGAGAACGGACTGTTACGCCCCGCAACGGACCGTTCCGGAACCGAAAGGAATACACTGACTCCGCCAACAGGGACGGTAACCGACGCTTTCCCTATGTCCACTCGTCGCTCACCGTCGCTCGTCGATCTGTTCCGCGCTGCACCCGCCAAGAGTTCGCTGCTGACGATCGCCCCGCTGGCGCTGGCGCTGGGCCAGCTCTGGAACGGGTACGTCAACGGCGTCTCACCGATCGTCTCGGTCGGCTTCGCCGTCGTCATGGTCGCCTTTTCGGTCGTCGCGATGGGCCATCACGCCGCCGAACACCGGCTTCGCCGGCTCGAGGCCGACCCTTAGATCCCCGTGCCGGAGTCGGTCGCGACCGTTCGGGCCTCGCGGGCCTCGTAGGCGTTGTACCCCGCGAGCCCGGCGATCAGGAGCCCGGTCACGAGCGTACTCCAGAACAGCCCGCCGGTCATCCCGAGCAGGGCGGCCGAGACGATCAGCCAGATCCCGAGGAGGGCGACCAGCGAGGCGATGGCGGGGCTGAGCGGGATGTCGTTCGTCACCCGATAGTAGTTGTAGCCGGCAGCCAGCGCGACCGCGAGTCCGACGAGGACGTCGTTGGACGCGGGAGCGCCACCGCTCTGGAAAACCAGCACCGAGAGGGCGACCCACGCGCCGAGGACGGCGACCAGCAGACTGACGACCGAGGTCTTGCGCCGGCGCTCCTCGCTGGCGACTTGCGTCGACTCGTCTCGCGGGTCGCGGCCGCCGGGCCGCTCTCCGTCACCGACCCCGGTCCCCGAGTCGATGTCGGCCGACGCCGATTCCGGTCGGTTGATCGGGCCGTCGTCGGTCGGCGGCTCGTCGCCGGCCCCGGGCCCGTCGCCCCGCCGACGATCGTCGCCGTTCGGGTCACTCATAGTATCGGACGTTCGGGGCCTGATCGCAAAAACGGCCCGTCCGTTCCACTCGCGGCCGGCCGGGAACGAAACCCGGGAACGCCGGTAAGTGAATGTTATCGTGGGCATCGCGTCCCGCGAGCGGGGAAACGAGCCGGTCGCCACCGGGACCGATAGCGTTTTTGATCGCTCGCTCGTGACGATAGCTGTGTACGTACGCGGAACCGTCGCGGGCGAGGTCGACGTGCGAACGGTGTCGACGAGCTACGGCGAAAGCGATCTCGCGGAGGTCCCGGTCCGGCTCGCGACCGACGACGAGCCCACCGGCGACGCCACGCCGACGCGCAGCGACGGCGGGACGGCGGCCGTCGCGGACGGCCGCGAAACGACGGTGACGCTCTGGAACAAGTGGACCGAGTCGGCCGAGCTGCTCGAGCCGGGGATGGAACTGGTCGTGACGAACGCGAAAGAGGAGGAGTATCAGGGCGAGACCAAGTACGCGACGACGGGCGAATCCTACGTCGTCGTCGAACCCTCCTTTCTCGTCAGCGTCACCTCGATCCGCAACTGGGTGGAGTGTCCCCGGCTCTACTACCTGAACAAGCTCTCCGGGGTGCCGCTGAACTACCCCGTGGTGAAAGGGACGCTCGTCCACGAGGTCTTCGGCGACCTGCTTCGCGGGCGGGACCTCGAGGAGTCGATCGACGCCCGCGTCGAGGAGCGAGGCCTCCAGTTGGGGCTGTTAGGCGAGACGCCCGACGCGGTCAAAGAGGAGATCCGGGAGAACGCCAAAGCGATCGAGGGCTGGCTCGAGCAGGGCCGGCTCACCGAGGAAGACAGTTGGCGCTCCGAGCAGTTGCTCATCAGCGAGACCTTCGGCATTCGAGGCCGGGCCGACGCCGTCCGCCGGGGCGCGCCGGTCGAACTCAAGACCGGCAAGAACCTCAAGAAGGAACCGCGGTTCAAGGACAAGGTGCAGGCTGCCTGCTACGCACTCCTGCTCGAGGAACACGGCGGCGACGTCGATATCGGGACGCTCCTCTATACGAAAAACTCGGCGCTCGATCGCAACGAGGAGACCGGCGACCTGACCCCCGCAAAGGAGTTCACGATGGGCGACGGCTTGTTGCAGTACGTCGTCCGCCTGCGCAACGAGATCGCGGCGATGGAGATGCGAGGCGAGGTTCCGACCGGCTACGAGGCCGACGCGAAATGCGAGTACTGCTTCGAGCAGGACACCTGCATGGTCGTCTCCGGGCGGCTGGATCAGGAGTCGAAGGCCGGCCAGATCGGGCAGGCGCTGCCGGCCGAGGAACGCGAGTACTTCGACCGGTTCTACCGAGCGATCGAGGAGGAACGGCGCGAGGTCCACCGCGAGTACGCCAAGCTCTGGGAACAGACCGCGCAGGAACGGGCCGACGACGACCGCGCGCTGATCGACCTCGAGTTCGTCGCAAAACGGCCGCTCGAGGGCGGTCGCTGGGAGCTGCGGGCGCGCCGGACTGGCGGCGCGAACTCGAAGCTCCGCGAGGGCGACCTGGTGCTGGCCAGCGACGGGGACCCCGTTCGGGGCGACTCGGAACTCGCGCGGATCGAGCGACTCGACGACGAGGTCGTGATCACGGCGGACGAGCCGGTCGCGGTCACCCGGCTCGATGTCTACCCCTCCGAGCTGACGACCGACCGGTTGCTCGTCGCGATGCACGACGCGCTCCTGAAAGGCGACGAACGGCGCAAGGACGTCCTGTTCGGCCGCGCAGAGCCCGAATTCGAAGCGGTCGAGGAGACCTTCATCGACAACAACGAGCGCCAGAACGAGGCCGTTCGGAAAGCCGTCGGTGCGGAGGACTGCGCGCTGATCCACGGCCCGCCGGGGACCGGGAAGACCTACACCATCGCCCGAGCCATCCGCGCGATGGTCGAGCGCGGCGAGCGGGTCCTGCTGTCGGCCTTCACGAACCGCGCCGTCGACAACGCCTTGGAGGCCCTGCTCGAGCAACTCGAGGACGTCATCGACGAGGACAGCGTTGCGTCGGAGACGCAACGGAGTGGAGACGGCAAAGCCGTCGACGTCGTCCGCGTGGGGTCGGAGAGCGGGGTCAGCGACGAGATGGAGCCCTACCGCTGTCTCTTATACACATCTCNAGCCCGCCGATCGGGTCGCCGAACTCGAGGACGCGCAGGTGGTGGCGGCGACGACCGCGACCTGCGGCTCGCGGATCATGAAAGAGCAGGCTTTCGATGCCGCACTGGTCGACGAGGCCGCCCAGCTGACCGAGCCCGGGACCTGCGCGGCGATCAACCTCGCCGAGCGGTTCGTGCTGGTGGGCGACCACGAGCAGCTGCCGCCCGTCGTGCGCGCCGAGAACGACCTCACCGAGTCGCTGTTCGAGCGCCTGGTCGAGCGCTACCCCGACGCCGGCGTCATGCTCGATCGCCAGTACCGGATGAACCAGCGCATTCAGGTCTTCGCCTCCACCGAGTTCTACGACGGGCAGCTACGGCCGGCGACGCCCGAGGTCGCCGGGCGAACGCTGGACGACCTCGAGGGCGTCTCCCGGGACGCCCTGCCCGAGACCCTGTCCGATCCCGTCTCCTTCGTCGACGTCGAGGGCGACCGGAGCCAGTATACCGACAGCGAGGAGGCCGCACGGATCGCCGACCTGATCGAGCGCTACGAGGCGGCCGGCCTCGACCGGTCGGAGATCGGCGTCATCGCGCCGTTCCGGGCGCAGGTCTCGGAGATTTCGAGCCACGTCCCCGACGACATCACCGTCGACACCGTCGACCGCTTCCAGGGCTCGAGCCAGGAGGTCATCATCGTGTCCTTCACTGCGACCGGCTCGCTCAAGGGGCCGATCTTCGAGGACTACCGGCGGATCAACGTCGCGCTGACACGGCCCAAGCGGGCGCTGGTGTTGGTCGGCGACTCGTCGGCGCTCGCGAGCGATCCGGTCTACGAGCGCATGCTCGAGTGGGCGCGGCAGTAACGGGCCCACCGGTAGTCAGTAGACTGACATTCTGGCCATGAGCTATAGGTATCGCTACTAACCCCCTCGCCTGCGTCGGTATGAACGCGGCAGCCCGGTGATTCAGATGACTCAGCGAGACACCGCCGCGGCGGGCGACTGCCCGGCGTTCGAGCGCGACGACGAGACGTATACCGCACGGTACGACTGGGACGATGCGGACACGCCATCGTCCTCGATCGTTCGGGCGGTTGCAGCCGTCAGAGGCACTGACCCGACGACCATGCAGCCACTGTACGAGGCGGTCGAGACGACCGCCGTCGACCGGCTCTTCGATCGACGGCCGCGAGCGCGGCCGGAGCGACTCTCGCTCTCCTACGAGGGCTGTGTGGTCGCGGTCTATGGAGACGGACGGATCGTCGTCGCTCCGTCCGACTGATCGAACGGCCGGCGATCGACCGCGTCCTGGCGGTCAGTTGGCCTCGTCGTCGGCCCTGTCCTCGAAGGCCATCGCGAGGAGTTTGCGCTCGGCGGCGTGGATGTGTTGGGAGAACGTCGGCGACGCGATGCCGAGTTCGGCCGCGACATCCTCGCCCGAACACTCGCGGGGCCAGTCGTAGTAGCCGGCTTCGAACGCGGCCTCGAGGACTTCCCGCTGGCGGTCGGTGAGTCGGGCGCGCAGTTCCTGCCGGAACGCGGTCCGGCTGAACGGCGTCGTGAGCGCGTCGGTCTCCCGCTTCGCGATGAACGTCGCTTCCGGCACGCGCTCGAGGAACGCGTCCGTAATTCCGCCGGCGTCGTCCCGCGGCGGTACTTCGGCGACGATCCGGCCGTCCCCATCGCTGCCTCGAACCGTCCGCGGCAGCGCCCCCAGTTCGGCGAGTTCCACCGCGGGGCAGTCCTCGGCGACGAGGAACTCAAGCAGCGCGCCGCTTTCGTGTTCGCGGAGGGACCGAACGTCGGCGCTCTCGTGGTCGTCGGCGAGGTCCGCGACCCGGGACGGCTTGGCCTCGGCCACGGTGAAGAACTCGGCGTAGCACCCGTTCCCGCGGGGGATCATCTCCGCCAGTTCGACGCGACACTCGAGTTCGGCCGACGCCCGGACGAACGGATACGCGGGCGCAGTGATCTCGAACTCGATCTCCCGCACCCGCGGCGTTCGGTCGCGGTTTCGTGTATCGTTCATACTGGGCCACTGTCCGGCCAAATGGTACCTGCTATCAAAGTGATTCCGACGGGAACGTCCCGATCGGTGAAAACGGTCCGACGCGATCGTCAGTACGGGACCCGCGAGACGCGTCCGCCGAAACGAACGTTTAGGTAGCCGACGCGTCACGTGCCGGGCGAGATGCGACTCGAGGCCCAGAGCGAAGCGATACGCGGCGTCGTCCCGAACGAGTACGCGGAGTTCGTCGTCTTCGTGACCGAACTCGGCGGGACGACCGCGCTCATGGTTTTGCTCGCCGTGCTGTTCTGGTGTGTCGATCGCCGCCGCAGCGCGCTCGTGATCAGCTACGCGGTGGCCGGACTGGCGCTGTTGCTCTCGCTCAAGGCGCTGTTTGCCCTCCCCAGACCGCCGGCCGACGTCATGCCGATCCCCCTCGAGAGCGAGCGCGAGGGCTACGGCTTTCCGAGCGGGCACGCCTTCGCTGCGGCGGTCGTCTACGGCGGCCTCGTCTCGGCGTACGACCGGGCGGGTGACCCGCGGGCGCTGGCGGTCGCCGCGGCGCTTGTCGCCCTCGTCTCGCTCTCGCGGGTCGTCCTGGGGGTCCACTATCTGGGTGACGTGATCGTCGGCGCGGCGCTCGGGGTCGCCTTCGTCGCCGCCATGGACCGGGTCACGCGCGGCGATCCAACGATCGGGTTCGCGATCGCGCTCGCCCTCTCGGCGCCCGCGTTCGTCATCGCCGGCGGACGGGAAGACGCCCTGCTCGGTCTCGGGGGCGCGCTCGGCGGGCTGCTGGGCTCGCGGCGACTGTCCGCCCTGCCGGCGCTGCGCTCCCGACTCGAGGCGGCCGTCGTCCTCGTCGTCGGCGTCGGGTTCGTCGCGCTCGTTCGGGGACTCGAGTCCATCGTCACGACGGTCGAACCGCTGTTGGTCGTCCTGTACGCGATCCTGGTCGCTGGCATCTTTCTCGTACCGGCCGCCGTGGGGCAACTCGAGATCGGCCCGCTCGAGTCGACGCGGTCGTGAATCGATCCCGTTCGGGATCGGCGTCCGCGGGACGTTCGTACTGTCGGCAGGCAGTCACTACGACGTCGGTCGCGAACTCGCCCACGTCTCCGGTGTGCCGGGACCGACGGGGATTTACCGCCGGTGCGGGCGTAGGAGCAGTATGCTCGAGGCGTTTCATCCGCGTCGGCCCGGCGGCCGCGTCGCGATCGTGATCGTCACCGTAATCGCACTCACGTCGATCGCAACCGGAATCGGTGCGATTCTCACCCGACCGGCCCTCGAGGGTGGCGGCTCGCTCGCCGATCTCCAGACCGCGGCGGAGTTCAGCGGGACCGTCGTCGGCTTCGCGTTGCTCGTCACCGTCTGGGGAATGCGCCGTGGCTACCGGGTGGCGTATCTCGTTGCCGTGGGCCTCGTCTTTCTCTCCGGGGCACATGGCGTCGCCCAGTTCCGGGCGCTCTCTCTCCCGCTCGTACTCCTCTCGATCGGCGGGCTCGTCGTTCTCGTAACGGCGAGCCGACGGTTCACGCGTGCGAGCCACCTCAACGCGACCCAGGTCGGCGCGCTGCTTGCAATCGTCGGCGTCTGCTGCTACGGAACGGCCGGTGCGTACGCGCTCCGAAGCGGGTTCGACGGGGTCGGGGGCGTCGTCGACGCGGTGTATTTCACCGTCGTGACGGCGAGTACGGTCGGCTACGGCGACGTCCACGCGAGAACCGAGGCAGCGCGGCTGTTCGCCGTCTCGCTGGTCGTCCTCGGTCCGGCGACGCTCGCGGCCACGGCCGGCAGTCTGCTCGGTCCCGCGGTCGAGGCGCGTCTCGCGCGGGCCGGCCGACGCGCGACGAGGCGCGGGAATCGAGCGGTCGATGACGATCACGACGGGTGGATCCACGACGAATCGCGGGTCGTCGTCTTCGGGGCCGGCGAGACGATTCGGCCCGTGATCGCGGCGCTCGCCGGACGGGCATCGATCACGGTCGTGACCGACGAGGAGTCGACCGCGGTGCTACCTGACGGTGTCGAGTCGATCGACGGCGACCCGACTGCGGAGCGGACGCTCGAGCGTGCCGCTCTCGACACCTGTGACGCGGTCCTCATCGGAGCCGGGAACCGAGACGGGGCGCGGCTGGTGGCGGCCGCCCGGTCGATGACGGACGCGAGAATCGTCGCGCTCGCCGACGGCCGGACGGTCGAATCGCTCGAGCGGATCGGTGCGGACGCCGTCGTCGATCCCGAAACCCTGGTGATCGAGGCGACGCTGGGCGCGCTGTCGGGCGGCGGTGGGAACGGGAGTCAGTCCGCGCCGTCGGCCCGCTCCCAGAGCGGGTAGAGGTCGTCCTCGATCGGCTCGACGATCGACTCACCGTCGAGAACGAGTGTCGGCTCGTCCCCCTCGCATTCCCGTACCGTCCCGATTTTCGCGGCCTCGATCCCCGCGTCCGAAAGTGCCTCGAGACGGTCGTCGACGGCGTCGCCGGGAACGGTCGCGACCAGCGCTCCGGAGCCGAAGATCCGCAGCGGATCGACCCCGGCGGCATCACACAGCCGCGCCGTCGCCTCGCGGACCGGCACGGCATCGCGGTCGACCTCGAGGCGAACGCCGGACGCGCGGGCCACCTCGAGCAGACCGGCCGCAACCCCGCCTTCAGTGGGATCGTGCATCGCCGTCGCGTCCGCGCGGACGAGCCGGGCCTCGGGGGCGACGCTGATCTCGTCGAGGAACGACTCGGCGCGCTCGCGCGTCTCGGTATCGACCCCGAGGTCGTCGCCGAAGTCGGCCGCGAGGACGGCCGACCCCTCGAGTCCCGCCGCCTTTGTCAGAATCACCGCGTCGCCGGGCTCGGCCCCGCCGGTCGGGACGAACCGATCCGTCGCCCCCATCGCCGTCAGCGAGAGCAGCGGCCGCTCGAGCTGGTCGACGTACTCCGAGTGGCCACCGACGATCGACGCGCCGATCTCGCCGGCGGCGGCGTGGAGGTCGTTGGCGACCACCTCGAGGAGGGGGCCGTCGGCACCGCCCTCGGTCTCGGCGTCGCTCGGGAGCAAGACGACGGCGGTCAGCCAGCGCGGGTCCGCGCCGGAGACGGCCACGTCGTTCGAGGCGACGTAGACGCCGAGCGTGCCGACCGCCGAGGCCGCCAGCGAGATCGGGTCGGAGCTGACCACGAGCGTTCCCTCGCCGTCGGGCCAGTCGATCGCGGCGGCGTCCTCGCCGTCAGCGGGGCCCTGTAGCACCGTCTCGTCGGCCGTCTCCGTCCGCTCGAAGACGTGCGCGAGCAGGTCGTCCGGACTCACCTTGCCGGGCATAGCAGGAACTGGGAGGATGCACGGTTTGTAGCTGTCGGAGCGCCCACCGTTCGAGAGGGACCGACGGGAGGCCGGCGCGATCCGGTTCCCGGCAGTGTCCGTTTCGGCCACGGAGACCGGTGTGTACCGATGGCGATACTACCAGAACGGGAGTCCCCCGTCGCTCTGCCGGGCAGCGCCTCGAGCAGCGGGGAGCGATTCAGCCGTCCGCTACTCGGGAAGCGGCGGCCACGTCGTCGCGACCGTCTCCTCGATGAGATGCGTTTGAGCGCGGCGAAGCCGCTCCGATACCGACGACGCCGAGATCCCTAATTCCGTCCCGATCGCATCCAAGGACGTCCGGCGAGGAACGTCGAAATAGCCCATCTCGTAGGCCGTTCTGAGTGCCTCACGTTGGCGATCGGAGAGGCCGTCGCCGGGCGGCTCTGGCGCCCCGTCGTGAGTGAGACGGCGCAATCGAAACCCCGCGTTTCGTTGCCAGAACGACGAGAACGCGTCGAACGCCGCTCGGGTGGCGAACCACCCCGACTGGCGCCACCCGTCGGCGGTCACTTCGATCCGTTCGATGGTTGCTTCGGCGGTGGCAAGCGCCTCGAGTCCGGCGAGGTCGTCGATGTGATCGCCGAGTTGTTCCGCCAGACTGAGCGCTGGCGTCGCCTGATATCGTCGCGTGGAGCCGGCCGTTCCGATCGCTGCCCACTCGTCGACGTCCTCGGCGTCGGTCAAGGCCGCCTCGACCGCCGTCCGTGAGCCGCCCGTCACAGTGACGATAAACAGCGGCCGCTCGCCGTGGTTGAACTGCAGCCTGAGAACGATCTTCGCCTCGGGCGCTGCTCTCGCAACCCCGACGAGCGGAAGCGCATCGCAGTGGATGTCGAACTCCGCGACGAGACCCATACCGCGTCGTTTCCCGCCGTGCAAATGGACGTGTCGAAAAGCGGTCGCATCTCCTCGCCTATTTAAAAGCCCCCATCACTGAGAGAACCGCTTAGCTCGGTCCGCCTCGAACGCAGTGTCGCATGCAGACGACACAGTCCGACGCTGGCATCGAGGTAACGTACGAGCGCCACGGTGACGGCCCGCCGCTGATCCTCCTTCACGGCGGAATGGCCCCTCAGGAATACTGGCAGCCGGTCGTTCCACACCTGGACGGATACGCCGCGATCGTCCCGCAACGCCCGGGGTTCGGGACGTGTCTCGACGAACGGACCGAGACCAGCGCCGACGAGGTACTGGCCCGAGAGGTCGACTACGTACGAACGCTCGTCGACGCACTCGAGGAGGAACCGGTCCTCTTCGGTCACTCCTACGGCGCACTCACCGCGATCGAAACCGCGACGAACGCGGCGGTCGCGGCAGTCGTCGCGTATGAACCGGCGATCCTTCCCGACGACTACCGCGCGGACGCCGACCTCGCGGACCGGATGCAGACGCTCATCGACGCGGGGAACCGACGTGAGGCGGTGAAGCGGTACGTCGAACAGGTCCTTCACCCCGACGGGATCGACGACCTCGACGCGTGGCTCGCGGAGTGGCCGGTCTGGCCGGCGTGTACGGATCTCGCCGAGGAGGTCGTCCGGATGAACCGCGCCGTCGAGCGATACCGCCTTCCGAGCAGTCTGGCCGTTGCCGCCCCCGTACTCGTCTTGACCGGTACCGACGGCCCCGGGTTTCTCCGAGAGAGCGCCCGCGCGACCCACGATGCGATCCCACACAGCCGCCTCGTCGAGTTCGACGGTGTGAGCCACAGTGGCCCCGCCGAGGCCCCGGACGTAATCGCTGCAGAAATCGACTCCTTCCTGCGGACGCGATAGCAGTTCGCAGCCGATGCAGCTCCGAGGGGAGCCGACACCCCGTTTCGGAACCGGTTCAGTTCTCGGGCGCGACCGCTTTCATCGTCTCGCGGACCTGGTCCTCGTCGGCCCCGCGCGGGAAGCTGACCGCGATGGCGTCGAGCCCGTCGACGTCCTCGTAGCGCTCGAGTTGCTCGCGGGCGGTCTCGGGGCTGCCGGCCGCACAGAGGTCGTCGAGGATGTTCTCGTCGACCAGCTCGAGGGCGTGTTCGCGGTCGCCGTCCTGCCACGAATCGTAGATCTCGGTGGCCTCGTCGTAGCCCTGTCGCTCGAGGGCGTCGCGGTAGAAGGTACCCATGCCGCCGACGTAGAACCCGATGTGCTGACGGGCCAGCGCACGGGCTTCCTCGGGGTCCTCGAGCGCGCAGGCGGTGACGCCGGCGGTGACCTGGACGTCGTCGGGGTCGCGGTCGCCCAGATCGGCCCCGCGTTCGATGTCCGCGATGCGCTCTTCCATCCCGTCGGGAGTGAGCATGATGCCGTGCCAGCCGTCGGCGAACCGGCCCGCGAGTTCGACGGCCTTCGGGCCCATCCCCGTCACCTCGATCGGGGGCGAGGTTTCCGGTGGCTCACACCGCAGCCGGAACCCCGAGAGGTCGAACTCGTCGCCGTCGTAGTCGACCGTCTCGCCGGAGAGAACCTGCCGGACGATCTCGACCGTCTCGCGGGTGCGCTTGAGCGGGTTGCCGAACTCGACGCCGTGCCAGTTCTCGATCACGACGGGGCCACTCGGACCGAGCCCGAGCCGGAACCGGCCCTCGGAGAGTTCCTGCAGCGTCGCCGCCGTCTGGCCGAGCAGGGCCGGCGATCGCGAGTAGGTGTTGAGGATGCTCGAGCCGATATCGATCTCCTCGGTGCGTTCGGCCATCGCCGAGAGGACGGTCACGCCGTCCCGACCCCACGTCTCGGGGAGCCACGCGCAGTCGTAGCCGCCGTCCTCGGCGGTCCGTGCGTAGTCGACGATCGAGTCGATCGTCGGCTGTGCAGCGACCGGAAGGTGGACATCTCTGTCTGTCATCGTTGTCCACAGACGAAACCGTCCCTTTTGGGTGTATGGGAACCGGCGGCGTGGGGACGGCCGTTTACGGGTCGCCGACGCGGTCGTCCCCGGGCCGGATAAAACCGGGCCGCGAGCGTCGCGTTCGCGCGCTATTCGACGATGAACCCACTGGCCAACTCAAGGACCTCCGAGCGAGACCGGGGTTGATCGAAGGCCATCGGGAACCCGATCTCGCCGCTCAGCTCCCGCAGGTAGGAGGCGTGTCGCGCCTCGACGCTGTGGATGCTCAGCGCCGGCGGAATCAGTGCCGCGTTCTCGATCGACGGCGCGGCACCCGCGTAGGCCGAGACGCCGATGTCCTCGAGCGCGGCGGCGGTGGCGACGAACTCGGCGGGGTCCCGTACGGCCGTTCCGAAGTCGAACTCCGGACTCGGGACGGGATCGCCGCCGAGCGCTTCGATCGTCTCGGCCAGCGTCTCCGCGTGCGTGATCTCGTGATCCCGAACGACCCGGAGGCGATTGAGGATCGGCACCTCTTCCGGCCCCAGCTGTTCGAGGGCGGCCTCGTCGATGTTCCGGATGCCGCGGGTGTAAAACACCGCTTCGAGGTACTCGAGCGTGAGCGCGTAGTTCAGGATCGCGATGTCGTTTTCGAACTCGTCCGGCACCGCCTCGGGCGGTTCGTCGACGGGTTCGTCTCTCGTCGCGTCGTTCGATTCGTGATGGTCGTCGCCGCCCGCAGCCACACTGCCGGCAGCACCGGTAGCCAATACGCCTGCGAGTCCGCCGAGGACGGGTCGACGACCGAGGTCGAACCGATCCGAATTGTCCGTCATTGGTGGGTAGTACCCGGTCGATCAACTCTCGAGACGCCGCTAAATAGCGAGTAATCGTTTCCGCGTCTAACGTGGAGTTCCGACAGTCGACTTTCTTGCTTCGCTCATCCTACCCGTATAATGGTGGCGGTACACGAACCGGTCCGTCTCGGACCGAAGAAACCGCTCGTTTTCCGAGACGTGTCGTCGAAAACTCGTGTCCGTCTGCGGGTGAAGACCCCGTGTTCGGCGGTCGTCTCCCGAGCGACCAGCGATCGAACGGACCGAGCGCCGGCGCGAGCGCGTGCCGGCTACACGTCGTGGTCTTCTTCGATCTGCGGGACGCCCTGGGCCGTGATCGTCTCACCGACGATGTACGACGAGGCCGGACTGGCGAGGAACTGGGTGAGGTCGGCGATCTCCTCGACGGTGCCGATCCGCCGTGCAACGTCCGTGCGGTCGATATCGTCCGCGGAGACGCCCATCTGGCTCTCGACGCCGGGCGTGGCGACGAAGCCGGGCGCGATACAGTTGACCCGAACGTCGTCGTCGGCCCACTCGTAGGACAGCGTCGTCGTGAGGTTGATGACCGCGGCCTTGGCCGCGCCGTAGGGGCTCATCAGCGGTGAACCGCGCTGGCCCGCGACGCTGGCGAGGTTGATCACCGCACCGCCGCCGTCCTTGAGATGCTCCGCGGCGGCGTGGGTGCAGTGATAGGTGCCGTTGATGTTGATGTCGACGATCGTCTCCCAGCCGTTCGGGGAGATGTCGTCGAAGCCGGCCATAAAGGAGGCCCCGGCGTTGTTGACCAGCACGTCGAGTCCGCCGAACTCCTCGACGGTGGCCTCGACGAGCGCCTCGACGGCCTCGCGGTCGGTCACGTCGCACTCGACGGCCAGCGCCCGCCCGGGACTGTCGCTCTCGTTGATCCCCTCGGCGACCGGATCGACGTTGTCCTGTTCGCGCGAGCAGACGACCACGTCGACGCCGTCCGCGGCGAACCGCTCGGCGATCGACTTCCCGATCCCGCTCGAGGACCCGGTAATGATGGCGACGTCGCCGTCGACGCTGAATCGGTCGGTACTCATACGCGATCACCGGCGACTGCGTGCGTGTTGGTTTCCATTGTTAGCTCCGACTGGCTATTTGCAGTAACTGTTAATAAAGATGGGTATGAATACCGTACCGTTAAGTGAATGCGAATAACCTGCACACATACTCATTCGACGGCGATCGGTCATCGACCGTCGCCGGGACCCAAGCTATGAGAGGAACCATGCGAGCGAGCGGCGGATTCGACCAGACGAGTACGGAGACGGACGAGAGCGAACCGACCGACGGCCAGGGGGTGCGCCGATGAGCAGTGATGGAGCCGATGGCGCGGCTGCCCGAACGGACTCCGAGTGGGAGGCCGTCTTCTGGGACATCGGCGGCGTCATCCTCGGGCTCGAGTCGGTACAGGGCGCCCACGCCGAGTTCGTCGCGCAGCTCTGTGACCGCTACGACCTCGAGACAACCGTCGAGGAGGCCGTCGAGACGTGGCGGACGACCGTGGGCGACTACTTCCGCGAACGCGACGGCACCGAGTTCCGGTCCGCACGCGAGGGCTATCACCGCGCCGTCGCGGCCATCGTCGGCGAGGAGGTCCCCCGCGAGGAGTGGGAGCCCCTGTTCGAGGAGATCGTCGCGGCGTCGATCGAGCCGGTGCCGGGAGCCGTCGAGGCGATCGAACGGCTGGCCGAGCGGGACCTCCACGTCGGCGTCGTCAGCGACGTCGACGACGCCGAGGGAAAGCGGATGCTCGAGCGGTTCGGCGTCCGCGAACGCTTCGACTCGATCACTACCTCCGAGGAGGTCGGCTACACCAAACCCGACCCGGCCATGTTCGAGACGGCCATCGAGAAAGCCGGCGTCGCCCCCGAGCGGTCGCTGATGATCGGTGACCGCTACGATCACGACGTGAAAGGGGCCGACGAGAGCGGCCTGCACGGCGTCGCCTTCGGTGCCGAGGACGGCCCCGCGGTCTCCTATCGGATCGAATCGCCCGAGGAGATCCTCGAGATCGTCGACGGGACACGAGACGGGTAGCGTTCTCGAGCGGCGTATCGATTCGAAACACCGGGCAGGACGTTCCCGACGGTCGCCCCGCCCGGTTCGGACTCGGTTGCCACCGCGTCGTCCGCGAGTCGGTATGTTGCATGGTAACTTCCAACCCGCAAACATTGTAAAAGAGAGTTCGTGGCGTAACTATTTTCGTAAAGGGGGAGATATAGTAGCACACGACAATGCCCACTGCAAAGCGAACCGCCACGAACGACACCGTATCGGCCCGCGACGACGGCCATAGCACCCACCGGTTCCCATGAGCGAGAACTACTACGAACGCCTCGTCGACGAGGACGCGCTGGTCGCGTATCTGGGGGAACACCTCGGCGAGGTCGACGAGTACGACATCGCCCGTCATCAGGAGGGCCACTCCAACGAGACGCTGTTCGTCACCTGGGGCGACCGGGAACTGGTCATCCGCCGGCCGCCGCCGGGCGAGACCGCCGATACGGCCCACGACGTCATTCGCGAATATCGAGTGACAAACGCGGTCGCCGACACCGACGTCCCGGTACCGACGCCGGTGCTTGCCTGTGAGGACCACGACGTCATCGGCAGCGACTTCTACGTGATGGAGCAACTCGAGGGCGACGTCCTCCGGGAGGACGAGCCGGAGCGGTTCGCCGACCCCGATCACCGCGAGCGCGTCGGCGAGGAACTCGTCGACACACTGGCGACGATCCACGACCTCGACTACGAAGCGATCGGCCTCGAGGAGTTCGGCCGCCCCGAGGGGTACACGCAGCGACAGGTCGACCGCTGGGGTAAACAGCTCTCGTGGGCGTTCGAAGTGACCGAAGACGAACGCGAGGTTCCCGACCTCCACGAGGTCGGCGACTGGCTCCGCGATAACGTGCCCGACGAACACCCACACACGCTCGTCCACGGCGACTACAAGCTCGACAACGTGATGTTCGGGCCGGGGACGCCGCCGGAACTGATCGGCGTCTTCGACTGGGAGATGGCCACGCTGGGCGATCCTCGGGCGGACCTCGGCTGGATGCTGTCGTACTGGCGCGACGCGAAGGATCCCGATCCCGAACTCCCGGAACTGGTCACCCGGTTCATGGAACGGGACGGGTATCCGACCCGCCGCGAACTGGTCGACCGCTGGGAATCGCGGACCGGCTACGAGTTCGAACACGAGCGGTTCTACCGCGCGCTCGCGGTGTACAAACTCGCAGGCCTCGGCGAGATGTTCTTCCGGCGTTACCTCGAGGGCAACAGCGACGACCCGATGTACCCGTTGATGGAAGACCGCGTGCCGGCACTGGCCGCGCGGGCCAAACGGATCATCGAGGGCGACGAACCGCTGTAGACTCGCGTCGGCGGGCGGTTTTCTTCGGACGGAACACGCGTTCAGCGGGCGCGATAGCCATCGGACACCGCCGGCACGCCACCACGACGTCGGTCGGCCGGTCCGCGCAAAACGTCGACGCCGCAGAACGGGCGCGTGCGAGCCGGCCGGTCGACCCGTCCGCTCGGCCGCTCCCCGACCGCCGTTACCGACGGTCGCGATGAACGCGAATCGACGTACGTGATGTGCAACGGCCGACAACGGGCTTAACATTGCTAATTCGGTTCGGTGGTATTAAGACGGTTCCCGGCAATGGAACGACCATGTCACTGGACAGCATCGACCGCGTGGCAGTACTCGGCGCGGGGAACATGGGGCACGGAATCACCGAAGTGACCGCGATGGCCGGCTACGATGTCACGATGCGTGACATCAAAGACGAGTTCATCGAGGACGGCTACGAGTCGATCAAGTGGAGCGTCGAGAAACTCGAGGAAAAGGAGATGCTCGAGGACTCCGCCGAGGAGGTCCTCGGCCGGATCGACACGACGACGGACTTAGAGGAGGCCGTCTCCGACGCCGATCTCGTCATCGAGGCCGCGCCCGAGGATCTGGACCTGAAACACGACATCTTCACCGACCTCGAGGAGTACACCAGCGGCGATACGCTGCTGGCGACCAACACCTCGAGCCTGCCGATCTCCGACATCGCGGAGGCCGTCGACTCCTCGGAGCGCGTACTCGGCCTGCACTTTTTCAACCCGCCGGTCAAGATGGACCTCGTCGAGGTCATCTACGGCGAGGACACCAGCGACGAGGCGGCGGAAGCCGGCTACGAGTGGGTCGAGTCGATCGACAAGACGCCGATCTACGTCCGCAAGGACGTCCGCGGCTTCGTCGTCAACACGATCGTCGGCCCCTTCGGCGGCGAACCCGCGTTCATGGTTTCGAACGACGAGGCGACGATCCGCGAGGCCGACGCGACGATGGTCCACGAGCGGGGCTATCCGATGGGGCCGTTCGAACTCGGCGACCTCACCGGTATCGACGTCGGCTACCACGTCCGCAAGGAAGGCGACAGCCCGATCCCGCCGATCACCGAAGAGAAAGTCGAGGCCGGTGACCTCGGCCAGAAGACCGGCAAGGGCTTCTACGACTACGAGGACGGCGACGGCGCCGACTACGAGCCCGAGGACGCGGGCGACTTCGACTGGCTCCGCGTCGAGGCCCGCATGATCAACCGCGCCGCGTTCCTCGTCGGCGAGGACGTCGCGACCCCCAAGGA
Source organism: Natrinema thermotolerans DSM 11552 (assembly GCA_000337115.1). Lineage (GTDB taxonomy): Archaea > Halobacteriota > Halobacteria > Halobacteriales > Natrialbaceae > Natrinema > Natrinema thermotolerans. Next base: position 60,015 of record AOIR01000051.1, read on the forward strand.
GGTCGACACCGGCGTCCAGCTCGGGCTCGGCTTCCCCGAGGGTATCTGCCGACGCGCCGACAAGATCGGCCTCGATACGGTCCTCGAGAAGCTCGAGACCCTCTACGAGGAGACGGGCGAGGACCGCTTCGAGCCCCACCCGTACCTCGAGCAACTCGTCGCGGAGGGCAAGACCGGCGAGGAAGCCGGCGCGGGCTTTTACAGCTACGACGACGACAGCCTCGGTCCCTACCACGACCTGAACTACGACCTCGAGGACGGCGTCCTCTCCGTCGAACTCGACCGGCCCTCGCGGATGAACGCGCTCTCGGACGACCTGCTCGCCGAGATCGACGACCTGTTCTCGAACGTCGACACCGACGAGGTTCGCTGTGCGACCATCGAGGGCGCGGGCGATCAGGCGTTCTGTGCCGGCGCGGACGTCTCCGGCTTCAGCGACGCCGATCCGACCGACCTGATGGACGTCACGCCGGCCTTCGAGACGGTCAACGACTTCGAACGGCCCGTGCTGGCGAAGATCGACGGCTTCTGTCTCGGCGGCGGCCTCGAACTCGCGCTGGCCTGTGACCTGCGGGTCGCGACCGAGCGCTCCTCGTTCGGCGCACCCGAGATCAACCTCGGCCTGATCCCCGGCGGCGGCGGTACCCAGCGACTCACCCGCGTCCTCGGCGAGACCCGCGCGAAGGAACTGGTCTTCCGGGGCAACCACATCGACGCCGACCGCGCCGAGGAGTGGGGCCTGATCAACCGCTCGGTCGAGCGCGAGGACTTCGACGACACCGTCTCCGAGTTCGTCGACGACCTGGCCGGCGGCCCGCCGATCGCCCTCAAGATCGCCAAGAAGGTCATGAACGAGGGCGAGGACGCAAGCATCGCGGCCGCCGTCGCCATGGAGAGCCAGGGCTTTGGCCTGCTTTCCAGCACCGAGGACGTCCTCGAGGGCACCGCGGCGTTCGCCGAGGACCGCGAGCCCGAGTTCGAGGGCAAGTGACATGACCGACGGACCGGACGACCCGTCTGCGTGGCCCGAATGGGACTCGTTCGTCCAGAGCCACGGCTACCTGTCGTGGCTCGACATCGGGGTCGACTACCTCGAGGACGGGCGCGCGGTTCTCGTCATCGAGCAGAACGAGGACTTCGAGAACCCCATCGGTACCGACGGGCCGGATCCGGTTCACGGCGGCATCGTCGCGACGCTGATCGATACCTCGAGCGCGTTCGCGCTGCGGAGTACGTTCGAGAACCCCAGTGAGTCCCATCTGACGACGACCGATCTCAACGTCTCGTATCTACGGCCGGCGACCGGTGACCTCCGCGCCGAGGCGGAGGTCCTCCGGGTCGGCGGTTCGACCGGCGTCACGGACGTGACGGTGACGGGCGACGACGGCGAGGCCGCCGTCGGCCGCACCACCTATCGGCTCTTCCGGGACGGTATCGACAGCGAATAACGCGTCTCGAGCGGCCGTGTCCCGACTCCCGGAGCCGTCGTGGTTCCGGCCGTCGAGACCACTCGTGGGTTCGATTTTCCGCGTGTCGACGGACCGTCGCTGTGAAAGCGAATATCAGTCGCTACGGTCCTCGCCCAGTTCCTCGTAGATCCGCGGATCGGTCTGGAACTTGAGGACGTTGTGGATCGCCGAGTTACGAATGTTGGCGATGACTGCGCCGTGTTCGGAGTAGCAGTCGTGGATCCACTGGGACACCTCCTGTCTGTCCCGGAACATCATGACCGTCTTCCACTGATACTCCCCGTCCGAGAGGAAGAAAAACAGGGTGTGTTTGTCCTGTTTGATGTACTCCATCGCGTCGCGCCAGTACTCGTCGAAGTGTTCGGGATTGAACTTGAACTCGAACAGCGCAAAAATGTAGTACTCCTCGTTGGGGATGATCGCCTCGCGAAAGACGCCCTCGTCGCGCATCCGCCGGATCGACTCGCTGACGGTGACGTGAGAGACGTCGATATCGTACTCCGATTCCAGTACCTGTGTCAGTTCGCGCGAGGACAACTGCGGATCTGCCGAGAGTTCGCTCAGGATCGCGATATCGCGGTCCTTGAACTCCCAGTTCGGTGGGTCGCCGCTCATGTTACCGTGAGTTTCGTTGCGGGCATGATTTTATGGTTCCGCTCCCGCGAGGAACTCGCGGAGCCGCTCGGCGTACGCATCCGATCGGTCCTCGGGGACCCAGTGGTAGGCGTCCGATAGCGGCGCGAGTTCGGCGTCGTCGATGTCTCCGGCCAGTCGCTCGGCGTAGCCGTAGGGCTGCATCACGTCGTCCTCGCCCCACAGCAACAGCGTCTCGGCGTCGATCGCCCCGTACTCGAACTCGGTCGTGTGGTTCGTGTTCGTTGCAACGGCGTTGCGGACCAGCGACAGGTGGCCCTCGTCGGTCAGCCACGGCGCTTTCATGCCCGCAACGAACTCGGGGTCGGCCTCGCCGTAGGCCCCCTCGACGAACGCCGCGTCGAGGCGGCCCTCGAGTTCATCGCGGTCGATGTCGGCGGTCGCGGGCAGGCCCAGATTCGAGACGAACTCGACGGGCCAGGAGTCATAGCAGACGGCGTTCGAGAGGACGAGCTGATCGACGATCCCGGGGTTGTGCGCGGCGAAACGCAGCGCAACGCCGCCGCCGATGTCGTGGGCGACCAGCGCGATCTTCTCGAGACCGAGATCGTCGAGCAGGGCCTCGAGGACGCCCTCCTGGGCGCGGATCGAGCGGTCGAAGCCGTCGTGCATCGCGGAGTTGCCGTAGCCGGCCATATCGAGCGCGATCGTCCGGCGGTCCTCGGCGACCGGCGGGACGACGTCACGCCAGAGATACGACCAGGTCGGGATACCGTGGACGAAGACGACCGGCGGTTCGTCGGCGTCGGTGGGACCGGCCTCGTGGTAGGCGATCTCGAGGTCGTGGTCGTCGACCGAGACGGTCGTGGCCGACTGTTCGTCGGCCCAGGTCTCGTGGTCGACCATCTACCGATCACCCGGTGTCGCCGTTCGGTTGGGGTCGCGGACCGGCTCAGTACTCCCAGCGCCGTCTCGTATGGCAGATACTCGCATTATCATTGGTGACATGCCACCAATTCAGTTTCCAAGATAAAGTCAGTTTGGGAGCAGACTACCGCTGTTAACTCGATCGCCGAACGACGGCGGGCACGCGGTTCCATCGACCGTCCTGGCGGATCGCTACTCCTCGTCCGATCCGGTGGTAATCCCCGCCAGCGACTCCTCGCCGATCTCCTCGAGGACCCGCTCGTGGAACGACTGGAGGGCCGCGCTCTCGTCCTCGGCAAGGACGACGTCGCTTGCCGATAGCGTGGCCAGCCCGAATGCTCGCGGCGTCGGCGAGTCAAGCGGCTGCCGGGTGAGTTCGATCCCGCCCGCGTCGATGGCGGCGACGATGGCCTCGATTTCGTCGACGTTGAGTTTGTCCTCGAGGATCTCGCGGTAGGTCTCCTCGATCACCGCAAAGTCCTCGAGATCCTCGGCGAAGCCAAGCAGCATCTCGCTGGAGACCTGCTGTTCGCTCGCCGACTTCTCGTAGCCCTTGTAGCGTTTGAGGATCATCAGCGCGCGGGTCGCATTGATCCGGAAGTACCGCTGGAGCAGATCGGTCCCCGACAGCGAGGCCCGGAGATCGTCCCGGACCTGGTCGGCCTCGAGGTCGGCGAGGACCCCCTCGAGGTCGACCTTGCGGTTGAGCGGCATCGAGAGGACGAAACCGTTGTCCGCGACCGCGACGCGGACGTTGGCCGTCGCCTCCTGCGCGCAGCGGTAGGCCAGCAGCCGGGAGAAGCCGTCGTTGACCTTCCGGCCGTACGTCGAGTGGACGTAGTAGTGGCGCTCGTACTCCTCGCGGTCGCGGACGACCTCGACGGCGAGCCGGTCGGGCGTGCTGACGCTTTCGGAGCCGGCGTATCGACACTGGTGGTCGAACAGGCGAGCGATCGCGCGCACGCTGTCGTCGTCGAGCGGGAACTCCCGGAGCCACGCGCGGACCCGCGGCGGCCCGCCGGCCGCGTAGCGCTCGAGGAGGTCTCCCTGAAACGTAAGGATCTCGCGGCCGAGATCGTACGACAGCGGCAGGCGTTCGGAGTACCACGAGGGGACGGTCGGGCGCGCGCTCGTCCGGTCGACGTAGACTTTCGAGCCTCTGCGGTAGCGAAACTCGAAGTGGTCGCCCCCGAGGACGAAGACGTCGCCTTTCTCGAGAGTGTCGAGGTAGTTCTCGTCGAGTTGGCCGACCCACTCGTCGCTCGCGCGCGTGTAGACATCACAGGTAAACGAGTCCGGGATGGTCCCGATGTTGGTCATGTAGATGACCCGCGCGAGGCGGCCGCGCTTGCCGATCAGGGGCTCGCCGACGGGGAACGCCTCGTGGTGGTGCTGGCCGCCGGGCGGGTCGTTCTCGTCGCGCCAGACTTTCGCGTAGACGTTTTTCTCCTCTAAGCCGGCGTAGTCGGCGGTGAGATAGCGCATGAGCGACTCGTACTCCGCCTCGGTGTAGTTCCGGTAGGGATACGCGCGCCGGAGCGTCGCTTTCAGGTCGGCCTCGGGGCGGATCTCGGCGATGGCCATCCCGTAGACGTGCTGGGCGGCCACGTCCTGGGCGTTTTCGGGGATCGACACCGAGTCGACGAACCCATCTTCGGCCTTTGTGAGCATGACCGCACACTCGAGGAGTTCGTCCCGATCGAGCGCGATCACGCGGCCGGTGACCGTCTGGCCGACGCGGTGACCTGCGCGGCCGACCCGCTGGAGCAACGCGGCGACCGATTTGGGCGAGCCGACCTGGACCACGAGGTCGACGTGGGGCATGTCGATCCCCAGCTCGAGGCTGGTCGAGGAGGTGACGACGTCGAGGTCGCCCGACTTCAGGCGGCCCTCGATGTCCTGTCGGACTTCCTTCGAGAGGCTGCCGTGATGACAGCCGGAGTTTCCCTCGTCGTAGGCGTCGAACCGCTCCCGGAGGTTGTGCAGGACCCGCTCGGCCCCCGAGCGGGTGTTGGTGAACACGAGCGTGTTCGTGTGGGCCTGTATATGATCGTGGAGCATCCGGTAGAACCGGTCCTGGACGACCTCGCGGGGCGTGTTGATCAGGTCGTCGGTCGGACACTCGAGTTCGATGTCGAACTCGCGGGCGAAGCGGGCGTCGACGATCTCGTAGTCGCGGGCGGACCCACCGGGCTCCCGGCAGCCGACCAAAAACTCCGCGACCTCCTCGAGCGGTTCGATCGTCGCCGAGCAGCCGATCCGGGTGATCTCGCCATGGGCCATCGACTCGAGCCGCTCGAGGCTGACCGAGAGGTGGGTACCGCGTTTCCCCGCGGCCAGCGAGTGGATCTCGTCGACGATGACGTACTCGACGGTGCGGAGCTTCTCGCGGAACTTCGGCGAGTTGAGCAAGATGGCGAGCGTCTCGGGGGTCGTGTTGAGGATGTGGGGCGTCTCCTCGAGCATCTTCTGGCGCTCGCTGTCGTCGGTGTCGCCGTGACGGATGGCGTGGCGGATCTCGCCCATCCCCTCGCCGTCGCGTCGGTCGACGACGGATTCGATCCCCTCGAGGGGCACCGTCAGGTTGCGGTGGATGTCGTTGGCCAGCGATTTGAGCGGCGAGACGTAGAGACAGTAGACCGAGTTCTCGAGGCCACCGGGAGACGCCGTCTCCCGAGCAGACGGACTTCGTCCGTCGACGTCGGACGACTCGCGGTCGCGCCGGTAGAGTTCGTCGATGATCGCGGTAAACGACGCGAGGGTCTTGCCCGACCCCGTCGGCGCACAGATCAACGTGTTCGTCCCCGCGTGGACGTTCGGGATCGCGCCCCGCTGTGGCGGCGTGAAGAAGCCGCCGTTCTCGGGGACGAACTCGCCGAACTCCTCGAGCCACCACTCTTGGACGGCGGGCTCGAGCGAGTCGAAGACGTCGCGGTCGGCGATCGTCGTGGTGTCGGGATCGAAGGGCAACTCGGCGTCGGCGACCGGCAACTCGAGGCCGTCGTTCCCGTCCATGCTCGTCGTCTCAGGGGGCGGCGTGTAAGAGGGTTTGGACGGCGCAGTGAAAGTGAAACCGCTGGCAGGGACCGCGCCGACGGCAGTCGCGCCGGGAGCCGATGGCCGATGGCAGTCACGGGGGAGCCACAACACAGATATCCCCTCGTTCGTGACTGTCAGGAAATGCTATCGTCGCGAGCCCTGACCGCCCTCGTTCTCGTCATCGGCCTGCTCACCGCGGGGGTCGTGGCGGGAACGACGGTCGTCGACCTCGACGGCGACGGGCGGTCGGTCGTCGCAGAGGTCCGGGACGGGACCGCACCGCTCGAGGCCGACACCGACGGTGACGGCCTCGACGACGACGTGGAGAGCCGGTTGGGAACGGATCCGACTGCGGTCGATACCGACGGCGACGGGCTCGAGGACGGCACTGAGGTGAACGAGTACGGGACCGATCCGACGGCGACCGACACGGACGGCGACGGCCTCGACGACGACGCGGAACTCGACGAGTACGGGACCGACCCCACCGCGGCCGATACGGACGGCGACGGGCTGGACGACAGTGTCGAGGTCGGCGAGTACGAGACCGATCCCACGGTCGCAGATACGGACGACGACGGCCTCACGGACGGCCTCGAGGTCGAGGCTGGCACGGACCCCCACGACAGCGACACGGACGACGACCGGCTGAACGACGCCGCGGAACGCCGTGAGTACGGCACCGACCCGACCGATCCGGATACGGACGGCGACGGGCTCGAGGACGGCATGGAGCGGCACTTACACGGGACCGATCCGACCGCGGCCGATACCGACGGTGACGGGTTGGACGACGGTGCCGAGGTCGACGAGTACGACACGGATCCGACCGATCCGGACACCGACGGCGACGGCCTCGAGGACGGCACGGAGATCCACCGAGAGGACCGACTCCCCGACGCGGACCCGCTTCGGACGGACGTCTACGTCGAGATAGACACCATGGCGGGGACCGATCTCTCGACGGCGGAACGCGACCGGATCGTCGACCGGTTCGCGGACGCCCCGCTCGACAACCCGGACGGATCGACCGGCGTGGACCTCCATCTCGTCTTCGACGAGACGCTGCCCCGAGAGGACGTGACGGACGTCGACGACCTGACGCGGTATCGGTCCCAGTACTTCGACGGCTCGGGTGCGGGGTATCACTACCTGGTGATCGTCAACGACGTGGCGGGCGGGACGGCGACGACGAACGTCATTGGAAAAGCGACGCTGGGGACCATGATGGTCGAGGCCCAGCCCGAACGCCACGAGACCGGATCGACGGCGATGCACGAACTCGGTCACTCGCTCGGTCTCTCCAACGGGAACTTCGAAGGAATCGACTCCGATCAGTACGCCTTTACACAGTACCCGAGCGTGATGAACTACAACGCGCCGAGCGACTACTACGGCTTCTCCACCGGCGGCGGCGACCGGGACTTCGACGACTGGGGTTATCTGGGAGAGTCCCTGTTCACACCGGACACGACGTCCGTCGCAGTGGAGTAGTCGCTACAGCCGCGTTCGGTACCTCCCGAGAACCGGTGCTGTGAGCGTCCCGTTCCGAATCAATCCTCGCTTTCGCCCGCCGTCGATTCCGCGGTCGAGACGTCCGCGGAAAATTCTATCTCGCCCGAGTCGTCGATGTGGACACGATGGCCGTGATAGGAGAACTCGACGGCGACCGGTGTCCGCGACCGGTCGTCGACCGACCGACATAGCGTGTCCAGTGCGTCAGTGTCGACGACCGCATGCAATGGCGGCTCGAGATCGATCGGATCGACACCTTCGCGCGCCGCCACCCCCTGTACAACCCGAATGCTGGTCGGAACCGTCGTGGGCATATGTCAGCGGCCAACGACGATGTAAATAAGCCCCTCGATCCTTTGCTGACACACGGCAGACTCACGTCAGACATACATCAGATTTGTGTCAGTAGTGACCCACTCGAGCGATTGTATCCGAACGCATCACCGGAGGTAGAAATCCCAAATACGTTTATACCCGTTCTCCTTACACGTATATAGCCCAGCGGAGCTGGTGTCACGGCCGCCCGGCACCAGTGGGCTGTCAGAGGCATTCCACCCACCGTCGAGCGGCCGTCTCTTGGGCGTCACGACGGCCGTTCGGTCACGCTTCCGGGCGTCGCAGTTGTATTCTTTCGGTCGGCTCGGTCAGCGGTTCGAGAGGTCGTCGCCGCTCAGATCGTGATCTCCCGCTCGAGGACGATCGACTCCGAGCGCGACGTGTACGCGACACCGGTGAATTCGATCGTAGTATTCCCCGTGGGCCCCTCTTCGACGGTGAGCCGCTCGCCGCTTTCCGTAACGGTCCGTTCGATCGCCGAGTCCGTCGTCGCGCCGTCGGTGATGTCGTCACCGCTGGTTTCGGCCGTGATCTCAACGCGGTCGCTCGAGCCGATATCGAGGACGACTCCCGTCACCGAGCCGTCGTCGATGCCGGGCGCGACCGCCGTTTCGATCGAGGCGCGGGCACCCCTATCGAGCGGGTCGCCGAAGCCGAGGAAAGACGTCCCGATGGCGGCCGCCAAGACGATGACGACCACAACCATGAGAACGGTCGAGACGACCGGGCTTACCCCCGGTCGTCCGTCCGTCGTGATGGACTGTCGCCGCTAGTCATCGACCCACCCCTGGATCGAGTCGTCGCATGGTCCGCGAGCCCACCCCGGCTCGCGTCGGGCTGCGACGGTGTCGGTAGCGCGGTACAGCGTCGGCCGCCGTCGGCACCCACCAACCGCTGTCGCCACCTGTTCCCCCCGGTCGATCGTCGCGTCCCCCATTTTCCACCCACCCCGCAGCCCCCGGACGGTCCTCCTGCTCGAATCCGTGTCGGCCTCGAGCAATCGCGGTCGAGCCCCCGCTCGAGCCGCGTCAGTTCGGTTCCGTCCGCGACGGCTGCGAGTGTATCCAGCCGGTGGAAGCCACATATAGGTACCAGATAGTGATAGGAATCCGGCCGAGCGATACGGTACGGGCGTTTTCATACGTAATAATCAGGGACCACTGGAGCGGCTACAGCACGGGCTTGAAACGATATAGCCGTTCGATCGGCTCGGAACGTGAGAGACCGACAGGTTCGTTCTAGCAGGGTATAAACGTCCCGCACGACAGTGGAATCAACCCGAACGATTGGCGTCGATGTCCACCCGCGGGGCCAGCCATGGGTGAAGGCCGACCCTCGAGCGGGGACGACCAATCCGACGACGAGTGGTCGGTCCCCGACTGCCCCCGCTGTGGCCGTTCCGTCTGGGTCGTGACCGTTTCCGGACCCGAGCGGGGCGTCGCCTCGCCCTGTGACTGCCCCGTCGCGCCCGATCTGCTCGCGGACGACCCCGGCCGCGAGCGGTAGGGGGTCGGCTAACGGCTCGAGGGGATTTATTCCGGTCGTTCGGTTCATGGGTCCCGTTGGTACCGCCGTCGTCCATCCGAGCGGTGTGCGGTCGTCGGTGGTTCGTCCCAACCGATAGGGAGACGTGACTCAGAATTAACAATTTTAAATCGGTTCCGGGCTCGAGTCGTGGAATCGCGACACGAGGGCGTCTTCAAGACGACGCTGTAGCCCGGATAGCACCCGCTGATTTTCAGTTCTGAAACCCGTATCAGTTCACGAGAAGCTCACGAACCTTTATCTATATATGGTAGCAGTTGCGTCCTGACTACAAGCACCAAACGGAACGGCAGGAAGGCGCGTCGGGTTGGTCGGAGACTCCCAATCCCCCTACGCGCACGAAGTGGTATCACACCACTCTGCATAGGCCTTCCGACCGTTCACTGCGGTGCTGTGGTACATATGGACCTGAAGCAATACAGATCGAAGCTGATCGGAAACGAAGACGAACGGGCAGTATCACCAGTTATCGGCGTGATTCTGATGGTCGCGATTACCGTGATCCTCGCGGCTGTGATCGCGGCGTTCGTACTCGACCTGGGTCAAGGTCAGAGCGCGAATCCGCAGGCAGGTGTTACGACTGAAAACGTTGACACTGACAGTGACGGTACTGACGACGATGTCCGTGTCACGATCAATAACATTCAGCGGGCTGATAAAATCGAGTACCAAGTTGGTGGTTCGGGATGGAGCGAAATTGGATCCTCTAAAGTTGGAGATAGTACTACAGTCGGTGCGTCGAGTGGTGACAATATAATCATCCGTGCTACCTACGAGGGTGAGAGTGCTGTCTTGACCGAAGAGACGGCAGAATTCTAAACAATGGATCTAAAGGACTATAGATCAACGTTGGTCGGAAACGAAGAAGAACGGGCGGTATCGCCAGTTATTGGTGTGATCCTGATGGTCGCGATCACCGTCATTCTTGCGGCTGTGATCGCAGCGTTCGTGCTTGACCTTGGCCAAGGCCAAAGTGCAAATGCTCAAGCAGGAGTAACGTGGGAAACAACGTCAATGGACGATACCAGTACCGCTGACAAAGCAGAAGGTGAAGTGAGAATCACGATCAACTCCATCCAGAGAGCTGACTCTTTCAGTATCTCAGCCGAGAACACTGACAGCGGTTCCACAGAGTCTTCCCCATCGACTTCAGGCACCTCCTCATTCAGTGCGACAGGAGATACAGCAACTGTCAGTAATCTTGAGGACGGCGACGTTGTCACAATTACTGCGGCTTACGATGGCGAGGACACCGTCATCGGGTCCTACACTCACGAAGCGTAACTCCAGTTCTATTTTTTATTCGGTAGTGCAGCCATTGGGATGTCTCCATCTGAGAGCCTAGTCTTGAAGCCCCAGTCATGCGTCGATCTATTCAACTAACTTGAACGACCCTCCCCATCGTCGATGTGACGGTGAGAATGTGAGGGTTGCCGCCGATCTCGCTCACCAACTCCGGCGCGACCTTGAGCGGGATGTGTTCTCGAGACAGACCCTCGGATTGATCGGCGTCGCGATCGTCGTCGCGGTGTTCGCGTTCGGACAGGGTGAGTGGTCGGTCGCGGTCCTGTCACTCCTACTTACTGGGTTCTTCACGTACGGCCCCGGTCGAGCGATCTTCTGCTACTTCGATAGCACGGGGGCGACGATCACCGTGGGACAGAGCAGGCGAAGATCTCGATCGATTCGGATTTTAGTTGATGCTAAGTGACAATATTACGTATTCGGATTATTCTTTTCTCCTCGTGATATCATCCAGAAGGTAAGAAGAAAGCATGCGCCTATGGCACTACCCACCTGCTCACCTGTAACATCGGGATACACGAACATAGACAGAAGAGCGCCAATGCCGACTAAGACTACGACCGGGAAGATTATCTTTTCCCCAGGTGTCAATCCGTACCAGAACGAGGTTTTCTTCTTTTCTCGTCTTGTACCCTGTGGCTTCGATCGCTGATCACATTGTGAGCAAATTATCGGGTCACCACCAAGCTCTTGATACCGAGATGGACGGAGACGAAGGCCGCGCCCACAGTTTTCACAGTCGGTATGAATTAAGCAATCGGGACAGAACGGATCAGAGCCGTACTTCTGAAAGTACTCCGTATTAACTTCGAAGGTACGCCCACACTGGTTGCACTCGACCTTCGCAACGCTCATGTGACCTCTTGTTGCTATTGCGATGGTATAAATCTACGTCGTCGTCTACTCGGCATCAAAAGCGATCTCGGACTCGACTTCGAATGTCATCGCTCGCGTCGATAACGTCTTAGCAATCTCCCGACGCTGCTTGAGCGTGAGGTCATCGCGCTCGAGGACCTGGCGGGCGGCTTGGACGAACTCCGGTACGTCGTCGTCACCACAGCGATGGGCCCGATCCTCGTCGTCGCCGAAGACGCGACGGAACCGGTCCGTGACGTGGGCCCCGCAGTGCTGGCACGTCGAGTGGTCGACTGACGGCCACGGTGCGACCGTCACGCCGACCACCTCCTGACGATCTGTCGCCCATGAGGTAATATACCGAAACCTAGAATTGGACTTTCGGCCGTCTCAGGGGCACGAGCCGCTAAGAGTTGAACACTTGGAAAATTTCGAGTGGGACCGCCGAGGTCATCGATTCGTCCGTTACGCACGCGGGTCTGATCGGTCGTCGTAGTCATGCTGAATCCTCCGTAATGAATTCTCGGCGGGACTGCATCCGCCGAATCGGGTCGGGATGGTCGTAATGCTCCCTGATCACCTCAGGGGTGGCGTTCACTCGCTCCGCGACGACTTCCGGCGGCCAGCCCTCGTCGCGCATATGCGTGATCGCACCCGTCCGGATCGGATGGGGCGATCGGCTCGAGGGACACCGCGCCTCGAGCCCATGCTCCAGGGCTTCGCAGTTCGTCGTGTCGCGACCGTGCGGGCAACCGCCCCACCGACAGGGCTGGGTCATGATGTAGATCTCCCGCCGGATGCTCGACTTCGAGACCCGCGGACGATCTCCCTTTTCCGTCGTCAACAGCGGCCGCCGGTCGTCTGAATCGGTCCTCTCGACACGGTTCACGTCGATATATTCCTGAACGCAGTCCGCTACCTCTTGGTCGATCGCGACCGGCCGCTCGCCCTCGCGTTTGTTCTTCAGCGGCGTCGACTCGCGGTGTCGGAAGTACACGAACGGCAGTTCGACCGCCTCGAGCGCCGCCGAATCGATGTCGTCCTGATGCTTGAGCCGCTCGAGGTCCGACTCTTCGAAGAAACAATCCCCAAGGTCGAGCGCGCGAAGCCCACCGAGTCGGCACCCGGTGTGCCACAGCAGTTCGAACATCACCTGGCGTCGCGACGCGCGCTCGTACCGGTGGAGGTTCTCCCGAATCGTCTTGGCTCGCTCGGCGGACAGCAGTTCGTCGTTGACTCGGTCGGCCAGGTCAACCGACGGTACCTCGACCTTTGCCGGGAGCCCCTGCTCGACTGCGTCGATCCGTTCGCAGAACTGGATAAACTGCTTGAGCGTCCCGATCTGGTTGTTCAAGGTCGATACCTTCAGCCCATCAGCCCGACGAGCCGAATCGAATCGGAACACGTCACGGCTCGTCAGATCGTTCATGTTGTCGATCCCTTCCGAATCACACCACTCGAGGAACGGCTTCAGCCGGTAGCGGTAGCTCTGCAGCGTCTCGTCGGCCCGCGTGGACTGCAGGCGATCGAGCCACATGTCTACCGCTTCGCGCGGACCGATCGGCTCGAGGTCGTCACTCACTCCGATCACCACCGCTCCAGTTCTCGGGACTCCCCCAGCGGAACTGCGGGTGATCGTCCTCGAGCTGGTCGCGTTCGAACAGCCGGTCCTGTAGCCACGTCTGCAGCGCGGGCCCGGATCGATCGTGCGGCGGGTGGTCCGGACAGTGGTGGTCGTCGACGCGAGCCGAGAGGTCGTCAAGACAGGCGATCATCTCGACCAGCGCCGCGTTCTGATACCGCATCTCTGTCGCGATCGCCTCGAGCGCCTCGGTCTGTCGCTCGACCGCGTCCGCCTGGCGCTCGAGCGCCTCGAGTTGCGCCTCCAGGGCGAGGAACTCGTCGCTCATTTCCCGCCCTCCACTGGTGCAGTTATAGTTGGATGACTAGACATACTCGACAGGTGGGCCGAGGGGAATATATGTCCAGAGCGGAGGTGAACGGAAAACGACCGATAATCGTTCTCGAGCCCAATACTGGACGTTAGAGAGCCGCTACCTCGATGAGCGGAAAACGAACGGAAACGAACGGAAAACAGAAACCGCAAGAAGGCTCGGTAATCGTCTGAGTCTTTCCGTTCACTAACGAGCGGAGTTGCTATGTACTGATCCGTCGGTCGAACGGGGGCTTTATCCCCCGTAGCGTGTTCTGATTGCATGCTTCCGTACCGTATCTACGGAAGCCAGGCGGGCCGGTGCCCCTAACACCGGGTCCGCGTTCTCGCTGAGGACCCGACCGGGCAGCGGCGGGTCCGTCTGGCCTCCGTCACGCTCATCCAGGAACGAGTGGTACTTAATTGTGGTGTATGGTTCAATACGCTACAACCCCCGTCACCATCCATTCATGGAACGATACCAATCAGCATAACAGTCCGATGGGAGTCGGTCAGACTGAATGCGACGGCCCCGGGTGGAGTGGATGACGCGAGCCGACGACGCAATCCTCGAGTTTCTACTGAACGAGGGGAACCGTCCACTCATCGCCTCCCCGGCGGTGATCGAGGCTAATATCGATTACCGGATTTCACACGTCAGAACTCGACTGCGTGAACTGGATTCTGCGGGGCTCGTTGAGTATTACGACGAAGACCGCGGCCTGTACCAAATCACGAATCGAGGAAAGGCGTATCTCGAGGGAGAACTTGCCGCTGAAGACTTAGAGGAATAGAAACTGAAGAACCGGATTACACGACTTGACCAAGTGACCGGGCCGCGTCGGCCGAGATTACGATATCGCGTTCCGAAAACTGCACTCCACCGCCAGCCACGTCGTCGATCAACGCTGCCAGCGACTCGAGATAGTCCTGATTCCGGTCTTCCCGGATCGTGAGTGTCTCTTTCCCCTCGTGGGCGATCGCTCGATTCTCGAGATACGCGTATACGAACTGTTCCCGGATCTCGTCAGGAGCGTCCTCGAGATAACCCGGGAGCGACAGCCGCTGGTTGGCCTTCGGTCCGACGGGTGCGCCAAGGACCGCCAGCACACGCCCCAACACGCTCGCGTCCGTAGTCGGTCGGACTTCATCGGCCCGTCCGTCTCGGTCCACCAGTACTTGATACTCGACGCCGGCCAGCTCGAGGGCGTCGAGGACGTGGCTGTCTTCGCCGCGGTGGTTCAGTGTAAAGGACGGGACGTAGGTCTCGTCAGTGATCGATCCACCCGAGAATATATCGGCCACGAGTGTGTTCAGCGCCGTAAATTCCGGATCATCGTAGGTTGCTACGAGCCACCCGTATTCGCGAGCTGTTTCGAGTCCACGGACCACGTCAGGTGAGCCATCGTCCTCGAGCCACGTTCGGATTCGAGATCGCGGTAGATCTAGCGCCGTCGCAATCGCCTGCGAGCCCGCGTCTGGGTGATCGGCCGCGTAGTCCATTACTGTGCGGTACTCCTCAACGGCCGCGACTGGGTCGTCGTACCCGCCGCCCTGGTACGTCCGTGCGAATGCATCAGGATCGATCACCGGTTCGTCATAGGTCGGCCCATCGTCGCGGCGATCGATTCCCAGAGACCGCGCCGCATCGGCCGAGATCGTGACACCGTGTTTAGTTGCGGTTACACGCTCACCGGCTACCGATTCGATCAGTTCGGCCAGCATCTCGCGATAGGACTGCGGGCGATCTTCGGTTATAATCAGTCCAGCGCTGCCGGCCTTGGGTCGAGCGCGGTTTTCGAGATAGATATCGACGAACTGCCGTCGGACTGGGTCCGGTGCATCGTGGAGATACGGTGGTAGCGAGAGGTCCTCATAATCGGTTTTGTTGCCAGTCGGGACGCCAAGCACGGTAAGTGCGCGTCCAAGGATAGCCGCGTCCGTCGCCGGCCCGATGGTCGGATTCGAATCGGCGGCACCGTTTTCGAGTTCCTGACATCCGAACCCGAGTAACTCGAGAGCGTTGGCGGCCAGCGAGTTCGCGGGTGCGTCGACCGTAAACGTCGGCTGGTAGTTGTGTTCACTGATCGATCCCGCGGTGAGAGCATGGGCCGCAAGTACGTTCAGCGCTGTGATATCCTCGGGGGGAACGGTGACGACGCTATAGTCGTAAGCTGTATAGAGCCCTTTCACCGGTGGCGGAGTTGCACCGTCAGTGATCCACGAGACGATCGAGTTTCGTGACGCTCCCGACACGCGCATGAGCGTGGCGATCTCGGCGTCCGGGTTATCGGTATGGTAGGTGATCGCGCGGCGATACTGCTCGACGGCGGCCCACGCGTCCTCATAATCCCCGCCATCGTAGGTACGTGCGAATGCAACTTCGGAGACGACTGTGTCGGTCATGGGAAACGGTTCGACTGGGTTGACAAGTCCGTATCGGTCTTTCACGACGACACGGAAAACCGCCCGAAGGGACGGCTTCAAGGACTTGCTGGAACCCGGATAGCGGACGCTGATTCTCAGTTTTGAAAGCCCATTCAGTCGGACTATCAGGTACCTATATATGTACCCGGTTACCTGTCGATGATGTGCATCGGTGACGGCGGCTCGAGAAAGCGGGGACACGGTGGATTCCCAATCCCCTGACTGCGGATCTCGCTTCGGCGAGGTCGGCATTAAGCTTTCTCACCGTTCACGCGCCGGTGTGGTGAGAATCAATGTTAGACGGCAAAGCGGTACGGCAGAAATTGATCGGATCGGACGACCAGCGCGCAGTATCACCAGTTATAGGTGTCATCCTGATGGTAGCTATAACTGTTATTCTCGCAGCAGTTATCGCTGCCTTTGTGCTTGATATGGGTGACAGTATGGGAGATGAACCTGCAAATGCAGTAGTTGAAACTGAGGTTGATTATACCTCTGGCAGTGAAAAAGTTGTAATTACTCTGAGCGAACCTGGTAACGTGGACACGTTCTACGCTCGTGGTCCCGGTGTTTCCAGCGAGGTTGAACTTTCAAACCTTGATGGTGCCGGTACATCTCACGAACTCAGCGGTAAACTCGCGAATACGCCTGATGATAGTGGAAGCAGCTCTAGTAAAATCAACATTATCGGTGTGACTAGTGGTGGTGACGAAAGTACTATCTCAACAGTAAGTTACGACCACGCATAGATATTTAATATATTATCTATATATAATCGTTCCAATCAAACGTTCAATCGATGTCTGATACCCGAGGCCGACGACCGAAGTGTTGAGTCGGTGGATCGTCTCCAGTGGCAGTTCGCCGCGAACGTCGCCGATATTCTACACAGACTTGACTAGGTCCGTAAGCGCGGCGTCGATGACGACAGACATCAGCGGGTCGTCGAGATCGTCTTCGGCCACGATCTCGCTCGCACGCTCGAGTTTCAGCTGACGTTGGTCGGTGAGTTTCAGGCTGGTGCGTTGTCATGGTTTAAGCGAAGGTATGCACGGGGGGTCGGTTCGCGTCGCTTGCGGGTGAGCGACCGGTCGATCCTTTATGAATGGGGATCGGGCCGCCGGCGTGATCACGGCGGGGGCCGGCCGGATCGGGTCTGATTCTATGCACCCGCGCGGCCCATCGCCCACGGTAGGGTGCATACATCGAGGTCTCCGTATACATCTGAGCGCGACCCTGTGGGGTCGGCTTCGAAGACCCGGTTGCAGGGCTCTCGGTCACGCGTCGATCCCCTCGACTAACTCGAGGGACCACTCGCCGTCGTCGACATGACGGATATGCATGTGATAGTCGCCGTCAATCTCGCCGTCCTCGTCGAGAAGGCCCTCGACGCGAATGTCGTCTTTCGGCATCGTGATGCCGACCGAATCGCGATCGATCTTTCGCAGTTTGTTCAGCGCCATATCCGGCGGGCAACCCGCCTTCTCATAAAACTT
>AOIR01000052.1 GCA_000337115.1 Natrinema thermotolerans DSM 11552
GGCTCTAAGCCTACCACAAGGAGCGGTCCCGTCCGCGGTGCGACGGGAAGATGGTATTGACCTAATTGATAGCGTCCTCGCGCCCCTGTTCGTCCTCGCGTCGATCTCGGTCGCGGCGGTCGGCACGTTCACCCTGAACGCGCCGTTCAACACAGGCTTCGAGGGCGTCCTGTTCTCGAGCAACGGGACCGAGATCACCTGGGGATTCTTGATCTCCATGATCACGGTCGTCGTCGCGTGGGTCACGAACGGCCAAACGACGGTGGACGACTATACGGACATGGAGACGGTCGTCTTGCTCCTGATGTTCATCCTGAACATCCTGAGCGCCCTCGTGCCGGCCGTCTCGGTCGCGGTCGCATCGACGTGGCCGCTCGGCTGGTTCATGGTGTTCCTGAACGGGGCCGGGTTCTACCTGATCGCCTACAAGTGAGGGACCGAACGATGGAAACCACTACTAACGACTCGAGCGCGGAAACGCCCCGGATCGTCCTCGAGAACTTCAGCGAGGGTCTCGAGCGCGACCGGATCATCGCGACGCTGAAGAGCGCCGGAATCCGGCGGGAGGCGATCCATGTCAAATAGACTCGCGACTGGGCTGCTGGCGCTGGTCGTCCTCGGCTCGCTCGTCGGCTTCGTGGCGATCGGCACTGCACAGTCGTCCGAGTTCTCCACCAACGAGACGGTGACCGTCTCGAACGACTCGACTCCGATCAACGTCTCGGTCACGTGGAACGAATCGGTTACGGACCCGGCGAACACGTCGGCGTCGGTCACGTTCTACAACGAGACCGAATACGCGGACGACCCGGCCAACGCCACGATCGCGCTCGAGGACACGATCGGGGCGGATGCGGGGAACACGACGACTGCCAGCTACGACGAGACTGCCAGCGGTCTCGAGCTGGACACGGATTACCGGGTCGTCGTTTCGGGCGGGTCGGCGATCGACAGTGCATCGGTTGATGATAGCTCCGGGTTCCTCGGGGGCGTCCTACCGAGTGGCGGTGACTCGCTCGGCGGCGGGATGCTCGTCGGGGGCGCGGTGATCGGGCTCGCCGTGATCGGCGCGGCGATCTGGACGATGCGGGACTGANGACTCGCTCGGCGGCGGGATGCTCGTCGGGGGCGCGGTGATCGGGCTCGCCGTGATCGGCGCGGCGATCTGGACGATGCGGGACTGAGGTTCAATCCATGACTTCGGATATTTTAGACAGCAAAGTGGTGTGGAATAGATCGGTGATCGTTGCGTACATCGTCGCCTTGAGCGCGACCGTCGTCGG
The DNA here is from genome assembly GCA_000337115.1 of Natrinema thermotolerans DSM 11552. Classification (GTDB taxonomy): domain Archaea; phylum Halobacteriota; class Halobacteria; order Halobacteriales; family Natrialbaceae; genus Natrinema; species Natrinema thermotolerans. The sequence continues at coordinate 1,284 of AOIR01000052.1, forward strand.
GCTCGCGCTGGCGGTTCAATCCGGGGTGGGGGTCTGATGTCGGCCCAAAGCCCACGGCCCACCGAGACGGACGATCCGGCGAAGCGCCGGACCCTGAAACGGATCGGCGTCGGGGCCGGCACGGTGGCAACTCTCGGCGCGGGCTCGCAGATCGCGCCGCGATTCTCTCCGGTCGGTCGGGCACAGGCTGGTGTGCCACTTGTGGCAGGTCTGCTCGTCGGCTATTCGGTTACTCACTACATCGTCAACAACTACACCGGCAACGACGTTGAGGAACAGTACAACGCGATCGACTTCGAGGACCACCTAAACATCTACAACGATGCGCGAGAGATCGCGGAAGTGACCGATCCGGAGTTGCTCGCGTCTCTCAAACGCGACGCGAAGAATCTCGGAGACGCGGCCCGCGAGGATGCCGTGATCTCCATGTACGAAACCGTGGCGACTGGCGGCTCACGTGACGAGGCACAAACGGCCGCGGAGGAAGCTATTAACTCCCGATTCGCTGCACCTGAGAAATCGGTCGCAACTCGTATCAATTCGCTGTTTAGCGGAATCATTGCTGAAGGTTCGAGCCGCGGAGTGTTGAGGTCTCGTGACCCGAGTGGGTCCGTATCGTCAATCACTGAGCCGGTCGTCGATGACCCTCAAATGATCACGTTTCTTGATGGAGAGTCGTTTGAAGTCTCTGTTGGTCTTGACTCAGATGTACCGACTGGGTTCTACTTCGATCCGTTCGATGCAATCGGATACGACCGCGATCGGACTGAGGTTGTAGTCACCGAACCGGACCCTGCTGATTACGACGGAGTGGACGGGTCAGACTACGATCTTGACCACGTTCAAGGTCCACAGAAATTGCTCCGGCATAGCGACTACAAAGAGGTAGTCGATGAGATCCATACTCAACATCAGGCGGTCATCGACGAGGTTGAATCGCTTCTATCGACGCACTACGACGGCATCTCGGCCGGTGACCTCTCACTCGACCAAATGCTATCGACGGGAGCGATGCTCGATACCGTCGCCGAGGCCGAGTCATGGCAAGAGGCGGCGCTGTATTTCCGATCGATGGGTCTTCCCGAGGCGGTCGAACCTGGCCGCGTTTCGTTCGACCCGGCCGATATTGAGTCAGTATCTGACGACGGGAACACGACCGACAACACGACGGATAACACGACTGATGGGAGTACTGATCTCCCCGATGAACCGCAGACGTTCGACGGCAAGATCGCGTGGTCGTTGTCGACAGAGGTCGAAGGGAACGAACTACCGGTCGGCCAGACGATCAACCCGGAGGAGTATCCGGGCTCGTTCTACTTCGCGACCGAATGGGAGGACGCGGACGGCAACATGCAGGCTGATGTCCTCCATCTTGTTGACCCGTTCACGATCGAGACGGTCAACAGTGGGAGTAGCACGCTCCAATTCGAGGAACGCGATGTCGTCACATCGGACACGAGCCCCGAGGAGGCGAGCAATATCTTCGAGGAGAATCGCGAGAGCGAGGAAGAGGCGCGACAGCAGACGATCGAGGTCGTTGTCGATGACGGCAATGGCCCCGGCCCGATCTTCGGCGGGAACCTGCTCGAGGGCGGCGGCGGGTTAGTCGGACTCGGCATAATCGGCACGGTCGTCCTCATTATCGTCGGGTTCGTGACCGATATGATTCCAGGCATGGGGGGCAACTGAGATGCGCCGGACAGTCGCACTCGTCGCGGTCGCGATCGCGGTCGCGATGGGCATGGGCGTGGGCCTTGGGCCGGTCGCCGCGCAAGAGCAAGCCAACGAAACAGCGAACCAGACCGACCAAGAGCCGGTGGTCGACCCCGAAGGCGACGACGCCCTTCGGACGATCGACAACCAGACGCGAGTTACTGACTGGAGTTACAGCCCTGGCCGGTTCACCCTCGAGATCGAAGCCGACGAGCCGACGAAGATATCGCTCACCGAGTCGGGATCGTTCGAGAAGGACGCAAAGGGCTTCAACTACGCCGAACACGAACTCGAGGAAGGAACACAGACGGTCACGTTCATGGTCGCGCCGCGGCAGGGCGGCAGGGGCGCGGCCGTCGCGATCGCCACGCAACAGTCTCTCGAGAACGGCGGCGGGGCGCTCGTCTCGACCGGGACGGTCCAGAGCAACCCGTTCGAGACCTTCGGGGGCACCAGCGGCCTGTTCTCCGGCGTCGCGATGACCTCCGGCTTCGCCGGGCTCGGAGCCTGGTATGTCGTCCGCTCGGAAGAAGACGGGGTGGTCGAAGCGTGAGCCTCGAGGCCAGCGGCACGTTCGGCAGCTGGCGCGACCGCGTGACCTACGTCTTCGCCGAGGCCCAGTTACTCGTCTTCGCAGTGCTGTTCAGCCTCGGCGTCGCGCTCCTGTGGATCCGCCCGTCGGTGCCGGGCATCCCGCCGATCGCGGTGGGATGGTTCGCCGCGGCGATCCTCCTGGGACCGCCGCTGTTCGCGATGTTCGTCAGCGGGGCCCGGAAGCTCCGCAACCGCCGGATGGTCGACGTGTACCACATCAACGGCGTCGACGACACTCGCCGCAAACTCTACGTCGCCCCCGAAGTCTGGAGCGAGAAGACCGTCGAGGGACCATCGCCGTACAACTGCAACGACGGCGATGCCTTCGAAGTCCGTGAGTTCACCTACCACGAGGACACCGGCCAGCTCGTCGTCCGCGGCTGTTACTTCAGCCAACTCTCCGACTCCAAACTCGTCACGATCAAAGCCATGCTCGAGGACATCCACGGCGACCTCGTCGACGCCTTCCTCGAGTACAATCGACTCCGTGGTCGGATCTCCAAGATGGGCCTCGAGATCCAGCGCGACGTGGTCAACGAGGAAGCCGAGGCCGACGAGCGCGGGCTGATGAACCCGCGGACGACGGTCAAGGACCGCTTCGAGGCAGCCAAGCAAAGCGCCGAAGAACGGGACGTCGACGAGATCAAAGACGTCTCTCAGTACGTCGACGACTACACCGAGACGCACGGAGAGCGGACGCCCGTCGAGGCGGACGAATCGACACCAGAACAGCCTGCAGCGACTGACGGGGGGACTAACCGATGAGATACATCCACGACGGAGAGCTACGGAACCGAACAGTAGACCTGCCGACCGTGTTCGTCTTCGATGAGCTGGCGACTACCGGGACCGGACGGACGAATACCGCGCTCAGGACGGCACTACTGAAACAGCGGAAAACAGCCACCACTCCGCTACTCGTCGGCCATGAACCGAGCCAGTGGAGGTGGACCGATCGATGAGCGACGAACAGGATAACTTCACGGTCGGGGGATTCGCCGAGTGGCAGCAGGGCAACCAGGCGAAAGATCCCGACGAGGTACTCCCGCATTCGGGGTTCGTTCGAGACGAACAGATCGACCGCCAGATGACTGTCCGCGCCCTGCATCATGATCCCGATCGGTGGGACGGCAAGGCGGCAGCGACCTATATGGACGTACAGAAGAACCGTGATATCCTCCGGGGCGAGGGCGGCCACACCGCCCGCCAAGCCCTCGAGAACGGGGACACGCTCACGCTGAAACACTACATCGGTGACCCGAGCCAACAGGCCGACCTCTCAGGTATCAAAGCGATCACGCGCCTGCAGGAGATCGTCGCCGGCCCCGCGCCCGTGATCGTCCTCCTTGGCGAGATGGGGGCGGGCAAGACGAACCTCGCGTGTCTGCTCCTACAGCTCCGTGATCGCTGGGTCGACGGTGACCTCCTGGTCGGTTCGAACATCCGGACTCTCCCGCGTAACGACGACTGGGTCCGCGACGACGGTACCGTCGACGACGGCTGGATTCCTAACTTCCCGCTGCTCGAGGAGTGGGTCGGCCAGGACGGCAACCCAGTCGAGAACCCCCAGCAACCGAAAGCGTTCGTCGGTGACGAGTTCTCGACGAACGCCAGCGGTACCGGCGAGGACGGCCAGAAGGTCCGCAAGCTGATGGGGCCGCTCGTGTTCAAGATCCGGAAGTACAACGGGATGCTCATCTACATCGGGCACGACGAGTCGTCGATTCATCCGATGCTCTGGCGCGTCGGGACGATCATCAAGAAGCCCGACCGCAACCAGAAGGGGAAGGCGATCGTCGCCGACCGGATCTCCGGCGGGAAACTGCAGGACGTTGACCCGCGCCCGTTCACCGGCATTCCGCCCGCCGACTTCGAGCCCCACACGAACGACGAAGCCGACTGGTCGTGGACCGCGCCCGCCAGCGACAAGGACGACGGCCCGGCGATCGAAAAGGAGGACGTGAAACAGGTCGCGATGTGGACCATCAAGACCTGCGTCGAAGACGAGGGCATGACCCCGAACGCGGCCTCGAACTACGTCCCGTTCAGCGATACGACCGTCTACAACTGGTTGGACGACTACCGCGAAGGCGACTCCGAAAAGCGCGAATGGGTTGAAACCGTCGACCGGGTGATCGCATGACAGCGGCGGGATTCCAATCTTTCAACTTCAACCTACCCCCCTTTAGAGTAGCTGCAGCCCAAGGCCCACCGCGCTCGCTCCCGGTTGGGAGCGAACGGAGAGCGATGGGCGCGCGGTCGCTGCAGCCAGCGGAGGAGGATATATATCGGCGCGCGGAGCGCGTATGGAGATACCAGAAAAGTGACATTTTTGAGAGCCGATTTCGAAAAAATTGCGACGCGCGCGATAGGAGGGGATCGGTGTGGCGGTGACCCTCCTCCGGAACCTCGTGTTCGTCGCTCGGTTCACCGCCGTCGATCTCGCCCATCAGCTCCGGCGCGACCTCGAGCGCGGGGTGTTCTCGAAACAGACCCTCGGGTTGATCGGCGTCGCGATCGCCGTCGCGGTGTTCGCGCTCGGGCAAAGTGCGTGGTCGGTTGCGGTCCTGTCCCTCCTACTCGCTGGGTTCTTCACCTATGGCCCCGCTCGAGCGGATCGACGCTGGCGAGACGACCGGAGGGAACCGTGAACCGCTCGAAGCGCGCCAACCACTTCGGCACCGCCGTCGAGAAGCGGATGGCCGAGAAGCGCCGCTTCGACCTCGAGCGGGCGAGCTGGCACGACGCCCGGTTCGGGAACGGGACACCGGTCGAAATCAAGAGTACGATGCATGAACACGCGGACGGCCAGCCGGGGAACTGGAAGGTCTACCGCGAGTACCACGAGAAACTCCGGCGGCACGACGGCTGGTACTGTTTCGTCGTCTACCGGCCACACGGCCGTTCGGGCTGTACGATCCTCCGAGACAAGATGGTCCGCACGGGCGATCTCCCGCTGCTCCGCTGGCACGGGGGCGGCGATCACCGCGGGACCGAACAGGCGAAGATCTCGATCGACTCGATTTTCTGACCCCGCCTAAGCGCCTCCGCTAGTTCTGGTTAGCACGGTCCCGCCCACTCTTACCACCGCTGTAGCATCTCTGTAGCGTCTGGTATCGGCCAGTTCGCCTTTCTCTCAGCGCGGCGCGCGCTCTGCGCGCCGCGCAATTGCCTTGCCCCCTTAGGGGCACCTACCGTAGGGGTACCCGGCAACCCCGTTACCCGCGCCAACCGCTGAAACCCCCAAACTTTCGCGCGTCCGCTGCCGTATCGACGGTTCAGGACTCCCCTCGAGACGGCGAAACTGGCCTCGAAGACGCCGATCGTGTCCGTTAACACCCTTGTGAAAGTGAAATTCCACTCAAAAAATGAATGTGTCGAGCGCGAATGTAAGACTCACCGATAGGAACGCAAGAAACAAAGGAACGAACGCGCGTGCTGCAGCTATTCGCCAAGGCGAACCGGACCGACGACGGTCTACTGCAGCGGCGGCGGCAGCTCGTCGACGCGGACTCTCACGTCGCGATCGTCGATCCGCTCGCGATCACGGAGGCTGGCCACGTCGTGAATCGACGCGCTCAGTCGCTCGAGGTACTCGAAGCCGATCTCGTCGCCGTCGGTCGTACTCTCGTCGCTTTCCTCTCCGTCCGCATCCGTCTCCTCCTGCTGCTCCTCACGGCGCTCACGGCGTTCGTCGGCCCGTTCGGCCACCTCCTCCGGCGTGTCCTCCGGACGGACTTCGCGAAGGATCTCGCGGGCCCGCTCGAGGACGACACGGGAGACGAAAAACACCATCACCGGGTTGCCTTCGCGAGAGACGACGCCCTCCTGGGCGAGCCGGCGAACGTGGTACCGGACCGTCGATCTCGCGAGCCCGGTCCGTTCAACGAGTGTGTCGTAGTTCGCCCCGTCGTGTTCGGCGATCACCCGAAGGATGTCGTAGACGGCCGTGGTCGACTCTTTCAGCGCCTCCCGGTAGATGTCTGTCGCGAGGTCCTCGTACCGCCGTCGGAGCATGTCACGGCGGCCTGTCGGTCGTTCGAAGTCCCACGGCGCGGACTCGGGCCCATCGAAGAAGTCGTCGGCCACCAGATCCGAGCGCTCGATCCCGGCCCATCGTGCGTGCGTCGCGACGACTGTCCGGAGGTGGTCCAAGATCTCGTCCCACTCGGAGACGTGCGGGAGTTCGCCCCGATCGACGCCCGAGTACGACGCCTCGAGCTTCGGATGGTGGAACGGGTCGGTTTTCGGCTTCTTGTGCCACTGATTCGCCTGATAGATCTTCACCTCAGTGCTGTACCGCTGAGGATCGAATCCGAGTAGGTGCCACCGATCGCTCTCGACGAGCGCCTCGAGCCACCCTTCTTGCTGGCGGCGCTGGTGGGCGTCGATCTCGGACTCGCCTCCCCAGTCGATGAGCTGTTTCGATTGCTCGAGGGTCTCGATCGCGGCGTTCTTCTTCCCGATCGCGAAGCGGATGTGTGCCTCCGCTTTCGAAACCCGGCGGGCATCGTCGACACGCTCCTCCAGGTCGATCGCGTCGGCACCGTAGACCGCTCGGAGTGCATCGTACATCCGGCGCTCGATCTCGAAGGGATCCTCGGCCCATGTCGTCCACGCGAGCAACCGTGTTCCCTCCCCGTACGGGCACTCGAGCGGGTCACCGCTCTTGTAGACCATGTCCCGGAACTGGGGCATGATCTCGACGTGCAACGCCAGCGCGGGCTTTCGAAGTTCACGCTCGCCGTCATCGTCTTCGGGACCCCACTCGCGGAGTTTCAGGTGTTGCTCGTAGTACGCCCGATAGTCGTCACCGCGGCCGGTCCCGGCCTTCCACCGCGACGACGTGAGTACCAGAGCATAGTCTCCCGCCGGCAACCAGTCCGCTTCGAAGTCGTCGACCGCGACGTGCGGCTCGAGGTCGCGATCGCCGACCTGCTCGCGCCAGTAGGCCAGCGAGCGATCGTACAACGTTCCCCGATCGCTCCCTTGTGCAGCGGAGTCGTCGACGTCTGCGATGTGGTTCATCACCGCGGCGCCGTGAGCGCGAGGCTTCGGGAAGGTGTCGGACTCTGATCCGGTTACGTCGTCAAACTGTACCGGGTCGTCGGTAACGTCGACGCTCACAGCGGTCCCTCCCGCGCGTCGCGAACGACGCGCGTACAGTCCGGACACAGCTGTCGGAGCCCGTCGACGGCCTCACCGCACCGTTCGCACTCGTCGTTCTCGACGAGTCGGCTCACTGCGATCCCTCCTCGAGTTTGGTCTCGGCTCGAGCGAGCAGGTTCCCGATCGTACCGGGCCGCCGCTCGGTCTCGCGAGCGAACTGGCGAACACCGACGCCTTTCACTCGGCACTCGAGGTAGGCCTCGCGTTCGGCCTCGGTGAGCTGGGAGAGGTCCGGCCCAAAGTCCACCAGCGTCGCTTGCTCACTCGACATGCTCGGTCACCTCCCGCTCGGGAGTCGCGACGTGACGCACGTGGTCGTCGGCGAAGCGGATCTCGACGCCGGTCCACCCGTCGACGAACGCGCTCGCGTCCTCACCGCCGATCCGCATCGGCAGGACGATTGTGTAGGGATGCCGGTCGCACTGCCACCCAAACGTGACGAGTACGTCGAAAGCGGCCGCGAGTGCGACGTGAACGAGGTCCGGCTTTTCGATTCGCTGGGGCCCTTTCGACTTCGCGACGGGATGACCACACTCTGGACAGACTGGGACGTTCTCCGCGTCTCGCGTCGGCTCACGGACGACCGTCGGCGGCACGACACCGAACCGCCCGAGACCGGCTCGGCTCATCGGTCACCTCCCGTGTCTTCGTAGTCCTCCAGAATCTCATCAGCGAAGTCTCGGAGGTCCCGCAAGTCCTCAAGTGCGTTTTCTAGATTGTGTTCGTGCCCCGTCTTCTGATAGCGGTTAGCGTGATACTGTGCGGCGTTCAGTGTATCTCCTAACAGTATCAGGTTCTCAGACAGACGGTACGCTGACTGTTCAGTATCGCTCGAGGGCTGTCCGCCGTCGGTACAGACCTCTCGGTCCTCGAGCGCGCGGCGAACGTCGGCGTCGGTCGCTTGATGGGCCGGATGGGCGATGGGCGTCCGGCTGTCGACATCGTACAGCTCGGTCGCTCGGACGAACCCGCTACGCATCGGCCTCACCTCCGTGCCGGCCCTCAGAGGTCTCCGGGTCAGGGACCTCGACGTCTTTTCCAGCAGCGGACCCGCGGGTCAATCGACGGTATGAATCGCACTCGGGACAGCGATGGGCCCGGTCGCGGTTATCGCCGTAGACGCGACTGAACTGGTCCGTGACGAACGAACCGCAGTGCTGGCACGTCGAGTTGTCGACCGACGGCCAGGAGGCGATCGTCACGCCGACCACCCCGAGAAGGCCGCTGCTACCCGGTGTGTGAGTCCGTCGAGTGAAGCGGCAAAAACGCCCGCTTCACTTTTATACAGTATGGGATCGCCCGGATTTGAACCGGGGTCACGGGCACCCAAGGCCCGAAGTATACCAAGCTAACCCACGATCCCGTACCATCCGCTACCGTCCCAACGCCATAAAGCGTTTCGTTACGGTCCGAACGGTTTTGGGGGCTGCCGTGATACCGCCGCTATGACCGGCCTCGAGATTCTGGTGTTGGTGGCAGTCCTTGCACTCGTCCTCGTCGCGGCCCAACTCGTCAGAGCGGCCAGCCCCTTCATCGTCAACGCGATCGTCGGCCTCGTCGTCTTGTACCTCGCCCAGGCGGTCTTCGGCCTCGCGATCGCGATCACGCCGGTCGTCATCGCCATCGTCGCCCTCGGCGGTCTTCCCGGCTCGATCGTCGTAATCGTCCTGTCGGTCCTCGAGATCGCGTTCGTCTGACTATCGGCTGAGGGTTCGCGCGATCTCCTCGTCGGTGGCCTCCGAGTCCGCCGCGGGCTCGAGGTCGTCGCTTGCCTCGTCCTCCCACTCTGCGAGGAGGTCGGCGACTTCCTCGTCGGTCGCTTCCGGGAGTGACTCGTCGGTATCGTCGGCGACGACCTCGTCGAAGATCGTTCCGAACGTCGAGACGACCCGGTCCTCGTGACGGGTGGGGTCGAAGTGAAAGTGGGCGTAGGCGTCGACGTTCGCCAGCCGGTTTGTGAGGACGTGTGCGAACTGGAAGACCGCCTCGGGCGAGGTATGTCGGAGGAGTGCGTCCAGCGAGTCGAAACAGACGGCGATATCCTCGTCGGCCGCGGACCAGTGCTTGCAGAACCGACTGATGGCGACGCCGATCTCGGAGAGGTCGGTCGGATCGGTGACCGAGTCGGTGACGACTGTCTCGCCGAAGTCGGGGGACGACTCGGTCCCCGAATCGGCCAGCACGTCCCCGATGGTGAGCAGGCCTCGCTTGCCATCGACGTCGTCCGCGGCCGGTGGCTCCGGTGTCTCGTCCCCGAAGGTCACTATGAGTCGCGCCGTCTCCGCACCCTCGTGACACAGTTGTTCGCAGGCGTCGGGCTCGTCGCAGTCAGGATGGACGAGCAGGAGGTTCGCCGGCGGCTCGATCGCGGCTGGCGTAAGCGGATCCATGATAAGGCCGGGGAGATCCCCGCGTTGGCCTTCGATTGCGCGCTCTCGTTCTTTATGGTTCCGGCCGGATCGAGACCGCGGGCACGGCCGCCGTCACCGATCGTCGACGGTCACAGCTCTGCGTCGCGTAACTCGATGTCGGCGACGAGTTCGTAGGGGTGGGCGTCCTTCCGGATGCCGTCGAGCAGGGTAAACGCTTGGCCGGGCGCGAGGAAGTGTTCGGTGACGACCTGTCCCAGCGGCGTGGGCTCGAAGCCGTCGATGAAGTCGTACTCGAGCAGTTTTCCGATGGCGTGTTTCGTAGGGACTTCGCCGAGCATGCGGTCGTTCAGCGACTTCGCGGCCTTGCCGCCGACCGCGACGTTCGCGAGGGTCTCCTCGACGGCGGCGGCCTCGTCGTAGTGGGTCATCACGGACTCCATCTCCCCCTTGAGGAGCTTGAACGCGACCTCGTCCTCGGTCATCTCCATCGAGTTGTGGTAGGCGGTGTCGGGTTCGACCAGCACGTACACTTTCCCCTCGTCGTGGTAGTCCGGCCGTCCGGCTCGTCCGAGCATCTGGTGGAACTCCTGGACCGAGAGCCACTCGATGCCCATCGCCAGCGAGTCGAAGACCACCTGCGAGGCGGGAAAGTCGACACCGGCTGCGAGCGCGGCGGTCGTGACGACCGCCGACAGCTCCTGCTCGCCGAACTTGCGCTCGACTTCCTTGCGGCGTTTGTAGTCCAAGCCGGCGTGGTAGGGCGCGGCCGAGTAATCGAGTTTGCGCGAGATTTCGTGACAGCGCCGCCGGGAGTTGGTGAAGATGATCGTCTGCCCCCGGTACCCCTTCGACGATTCCGTATCGAATTCGCGTTTGACGAGTTTGTTCTCTACCCTGACTTTCTCCTGGCCGTCCGCGAAGGTGACGTGGCGTTCGATCGGGACCGGCCGCTCTTCGAACTCGATGAGTGTCGACTCGAGTACCTCGGCGAGGTGTTCGGGGTTGCCGACCGTCGCCGAGAGGTAGACCCACTGCGCGCCGCCGTAGTCGTCGCGGCGCTTCGCGCGCTGCTCGCAGGTGTACTTGAGTCGGGAGATCAGCCCGTCCAGCCGGTGGCCCCGGTCGTCCTCTTTCAGGGTGTGGACCTCGTCGATGACGACGGTTCCGATGTCGCCCATCTCCTTGCCCGTCCGCAGAGCGTGGTCGATCCCCTCGTAGGTGCCGACGATGACGTCGGCCTCGGGATCGAACCGTTCGCCCTCGTCGGCGATCCGGCTCGCGCCCACGCGAATGGAGACGTCGACGAGGTGGCCGTACTCGTCCTGGAAGTCCTCGTACTTCTGGTTTGCCAGCGCCACGAGGGGCACGAGAAAGAGCATCGTCCCCTTATCGTTCAACACGCGGTTGATGCCGGCCAGTTCGCCGACCAGGGTCTTCCCGGTCGCCGTCGCGGAGACGACGAGCTGGTCGTCGCCCTCAAAGAGACCGTGTTCGACCGAGAGGCTTTGGACCGGTAGCAAGGTATCGAACCGGTCCTCGAGTAAGTTCTGCAGGCCTGGATGCAGGTTCAGCGAGTCGGTCCGGACGGGGTCGACCTCGTCGGTCGTCGCCGAGATGGTATCGAACTTCGTCAGATCGGGATCGAGCCGCCCCTTGAGGAGGTTGACGATCCGTTCTAGGTCCTGGACCTCCATCATGAGGTCCTCGAGGCGTTCCTTTGCGGCACCCGAGACCGCGCCACCGCCGGAAAAGGACAGTTGGCGCTCGAGTTCCTGCCGAGCGCAGTCGCGACAGATCCAGTCGTCGTCGTCCTTGACGGCGGTGTCGGTCGTGATCGGCGAGTACCGCCCCGCGCCGGCACAGTACCGACAGGTCCGGACGGTCTTGGTCTTGTCCTCGAGCTGGTAGCCCGCGAGCATCTCCCGCAGGTCCTGTCGGCCCGCGGCGGAGGTCTGTTCGGAGATACGGATCCGCTTGGCTCGGCGGGCCAGTTCGACGAACTCGTCGGGCTGGCGGGGCTCCTCGCTCGAGCCCTGTTTCAGCCGGAACTTCGCGGGGCGTGGCCCGGCCGAAGTCTCCGAGAGTCCGAGTTTCGCACGGAATAGCCGCTTGCCGTCACGTTCGACGACGACGAGGTAGTCGTCGCCCGTCTCGTGACAGAAGATCGTTTCGACCTGCTGGACCTGCTTCGACACGGAACGGAGTAGGCCGTGACGGTATTTCAGCGATTCGGACTGCGGCGACGGCGATGGCGTCCATATCCGTCGGGACCGATCTATAGCCGTATATATAATTCTTAGCGAGGTACATATCGGGGGCGTCGGAATCCGACGCTGTATGGGGATACTTTCGTGGGAGACCGTGCCGGGAGTCCGCCGCAGCTACGCGCTCCGGTTCTTCGCCGCGCTCGTCGCCATCCTCGTGGTGATCGGGGCGTTCGGGGGCAGTATCTACGCACACACCGGGACCGAACTCGAGTCCGAGGTCGAATCGCAGCTGGTCGGCGACGCGAAACAGGACGCCGATCGGCTCGACATCTGGTTCCAGTCGACTGAACGGCAGCTGGAATCGCTGCCCAGATCGGCGGCGTTTCGCGGCGACGACCGGGTCGCGATCGCCGATTCGCTCAACCGCCTGACCGACCGGTCCGCCGTCGAAGGGGCCTACTACGTCGGGTCGGACGGCACCGTTCACGTCGACGCCGGGACGGACGCGGTCGTCGACGACGACCGGACCGTCAGTCCGGCGGTCGCCGACCGGCTCTCGAACGCGGCGGCGGACGGGTCGCAGGTCGTCTTTTCCGAGGCGTTCGAGACGGGCGACGGGCGACCGGCGATGCTCGCGATCAGTCAGGTCCCGGGCGAGTCCGACCGGGCCCTCGTGGCGCTCGTCGACCTCGAGTCGCTGTCCCGGTACATGGTCGGGGGCGACGACACGAACGAGGTCGTCGTCACCGACGCGAGCGGGACGGTCGTCCTCGCCGAGGACCGCTCGCTGTTGCTCGGAAACGATACGGTCGCGCCGACGGGTGCCGGCGACGACGCCGGAACCACGTCGATCGAGGGCGAGGACGACGAGACGCTCGTTGGATACGCGGACCTCGGGAACGCGGACTGGACGCTGACGACCCGCGTGCCGGCCTCGCAGGCCTACTCGCTGCAGTCGGACATCTCGAACTGGATCCTCGCGATGCTCGCGGTCACCTTCGGGGGGATACTCGTCCTCGGCGCGACCGTCGGCCGGTCGACGGCCCGATCGCTCCGGTCGCTGTCCGACCGCGCGGCTGCGATCGAGGACGGCGATCTCGCGGAGCCAGTCGAGTCGGACCGGAGCGACGAACTCGGGGAGCTGCACCGCTCGCTCGATCGAATGCGCCGATCGCTGCGCGATCGCCTCGAGGAGACCGAGGCCGCCCGGGCAGAGGCCGAACGGGCCCGTTCGGAGTCCGAGGCGTTCTCCCGGCACCTCGAGCGGACGGCCGACGAGTACGGCGCGACGATGCAGGCCTGTGCCGAGGGCGATCTCACTCGGCGGCTCGAGCCCGATACCGAGAGCGAGGCGATGGCGACGGTCGCCCGCGAGTTCAACGCGATGATGGACGACATCGAGGCGACGGTCGCCGCCGCGCGGGCCTTCGCCGACGCGGTCGACGACGCGGCCGCGTCGACGGCCGACGGCGTCGTCGAGGTGCAGTCGGCCTCTCAGCAGGTGACGACGTCGGTCCAGGAGATCGCCGACGGGGCCGAGCGCCAGAGCGACCGGCTCGCGTCGATCAGCACCGAGATCGACGAGCTGTCGACGACGACCGAGGAGATCGCGGCGACCTCCTCGCAGGTCGCCACCCTCGCCGAACGGACCGCGACCACGAGTACCGACGCCCGCCGGGCCGCCCGCCGCGCGATCGAGGGGATGAACGCCATCGAGGACGAGGCCGACGCGGCCGTCACCGAGGTCGACCGCCTCGAAGCGGAGATCGAGGCGATCGACGACCTCCTCGAGTTCATCGGCGGGGTCACCCAGGAGACGAACCTGCTGGCACTCAACGCGAGCATCGAGGCCGCCCGCTCGAGTTCCGACGACGCGGAGTTCACGGCCGTCGCCGATCAGGTCAAGTCACTCGCTGCGGACACCCAGGAAGCCGCCGAAGACGTCGAGGAGCGCCTCGAGCGGGTCAGCCGCCGGACCGAAGCGGTCGCGGCCGTCGTCCGCGAGACCGACGACCGGATCGCCGACCACCGGGAAGCGGTCGAGACCACGGTCGGAGCGCTCGAGGAGATCTCGGACTACGCCGCGGAGACCAACGACGGCGTCCAGGAGATCTCGGCGGCGACCCAGCAACAGGCCGGCGCGACCCAGGGGCTCGTCTCGATGACCGACGACGTGACGGCGATCAGCGAGGAGACCAGCGCGGAGGCGGAGACGGTCGCGGCGGCCGCGGAGGAACAGACGTCGTCGCTTGCCGCGGTGTCCCGGACCGCGACGTCGCTGTCAGACCGTGCGCGGGAACTCTCGGACGCGCTGTCGACCTTCGAGGTCGACGCCGAGCCGGCGGACATCGTTTCGAGCGGGACCGAGGGCGAACCGCCGGCGGTCGACGATTACGCGGCCGACCCGGACGCCGACGAGCGCGGGGTCGCGGACGAATCGTCGGCCAAGCGGCCGTTCGACTGGCTCGAGGCGCAGTAGACTAGAAGTCGCCGTTGACGATGTCGCTGACTTCCTGCGGGTCGTACAGTTGCTCGTCGACGCCGTAGAGCTGCTCGGCCAACCGCTGAGTGGCGACGAGGTTGATGATCGGGCCCTGATAGAACGGGACGGTCTTGTATACGTTGTCGTTCTGGACGGCCGTCAGTTTCTGCCCGGCGTCGTGGCTCTGTATCGGTTCGATGTAGTTCTGCTGGAACTCCTCCTCGCTGAGGTATTGCTCGGTACGAAGCAGGATGTACTCCGGATCGACTTCGAGGAGCGTCTCGTAGTCGATCGATCCGCGGGTGCTGTGGAAGTTCTGGACGTCGGAGTTCGCGAGCGCGTCCTCGACTCCGAGGTCCCGTAGGTGTTTGTAACTCGTCGACTCGTCGATGGTGTAGGGGAGGAACGAGTCATCCGCTATCTGCGGGTACAGGACTGCAGCCTCAGGTCGATCGCTCGAGGGAACGACGTTCTCGAGTTCCGACTGGAACTCGTCGTGTAGCGTCTCGAACTCGTCGTAGCGTTCCTGTTCCTGGAAGACTTCGGCGAGTTTCTCGAAGGCCTCGTACATCGTGAGGTAGTCGTAGTCCTCATGCCACGAGTAGCCCCGAGAGGTGATACTGTTCCCGAAGAACGGCGTCCCCGTCGATTCGATCCGCTCGATGGCGTCGCCGCTCCAGTCGGCCCGTCCCGTGAGGAAGTTCGGATCCATGACGAGGACGCCCACGTCCTCGGCAAGGTCGATGAATTTCTCGGGGCCGAACTCGTCGTCCCAGAGCGTCTCGATATCGTCGGGGCCGACGCTCACGTCAGGAATGTCGTCGTAATACCCCCTATGTAACCGCCCCGCAATATAGAGTCCCACCGGCGGCTCCTGACCCAGTGCGACCCCCATGTCGGCCCAATCCGCGGTGCCGGCGGCCCACGTCTCGGGGACCGACTCGAACTCGACGTCGCCGACCGGCGGCATCGAGACCGTGTACGGATCGACATCGCCCTCGTCGTCCGATCCGTCACCGCTGATACAGCCGGCCAACACGCTCACGCCCGCGATGGTCCCGCTCGTTCGAAGCACGTTGCGCCGCGTCCACGTCGGTTCGTCACTCATAACTTTTAGGCTGGCCTAAAACAATAAAAGTGTTCCGAACCCGACGCTGTCTCGCTCCCGCCGAGCATCACTCGCCGGTGACGATATCGCCGACGGCCTGCCGGTCGAACAGCTCCTCGCCGCCGAACTCGTCGGGATAAATCCCCTGTGCCGCCCGCTCGAGTTGGAACAGGTGGATAATCGGTCCCTGATAGGTCATGCCACCGTAGACGACGCGGTCGTTCCGGACCGCACGGAGTTCACTCGCGACATCGTGATCGCGCATGAACGAGACGATCCCCCGTTCGAAATCCGACTCGGTGGTCTCCCCTTGCTGTCTGATCGCGATGACGTCGGGATCGATCTCGAGCAACGTCTCGTAGTCGATGGTGCCACTCGCCGCCTGCGCGTCGCCGACGCCGTTCGCGGCGAGCGCGCCGTCGACCTGCAGATCGGCCCAGTGTTTGGACTGGGTATCGTCCTCGATGTGGTACGGGTAGAACGCGTCCGGCTCGGCCGAGGCGGGGACGAGGACCGCAACCTCGGGCCGCTCGTCGGGGAGTCGGGACTGCACGTCGGCCAGCACGTCATCGTGGAGCCGTTCGAACGCCTCGTAGCGTTCTCGCTCCTGAAAAACCTCCGCTACCTTCTCGAAGGCCTCGTAGAGGGTGTAGCGAGGGTAGTCGTGCCACTCGTAACTGGCCGAGAAGACGGTGTTGCCGACGAACGGCGCGACGTTGTCGGCGATTTCGTCGACCGCTTCCCGGCTCCAGCCAAGCCGGTTGATCATGAAGTTCGGATCGATGAGGTGGACGTCGGCCTCGAGTTCGTAGAACACCTCCTGCCCGGTCCCGTCGTCCCAGAGTTCGGTCAGGTCGTCCGGTTCGACCGAGACGCCCGGTAGTTCGTCGTAGTAGTGGGTTCCGTACCGGCTCTGCAAGCCGATTCCGACCAGCCCGTCGGCCCGTCCGAGCGCAACGCCCATGTCCGCGTAATCCCCTGTATAGGGGAGCCACGTCTCTGGCACGGAGTCGAACTCGACGGTACCGACGGGCTCCATCGTGACGGAGTACTCGCTCTCGCCGTCTCCCGTCCCCTGCGAGCCGAGACAGCCAGCGGTCATACCGAGCCCGGTGATCGCTGCTCCCGTTTTCATCAGGCGTCGTCTCGTCCGTTTCGATTCGGTGGCCATTGATGTTTAGGCCGGCCTAAAAATACAAAAACGTTCCGACTGGCGGCGTCAGCTCCGGCTATTCGAGAGTGCCCGCTTCGGCAGTACCTGCAGTTCGGGCTCGTACTCGACGGTGGCCTCGACGCCAAAGACGTCGGCGAGCAACTGTTCCGTCACGACTTCCTCAGGCGGCCCCCAGTCGTAGAGTTCGCCGTCGCACATCGCGACCAGATAGTCCGCGAACCGGGCCGCCTGTGAGATGTCGTGGAGAATGACCGCGACCGTCACGCCCCGTTCCTCGTTCAGTTGTCGAATCGTCTCGAGGACGCGGAACTGGTGGTGAATGTCCAGAAACGTCGTTGGCTCGTCGAGCAACAGGACGTCGGTGTCCTGTGCCAGCACCATGGCGATCCAGGCCAGTTGCTTCTGCCCGCCGCTCAGCTGACCGAGTTCCGACTCCCGGAGGTGGTCGATCCCCGCCAACTCGATCGCGCGTTCGACTGCCTGCTGGTCCTCCTCGCTGACGCCGTCGAAAAAGCCCCGATGCGGGTAGCGGCCGTGATAGATGAGATCCTCGACCGAGATCGAGCCGAGCGAGTCGTTCTCCTGCGAGAGGACACCCATTTCGCGCGCCAGTTCCTTGCGACTGAACGCATCGAGGTCCTTGCCGTGTATCTGTACGGACCCCGCGTTCGGCTCGAGATGCTTCGAGAGCGCCTTCAGAAGGGTACTCTTCCCGCTGCCGTTGGGTCCAACGAGCGCGGTCACCGCTCCCTCGGGGATGTCGAGGCGCGCGCAGTCGACGATGGTTTCCTCGCTCGTCGGATAACTGAGTTCGAGGTCATCACCGACCAGTGCGCTCTCGACCGCGTTGCCGTCGTCGTCAGTGATCCGCTCCTGTTCTCGATCCGCGCTCTGCTGTGTGCGTGACATTATAGCTCACCCATCGATTGCTGCTTCCGCATCAGATAGAGGAAATACGGGCCGCCGATCAGTCCGGTGACGACGCCGACGGGCATCTGGGCCCCGCCCAGCGCGAGTCGCGCACCGACGTCGGCGGACACCATCAGTGCGGGTCCGGCGAAGAGACACCCGACCATCAGGCGTCGGTAGTCCCCACCGACCGTGTTCCGGACGATGTGGGGGACGACGAGGCCGAAGAAGCTGACGATACCGGCGACGGCGATTGCGGCGCTGGCGGCCACGATCGCGACGGCCGAGAGAGAAAACCGGACCCGTTCGACGCGCATACCGAGCGAGCGAGCGGTGCTTTCACCCAACATGAGGACGTTCAACTGCCGCGCACCGGCGAGCGCGATCGCGATCGCCACGGCCGCTGGCAGGACTGCGATCCGTACTTCTTCCCAACCGGTGCCCGTGAGCGATCCCGTCAGCCAAGCGATCGCCGTCTGGACGACGCCCAGATCGTCCGCGAAGAAGAACAGCCCCTGCTGGAGCGACTGAAAGACCATGTTTACGACAACGCCTGCGAGCACGAGTCGGACGGGGCTCGTCCCGCCCTTCCAGGCGATCGAGTAGACGGTCACGAACGCGGCCGTCCCGCCCAGGGCGGCGATCAGCGGCAGGAACGGCGTGAGGCCGCTAAAGACGACCAACGTCGCCAGCACGGCGAATCCAGCGCCGGAACTGACGCCGAGTACGAACGGACTCGCCAGTTCGTTCCGCGTCACGGCCTGGAAGATCGCACCGGAAATCGCGAGCGTCGCACCGGCGATGATCGCGACGAACACCCGCGGCATTCGGAGGGTCCAGACGACGATGCTCGCGGTACTCATCTCCGGCAGGTCCGTCCCGAAGAGGAACGCCGACCAGGCGTGGAGGTTGAATATCACGCTGGGCTCGAACACCGCTTGCCAGGCCTCGAGGAACGTCATCGAGTACTCCCCGAAGCTCACCTGTACGAGTCCGGCGACGACGGTGATGACCGTACTCGCCAGACAAAAGAGGACAAGCCGCCCGGTTACCCATCCCTCCCGCTCTCGGGCGGACCTGTGTCCCTCGACCGACTGCGCTTCTCCCATCACATTTAGGTGTGCCTAAAAGACGTTTAGTAGTTGCGGTTGCAGAACGATGTGACAATCGCTGCCACCAGCCGGAGTCGGTCGGTTCTCCCGACTCGATCCCCACGACGGGCCGTGCCGTTACTCGAGCAACTCGATCTCGTCGTCGCCGTTTGGCACCGCACAGATGAACGCGCCCGGCCGGTCGCTCTCGTTGCGGTACCAGTGGACCGTCCCCGCGGGGATAAGCAGCGAGTCGCCGGCTTCGACCTCGTACTCCTCGTCCTCGAGCCCCACGGTGTACTCGCCCGCGAGGACGTACTGTTCGTGTTCGACGTCGTTGGTGTGTTTCGGTACCTCGGCGCCGGGCTCGAGGACGAACCGCCGGATCGCAAACGTCGGCGCGCCGTGGTCGTCGTTGAGCAGGACGGCCTTCTCGAGGCCGTCGGCCGCCTCGACGGTCTCGTACTCGAGGTCCGCGCCGCGGCGAAGCAGTGGCTCGGTCATATCGGAACACAAGCGCCGTCGCTACTAAAGGCCAGTGTCACGGCCACGAGCGCTGCGGCTCGGGGATATAAAATACTGCAGTCAAGTGCCGATACCGTTACGAATCCGCTCTACAGGCGCTCGACGTTCGTCGCGCGCGGGCCCTTGGGGGCCTGCTCGATGTCGAACTCGAGCTCCTGTCCTTCTTCCAGGTCCGGGCCGCCGATGTCTTCCATGTGGAAGAACACGTCGTCGTCCGCGTCCTCAGTCTCGATGAATCCGTAGCCGCCAGTGTCGTTGAAGAAATCAACGGTTCCTTTCGCCATTGCTTCTAAAGAGAACGGCCGGGGAGTCTTAAACCCTGTGACTCCGGAGTCGTCTCGAGAACTGTCGGATACGACGCGCTCGGGCCCTCAGATACTGTCGCCGTCCTCGAGTCGCTGGACCGAGATAGCGATGAAGTACACCAGCATGAACACGAAAAAGCCCCCCGAGAGGCCGACCAGTTCCACCGTTCCCACGCCGTCGGGGTTGATGAAGGCAAAGGCCGCCATTCCGACGACGAACACGGCGATGATGAAGCCGCCGACGGCGTAGTAGAAGCCGAGATCCGACTCGAGTCGTTCGCGCATGCCTTCCCCTTTCGGCTCCCAGTATAAGTATTCGGAGTCTTGGGAGCCGAAGTACCTTATAGCCGCCGCGGCAACGAACGCGTATGGCGGAGTACGAGCTGGACGCGGTCGACCGGGAGATCCTCTACGCGCTCCAGGAGGAGGCACGGAACCTCTCCTCCAGCGAGATCGCCGACCGGACCGACGCCTCCTCGAGTACGGTCCGCAAGCGCATTCAGCGACTGGAGTCCGAGGGGGTCATCAAGGGCTACAGCGCCAACATCGATTACACGAAGTCCGGCTATCCGATCCGGATGCTACTGTTCTGTACGGCACCGATCCCCGACCGGGGGGAGTACATCGACGACCTGCTCGAGATTTCGGGCGTCGTCTCGGTGCAGGAGTTGATCACGGGCGAGCGGAACCTCCTCGTGACCGTGGTCGTCGAGAACGACAGGGCCGTCACGCCGATCGCACAGCAGATCGCGGACATGGGACTGACGATCACCGACGAAGTCCTCGTCCGCAGTCATCGATCGACCTCGTTCGACGAGTTCTCTTCCTAACGCGGTCGTCGGGAACCCCGGCCTCGACGACCGGCGCGAGGGGACCGGGCCCGCGGGCTTCGTATCGACAGCCGGAGGCGACTTCGTCATGCGATTCAGCCGAAAGCCGCCGGCTCGGCGCTCGAGCGGCCGGTTACGAACGATCGTAACGGCCCGTGCCGCCGACCAACGAACGATTTGTTCGAACCGAAGGCTATAATAACCGCTCTGTTCACATATGGGGTAGAGACGACCGGTTACGCAAGTGTTGCCGCGAACGACACGTCGCGACGGGACCCGGTCCCGTACTGGTCGACTACGATACATGACCGAGGACACAGCAACGATCGACGACGACGTCGCACAGCGCCCCGAACCGACGCCGCCGAGTTCGGCCGTGCCGCGAGCGTCGACCTGGACGGTCTGGACGCTCTTTCTGGCCAGTCTCGGCGTTCTCGCGCTGACGGTTCGAGGGGGTGCCGGCTGGGAGTTTTCGACGCTCCTGCGGGTTGACGGATTGACCGCGGTCATGTGGGTCGTGGTCACGTTCTTCAGTGGGATCGTCCACAGCTACTCGCGGCGCTACATGGCCGGCGATCGTGACATCGAGCGGTTCTTCGGTCGCGTGTTCGGCTTTACCCTCGCCGTCATGACGATGACCGCGGCGAACCACGTCGCGCTGTTCGTGGCCGCGTGGCTGGCGATGGGCCTGCTGCTGGCCGGTCTCATCGGCCACGTTCGCGACTGGCCACAGGCCCAGGCTGCCGGCCGAGTCGCCCGCCGCTATTTCCTCGCCAGCAGCGCCCTGCTCGCCGGCTCGGTGGCGCTGCTTGCCTGGGCGACCGGCGCGATGACGCTCACCGGTATCCTCACCGGGCTCGAGGGCGTCTCGCCGACGGTCACGCTCGTCGCCGCCGCGGGGGTCGTCCTCGCGGCGATGGTCCAGTCGGCGCTCGTGCCGTTTCACGGGTGGCTGCTGTCGTCGATGACCGCGCCGACGCCGGCGTCAGCCCTGATGCACGCCGGGTTCGTCAACGCGGGCGGGGTCCTGTTGACCAGGTTCGCGCCGCTGGTCGGCAACGAACTCGCGATCATGTCGGCGATCGTCCTCGTCGGCGCGGTCAGTGCCCTGCTCGGGCAGGCGATGATCCTCGTCCAGACGGACGTCAAGCGCAAGCTCGGCAGCTCGACGATCGCCCAGATGGGCTTTATGTTACTCCAGTGTGGGCTCGGCTTTTTCGCCGCGGCCATCGCTCACCTCATCCTGCACGGTTTCTACAAGGCGTATCTCTTCCTCTCGTCGGGGGCTGGCGTCGAGCGCGTAGCTCCCAAAGATGCGGGCCACACCGAACTCGGCTTCCCCGGGATCGCCGTCAGCCTCGTGACGGCCGTCGGTGGCGGCGCGCTCTTTGGCATCCTCACCGGAAAGGCGACGAGCCTGACGCTGAACAGCGGCACCATCCTGACGCTGGTCGTGGTCCTGACGACGCTGACCGCGGCCCGCGATATCCTCCGCCGCTCGACCCTGCCGACGATGGTCCGGTTCGTCAGCGTCCCGCTGGTCGTCCTGACCGCCATCGGCGGCTACGCCGTGATGTTCAACGCCGTCTCGTCGATGCTGTCCGGCGTCCCGATGACCCACGTCTCAACCGAGCTGACCGTCGTCCACTACCTCGTCGTCGCCCTCTTCGTCGGGGCGTATCTCGTCGCGGAACTCGGCTGGTATCGCTCGAGCGAGCGTCTCTACGTCGCCCTGCTGAACGTCTCCCAACCCGACCCATCGACCGTCCTCACCAACACGGAGGAATACAATGACGCGTAACACCGACGACGCCCGTCGCATCGAAGCGAGCATCGACAGCGCGGCCGAGCGTATCGGCTCGGTCTGGCCGCTGCACTCGTTCGTCACGGCCAACCCCCTCTCGGGGTTCGAGGACGAGCCGTTCCACCGCGCCGTCGCGGAAGCCGAAGAGCTGTTCGGCGGCCGGGGCTACCCCCACCCGTCGGTCTTCCGCCGCGCCTGGGAGTCCGGCCGGATCGACGCCGACACGCTCCGTGCGGAACTGGCGGCCCACGGGATCGAGCGCGATCCCGAGACGCTGCTCGAGGAGATGGCCGACGCCGAAGCGGAACGTACGGCCGCAGACCCCGACGACGCGACCGAGACCGTCGATCGGGTCCTCTCGAAGTGGCTCGCGGCCTTCCTCGACGAGGGGCAGGCCAAGTGGCCGATGCCCAACCGTGAGGCGGGGTTCTATCAGGCGTGGCGCGCGGTGGCCCCCCACGACGGCGACGTGCCCGGCCCCGCCGACGCCGACGACCTGCCCGAGACGGCAATCGAGGCGCTCGAGTCGGTCCTCGGCGACTACCCCGAGGGGCGCTGGGTCGAGATCCTCGAGGCCCATCTCGCGGCGTTGCCGGGCTGGAGCGGGTTCATCACGCAGCGGACCGACGACGCCGTCGATCCGTGGCAGGAGCAGTACCCGATCACGCTGGCTCAGTACCTCGCCGTGCGGCTGACGATCACGGATCTGCTCGACGCGCCGATCGATCTCGACGCCGGCGACGGGATCGACGCCGATGCCGACGAGGTCCCGCTGCCCGAGATTTGGCTGACCGCCTGGGAGAAGAGCTACCGCGAGCGACTCCTCGACGGGATCGACGACGCCGTGACCGGTCCCGAAGCCGCCGGGGACGGCGGTCGTCCGGCGGCCCAGCTCGTGTTCTGTATCGACACGCGCTCGGAAGTGATCCGCCGCCACGTCGAGACACAGGGCCCCTACGAGACCCACGGCTACGCGGGCTCTGTCTCTTATACACATCTCTGAGCGG
>AOIR01000053.1 GCA_000337115.1 Natrinema thermotolerans DSM 11552
CCCGCCGACGCCGAGTCGGCGGCCGCCCGCGACCGCTGGACCGGCCTCGCCACGGCCGCGCGCAAGCATTTCAAGACGCTCAAGTCCAACCTCGTCGCGGCCTTTACCTTCGTCGAGGGGGCCGGCAGCGCCTACGGCTCGGCGATGGCGGCCCGCACGCTGTCGCCGTCGACGATCGCCACGCTCGAGTCGGCTATCGCGGAGCGTGTTCCGAGCCGCCACGAGGCCGCCGCACCCGCCGTCGACTACGACGCGTACGACGATCACGACCACGCCGACCACGCCCTCCCGCAGGGGCTGAGCCACGAGGCGAAAGTCGAGTACGCCCGGAACGCCTTCGAACTCATGGGCTGGACCGAGTTCGCCCGGCTGGTCGTCTTCACGGGCCACGCGAGCGAGACGACGAACAACCCCTTCGGCTCGAGTCTCGACTGCGGGGCCTGTGCCGGCAACCCCGGCGGCCCCAACGCCCGCGTCCTCGCGGCGATCTGTAACGACCCGGACGTCAAGGCGGCGCTGCGCGAACACGGGATCGATATCCCCGAGGACACCGTCTTCCTCGCGGGCGAACACAACACGACGACCGACGAGATCACGCTGTTCGACGACGACGTGCCCGAGAGCCACCGCGAGGACCTCGCGTCCCTGCGCGCGGACCTCGCCCGCGCCCGCGCCGAGGCCGCCGCCGAGCGTACCGCGTCGGCCGACGACGAGGCGGCCGTCGACGAAGTCGAGCGCAAGGCGGCCGACTGGGCCGAGACCCGTCCCGAGTGGGGGCTGGCCGGCAACGCCTCGTTCGTTATCGGGCCGCGCGAACTGACCGCCGACCGCGACCTCGACGGCCGCGCGTTCCTCCACTCCTACGACTGGTCGGTCGATCCGGACGGCGACGCCCTCGAGGCGATCGTCACGGGGCCGCTCGTGGTCACCCAGTGGATCAACAACCAGTACTACTTCGCGACGGTCGACAACGGCGTCTACGGGAGCGGCTCGAAGGTCACCCAGAACCCGGTGGGCAACGTCGGCGTCGTCCAGGGCAACGGCGGTGACTTGTTGACCGGCCTGCCGCTGCAGTCGCTCAAACTCGACGACGAGCGCCCGTTCCACCAGCCGCTGCGCCTGACCGCGGTGATCCACGCGCCCCGCGAGCGCGTGACCGAGATCCTCCGCGACCACGAGGACGTCAGGGAACTGCTCGACAACGGGTGGATCGGCGATCTGACCGTCGTCGATCCCGAACGCGACAACGAGTCGTTCCACTACGCGGGCGATCTCGAGTGGGCGAGCCACCGCGAGGAGGCGACTCCGGAGGCGGCGACGCCGACGGAGACGACGCCGGTCGCGGAGTCGACGGCCGACGACTGACGCTGCTCGCGGTCGCCGTCACTCCACCGATCCGTCGCCGTACAGCAGACTTTTCACCGCTGACTCGTCGCCCGACGGCACCCGTTCGGCGAGGACGTCGGGATCGGTCTCGCCGTCGACGCTGACGAGATACGCACGCCCCGGCTCGTCGCCGTAGACGCCCTGAAAGTCGTAGACGAAGCCGTAGACGTCGACCCGGTCCGGGATCTCGTCGGCGGCACACAGCGAGCGGGCCTGATAGTCGACGTTGTACTCGACGAGCCGATTGATGACGGCCTCGTCGTCGGCCGTGCGGTCGATCAGCCCGCTCTCGAGGGCCTCTTCGATCACGGGGACGAGCATATCGACCCACTTGTCGACGCCGCGCGGCCCGGGCGGATCCCCACCGGTCGCGACCCGATAGGCGGCGGTGACCGCCCCACAGCCGGTGTGGCCCACGACGGCGACGGCGTCGGTCCCGGTGTGGTGGATCGGATAGAGGACGCCGCCGTCGACGATCCGCTCCCCGTCGTCGTCGTCCCAGACCTGATTCCCGATGTTGCTGGGCGTAAACACCGTTCCCGGCCGATCGACGCCCCACATCCCCTCGTGAGAGACCCGCGAGTCGGAACAACAGACCGCGACGACGGACGGGTGCTGGCCGGTCTGGACGTCCGCGAAATGCTCCTCGGGCAGCGACTCGACGTGGCGGCGGTTCCCAGCGAGTAGCCGCTCGAGGGTATCGCGATCGGTTCCCATACTCGACCTACACGAACGGTGATGAAAAAGGTTCGAGGCCAGTATCCCGTCGTGGGAAGACGGCGCCCGCGCCGACGCCGCGAGGTTCCGCGAGCCCAATCTTCACCTATGACCGTCTCCATGAGTGGGTATGGCAGAAACCAGACAGTGGCAACTTGCCAGTCGCCCCGTCGGCGAACCGACTCACGACAACTTCGAACTCGTCACCGTCGACCGGCCCGAACCGGACAACGGTGAGGTACTGGTCGAGACGCTCTATCAGTCGGTCGACCCGTACATGCGCGGTCGCATGCGCGACGCGGAATCGTACGCCGAACCCTGGGACGTCGGCGACCCGATGAAAGCAAGTGTCGTCGGCGAGGTCGTAGAGTCAAACAGCGGCCGGTTCGACGAGGGCGACATCGTCACCGGCGAGCTCCTGTGGGCGGAACACGCCGTCGCGGACGCGAACGAACTCCAGCGAGTCAATCCCGACCACGGACCGATCTCGACCGCGCTGGGCGTTCTCGGAATGCCCGGCGTCACGGCCTACTGGGGGCTGAACGACGTCGGTGACCCGAAACCCGGCGACACGGTGGTCGTCTCCGCCGCGGCGGGCGCGGTCGGCTCCGTCGTCGGTCAGCTCGCCCGCCTCGCGGGCGCTCGAGTGGTCGGTACCGCCGGGAGCGAGGCGAAGATCGACTGGCTCACCGACGACCTCGGCTTCGACGCCGCGATCAACTACAAGGAGACCGACGACCTCTCGGCCGCGATCGACGAGACCTGTCCCGACGGCGTCGACGTCTACTTCGACAACGTCGGCGGCCCGATCACCGACGCCGTCTGGCCTCGGCTGAACGTCGACGCTCGCGTCGCGGTCTGTGGCCAGATCGCCCTCTACAACGAGACCGAGGTGCCGACCGGCCCACGGAAACTCGCCAAACTCATCGAGTCCCGCGCGACGGTCGAAGGGCTCCTCGTCAGCGACTACCAGCCCCGGTGGGGCGAGGCCCTCGAGCGACTCTCGACGTTCGTTCAGAACGGCGACGTCCAGTACCGCGAGAACGTCGTCGAAGGCTTCGAGAACGCACCCGACGCCTTCCTCGGACTGTTCGAGGGCGACAACATCGGGAAGCAGTTGGTGCAGGTCGCCGAGTACGAGGGGTAAGCCGCGCCTCGCCGGCGGCGGCGGTCGTTCCGGTTCTTCAGATGATGTCAGGAGTCGCCGGATACGACCACGCCTCGCCGTCGGCAGCCTTGACCGCGGCGATGGCACAGAACGCCAGATCGACGACCGGCAAGAGCAGTACCGGGACGATGCCGATGATCGCGAGGACGAAGATGGACGAGACGAGCATGTAGAACGTGAACGCGATCTGCCAGTTCAGCGCGTTCCGCGCGTTCTCCTCGACGAACGGGTCGTCGGTCGCGATGAGGACGATCAGCGGCCCGATGGCCCACGTGAATATCGCGAGGACGTGGGTGAGCGCCGCCATCGTCGTGTCCCCGTCGGTCCGGCGGCTCGAGCCGTATTCCGTCCGCGAGTCGCTCCGCGAACCGTCCGAGTCCCAGCTACTCTCCTCGCTCGAGACGCCCCACGAATCGTCGTCAACCGCGTCACCGCACTCGCTGCAGTAGTTCGCGGTCGGCGAGAGCGAGGCACCACAGTTCGGGCAGCTGTCGGGAACCATGGTCCCACATCGAGTCGACGGACAAATAATTGTATCCCGACCGGTCCGTCGATCGCTATCAGTCGGTCAGCCCGTACCCGATCTTGAACAGGTAGACGTCGATCGCCAGCACCGCCGCAGTGGCGGTCGTCAGGATCCCCAGCGCGAACAGCGGCGCGAAGTCGGCGTAGGGCGCGGGCAACACGCCGACGCCGATCAGGTCCGAGTGGCCAAGCAGCCCATAGCGGACGCTGTCGACCATGTAGACCATCGGGTTCAGCAGCGAGAGGGTCACCTGCCAGCCCTGCTCGAACGTCTCGAGCGAGTAGAAAACCGCACCGAAGAACACGAGCGGTCGGAGGATGAACTGGTTCATGACCGTCAGGTCGTCGAAGTCCCGCGCGACGAGCCCGCCGATAATCCCGAGCCCGGCGAACAGCGCCGTGATGACGACCATCGTCGCGATCAGGAACAGGCCGTGTTCGAACCCGATCGGGACGAACAGCCGGCCGACGGCGGCGATGATGACGCCGACGACCAGCCCGCGGACCGCGCTGGCACCGACGTAGGCGACGACCATCTCGGCGTAGGAAAGCGGCGAGGTCAGTGTCTCGTGGATGTACTCGTTCCACCGCCCGTGGAAGATCGAGAACGAGGCGTTCTCGAAGGCGTTCGAGATCGCCCCGAGGACGATCAGTCCGGGGACGATAAAGAGGATGTAGGGGTAGCCCGCGATCTCGTCGATCCGGCCGCCCAGGATCACGCCGAAGACGGCGAAGTAGAGGACGTTCGTGATCGCCGGCGGCATGAACGTGTTCTTCGGCCGGCGGACGAACCGCAATACCTCGCGCCGAAAGAGCGCCCGGAAGCCGACTGACAGCATCAGGCGACCCCCTCCTGTTCGCGCTCCGGTTCACGGCCTTCGGCGGCGCTCTCGCCGTCCGCGCTCTCAGCCGACGATCGCGTGACGGTCCGGTCCTCGCTGCGGGTCAGATCGACGAAGATCTCCTCGAGCGAGGTCCGCGTGATCTCGAGGTCGGCGATCTCGAACCCGCGGGCCTCGAGGTCGTTGAGCAGCCGCGGCGCGGTCGCGCCGCCGTCGTCGACCCGGACCTCGAGCCGGTCGCCCGACACCGTCGTTTCGTGTGCGTAGGCCCCGAGATCCGGCGCGGTCGACGGCTCGGACTCGAGTCGCACGGCGATGGTGTCGGTGCCCCGCTGTTTCAGTTCGTCCGGGGTCGCGACGGTCACCTTCCGGCCCTCGTTCATGATCGCGACCCGATCACAGAGCCGTTCGGCCTCCTCGATGTAGTGCGTAGTGAGGAGAATCGTCGTCCCCTCCTCGTTGAGTTCGGTGACGAGTTCCCAGAGGTCGTGGCGGAGTTGAACGTCGACGCCGGCGGTCGGCTCGTCCAGAATGAGGAGATCGGGATCGGTGACGAGCGCTCGAGCGAGCAGCAGCCGACGTTTCATCCCGCCGGAGAGCCAGTCGAAGCGTTCGTTTCGCTTGTCGTAGATCCCGACGCGTTTGAGGACCTCGTCGGCCCGTTCGGCGGCCTCGTCCTCGGGGATTCCGTGGTAGCCGGCCTTGTGCATCAGCACCTCCTTGATGGGGAAGAAGCGATCGACGTTGAACTCCTGGGGGGCGAGGCCGATGGCGTCGCGAGCTTGCCGGTAATCGTCCTCGACGTCGTGACCGAAGACCCGAGCGTCGCCGCCGGTCTTGCGGACCAGGCCGACCAGCGTATTGATAAACGTCGTCTTTCCCGCCCCGTTGGGGCCGAGCAGGCCGAAGAACTCGCCTTCCTCGACGGTCAGCGACAGTTCCTGCAGCGCGCGGAGATCGCCGTACTCCTTCACGAGATCGACGGTTTCGATGGCCGGTGGCATCGCCATGGCATCGGCCCCCGCCGCGGTTAAGAATGTTGGTATCGGCACTCGAACCGGCCGATACGGCCGATATCGTTGCTCACACTGGGGGCGCTCAGTCCGCGGTTCGGGGCCGGCTCGAGGGCGCGATCGAACCGCTTTGCTGGACGATGTCGAGGGCGGTCATCACGTCGCTGCGCGAGATCAGCCCGACGAGGTCGCCGTCTTCGGGTCGGGGTTCGCCGAACGACCCGCCCGCGTCGGGTACCTCGACGACGAGGAGTCGGCCGATCCCGTGTTCCTGCATCCGTTCGATTGCGGTCATCGCGTTCGAGTCCGGCGTGATCGTCTGCAGGTCGGTCGTCATCACGTCCGCGACGGTGTAGGCCTCCCGTTCGACCTGATCAATCTCGCGGGCGTCGGACAGGGTCACGAGCCCGACGAGGCCCTCGCCGGTCGCACTGCGTTCGACGACCGGGTAGCCGGTGTGTCGCTCCCGGAACATCCGTTCGATCAGCACCGCGACCGTCGTGTCGGGTTCGACCGTGTGGAGGTCCTCGACCGGCGTCATGATGTCGCCGACGGTGACATCCTGAAAGGCCGCCTTCATCGTCACCTGCTGGGCCTCGCTCGAGGCGGCGATGAAGACGAAGAAGGCGACGCCGATGAGGATGATGTTCAGTGCGAACAGTCCAAACAGACCCATGAAGACCGCGAACAGCTTCCCGACGCTCGCGGCCTGTTGGGTCGCCTGCGCGTAGGGGCGGCCCCGGGCCAGCAGCGCGCGCAGCACGCGGCCGCCGTCCATCGGGAACGCGGGGAGCATGTTGAAGACGGCGAGCGCGACGTTCAGAATCGCGAGATAGCCGAGGACGAACCGCGTCCCGCTAAGCAGTCCCGGCGATGCTCCGCCGAGGACTTCGGGCGTGAGGACGAAGAGACCGTAGGAGCCGATGCCGACGAGGACGCTGACGATCGGCCCAGCGATGGCGATGTTCAGTTCCTGTCGCCAGTCTTCGGGCATCTCCGAGAACGAGGCGATACCGCCGAACAGCCAGAGCGTGATCGAATCGATGGGGAACCCGTACCGCTGGGCGGTCAGCGAGTGGCCCAGCTCGTGAAGGACGACGCCGACGAACAGGCCGACAGCGGCTGTCAGCCCGAGGAGCCACGGAATCGGCCCGCCGGTGATGGCCCCGATGTCGATCCCGGCTCCCAGCACCTCGTTGAGGATCTCGGCGACGGGTTCGATCCGTGTGCCGATCAGGTACGCAAACAGCGGCAACACGAGCAAGAACGTGAGATCGAGCTTGATCGGGATCCCGAACAGCGAGCCGATCCGGAAACTTCTCATAGTCGTTTCTTTCGGCGGCGGACCCTTAAGCGCGCCGACGACTCGACGTTTGCGGTCGAAGCCGCGCGGCGCTCGAGCAGTTCGACCGCTCGAGCAGGCTATTGGGACATATAATTGCAATAATACTACCTAGCGTCTCGATACTATGCCTCCCATAGCGTTATATGCGAGTTCGTGGTTTCGTGTTCGTACACTGATGGAAACGACAACTCCCTCACCGCGCGTCGACGAACTGCCGGCTGAACTCGAGTCCGCCCAGTCGAAACTGGTCTATCTCTACCTCGAGGCGGCCGGCGAAGCGACCGCGACCGACCTGCAAGAAGCGCTTGGCCTCCGGAAACTGGCGATCCTCAGCGTCGTCGGCTCGCTCTCGAGCCGGGGGCTGCTCGAGGAAACTGAGGCCGGCTACGTGACCGCGGCCGCCGCGACCGACCCGATCACGGCTTGACATCCTCCCCGCGCTAAAGCGCGAGGATTCCTCCGTTGGGGGTTCGGCTACCGACCCACGGAGGCAACTTGCGGGTTCGTGCGCACTTCTTTGGGACCTTCATGAGGGTATGGTTTCCCCGACCAGTCGTGGTCGTCCCACTCGAATCGCACGGGCCGTGCCATCGGCCTGACTTCGCAATCGCTGTTTTCTCGAAGGAACGTCTCTGACGCTGTGAGGTCGGCGTGCCCCTCGAACCCACACGGACACGACAGCGTATCCTCGTGGCGAACCGTCTCCTCGTGGTCGCCACACTCAGGACACGTCTGACTCGTCCATGCTTCCGACTCGACTTCGAGAGAGATGCCGTACTCCTCACAGACACACGCGAGACGGTGGATGAACTTCTTGAACGCCCAGAAGTTGTGCGTCTTCTCGTTCACCCTGTCCGACCAATGTGTTTCCAGCACGTCGGTCAAATCGCCCACGTACACCGTCGCCACGCCCTCGTCGTACAACCGTTCAACGAGGTCACGCACTAGCGCGTTCTGCGCGTGGTCACGGCGCTTCGTCCGCTGTCGGTACAGCCGTCGAATCCGCTTGGAACTGTAGCGTCCCTCTCGGAGTTTCGACTGTAGGCGGGCAATTTCGTTGGTCGTCTCGCGGAACCGTCCGAACAACTCACGACCGTCGTAGAGGTACTGGGAACCAGTAGTTGTGGAACACGCGACGAGATTGTTCGCGCCAACATCGAGGGCGGCTTCTTCGGAAGCCAGTGGTGAATCCAGTCGAGAATCAGGGACAGTGACTGGTTGAAAAGCCCTGAACGTGTCGCTAACCCCGTCGTACTCGAGTTCCAGACGACCCTGTTCGCCGTTCCACTTCGGGTTGCCTCGGACTTCGAGGCGGAGTCGTTCGTGGTAGCCGAGTCCGTATTCGTCTTTCAGTTCTTGCCCGACAGGAATTTCGAGACGGCTACGATCGCCCCACTCAATCGTGTACTGGTTGTTGCGGATGTAGGTACGGAGTTCGCGTCCGTCTTCCTCGTTGCCCCAGTACGACGGTGGGTTGGCGTCCTCGCCTTTCTCTTTGAGGGCGAAGAACGACCGCCACGCTTCGCTGTTCTTGCGCGTGACCTGTTGGACGGTCGCGCTTCCGACGACGCCGTTGTAGCGCCCTCGATACTCGGAAGTGTCCCACACGTCGCCGTCACCGAAGTAGTTCTGACGACGTTCGTAGGTCAACTCGTTCCACAGAGAGGCGGAGGCGTCAAGTAGCCGTAGGAGGCACTCTTTGTCGTTCTCGGTCTGTGGAACCACCTCGAAGGTGTTGACGCGCTTCATTCGCCGTCACCTTCCTGTTCAGCGATGTACTGTTCGACAGCGCCCTTCGAGGCGCTTCCCGCTGTTCCGACGTAGTACGAACGAGTCCACTTCACGCGGTCATCGTACCGCTGATTGTACTTGCGGGCGGAGATGCCCTTCACCCAGTTGACGATGAGTGACGGGGCGTTCTTCGGTGGACTCCCGATGAACAGGTGTACGTGGTCAGGCATGACCTCGGACTCGGCCAGTTCGAGGTCTTTGTCGTCACAGATTTCCGCGAAGATGGTTTCGAGACGTTCCTTTGTCTTCTCCGTCAGGTGCGAACGCCGATACTTCGGCACGAACACTATGTGGTAGTAGAGTTCGTATTTCGCGTGACGGGTACTCTTTACCATCTATGCATACTATTACGGTCAGATGATTAAAGATTGCGTTGGAACCCCGTCTATGCCATCGTCGGCGGTTGAATACTGCTGGTCGTAACTTCCCGACAGCGACGGACGCGGCGCTTCGAAGCCTTTATCCGCTCGGTGGGCTTCCGTTTTCGTAAGTAACCACCATGTCCGACAAACCTGCCTCCATGTACCGGGAGATCAGTAAGCCGGCCTACACGCGCCGCGAATACATCACCGGCATCCCGGGTTCGAAGATCGCACAGCACAAGATGGGCGACGCTCAGGCAAACGCCGAGGACTACCCCGTCCAGATCAGCCTCATCACGGAAGAAGAGGTCCAGATCCGCCACGGGAGCCTCGAGGCCTCGCGCCTCTCGGCGAACCGTCACATGCTGAAAAACGCCGGCGAGAACAACTACAAGATGGTCCTGCGCAAGTTCCCCCACCACGTCATCCGGGAGAACAAGCAGGCGACGGGCGCGGGGGCAGACCGTGTCTCCGACGGGATGCGCCAGGCCTTCGGGAAGATCGTCGGCACCGCCGCTCGCATCGACGCCGGCGAGCGCATCTTCACCATCTGGTGTGACGTCGACGACGCCGAGTTCGCCAAGGATGCCCTGCGGCGCTCCTACAACAAGATCTCGCCGCCGTGTCGCGTCGTCGTCGAGCGCGGCGAAGAGCAGCTGATCGCCTAGAAACCACCTTTTACGCTGCGCTCGTTTCGCGCCGGGAGCGCCGTTGGCGCTCCGCGGCGCGCCGTCGCTCGGTAAAAGCTGGACCAAAAGCACTCCTCCCTCCGTTCCGAACGCATAGCGTTCTCCACATCGGTCGTCGGCCCGCTCGTTCGCTTCGCTCACTCGCGGTCGGATCGGGTGAGCGCCTGCCCTCCCCCGGGTTGTGCGTCTCTCGCAGTCGCTCGAGACGCACTCCCGGCCACTGCGGTTTGATTCCGGATCGCCGCCTCGAGCCACCTTTTTGCCTCCCTCGCCCCGAGTCCCACGTATGATCGATCTCGCGGTCGCGAACGACCAGGAGACGTTCGGGCGGATGCGAGAGCCGCTGGCCGAGCGGGGGATACAGGTTCATCACGTGCCCGCGAGCGAGCGCGTGATCCCGCTGGGGGACGACGCGCCGTGGGCGGCCGGCGACTACGACGTCGGCTTCGTCTACCCCGGCCGGCTCATGGAAGGGGGGGTCGCCGACGCCCTGCTCGAGATCCCGTGGCTCAACGACCACGACGCCGTGCTGACCTCGCGGAACAAAGCCGAGGTGCTGGCCCGCCTCGAGCGGGCAGACCTCCCGGTGCCGCGGTCGGTCTACGTCTCGAACGACGTGAGCGAGGACGAACTGGCGGCGGTCTTCGACCGCTTCGAGCCGCCAGTGGTCGTCAAGCCTAACTCGACGACACGGGGGACTGGCGTGGCGAAAGCCCACGACCTCGATTCCTTCCTGGGGATCTGTGACTACCTCTCGCTGGTCCACGACTACCGGGCGACCGGCGACCGTTCCTTTCTCGTCCAGGAGTACCTCCCGAACGCGACGGACTACCGCGTGATGGTCCTCGAGGGCGAGTACGTCGGCGCGGTCGAGCGGCGACTACCCGACGACGCGATGCAGGAGGGCCAGTGGAAACACAACGTCCACCGCGGGGCCGAGGCCACCGGCGTCGATCTCCCCGCGGAGTGGCGAACCCTCGCCGAATCCGTCGCCGCCGAACTCGAGATTCCGTTCCTGGGGGTGGACCTGCTCGAGACCGATGACCGGCTGGTAGTCAACGAAACGAACGCCCGCCCGACGATCGACGCCGAGACGAAGTACGAGCCGGACTTCTACGACCGGCTCGCGACCGCGATCCGGACGGCCGCGGAGTGACGGTCGTCGGAGCGCCGACTGGTCGTTCGAAACGCGGCCTGAAATGCTGCGCTTCCACGTACGCATACGGATGGAGATGCGGTGGCGCGCGCTGTCGACTGCCTGAACGATAGTGAAGGCAGTCGAGGACACCGTGCGAGGGATGAGCGAGGGAACGAAGTGACTGAGCGTTAGCGCGGAACCGACGGTTCCGCGAACCATACGAACGGGCACTTCGTGCCCGTGAGTAGAAATCGGCTGGGGAGGGCGTGGCCATTCAGTATTGCCACGATAGCAGGACGCTTTCTGCCCCAACCGTGTCAAAAGGGATCGTTCCATTTCCATTAGATCCCGCCGATCCGCCCGTCTTGCCCGTGAACTCCACAATCAGTTAGCCATAGAACCAGCTCCGAACGCCCAATGACGAGACGGAAAACGAGGGGTCGACCGCGACTGCCCGACTACTCGAGACTGATGTCCGAGGACTGTTCGGCCCGATCGAAGACGACCTCGAGGACGCCGTTGTTGTAGGTCGCCGAGGCGGTGTGTTCGTTCACGGGCGACGGCAGGGAGACGCGCTCGTCGTACTGGCGATGGTCGCTTTCCGCGGAGATAGTCAGGGTCGTCCCGTCACACTCGAGTTCGATGTTGTCCTTCTCGACGCCGGGGAGGTCGGCGACGACCCGGACCTCGTCGTCGGTCTCGTGGATGTCGACGTGGGTGTCCATACCGAAGCCGTTCTCGACGTCGCTCGAGGAGTCGAAATCGACGTTAGCGTCCGCGCCGTTCATCATCTCGTTCATCATCCGCTCGATCTCGCGAAACAGGTCGTCGAAGGGTTCGTCGCGGTCGTCTCGGCGCATGTGGCGGTCTAGGGGACCGCGTGGCAAAAACTTTCTGTCGTCGCTATAGGATCGGTGGCCGGGTTCGATCGCCGGTACCCGGCCCGATGCCGCCCCCGGTGTTCTCGAGGCCTCGAGCGGTCCTCGAAACCCGTCCCGAGAACCGGCGTTTCTCGCGTCTATAGTCCAATACCGAGCGTCTCGTTGGTCGTTGCGATGCTCTCGGCGGCGTCGGCGCTGCCGGTCACGGCACGGATCGCGTCGACGTTCTCGGGGACGACGTCGCTCTCCTGGTGGATCCCCTGGAAGAGATAGAGGTCGTCGCCGACGGTCGAGATCGACTCCTCCCAGATGCAGTTCTCCCAGATGTCGCCGCGCGGGCGACCCGCGTCCATCGCGTACTCCTTGAGTTTGCCGCTCCCGTCGATGTCCATCCGCTCGGGGATCAGGAACAGGCGCGACTCGTCGGCCAGCAGCTCGCGGACCTCGGCGGCGTCGACCTCCTCCTCGAGGGTGACGTTGAGACTGTGCATGTGCATCAGCGTCGCGGGCACCTTCATTCCGAGCGTGTCGATGTCCAGATCGTCGAAGATCGTCTCGACGTCGGGACCGTGGTGGGACGGAATGGTGACCGGGTTCGGCAGGATGTCGTTGATCGGGCCCCGCGAGGTCTGGCCGGGGTCGCCGCCGCGCCGAACCAGCGTCGCGCGGACCTTCTCGACGCCGTATTCCTCGCGCAGCGGAGCGATGACCCGCGAGAGACCGGTCGTGTTACAGGAGACGACGCGGACGTGGTCGGCATCGACGGCGTCCTCGAAGTTCGAGCGCGCGTTGAAGCTCGTCTCGACGAGGTCGGCGTCCTCGCCGCCCTGGTAGAGCGCCGGCGTGTCGTACTCCTCGTAGAGGTCCTTGTTTTGGGCCCCGATACCGGAGGGCGTGGCGTCGACGACGACGTCGGCCTCGGCCACGAGGTCCTCGACGGGACCGGCGATCTCGAGGCCGGCCTCGTCGAACAGGTGTTCACGCTCCTCGACGGCCGCGTACAGCGGGAACCCCTTCTCGACCGCCGTCTCGGCCTCGAAGTTAGGGCGGGTCTTCGCGACGCCCAGTACCTCCATATCGGGCTGCTGTCGGACCGCGTCCGCGACGCGTTTGCCGATCGTGCCGTAGCCGTTGATCGCGACCTGTTGCATATGCTCGGGAGTGGACCACCGAGCGGGATAATCGTTTCGAGCCGTCACAGTCGACGTTTACTCGGATCGGAGTTTTCGATCCCTCTCGAGGCCGATCTCGGCGCTCGAACGGCGCGCTCGAGCCGCCGATCCACCGCGTCGGGACCGGACGATTGCATGCCGGCGACGGGCCGAGGGCAAGACATATCGGCCCGCTTACCCCAAGGTACTGTATGGCAGCACTTCGAGCGGCGGCGGAGACGGCCGTCCGCCAATGTCTGGCTCTCGATGCGGCGGAGTCGTGTGCGATCGTCACCGACGACAAGCGCGAGCGGATCGGCGAGGCGCTCTACGAGGTCGCCTCCGAGATCACCGACGACACCGTGATCGTCAGATATCCGCCGGGCGACACGCACGGCAGCGAGCCCCCCGAGCCCGTCGCGGCGGCGATGGCCGGGGCCGACGTGGTTCTGGCACCGACGACGAAGAGCCTGAGTCACACCCGCGCCCGGACCGAGGCCAACGAGTCCGGGGCACGGGTCGCCACCCTGCCGGGGATCACCGAGGACGTGTTCACGACGGGACTCGAGGCTGATTACGAGTCGATCGCGGCCCATTGCGAGTCGGTCCGCGAACAGGTCGCCGACGCCGACGAGATCCGGGTCACGACCGAAGCCGGGACCGACATTACCTTCGGCGTCGCCGGGCGGCGGTGGCTCTCGGACACCGGCATCGTCCACGAGTCCGGCGAGATGTCGAACCTGCCCGCGGGCGAGGTCTTCATCAGCCCCGAGACCGCCGACGGCACCTTCGTCGTCGACGGGACGATGCGACCGCACGGGCTGCTCGAGGCCGACCAGCGGCTCACCTTCGAGGTCGAGGACGGCCTCGTTACTAGCATCTCGGACGACGAGATCCGCGAGACGGTCGAGGGCGCGGCCGAAGACGTTGGCGACGCCGCGTACAACCTCGCGGAGCTGGGCATCGGGACGAACGTCGCGGTCACCGAACTCGTCGGCTCGGTCCTGCTGGACGAGAAGGCGGGCGGGACCGTCCACATCGCGATCGGCGACGACGCGGGGATCGGCGGCGACACGGACGCGCCGATCCACCTCGACGGCATCCTCCGCGAGCCGACCGTCTACGCCGACGGCGAGCCCATCGATCTGCCGACGCCGACCGACGCCTGACCGGCTTCGATGCGTGCCGGAAGTGTGCGGATATCGTGGATTCAAGTGATGGTGCCGTGTGGCCCCAATCATGAGCGATTCTCGAGCGTACGACATTCGGGGTCTCGAACTGACCGACGACCGCTACACGGTCGAGCAGGGACTCGTCCGGAACAAGTACAGAGCCCTCGATAGCGACGGCAACACCGTCCTCAAGGGGAAGCAGAAGATGCTGAAGATGAAAGACGAGTTCCCCTTCGTCGACGGCGAGGGCAACGAGGTCTTCACCGTGAAAGCCGGCGGGATCCTCGACGTCGCGGGCAACTACGTCCTCACCGACGCCCGGACCGGCGAGGACCTCGTGATTCTGGACAACGACTACTCGCTGTTGCAGGACACGTGGACGATCCGCGACGCGACGACCGAAGAGAAACTGGCCGCCATCGCTTCCCGCGGCGCGATGGTGACGCTGGTCCGGAACGTCGTTCCGTTCGGCGAGCTGATCCCGCACAAGTACGAGATCACCGATCAGTCGGGCGCTCACGTCGGCTCGATCGACGGCCAACTCGGGCTCCGTGACCGGTACGAGATCTCCATCGACGACGCCAGTTCCGTCCCGAAAGAGCCGATCGTGGCCGCGGCGATGGTCATCGACGCGATCCAGGACAACTGACGACCGCCGTTCGAACGGGCGCGACGGGTTCAATCGCCTTTTCAGTGCGTAGCGTCTAGACAGCCTATGAGCGAGACACCGGATCGGGTTCCGACGCCCTGTCCCTCCTGTTCGCCGGACCTCGAGACGGTCCATGAGGTACTGACGGAAGGCGGCGGCACCTACACCGTTCGTTGCAGCGAGTGCAGTCACGTCCACAAGGTCCAGCCCGACAGCGAGCGCGAGGTCACGATAGACGTCGTCGTCTCCCAGGGCGGCGAGTCCTTTACTGCGAACGTCACCGCGCCCGAAGACGAGTCGATCGAGGTCGGCGACGAGTTCATCTTGGAGACCGAGGAAGTCCTCTCGACGGTTCGCGTCACCAGCGTCGAACTCGACGGTCACAAGCGGGTCGATGAGGCCCCCGCGGACGAGATCGAGACCGTCTGGACCCGCGAGGTCGACAACGTGGCAGTCAACGTCACCGTCCACCCACAGGACGGCTCGAAAGACGACAGCCGTTCCATTACGGTGCAGGTGCCCGGCGACTACGAGTTCGAGGTCGGCGCGGTCGAGTCGTTCGGCGACGACGAGTTCGAGATCGACGCCTTCGTCGTCCGCGGCGACGCCGAGGGCTACCGCCGGGACCGCTTCGAGGAACCGGGCGACACCGGCTTCGCGAAGGACATCAAGCGCGTCTACGCCTACGACGAGCAAAGCAGCGCCTGGTCGGCCTGGTAGTCGGACGACATCACGAACCGTCCGGTTCGTGTCGGTCTCCCCACTGGTACCGACCGACGGTTTCTGCCTCGAGAGTCATACCCAATCCCGTCAGCCGCTGCTCCGGTCGGTGCCGGGACCTGCTACCCGACCGCATACGGCGTCCGAGTCCGTACCCTCGACTATGTCCGACAGCGACGAGGCCGCCCGCCAGCGGATGGTCGAGACCGTCGCGGCTCGCGTCGACGACGACCGTGTCCTCGCGGCCCTCGAGGCCGTTCCACGCCACAAGTTCGTCCCGCCGGACCGTCGCGAGAGCGCCTACGCCGACCGACCGCTCCCGATCGGCGACGGCCAGACGATCAGCGCGCCGCACATGGTCGCGATCATGGCCGACCTCCTCGCGGTCGAACCCGGGGAGACGGTCCTCGAGATCGGCACCGGCTGTGGCTACCACGCGGCCGTCACGGCCGAACTGGTCGGCGACGAGCGCGTCTACAGCGTCGAGTACAGCGCCGAACTGGCCGACCGAGCCCGCGAGCGACTCGCCGATCTGGGCTACGACGGCGTCTCGGTCCGGGTCGGCGACGGCCGCGAGGGCTGGCCCGACCACGCGCCCTACGACGCCGTCTACTTCACCTGCGCGACCGCCGAGTTCCTGGCCCCGGTCGTCGAACAGGTCCGGCCCGGCGGGCAACTGCTCGCCCCCGTCGGCACCGGCCGCCAGACGCTCGTCGACGCGACGAAACGCCCGGACGGCTCGCTCGAGCGGACCGAACGCGGCGGCGTCCGGTTCGTCGAGATGCGGGGCGATAGTAGCCACTGAAAGTCACTGCACGCCCGATCGCACGCCAGCGTTGCGATCAACGTGTCAATCGTTGCAGTGGCTACGATAACCGTGTGACGGCGTCTCCCCGCAAGCGCGCCATTCATAACCGCCGCCCCGATAGCTGACGTATGGACCCCGCGGTACTGCGCGAGGACATGGTCGACGGCCTCGAGTCCCCGCCCAGGGACGTACTGAGCGACGAGGACGTGGCCGTCGCGATGCGCGACGTCCCGCGTCACGCCTTCGTCGACGACGAGCGGACGGCCTACGCCGACCGCGACCACGAGTCCCTCGGGACGCGCGTCCTCGCCCCCAGCACCGTCGCCCGCCTGCTGCAAGCGCTGGCGCTCGAGCGCGACCAGACGGTGTTGATCGTCGGTGCCGGCGTCGGCTACACCGCCGCCGTGACGGCCGAGATCGTCGGCGAGACGAACGTCCACGCCGTCGACATCTCCCGCCCGTTAGTCGTCGCGGCTCGAGGCAACCTCGCCGAAGCGGGTTACGAGGGCGTCCTCGTCGACCGCCGCGACGGCGCGGACGGCCTCCCCGAGTACGCGCCCTTCGACCGCATCCTGCTCGAGGCGGCCGCGGTCGATCCGCCCCGCGCGCTGCTCTCGCAGTTGACCGACCGCGGCCGGCTCGTCTTCCCCCGTGGCACTCAGCGACAGCGTCTCGAGGCCGTCTCGAGCGACGGCACGGTCGACCGGTTCGACCCGGTTTCGTTCGACCCGCTTCTCGTTGAGGGCGAGCAGTCCGGCGCGGTCGAGCGCAATCGGACGACTCGCGAGGACCGCGAGCGGGCCCAACGACGCGCCGAATCCCGCCGGGGCTGGGAACACGACTGGATCGAGTGGGAGGATGCGGGCGACGGGCAGTCCCGACGACAATCGCCACGATAACATCGTCGTCTCTCACGGGCCGGTCGCATCGCTTTCCCGGTTGGTCTCGCTTCGAGATCGTCCGCAGTCGCTGTCGCTGAACGGGACGTGGGGAAAGGGGGGTGGGGAAAGGGGGTGGGGGTGGCGACAGTCTGTCTCGTATCGCCACTTACGGGTACGTCGCGGTGTGGGTTAAGAATATCTTCTAATCTATTAGTACTGCCGAGGTACTATTACTAATCAGTTAGTGTCGAATCGGATAATAACTACTGGCAGCTACTACTTCCCGTCGAGTTCAGTTATCGGGTCGTTCGGCAATGTCCCCGCGAACGGCTGTCGCACCGACGGGTCGTCGGCGCCGTGTCGCGTGACGAATCAGTTCGTCGTTTCACTCGACTCGCTCAATGGCCCGAACCACGAAAGCCAGCGGTCGCTATCGGGCGCGAGTTCGGGGAAAGGGGATGGGGGAATTGGGGGTGGCGACAATCGATTGCGGAGCGCCATTCGGCGGTACGAACCGATGCTGGGTACGGGCAGTCTCTAATCGGTTGGTGTCGGAAGTGAACAGGTACTAATCAGTTAGCGCTTCCGTCGAACGCCAACGAAACGAGCTTTCGTTCGGCCGCACGGAGATGGTAGTGATAGGTCGGCGACGACACGTCCAGTGCGTCCGCCAGTTCCTCGCCGGTACTCTCGCGCGGCCACTCGAAAAACCCGCTGTAGTGGGCCGCCTGCAGCGCTTCCAACTGTTTGTCGGTGAGTCGCTCGGCCAGATGCGTATCGAGCTGTCGCGCCGATATCGTTCCCGTCCGCTCGCGTTTGGCCACGAGTTCCGTCTCGGGATACTCCTCTCTGATCGCCTCGACCAGCGACCGGGTCTCGACCCCCTGTGGCACCTCGAGGACGACCGTCGCCGTCCCGTCCTCGGCCGTCGCCATCCGTATCTGGACGTCGTAGGTCCGCAAGACGTCGAGAAACGGCGTCGACGTGACGGTGAGTTCGAACAGCCGTTCGTCGTCGCCCTCGGAGACGATCGACAGCGTCTCGATCGACGCCCAGTCGGCCTCGAGGTCGGTCAGCGACGCCGTCGCCGGCGCACTGACGAATAGCACGACGCCGTCCTCACCCCGATCGACCACGCCCTCGAGCCTGATCGGTCCCGTGTTCGCGGCGTGGTCGGAGAGGCGGTTGAGCAACAACCGCGAGTCACCGACCGTGAGTTCGAGTTCGAGACGGCTGTCGGTCACCATCGCGCGGGTCCGTTCGACCGACCGGATCGCGTGGCCGATCGTCTCCCCGAGTTCGGCGAGGACTTCGCGCTCGCTCTCGCCGACCGAGTCGGCCCCCGCGACGTGGACCACCAGGGCCCCGTATCGGCGCTCGTCGGCGACCAACGGTACGCCGAGTACAGTCTGATAGCCGTAGGTTAGCGCCTCCTTGCGCCGCGACTGCCACCCGTCGGCCTCGAGGACGTCCCGGACCGTTCGGACGCCGTTCCCCTCGAGCGTCTCCCGGACCAGTCCGATCTCGGGTGCGCGCTCCCCGTCGTCACGGATCCGGTCGATGTAGGCGGCGTCGATACCGGCCCAGGCAGCCGGGACGGGCGGATCGTCGTCGCTCACGGCGATCCAGGCGAAGCGATACCGGTCCGTCTCGGCGAGTCGATCGCAGACGGTCGCTTCGATTTCGTCCCGCGTCGACGCCTGTGCGATCCCGTGATTGATCTCCCGGACGATCTCGTTCGTGTGATTGAGTCGGGTCAGCTCCTCGTTTTGCTGGGTCAACGTCCGGTCGTGATCCCGAAGCAACTGCTCGCGCTCGGCGCGATCCAGTGCGGCCTCCGTGTTGGCCCCCAGGATGTGCAACAGCTCCGTCATCGTCTCGTCGAATCCGCCAGTCCCCTCCGTTCCCGCGACTAACACGCCGTGGGTTCCAAGCGGTACGATCGCCTCGCACCGACTCACCGCCTCGATGCCGTCTCCGCGAGTGACGTCCGTGTAACAGGCACTTTCCCCTTCGGAGAACACGTCCCAGACGAGCCCCTCGCCCCGCTCAAAGCGCGTCTCGGGATCGCCCAACTCCAGTGACTGTCCCGTCGATGCCGCGTGTTCGAGAACGCCCGCGGTCGGCTCGAACGCGTAGGCCGCGGCGACGGCTACCTCGAGGATCTCGTCGGCCGTCTCGACCGCCGACCGATAGATCTCGTCTTTGGTTTCCGCGCGCATCAGGTCCCGCGTCGTCTCGTGAAGCGTCGTCAGCGTTCGCTCGTACCGGCGCTCGCTCTCCCGGAGTTCCGTCTCGGTACGGTACTGGGCGACGGCGTTCGTGATCTGGTTGGCCAGCAGGGCATACTGCTTCGTGCCCGACTCTTTCTGGCGGTACTGTGTGACCCCCGCCGCGATCGCCTCGCTGGCGATCTCCTCCGATCCCCGCCCCGTAAAGAGAATAAAGGGGAGATCCGGATCGTCCTCGCGGACCCGCTCCAACAGCTCGAGGCCGGTCATCTCCGGTATCTCGTAGTCGCTGACGATACAGTCGACGTCCTGCCGCTCGATGACTGCCAGCGCCTCCCGGCCGTTCGTCGCCGCCTCGGCGACGATCGACTCGCGTTCGCGCTCGAGCATCTCGCCGGCGAGGTCCGCGAATCCGGGTTCGTTATCGACGATGAGTACGGTGATCGGGTTCGTCATTGCCTTGGACGCTACTCCTCGTTTTCCGACGTATTGGTGAGCGGGGACTAAATGATTAGCATTCCGTTTGGGCCGACTCGAATTATCTAGTGTCCACATCGGTCGCGGGAGTCACGGCGGCCGCCCATCGAACTCGTACTCCGAAGCCCAGTTGATCGCAGGGTGATCAATCTCACCGTCGAACCGCAGCTCCATCTTCTGTGCCGTCGCTTCGGCCGCGTCAATGCAGTAGAATCGTTCGTTCTCGGGATAATAGACGAGGAACGCGTCGACCGAATCGTGATACGTCGTCTCGTGGTACTGTCCGTCCCGCGTCGTCTGGGAGTGCGTGTTGAATCGCAGCGTTTCCGGCTTGTTCGACCAGCCGGTCTTACATTGAATCCGCGTGAGTTCGGAGCCATCGTCTGCGATGAGGTCGTACTTGTCGTTATCGCCGAACGGAACCGAGACGCTGTACCCGTGGGCGACGAGCGTCGCGATGGCCCTCGCTTCGGTCACGTCACCGACCGCTTTCGAGTTTCGCATGCTGCGATTCGCCGCCCGTTGGCAGAAAAACGATCGGGCGGGACACCTCTCCTCGGAACGTCGCTCGTTTTCGTCCCGAAGCCGACCGTCGATGACGTATCGAATACACGCCAGCAGTGTTTCGGAGTTGATTGTTGAAGAAGACGCTCGAGTACCGCTGTTCCGATCCCGGACTACTCGCGGCCAGTAAACTGGTCGCTGGTGGAAGTTGAGATCGGAAAAGCGCCCGAGGCGGGATTTGAACCCGCGTCACAACCGTGACAGGGTTGTATGATGGGCCACTACACCACCCGGGCTCNGAGGCGGGATTTGAACCCGCGTCACAACCGTGACAGGGTTGTATGATGGGCCACTACACCACCCGGGCTCGCAACTCTTCGTTTCGCCGTCGGAGTATTAAGGGTTTTGTTCCCCGACCGTTTTTGATACTGACTGACAAGTTATTCTCGCGGGTCCCGTAACAGCGTACCGTGTCGTCTATATAATGTGTCTGCCGGTGGCAACTGTGACACGGTGCAGTTACTCGAGTGAGCGTTCGATCCGTTGACCCGTCTCGTTGTGATCCTCCATCGCGACGTTCTCCGTTTACGGCGTCGGGGTCGTCTTTGCGTGATACGTAGCGCTACACATTGCTGTCGGTTAGTTCATGAAAAACGCCCGAATACCGCTGTTCCGATCCCGGACTACTCGCGGCCAGTAAACTGATCGCTCGTGGACGTTGAGGTCGGAAAAGCGCCCGAGGCGGGATTTGAACCCGCGTCACAACCGTGACAGGGTTGTATGATGGGCCACTACACCACCCGGGCTCNCGCCCGAGGCGGGATTTGAACCCGCGTCACAACCGTGACAGGGTTGTATGATGGGCCACTACACCACCCGGGCTCGCAACTCTTCATTTCGCGGTTACAGTATTAAGGCTTTTCAATCGAACCCCGTGTGGTACGGTCAATCGATCCATGAT
Organism: Natrinema thermotolerans DSM 11552; assembly: GCA_000337115.1. Taxonomy (GTDB): domain Archaea; phylum Halobacteriota; class Halobacteria; order Halobacteriales; family Natrialbaceae; genus Natrinema; species Natrinema thermotolerans. The sequence continues at coordinate 21,412 of AOIR01000053.1, forward strand.
CGCCGCCTCGAGCGCCCCTCTCGCCAGTATCGTGATACCGGATCACACGACCCACAAGGAATATAACTGAGAACCGGCTACTCTCGAGTGTGATCGTTCGCTCCGGTCAGGTTCGCCCGGCCGGGTAGCCCTGCTTGTGCCCCGAGTTAGTAACCGTTAAATGGTTCCCGCCGCTATCTGCCTGTAGTATCTCGTGACAGCCGCTTCTCTCCCGATAGCAGACACGCACACCCACACATGGTAGACGTAAGCCAACACGAACTCGTTCCGGAGCATACCGTCCTCGAGGACGACGAACTCGAGGAAGTGCTGACGGAATACAACATCGATCGTACAGATCTGCCGAAAATAAAGCGCAACGACGCCGCGCTCCCCGACGACGCGGCGGTCGGCGACGTCATTCGGATCGTACGCGACTCGCGGACGACCGACCAGTCAGTCGTATACCGACTCGTGGTGGAATAAATGGCAATGGAACTCAACCGCGACAAACGACGAGAGATCTCGCGCGAATATTTCTCGAAGGAACGGATCGCCGAACACCACTACCGCTCGTTCAACGCCTTCCTCAACCGGGGGATGCAGGAGGTCGTCGACGAGAAGGCGACGATCGACACGGACATCGGTGACAAGGAAGGCGAAGAGCCGGTCCACGTCGAGCTGGGCGACGTCCGCGTCGTCACGCCCCGCGTCCGCGAGGCCGACGGCTCCGAGGAACTGCTCTACCCGCAGGAGGCCCGCCTCCGGAACATCACCTACTCCGCGCCCGTCTTCATGGAGATGTCGATCGTCAAGGGCGAGGAGGGCGACCAGCGGGTCGTCGACTCCACGGAGACGAAGATCGGTCGGATGCCGATCATGGTCGGCTCCGAGAAGTGTAACATCGCCGGCTTCTCCGACGAGGAACTGATCGAGATCGGCGAGGACCCCGCCGACCCCGGCGGCTACTTCATCGTCAACGGCTCCGAGCGGGTCCTGATGACCAGCGAGGACCTCGCACCGAACAAGATCCTCGCCGAATACGACACCAAGTACGGCGACGAGATCCAGGTCGCCAAGACGTTCTCCCAGCGCCGTGGCTACCGCGCCCTGGTGCTGTGTGAACGAACACGGGACGGCCTGCTCGAGGTATCGTTCCCGTCGGTCTCGGGCTCGATCAACTTCGTCACGCTCGTGCGCGCCCTCGGACTGGAGTCGGACGAGGAGATCGTCCACAAGGTCTCGAACGACCCCGAGGTCGTCAAGTACATGCTCGAGAACTTAGAGGAAGCGGAGGTCCAGACCGAAGAGGAGGCCATCGAGGAACTGGGCAAACGCGTCGCCTCCGGGCAGGGCAAGAACTACCAGCTCAAGCGCGCGAATTACGTCATCGACCGCTATCTCCTGCCGCATCTCCACGAGGACGGCGTCGAGGAAGAGGACGTCCGCATCAACAAGGCCCACTACCTCTGTCGGATGGCCGAAGCCTGCTTCGAACTCGCCTTGGGCCGGCGCGATTCCGACGACAAGGACCACTACGCGAACAAGCGGCTGAAGGTCAGCGGCGACCTGATGAAGGACCTGTTCCGGACCGCGCTGAACAAGCTGGCCCGGGACGTCAAATACCAGCTCGAGCGCGCGAACATGCGCAACCGGCAGCTCTCGGTCAACACGGTCGTCCGCTCGGACGTCCTGACCGAACGGCTCGAGCATCCGATCGCGACGGGCAACTGGGTCGGCGGCCGCTCCGGCGTGAGCCAGCTGGTCGACCGGACCGACTTCATGGGCGTTCTCTCGCACCTGCGCCGCCTGCGCAGTCCGCTCTCGCGCTCGCAGCCACACTTCGAGGCGCGGGACCTCCACGCGACCCAGTGGGGTCGCATCGGTCCCTCCGAGACGCCGGAGGGTCCCAACTGTGGGCTGGTGAAGAACTTCGCCCAGTCGATGGAGCTGTCCCAGAACGTCGAGGACGAACAGGAACTCAAACGCGAACTGGCATCCATGGGGGTCGAGGGCATTCCCGGCCTCGAGGGTATCGAACGAACGGCGGCCTCAGGGGACGACTAAATCATGAGCAGCCAAGAACGAGAGGCGAAAGTCTACGTCAACGGATCGCTGGTGGGGACCCACCCCGATCCGCACGAACTCGCAGAACAGATCCGAGAAGCACGACGCATCGGCGATGTCTCCGAGATGGTCAACGTCTCGGTCAAAGACCGCACCCGCGAAGTGATCGTCAACGCCGACGCCGGCCGCGCGCGACGACCGCTTCTGGTCGTCGAGGACGGCGAACCGCGCATCTCCGAGCAGGAAATCGAGGCGCTCCAGGAGGGCGACCTCGAGTTCGAAGATCTGGTCGATCACGGCTACATCGAATTCATCGACGCCGAGGAGGAAGAGGACATCCTCGTGGGCGTCGACGAGGACGACCTCACCGAGAACCACACCCACCTCGAGATCGACCCGTCGCTGATCTTCTCGATCGGTGCGGGGATGATCCCCTACCCCGAACACAACGCCAGCCCCCGCATTACGATGGGGGCGGGGATGATCAAGCAGTCGCTCGGTCTGCCGAGCGCGAACTACCGCATTCGGCCGGACACGCGCCAGCACCTGCTGCATTACCCGCAGCTCTCGATGGTCAAGACCCAGACGACCGAACAGATCGGCTACGACGAGCGGCCCGCCGCCCAGAACTTCGTCGTCGCCGTGATGAGCTACGAGGGGTTCAACATCGAGGACGCGCTGGTCATGAACAAGGCCAGCGTCGAGCGTGCGCTCGCTCGCTCGCATTTCTTCCGGACCTACGAGGGCGAGGAACGCCGGTATCCGGGCGGCCAGGAGGACCGCTTCGAGATCCCCTCCCAGGACGTCCGCGGGGCCCGCGGCGAGGAAGCCTACAACCACCTCGACGAGGACGGACTGGTCAACCCCGAGACGACGGTCGACGAGAACTCCGTCCTGCTCGGGAAGACGTCCCCGCCGCGATTCCTCGAGGAGCCCGACGACATGGGTGGACTCTCACCCCAGAAACGGCGCGAGACCTCCGTCACGATGCGCTCGGGCGAGTCGGGGATCGTCGACACCGTCACGCTCATGGAGGGCGAGGACGGCTCGAAGCTCTCGAAGGTCTCGGTGCGTGACGAACGGATCCCCGAACTCGGGGACAAGTTCGCCAGCCGCCACGGCCAGAAGGGGGTCGTCGGCCACCTCGCACCCCAGGAGGACATGCCCTTCACCGAGGAAGGGGTCGTCCCCGACCTCGTGCTGAACCCCCACGCCCTGCCGTCCCGGATGACCGTCGGCCACATCCTCGAGATGATCGGCGGCAAACTCGGCTCGATGGAAGGTCGCCGCGTCGACGGGACGCCCTTCCTCGGCGAGGACAAGGACGAACTCCGTGAGGGGCTCGAGGAGGCCGGCTTCGATTCCGCCGGCAAGGAGACCATGTACTCGGGCATCACGGGTGAGAAGATCGAGGCCGAGATCTTCGTCGGCGTGATCTTCTACCAGAAGCTCTACCACATGGTCTCGAACAAGCTGCACGCCCGCTCGCGCGGGCCGGTGCAGGTGCTGACCCGCCAGCCCACCGAGGGGCGGGCCCGCGAGGGCGGGCTCCGTATCGGGGAGATGGAACGCGACGTGTTCATCGGCCACGGGGCGGCCATGACGCTGAAAGAACGACTCCTCGACGAATCCGACCGTGAGTTCATCCACGTCTGTGCCAACTGTGGGATGAGCGCGGTCGAGAACGTCGAACAACGGCGTGTCTACTGTCCGAACTGCGACGAGGAGACCGATATCCACGAAATCGAGATGAGCTACGCGTTCAAGCTCCTCTTGGACGAGATGAAGGCGCTGGGTATCGCACCGCGACTCGAACTGGAGGACGCCGTCTAACCCATGCAAGACACGACACCCAAAGACATCGGAGCGATCAACTTCGGGCTCATGGAGCCCGAGGAGTACCGGGAGATGAGCGCGACGAAGATCATCACCGCCGACACCTACGACGATGACGGCTTCCCCATCGACATGGGGCTGATGGACCCGCGGCTGGGCGTCATCGACCCCGGCCTCGAGTGCAAGACCTGCGGGAAGCACTCGGGTTCCTGTAACGGCCACTTCGGCCACATCGAGTTGGCCGCGCCGGTGATCCACGTCGGCTTCACGAAGCTCATCCGACGGCTCCTGCGTGGCACCTGCCGGGAGTGTTCCCGCCTGCTGCTGACCGAGGACGAGCGCGACGAGTTCCACGACCAGCTCGACGAATCGCGGAAGCTGAGCCGGGATCTCAACGACGTGACGAAGGCCGCCATTCGGCAGGCCCGTAAGAAGGACCGATGTCCGTTCTGCGGCGAAATCCAGTACGACATCGACCACGAGAAGCCGACGACCTACTACGAGGTCCAGCAGGTCCTGACCAGCGAGTACTCCCAGCGCATCGCCGGCGCGATGCAGGGCGACGAGGAGGAAGGCATCGAGCGGACGACGCCGGACGAACTCGCCGAACAGACCGAGATCGAGCTGACTCGAGTCAACGAGATCCTCTCGGGCTCGTTCCGCCCGCGTGAGAGCCAGCGCAAGGCCATCGAGAAGGCCCTGGACATCGACCTGACCGAGGAGGACACGAACAAGCTGATGCCTTCCGACATCCGGGACTGGTTCGAAGCGATCCCGGACGAGGACATGGAGGTTCTGGGGATCAACCCCGAGCGCTCCCGTCCCGAATGGATGATCCTCACCGTCCTCCCGGTACCGCCGGTCACCGCGCGGCCGTCGATCACGCTCGACAACGGCCAGCGCTCCGAGGACGACCTCACGCACAAGCTGGTCGACATCATCCGGATCAACCAGCGGTTCATGGAGAACCGCGAGGCCGGCGCGCCCCAGCTGATCATCGAGGACCTCTGGGAACTGCTGCAGTACCACGTCACGACGTTCATGGACAACGAGATCTCGGGAACGCCGCCGGCGCGACATCGCTCCGGCCGCCCCCTCAAGACCCTCTCCCAGCGCCTGAAGGGCAAGGAGGGTCGCTTCCGCGGCTCGCTGTCCGGGAAGCGTGTCAACTTCTCCGCCCGAACCGTCATTTCGCCGGACCCGACCCTCTCGCTCAACGAGGTCGGTGTCCCCGATCGCGTGGCCAAGGAGATGACCCAGACGATGAACGTCACCGAGCGCAATCTCGAGGACGCCCGGCGGTTCGTCTCCAACGGACCGGAGGGCCACCCCGGCGCGAACTACGTCCGACGGCCGGACGGTCGTCGGCTGAAGGTGACCGAGAAGAACTGCGAACAGCTCGCGGAGAAAGTCGAGGCCGGCTGGGAGGTCAACCGGCACCTCATCGACGGCGACATCGTCATCTTCAACCGGCAGCCGTCGCTGCACCGGATGTCGATCATGGCCCACGAGGTCGTGGTCATGCCGTACAAGACGTTCCGGCTGAACACCGTCGTCTGTCCGCCCTATAACGCCGACTTCGACGGCGACGAGATGAACATGCACGCGCTGCAAAACGAGGAGGCCCGCGCCGAAGCGCGCGTCCTCATGCGCGTGCAAGAACAGATGCTCTCGCCGCGGTTCGGCGAGAACATCATCGGGGCCATTCAGGACCACATCAGTGGGATGTACCTCCTGACCCACGACAACCCCCGGTTCAACGAGACGCAGGCGCTTGACCTGCTGCGTGCCACCCGGATCGACGAACTGCCCGAACCCAGCGGCGTCGACGACGAGGGCGAGCCGTTCTGGACCGGTCACGACGTCTTCTCGGAACTGCTTCCCGACGACCTCGATCTGGAGTTCACCGGCACCGTCGGCGACGAAGTCGTCGTCGAGGACGGCCAGCTCCTCAAGGGGACCATCGCCGAGGACGAGGTCGGCGAGTTCGGCGGCGAGATCGTCGACACCATCACGAAGGTCTACGGCAACACCCGCGCCCGGATCTTCGTCAACGAGGTCTCGACGCTTGCCATGCGGGCGATCATGCACTTCGGGTTCTCGATCGGGATCGACGACGAGACCATCCCCGATGAGGCCGAGTCCCGCATCGACGAGACGATCGCGGACGCCAACGACCGCGTCGAAGAACTGATCGAAGCCTACGAGAACAACGAACTCGAGAGTCTCCCCGGGCGGACCATCGACGAGACCCTCGAGATGAAGATCATGCAGACGCTCTCGCGTGCGCGTGACAACGCGGGGAACATCGCTGACGAACACTTCCAGGACGACAACCCCGCGGTCGTCATGGCCAACTCCGGTGCGCGTGGGTCGATGCTCAACCTGACCCAGATGGCCGGTGCCGTCGGTCAGCAGGCAGTTCGGGGCGAGCGGATCAACCGCGGCTACGAGGACCGCACCCTCTCGCACTACGAACCGAACGACCTCTCGGCCGAGGCCCACGGCTTCGTCGAGAACTCCTACACCAGCGGGCTCACGCCTCGGGAGTTCTTCTTCCACGCGATGGGTGGCCGCGAGGGCCTGGTCGACACTGCAGTCCGGACCTCGAAGTCCGGCTACCTGCAGCGGCGGCTGATCAACGCCCTCTCGGAACTCGAGACCCAGTACGACGGCACGGTCCGGGACACCTCGGACACGATCGTCCAGTTCGAGTTCGGCGAGGACGGCACCTCGCCGGTCAAGGTCTCCTCCGACGAGGACAACGACATCGACGTCGAGGCGATCGCCAGCCGCGTCCTCGATTCGGAGTTCGATTCCGAGGAAGACCGCGAAGAGTTCCTCGGCTCCAAGCCGCGCCCGACGAACCTCTCGGAACACGCCGACGACCGACTGACCGAGGGCACGGAGGTGAGTTCCGATGACTAACGTCGAGTACGACGTCGACGACGATACCATCGCGGTCGTCGAGGACACCGATCTCCCGCGGCGACTCAAGGACAACGTCTACGAGACCCTCGAGGATCGCGGCGACGCGACCGTCGAGGACGCCGACGAACTGGCGAAGGCTGTCGAGACCCGGTATCTCGACACCCGCGTCGATCCGCTCGATCCCGTCGGCACCGTCTCGGCCCAGTCGATCGGCGAACCCGGGACGCAGCTGACGATGAACACGTTCCACTACGCCGGCGTCGCCGAGATCGACGTGACCCAGGGGCTGCCCCGGCTGATCGAACTGGTCGACGCCCGGAAGACGCCGGACACGCCGATGATGACCGTCTACCTCGAGGGCGAGTACGCCACCGAGCGCGAGAAGGCCCACGAGGTCGTCTGGAAGATCGAGGCGACGAAGATCCTCGCGCTGGGTGACGTCTCGACGAACGTCGCGGACATGCGCGTCCAGATCTCGCTCAACGAGGACACCCTCAAAGAGCGGATGATCACACCCGACGAGGTCGCGGGGATCATCGAGGACTCACTGGGCGTCCAGACGGTCCAGCAGGGCACCGAGATCCAGTTCGGCCCCGAGGAGCCGTCCTACCGGGACCTCCTCCAGCTCGTCGAGGAGTTGCGCGATATCACGTTCAAAGGAATCGAGGACATCTCCCGCGTCGTCATCCGCCGCGAGGAACTGGACAACGGCAACGAGGAGTTCGTCCTCTACACCGAGGGGTCGGCCTTCGGCGACGTCTTGGAGATCGAGGGCGTCGACGCCTCACGAACGACGTGTAACAACATCCACGAGATCCATCGGAACCTCGGCATCGAGGCGGCTCGCGAGGCCATCATCGAGGAGACGAACAACACGCTGGCCGAGCAGGGTCTCGACGACGTGAACGTCCGCCACCTGATGCTGGTCGCGGACATGATGACCAACCGCGGCGAGATCGAGTCGATCGGTCGCCACGGGATCTCGGGCTCGAAGGAGTCCGTGCTGGCCCGCGCGGCGTTCGAGGTGACGGTCAACCACCTGCTCAACGCCGCGATCCACGGCGAAGTCGACGATCTCGACGGCGTCACGGAGAACGTCATCGTCGGCAAGCCGATCAAGCTCGGCACCGGCGACGTCGATCTCCGGATGGGGTCGACCACCTCCGGCAGCGGTCAGGCCGACTGATCGATGGGCGTTACCCTCGACGACGACGCCCGGCAGTATCTGGCGGCCTTCGAGGACGTGACCGGCGTCGACGGGCGGGACTGTCTCGTCACCGACGGCGGTGACAGTCTCCTGATCGTCGTCGAACGCGGCGGCATGGGCGAGGCGATCGGTCCCGACGGCCGTACCGTAAAGCGGTTCGAGGATCGTGCCGATGCGCAGGTCCGACTCGTCGAAGACGCCGACAACGCCGCGGAGTTCGTCGCCAACGCGCTCGCACCGGCGGCGGTCTACAACGTCACGATCAGCGAAAACGACGATACCGTCGCGTACGTCGAGGTCGCGCAAGCGGATCACGGCGTCGCGATCGGCACGAACGGTCGCACGATCGACGCCGCCCGCACCCTCGCGAAGCGCCACTTCGGAATCGACGACATCCAGCTGTTGTAGCCCGTTTTTGGTTTCTCTCTCGAGGCGGAGCGACGCGACCTCCGACGCGGAGGTCGGCCGATCAGAACGCTTTTCGCCGCGATTCTCAGCCCAAGTCGCCGACGTTCGCGCCGCAACCGCCACAGCCGCGGCCGGCGTCACCGAAGACGTCCTCGTTCCACTCGGTGACCTCGGGATCGTCCGGGACCCAGTCGGGGTCGAGGTCGAGGGTCTCGATCTCGTGTTCGACCAGTGCGGCCAGTAGCTCCGCGAGCGCGGCGTAGAACGTCCCGTCGTCGTGGCTGCCGACCTCGTCGGCGAGCCGCCAGTACCACCGGCCGAGGTGGTCCTCGAGGAACGAGCGCCGCGCGTCGACGACGATCGCGACGCCCTCGTCGTCGCCCCTCTCCCGGAGCGAGGCCTCCCGGAGACAGAGCGCACTCAGGAACTCCGTCAGGTAGCAGACGTGATCCCCGCGGTCGGTCCCCTCGTCGGCCAGTGAGAGGTCGAACGCCTCGTAGAACCCTCTGATGTCGGCGAGCCGGCGGACGTTGGTCATCAGCGGGCCCGGGAGGTACGTCAGCTCGTAGGGGGAGACGGTCACCCCCTCCTCGACGCCGAACAGGGCGGCCCACTGGTGGTGGAGTTCGTCGCCGTCGATGCCCTCGAGGGCGTCGGTGACGGCCGCGGCTGCCGCGGCAATCTCGGGATCGATCGCCGCTGCGGACGCGTGGAGGTCCGCGGCGTATGCGTCCTCGTCGCGGGCCGCCTCGAAGTCCTCGCCCGGGCGGTCGAACCCGAGCGAGAGCAGCGAGTAGAGCCGGCTCCGGTGGACCGCCGTCTCGGCGTCGCCCGGCAGGTCGGCCGGGTCCGGCGTCGGCTCGGTTTCCGGTTCGTCGGTCGCGTCCGTGGCCCGGTTCGGCGGGCCGCCGAGGATGGTGTTCTCGCTCATGGTTACGTGATATCCAGCCGGTAGACGTCCTCGTCTTCGTCGTAGCGATCCCGTTCGGCGGTGGGTTCGGTGATCGGCACGCGACCGACCTCGTCGCCCTCGTAGTAGCCGACCGCTTCGTCGCCGTCGATCTCGAAGGCCGTGATCGACCACTCGGTCGACCCCATCAGTTTGAACAGCCCCTTGAGCGCGGGCTCGTCGCCGTTACGCATCGCGCGGTAGGTGGCGATGGCGTCCTCGACGCCCGGACCGAACATCTGGGAGAGGTAGTCGGTCGGTGCCGTGATCGGCGGCACGTAGTAGACGTTCGGCTCGAGGCCGAACTGCGGGTACAGCGGCTTCGCCAGCTCTTTCTGGTGGACGACGAAGTCGAGCGGGTTCGTGGGCTCGGCCATCGGATCGGATTCGTCGGCTTCCTCGGGCGGGTTGATGTAGCCGTGGAGGCGGATCTTCCCCAGACAGTTCTCGAAACACTGCGGGGCCTTTCCCTGCTCGGTCTTCGTATAGCAGCCGATGCACTTCTGTGACTTGCTCTCGGCGGGGTTGAAGATCGCCTTCTTGTAGGGGCAGGCCTCGTTGCACTGCTGGAAGGCCTGACAGGAGTCCTCGTCGATGAGGACGATCCCGTCCTCTTCCCGCTTGTAGATGGCGGGGACCGGACAGGAGCCGGCACACGCGGCGTACGTACAGTGGTTGCAGATCCGCGGGAGGTAGAAGAACCACACGGGGTGGGTCTCCTCGTCGAAGTGGGTGATCGACTCCATCGAGTCGCCGGCGATCTCGTCCTCGCCGAGGTTCGGATACCGCCAGTCGTCGGTGCCCGGGAAGAAGCCGGCCAGTTCCCCGGCCGCCTGCTGGGATTCCTGGGGATTGTTCTCCGGATCGTCCCAGTCGGTCCCGTTGGCCTCGAAGATCGTGTCGCCCTCGTAGGTGCCGTCCTCCCAGTCGCCGGGGTCGAGATCCTCGAGGGTGCGCTTGTCCCAGCCGACCGGGTGGGAGCCGTAGGGTTTGGTTTCGACGTTGTTCCAGAACATGTGTTCCTGGCCCTCGCCGTGGGTCCACGTGGTCTTACAGGCCAGGGTACACGTCTGGCACTCGATACACTTGTTCAGGTCGAAGACGCCGGCCCACTGGTCGTCGGGGCGTGCGCCCTCGTAGGGGTACTCCATCTCGCGGCCGAGTTGCCAGTTGTCGACTGTTGGCATCGTTAGTCACCCTCCGTTGACGTGAAGTCGCCGTCGAGATACCGCTGCATCGTCTCGGTTTCGTAGCCGGGCCGTAGCCCCATCTCGGCGGGTCGCCACAGCCCTTCGCCGTCCTCGCCGGCGTCGCCTTCCTTCTCGAACTTGACGAACGATTCTCTGGGTGCGCCGTTGGCACAGTGGACGTCCGGGGCGAAGCCCTTGCCGATGGTCTGGCCCATCAGCCCCTTGCGGTTCATCTCGTCGGTCAGGATGGTCGGCCGGAGCCACGAGCGGGTCATGCTCTGGTGGCCCCCGCGCCGGTACAGCGACACGTAGTCGGTCTCCTCGTTTTTCGCCATGCCCGTTCGGTCGGGCGTCGCCTCGGTCGTCCCGTGGCTGGCCTGATTGAGGTTGTGCCAGCTCCGGGTCACGCCCCGCGGCATGGCGGGCTGGTATCGCACCCGCATCAACGCCCGCGAGTACTCGTCGGGATTCCCGTTGGCGCTGGGATACGGCCGGTCGTTGGGGTCGGCGTCGACCCACACGTAGTCACCGTCTTCGAATCCCTCTTCCTTGGCGTCCTCGGGGTTCATCTCGACGTAGCCCTCGCCGAAGTACGGTTTGCGATCGTCCTTGCGGTCCCGGTCGCCGAACGGCCCCCACCAGACGGCGATGTTCGGCAGGGCGTTACAGAACGTGTGTGCGCCGTGTCTGTACTTGGGGGTCATAAAGGAGTACTTGAACCCGGGATCGACGTCCTGCAAGGGGTGACTCGAGTTCACGAGGTCGTCGGTACTCACGACCTCGTTGCGGACCTGGCGGGCGGACGCGTCCTCGATGTTGTCGTCGTCCCAGCCCAGATCGTCGGGGGTTTCCGGGTCGATGAGCGGGTGGTCGCCGTCGTCGACGATGACGTTAGGTTTGTAGATGGTGCCGTCGACCGCCTCCCGGTGGACTGGGAGGGTCTCGCCCACCTCGGTCCAGGTCTCCTCCTCGCGGAGGAACTCGAGCCGTCCGGTCTTGGTGTACCAGGGTTCGTCGTCTTTGGCCTGTCTGGTCCCGATCTTCTTGGGGTAGGTCGTACTCATCATCAGGGCCGGCTCGCCGCGTTCGGCCTTCTCGATGAGCGTCTCGGCGTCGTACCCCTTCGTCATGTTGGAGTTGTCGAGGATCCGTTGGACGTAGGGTTTGCCCCTGTACTCGTCCTCGTCGATGAACTCCCACATCTGCTCGAGGCGGGGTTCGCCCAGTTTCTCGGCCAGTTTCTCCGCCACGCCCTGATAGATCTGGCAGTCATGGCGCGTGTCGTAGACGCGGTCGATGCCCGTCTCCGGGAACACCATCAGGAAGGGGTTGGTGACGGAGGCGGTGAGGTCGTGGACGTTCTGCTCGGCCCACGAGTCCGCCGGGAACACGATATCGGAGTACTCGCAGGTCATCGTCCACCACCACTCGTTACAGAAGAACGCCTCGAGTTTCCCGGTTCGCAGCAGACCCTCGATGATCTTGTACGACCCCTTCGCGTTGCCCAGAATCGAGTTCGAGCCGGCGACCCACAGCGACTTCGTGGGCGTGTTCATGTGGCTGTCGCCCATGTGGTACTCGCCCTCGATCTTCAGCGGCTTGTCGAGGTTGGAGTAGAAGTGCATCGACTCCATCGTGATCCGGCTATCGACCCGCGAGTCGGCGTCGGGGTCGAGTTCCGGATCGAAGGGATCCTCGAGGTGGTAGTGGGGGATCCCGTTGAGCATCGCCGCACGGTAGTTGCCCGCGTAACTGCCGACGTTGCCGCTGTGGGTGCCGACGTTGCTGGTCAGCGACGCCACCAGGAAGGCCGCGCGGTCTTTCAGGTCACCGTTGAAGTACTGGTTGGGCCCCATCCCGGTGAGCAGCAGGGTACTCTCCTTGTTATCGGCGAACTGCTCGGCGAGGTTCGTGACCGCCTCGGGTTCGGTCCCAGTGACCTCGGCGGTGGACTCGGGGTCCCACGTCGTGTCGAGGTACTCCGTGACGAGGTCGAACACCGGGCGGACCTCGACGGTGTCGCCGTCGGCGAGTTCGAGTTCCCAGCTACCCTCCAGCGCCGCGTCGACGTCGAACTCCTCGCCGACCGCCTCGCGGTCGACGGCCCGAACGCCGCCGGCCGCGTCGTCGTAGACCACGAAGTCGTCCCAGTCCTCGCGCTGGTCCGGGGTGATCCACTGGTCCGCGGTGTCGACGGTCGTCGGAGCCGGGTGTTCGTCGGCCGGCGCGACCTGCGTCCGCTCGAGATCCGCCGGGTCGTAGTCCGCGAAGACGTCGCTCGCACGGAGGTGGTCGCCCGTATCCATGCGGACCAACAGGGGCAGGTCCGTGTTCGACCGGACGAAGTCCTCGTCGTAGCCGTCGGTGGCGATGATCTGCTGGGCGACGCCGAGGAACAGCGCCGAGTCGGTCGCCGGGCGAATGATGACCAGCTCGTCACACTTCGAGGACGTGGCGTTGTAGTCGGTGAAGATGCCGGTCACGTTCGCGCCGTTCATCCTGGCTTCGGTGAGCCAGTGGGAGTCGGCCATCTTCGTACACATCCAGTTGATCCCGGCCAGGACGATGTTGTCGGCGTACTCGACGTTCGCCAAGTCGAAGTCGACTGTCTGCTGGCCGGTCACCATCGGATGACCCGGCGGGAGGTCAGTGTGGAACGTGTAGTTGTCCCCGCCGACGCCGCCGAGCGCCTCGTCCTCGCTGACGCCGCGGACGTGGTGATCGACGAGCGCCATCGAGTTGGCAAAGCGGTACTCGCCGAACAGCCCGATGGTACTGAGCATCGGCATCCCGCCCCGGAACTTCATCGTACGGGTCCCGACGCCTTGCATCTCCTCGACGACGCGATCGTCGTACCCCTGCTCGAGCAGCATCTCTTGGGCGTCCGCCCCGGAGTAGTGGTCGGCGAGTTCCAGGAACGTCTTGGCGGCGTACTCGTAGGCCTCGTCCCAGCTCGCCTCGTACCAGCTGTCTTCGCCGCGCTGGGCGTACTCCTCGGGCATCGAGCCGTCCTCGTTGCGCGGGAACCCCTCGTCGACCCAGTCTTTGAACCCCTGCCGGATCATCGGTGAGGTCACGCGCCGTTCGCCGTAGAAGCGCTCGACCATCGACAGGCCCTTCTGACAGACTCGCGGATCCCAGCGGTTCGAGGCCTGATTGCCGTACAGGTCCTCGGCCTCGCCGTAGTTCATCGACGGGCCGAGACGCGTCACGACCCCGTTCTTGACGTTCGCCTCGAGGTAACAGTTGTGCGTATCGTTCGGCCGACACGCCAGGTAGTAGGTGTCGTCGACGTCCCAGACGTCGCGGTAGTGGCTCTCCCACTCCCGGTTGGGGTACTCCGTCAGCGGGTTCAGCTTCGACGCCGTCGACGTCCCGTTGCCGTTCCCCTCCTCGTCGTCGGTAAACAGTCGGAGACAGCCCGCGAAGCCGGCGACGCCGGCTGCCCCTGCGCCACCGAGGAGCGTCCGACGGGAGACCGACGTTCCTTCGGCCGACCGCTCGTTTGCCGAGTCGACGCTCCGATCGCGGTTAGCCATGTCGACACCACCTCCCGGCGTCGATCACGCTCGAGAGCCGGTGCCGCGGTGACTGTTCGAGCACCATGTGTGACGGATGGTGATCGGTACTGTAAGTGGCTCACCACCGTTCTTATCTGACAGGAACGGTCTGGAGGTGTTCGCCCGACCATTTATGTACCTGCCCCGTTCCTTCACTGGTACAGGTTTATAAACCACCGTTCAAACGGCATCACGCCCCGGAATTATCGGATATCGTCGATTCCGGCTACCTGCAACTGTTGCGGTATTCAAGTCGGGTCGGCAAGTAGCGTCCCTCGTCGTTGTGCCGAGTCTTCAGTCTCGCACGCGCAGGCGGAACATATTATTACGAAACGGATCCAGCAGTCGCGAAAACCGTCGTCACCGCGCCGCTACGTCCGTCCCGGGGTCATACGCCGATCAGCGCCGCGTCACTGCCAGCAACGCACCGGTGGTGGCGATCCCCTCCCGGTCGACGTCCGCGAGCAGTTCGCCGGCGTCGCTCCGGAGGGCGTCCCGGACCCATTCGGGGTCCTCGACGACGACCCGGACGGTGTCCCCGGCGTCGGCGGCCGCCAGCTCATCACACAGCTGGCGCGTCTGGCTGGCCCGCGGCAGCCCCCGCAGATCGAACGCGTCCTCGGGGACGTCCTCGAGGACCTCGTCGATGAACGATTCGACGGTCTCGGCCAGCGCATCGATCGTCTCGTGCGAGTCACCCCCGCCGGGAGCGCGCTGAAGGGTGCGATCGAACGGGAGATCGTGGACGACGGGGACGTCGATGTCGACGGGGTCCTCGAACAGCCGGTTACGCTCCCCACAGCACTCGCAGTCGAAGCTGTTCATGTTGACCACCCCGGCGACCGGTGCGACCCCGTTCTCGGCGAACAGGTCGACGGTCCGTTTCGTGTCGTCGACGCTCGCGTCGAAGGGGGTCGTGACGAAGACGGCCCCGTCGACCGGGACGTGTTCCAGCGCCGCCCCGACTACGTCGTCCGTGCCCGCGGGCATGTCGATGATCATGACGTCGCGGTCCGACCAGTCGCCCTGACCGAGCAGGTTCTCGACCGCGCCGTAGGCGATCGCTCCCCGTCGCGCCGTCGGCGCGTCGCCGCCGGCCACGCCGGGGCTGAGCATCTCGAGTCCGTTTTCGGCCGCCAGCGGCACCGGCTGGCCGTGTTCGTTCGTCAGGACCGGCCCGTC
This sequence comes from Natrinema thermotolerans DSM 11552, assembly GCA_000337115.1. Classification (GTDB taxonomy): domain Archaea; phylum Halobacteriota; class Halobacteria; order Halobacteriales; family Natrialbaceae; genus Natrinema; species Natrinema thermotolerans. The sequence continues at coordinate 36,721 of AOIR01000053.1, forward strand.
GACGTCCTCGAGCAGGTGGGGGACGTTCGGGCCGTAGATGTCCGCATCGAATAGCCCGACGTCGACCCCACGGGCGGCGAGGGTCCGCGCCAGTGCGACCGCGACCGTCGTCTTGCCGACCCCGCCTTTCGCGCTCGCGACGGCCAGGACGTGATCGACCGTGGGCAACTCGACGTCTTTGTCCGCGTCCCGGACCGATTCGATGCGGACGTGGTCCGCGTCCGGCAGCGCAAGCGCCGCCCCCCGGACCTGTTCGACGATCCGCTCGGCGAGGTCCTCGCCGAGCCCGTCGATCGCGATTTCGACCGTCATCGTGCCCTCGTTCGAGCGGATCCGCCGGACGATCCCTTTCGAGATCGGATCGCTGCCGTCGGGCAGTTCGATCGCCCGGAACGGCTCGAGGGAGTCGCTCTGCTGTGCCATATCGGCGCGTAGGCCACACAGCGCGTAAAAACCGGACTCGCATTCCCGCCGGGTGAAAAACGGCTGTCGCGGGTTTCGATCCGCCGCGTGTCCGACCGTTTTCGGGCCCCGCTTGCCCGACGCGGCACTGGGCCATTTTCCCCGTCGCTTGAGAAGCGAACCGCCCCGGCGTCGGCGGGCCGTCCATCCCGACTGACCTCGATAGTCCACTATCGTGAATGTCGGATCCAAATGAATAAGCCGGGCCCACCGATAGGCAGACTCACATGACGAATACGAGTACGGAATCAGCCGACGAGATCGCCGTCGATGACCTCGAGATCGCGCCGGAAACCGGCTGGAACGCCCTGTATCTCGACGGAGAGTGGGTTCCCGCGGGTGACCGTGACCTGATCGACGTCGAAAACCCCGCGACGCGGACGTCCCTGACGACGGTCCCTTCGGGCACCGAGGACGACGTCGACGAGGCATACGCGATCGCGGAGGAAGCGCAAGCGGAGTGGGCACAGCGACCGCCCCAGGAGCGTGCCGGGATCGTGTCCGAGGCCTGTCGGTTGCTGGGCGAGTACGCCGACGACCTCGAGACGTTGTTCGCGGTCGAGTGCGGCGGTGTCGGGCTGAAAGCGGACTTCGAGACCCAACTCGCACAGGGGACGATGGAGGTCGGTGCCGGACTGGCGATGCGCGACGGCGGTCGCCGCAAGGACTCGGTCACGCCGGGCAAGGAGAACCTGCTCGTGCGCGAACCGGCCGGCGTCGTCGGCGTCATCACGCCGTGGAACTTCCCGCTGTATCTCTCCAGTCGCGTCGTCGCACCCGCCATCGCGCTCGGCAACAGCGTGGTATTAAAACCGGACGAACACACCCCGATAACGGGCGGCCTCGTCCTCGCGAAGGTCTTCGAAGAGGCCGGCCTCCCGGCGGGTGTCCTAAACGTCGTCCCCGGCTACGGTCACGAGATCGGCGACCACTTCTCGGGTCACTCGGTCCCGTCGGTGATGTCGTTTACCGGCTCCTCGGAAGTCGGACGCGGCGTCGGCCAGCGTGCCGTCGGTGCGTACACGGAACCCGCACTCGAACTTGGCGGAAACAACGCACACATCGTTCTCGAGGATGCCGACCTCGAGCGGGCGATCGACGCCGGCGCGTTCGGCTCGTTCACCCATCAGGGACAGGAGTGTATTTCGATCAACCGCCATCTGGTCCACGAATCGCTGTACGACGAGTACGTGGCGGGGCTGGCCGACCGCGCCGAGCAACTCCCCATTGGCGATCCGCTCGAGGAGGGGACCCTCGTCGGCCCGGTCATCAACGAGAGCCAGCGCGACAAGATCGTCGGCTTCCTCGAGGAATCGGTCGAACGCGGCGCGACGGTCGAGGCCGGCGGCGACTACGAGGGACTGTTCGTCGAGCCGACGGTACTGTCGGACGTCACCAGCGACATGCCGGTCGCCTGCAACGAACACTTCGGGCCGGTCGCGCCGGTCGTTCCCTTCGAAACCGACGAAGAGGCGATTCGGATCGCCAACGACACCGAGTACGGGCTGTCGGGATCGGTTCACTCGGCGGACGTCGCTCGAGCGCGTGACGTGGCCGACGCGATGGAGACGGGCATGGTCCACATCAACGACCAGCCGCTGAACGACGAACCGCACGTCGCGTTCGGCGGTGTTGGCGCATCGGGCATGGGTCGGTACAACGACGAGTGGATCCTCGAGACGCTGACGTCGGTCAAATGGATCTCGGTCCAGCGCGAACCGAGAGAGTATCCGTACTGAGTCGGTCTCCTCGTTCCGAAACCGGGTCGACCGGGTCGACCGGCTACGTCGCCGGTCGCGACACGACCCCTATCAAAGCCATTCGACGCGATACTCACAGCGGTGATCGCCGTCCGATCGACACTGGTCGCCGACTTCCTCGACCTGGACGGGGTTGTCGGCGAACTTCTTCGCGACGCCCTTGATGAGCCCCTTATCGAATTCACACGGATAGGGGTTCTCACAGATCATCACACCCGCGTTCGGACCCTCCTGTTGGAACTCGTAGGAGCCGATCTCGCTGCCGCGGTGGTTCTGGTGGTAGGCCGTATCGATCGCCCGTAACGCGTTATCGACTTCGGACAGGTCCGGCGGAAATTCGACGTGTTCGGGGACGTTCTGGCCCATGTTTCGCATCCTGACGTCGCCGTATTCGTCGCGCATATCGTACAGCATGGCAAGCGGGACCTGGAGCGGATACCATTCGTCGGGTTCGATCTCCTCGAGTCCGTACTCGGCGAGTTTGGACGTGATCTCTTTCCCCACGAACGAGGAGATCGATTCGCCGGCAGCGATATACGACAGGGGACTCCGCCCGATCACTTCCGCGTCCTCGAGTGAGGCTTCGAATCCGATTCGGTCATCGACTGCCTGCAGTTCGTCGCTGGACTGGGACTCCTCGTCGGCGCTCCCGACGAGTCGCTTGATCCAACTGTTCAGTGTGGCCATAACGAGTACAGAACAGCCCTAGTCTATCTAATAACTTTAGCTATCGATCCGGTAAGATTATATGTCTCGGGTTGCCCCGACTCGCGATCAGCGACGTTCTGGTCGCTTCGGATCGCAGTTGTCGGACGGTTCGCGGCAACAAACTCACTCCCGATCGCGCTTCGAGACGAAAGGCGGGCCACGACTCGACGCGCAGCGAGGCGAACAAGGTGTCGATTGCCGGACTGCGTCGGGAACGAGTGGTCGTCGCGAACGGCACCGATACCGATCCGAACGCAACCGATCCGACGCCAGCGGGCGCCTCCGGCGACGAAACGCGCTGAAATCGCTTCGTTCCCCCTCGTCGCCGATTCTCGAGCCGTAACGCGCGACTCGAAACGGGTCGCTTAAGTGCCTCCGTCGGATAGCGACGCCCATGGCAAACGGCAAATACGCCGCGCGCAAGCTCAAGAAGGACCGCCAGAATCAGCGGTGGTCCGACTCGGACTACGCGCGCCGCGCCCGTGGACTTCGCGAGAAGTCCGACCCCCTCGAGGGCGCACCTCAGGCCCGCGGTATCGTACTCGAAAAGGTCGGCATCGAGGCCAAACAGCCTAACTCGGCGATTCGGAAATGCGTCCGGGTCCAGCTGATCAAGAACGGCAAGCAAGTCACCGCGTTCTGTCCCGGTGACGGTGCTATTTCGTTCATCGACGAACACGACGAAGTCACCATCGCCGGGATCGGTGGGGCCAAGGGTCGTGCGATGGGTGACCTCTCCGGTGTCAACTACAAGGTCGACAAGGTCAACGGCGTCGCACTGAAGGAACTCGTTCGCGGGAACGCGGAGAAACCGGTGCGATAACCATGGCGGCAGAAGACCAACCCGACCCGGACGCGCCGGCCGGCGGCGCGGACGTTTCGGCCAAGCTGTTCGGCGAGTGGGAGATCGGCGAAATCGAGTACGCTGACCCCTCGACCGAACGCTACATCACGGTATCACCCGTCGCTCACACCGCGGGTCGCCACGCCAGCAAACAGTTCAAAAAGTCCGAGATCTCCATCGTTGAGCGCTTCATCAACCGCTTGATGCAGACCGAGGAGAACACGGGCAAGAAACAGCAAGTCCTCAACTACGTCAGCGACGCGTTCGACATCGTCCACGAGCGCACCGAGGAGAATCCGATTCAGATCCTCGTGACCGCCGTCGAGAACGCGGCCCCGCGCGAGGAAACCGTCCGCCTGAAATACGGTGGTATCTCGGTCCCGAAAGCCGTCGACGTCGCTCCCCAGCGCCGCGTCGACCAGGCCCTGAAGTTCCTCGCCGAGGGCGTCTACAACGACTCGTTCAAGACGACCACTGACGTCGAGGAGGCCATCGCGAACCAGCTCGTCGGCGCGTCCAACTACGACGTTGGCACCTACGCCGTCAGCCAGAAAGAAGAGAAAGAGCGCGTCGCGGCAGCCGCACGCTAACGCGTTATACCGTTGCGTTTCGGTTTTCTTCGGACGGGATGGCTTCGCCTTCCGGTAGCGAGCGGGCTGCTCGTGACCGCGGGCCATTTTCGACGAACATAGCGGTTCGAGATCGCTTCTCCGAGTCGAGCCGCTTCCGCCGGCCGACTCGAGGCCGAAGATAATTCCGGTCGGTTCTTGTATCCGCGTTCTACTGATGTTCCACATTGTTGATATTATTGGTTTGGCATATATTATATTAAGATAGATTTATGTCAACAGACAACTATTGGTTGACTGTACCATGACGGATGTTACACAGCACCTGAAGAACCACCCACGACTGATCGGCGCGCTGTTTACGATCCTGTTGTTACTCGGACAGACAGGCAACGTCGCAGCGACGAATGCGAGTACCTTCGTCGGCCCCTAAACCGGAAATCGCGGACCGGGAGCTGATTTCGCGTGCCAGTGTTGACCGCCGTCGGGTATCGACCGCCGTGATCGCTTCCGTCGGTCGGACTCGAGTCAGTCGTCGACGAGGTCGGTACTCCACTGGACGTGTCCGTTCCGTATTACAGGGAACAACGCCTCATCGAAAAGCGCCTCGAGTTCCGACTCCGTCACCGAAATCGGCCCCGTCTCACCGGGAACGACGAAATACGACTCGACCGAATCGATGTGTGGCGACAGGACGCTTCCGTGCCGTCTGTTTGCCGCCGTGTACGCGACGATGTTCGCCGTGAGCGTGTCACGTTCCCCGGATACCAGACAGACGTTCGGGATTCGCGTTTCGGACTGTGTAATCGTCGTTCTTCCATCACCGACTAACTGGTACTGTTGCCCGACGATGTTTTCCTGCCGGGCGATGTCCAGCGTGCTGTAGAGGGAGAACCCAAGGTTCAACAGCTGGGAAACGAGGACGCCGACGCTGACTGCGCCGCTGTTGACGACGTTACTGAGCGTGACGATTCCGCCGATACTCCCCCGCTCGACGAGATGCAGTCCCTGCTCGTGGGATCGACATGCGTTCAATAAGAACGCTTTTATCCCGACGGTATCGACTGTGTGGGCATCTAACTTCCCGTCCGAACACTGGAATCCCTCGTCGTCGATGTGTCCGATGTAGTGTAAGAAGTCGCTGTCTTTCGCGAGAACGGCCGCGAGGTCGTCCGTGGTGAGATCGTAGTGGATCGTCGTCTCGAACGGGAGTCGCGTCCGGCTCCCGTAGGTTCCGTTGACGCTTTCGAGTTCCTCGCGCATATCCGGGTCGTTACAGACGACCTCGATTTCGATGGGGCCGTCTTTCGGCGTTCGCCCGATATCGTTCCGGTAGGCCGTGACAGACGTGGTGCTGACGATTTCCGTATCGTCGATACCGGTCCACGACTGCTGGACCGTCGGGACGGCCGACTGGTCGGTTGCCGTCTCGACGCGTGTGTCCCCACGGACGGAACTGGGCTGTGTGCTTCGCACGAAATCGTCCCGCGTGAACGCGTCGATCGCCCGTTCCGCGACCGGCTCCGGCCCCGCCCGGTCTCGGTCGCTTTCTCTCGTCGTGACGACCGCGAGATCGTCGGCGAGAAACGGGAGAAACGGCACGTGATCGGCGGTCGGCTCGAGTCGTGTCTCGAACTGCCAGTCCGGGAGATGGGGTTCCAGTTTCTCGTATGGAATCTCGAGATAGCGCTCGAGCCGTTCGGCCAACGGTCGGTCGTACGTGTCCGCGATATCGAGGTCGATCACCGGTTCGATCGATCGTCGTTCGCGTGACGGGAGCGGCGTGTTCCCTTCGGTCCTGACGACACAGTCGAGGAGGAACGTTCGTTGCAGGACCCGCTTGACTGCCGGTTCGAACCCGTCCGAACCGTCGAGTGACTGCGTGTATCCGCTTTCGGTGACGATCCGTGGACTCGATCCCGGAACGACTTCCGCATCGAGATAGTACGCGAGCGGTGCGACGACGAACACGTGCCGGAGCGTCTCGGGAACCGCTATCCGAACGCTGTGATCTCGATCGAGTGGGGCCGGTATCCGGAGTTCGTCGCCGAGTTCGAGACGGGGCGGATGCCCCCGCAGCGTCGGATACGCCCGTTCCGGTGACGTCGTCTTCAACTCCGAGCCGAACGCCGACACTGCGGCCATCAGATCGGTCGGCGCAGTCGTCGTCGTAATCGTTCTCGCCGGGCGCTTGTGTAACGATCTGGCCCCGAGGTGGACGGCCGTCTCCGTCCCGAAGGTGAGATACGTCTTCTCCCGGTCCGAAAACACCTGTACGGAACCGGTAACACGAGCGTATACTTTCAGCGGACCGGACAAATCAAGCGTATACTCGTCCGGCGGGAGCCCCACCTGCTCGGTCGGGCTTACCTCGGTGAGCATCAGCCCGTCCGAGTCCCGAACGAGGACCGTATCGGGCTTCGGTAACGTGATCGAATCGGTCGTCACCGTCACTGCGGACCCGATCGGAAAGCCGATCCGATCAGTATCCGCTGCCGATGGGGTTACCGGACTTCCGGTCTCGAGATGGTAGCGGTGTCGTTCGATCGGATCGATTATTTCTACGCCGCGTCGTGTGGGCTCGAATTTCGGTTTCATTGGAACGGTCACTCGTTTCGGTTTCATTGGAACGGTCACTCGTGCGGTCGCCCGCGAACCGCCGGGGTCGTCGCTCGGAACTGGGCTGGCTCCGAGCCGTTACTCGGCGCCGACCGATACCCAACCGGAACGGCGGTCGCCGTCTTCGATCGTCCAGCGCTCCTGATAGTCGCCGTTCCGCTCGCGGAGTTCGACGATAATATCGAAAAGCGGCGAGAGAGTCTGGACGATTCTGGCGTCGCGCTCGACCGGCAGGTGGTAGTGGGCCATCCCATTGACGTCCCGCGTTCGTCCGTTGATGAGATGGAGGAATTTGAACACCCGCTGGCGACCGTCCGCCTCGAGCAACGGGAGCAGCGAGTCGATCCCCAGCCTGACTTCGCCGGGTTCGAGCGCGGCGGTACTGGTTTCGAAGTCCTCGATCCCCTGTTCGATGGCGAGCCCGAGGTCGGCGAGCGACTCCGCTTCGGTCGTTTCCGTCCCGACCGACGGTGTCTCCCCCGGCTCGGCCGTTGTGACGTTGCGAGCCTGCGTCTCGTAAGCGATGACCGAGAGGGCCGCCGACCCGGCCTCGTCGATGTGGTGTGTGGCGTGGTGTGGGCCCGCCGTCGTCGAGACGAGGACGCGTCGCCGGACCCGATCGGCATCACAGCCAAGCAGCCGTCGACAGGCGTCCCGACACTGATCGGGTTGGACGGAGCCGACGACGAGAACGCTTGCCCCCCGGCGTTTCAACCGCGATAACTCGTCGGAGAACCCCCTGTCAGTAGCCCCCACGCCGTCCGTTCCCGAGAACATTCTCTATGTTCCACACGTTCTTGGCATCAAACAATAAACGTTCGGGCCGAACTGTAGGCTGGCTCGAGCGATGGGCGTCGCGTTGTGCGCTGTGGGTGTCGATGCCGGACCCGCACGTCACGACGGTACTCAATCGGCTGCAAGGCCGTCACCGCCGACGTACGACCGGGTCGCATCGACCAGCACCTGTCGGTACGTACTCGCGTCGGTCTCCCGCCCGAGTTCCCGGAACCGCCGTTTGAACCCTTCGAAGTCGATTTTCGGGGCGTCCATCGCTGCCGCGTGCGCGAGATCGTAGAGTCGGTGGTCCCTGTCGACGAGGTCGTGTCGCTCCGCGAGCGCGAGCGCGAAGGCCGCGTTCACCGCCGTGATCTCGGGATCGGCGCTGGCGGACAGCCGCTCGAGGCCTGGACGGGGCGGCGTTTCGGGCCGATCGGCAACCGCCGCGGCCAGACTCGACTCGAGGAAGGAGAGCAGTTTCTCGCCGGGACCGACCGAGAGGGTGATGTCGTCGGCGTAGATGTCTTTCATGTGGTTGGCGATCTGGTAGCAGTGCGAGAGCTTGCGGCGTTCGACGCTCTTGCCGGCCAGTGCCAGGTAGAGAACCTCCTCGGTCGACTGGGTGTGTGAGGGGTGGTCCTGTTCGTGACGCGCCATGTGTGCGAACTCGTGGAGGGCGAGTTCGCGGGCCATCGCGCTCGAGGCGGCCTGTCGCGAGATGTTCAGGACATGGCGATCGTCGTAGTGGGCGGCCCAGGTCCGTTCGTCGGGATCGTCCCGCAGCTGGACGTGGACCGGCAGCGAGAGGTCGTGTTCGGTTTCGAAGAGGTCCCGGGCGCTGAGGAATGGAGAGGTCGGGCCCGGTCCCTGCACGCGAATATCCATGTGTAGTTCTACCAAGAGCCGACGGGATTTGACTCTTTTGTGCGTTCGCACGTCATCGACTCCGTCGCGTTCGTCGTCTCACATCGCGGGCGGCAACCGACTCGCGGCCGGACCGACATAATATTGGGAGTGATTCACTCACTCAAATTGGATATTCCAACGTTCAAACCGGGAACGACGGCGGATTTCGGCGCCGACGAAACACTACCCTTTTGACCCCGCTGCCGGTAATGAGGGGTATATGGGCCGACGCAAGAAGATCGTCCAAGAGTGTGAACGGCTGATGGACGAACCGAAGAACATTCGGAACATCGCCATCGCCGCTCACGTCGACCACGGGAAAACGACCCTTACGGACAACCTGCTGGCCGGTGCCGGCATGATCTCCGACGAGACCGCCGGTGAACAGCTCGCGATGGACACCGAGGAAGACGAGCAGGAACGCGGGATCACCATCGACGCGGCGAACGTCTCGATGACTCACGAGTACGAGGACGAAAACCACCTCATCAACCTCATCGACACGCCGGGCCACGTCGACTTCGGTGGCGACGTCACCCGCGCGATGCGGGCCGTCGACGGTGCCCTCGTGGTCGTCGACGCCGTCGAAGGGGCCATGCCCCAGACCGAGACGGTGCTGCGACAGGCACTGCGAGAGGGCGTCAAGCCGACGCTGTTCATCAACAAGGTCGACCGCCTGATCTCCGAGCTGCAGGAGGGTCCCGAGGAGATGCAACAGCGTCTCCTCTCGGTCATCCACGACGTCAACGAACTCATCCGCGGCATGACCGAGGAGATGGACGACATCGAAGACTGGACGGTTTCCGTCGAAGACGGTACCGTCGGCTTCGGCTCCGCGCTGTACAAGTGGGGCGTCTCCATGCCGTCGATGCAACGCACCGGGATGGACTTCGGCGAAATCATGGAACTCGAGCGCGCCGACAAGCGCCAGGAACTCCACGACCGAACGCCGCTGTCGGACGTCGTCCTCGACATGGTCTGTGAACACTTCCCGGACCCCCTCGAGGCCCAGCCCCGTCGTATCCCGCGCATCTGGCGCGGTGACGACGAGAGCGACCTCTCGGAGTCGATGCGTCTCGTCGACGAGGACGGCGACGTCGTCCTGATGGTTACCGACATCGGGATCGACCCCCACGCCGGCGAGATCGCCGCGGGACGTGTCTTCTCGGGTACCCTCGAGAAGGGCCAGGAGCTGTACGTCTCCGGGACCGCCGGCAAGAACCGCATCCAGTCGGTCGGGATCTACATGGGCGGTGAACGCGAGGAGGTCGACGAGGTTCCCGCCGGGAACATCGCCGCCGTCACGGGTCTCAAAGACGCCATCGCCGGCTCGACCGTCTCGAGTGTCGAGATGACGCCGTTCGAGTCGATCGAACACATCTCGGAGCCGGTCATTACGAAGTCCGTCGAGGCCCAGAACATGGACGACCTGCCGAAGCTGATCGAGACGCTGCGACAGGTCTCCAAGGAGGACCCGACGATCCAGATCGACATCAACGAGGACACCGGCGAACACCTCATTTCGGGACAGGGTGAACTCCACCTCGAGGTCATCACCCAGCGTATCGAGAAGAACCAGGGTATCCCGGTCAACACCGGTGAGCCGATCGTCGTCTACCGCGAGCAGCCCCAGGAGCCCAGCGACGAAGTGGAGGGCATCTCGCCGAACCGGCACAACCGCTTCTACATCTCCATCGAGCCGATGACGGACGACCTCGTCGAGACCATCAAGCGCGGCGAGGCCTCGATGGACATGCCCGAGCAGGAACGCCGTGAGGCCCTGCAGGAGGCCGGCATGGAGAAGGAGACCTCCCAGAACGTCGAACACATCCACGGGACGAACGTCCTCATCGACGACACGAAGGGGATTCAGCACCTGAACGAGACGATGGAACTCGTCATCGAGGGGCTCGAGGAAGCCCTCGACAACGGCCCGCTCGCCAACGAGCCGGTTCAGGGAACGCTCATCCGCCTGCACGACGCACGGCTCCACGAGGACACCATCCACCGTGGCCCGGCACAGGTCATCCCCGCGACCCGCGAAGCCGTCCACAAGTCGCTGATCGACGGCCAGATCAAGATGCTCGAGCCGATGCAGGACGTCCGCATCGACGTGCCCAACGACCACATGGGCGCGGCCTCGGGAGAGATTCAGGGCCGTCGTGGCCGCGTCGACGACATGTACCAGGAAGGCGATCTGATGGTCGTCGAGGGCATCGCGCCCGTCGGCGAGATGATCGGCTTCGCCTCGGACATCCGCTCCGCGACCGAGGGCCGCGCCTCCTGGAACACCGAGAACGCCGGCTTCGAGGTCATGTCCAACTCCCTCCAGCGCGACAAGATCATGGAGATCCGCGAGCGCAAGGGCATGAAGCTCGAACTGCCGCCGAGTATCGACTACATATAAGGCCGCCGTTCGAAACGGACAGCCTCGCACCCACGTGCTGATCGGACGCGTTCGGTTCTCTCCGATCAGCCGCGCTTTCTATCGACCGCGAGTGGAGACGCTCTCACGGCTCGTCGACACCGTGTTCCAGTTTCGCCCGTCGTTCCGACGAAACCCGTCGTGACGTGGAACTGCTTGATGGCTCTCGAGGAGTCCTGACGTTGTCGTGTCGCAGCCGTTGATTCGCCACTACCCGTTCTCGATGCATCGTCGATCGGCATATTGACTGGCTGTTACTTTAATAAATCTAAAAACGGTTGAAAATTATTTGTAATTTATAATCGAAAATATTTATCACTGGGGGCATAGTTTGTTGCGCCACTCACACGCAAATAAGTCGCGTTGCGAACGCGGTCGGTCAGTGCAGGTAACCGACGAGTGGCAATGCTGTGAGTTCGCCAGCGCCGGGCGTCGTACGGCGTCAGAGAGCAACAATGAATCGACGCAAGTTCATCGCGAGTACAGGCGGTATCGGCACGGCAGCTATCGGCACTGCAGTAGTGCTTTCGGGTTCAGCAGCAGCAGAAATCGGCGACTATCGGTTCACCGGAACTAGCATCAGCGGGGAAAGTGACGACGGGTCCCTCTCGGACATCCGTGCAGGTGCGACCAACGTCGTCTTCCAGTACGAAGGACTGGACGAGAACCCAGGGGAAGCGACGGTCGAACTCCAGGCAGTCCACGGCGGCAACGCGGCGACGATCGACGAGGCGACGACTTCGGTCAGCGGCACCAGCCAGTCTGACGTTTCCCTCGGAGAGGACCTCTCGGGGAGCGTTCTCGATCACGACGGTCTCTCCGCATCGGATTTCCGAGCGGCAGAAGACGGCAGTGTGACTGAAAAGAACGTCGCCCTCCGCCTCGTGGTCAGCGTCAACGACGTCAGCGGCTCGAGCGAGACCGATCTGAACGTCGTCATGCGCAACGCGGCTGCAGACGCCGGAATCGGTGGCGAAGCCGACGGTGAGGTCGTCACGGAAGAAGAAGAAGACGACCCCGTCGAGGATGGTCCCGTCGAGGAGATCAACGCCATCATCGAGGACATCAACGCGGAACTCGCAAACGTCGAGCCTGTCGGGACGATCGAGGACACCGACGACGAGACGATCGGCGCGCTCATCGAGGAGATCTTCACGCAGGTCACGGCCGAGATCGAGGCCCAGGCCGGCGTCGAGTACGACGTCAGCACGCCCGCTGAGGCGCGGGAAGCGGCCGAGGAGGCCACGCTGCCGCCGATCGCGGACGCACTGAACAACGCGGCCGACGCCGTCGAGGAGATCGCGGCTATCGCCGACTACACTATCGACGACGGCGGTGACGACGGTGGCGACGACGATCCGGTTGCGGAGATCAACTCGATCGTCGAGGACATCAACGCACAACTCGAGAACGTCGAGCCGGTCGGGACGATTGAGGACACCGACGACGAGACGATCGGCGCGCTCATCGAGGAGATCTTCACGCAGGTCACGGCCGAGATCGAAGCCCAGGCCGGTGTCGAGTACGACGTGAGTACGCCCGCGGAGGCACGAGAAGCGGCCGAGGAGGCCTCGTTGCCGCCGATCGCGGACGCGCTGAACAACGCGGCCGACGCCGTCGAGGAGATCGCGACTATCGCCGACTACACCATCGACGACGGCGGCGACGGTGACGACGGCGACGGTGAGGACGGCGATAGCGAAACGGTCGCGGAGATCAACTCGATCGTCGAGGACATCAACGCACAACTCGAGAACGTCGAGCCGGTCGGGACGATCGACAGCGCCGATGCCGAGACGATCGACGCCCTCGCCGAGGAGATCTTCACGCAGGTCACGGCCGAGATCGAGGCCCAGGCCGGTGTCGAGTACGACGTGAGTACCGTCGAGGAGGCCCGTGCAGCCGCCGAAGACGCTACGCTGCCGCCGATCGCGGACGCGCTGAACAACGCGGCCGACGCCGTCGAGGACATCCGGAACTTGGCCAGCCAGTAACGCCGTTAGTATCGGTGCGGGCGACTGACCCGGGGGCAGTAACCCGGACATCGACGGTGATTCCGTCGCGGTAATCCCCCGAACTGGCCGCCGGCGCGCGTTCGCGGCGATCGTCCGCCGTCGGCACCCCTACCCGTCGAGTCAGCAACGGACGACCCAGTCGTCGACGAGGATCCGATCGCACAGTATTTCTCACCTCCACTGGTCAGCATATCCCGCCCCAGACGTATCGACTCCGGGCCCGAGATCACCGTTCTGACGGGCTATAGTAGCTCTTGAAAGTCAATGCACACCCGATCGAAGGACAACGTTGCGATCGGTGTGTAAATCGTTTCAAGAGCTACTATAGGTGATTCCGGACAAGGGAGACCGGCGGGAGCGCGCTACTCGCGTTCGCCTGCACCCAGCGCCGACTCGCCGACCTTCTCGTGGCCTTCGATGACCTCTTTGCCGCCCATGTACGGCCGCAGGGGTTCGGGGATCGTGACCGTGCCGTCCTCGTTCTGGTAGTACTCGAGGATGGCCACCATCACCCGGGGGATCGCGAGTCCCGATGCGTTCAGGGTATGCAGGTACTCGGCCGACTCGTGGCGCTCGGGTCGGTAGCGCAGGCCGGCGCGTCGGGCCTGGAAGTCCTCGAAGTTCGATGCGCTCGAGACCTCGAGCCAGCGCCCGCCTTCCTCGGGGCCGTCGTCCATGTCGTCGCCGGGGGCCCAGACCTCGATGTCGTAGGTCTTGGCGGAGGCGAACGTGAGATCGCCGGTACAGAGTTCGAGGATGCGGTAGGGTAGGTCGAGCCGACGGAGGACCTCCTCGGCCTCGTCGAGCAGGTCCTCGAGGCGGTCGTAGCTGTCCTCGGGTTCGACGAAGTTGACGAGTTCGACCTTGTTGAACTGGTGGACGCGGACGATGCCCCGGGTTTCGGTGCCGTGTTCGCCGGCTTCACGCCGGAAGTTCGGGGTGTAGGCCTGGTGTTTCAGCGGGAGGTCGTCGTCCAGCAGGATCTCGTCGGCGTACATGTTGGTGACCGGGACCTCTGCCGTGGGACAGAGCCAGAGGTCGTCGTGGTCGTACTCCTCGTCGTTGCTGCCGCCCAGCCGGTAGGCGTCGTCGGCGAACTTCGGCAACTGGCCGGTTCCCTGCATCGACGAACTCTTGACCGGGACCGGCGGGAAGACGTCGACGTAGCCCTGCTCGCGGTGGACGTCCATCATGAATTGGATCAGGGCGTGTTCGAGCTGTGCGCCCTCGCCCTTGAGGAAGTAGAAGCCGGCACCGGTCGTCTTGGCGGCCCGTTCCTCGTCAATGATGTCGAGTTCCTCGCCGAGTTCGTAGTGGGGGGTGACCTCGTCGGGGAGGTCGTGGTCCTCGTCGAAGCCCCAGCGGCGATCCTCGACGTTGTGGCGCTCGTCGACGCCCAGCGGCACGCTCTCGTCGGGGAGCTGGGGGACCTCGAGCAGCCGCTCCTGGAGTTCGTCCTGCAGTTCGATGGCCTCGTCCTCGACGTCCTCGATCTCGGCTTTGAGGTCCTGGGAGCGCTCGATGGCCTCCTCCCGTTTCTCGTCCTCGCCGTCGGCGACGAGCTGTCCGATCTTCTTGGTGATCTGGTTGCGCTCGTGGCGCAGGTCGTCGCCGCGGGCCTTCAGCTCCCGCCAGCGCTCGTCGAGTTCGAGTAACTCGTCGATATCGACGTCGGCCCCGCGGTCATCGAGGGCCGAGCGCACCTCGTCTGGGTTCTCGCGTAGATCGGTCCGGTCGAGCATGCTCGTGCGTTCTCTGTGCCCGGGCAAAACCGTGTCGGAAGGCTGGCTCGCGGTCGGCCGCGGGATCGGCGGGAAACGCTTTTTTCGTCGGCGGGCGGACTCTCGAGGTATGGATCCGCTCGAGGGCGAGACATCGTCGGCATCGATCGAGTACGAGCCGGTCAGTGTCAAGGACGTACTCGTCGAGATGAAAGACACCGCGGAGCTGTTGATCGACCTCTCGTACTCGGCGGTCCTCCATCGCAGCGAGGAACTCGCGACGGAGGTCCTCCGACTCGAGGAGCGAATGGACGTCCTCGAGATGCGCGCGCGGATGAGCCTGCTGATGGCCGCCCGGAAACCGGCCGACGCCGAACAGCTCGCGCCGGTGCTTGGCATCGTCGGGGCTGCCGACGAGATCAGCGATGCCGCCGGCGACATCGCGAAGATCGTCCTCGAGGATATGGGGCTGCCCGAAGCGATGCGGGCGGCCCTGCCCGACGCCGCCGAGGCCCTGCTGCGGGGCGTCGTCGCGGCCGACTCCCCCTACGCCGGCCGCACGTTACAGGAGATCGACCTCGAGTCCGAGACCGGCGTCCGGGCCATCGCGCTCCGGCGGGGCAACGAGTGGCTGCTCAATCCGGGGCCGACGACGCGGATCGAGGCCGACGATGTCGCGTTCCTCCGGGGGCCCGAGTCGGCGATCGGCGACGTCTGTGAGACCCTGACCGGGGAGGTCTACGAAGCGCCCACGGTCGAGAGCCCCGATATCGACGATCTCGAGCGGGCGGTGGACACGATCATCCACATGAAGGACTTCTCGGAGCTGGCGGTCGATCTGGCCTACAGCAGCGTGCTGTTCGACAGCGAGGAACTGGCCGAGGAGGTCCGCAACTTGGAGGTCGAGGTCGACGCGATGCAGTCGCGGTTCGAGGCCTGGACGTTGCGGGCGGCCGCGGACGCGACGGATCCGGTCGTGTTGCGCGGACTGATCCAACTGGGCAGCAGCACCGAGCGGATCAGCGACACCGCGATCGAGATCAGCGAGGGCGTCCTGCGCGATATCGACGTCCATCCGGTCGTCCAGTTGGCGGTCCAGGAGAGCGACGAGATCATCGCCCGCATCCCGGTCGAACGGGGCAGCGAACTCGACGGGACTGCGGTGACCGAGGGCGTTCCCGACGCCGACTCGACGATGTCGGTAATCGCCATCCGCCGGCCGGACGAGGGCTGGCTGCTGGTGGCCGACGCCGATGCCGAACTGCGCGGCGGCGACGTATTGATCGCGAAAGGGACCCGGACGGCCGCCGCCGCCTTCCGGGATCTCGCGTCCGCGTAGCCACGCGGAGGGCGGGTTCGGGGCCCACCGGGTCGCTCGCCCTTTAAGTAGTTCTGGTCACAAGGTGAAGATACGACGGGAAAACGGTCCTTTCTCGAGTCGGCTGTGACCGGTGAGACGCCAGTCCGGCGTTCGAGCCTTGAGTTCCGTTCGGGACGGTCTCAGTTCAGGACGACGATCGCAACCCCCGAGAGGACGATCACGCCGAGGATGTCACAGACGTTCGTGACGACCGGGATCGTCGTGTCGTCGGGGTCCAGCCCCTGTTTGTAGGAGACGTAGGTCGCGAGGACGCTGAGGACGATCGCCAGCCCGGCCAGCACCATCCCGCTGACGACCGAGATGACCATGAGGTCGACGAGCGCCATCGGTTCGGCGATGAACTGGCCGACGAGCCAGGCGACGATCCCCAGCGCGGTAAAGATCGTCGCCGCGAGCCCGAGTATCGCCAACACGTTCGTCCACAGCACCTCGTCGCGGGGGTCGAACTCGAGCAGGCCCAGGTGGAGCCGCGTCGAGAGCCGCGAGGAGAGGATCGCGCCGAGGTTGCCGCCCATACCGATCATCACGGGCACCAGGACGAGCAGCGTGGGATTTGCGAGGTAGGTTGCCTCGAGTTCCTCGAGGACGTAGCCCGACCCCATCTCGAGGATCGAGAGTGCGATCAGGATGGGAAACATCGTGGCGACGATGCTCCGGACCGACCAGGTGTTGACCGACTCGTCGGGATCGGTCGCGCCCATCAGAAGATCACCCCGACGACGGTGATCGCGACGAACAGGAAGACGACGCCGAAGATATCGCCGAGCGTGGTGACGATCGGCCCGATCAGGTTGTCGGGATCGAGCCCGTACTCGTAGCTGGCAAACACCAGCGCCAGCATGCCGAAGATCAGCGTGAACGAGGTCAATACGCCCGAGACCAGCATGATGCCGACGAGTTCGATCAACCGCGCCGATTCGCGACTCAGGACCTGCAGGAGGCCCCACGAGAGGACGGCGATGAACACCGAGATGCCGATCCCGTTGATAAAGGAGGCCGCGACGGCGTTGACGAGTCGCCGGTCCCACGAGAACTCCGGATCGATCATCCCCTGATGGAGGCCACTCGAGATGCGCGCGCCGAGTGCCCCGTAGACGTTCCCCCGAGTCGCGAGGAATGCGGGCAGGAGCAACAGGAGGCCGGGGAACCGCTCGAATCCCGCGGTCATCCCCTCCGAGCCGAGGACTGAGCCGGCGAAAACCCCGCCGGCGAGGCTGACCACGAGGATCGGCAGTGACTCGCGGTAGATGCGCCACGCGTCTTGGCGAGCCGCCATAGCGTCGTCTAACGCAGGCCGGACATATACCTACCACGGGTCGAACCCGAGCGGATCGCGCGAAACCATGGGGATGGGTATCACACATGGTGGATCGCTAACGTGTTTCGACCGGGCCGGCGTGGTTCCCCGAACTGGACCTCAGAGGGCGGCGACGAGTCCCCACGCGAGGCCGATCGCGGCGAGCGACCCGGCGAGACCGGCCGCGGCGTTGCCGATCGCGAGGGCGCGGTCGCCGTCCTCGTACAGTCGAACGGTCTCGACGGAAAACGAGGAAAACGTCGTGAACGAGCCACAGAACCCGGTCGCGACGAGTCGTAGTGTCGACTCGCTCGCGCCTGCGAAGACGACGAGCCCGAGGGCGAAGCTCCCGAGAACGTTGACGACGAACGTCGCCAGCGGGAGCCGCCCGCTCTCGAGGCGACTCGAGGCCCAGTGGCCGACCAGGTACCGACAGACCGCCCCGATCGCGCCGCCGGTGCCGACGACGTGGGCCGGCTCGGGGTCGACGGTGACGGTCGCGCGGGCGAGCGCCTCGAGCAGCGGGGCGCTCAGCAGTGCCGGGCTCACGCCGTCTCACCACCGGCGGGTCGGGGACCGCCGAGGCGACGCGCGAGCGCACGACCCGCGAGTACCCCGGCCAGTCCGAAACCGTAGTTGGCGGCGACGATGCCCAGCAGGGCAAGCGGCGTCGACGAGAGCGCGGCCTGCAGCGCGAACGTGCTGTAGGTCGACAGCGAGGAGAGGAATCCGGTCGTAAAGACGAGTCGCGCCCGCGACGACAGCCGGCCGGCGGCCTCGGCCTCGTAGACGACGACGGCGAGGACGGCACTGGCGACCGCGTTGACGAGGACGATCGACGCCGTATCCGGGACCACACCCATCGCGAAGAGCCGGAGGTTCGAGCCAGCGAACCCGCCGATAGCGATCAGTGCGACCGTCTCGAGTCGAACGAGGGGATGTGAGTCTGCCATGGCTGGTGGTGGCAGGGACCGTCAGCCGACCGGCGCCCACGACGCGGGGGCGTCACGGCCCGGTCGCGACGGTCGGCAGTTGGGTCAGGCGGGCCCCATCGCCCGGATACGACGCGGTTCGTCCAGGCACGAAATGAACGTTGCGAACACCGTCACGCCGCGACGAGCGAGGAGGGAAAGACCCAAGGTTAGACTCGCTCTAAACCGAGCCATGGCCGAAGACGTCCCCGCGGACGGTGGTCGGTCGGCGTTCGCGCGAGCGTCGTGGGCGAACGTCCTCGGTAACGTCGTGAAGATCGTCGCCGAGGGAAGCGCGGGGCTTGCCTTCGGCAGCGTTGCCCTGCTCGCCGACGCGGCCCACTCGCTGGCGGATCTGGTCGCCAGCGTCGTCGTCCTCGTCTGGGGGCGGAGTTCATTCGACGAACCCGACACGACGCATCCACACGGGCACGACCGGATCGAACCGCTGACGGCGCTTTTCGTCGGGGCGATGATCGCACTGCTCGGGCTGAACCTGCTCTACCGGTCGGTCGAGGGACTCCTGGCAGGCCCCGATATCGAGTTCAGCGTCCTGTTGCTCGCGGCGCTTGGCTTCTCGATCGGCGATATGTACCTGGTCTATCGCTACACCGTCCGTATCAACGACCGTCTCCAGTCGACCGCACTCGCCGCGCTCGCGAAGGACTGTCTGAACGACATCTACACGTCGATTGCCGCCATCGTCGGCGTCCTCGGCGTGCTGGTGAACTACCCGATCCTCGACCCGATCGCCGGCGGCCTCGTCAGCCTGCTCGTCGTCTATCAGGGCGTCGAGATCGGCCGGGAAAACGTCGACTACCTCATCGGTGCTGCTCCCGGGCCCGAGAAACGGGGGGAGATCACTGGGGCCCTCCGTCGCCACCCGGCCGTCGAGGGCGTCCACGACCTGACGGTTTTCTACGACGGTACCGTCCTCGAGGTCGAGGTCCACGTCGAGGTCGACGGTGACATGCCGTTCCGGGAGGCCCACGACATCGAGTCGGCGTTGGTCGATCGCCTCCGGGGGCTCGAGGACGTCGGTGACGCACACGTCCACCTCGATCCATCGGGGATCGGCGAGTGGAAGGAGTCGGCCGAGCGGTGACGGGCAGTCGCCTCACTGCGAACGCTCGGCCGCATCGACGTCCGCGTCGGTGGACGCCGCGCGCTGTAAGGTCACCCCGAAGACGCTGCCGTCCGGGCCGGTCTCGACGAGTTCGACGCCGCCCCCGTACCTGTTCGCGAGGATCCGCGAAAGGTAGAGCCCGAGCCCGTGGTTGGTCGATCTGCGTTCGAACAGCGTTTCCCTGTCGGCCTCGGCAATCCCCGGGCCGTCGTCGGCGACCCTGACGACGACGGTTTCCGGCCCCCGCTCGGCGGTGACCCGAACGCGGGCCCGGCCCTCGTTGTGTTCGATCGCGTTCTCGAGGAGGTTCGCGAAGATCCACTTGACGCCTTCGTTAGCGCTGACATGGGCAGTTTCCGGCAGGTCGGCCTCGATGTCGACGTCGTCGAACCGGGTGCGATATTCGAGGAGTTGAGCCTCGAGTACCGCGACGAGATCGACCGCGGTCCCGCTCTGTGGCCCCCGATTCGCGTCCAGCATCGCCCGAACGTCCTCGATGACGCCGACGAGGTCGTCACTCTCGCGTTCGATCGTCTCGAGGCGGTCGCGAACCACCTCGCGGTCACACTCCGTCTGCAGGAGCGTCGCATGGCCCCCGATGATCTGGGAGGAGTTGAGGACCTCGTGTCGCAACAGGTCGTTCAGGTACGCCAGCAGTTCCCGTTCGTCCTCGAGTTGCCGGGCGCGGACCGTGGCGGCCGTCGCTTCGACCTCCCGCTGGATGGCCCGCGCTTCGACGTAACCGACGGCGAACCCGCCGACAGCGCCCGTGTTGAGCGCGAAGTGGGCCCAGGTGGTGTTGGCGGCCACCGAGTCGGCGGGAAAGAAGACGATCGATAGCATGTTGACCGCCAGAAAGGCGACCGCACCGCCGAAACACCACTTGCATACCCGGCCGTACCGGCTCTCATCGATGTCGCTTTCCGTGAGCCGGTGGCCGCCCCAACCCAGTCCGACGGCGGGGACGCCGATCGAGAGCAGGGTGGTCAGGTAGGCGGTGGCCCCGATCGTGTCCGCGAAGGCGAGCCACCAGCCGACGAGGCCGGCGATCGAGAGCCCGCCGAACGCGGTGACGAGCCAGGGCAGCGACGACCGCTCGAGCCACAGTGGGGTGCCGACGAGTCGGCTCGAAGCCGGCGTATCGTGGCTCATATCGGCCCCGATGACGGTGGCGATTCGCGGACGATGCGGGTCATTTACACTGTCCATGAGAGCGAGGTGTGAAATCTGTACCGGCTCTGGGCCCGGGGTCGCCGCGACGCGAGCTTTTATCGGGTCCCATGACGGCGTTTCGATATGGCAATCGGAGACGTCCGCGAGGTCACCGCCGGCGACTGTTCGGACTGCTACTACCTCGATACGGGAATGTACGAAACCAGCGGCTACGGTGCCGTTTACATCCTCGACGATGACCGCCCGGCCGTCGTCGATACGGGTATCGGTACGAACTACGACCTGCTTCGCGAGGCGCTCGCCGAGGTCGGCATCGACCGCGAGGACCTCGCGGTCATCGCGCTGACGCACGTCCACCTCGATCACGCCGGCGGGGCCGGCTTTCTCGCCGCCGACTGTCCGAACGCCGACGTCTACGTCCCCTCGCTGGGGGCCGATCACATCGCCGACCCTTCCCGACTGGTCGCGGGGACGAAGGCGGCCGTCGGCGACCAGTGGGACCACTACGTCGAACCGGAACCCGTCCCCGAGGACCGGATCGTCGCGATCGAGGACGGGGACCATATCGATCTCGGGACACACGAACTGCGAGTCCACGCGGCACCCGGCCACGCCCCCCATCAGGTCGTCTACGAAGATCCCGCAAACGACGCGGTCTTCGTCGCCGATGCCGCCGGCATCTGGGTCCCCGACGTCGAACGGATCAGGCCGACCTCGCCGCCCTCGAACTTCGACCTCGAGCAGTGTCTCGCGGACGTCGAAATGCTGCAAGCCCTCGACCCAGCCGTCCTCCTGTACCCGCATTTCGGCCCTCGATTCGTCGGCAACGACGCCGAACGGGCCCTCGACGAATACGCGACCGTCCTCGAGGAGTGGGTCGACCTGGTCGCCGACAAACGCCGCGAACTCGCCGACGACGAGGCGGTGCTGGAGTACTTCGCCGACGAGGCCGAACTGGCCGACGTCTGGGGCAGGGAGAAAGCCAGCGAGGAGGCGAAACTGAACACGCGTGGCGTGTTGGGCTATCTCGACCACCGGGAGTGACCGGGTAGCGTCGCCGCCATGGCGACTCGGTTCCATCGCTCGGAGCCGATTTCGAAACCAGCGCTCGGATCTTTTCGGTTGAGCGCCCGGCTTCGGGGCGCTCGCGGGTTCTCTCCCGTACGGCAGCGACGAGCGATAAACGTAGTGATAGATGAAACAAGTTTCATCACGTTTTATCGCACGGGAGCAACTCTCACACACATATGAACTGGCGGGACGCGGAACGAGAGTACGAGGACGAGGTCATCGGCGAGACGAATCTCGCACGCATGTTCGAGGACGCGGCCGAGCGGTACACGAACCGTCCAGCCCAACAGTACAAGGGCGGTATCTACGATCGGTCGCTGACGGACGACGTCGTCCCCGCCGCGACGCCCGGCGAGTTCCGGACCCTCTCCTATGCCGAGATGCGCGACATCGTTCGCAACCTCTCGGCCGGCTTTCGCGAACTGGGGGTCGAAACGGGCGATCGGGTCGGTATCTTCTCGAACACGCGCATGGAGTGGGCCCAGACCGACTTCGCCCTGCTGTCTGCTGGCGCGGCCGTCACGACGGTCTATACGAGTTCCTCGCCCGACCAGGTCGCGTACCTGCTCGACGACCCCGACGCCGACGGCGTCGTCGTCGAGAACGCGGACCTGCTCGAGAACGTCCTCGCGGTCGAGGACGAACTCGACCTCGAGTTCATCGTCACCATCGACGAGGTCGACGGCTACGACGATCGCGACGACGTGCTGACGCTTGGCGAGGTCTACGACCGCGGTGAGGACGCCTTCGACCTCGAGACCTACCAGGAGCGCATCGATGGGATCGATCTCGACGATCTGGCGAGCCTGATCTACACAAGCGGGACGACGGGCAAGCCAAAGGGCGTCCAGCTGACCCACTGGAACTTCCGATCGAACGTCAACGGCTCCCGGAAGCGGTTCGGTCCGCGGCCGGACAAGGACGACGACGTCCCCGTCCTCGACGAGGAGTCGGTAGCGATGTCGTATCTGCCGCTGGCTCACGTCTTCGAGCGGACTGCAGGCCACTTCGCCCTGTTTGCCGGCGGCACCTGTATCGCCTACGCGGAGAGCCCGGACACGCTCCAGGAGGACTTCAGCACCGTCCAACCGACGACGGCCACGAGCGTTCCCCGCGTCTACGAGAAGATCTACGACGGCATCCGCGAGGAGGCCAGCGGCTCGAGCGTCTCCCGGCGGATCTTCGAGTGGGCGACCGACGTCGGCGTCGCGTACCAGCAGGCGGAGTCGCCGGGCGCGATCCTGAAGGCCAAGCAAGCCCTAGCCGACAAGCTCGTCTTCTCGACGGTTCGGGAAGCGCTCGGCGGCAACATCGAGATCCTGATCAGCGGCGGCGGGAGCCTCTCGCCGGAGCTGTGTCGGCTCTATCACGCGATGGGGCTGCCGATCTTCGAGGGGTACGGGCTGACCGAGACCTCGCCCATCGTCGCGACGAACCCGCCCGAGGGCGCGAAGATCGGGACCATCGGGCCGACGCTGTCCAACGTCGAGGTGAAAGTCGACGAGGCCATCGCCGATCAGGACGCTTTCACTGACGACGCCGGCGAGGTCGGCGAACTCCTCGTCAACGGCCCCAACGTCACGCAGGGCTACTGGAACAAGCCCGGTGCGACCGAGGGCGCGTTCACCGAGGACGACGACGGCACGCGCTGGTTCCGCACCGGCGACATCATCCACGTCCGCCCCGACGGCTACCTCGAGTTCCGCGATCGCGTCAAACAGATCATCGTCCTTTCGACGGGGAAAAACGTCGCGCCCGGCCCGCTCGAGGACGCCTTCGCGGCCAGCGAGGTCGTCGAGCAGGCGATGGTCGTCGGTGACGGCGAGAAGTTCATCGGTGCCCTGCTGGTACCGAACACGAACCACGTCCGCGAGTGGGCCGACGCGGAGGGGATCGACCTGCCCGACGACCCGCAGGCGATGTGTGACGACGAGCGCGTCCGCGATCACATTCAGGAAGAGGTCGATCGCGTCAACGAGAACTTCGAGAAACACGAGACGATCAAGCAGTTCGAACTCGTTCCCCAGGAGTTCACCGAGGAAAACGACATGCTCACCCCGACGATGAAAAAGAAGCGACGGGTCATCCTCGAGCGGTTCGAGGATCGGGTCGACCGGATCTACGAGGACGCCTGATCGGTCCGGCTTGCCGACGGCCGACGCGTTCGATCCCGCTCGGCCGCGATCGACGCGGCAGCAGTTACCCTCGGCCATTCGTACGGATTTCTCACAGGAGTTAACCGCATGGACTGATTCCTTCCAACCGAATGGACGGACGAGTCGCACCGGGACGGCGATCGGGTATGGAGCGTCGGGTCCGACAATGACGGGTGCAGAGGCCAGTGGCGACCTCCTGATACTGGTCGCCATGATCGTCGGACTCGGTGTCCTCTCACAGTTGTTGTCGGCACGGTTTCGGGTGCCGAGTGTTCTCTTTCTCATCACCGCGGGGGTCGCGATCGGCCCGGAGGGGCTCGGCGTATTGACCATCGACTCCTTCGGCGAGAGCGGACTCTCGACGATCGTCGGGCTCTCGGTAGCCATCATCGTCTTCGAGGGTGCGTTCCACCTCAAGGCCGAGAAGATACGGGAAGCGCCGGCAGCCGTGATCCGATTGACGACGGTCGGTGCGGCGATCGCCTTTCTGGGAACCGCCGGCGCAGTCCGCTTTTTCCTCGGGGCGAACTGGGACATCGCGCTGTTGATCGGCGCACTCTTGGTCGCGACGGGACCGACGGTCGTCACGCCGATCCTGAAGGTCGTCCCCGTCCGTGACCGGGTCGCAGCGACCCTCGAGACGGAGGGGATCGTCAACGACGTGACGGCGGCGATCCTCGCGGTCGTGCTGTTCAAGTCGATGACCGTCAGAGAGGCCCACGCGGACGTCTACCTGCAACTGTTCGCCGAGCGGCTCGGAACGGGCCTGCTCGTCGGCGTCGTCGTCGCCGCGGTCGTCTGGGCGGTGTTGCAGTACGTCGACATTTCGCCCGACGATGCGCCGCGGAACGCACGATTGCTGACGTTAGCGGGGGCGATCGTCGCCTTCGGGACGGCCGATTACGTTTTCGCCGAGGCGGGCGTCGCGGCCGCGGCGACGGCCGGCCTGATCCTGGGCAACGCCAACCTCCCCTACGAGGAGGAGATCGAGGCGTTCAAGGGCGATATCACCCTGCTCGTTCTCTCCTTCGTCTTCATCACCCTCGCGGCACTGCTCGAGTTCGACCAGCTGTTCGCGCTCGGGCTCGGCGGCGTGGCGGTCGTGGTGGCTGTCATGCTCGTCTTGCGGCCGTTTCTGGTCTTTCTCTCGACACGGGGTGGCCGGTTTACGTTCAGAGAGCGGCTCTTTATGAGCGCCGTCGGGCCGCGGGGGATCATTCCGGCCTCGGTCGCGACGCTGTTCGCGATCCGACTCCAGACCGGCGCAGCGCCGACCAACCCGGCCGGTGCGGACCTGCTCGTCGGGACGGTCTTTCTCGTCATCCTCGTGACGGTCGTCCTCGAGGGCGGCCTGGCCCGGCAGATCGCGGAGACACTCGACGTGATACCCATGCGTGTACTCATCATCGGCGGCGGCCGCGTCGGTCGCTCGCTGGCAGAACGACTCGAAGCGCGCGGCGAAAACGTGGTCCTGATCGAGGCGGACAAGACGGTCCTCGAGGAGCTTCGCAACGACGGGTTCACCGCCCGCGAAGGCGACGGCACCGACACCGAGGTGTTACGTGAGGCGGGCGTGGAGAACGCCAAGACCGTCGTCGCGGCGTCCGGCGACGACGACGTGAACCTCCTCGTGGCCCAGCTCGCGAAATCGAACTTCGACGTCGAGAACGTGATCGCTCGGGCGAACAACCCGTCGAACGCGTCGGCGTTCGAGGACCTCGGCGTCCAGACGATCTCGGCGGCCGAGTCGACCGCGTGGGCGATCGACAATCGGATCGAGCGGCCCGCACTCTCGGACTGGATGTCCGAACTCGGTCGCTCCGGCGACGTACAGGAGATCGAGGTCACCGACGAGGATCTCGTCGGGCAGCGGATCGTCGACGTCGGGGGCGAACTCCCGAACGGCGTTCTCATCGCACTCGTGAGCCGGAACGGGACCAGCGAAGTGCCGACCCCCGACGTCGAACTGCAGGCGGGGGATCATATCACGCTCATCGGCCGCACGGAGGCCGTTCAGGAGGCGATCAACCAGTGTGGCAAACCGGTCTAACACTCGGCTTCTCGCGGACGGACTGACTGATCAGGTCGCGACGAGGCCGACGGCGACGACCGCGAGGACAAGTCCCGCGACGTTCGTCGCGCTGAGCTGTGCCCCGAAGTAGAAGACGCCGACGATGGCCGGGATCACGAAGTAGAGCGCGGCGATCGCGGAGACGATCGCCATGTTACCCCGGGCGAGACCGGCGTAGAAGCAGATGGAGGCGGCCGCGAGGAACGCGCCGGAGACGAGGGCGGCGGCGACGTCGACGCGGGTGCCGGAGACGGGACGGCGAAGCGAGAGGACGTAGCCGCCGGCGATGACGAGGCTCGCGACGTAGGAGAGGAACACGGCGTTGACCGGCGAGAGCGAGCGGGTCGCGACGCCGCCGGCCACCGCCCAGCCGCCATAGAGGAGCAACGCGCCCAGTGCGAACAGGATCGACGTACTGACCATGCGGCCGGCTTCGCCGTGATTCGGAAAAACGTTGCGTTCGCGCCGACTGTCTTACGCGTCGTCGCGATCGTCCCCGCGACGATCGGGGGCGTCTATCGGCCGATGCTCGGCTTCGCCGGGGAGAATATCGCCCAGCGAGCCGCCAAGCGCCATCGCGGTGAAGACGACCGAGACCTGACAGAGATTGACCCACGGCTCGTCCCACGCGATCCGCCCCCACAACGTCATGAGCCCGGCCGCGGTCGAGAACGCGATGAGCAGGACCCAGACCGGGCGACGCGGGACGGCGCCGAAGTAGGGGTCGTGGATCTGCACCTCCCTGAAATCGGCGACGTAGAGAATGCCGACGACGAGCCCGACGGTAAACAGGAGGTTCGCCACCAGCAGTGCCGGATGGGTCGCGAGGAACGCGCCGATACTGAAGACGCCGTCCTCGACCAGCATCGGGAGCCCGATGACGACGCTGCCCACGAACGCTTCGGCCTTGTCCTTGTAGGTGAACCGGGTGATGACGTTCCCGACCGCCGCATTGTGCGAGAGCCGGCCCAGTAGCCGCATCGTCCGCCGCACCTCCGTCCGCTCGTCGGCCGTGTCGACCGTCTCCTCGAGCGTCTCGAGTTGCTCGTAAACGTCGTCGATGGTCGCGCCCTCGAGCGACTCGTCCGGCTGGGACATACCGGGACCAGACGTCGCGAGTGGATAAATCCGGTCCGACTCGGGATCCACCGGCCCGATCGCAGCCGCCGCCCGAACGGCTCAGCGTCGAATCCCGCCCGAAAAACCGATACCGTTTTGCGGCCGTGTCCACCACTGTGGTACTATGAAACACTCACGGGGACCGCTGTGTTCGATCGATGTCGGGGACCGAACCGTCGAGACCGAAGACATCGACGACGTCCTCGAGTCCTATGTCGGCGGTCGGGCGCTCGGGACGAAACTCGCCCACGAGCGGATCCCGTTCGATGTCGATCCGCTCGGAGCCGACAACCGCCTGTTCTTCGCGACGGGGCCGCTTCAGCACTCGACGATGAGCTTCACCGGGCGGACGTCGGCGACGACCGTCTCGCCGCTGACCGACGGGCTGCTCTCCTCGAACGCCGGCGGGTTCGTCTCGCGGAACTTTACGGGGACCGGCTACAGTGCCGTCGAGATTACCGGCGCGAGCGACGACCTCGTCGTCGTCCACGTCACCGACGACGGCGTCGAGTTCGAGGCCGTCCCCGACCTCGAGGGGGCGACCGTGCCCGAGACCTGCGAGTACCTCGAGGACGAACACGATCTCGGGCCGGAACACACCGCCGTTATCGGGCCGGCCGGCGAGAACGAGGTCCGCTTTGCCTCGGTCATGACCTCGGAGGAACGGGCCTTCGGCCGCGGCGGGCTCGGCGCGGTGCTGGGCGCGAAAAACGTCAAGGCGATCACCTTCGACGGCGACTCGACCCGCGAGGTCGAGATCCCGGCCGTCCAGATGGAGATCCACGGCGAGGCCGCGCAGGCCGACCACCCGATGAAGGCACAGGGGACCACCTCGGTCGCCGAGTACGCCAACATGGTCGAGGCCCTCTCGAGTTACTACTTCGAGGACCTGTCCTTCGAGGGGATCGACGGGATCAGCGGCGACCGCGTCGAGGAGAAGAAGTACAAGAAAGGCACCTGCTCGTCGTGTGCCTTCGCCTGCAAGCTGCCGACCCGCGACGAGGAGTCCGGCCTCGAGACGGAAGGCCCCGAGTTCGAGACGCTGATGGCCTTCGGCTCGAACTCGGGCGTCGACGACATCGTCGACGTGATGCAATCGAACAAGCTGTGTGACGTCTACGGGCTCGACACCATTTCGACGGGCGACACCATCGCGGCCTACCTCAAGAGCGAAGACGAGTTCGGCAACGTCGATCTCATCCACGACCTCGTCGAGCAGATCGCCCACCGCGAGGGCGTCGGTGATACGCTCGCGGAGGGCGTCGACCGGATCCACGAGGACCTCGGCGTCGAGAACTGGTCGGTCAAGGGCATGGAGTTCGCCGCCCACGACGGCCGCACCCTGAACGGACAGGGGCTGGCCTTCGCTACCTCGAACCGCGGCGCCGACCACATGTACGCCGAGTTCTACCCCTACGAGTACCCGCTGGTCGGCGAGGAAGACGCGTTCCAGAAGGAGGGCCTGGAGGGCAAGCCGCCCAAGCTCGTCGAACTCGAGAACCTAAACGCCGTCAAGGACAGCGCGATCTTCTGTAAGTTCTCCCGGGACTTCCTGACCGAGGAACGCATCGAGACGCTGCTCGATGCCGACTACGACGACCTGCTCGCCCTCGGTGGCGAAGTCGTCGCCATGGAACGGCACTTCAACAACCAGCGCGGCTTCGACCGCGGCGACGACCGGCTGCCCTACGAGCTGCCCGACTTCGAGCAGGGCCTCGAGGAGTACTACGCCGAGCGCGGCTGGAACGACGACGGCACCGTCCCCGACACGAAAGTCGGCGGAGGCAGCGCGGCACCGGCCGACGACTGATCGCGACCCGATTTGCCCCGGTCGGCGCGAGCGGTTCGAGCCCGCTCACTCGATCGGAATTCGCGTTACCGTTCGTGCGGGCGTTCTGATCGGGACCGACTCGGTCCGCTCGGCGGCGTTGCGCTCGCCCTCGAGCGTCGCGAGCAGCCGCTCGATCCCGTTGTGGTGGCCCGCGCCGACGACTGCGACGACGTCGTGACCGTCACGACGGAGCGCGTGCAGTCGCTGCGCCATCGACCGATCCCGGCGGTCGATTAGTACCGCCGCCACCTCGGGGAACAGCCGCCGTAGGTGGTCGATCGCCGGCTGGACGTCGTCGCCGTGTGAGATCTCCGCGACGGGCTGCTCGAGCAGCGCCAACTGGTCGACGTACGCGTCCGGTCCCATCGACTGCGCACGGAGCATACTTCGAGGGATCGTCAACGGCCCGACGCGACGGGCGAGTTCCCGCAGGGTCTCCGCCACCGGATCGTCGATCAGCGCGACGTCGGTTCCGCGCTCGGCGGCCGTCTCGATGGCGGCCTCCATATCGGTGTAGTCGGGATCGAGTCCGGCGAGGCGGACGACCGTCCGCTGGAACGCACGCACCGCGCCGTAGGCAGCCGCGGCCGGCGGCGACAGTTCGCGGCTCAGTTCGGCGAGGTCCGGCCCGCTATCGGCCTCGAGGCGCTCGAAGCGCGACTCGTCGAGTTCGACGGCCACGAGGTCCGGCTCGACCGCACGGATCCGTTCGCGGACCCGCCGGCAGTGGCTCGGCGAGAAGTGGACGCTGGGGACGAGAGTGACTGTGCCGTGGTCGGACATCCCCTGTGGGTTCACCGGCCAGCGGCTTGAAGCCACGACCCCGCCCGCTACTCGTCGTCGGTTTCCTCGAGGTCCGGCTCGAGGCGGTCGTCACCGCGTGATGGCAGCGACGTGTCGTCGGCGCGCGAGGGGTGGATGTTGACGTTGTGTCCCCGATAGGGGTCGCTCTCGGGGTCGTAGGAGAGTTCGCTGCGCTCGAAGATGTAGATGAAAAACCCGATCAGCGGGATACAGAAGGTGATCGCCGCCCACTTCCACTGGGGCTCGAGGCCCACCCGACCGGCGTCCCAGTAGGCGACCGCGGTGAGCCCGAGATGCCAGGCCAGCGGGATGCCGACGATGATCGCGAGGAGGCCGATGCGCATACGCGGCCTACGGACTCGAGACTACTAAACGACCCGCCACCTGACGGGACTCGAGGACGGTGGCAGTGAGAGGACGGGGTGCTGTTAGCTCTCGTTGGCCCCAAATCGTCCGAACGCGTACTCCAGACCGAACATGACAAGCGCCATCGTGAGCGCTCGAAGGAGGAGGAGGTCTCGACTCAACAGGAACCCGGCTGCGAGGACGCCGATACCGGTCATTAGCCCCAACACGGCCGCGTACGGTCCGCGAGAGAGCCCTCGGAGCCACGCATCAGTGCGCTCGTAGAGACGTTTCACACCGCGCATCTGTAACTACAACAACTCGAGCGTGAATATCCTATCGGAGCAACAGTACTTTTTGTCTCAGGCGACGCTCCCGCGTTGTCCTCGCAAAATCCGGACCAAAAAGTCCAGTTTCCGCCGCTCGCGGGTCACCGCGTTCCCCGCTCGCGATCCGCGGTTCTCGGCCGCTGGCCTCCGAACCGCGCTTAGTTAACGTCGAATTCGATCGCCACACCCTGACGCGACCACCTTTTGTCTCGGACGACGCTCCTACGTCGTCCTCGCAAAATCTGGACCAAAAAGTCCAGTCCCCGCTGCTTAGTTAACGTCGAATTNAATTCGATCGCCACACCCTGACGCGACCACCTTTTGTCTCGGACGACGCTCCTACGTCGTCCTCGCAAAATCTGGACCAAAAAGTCCAGTCCCCGCTGCTTAGTTAACGTCGAATTCGATCGCCGCACCCTGACCGAAGCCGACACACAGCGTCGCCAGCCCGAGGCCACCGCCGCGCTTCTGGAGTTCGTGGATCAGCGTCACGGGCAGACGCGCGCCCGAGGCACCCAGCGGGTGACCCAGCGCGATCGCGCCGCCGTTGACGTTGAAGATGTCGGGGTCGATGCCGAGTTCGTCCCGCGAGTACAGCGACTGGCTCGCGAAGGCCTCGTTGAGTTCCACGAGGTCGTACTCGTCGATGTCGCGGCCGTTGCGCTCGAGCAGGCCCTTCGTGGCCGGGACCGGGCCGATCCCCATGACGGTCGGGTCGACGCCGGCGACGTTGTTCTGGCCGACTTCGGCCATGATCTCGAGGTCGTGTTCCTCGGCGAAGTCCTTGCTGGTGACCAGCAGGGCGGCCGCGCCGTCGGAGATCTGGGAGGCGTTGCCGGGCGTGACGGTGCCGTCCTCCTTGAAGACGGTGGGGAGTTCGGCGAGCGTCTCCGTAGTCGTGCCCGGTCGGATGCCCTCGTCTTCCTCGACGGTGCCGTCCTCGGTTTCGATCGGGACGATCTCGTCGTCGAAGCGGCCTTCCTCGGTCGCCTCGGTGGCTCGCTGCTGGCTACGGGCGGCGTACTCGTCCTGTTCCTCGCGACTGACGCCGTACTCCTCGGCGACTTTCTCGGCGGTCATCCCCATCTGGAGATCCCCGAGGTCGTACAGCTCGGAGATCTTCGGGTGGATGTGGCCGTAGCTCTCGCCCATCGCGACGCGGCTCATGCTCTCGACGCCGCCGGCGATGATGGCGTCTCGGTTGCCGGCCGCGATGGCGTCGGAGGCGGAGATGACCGACTGCATCGAGGAGGCACACCAGCGGTTGATCGTCGTCGCCGGCACCGACTCGCCGAGTTCGGAGAGCAGGGCGATGACGCGGGCGAGGTTGTTGTCCTGTTCCTCGCGCTGCTGGGCACAGCCCCACATCAGATCGTCGATTTCCTCACCGGAGAGGCCGGTTTCGGCCAGGATCTCGTCGATCAGTGGCACCGAGAGGTCCTCGCTGCGAACGTCGGCGTACACGCCGTCTTCTTTCCCCTGTGGCGTCCGCACTGCCTTGACTACGACTGGCGTCTGTGACATATACTACCGCATGCCCCTCACGGACTTAAATCCGGTCGAACTCCGGCTGGCGGGAAAAGTGTTTACGGGCCGAGTAACCGGTCCCCGACCGCCCGTCGTCGCCGACCCACGGCCCGCCGGGGTCGACGACGGGGGTCGATCGCGCCGCCCTCGAGCCGGTCGGCTCGAGAACAACCCTTATCTCGGATAGCTGGTAATACGCGGGCATGGACGAGGACGGACTGGACGCGTCTCGGTTCGAGGGTGACGACGCCGAATCGGACCGCGATCCCGAACCCGAACCCGCTGGGACGGCAGACGAGGACGGCGACGGCGGCTCGATGCCGGGGGTGCCGGACCCCGACCCGCAGGACGACGACGTCCCCGAGGACGTACAGAAGTACGCCCGGTTCACGAAGATGGACGGCGCGCAGTACGACCGGGTCAACGAGTTCCTCCGGGACCGCACGTACATCACCGCTCGCGAGTGGGCCATCGCGCGGCTCTGTTCGGACTTCCGGACCGAGACCGGCGTCGAGATGACCAAGATCGGCGAGAACCTCCCCGAACTCGTCCCCTTCATGACCGACACCTACTCCCCGCAGGCGGTCAATCAGGCACGAGCCTCCTTCGAGGAGAAGGTCCGAACCGCCGGCGCGACCTTCCTCTACGGCGCGATGTGTGACTTCTTCACTGCCGAGGAACTCGACGACGTGATGTACGAGGCCACCGAGGTCGCCAAGTTCTTACTCGAGGTCGAGGGCGTCGACCTCTCGGTCGAGGAGGAACTCGAGGCCGAGGAACGCATCTCGACGGTCATGCGGGAGGTTCGCGAGGCCAGCGAAGAGTTGCGCGCGGCGGACCTCGCCGAGAGCGAGGAGTAGGCGAGTGACAGAAAACGGTAATATGGCTGTAGTGAGTCGACACGGATATGAACGACTCTCGTGACGAACGGTCGGGCTCGGCCGACGACGGCGACCGCTCGCCCGGACTGATCGGTGCCGGCATTGGCGTCCTCGAGTTGCCGGTGTTTGGCTATCTCGGGCTCGTACTGTTCGGCCAACCGATCTTCGGCGCGTTCGTCGGGCTCGTGATGGGGCTCGGAACGTACCTTTCTTTTCCCGCCCTCGTGGCGGACGACGACTCCAGCGAGATCGAGACGACTCCGGAACCTGTCGGTGACCAGCTCCGTCGGTTCCACCGCACGGCGGCCGGGCTCGCGCTCCCGCCGGCGGGGATCCTGTTGCTCGCGTGGCGGTTCGTCAACGAGAACGTCCTGCTTGGGGTCCTCGCGACGGCCGTGATCGGCCTGGCGATTTACGCCCCGCTTGCAGTGTTGCTGCCGCGCCGACTCTCCTGACGCGGCCGATCGTTGCGCTTGCGCGTCCGCTACTTATGCCCGCTCGAGGGCTATGTCGCTCGCATGACGGACCTTCCACTGGCACCCGACGGCGGCTGGGAATCGCTCTATCTCGCGGGCGACTGGACCGACAGCGCGGGACGAAGTCCCGCGAGCAGTCGGACGCAGTCCGACGACGGCGGCGATCGCGACGCGATCACCGTCGAGAACCCGTACACGCGCGAAGCGATCGCGTCCGTCCCGGCGGGGACCGACGCCGATGTCGACCGGGCCTACGAGACCGCCGCGTCGGCACAGGAGACGTGGGCCCAGCAACCGCCACAGGCCCGTGCAGGGGTGATCAGCGCGGCTATCCAGTTCGTCGGGGATCACCGCGAGGAGATCGTCGAGCTACTGGCCCGCGAATCGGGGAGTACGCGGGTCAAATCGGAGGCCGAAGTGGAGACTGCGAGGGGGATGATGCAACAGGCCGCCAGCTACCCGTTCCGGATGGACGGCCAGCACGCGGACTCGATCACGCCGGGCAAGGAAAACGTCGCCGAGCGAGTGCCGGTCGGCGTCGTCGGCGTCATCTCGCCGTGGAACTTCCCGCTGCATCTCTCGATGCGGGCGGTCGCGCCGGCGATCGCGGCCGGGAACGCGGTCGTCCTCAAACCCGCCTCGAACACGCCGATCACGGGCGGGCTGTTGCTCGCGCGGATCTTCGAAGCCGCGGGCGTCCCCGAGGGGGTCCTCAGCGTCGTCCCCGGCCGCGGCTCCGAGATCGGCGACGCGGTCGCCGGCCACGACATCCCCCGGACTATCGCCTTCACCGGCTCGACCGAGATCGGACAGGGGGTCGCCGCCACGGCGGCGCGCAACTGCGCCCTACCCGCCATGGAACTCGGCGGGAACAACGTCCACGTCGTCACCGACGACGCCGACCTCGAGCGGGCCGTCGACGGCGGCGTCTTCGGTTCCTTTCTGCACCAGGGCCAGATCTGCATCTCTATCAACCGCCACCTGGTCCACGAGGACGTCTACGACGAGTACGTCGACGCGCTGGCCGACCGGGCCGCGTCGCTGCCGACCGGTGATCCGACCGACGACGACACCGTCATCGGTCCCATCATCGACGAGAGTCAGCGCGATCAGATCCTCGAGTACGTCGAGGAATCGGTCGACGCGGGTGCGACCCTCGAGACCGGCGGCGACCACGACGGACTCGTCGTCGAACCCACAGTCCTCTCCGACGCCGACAACGACATGGCCGCGGCCTGCAACGAACACTTCGGTCCCGTCGCGCCCGTGATCCCCTACGCGAGCGACGACGAGGCGATCGAACTGGCCAACGACACGATCCACGGTCTCTCGGGGTCGGTCCACAGCGAGACCATCGAACGGGCCCGCCGGATCGCGGACGGGATCGAGACGGGAATGATCCACATCAACGACCAACCAGTCAACGACGAGCCACACGTCCCCTTCGGCGGGATGAAGCAATCGGGCATGGGCCGGTACAACGGCGAGCAGATCCTCGAGGAAGTGACGACGACGAAGTGGATCTCGATCCAGCACGAGCCTCGCGAGTACCCGTTCTGAGTGCCACTTGATCCACGGATCCACGGCGGTTCCGA
This sequence comes from Natrinema thermotolerans DSM 11552, assembly GCA_000337115.1. Lineage (GTDB taxonomy): Archaea > Halobacteriota > Halobacteria > Halobacteriales > Natrialbaceae > Natrinema > Natrinema thermotolerans. The sequence continues at coordinate 71,680 of AOIR01000053.1, forward strand.
CCGTCTCGGTCCGTCGCTGTGTCCGATTCGATCGGGGTCCGCCCTCGCCGCTTCGTCTCGCTTCTCCCGGTTGGAAGCGTGGTCCTTATGACAATATAAATTAACCAACTAGTAGGCATGGAACGCCGAACCTACCTGGTCACCGCTGGCATCGGCACCTCGTCCCTCCTTGCGGGCTGTCTGAGCGACGGTCCGAGCGACGACGAATCCGACGGCGACGACGAACCGGAACCCGATGGCGACGAGTCCGAACCCGAAAGCGAACCGGACCACGAGCAGGTCATCGAGACCTACCTCGAGGCCGCTCAGGCCGAAGATCCCGACGCGATGGCCGCGGTCGTCCACAGCGCGAGCCCGTTACAGGGGATCCTCACCGATCCGGAGTGGGAATTCGAATCGAGCGGCTCCGCCGATCTCGACGCCCTCGAGACCGAGGTCGTGACGGCCGACGGCTCCGTCGCGGACGTCCGCGAACTGGAGGGTGCCGAGTTCTGGTTCGCGGAGTCCGACCTCGAGGCCGAGATCGACGACGCGGAGATCGTGCTGGTCCGCGCCGAACTGGACGGCGAGGCGTCGACCGGTCAGACCGGCGTCTACGCGCTCGCGACCGAAGGCGACGAGTGGAAGATCTTCTGGATAGAGAGCGAGGACGACACGCCCGAAGACCCCGAGGAGGCGTTCGAGCCGGAGATCATCGACACCGACGACGACGTCGTCGAGCGGATCGAGTGGGGCGTCGACGCGGTGAACGCCCCCGAGGGCTCCGCTGTCGACACCGGATACTACGCCCGTGTCCATCTCACCGACGAGCCCGGCCGCAAGGCCGATCTGATCCGCATCGAATCGACGATCGCCGACTCGAAGTTCGAGTTCTACGGTGAAGACAAGACCGAGCCGTCGACGTCGTGGGCGGGGACTTGGGCGAACGTTCGGCTCAACGCCGACGGCGATCAGATCGTCGTGACTGCCGTCCGCGGGGATACCGAGACGGTCGTCCATCGGGAACACTACGAGCCGTCGGACTGATCCCGTCGATCGGGATCGCGGATTTCGGCTCGAGGGCTGTCGTTGTGCTGTCGCGGATTGCTCGCAGCGACATGCGAGGGTTGGGATTTGAACCACGGGAAGACGGTCGCTCACTCCGTTCGCGCTGCGACTTCCCTGATTCGAATCCCGCGTCTCGCAGACACGACTCTCACTGTCGTTCGAGTCGGTATGCGAGGGTTGGGATTTGAACCCAAGGACTCCTACGAGAGCGGGTCTTAAGCCCACCGCCGTTGGCCTGCTTGGCTACCCTCGCACAGAAGGCGTTCGATGGTTGTTCCGGGGTGGGGATGTGCGTTTCGGTGTGCGTTCGCGCCGTCGGCCTACCAGTCGACGCTCAACGTACCGTCACCGTGAGGGTCGGGCGCGATCTCCTCGTCGGTTCGGCGGTCGACGACGTGGATACAGCCGTCGTCTTTCTTGGCCGGACAGACCTCCGCGGCGCGGACGTTGTGATCGAGGTCGTCCTCGGCGATGAAGTACTCCTCGGGCTGGGCCATTCCGGAGGCGATCGACATCTCCCAGTTGTCGCTGACCTCGGCGCACTTGCCCGCACCGAAGCACTTGTTGGCCTCGAAGATGATCTTGTAGGGTTTCTCGTCGATCGGGGGTGCGTCGCCGGAACCGACGTCGCTGGCCTGCTGGATACCGTCGTCGTCGCTCATGTGTCCCCGTTCGAGCGAGCGGCCTTTCGCGTTACGGTTGGCGCGAGTGACGGTATCGATTCCACCCGCGGTGAACCAGCGACGCCACTGCTGGGTTCGATTCGAGACCGGTTCGTCTGCTCGTCGTCGTGGCCGCTCTGTGGCGGGTGATTCGTCTCTCGGTATCGGGTGGCCGATCGTATCTCCCAGAAGTACCAATACGGTCATGTTATTGCACAACAGACAATATTGTTTCTGAAGAACAATACAATATCGGGGCAGGATCGCTGTTGCTACAAAACCTGCTGAGTGCGTTCACACTTTGGCCTAGTCGTGAAACGCATGGATACTGTGTCGAACCTCGTTTTGTTTCGGCAGTATTGCCCAGAAGATGTATTTATACAGTGAATCAGGAATTGAGGAACTCATATACTCGACAAGGCTTATCGAGTGTCGGTACGTCTGCCGTTTCAAAATAGTTTTGTGGTCTCTATTTCTTTGCCAGCTATTGTTCGATAAAGATGCAATAGTGTATGCGGACCTCGGTATAGTTATCGGATAGCTATATTACCACATGAGAGGCTCCGTTTCCGTGACGTGGCCCCGCCGCATCGATCGGGACGGAGCAGCTGACCCGGCGTTGAAACCCACAATCCCGATTACAAACATATGTGTGTAATGGGTGTCAGAACAGCGTGGACTCGAGCGATCCGATTTCGTCTCGAAGCAGTTGTGCCAACTCCTCGGCCGTCGACTCGTCGGTCGCCATGCGATAGGTCGGTCCGCCGACCGAGAACGCCCCGACGACCTCGCCGTTGGGGTCGGTTACGGCCGCCCCGATGGACCGATAGCCGTCGATCAACTCCTCGTCGTTGACCGCATATCCGCGACGGCGGATCGCCTCGAGTTCGTCGAACAGTTCGGCCTCGTCGGTGATGGTGTGGTCGGTCGTCGCCGGCAGCCCCCAGCGCTCGAGAATCTCGCCGACCCGGGATTCGGACATCGACGCCAGCAGGGCCTTTCCGGAGGCGCAGTTGTGCATGTAGAACCGGTTGCCCGCCCGGAACGGGCTGGATTCGGACAGACTCCGTCGGGACGACTCGCCGATCGCGTACTCGAGGGAGTACGCGCGGCCGTTCTCCTCGACGATGAAGTCGGCTTCGTGGCCGGTCGTTTCGGCGAGGGAATAGACGTGCCGGCGCGCCGTCGCGTACAGCGGGTTTCGTCCGCGTGCGTGTTCGCCGAACGCGAGGAACTGGAGACCGACGTGGAAGGTGTCGCCGTCACGGACGAGGAACCCCTCGTCGACCAGCGTGTGGAGGTGGTTGTGGACGGTGCTTTTCGCCAGCTCGAGGCGGTCGGCCAGTTCGCTCAGCGTGGCACCGTCGCTCTCGCGGACCGCGCGAACGAGTGCGAGCGACGTTTGCGTCGTCTTGACCGGCCGAGGGCGATCGTCGGTCATCGTTCGAAGTCGTCGTGTCGTCCGTGCATAAGGGTTCGGAATGTGTGAACCGTGTTCTGGGAGGATCGTCGAATTCACGGTTTATTTCTTGATGATTTACGATGCCAAATCGGTATTTGGGTAGTACCCTATCCGTCTATATATGTGTCACAGTACCACAGGCGATCGGTGGTGTGGCATGTCGGGCTCCGACTCCCGTCGGTGGCCGTCCGTTCGGAATGCGTGAACGGAAGACGGCGAACTCGATCGGCGCGGTCGATTCCGGCCGTTATCTCCCTCGTCGGCTCGGATTCGGTGTTCCGGTGTTCGCACCTTCGGAACGTGCTGCCGTCGGCGACCGCGGGCGATCCGCACGACTGGTTCGGGCGGTGATCCGGTCGACCGGCGCTAATCGGCGCCGCAGTGGTTCGTCCACCCGCAGTGCTGACACCACTCCTCCGGTGTGTCTGTCAGTCGCCCACAGAGCGGACAGTTCGTCTCAGTCATCGTCGGTCGTAATGTCGGCCGACAGTCCCTGTGCCATCTCGATGTCTTTGGAGTTGTTCAGCGTCCAGGCGGTGCGCTCGGTGACGGCCTCGATCACTTCGCGACCGCTCGGGTAGCCGTTCCCGGACTTGTTGACGCCGCCAAAGGGCAGGTGAACCTCCGCGCCGATACACGGCAGGTTCCCGTACGCGAGTCCGACCTCGGCGTTGTCGCGGTAGTAGTTGACCTCGCGGTAGTCCTCGGAGATGATCGCTCCCGCGAGCCCGTACTCGGTGTCGTTGTGGATCTCGACGCCGTCCTCGATGTCGCCCGAGTACGTCATGAGCGCGACGTGGGGGCCGAAGACCTCCTCTTGTGTACATCGGAGGTCGGCGTCCGGGTCGGCCTCGTAGACGAACGGGCCGATCCAGTGGCCGTCCTCGTGGCCGTCGGGCACTTCCGCGTCGGCCAGTTCGTCGCGGTCGACGAGGACGTTCACGTCTTCGCTTCGCGCGAGTTCGTTGTACTCGAGGACCTTCTCCTTGTGTTCGCCCTCGACGAGCGGCCCCATGAACGTGTCTTCGGCCAGCGGGTCGCCGACCGCGATGTTCTTGGCGATCTCGACGAAGCGCTCCTTGAACTCGTCGTAGACGTCCTCGTGGACGATCAGGCGCTCGGCGGAGACACAGCGCTGGCCGGTGGTCTTGAACGAACTCATGACCGCCGAGTGGACGGCCGTATCGAGGTCGGCCTCGTCGCTGATGACGACGGCGTTCTTGCCGCCCATCTCGCAGGCCGCGAGCTTGCCGGGCTGTTCGGCGACGGTTTGAGCGACCTCTTGACCGACCTCGGCCGAACCGGTAAAGAGGACGGTGTCGACGCGTGGGTCGTCGACGATCGAGGCCCCGGCGTCGCCGAAGCCCTGTACCATGTTGAACACGCCGTCGGGGATACCGCTCTCCTCGAACATCTCGGCGATGATCTGGCCACACCACGGGGTCTGCTCGGCGGGCTTCCAGACCACGGTGTTGCCCTCGACCAGCGAGACGGCCATGTGCCAGAACGGGATCGCGACGGGGAAGTTCCAGGGCGTGATACAGCCGACGACGCCCCGGGGCTTGCGGCGCATGTACGCGTCCTTGCTCCCGATCTCGGAGGGGACGACGTCACCGTGTGGGTGGCGGGCGTTGCCCGCGGCCCACTCGACCATGTGTGCGGCTTCGACGACGTCGGCTTTCCCTTCGGAGATCTCCTTGCCACACTCCTTGGTGACGATCTCGCCGAGTTCGTCCGTCCGCTCGCGCAGTTCGTGGTAGATGTCCCAGAGGAACTCCGCGCGGTCGATGTGCGACAGGTCGCGCCACTCCTCCTGTGCCGCCTCCGCGGCCTCGAGGGCTCGATCGACGTCGGATTGCGTTCCGCGGTGGAAGGTGCGCAACGTCTCGCCAGTCGCCGGGTTCTCGCTTGCGAAGGTTTCGTCGCCTTCGCCGTCCGTCCATTCGCCGTCGATGTAGTGTCGGTCGGGTTGCTCTGTCGTCTGCTGGCTCATACAGTACGGATGACGGATCACGGCGGAATAACCACGGCCTCCCATGGTCGGGCGCGCCGCCCCCGGCGACGATCGACGATGGAGATCGCGACGCGACCCGTGCTTTCGGCTCGCGGCGCGGTACGGGTCCGACACGAGTCCACGACCGGTCCATGATATCGGTATTCAGTATGTTTATGGTCCTCACGGCGTACTGTCCGAGTAGAATCGACACATGAGCAGTACGAGTTCGACGACGACCACGACAGGGGCAACCGACGGGACGCGACTCACGCTCGATATCTGGCATCCGGACTGCTGGGGCCTGCAGGCGACCGAGGCAGTCGACGCCGGCTTGCTCGTCCACACCGTCCACCGAACCGTCGAGGAGACGGTCAAGGGTCACTTCACCGTCTACGCCGACACGACGGCACAACTCGACGAGTTCGTCGCGTTCGCGGCCGAGTCTCCGCTAACGCACTCGACGGTTGAACTCGGCCAGCGCCCCACGACGGCACCGAACCCGGGGAACGCGACGCGCGAACTGTTCGTCGAGTACGAGCCCGAACACAGTATCAGCGACACGCTCGTCTCGCATGGCTTCATCCACGACGCGTCGGTGCGCGTCGAGAGTGGCGTCGAACACTGGCCGGTCTTCGTCGCCGGCGGTCGCGACGAGATCCGGTGTCGACTCGAGGCCATCCGGGCCGAGACGGACGCGGAGATTTCGATCAGTCGGGTCGCCACGCCCGACGGCGGTCCGTCGGAGACCGCCGATCGGACGGATCTCCTTACGCCGCGCCAGCGTGAGGCGTTCGAACTCGCCTGCGAGCGGAACTACTACGCGTGGCCCCGCGAGATCAGCACGCGCGAACTCGCGGACGAACTCGGCGTCTCGAAGACGACGCTGCTCGAGCATCTCCGGAAGGCCGAAGCGAAACTGCTCAACCCCGACGACGTCTGATCACCGTGTATTATTTCGCGTTTTGACGGACGAATCTTTTGGTCGGGTATCCATTTAGGTGCCTGTCGTCCCAGCAGTCCGGTATGATACCACCGATCGCGAGCCGGTTCGTCGCCGGAACGACTGCGTCAGGCGCTCTGGACCACGTTTCGGAGTGTAACGAAGCGGGGATGGGCGGCATCCTGAACCTCCTCGGCGAACACTACGACGATCCCGAACCCGCCGCGGAGGACGCCGACGCGTACTGTCACCTCGTCTCCGAACTGGCCAGCCGTGGCCTGAACGGCAGCGTCTCGGTCAAACCGTCCCAGATCGGTATCGACGTCGGACCGGACGTCTTCAGGGAAAACTTCGAACGAATCGTCGAGACGGCGGCGGCCGAGGACGTGTTCGTCTGGTGTGACATGGAAGACCACACGACGACCGACACGACGCTCGACGCCGTCGAAGCGACGGCCCGGGACCATCCCCACGGCGTCGGCGTCGCGATTCAGGCGAACCTCACGCGGACGCGCGATGACCTCCGTCGCCTCGCTGACGTTCCCGCCGCCGTCCGGCTGGTGAAAGGCGCCTACGACGAACCGTCGTCGGTCGCCCTCGACTCGAAATCGGCCGTCGACGACGCCTACGAGGACCACCTCGAGTTCCTGTTTCGCGAATTCGACCAGGGTGTCGCGGTCGGGAGCCACGACCCAGCAATGCTTCAGGTCGCGGTCGACCTCCACAAGGAGTACGGGACGCCGTTCGAGATCCAGATGCTAATGGGGGTCCGCGAGGACGCCCAGCGCGAACTCGCCGCGAAGGGGTACGAGGTCAATCAGTACGTCCCCTACGGCGACAAGTGGATGCAGTACTTCTACCGACGGATCCGCGAGCGCAAGGAGAACGCACTGTTTGCGCTCCGCGCCGTTGTCGGCGTCTGACCGGACTGCGGGGTTCGCGACGGCGTCGTCTACCAGCTCGCTCGAGCGTCGGCTCTCTGATTCTTCCGCGCTGATACGTCCGATATAAAGGGTGCAAATTCGGTATATTTATTTGTGGGTAGTAAGCACACGCCACTATGCCAGAGAGTGGATCAGTCGAATTGATCTGGTTATTCGGACCGTTCGTCCTGTACCTAGCGATGCTCGTCGTCTACTACGTCTGGGAAGGGAAGCGAGAGAAACGACTCCGCGAGCGCTACGAGGAGGCGAAACATGGCCAGTGAGGGGTTAGCCGGCTCGGCCGGGAGCTGGGTCCTCGGAACGTTCGCCGTCTACCTGCTCGTCCTCCTCGGTATCGGACTGTACTCCTCGCGTCTCATGGATTCCGTCGACGACTACGTCATCGGCGGTCGGAGCGTCGGCCCGGTCGTCACCGGCTTCTCCGAACGCGCCTCCGAGATGAGCGGCTGGCTCACGCTCGGTGTCCCGAGCGACGCGTTCGGGACCGGCGTGATGGCCTTCTACAACGGTCTCGGGATGATCCCCGCCGACCTGTTCGCGTGGGCCGGCATCGCGAAACGCCTCCGGAAGTACACCGAGATCGTGAAGGCAGTTACGTTACCGACCTTCTTCGAGACACGACTGCAGGACGACACCGGCTACGTCAAAGGCGTCTCCGCGTTCGTCCTGATGCTCTTCGAAGGCGGATACGTCGGCGCACAGATCGTCGCCGCCGGGACGTTGCTCGAGGTCCTCACCGGCGTCTCGTCGCTGGTCGGGATCCTCGTCGGCGGCGTCATCGTCGTCGGCTACACCATGCTCGGCGGCTACTTCGCGGTCGCGTGGTCCGACTATGTCCAGGGTGCGATCATTCTGGTCGCGTTCATCATCCTGCCGATCATCGCCTTTACCAACTACGGGCTCCCGTTCGGCGACCTCGCGTCCGTCGGGAGTTCGTACACGAGCGTCACGGCCGGCATGACCGGTTGGGCCGCGATCTTCGGGATCATCAGCTACGCCGCCATCGGGCTCGGCATTCCCGGGAACCCGCACGTGATGGTCCGATTCATGGGGATCGACGAAGTCGAGAACATTCGTCTCGCGGCGCTGGTCGCCCAACTGTTCATGTTCGTCGCCTACATCGGCGCCGGCTTCGTCGGGCTGTACGCGCTGGTCGTCTTCGGGCAGGGCGGCATCGAGGACCCGAACAACGTCATGCCGCTGCTCACGCTCGAGTTCTTCCCCGGTGCGATCGCGGGGATCATCCTGGCGGCCGCTCTCGCCGCGATGATGTCCAGTGCCGACTCGCAGCTGCTAGTCGCGACGAGTGCCATCGTCGAGGACGTCTATCACGGCTACGTCAACCCGGACGCGAGCCAGGAGCGGCTCGTTCGCTACTCCCAGTACGTCACGCTCGGACTCGGCGCAGCCAGCGTCGCGTTTGCGCTCCTCGCACAGAACACGCCGATCTACACGCTCGTCCTCGACTACGCGTGGGGCGGCCTCGGCGCGGCCATCGGACCGACGCTCATCGCGGCCGTGTGGTGGAAACGGGTCACCGCGACGGGCTCCGTCGCGAGCATGATCGTCGGGACCACGACGATGGTCATCTGGACGCAGCTGTCGACCATCCTCGAACTGCTCGGCCTCATGGGGGCCATCGAGGGGTCGCCGTTCCTCACGGGGCTGGTCGGCGTCTACGGGCTTTTCCCCGCGTTCATCCTCTCGACGGCGACACTCATCGTCGTCTCGCTGCTGACGACGCCGCCCGAGGGCGTCGACGATCACTTCGATTCCTTCAACAAACCGCTCTCGTCCCTCTCGAGCGCCGACGATCCGACCGGGACTCCCGACTACGTGACCGACGGCGGTCGCGACGTCGAACCAAAGGCCGTCACGGAAACCGACACCATTCGCGCACACGTGACCGCCAGCGAGTACTGGGACGAGGGTGACGAGTAAATGAGCGACGCGCGCCGACGCTCGGTCGAGCCCGCGACGCTCACGGGCGAGTCGCATGACCGAGCCGCCCTTACCGTCATCGAACCGACGGTGACGCGCGAGGACGTCGACTCGAGCGGTCGCGTCGGTGCCGTCGCGTACCCGTATCGGATCTACGACGCCGTCGCGACGATCGAACGACCACTGCTTTCGGACCGCGACATCGAGTACGTCGTCAGCGTCGACCGCGCTCGCCGGCTCGCCGTCAGGGCCGACGTGTTTCCCGACACCGTCACGGAAACCGTCGACGACGTCCTTCTCCTCCCGTCGGAACTCTCCGACGCGCAGGTCCGGGACAAGGCCGAAGACGCGGTGTTCACGTGGACGCTCCGGAAAGTCGCCGTCGGCTCCGCGCCGGACCTGACCTTCGAACGGTCGGTCGACGCCCACAAACTGTTCTGGATCGCGTCCCGCCCCGACGGGGACGTCATCGTCGATAGCGTCCGCGGCACGGAGATGCCACTGACGGAGTGAGCCGGGACGGGGATCGACTCGGCCGCCGCCCCACGCGGCGCTCGTCTCGAGTCTGCCCGTCTCCACCGACCCTGAGAAGTCGAGATCCGCGTGCTGATTCCGCGTTCCGGTTCGCTTCTTCTTCTTCCTCAAACCCACCATTCTCAATCACATATTGGCATATTGGTGTTATCTGACCGTAGCGAACCAAGCAGCGATACACACCGATCGATCGTGTACCGTCGGTGAAGACTACGCTAAGGGCACAAGCGCACTGTAAAACTCTTCTAACGGAGTTTTACTCGGTTTCTCGAGACGGGGACGAAAGTCGGTCGCCACGTCTCGGAACGGAACCCCTATTTTCGCCACTGCCCTCGAGATCTCGGTGGTTCGACGCCGGAAGGCCCGTCTTTCTCTCTCGACGCCTGGTCGACTACATCGAGCGATCCCACGTCCGTCGCCGACCGGGGACCTGCGAGCGGTTGACGGCCCTCGAAAATGAACTCAAAATGGTTGGTAAGAGGACGTCTACTCATGCCGACATACTTTCGTGATAGTCGTCGTCGGTCCGCAGTTCTAGTGTCACTAGGTATCGAACGCAACCGGTCTCGTTCATGGAGGGCAGTTCCGGGCGATCCGGCCGGTGTCGAAGCGGCCCTCGGTTACGCCGGAACGTCTGCTGCCGGCGTCGGCAGATCGTACGTGACGCCGGTCAGTTCGCTCGAGACGCGCCAGAGCCGTCGGGCGGTGTCTTCGTCGTAGGAGCGGTCCGAGGAGGCCTGGCGTTCGGGCGTACCGCGCATGTTCATCAGGCCGCCAGGGCCGTAGTAGGCTCCGCCCTCGGCTTCGGGCGCGGTGGCGGCATACAGGGTCGGGAGCGCGCCCATCGCGGCCGATTGGGCTGCGACGGTGTTTAGTACCCTCATCGCGGCTTTGCGGAGTCGGCTGCCGCTCTGCTCGGGGCCGCGCAGCTGTAACTGGGTGTTCGCGTAGCCGGGATGGACCGCCATGCTCGCCGCGTTCGCGTCGGCGGTGAGCAGCCGGCGCTCGAGTTCGTAGGCGAACAGGACGTTCGCCAACTTCGACTGGGCGTAGGCGTCCCACTTGTCGTAGCCGTCCTCGTGCTGGAGGTCGTCGAAGTCGATCTTGCCGTTCTCGTGGACGCCGCTCGAGACGGTGACGACCCGCGAGTCGGGCTCGGTCTCGAGTCCGAGGTTCTCGAGCAAGAGTCCGGTCAGCGCGAAGTGGCCGAGGTGGTTGACGCCGAACTGGGTCTCGAAGCCGTCGTCGGTCTCCGAGCGGGGGATCGCCATGACTCCGGCGTTGTTGATGAGGACATCGATCGACTCCTCGAGTCGGGCCGCGAAGTCGCGAACGGACGCGAGATCGCCCAGATCACAGGCCTCGACGCGGAGGTCGGCACCGGGGATGTCCTCGCGAATCCCGTCGGCCGCGTCCGCGCCGCGCTCGGTGCTGCGACAGGCCATGATCACCGTCGCGCCGTTGCGAGCGAGTTCGCGCGTGGCCTCGAGACCGATGCCGCTGTTCGCGCCGGTGATAACGATCGTCCGTCCGCTTTGGTCGGGGATGTCGTCGGCTGTCCAGCCCATGGGGTCCGTACGGGCCGGCGACCCTAAATGGGTACGCCGACTACCGGCGGTGGCCGCTCTCCGTCGCGGCTCACTCCGGCGAAACGGGCAGGACGACCGAGACCGTCGTTCCCTCGCCGGGTGCGGAGTCGATGGTGATCTCGCCGCCGTGACGTTCGACGATGCGTTCACACAGCGCGAGCCCGATTCCCGTCCCCTCGTACTCCTCGCGACCGTGGAGCCGATCGAAGATCGTGAACACGCGGTCGACGTCGTCGGAATCGATCCCGATCCCCTCGTCGCGTACCGCGATCTCCCACTCGTCGCCCCGCCGTTCGGCGTCGACGCGGATCCGGGGCGGCTCGTCGCCGCTGTAGGTCAGCGCGTTCTCGAGCAGGTTCTGGAACACCTGCCGCAACTGACTGGCGTCGGCCTCGAGACGGGGAAGGTCACCGATCGTGACCTCGGCGTCGGTCTCCTCGATCCGGACCTGCAGGTCCGCCAGCACGTCCTCGAGGACCGCGTTCAGGTCCGTCGGCTCGAACGGGTTGCCGTTCGTTTCCACTCGCGAGTACTCGAGGAGGCCGTCGATCATCTCCCGCATCCGCTCGGCCCCGTCGACGGCGTAGGCCAGGAACTCCTCGCCGTCCTCGTCGAAGGCGTCGCCGTAGCGCTGCTCGAGGAGGGTCAGATAGCTCGTGATCATCCGCAGTGGCTCCTGCAGGTCGTGGGAGGCGGCGTAGGCGAACTGCTCTAAGCGTTCGTTGGACTGCTCGAGCTTTCGTTCGTACTCCCGTCGCTCGGTGACGTCCTGGGCCATGACCATGCCCGCGAAGATCTCGCCGTCCTCGTTTCGGACCGGCAGGGTGTGGGCCCGTACGTCCCGGCCGCGGGTCCGATACTCGAACGTGTTTGACTCGCCGTCGAAGACGGCCCGGAAGTGGGGTTCGATCTCCGCGACGAGGTCGTCGGGGTACCGATCGGCGAGGGTCGTCCCGAGGACCTCCGACTCCGCGATGCCCAGTTTGTCGAAGGCCTCGCCACCGACGACGAGATACTCGAGGGCCTCGTCGTAGAGGCCGACCGCGCCGTCGGGGAAGTTCTCGACGAGGGTCCGGTACCGTCGCTCGCTCTCCTCGAGTTCCCGTTCCCAGGCTTTCCGTTCGCTGATGTCCCGGGCGACGCCGACGCGGTGCCACGAACTGTCGTCGGTCGGCAACATCGCGAAGCTCGCTTCCATGGGGATCGTGTCGCCGTCAGCCGTTCGAATCGGGGCTTCTATCGTCGGCAACTCGCCGGCCGCTGTGTCGGATTCCAGTTCCCTGGCCCGGTCGATGACCGTCTCGTCGGCGACCAGCGAGACGTGTTCGCCGATGAGATCCGATGGGTCGTACCCCAGCATCGCTGCGTACGTCTCGTTGACCATGGTGAAGTAGCCGTCCTCGTCGACGACGTAGACGCCGTCGTTGACCACCTCGACGATGGTCTCGTAGCGCTCGAGGTCGTTTTCGCGTTCGACCTGCTCGGTCACGTCCTGTGCGAAACTGAGCCCGGCGAAGATCTCGCCGTCGGCGTCGCGCAACGGCGTCGCCCAGACGCGCCAGACGCGGCCGCCGACCTCGGTCTGGACGTCGCCGGTCTCGCCCTCGAGGGCCGCCCGGAACAGCGGATCGAGGTCCGCCACCGCGTGGTCGGGGAAGCGGTCGGGGAGCCGGCTGCCCTCGAGTCGGTCCGCGGCGGGAAGCGTCTCGCCGAGTTCGATACCCTCGGCGAGCGTGTACGTGAGGTCGTGATCGTAGATACCGACGGCCCCGTTGGGGAAGTGCTTGGCCAGCGTCCGGTAGCGTCGTTCCGACTCCTCGAGTCGACGCTGGCGCTCGACCCGGTCGCTGACGTCGCGCCCGATCCCCGCCAGCACCGCGTTCCCCTGGGGGTCCTCGAGCGTCGTGGCGTTGAACTCGAAGGGGACGGTGTCGCCGTCGTTCGTAGCGAGGTTCACTTCGACGCTGACCGACCCCGTCTCGAAGCCCTCGCGGATCGCAGCGGCGGCAGTCGTTCGGTCCTCGCCGTCGAAGAAGTCGGTCGGCTCCATCGACGCGATCTCCTCGGTCGAATACCCCGTCACCGCGGCCAGACTCTCGTTCCAGCGCTGGAGATCGCCGTCCGCGTCGACGACGTAGAACACGTCGTCGATCGCGTCCAGGATCTCGTCGGTGTATTGCTGGTACCGCTCGAGTTGGCGTTCGCGCTCCCGGAGCTTCCGTTCGCGTTCCTTGCGTTCGGTGATCTCCTGGACCATGATCATCCCGCCGAAGATCTCGCCGTCGTCGTCCGCGACGGGGAGCGTGTATGCCGTCCAGTCCCGGTCGTGAAACGCCAGCTCGAACGAACTGGTCTCGCCCTCGAGGGCCGCCCGGAACCGCGGCTCGAGGCGCTCGGCAAGCGCCGACGGATACCGTTCCCAGAGCGTTTTCCCGACGATCTCGTCCGCCGACGCGCCGATCTCGTCGAAGGCATCGCCGCCGGCAATCCGGTACCGGAGGTCCTCGTCGAACAGTCCGACCGCGCCGTTTGGGAAGTGATCGATCAGCGTCCGGTATCGCTGCTCGGACTCCTCGAGTTGGCGCTCGTACTCGTCGCGCTCGGTGACGTCCTGGGACATGCCGATCGCGGCGGTCGGCTCGCCGCCGTCGTCACGAACCGGGACGATGTGGAAATCGTAGACGCGGCCGTTCGAGGTCGCCTCGAACGAACTGGACTCGCCCTCGAGTGCGGCCTCGTACCGCGGGACGAGTTCGTCGGCCAGCGATTCCGGGATGGCGTCCCGGACCGATTCCCCCTCGATCTCGGCGGCCGTGACGCCGGCGACGGCCGTTGGCTCGCCGCCGACGGTCCGGTACGTGAGGTCCTCGTCGACGAGCGTGACCACGCCGTTGGGGAAGGACTCGACGAGCGTCCGGTAGCGCCGCTTGGACGCCGCAAGGTCGCGCCGCGTGCGGACGTTCTCGACGGCCGGCTCGAGGAGGGCAGCCACGCGGCGGCAGAAGTCGACCGTCGCGTCCGTGGCCGCCGCTCGGTCGGTCGCATACACCGCGAGGACGCCCCATGGATCGTCGTCGGAGCCGATGGGGACGCCGACGGCGCTGGTGATCGACTGTGCGGCGAGTGACTCGGGGAGGACCATCCGTTCGCCGGCCCCCGGATCGTCGGTGACGACCGGCTGGTCGGCTCGAAGCGACGCACCCAGATGCGTCTCCGGTCCAGTCGAAACCGTCGCCCCGATCCGATCGGCTTCCCAGCCGATGCTGGCTCTACAAACGCCGGTCTCCCCGTCCGGAAGCGACTCGAGGACGACACAGTACTCGGCTCCGACCGTCTCGGCGACGGTCGCGGCCACGTCGCGAAGGAACCCCTCGGGGTCGTCCGTCTCCAGCGCCCGCCGGCCGAGGTCGGTAACGACCTCCTGTCGTCGAAGCCGCGTCCGGAGTCCGTCAGTGGGCGAAGGCGATTCCATGTTACGCCCACAAGACGGTGTTCGATAAAACGTCTTGGTCGACCGGCTCGAGCGAGTTTACTCGTAGTCGACGGAGACCGACTCGAGGACGACGTCCTCCTGGGGCTGGTCGTTAGCGTCGGTCTCGACGTTTCCGATCTCGTGGACGACGTCCATGCCGTCGGTGACCTTGCCGAACACGGCGTGGCGGTCGTCGAGATGGGGCTGGGCGTCGAGCGTGATGAAGAACTGCGAGCCGTTGGTGTCGGGCCCGGAGTTGGCCATGCTCAGGATGCCCTCATCGTCGTGGCGTAGTTCATCGTGGAACTCGTCGTCGAACTGGTAGCCGGGACCGCCGCGGCCGGTCTCGGTCGGGTCGCCGCCCTGAATCATGAAGCCCTCGATGACGCGGTGGAAGGCGACGTCGTCGTACAGGGGCTCGCCGTCGATCTCCTCGCCCGTCTCGGGGTCTTCCCAGGTCTTGCCGCCGGTCGCGAGCCCGACGAAGTTGTCGACGGTTCGGGGGGCCCGCTCGTCGTAGAGTTCGACCTCGATATCGCCGCGGTTCGTGTGCAGGGTGGCAGTAACGTCTCCCATACCATGCGCGACGGCGGGCCGAGGGAAAACGGTAGTGGTCTCGAGACGGCGGGTACCGATTCCGACGGCGCTGTGACGGTCTCGAACGACGAGGGCCGGCCGCAGTTACATACCGTCGGCCGTGGAACGACCGATATGACTGACGGCGCACACACGGCGGAACGGGTGACGCTCGCGCGGCTCCCGTCGGGCGTGGCACTGACGACCACCGTCCACACCTATCGCGGCGCGGAGCCGGGGCCGACGCTGTACGTGCAGGCGGCCCAGCACGGTCGCGAGATCAACGGCACCGAAGTCCTCCGGCGGTTCCACGAGCGACTTCCCCTCGAGTCGCTGACCGGAACCGTGATCGCCGTCCCCGTCGCGAACCCGCTAACGTTCGACCGGGTCTCGTATACGACGCCGGAGCAACTCGACAGCGTCCACCCGAACATGAACCGGATCTGGCCGGGCGACGCCGAGGGCAGCCTCCACCAGCGGCTGGCCGCCCGCCTCTGGGAGTACGTCACGGCGGCCGACGCCGTCGTCGACCTCCATACGGGGAGTCCCGACATGCTGCCCCACGTCGTCTATCGTGAGGGCGACGAGCGCTCCCGTGGTCTCGCGGCGGCGTTCGGCACCGATCTCCTGCTGGCCGAGGGGGCCGGCGAAGACGCCCCCGACGAGTGGCATCGACGCGGTTTCGAGGGGAAGCTCCGGGTCGCCGCCGCCGAGGCAGGTATCCCGTCGATCACGCCGGAACTCGCCCACAACAAACAGATCCTCGAAGACGTCGTCGAGACGGGCGTGACGGGGCTGTTGGCCGTCTGTCGCTCCCTCGAGTTGCTCCCCGGCGCGGTCCCCGAGCGCGACCAGCGGATCGCCCGCAACCACCTCGGGCAGGTCTCCGCCGACGCCGCCGGCCTCTTCCGGCCGACGCCCGGGCTCGCCGTCGGCGACGAGATCGCCGAGGGTGAGCCGATCGGGACGGTATACGACCCGACGACCTACGACGCGCTTCAGGAGGCCCGCACGGAACGAGGCGGACTTCTCTATGCGCTCACGCGCGAGGCGACGGTGACCGCGGGCGATCAGCTCGCAAGCGTGGCCATCCCCGCCGAGCGGTGATCGGATCGGCGCTCAACCGTCCACGATAGCCGGGAGCGCCGACAGCGTCTCGATATCGTACGTCGGCGTGACCGAGAGTTCGTCGTCGCGACAGTGCCGGCGACGGACGAACGCGGAGTCGACGCCAGCGCGGTGGGCCGCGATCACGTCGTGTTCGCTGTCGCCGACGTAGAGTGCCGAGTCGGCCTCGAGATCGGCGAGAGCCCGCTCGAGGAAGTGGGGATCCGGCTTCTTCACCTGCAGGCTCTCGATCGTCTTCGGGCGACCGTAATAGGTCTCGAACAGCGAGTCGAGATCGAACGCATCCAGGACGAATTCGATCGTACTGTGGTGGTTGTTGCTCACGACGCCTCGGTCCTGTGGAAGGTCCGCGATCGTCGCCACGTCGTCGTATCGGTCTCGAGTACCGGCCCTGAACGCCGCGAACTGGGAGCGTTCGTCGTGGCGTTCGCGGGCTTCCCAGAACGTCGTCGGCTCGAGGTCGTAGTCGGTACAGATGTCGCGCAGGTCCACAGGGGTCACGCCGTTTACGATGGCGTCGACGTGCTGTTGGGCGACGTCATCGACGCCAACGTCCCGAAACGCGGCCCGTGTCGCTGCGGCCTGGGTTTCGGACGCCGGCGGCTCGACGAGTATCCCGTCGCTGTCGAATAGCACTGCGTCGTATCCTGTCACGTGATTACGTAATTCAGAACGGCGAATTGGCCGTTTCGATTCACCGGCTTGCAGCGGTTCCGAACGACGACACGGGGTCGACGTACTCACGGAACGCCGTTAGCACGTCGAGAATCCGCCGTCGACGACCAGCCTGTGGCCGCTGACGAACGAGGCCTCGTCGCTGGCAAGAAAGAGGATCGCGTTCGCGATCTCCTCGGGCTCGCCCAGTCGCTTGAGCGGGTAGTCCTCGATCATCTCCGCTCTGGCTACCTCCGGGTCGTCCTGCTGTGCGAGAAAGCCCTCGAGCATCTGTGTCTCGGTGAAGCCGGGGCAGACGGCGTTGGCGCGGACGCCGTAGGGGCCGGCCTCGGCCGCGACCGTCCGAGTCATGTTCAATACGGCGGCCTTGGTCGTCGAGTAGGCCGCCTGCTTGGGGAGCCCGAGAATGCTCGCCAGCGAACCGACGTTGACGATCGAGCCGTGGCCCTGGTCTTTCATGTGGGGCAGCGCGGCCGAACAGCCGTTCCAGACGCCCTTGATGTTGATATCGATCACGAAGTCCCGGGTCTCGTCGTCGAGGTCCTCGAGGTTCCCGCCGGGATGGCCGGTGCCGGCGTTGTTGACCATGACGTCGATGCCGTACTCCTCGGCCACGGTGTCGACGACGTCGTGGAACCCCTCGCTGTCGGTGACGTCGAGTTCGGCGAACTCCGCCTCGCCGCCGGCCGCCTCGATTCGCTCGACGGTCTCCTCGCCGCCCTCGATATCGACGTCCGTGACGATGACGCGTGCCCCTTCCTCGGCACACCGCTTGGCGGTCGACCGACCGATCCCCGACGCCGCGCCTGTGATAACTACTGTCTTGTCTTCGAGTCGCATACCATCCGTATCGGACGGCCGCCACATAAATTCGTTCATAATTTGCCGGCAGTTCTCTGCCGATGTTCATAGGAATCTCCTCTCATGAAAACAGTGTAATCCCTTGCTCGAGTCCGACCGGCCACTCGCGGTGAGTCCGGCCAGTCCCGTCAACAAATACTGGATAGTCGACACCATTCGAAACCACTATTTTATTTATAACTTTGATGGATCGGTCCGCGGCCGCTCGGTTCTCTCCCGGATCGATGCCACAGCGGCTATACGATTCTGCCCGAAAAGCCGTTGTTGACTGTGGGAATACGTACGAACAGTGTGGCGGTAGCGACGAATAGGGGCTGGAACGCCGTCTGAGCCGGTTGCCCCGTCTCGTTTCCGAGTAGTCCGGTTAAAGGACTCCATTCGTTCGATTTGGAACTATTTGGAACGACCCACGGACGATACTGGATTTTCGAACCAATCGCTCGAGGAGGAGACATTTATCAGTAAAATAGTATACTTTGTACTCCGTTAGATAGGGTTTCGAACACCACTCGATGGGACCGGCGCCCCGGTCGCTCGTCGGCCGGCGACTGCCTATCGAACGCCGGCGGGGCCGCGGCGACCACCGGCCGACCACCGATGTCCTATTACAACCGTATGGCTGTAAATCTCTTGGGGAACGACCGCTTTTCGTGCCCGTCCACGGTTGCTGGGTTCCAACCGGCGTTCGTCTCGCTCTGTACTGCTGCGTTCGGCCTGACTGAACGGCTACGAGAACATCACGTTCACTTCGATCGTGTTCGCCGTCGACAGCAACCGGTCACGCAGGTCGTTTTCCTCCCACTCGTTCTCGAGGCGGTGTTGTGGGCCGGCGACGGTGACCGCCCCGTAGACGGTGCCGTCGTTGCCCAGGATTGGAGCGCCGATCGCGCTGATTCCCCGGAGGTACTCCCCGTTGTTGTACGCGACGCCGTCCTCCCGGATCGCGTCGAGTTCGTCGTAGAGCGTCTCTCGGTCGGTAATCGTGTTTTCGGAAAATGCCGGGAGCCCCCACTGTTCGATCACGTCTTTGACGCGCTCCTCGGGAAAGTGAGCGAGCATCGCCTTGCCGCCGGCCGAACTGTGGAGATAGGTGTGCGTGCCGACATCGATGTCGCTGGTAAAGGAACGGGTCCCCTCGCTGACGTTGATGACCGTCCCGAGCCCGTTCTGGTGTGTCGAACAGAGGACTCGCTCGCCGACCTGCGCCGACAGTTCGTCGATCGGCGCGTCGGCGGCCTCGTACAGCGGCTCGGCGTGTTTGACGTGTTCCCCGAAGGAGAGAAACCGGAGACTTAGCCGGTATTCGTCGCCGTCCTGGACGACGTATCCCTTCGACCGCAGCGTCGTCAGATGGGCGTGTACCGTACTCTTTGCCACCCCCGTTCGCTCGGTGAGTTCGGTGACGCCGGCCCCTTCGGCCTGCCACAGTGCCTCGAGAATATCGAGGGTCTTCACCACCGCTTCGACCCGATTCCCTCCATCTACGCCCGGTGTTGTCATACACCACGTTCAACGATGGGAGCCAAAACTGTTCCGCTCTGCTGAACGCCAGTTACGGGCGAAAAAATCGATTCGGCTCCGAACCGACGCGGTTTTGGGCCCGAACCGGCGGATTCACGGCGATCGGCCCACTGCATGTTGACTGAAAACGAGTGTCATGGTAACGTTTATGTAGGGCGTCATGTGACGTAGATTATGGACTTCAGCGAACCGTCCGAAGCCGTCCAGATCAAGAAGGCACTCGACGAGTTCATCGATCAGGAGGTCGCCCCGCTCGAGAACGAGTACGACGAGTTCCTCGGCGCGGACTACGAGAAGGAGATCGTCGACGACGAGCATCGGCAGGTCCCCGAGTACCGCAATATCGTCGAGGAGATCCGCCAGAAATCCGTCGAGGCGGGCTTCTACGGCATGACGATGCCCGAGGAAGTCGGCGGCGGCGATGTCGACATCCTCACTCGAGCCATCGTCGGCGAACACATGTCCAATCGGCCGCCGGGCTTCCACAGCTCGATCTTCGGCGGTGCGGGCGGTCCGACGCCCATCCTGCTCGCCTGTGACGACCGACAGCGCGAGGAGTACCTCGAGCCGCTGATGGACGGCGAGATCACGACCTGTTTCGCGCTGACAGAGCCGGGCCACGGCAGCGACGCGCACTACATGGATACCACTGCGGAGAAAGACGGCGACGAGTGGGTCATCAGCGGGCAGAAGTGTTATATCACGAACGGACCGTACGCCGACTTCGCGATGGTGTTCGCTCGTACGAGCGGAGAGGACGGCGATCTGGGCGGGATCACCTGCTTCCTCGTCGACAAGGACAACCCGGGCTTCGAGGTGGGCAAGATCCACCGCGCGATGGGGATGACCCCCGGAACGCACTCGGAGCTGTACTTCAACGACTGTCGCGTCGGCGAGGAGCAGGTGCTGGGCGAGGTTGACAAGGGGTTCCAGTCCGCGATGGACTGGATCGGCGGCGGCCGGATCAACATCGCCGCCGGCTCCGTCGGGACGGCGCAGTTCCTGCTCGACATGTCGGTCGAGTACGCCCGGGAGCGGGAGACGTTCGAGAAAAAGATCGGCCACCGACAGGGGATCTCCTTCCAGTTGGCCGAACTCGCGACCGACATCGAACAGGTCCGCCAGCTCTACCGCTACGCCGCCTGGAAGATGGACAACGGCGAGCGCGCTCGGAAAGAGGAGTCGATGGCGAAGCTCCGTGGCGCGAAGCTGGCCAACGACGCGGCCGACATCGCGATGCAGGTCCACGGCGGGGCCGGCTTCATGAAGGACCTGCCGATCGAACGCAACTACCGCTCGGCGCGGGTCTTCCGCATCTTCGAGGGGACCGACGAGATCCAGAAACGGACGATCGCTCGCGAACTCATCTGAGATGGGTGAGTCGACGGAGCGGGGCGCAAGCGCCGCCACGGGGCAGGTGTCGCGCATCGACTTCGACATCGAGTGGCCGCCGAAACACGCCGCGGCCTACCTCATCGAGGAGCCCGAACCGATCCTGATCGACACCGGGGACCCCGAGGAACGGGCCGAAGCGACGATCCGCGAGGGGCTGGCCGCGACGGGGTACGACCTCGAGGACGTCGCTGCGGTGGTCGTCACGCATCCCCACAGCGATCACATCGGGCAGGTCCCGCTGTTGCGCGAGGCCGGTGCGACCGTCTACGCTCCCCGGCCCGTCCTCGAGCAACTCGAGCGCGATCCGGCCGACCTCGCGGCGGGGATCCGCGAGATCGGCCGGTCGGCCGGCTACCACGGCGAGGCCATCGAACGCGAGACCGAACGCGCGAAATCGTCGCTCGAGCGCAACCGCCGACTGCTCGAGCCCGAGGCGGCGGTGCCGTTCGAGTTCGACGAACCCGTCACCGTCGCGGGCCGGGCGTTCGACCCGATCCACACGCCCGGCCACCAGGTTCACCACGCCAGTCTGGCGACCGAGGTCAACGGCGAGCGCGTCCTCTTTTCGGGGGACGCGCTCATCGAGCCGTTCCGTCCGG
Source organism: Natrinema thermotolerans DSM 11552 (assembly GCA_000337115.1). GTDB lineage: Archaea > Halobacteriota > Halobacteria > Halobacteriales > Natrialbaceae > Natrinema > Natrinema thermotolerans. Next base: position 93,022 of record AOIR01000053.1, read on the forward strand.
GCGCGATCAACGTCGGCCTCGATTACGGTGCCTACGACGCCGTCGACGACTTTCACCGCGCGATGGACCGGCTCGAGGGCCGTGCGATCGATCGGGTCTTCCCCGGGCACGGTCCGGTCTTTACCGACTACGAGGGAGCCATCGAGAGTACGCGATCGGCCCTGGAGTCGCTCACGGCCGAAACCCTCGAGGCGGTCAGCGCCGTCGGGCCGGCGACGCCCTTAGAGATCACCCGGCATCGCAGCGGCGAGGTTCGACACCCCGCCCAGTTGCTCGACACGCTCGGGGCGCTCGGCACGCTCGAGGGGCGGGGCAGAATCGAGTACGAGGACCGCGACGGCGCTCGCTACTACTCGTTCAGGAAGGCCTCCCCGTGATCGAGCGGGAGGACGACTCGGTCGGCGATCCCGCCGTAGACCGCCCGCGCCTCCGCGAGTAGTTCTTCGGGCGGCGCTTCGATCGCGAACGTCGACACCATCTCGTCGGTCACGAGGTCGGCCATCTCCTCCCACTTCCCGTCTTTGGAGAGTTCGTGTAACTCCTCGCCGACGGACTTCCAGCCGTGGTGTTCGAGGACGTCGTGATAGGTCCGGGTGCTGCCGTAGAAGGCGATTCGCCGGCGCACCTCCCGGCGAGACTGCTCGCGTTCGTCCTCGGTCTCGCCCGTCACGACGAACGGACTCGCGGAGAGGGCGACGTCCTCGAGGGACCGTTCCCCGCGATCGGCCCCCTCGGCAACGGTCGGCGCGATGACGTCGTCGGTGTAGCCGGGGGTATTGAAGACGTGCATGTCCAGTCCGTCGCAGAGCTCGCCCGCGAGCCGGATGTTGTACTCGTTGACGCCGGCGATGTAGATCGGGACGTCAGGATGGTCGATCGGCCCCGGATTGAAGTTGTCCGTCATGAGCGAGAACGAGTAGTGGTCGCCCTCGTAGTCGAGGTCTGCCTCGCCCTGGAACACGTCGAAGATGTGCCGCAACGACTCGACGACCTCGCGCAGTCGCGGGCCGGGCGACTCCCAGTCGACGCTGAACCGGCGCTCGTTGTGGCCTTTGACCTGCGTGCCGAGGCCGAGGACGAACCGGCCGTCGGTGTACTGTGCGAGGTCCCAGGCGGTGTAGGCGAGCGCCATCGGGCTGCGGGTGAACGAGAGTGCGATTCGCGTCCCCTGCTGGATCTCCTCGGTTCGGTTGGCGATCACCGGGTGCGGCAGGAACGCGTCGTTGTCCATCTCGGGGGTCCAGACGCCGTCGAACCCGAGTTCCTCGGCGCGGGCGGCGGCCTCGCCCGAATCGTTCGCCAGCTTCGGTACCATCGCGTCGATGCGAAGGTCTGACATACCAGATGGTCGACGGGTCGCCCCTTCAATCTATGGACGGGTGCGGCCGCGAGCGGAGTGGAAAAATCAGACGACGCGGTTCTCGAGTGCCTCGCCGTCGCGGAACCGATCGTAGTTCCGGAGGAAGACGTCGGCACAGCGCTCCCAGTAGTGGGGCGTGCTGCCGGCCATATGCGGCGTCACGAGGACGTCGTCGCGGTCCCACAGCGGCGATTCCTCGGGGAGGGGTTCCTCCTCGAAGACGTCCAGCGCGGCCCCGCCGAGATCACCGGTCTCGAGCGTGTCGACGAGCGCGGACTGGTCGACGACCTGCCCCCGAGCGACGTTGACCAGAACCGCGTCGTCCGGGAGGGTCGCGAGTGCCTCGGCGTCGAGCAGCCCTCGCGTCTCGTCGGTCAGCGGACAGGCGACCACGAGGTAGTCGCTCTCGGCGAGGACGGACTCGAGGCCGTCGGGACCGTAAATCTCGTCGACGCTCTCGGGCGCGTCGGTCGGGTCCCGCTTCGTCCCGATCACGCGGGCTTCGAAGGTCCGGCAGTAGTCGGCCACGTTCGAGCCGATCGCGCCGACGCCGACGATCCCGACGGTTCGGTCGCCGAGTTCGCCGCCCATGTAGCGCTCCCACTCGCGGTCGTCCTGCTGGGCGATCGCGCGGTCGAACCCGCGCTCGAAGTGCAACAGATACCCCAGGACCTGCTGGCCGATCGGCTTCGCGTGGATTCCCGAGACGTTCGTCAGCGCCACGCCGCGGTCGGCCAGTGCGCCGTGATCGAAGCGATCAGTGCCGGCACTGAGCGCCTGTACCCACTCGAGCCCGTCGGCAGCCTCGAGTATCTCGTCGGGGAGCCGGTGGGTGACGAGGGCCTCGGCGTCGGCGACCGCCGCCGGGAGGTCGGCCTCGTCCTCGACGTACTCGAGGTCGATCCCCGGCCGACGCTCGCGGATCTCGGCGGTGACCAGCGGCCCGCCGCCCGCGAGGACGTGCGGGGAGACGACGACATTCACGACTCGTCCTCGCCGCCCTCGAGTTTGTACTTCTGGATCTTCCCCGAGGTCGTCCGGGGCAGTTCCTCGATGAACTCGACCTCGCGGGGGTGTTTGTAGGAGGCGACGTTGTCGAGGAAGTACTCCGTGATCTCCTCGCTCGTGATATCTTCGCCGGGCTCGACGCCCGGTGCGGTGACGACGTATGCCTTCGGCACCTCGTTGCGTCGTTCGTCGGGAATCCCGACCACAGCGCCCTCGGCGACGGCCTCGTGTTCGGCCAGCAACTCCTCGAGTTCGCTCGGGTAGATGTTGTAGCCGGCCGAGTTGATCATGTGCTTTTTCCGGTCGACGATCTCGTAGTAGTTGTCCGCGTCCCGTCGAGCGATGTCGCCGGTCCGGAAGAAGCCGTCCTCGGTGAAGGCCCGCTCGGTCGCCTCCGGCATCCCGTGGTACCCCTTCATTACCTGTGGGCCCCGAACGAGGAGTTCCCCCTCCTCGCCGATCCCGACCGTCTCCCCGCTCGAGTCGACGATCTTGGCCTCGGTCATGCGGGTCGGCTGGCCGATCGTCCCGTGGCGCAGGCCGAACGTCGAGTTGCGCTGGGAGTGGGTCGCGCCGTTGGTCTCGGTCAGCCCGTACCCCTCGGCCATCTCGACGCCCGCGGTCTCCTCGAACTCCTCCTGGACCGCGACGGACATCTTCGCACCACCCTCGCCGGCCGACTCGAGGCTGGTCAGGTCGTACTCGCCGAAGTCGTCGCTGTTGATCATGTCGACGTACATCGCGGTGACGCCGACGTAGTGGGTGATTCCTTCCTCCTCGATCAGTTCCATGGCGGCGTCGCCGTCCCAGTTGGCCGCGCTGCGCAGATAGACGCTCCCGCCGCGGACGAGGGGCTGCCAGGCGGTGTGCGTGAAGCCGGTGATGTGATAGAGCGGCAGCCAGACGAGGCTCTTGACGGCCTCGCCCTCGAGGGTCTGCTCCTGTGCGAGGACGGAGAACGTCTGGGCGCGGAAGTTCCGGTGGGTCAACTGGACGCCCTTCGGTTTCCCGGTCGTCCCTGAGGTGTACGGCAGCAGCGCCACGTCGTCGTCGGCCCGCTCGACGAACCGCTCTTCGCCGCGGACGTCGTCGAAGGCGTGGACGCCATCGTCGTCGGTGTCGCTATCGACGGCGATGACGATCGGATCCCAGTCGATCGCCTCGAGTGCCTCCGCGAGGTGGGGTTCGAGGGCCTCGTGAGTGAGAACGGCCGCGGCCTCGGTGTCCTCGAGCTGGTAGGTCAGCTCGCGTTTGCGGTACTGAGGGTTGACCGGCGAGACGATCACGCCGGCTTTGAACGCGCCGAGCGCGCCGATCAGGTACGGCGGACAGTTCGGCAGGTACTGGAGCATGACGTCGCCCGGCTCGAGCCCCAGGTCGGCCAGCCCGCCGGCGAAGCGGGCGCTCTCGGCTCTGAGGTCGTCGTGGGTCAGTGTCTGCCCGTGGTACTCGATCGCCTGCGCGTCGCCGTGTAGCCGAGCCGTCTCGTCGTGGAGCCGCGCGACGTTCCCTTCCCTTGTACTCTCGCTAACGCTTGCCAAATCCATGTCACACGATATCACGGAATGGTATAAAATAGTATCTCTCGGTAGCCGACGACGGCGGGGTCCCACTGCTGTGTGACTCGCTGTTCCACGTCCTGTGGTATCCCCTACCACAACTTATTTGCGTTCGGTCGAGATATCGGGAGACGATGATACGACCGGTACGACGGAGGGACACCCGTGGCTGAACCGATTCTCGCGGGCGTCGCCGAGAGCGACCTCGGCGAGACGCCCGACCGGAACTGGCTGGACAACGCCGCGATCGCGACAGTGCGAGCCCTCGAGGACGCCGGCTGCCAGCTAGCGGAGGTCGACGGCGTCGCGGTCGCGGGCGGCGACGACTACATGCCCGCACTGGTACTGTCCGAGTACCTCGACCTCGACGAACCCTCGTTTCTCGAGGGGACCGAGATCGGCGGCTCGTCGTTCGAACACTTCTGTGGCCACGTCCGCGACGCGATGGCCCGCGACGAGGCCGACGTGGTGGTCGTCGCCTACGGCTCGACGAGCAAGACCGGCCCCGGCAGGAACCAGTCGCTCGAGGAGACCCACCCGATCGACGGCTTCGTCCGGCCGACCGGTCTCTTCCGCCCGCCGGGGGCCTACGCGATGGCCGCGCGCCGGCACATGCACGAGTACGGCACCACCGAGGAACAGCTCGCCGAAATCGCCGTCGCGACCCGCGAGTGGGCCGCGATGAACCCCAAGGCGGCCCAGCGCGAGCCGATCACCGTCGACGACGTCCTCGAGTCCCGGGAGATCGCCGCGCCGTTCAACCTGCTGGACTGCTGTCTCGTCTCGGACGGCGGGGGCGCGGTCGTCCTCGTCAGCGAGGAGAAGGCCGCGGAACTGGGCGTCCCGGAGATCGCCGTCGCGGGCGTCGCCTCGACGAGTACTCACCGTCAGGACATCAGCGAGATGCCTGACATGACGACCACCGGGGCCGCGGTGACCGGCCCGAAGGCGTTCGACCAAGCCGGGATTACCCACGACGACGTCGACGTCGCCGAGATTTACGACTCGTTTACCTACACCGCCCTCGTGACCCTCGAGGACCTGGGCTTCTGCGAGAAGGGTGAAGGCGGCGAGTTCGTCTCGGGCGGCACCACCGCGCCGGGCGGCGAGTTACCGATGAACACGCAAGGCGGCGGCCTCTCGTACTGTCACCCCGGTCACTTCGGGATCTTCGTCCTCATCGAGGCCGCCCGGCAGCTCCGGGGCGACTACGAGGGCGACCGACAGGTCGACGACGCCGAGGTCGCCGTCGCTCACGGTACCGGGGGCTTACTCTCCTCGAGTAGCACCGTCGTCCTCCGGAGGGAATCATGACCGGACGCGTCGAGGACCGCCGCGAGGACTGGGAGGGGCCGGTGCCGGTCCCGACCGGCGCGACGGTCCCGTTCTGGGACGGAACGCTCGAGGGCGAACTGCGCTACCAAGAGTGCGACTGCGGCCACCGCCAGCTGTACCCGCGGGCAGTCTGTACCGCCTGCGGGGCCGAGGACCCGCTGTTCGAAGCGAGCGAGGGCGTCGGGACGATCTATACCTACACCGTCTGTCACGTCCCCGGCGAACCCGGCTTCGGCGAGCGGACGCCCTACGTCGTCGGCGCGATCGACCTCGCCGAGGGACCGCGCCTGCTCGCGCTGCTCGACGCCGATCCCGACGATCTCGAGATCGGCGCGGCCGTCGGGGTGGCGTTCTGGCAGGTTTCTGACGAGGCCGCGATCCCGGTGTTCGTACCGGAGTAAAAGCTCGAACGCGTCTTTTTTATTCGAGGTCGGCCGTCGCCGTCCCGGCCAGCAGCGTCTCGCCGTCGGTCGTCCGGGCCTCGAGTGCCGCCTCGACCGTGCCGGCGTCGGGGTCGACCTCGGCGACCTCGCCGCTCGCGACGACGGTGTCGCCGGGGAACACGCGGGACTGGAACCGGACGCCGAAGCTCGTCACGTCCCGCAGATCGAACCAGTTGGCGACGACCCGCGAGGTGACGCCGGCGGTGAACATCCCCTGGCCGAAGACGCTCTCGTTGCCCGCCCCGGTCGCGTACGGTTCGTCGTAGTGGATCGGGTTGAAGTCGCCGCTTGCCCCGGCGTATTTGACGAAGTGCTGGCGCTCAAGGTCCTCGACGACGACCGTCGGGCCGGCGTCGCCGGGCTCGAGGCCGTCGACCGTCCGGACGCGCTCGAACTCGTCGACGGTTGGCGAGGGCGTCGCGGGGTCCGCTTCGGCGGTGCCGCCGTCGGGCTCGGCCGGCTCGCCGTCGCTCGCGGAGTCCTCGGCCGCACTCTCGTCGCCGCCGTCGTCGATCGCGCCCTCGGTTTCGATCGCCGTCGAGCGGTCGGTCAGGACGAGTTCGCCCTCCGGCGTCCGGTACTCGGTCTCGAGGACGGCGAAGGTCATCGTCCCCGCCCGACCCCCTTCGCGCTGGAAGACGTCCGCGAGGGTGGTCGTCCCCTCGAGAACGTCGCCGACGTAGATGGGGCGTTCGTACTCGTGGGCCTGCTCGCCGTGGACGACGTACTCCGGCTGGAAGGCGAGGTCGAAGCCCTTGCCGTCGACGTCGGCGGGGGTGTATCGCGGGAATCGGGCGACCTGCGAGTAGGTCAGCGGCGCGGGAACGCGATCGTGGCCCCGCTCGGCGGCGACCGACTCGTCGCGGAAGACGGGATCCTCGGCGGTGATCGCCCGCGCGAACTCCTCGACTTTGCCCGGCTCGATCCGGAACGCCTCGGCCGTGACCGTGGTGTCGCCGACCATCGCCTCGAGTTCCTCGATCGGTCTATTCGGCATCGTGGCCCTCCGTGGCTCTTCCGGTCGTCGCGGGCTGGTCGATCGTCGCGTCGCGTCGCGCCTCGGTGCTGTGTCCGCGCTTCATTGCCGCCATGGTTTGCGGACGACTGACATAACAGTACCCCCTCTCGGACGCCTTTCGGTGCTGCTTTCGTTCGGTACCGGTGTGTCGGTCGATTGACGACCGCTACGGCGGTGGCCGGTGTCCTGCTATCGTGGCAACACGGAGCGACCACGCCCTCCCCAGTCGATTTCTCCTCACGGGTGCGTTGCACCCGTTCGGATGGTTCGCGGGACCTGCGGTCCCGCACTACTCACGAACACCTCGAACGACGTTGTCGGTCGCCCTGCTCACGGCTCGCTTCGCTCACCGTTCGCGCTCGAGGCGCTCCCGACAGTCGCGCCTCGCCGCCAGCGTGCGCCACCGCGTGCTGACCGGTCGAATAGCTTATACCGGCGGTCGATGAACACGGACACGCTCATGGCAGTGACTGTCACCCTCGGGTATGGAGACCGGTCAGTAGAACGAACGCACATCGTGGAGGGCGACCGATGACGGTCGACCAGTTCAGCGTCGACGGGGAGACCGCGATCGTCACCGGTTCCTCGAGCGGCATCGGGAAGACGATCGTCGAGCGATTCGCCGACGACGGCGCGAACGTGGTCGTCACCTCGCGGGACATCGATAACGTCCAGCCGGTCGCCGACGCCATCAACGAGAGCGAGCGGCCGGGCGAGGCGATCGCGATCGAGTGCGACGTGACCGACCGCGACGCGGTCGGCGACCTGATCGACGAGACGGTCGAGACGTTCGGCGGGCTCGATATCCTGATCAACAACGCGGGGGCGAGCTTCCAGGCCCCGCCCTCGGAGATCAGCGAGAACGGCTGGAAGACCATCGTCGACATCAACCTCCACGGCACCTTCCACTGCTCGCAACTGGCCGTCGAGTACATGCGCGACAACGGCGGCGGCCGGATCGTCAACTTCGCCAGCGTCGCGGGGACCCGCGGCTCGAAGACGATGAGCCACTACGGCGCGGCCAAGGCCGGCGTCGTCAACTTCACCACATCGTCGGCGGCCGACTGGGCCGAGGACGGGATCTGGGTCAACTGCATCGCGCCCGGACTGGTCGCCACCGAGGGCGTCCGCACCCAGATGGGCGTCGAGGACGACGCGGACGAGATCGCCCGCACCAGCCCCGACCGGACCATTGGCAAACCCGAGGAAGTCGCCGACCTCGCGCAGTTCCTCGCCAGCCCCGCCTCGTCGTACATGGTCGGCGAGACCATCGAGATCAAGGGCATCCCCCGCCTCGGCGAGTAACGGCACACGCACCTCGAGCGCCCGTCCCGAAGCCCCGGTCGCTTCGGAGCCGCAGCCCGACCGCGCGAGACGGGGCCGAAACACGAACCGTGTTACCAGTACCCATATACTTTTCAGGTCGAACGACAAATCAGGGCCAACATGGAGCTCGATATCGTCTCCGCGGAGACGCTCATGGAGTCGCCCTACGACGGCAACGTCGCCAACCTCCTCGAGCGAGCGGTCGCGGAGCATCCCGACACGATCGCGATCGAACACGCCGGCGAGACCATCACCTACCGTGAGTTCGGCGACCGCGTCGCGCGCTTTGCCGACGGTCTGCGGGAACTCGGCCTCGCGGCCGGCGACCGCGTCGGCGTCTACATGCCCAATGGCATCGACTTCTGTACCGTCGTCTGGGCCTGCTGTCACGCCGGGATCATCGCCAGCCCGCTGAACCCCGAGTACCGCCGCCGCGAGATCGAATACCAGCTCGACCACGCCGACGCCGAGGCGGTCCTCGTGGAGGGGTCGGCCGACGAGTACGTCCGCGAGGCCGTCGCCGACCTCGAGACCGACATCGTCAGCGCGACGGCCGGCAGCGACCACCCCTCCCTGCCTGAACTGGGTACCGACACCGAGGCGGCGGTCGTCGACCGCGAGGACGAGAACGTCCTCCTCCAGCCCTACACCTCGGGAACGACCGGGAAGCCGAAGGGCGTCCTGCTGACCCACCGCAACTTCCGGGTCCAGATCGCTCAGGCCGTCTCGAGCTACAGCGCCGGCCCGATCAAGGGCGACGGCATCATCGTCCTGCCGATGTACCACATCACGGGGATGGTCGGCATGATGTCCTCGCTGTGTGCCGGCCGGACGCTGCACCTGCTGCGGCCAGATCAGTGGGACCCCGAACTCGTCCTCGAGAAACTCGACGAACACGACATTCCGGCCTTCGTCGGCGTCGCCGCGATGTTCGTCGACTTGCTCGAGGCCTACGATCCCGACGAGTACGACCTGTCGACGCTCGTCCGAGCGGGACAGGGCGGCGACAAGCTCCCGCAGCCGACCCGCGAGGGGTTCGAGGAGGCACTCGACGTGCCCCTCACCGAGGGGTACGGGCTGACCGAGACGACCGCAACGAGCCACACGATCCGGTGGTCGTCGCTCGGCAACCGGCCCGGCAGCGTCGGCCAGCCGGTCGGCCACACGCGCTCGAAGGTCGTCGACGAGGACGGCGAGGAGGTCGAGCCCGGCGAGGAAGGCGAGATCCTCATCGCCGGCTCGCAGGTGATGAAAGGCTACTACAAGAACCCCGAAGCGAACGAGGCGGTCTTCACCGAGGACGGCTTCTTCCGGACCGGCGACATCGGGACCCGCGACGAGGACAACTACTACTACATCAAGGGCCGCGAGAAGGAGATGATCCTGACCGGCGGCTACAACGTCTATCCACGCGAGATCGAGGACCTGCTGTACGACCACCCCGAGATCCACGAAGCCGCGGTCTTCGGTCTCCCCGACGAGCGCCGGGGCGAGACCGTCGCCGCCGCGATCACGCCCGCTGACGGGGCCGAGATCTCCGCCGAGGACGTCGAGTCGTACGTCCTCGACGAACTCGCACCCTACAAACACCCCCGCATCGTCGAGGTGCGCTCGGAACTCCCCAAGACCGGCAGCGGAAAGATCCGCAAGACGAAGTTGCGCGACGAGATCGCCGACGAACGCGGGCTCGAATCGTGAGACGGATACCCGTGCGCGCTCGAGTCGTCGCCCACTGGCACCATGTCTGAGGAGGCCACCTACTCGACGGGGGAGATCCGGACGATCGCGCTCGCGGTTATCGCGGGGGTTTTCTTCGGCGGCGTCGCGACCGGGGTCGCGTTCCCGACGCTGCCGTTGCTCGACGAGAAGCTCGTCATCTCCGCGGTCATGTTGAGCATCATCCTCTCGGCGAACCGGATCGGACGGCTGTTCATGAACACGCCGGCGGGGACGATCATCGACCAGTACGGCGCGCGGACGCCGATGATCTTCGGGCTGTTCACGCAGGCGCTCGCCCCCTTCGGCTACGTCGTCGGCCTGCACACGCCGCCGACCCACCTCGGGACGCTCCCCCTGCTTGGCGACGTGTCGCTGCCGGGGCTGGTCTTCGTGCTGGCGCGGCTGTTCTGGGGGGTCGGCAGCGCCTTCGTCTTCATCGGCGCGTTCGCGACGATCACCTACGTGACGACCGCGGACAACCGCGGCCGCTGGGTCGGCTACATGCGGGGCGGGCAGTCGCTCGGCTTCCCGACCGGGCTCGTCGTCGGCGGCGTCCTGACCGACCTTGCCAGCATGCAGACCGCCTTCCTCACGGCGGGTGTCCTCGCGCTGGTCGCCGGCACCGTCGCGACGCTCGTTCTGCCCGACGTTCACGGCGGTGCCGACGAGGGTCGTGCCGCCAAGCTCCGGGAGGTCCCCGCCTTGCTCGCGGCCAACCCGACCGTCGTCCTGATCGGCTACGGCAACTTCGCCGTCCGCTTTCTCTGGGGCGGGATCATCCTCTCGACGCTGGCCCGCTACGCCAGCGACTACGGCCTCGAGCTGTCGGCGCTGGGTGCGGCCGGCATCAGCGGGATCGTGATGGGACTGGGCGTGATCACCTCGGGGTCCATGACGATCGTGACCGGCTGGATCTCGGACATGGTCAGCGATCGGACGCTGCTGACGGTGCCGGCGTTTCTCGCGATGGGGGCGGGCTTTCTGGTGATCGCCTACGTGCCCACCATCGAGGCGCTGCTCGGGGCGATCGTCCTCGTCGGCGCGGGGATGGGGGCGGCCGCGCCCGCATTGCTGGCGATCATGGGCGATCTCACCCCCGGCGACGAACTCGGCCGGATGGGCGGCGTCTATCAGGTGATGGGCGACGTCGGGCTCAGTCTCGGCCCCCTCGTCGCCATCCCCGCGGTGGACCTCTGGTTCGGTTACCAGCTGACCTACGTCCTCTGTGCGGCGCTCGTGTTCAGTTGCCTGACGATCGTCTCGCTGCCGCTGCTGCGCAACCCCGAAGTCTCGCGGGCGGGCGTGAAAGCGGACTGACGACGCCGGGGGCTCGGACCCGTAACCGCCCGTCCCTACGCTCGTGCGCGAAGCTTTCATGTTCGGCCAGGTGTATTGCTACATGTTACCATGGTGGGTTCACGTCTGCGGAGTGCGGTCGTCCGGGTGCGGCCGTGGCTGCCCGCGGTTGCGGTGGCGCTCGCTGCGGGACTGGCTGCCGTCGCGGGGTCGTATCTGGCCGTCGGCCGGCGGCCGGCGTTCGTCGTGACGCCGTTCGACCGACTCGTCGTCGCGCTCAGCCCCGACGCGCTCATCACCTTCGCGATCACGCAACTCGGGACGCTCGGGCATCAGCTGGCGTTTCTGCTGGCCATCGCGGTGGCCTGTCTCGCGTTCGGACTGGCCGCCCTCCCCGGGGTGGCGCTCCTGCTGGGACGCGGTCCCGCCGCCGGGCTACTGGACCGGGGACGTGGGAAAGCCGTCGTCGGCGTCCTCCTCGGGCAGGCCCTGCCGTCGGCGCTCGCGTTCGGACTCACGCGGTCCCGGCCGTCGGCGCTTGGCACCGCCGCCGGCGCGGGGATCGTCCTGCTCGTGGCCGCCGTGGCGACCGTCCTCGCCGCCGGCACGGATCGCCCACTCGGCTCGCTCGAGCGGCGACGCGTTCTCGGCTCCCTCGGGACGGCGATCGGCGTGAGCGCGCTCGCCGTCTTCGTCCACGGTACCGGCGAGGAGTCGTTCCCCTCGCCCCTCGAGATCCCCGAGGACGCCCGCCCCGCGGTCCGGGAATCGCTGACGCGCGCGAAAGAGCAATCGCTCGCAGTCGAGGGCCTCGAGCCGCTCGTCAGTACGGACTTCTATCAGGTCGACATCGGCAACGTCGACCCCGCCGTCGATCGCGACGAGTGGTCGCTTTCGATCACGGGGGCGGTCGCCGAGGAGCAGGAGTACGACTTCGCCGACATCGAGGCGATGACGCTGGAAGACCGCTTCGTCACGCTACGGTGTGTCGGCGACCGACTCAACGGCCGTCAGATGGACACCGCCCTCTGGAGCGGCGTGCCCGTCGCCGACCTGCTCGAGGCAGCGGAGCCGTCGGGCGATCGTGTCATCCTGCACGGTGCCGACGACTACTACAACGAGTTCCCGATCGATGCGCTGTGGCCGGGGCTGTTGGCCTATCGGATGAACGGGCGGCCGCTGCCTCGGGCACATGGGGCACCGTTGCGCGCGCTCGTGCCGGGCCACTGGGGCGAGATCAACGTGAAGTGGTTGACCGAGATCGAGGTCCGGGACGAGGACACCATGGGCTACTGGGAACACCGCGGCTGGCACGGCACCGGGCCGGTCGAGACGGTCGCCAAGCTCTGGCAGGTCAATCGCTTCGACGGCGCCCGGTACGAGGTCGCCGGGCACGCCTACGCCGGCACCAGGGGGATCGAGGCCGTCGAGGTGTCGACCGACGGCGGCGACACCTGGACCGAGGCCGACCTCTCCGAGCCCCTGCCCGGCGACGACGTCTGGCGACAGTGGCGACACGAGTACGGGGCCGGCGGGCGCCACGAGGTGATCGTCCGGGCCCGCGATGGGGACGGGAACCTCCAGATCCCCGAGGAGGACGGCCCGAAGCCGGACGGCGCGACCGGCTGGGTGTCCGAAACCGTCGGCCCGCAATGACCGGCCATGACCGGGTGTTTCCCCGCCTGAACGTCGGCCGCCCGCCCCCGTGACCTGTCCGCGTCCCCGTTTCATACCTATACGCGATATTATGATAATTCTCCGTCAGGACGGCTAACGGAGGTGCTTCGGGTGAATCCTCCGAGTAAACTGGTGGAAAAAACATGAACGTTTATATGGGAGTAGCAGGATGTTAGCAGTGGACAAGAGTGATTGTGAACCAATGACACGGGATTCCATCAACAGGCGACGGGTGCTTACGGGTGCAGGTGTAGGACTTGCGGGGGCAATGGCCGGTTGTCTCGGTGGCGGTGGCGGTGACGACGACGTCCAATTCCTGACGGACTACTACAACGACGCGTGGCAATCGGTCTGGGACGACCTCGAGCCCCAGTTCGAGGACGAGACCGACATCCCGGTCTCCATCGAGGAAGCGGGGATGTCCGGGAGTCAGGAGTCGCGACTCTCCCAGCTGATTCAGGCGGGCAATCCGCCGGAAGCGAACACGTCTACGTTCGACCAGGTGGCCGACATCTGGGAGACGGACCAGCTCGAGACCGTCAACGACGTCGTCTCGTCGATCGAGGAGGTAAACGGGGAACTGAACGCCGGTGGCGCGTTCCTCGGTGAGGGAGACGACATCTATCAGATCCCCCACGGCGTCTACGTCTCGAACTTCCAATACCGGGCCGACGTCTACGAGGAACTCGGCCTTGACGAACCGGAGACGTTCAGCGATGTCATCGAGAACGCCGAGGTGATCGACGACGCCGGCGGCGATCTCGAGGGCATGCGCGGCTACGGGCTGGCCGGGGCCAAGACCGGCAAGAGCCAGGACGAAATGCTCGTCCTGCTCGCGAGCGCGGGCATCTCCGGTATCGGTCTCCGCTGGAAGGACTCGGACGCCCGCGACGAACTCGAGATCTGGTGGCCCGAAGACACGGTGGTCGAGGTACTGGAGTACGTGGACGAACTCTCACAGTACTCGCCGGACCCGACCAATATCGGCTGGGCCAGTTCGCTCAGCAGCTGGGTACAGGGCGAATACGCCCAGTGTTACCACCTCAACGCGTGGCCGGTCGGCGTCACCGCACAGGCTGCCGAGGCCAACGACAGCGACGGGCTGCGTTCGGTCGCCGAGAACACCGAGATCATCCCGTACCCGATGCAGGACGGCGTCGATCCGAGCGAGAACTGGCTGTCCTCGCCGGCCCCTGACGGCTACCACATCTTCGCGAACTCCGAGCGGCCGGGCGACGCCAAGGAGTGGTTCGAGTGGCTCTACGCCGATAGCATGGAGCGCACCGTGAGCTTCTACGAGACGGACCCCGGTCGGTTCCTGCCGACCTACTCCGACGTGCTGGAATCGGACGCGTTCCAGAACCAGGACATCTTCGAAAATCACGGCCACTTGCTCGAGAAACTCCAGTACGTCCAGGACGAGATCTGGGGCAACCACTACGGCAGCGTCGATGCGGCAAACACCTCCTCGCCGGTGTCACTGTACATGCAACGGCAGTGGTTCTACGGCGAGATGATCAACCGAGTGGTCACCGACTCGATGACGCCACAGGAGGCCTACGATTGGGGGTACGGGGAACTCGAGGACGCCTTCGCAGAGGCACAGGACACGTTCGGATAATCGGCGCCGGACGGCCGACCCTCTTTCGGCCGTGTGAGCGCCGGAGGGAATCGTTTATAGCCAACCGTGAGATTAACATACATGCACGCAGAGGAAATCTAGATATGGCCAGTGAAACCGGAGAATCGATACGGCCTGGCAGGGCGTACATTCCGTGGGACGACCTGCCGGTAAAGCGGGAGACGGTCGCGGGAATCGGGACCGTGCTTCCAGTCGTCGTCCTGTACTTGCTCATCGCGGTGTTGCCAGTCGCGTTCGCGTTCTGGGCATCGTTACACGAGATCCACACGCTCAATCCGGAGTGGCAGTGGGCCGGCCTCGCGAACTACCGGGAGGTCCTGAACATCTCCACGTTCTGGGGCTCGCTGTGGCGGGGGATCGTCTACATGGTCGGCAGTACCCTCCTCCAGCTCGCCGTCGGGCTCTGGATGGCGCTGGTGCTGAACCGCATCACCCGCGGGCAGAAACTGCTCACTGCGGTGGTCTTTACGGCCTACCTGATCCCGACGATCATCGTCTCGCTGGTGGCGCTGCGGGTGTTCGATCCGGCCGGCGGCGTCTTCCAGATGATCGGCGCTGAGTGGCTCGGCCTATGGGGCGGACGGGAGGCCCCGCTGGGCTCGCGCGACTGGGCGATGCGGCTGCTGATCCTCGTCGGGACCTGGAAGTTCGCCGTCTTCGTCACCATCTTCACGCTCGCACAGTTGCGCGCGATTCCCGATCGGTTCTACGAGGCGGCGAAGGTCTGTGGCGCGAACCGCTGGCAGATGTTCCGCGACATCACGCTGCCGCGTCTCATGGGGATCGTGACGGTCGTCGTCCTGCTCCGTTCGGTCTTCATGTTCAACAAGTTCGACATCATCTGGCAGCTCACTGAGGGTGGCCCCGGTAACGCCACGACGACGCTGCCCGTGCTGGCCTACAAGACCGTGTACACGGACCAGGCCTACGGCCTCGCCAACGCGATCGCCGTAGTCATGTTCCTGTTCCTGCTAGCGTCGGCGATCATCTACTTCAAACTCTTCAACCCCAGCGAGGAGGTTGAGACGACGACATGAGCCAAAGCGAACCACCGGGAGGCGTCTTCGGCCTCTCATACGACCGCGAGACGCGTGTTATCGAATCACTGAAAGTCGTCAGCACCGCGATCATCGTCCTCGTCGGTGCCTGGCCGATCTACTGGATGACCCAGTTGGCCTTTACCGAGTACGAGACGGTCGAAGACACAGTCACCGTCTTCCCCACGCCGGACATCTTCACGCTGGACAACTTCAACGTCCTGACCGAACCGGAGATGTACACCTACATGTTCAACACGGTCGTGGTGGCTATCGGGACCATCGTGACGGTCGTCCTCGTCTCGCTGATCGCCGGCTACGGCCTCGCGCGACTGGACTTCCCGCAAAAGGAGAACTTCGCACGGATCCTCCTGATCGGCTACCTCTTCAGTCCGATCGTCATCGGGATCCCGCTCTACCAGATCTGGCAGAACATCGGCCTGCTCGGGACTCGATTCGGGCTCATCATCGCCCTCTCGGCGATCTCGATGCCCTTCGCGGTCTGGCTGATGTGGAAGTACATCATGACGATCCCGGAAGCCCACGAGGAAGCCGCGTGGGTCGACGGCGCGTCGCGGTGGCGGGGCTTTCGTGACGTCGTCGTGCCGCAGTGCCGACCGGCGATCATCGCCGCGGCGCTGTTTGCCTTCGCGCTCGCGTGGAACGACTTCACGTTCGCGCAGATCCTCCTGCCCCAGACCGATACCACGACGTTCGCGCCCGGTATCCTCCGAGCGATGGGGCAGGCACAGTTCCTGCCGCAGGCCTACCTGATGGCGATCTCGCTGGCCATGACGCTGCCGCCGCTGCTGTTTGCCTACTTCATGCAGAGCTACCTGCTGAAGGGGTTCCAGGTCAGAGCCCTCTGAGCGTGCATCACCTTTACAACTAACACCACGAGACATACTAACATATGCCAGACATCGAGATCCGGAACCTGACGAAAGTGTACAACGAATCGGGTAACAGCATCGTCGCCGTCGACGACGTCGACCTCACCATCGAGGACGGCGAGTTCGTGACGCTGGTCGGCCCCTCGGGCTGTGGCAAGACCACGACCCTACGCTGTGTCGCGGGGCTGAACAAGCCGACCAGCGGGACGATCAAATTCGGCGACCGTGACGTAACACAGAAGCCGGTTCAGGAACGCAACATCGCGTTGCTGTTTCAGGACATCGCGCTCTACCCCCACATGAGCGTTCAGGAGAACATGGCCTACGGGCTCAAGATCTCCGGCTTCTCCCGGGAGGAACGCATGGCCCGCGTCGAGGAGGCCGCCGAGTTGCTCCAGATCACGGACCAGTTAAAGAAGATGCCCGCGGATCTCTCGGGCGGCCAGCAACAGCGCGTCGCACTCGGGCGATCGCTCGTGCGGGACCCGGAGATTTTCCTGTTCGACGAGCCGATGTCGGACTTGGACGCGAAGCTCAAGGCCGAACTGCGGCCGGTCATCGAGAAGGTGACCGACGAGATCGGCTGCCCGACGCTGTACGTGACCCACGACCAGGAGGAGGCGATGACCATGTCCGACCGCGTCGCCGTGATCAACGACGGCGAACTGGCACAGGTCGCTCCACCGAAGGAGGTCTACGACGAGCCGGCCTCGCAGTTCGTCAGCCAGTTCATCGGCCAGCCGTCGACGCAGTTCTTCGAGGGCAACGTCGGCGCGGTCAACGGGACCGCCGAACTCGACGTCGGTGGCTACGAGTACGCCCTCGCCCGCGACGGTCTCGAGGGCTGGGCCGGCGAGGACGTCCGCGTCGGCCTCCGGCCACAGTACATCCGGGTCAGCGACGATCCTGACGCCGGTATCCCGGCGACGCACCTGCTCGACGAGCCGCTGGGCGATGCGACCCACAGCTTCTTCGACACCGAGTTCGGCGAGATCGTCGTCGTTACCGATCCCGACTTCGAGGGCAACGGTGGGGAGTACGGCCTCGTCTTCGAGGACGACTACATCCAGCTGTACGACAACGACTCCGGCGTACGGATCGCCTGATTCCGGTCAGTTCTTTTCGTCGCGGCTCGCTCGAGCGGCCGCGCTCGTCTCCGTGTCGGCAGCGACCGCCGTCTCGAGATCCGCCGGTGCCGTCGAGCGAACGACGATCGTGCCGGCGGCGAGATCCCCGACGCGTCGGCCGTCGGCCACCAGCGCCGAGACGAGCCCGAGTACCAGCGGCGGGACGCCGAGTAGATCGACGTACCGACAGAGGTTTCGGACGGCGCTTGCCCGGAGCGTACACTCGCGACCGTCGGCCATGACGACCAGCAGGCCGCGGTTGACTTTCCCCGGCGTCCGCCCGTAGCGCCACTCACAGACGAAGGAGTAGGTAACATAGAGCGGCAAGAGCGCGACCAGCGATAGGAAGACGACGTATCCACCCAGCGCCTCGTAGGGCCCGCTGAGGACCACGCTCGCGGCGTAGATCAGCGGGAACTCGAGCAGGACGTAACAGAGAAACAGGTCGATCGCCGCCGCTGCCACGCGGGCGAGCAGCACGTCTCGGTCGGCCGCAGTTTCGACTCTTGGGGCCGGTTGTCGCCGGGTCGGGAGGAACCCGTCCAGCGTCCAGTCGATCACGGTGCGACCGCCTCGGCGTTCATGCGGGAGTCATTCAGTAGCGGACGGGAAATAGCTGCCGTCGTCCGACGGCGTTACTCCATCCGGATGTCCGTTCGCAGCGTCACGAGGAAGTAGGCGAAAAGAGCGAGCGTGATGCCGCCGAACACCTGCGAGTCGATCGAGAGGTAGCCGTCGATCTGGTACAGCAAGACGCTAGTGATCGCCAGCACGACGATGGCACCGAGCGTCCGCCAGCGTTCGATCGTTTTCTCGACGGCGATCCCCGCCGTGGACTTCTCGACCGCATCCGACGCCTTGCGGATGTTCTCGAGCCCCGCGCTATCGGATTTGCGTGATGTGGTATCTCCACTCATATAGTGTCGTTATTCCCACCGAGGAGTAAATATCTATGGGTGCAGGTGACACGATTTCGCCGACGGGGTTACACGGGCAGACAGGCCAGCGGCTCGGCAATGGCAATCTGCCCCGACAAAACCGGCCGACGGCGACAGCCGTCGAGTCGGCGACGATGGGGCACGTGAAACCCGGCGGCGAGGCCGGGGACTCGAGGCGAGCGTTACTCCTTGAGTTCGTCGTGTCGCAGGTCCTCGTCGAACTGGAGGGTGTTCTCGATCTCGGTCTCGTCGACGTCTTCGAACGCCCAACGGGCGATCGAGCGACGGTGGACCTCGTCGGCCCCGTCGACGATACGGAACGCGCGGACGTTCTCGTAGAAGTGTGCGATCGGGATGTCCTTCCCGATCCCGTTGCCGCCACAACACTGCAGCGCGAGGTCGATCGTATCGTTGGTGACGTTCGCGGTGAACATCTTCGACATCGCGACCTCGATGCGTGCGTCGCTGCGATCGAGTTCGCGCGCGGCGTGGCGAACCATCGTTCGTGCGGCGTGCAGGCGGGTTTCGGCGTCGGCGATGCGGTGGCGCAGCGCCTGCTTGTCCTCGAGTTTCGAGCCGAACGCTTCCCGTTCCTGAAGGTAGGCCTTCGCGATCTCGAGCGAGCGCTGTGCCATTCCGGAGTAGCGCATGCAGTGGGTGAGCCGACCGCCGCCGAGGCGCATCTGGGCGATGCGGAACCCGTCGCCTTCCTCGCCGAGGGTGTTCTCGACGGGGACGCGGACGTTGTCGAACTTCATCTCGGCGTGCCCGCCCTCGCGCTCGGTGATCCCGTGGCCGCCCAGGTGATCCACGTTGCGGACGACCTCGACGCCGTCGGCGTCACGCGGCACGAGAATGATCGAGGCACCCTCGTAGGGATGGGCGTCCAGATCGGTCCGGACCATCGTCAGATAGTAGTCCGCACCCAGCCCGTCGGAGGTCCACCACTTGTGGCCGTTGATGACCCACTCGTCGCCGTCCTTGACGGCGGTACTCTGGAGCATCTTCGGGTCAGAGCCGGCACCCACCTTGGGCTCGGTCATCGCGAAGGCAGTGGAGATCTCGCCCTGGACGAGCGGGCGCAGGTACTCCTCTTTCTGCTCGTCCGTGCCGACCATCTCGAGGGTGTGCATGTTCCCTTCCTGGGGCGCGTTGGCCCGGATCGCGATCGCGCCGATCAGCGAGCGGCCGACCTGCTCGAACGACGGCAGCATGTCGCTGAAGTCCAGTCCCTGCCCGCCGTACTCCTCGGGGACCTGGGGCGCGAACAGGTCGCGCTCCTTGGCCATCTCCCACATCTCGTGGATCTCGTCCATGGAGATCGTCTCACCCGTCGCGAGTGCCTCTCGCTCGCGTGGAATGACGACTTCGTCCATGAAGTCCTCTACGCGGCCCGCAACCACTTTTGCTTTCTCGGAGTCGTGGTACTCCATATCACCCATAACCGCATACAGCATTGTAAAGCTATAGGTAAGGAAACGCATACATTGGCAACGAACGGGTGGCGAATCGACTACGCGTTCCGAAGCGACGCCCGCTTCCAGTCGGCTCCCGACGGCGGTCGTCCGCTCAGACCCGTTCGAGGATCGTCGCGACGCCCTGGCCGAAGCCGATACACATCGTCGAAAGCGCGGTGTCCTGGCCGGTGCGCTCGAGTTCGTGGGCCAGTTTGGTCAGCAACATCGCGCCGGTCGCGCCCAGCGGGTGACCGTGGGCGATCGCCCCGCCGTTGACGTTGACGTCCTCCCAGGACGCGCCGGTCTCCTCGAGCCAGGCCGCGACGACCGAGGCGAAGGCCTCGTTGACCTCGAAGAGATCGATATCGCCGACGCCCATGTCGGCTTTCTCGAGGACGTTCTCGGTCGCCGGGATGGGGCCGCGAAGCATCGTGACGGGGTCGACGCCGACGACCTCGGTCTGGACGATGCGGGCCATCGGCTCCCAGCCGTGTTCTTCGGCGGCCGCCTCGCTGGTGATCAACAGCGCACAGGAGCCGTCGACGATCCCCGAGGAGTTGCCGGGGTGGTGAACGCCCTCGCCTTCTTCGCGGAACGACAGCGGGAGTTCGGCGAGCGTTTCCTCGTCCGTGCCCGGCCGGGGGTGTTCGTCCTGTTCGACGACGATCTCCTCCCCGTCGAGTTCGGTCTCGACGGGCGTGATCTGGTCGTCGTAGCGGCCCTCGTCCCAGGCCCGCTTCCAGCGCCGTTGGGAGTCGGCGGCGATCTCGTCGAGTTCCGAGCGCGTGAGGCCGTAGTTCTCGGCGATGCGTTCGGCCCCTTCGCCCTGCGTGGTCAGCTCGTCGAAGTACTCGAAATACGTGTCGGTCGGTGCGTCGCCGTCCGACCCCATCGGCACGCGGGTCATGTGTTCGACCCCGCCGGCGATGAGGACGTCGTGTTGGCCGGCCATGACGTTCGCGGCGGCGAAGTTCGCGGCCTGCTGGCCCGACCCGCACATTCGGTTCAACTGGACGCCGGGGACGACATCGCCCCAGCCGGCGACCATCGGCGCGAGCCGCCCGATGTTCAGCCCCTGTTCGTCGACGGGCGTGACACAGCCGTAGATGACGTCCTCGATCGTCTCCGGCTCGAACCCGTTGCGCTCGCGCAGAGCCTCGAGCGGTTCGGCGGCCAGGTCCTGCGGGTGCGTGTCGCTGAACGACCCGTCGCGTTTCCCGAACGGTGTCCGGACGGCGTCGACGATGACTGCGGAGTTCATGACGTGGACTTGAGTATTCCGCGATCCGTCATAGAAGTTGTGCATATATTCGTGATCGACCGTGCTGGACTCTTTTCGGGGTACTCAGGATCGTCGGCCGGCATGACGAGTGCTACCCCTCCACAACGATTAAATCAGATCGTGTAGTATTCGCTCGGGCGATGGATTTCGGACTACAGGACCGGACCGCCGTCGTCACCGGTGGGGCCGGACGCATCGGAAGCGCAGACTGTCGACTGCTCGCCGAGGAAGGCGCGGACGTCGTCGTCCTCGACGTGGACGCCGACGGCGCAGGGGAGACCGCCGCGGCAATCAACGAGACCGCCGGGGGCGGCGAGGCGATGGCCCTCGAGTGCGATCTGACCGACCGCGCGGACGTCGCCGACTCGATGGCCGAGGTCCGCGACGCGTTCGGTGGCGTAGACGTCCTCGTGAACAACGCCGCGATGGTCGACGCCCGCTCGCGCGTCGGCGACTACGACGACGACGTCTGGGACCGCGACGTCGAGATCAACCTCACCGGCACCTACAACATCAGCAAGGAGCTGTTCCCGCGGATGTGCGAACGCGGCTGGGGCCGGATCGTCAACATGTCCTCGATGGCCGGCTGGTACGGCGGTTTCGGCCAGTTTTCCTACTCCGCGACGAAGGCCGCCATGATCGGCGTCGGCCGGACGATGGCGCTCGAGGGGGCCCAGTCGGGGGTCACCTCGAACGTCATCGCGCCAAACATCGTCGTCGGCGACTGGGCCGACATGGATCCCGACGAACTCCGGGAGAACGTCGACGAATACTACGCCCGCATCGCCGACGCGACGCCGATGCGCCACCTCGGGACCGAGGAGGACGTCGCCAACATGGTCACGTACCTCTGCTCGGAACAGGCGAGCTACGTGACCGGGCAGGTGATCGGTGTCACGGGTGGGATCGACCTCTTTAGCTTCTGACGGCGACCACGAACCGACTGCGGACAGTTCTCTCCTACTCGGGATACGCGTCGTGCCACGGCCGCTGTCGTTCGACGGCGGCGCTGGCCGCGATGACCGCGTCGTCGTCGTGTCGCTGCCCCGCGATTTGCATCCCGACGGGGAGCCCGTCGACGAGGCCGGCCGGGACCGAGGCCGCCGGCTGGCCGGTGAGGTTGAACGGCTGGGTGAGGACCCAGCCCCGATACGGTTCGATCTCGACGCCGTCGATCTCTTCCGGTTCTTGGTCGTGGGGGAACGGCGTCGTTCCCGCCGTCGCCGTCACGAGGAGGTCGTACTCCGCGAACAGGTCGACAAGCCCGTCGAGAACGTGGGTCCGCACCACGTCAGCGCGCTTGTACTCCCGCGTCGTCGGCTCCTCGGCGTCGACGATCAGTTCGACGAGATACGGCCGCAGGCGGTCGCGGTCCTCGCCGAGCGGGTCGAACCCCTCTGCCCGGAGGTTCTCGAGCAGCGACCCCCACCGCACGGTCGCCATCGTGTAGTAGGCGTCCAGTATCTCCTCGTTGTCGTGTCCCAGGTCCGGATCGACCCGATCGACCGTTGCGCCGGCGCGCTCGAGCGCCGAGACGGCGTCCTCGAGGACCTCGCGGACGGCGGGAGCGACGGGATAGATCCCCATATCGGGGCTGAAGGCGATCTCCATCCCGTCGATCGGCCGGTCGACGGCGTCGCGGTACTCGTCCCCCTTCGGGACCGAGAACGGGTCCCGCGGGTGGGATCCCGCCATTACGTCCAGCGAGAGCGCCGCGTCCTCGACGGTTCGGGCCAGCGGCCCGTGCGTGGAGAAGGGAGTGTGGCTTGCGAACCCGTTCGGTCGACTGACGTTCGGGATCACGCCCTGCGTGGGCTTGATCCCGTAGACGCCACAGAAACTCGCCGGAACGCGAACCGAGCCGCCGGCGTCGGAGCCGGGTGCGAGCGGGACGAGCCGATCGGCAAGCGCCGCGCCGGCCCCGCCGGACGAGCCCCCCGAGACGCGGTCGGGGTCGAACGGCGTCCCCGTCGGCCCGACGACGCGGTTGTCGGTGGTCGTCCCGAGCCCGAATTCGGGCGTGTTGGTCTTGCCGACGACGATCGCGCCCGCCGCCTTCAACCGGGCGACGAACGGCGAGTCCGACTCGGCGACGCGATCATCGAAGAGCAGCGATCCTGAGGTCGTCCGAACCCCTTCGACGTCGTCTAAGTCCTTGATCGCGACCGGGACGCCGTGTAACGGCCCGAGCGGCTCGCCCTCGTCGATCGCCCGCTCCGCGTCCGCGGCCATCTCGCGGGCGAGGTCGTCGGTCACCGTGACGAAGGCGTTCGTCCGCTCGTTCCGTTCGTGTATTCGCTCGAGGGTCGCGTCGACGACCTCGGTCGGCGAGAACTCGCCGTCGCGGATCGCCCGCGCGAGTCCGGCGGCAGTCCGGTCTGTGGGTCCCGTTACCATGATGCGAGTCATAACCGTACCGAGTGAAAAGCGTTCGTCTCGGCGAACCGCAGTTGCGACCGCGAGCTGGGACGCGAACCCCCCTCCCCAACGAGCGAGCGGGGCCATCCCCTCGAGCGGAGCAGTGGAAGGCAGTTACTCCGTGATGCCCATCGTCTTCGCGATCGTGTTGAGCTGGATCTCGTCGGTTCCCTCGACGATCCGCAGGATCCGCGCCTGGTGGACCAGATCCATGTAGGGGCTCTCCTCGGCCAGCCCGTTCGCGCCGTTGACCTGCACCGCCGCATCGGCGACTTCCCAAAGGACGTTCGTGGCGAACCACTTCAGCACCGACGAGTCCATGATCGTCCGTTCGTCCTGGGCCATCTTCCAGGCGAGTTTCAGTCCCGCCGCGTCGGCCGCGTAGGTCTTTGCCTTCCCCTTCGCGAGCTTCGCGGAGACCTGCTGGAAGTTCCCGATCGGCTCGCCGAAGGCCTCGCGCTCGGTGACGTACTCGCCGGCCTCTTCGAGCAGGTACTCGCTGTACCCCACGGCTTCGGCACCCAGCTCGAGTCGCCCGAGCGAGAGGAACTCCATCGCGGCGTAGAAGGCCTCGTCGACCTCGCCGAGGACGCGGTCCTCGGGGACGCGAACGCCGTCGAGAACGATTTCGGCCTGTGACCCCTCCGCGCCGACGGCGTTGTTGTACGACCCGATCTCGTACTCGTCTTCCTCGACGATGAAGCAGGTGATACCGCCGTAGCGACCGACCTCTTCCTGTGGCGTGGTCCGGGCGAACAGTTGGACGAAGTCGGCGTAGGGCGCGTTGGTGATCCACTGCTTGCGCCCGTTGAGTATCCACTCGTCGCCGTCTCTCTCCGCGGTGGTCTCCATATTCGGCGAATCCGACCCCACGCCGGGCTCTGTCTGGCCGAACGCCGTCGACTTCTCGCCGCGGACCACGGGCTCGAGGTATTTCTCGCGCTGGTCGCCCTCGGCCTGTAACAGCAGTGGCTTCGGTCCCTCGGGGCCGGCGAGGACGTACCGCTCGAGGCCCCCGCCGTGGCTCGCAAGGTGTTTTTTCGCCCGATACCAGGTGACCGGTGAGATGCCGTCGCCGCCCGCGTCCTCGGGCAGGTTCATCGCGTAGAACCCCGCCTCGGCCGACTTCCGCCTGATCTCCTCGCGGGCCTCGAGCAACTCGTCGGTCCACCGGCCGTTCTCGTGGTGGCCCTTTCGGGGGTTGGTGTAGGTGTCGCCCAACTCCTCGACGATCGGCTCGACCTCCCGCTCGATGAACTCGTCGATGCTCTCGAGGATCAGTTCGGTCTCGTCGTCGGTGTCGAAACTCACGCCGTCTGTGGTGTTTGCTACCATATGAGATTTCGTGAGGTCGCTTACTGCTGGGGTGCCTGTTCGTCGTCTTCAGCCTCGAGGACCACGTCGAACTGGTCTCGGAGCGTCTTCTTGTCGAACTTGCCCGTCGAGGTCTTCGGAATCTCGTCGACGATCTCGTAGACATCGGGCAGCCACCACGAGGGGAACGTCTCGGCGAGGTGGGCCTCGAGGTCGTCCGCGTCGACGGTCGCGCCGTCCCGCGGGACGACGACCGCCATGGGCCGCTCCTGCCAACGCTCGTGGTCGACGGCGATGACCGTCGCCTCGCTGACGGCCTCGTGGCCGATCAGTTCGTTCTCGAGTTGGACCGAGGAGATCCACTCGCCGCCGGACTTGATGACGTCCTTGTCGCGGTCGACGACGTCGATGTACCCCATTTCGTCGCGGGTGGCGATGTCGCCGGTCCGCAGGTAGCCGTCGTCCGTAAAGGCCTGCTCGTTCTCCTCGGGCCGATTGTGGTAGCCGTCGGTCACCCACGGGCTGCGGACCTGCAGTTCGCCCATCGTCTCCCCGTCGGCGGGGACCTCCTCGCCGTCGTCGTCGATCACCCGGGTCTGCATCCCCGGGACGGGGATACCGGCCTTCGCGCGGTACTCGTATTGCTCGTCGCTGGGCAGTGCCGCCGTCTCCTTCCGGAGCGTACTGAGCGTGCCAAGCGGCGAGGTCTCGGTCATCCCCCAGCCCTGGAGGATCGGCGCGTCGTACTCCTCGTCGTACTTCCGGATGAGCGACTCCGGCGGCGCCGACCCGCCGACCGTCAGCCGGTCGATGTTCGAGATGTCGACCTCGGGGTTCTCGTCCAAGAACTCCGCCATCTCGAGCCAGATCGTCGGCACGGCCGCGGAGAAGGTCACGCCCTCCTCGTCGATCAGCCGGGCGATCGTCTCTGGATCGGTGTGGACCGAGGGAAAGACCTGCTTTGCTCCCACGAGCGTCGCGCCGTAGGGGAGCCCCCAGCCGTTGGCGTGGAACATCGGCACGACGGGGAGAATCGTGTCGCGCTCGCCGATTCCGTTGGCGTCGACGTGGCCACCCATGATGCTGTGGAGGTACATCGCCCGGTGGGAGTAGGCGACGCCCTTGGGCAGCCCCGTCGTTCCCGAGGTGTGACACATGCCGTACTCCGCGTCCTCGTCGATGTCCGGCCACTCGTAGTCGGTCGGCTGGCCCTCGAGCAGCGACTCGTAGTCGGTCACCGGCTCGAGGTCGGTATCGGGGACCTCGTCGTCGAGGACGACGTACTGCTCGACGGTATCGAGGTCGTCGGCGTTGGCTTCGACCTTCTCGATGAGGCCGGGATCGACGAAGATCACGCGGTCTTCGGCGTCGTCGATCGTATGGACGAAGTGGTGATCGGGCAGCCGCATGTTGCACATGTGAATCGACCGTCCCGAACACGCCGGCCCGAAGTACAGTTCGTAGTGGCGGTAGTGGTTCGTCGCGACGACGCCGACCCGATCGCCCCGATCGAGTCCGAGGTCGTCGAGCGCGTGCGCGAGTTGATTGATCCGGTCGTACGCGTCGCCGTACGTGTACCGATGGACGCTCCCGTCGGGCAGTTTCGTCACCAACTCCCGATCGGGGTAGAGGTCGACCGCCCGCTCGAGTACCTTGTCAAGTGTTAACTGGACACCCATCATGGTCGTCGCCACTATTCTGTCCAGTACCTTATGATTTGGGGCGAGACGGCGGTTGCGCCGTCGACGCGGCGATTAACGGATCGCACCGCGGTCGCGAAGCGCGGCACGTTCGTCCGCGTCGTATCCCGCGGCGGCGAGCAGTTCGTCCGTATGCTCGCCGTGGCCGGGGACCGATTCGTCGCGGCCCTCGGGGGCGTTCGACCCCAGCGCCGGGAACCCGACCCGCGGCGGCGCGTCGTCGGGCCGTTCGACCAGCCCGCGGGCCTCGAGTTGCGGATGCTCGAGCGCCTCGGCGGGCGTACAGACCGGCCCGGTCATCGTCTCGTCGCTCAGTTCGTCGAGCCAGTCGTCCCGCGTGCGGGTCACGAACAGGGCCTCGAGTTCCTCGCGGACGGCTTCGAGTTCGGCCGGATCGTCCGTTCCGTGTAGGTCCGTCAGGTCCTCGCGGCCGACCTCCTCGCAGAAGGCCGTCCAGAACTTCGGCTCGAGGGCCGCCAGCGTCAGATAGCGGCCGTCGGCGGTCTCGTAGACGTCGTACCAGGGGAACCGGCCAGTAAGCGCCGTCTCACCCGGTCGAGGATTGTCGTCGGTCAGCGCCTCGTGACTGATCGCCTGCGAGAAGGAGGCGACCACGTCGGTCATGGCCACGTCGACGTACTCGCCGCCGTTGCCCAGTTCCCGCGAGAGGAGCCCGCCGACGATCGAAAACGCCGCGAACAGCCCGCCGCCGAGGTCGCCGATCTGATAGCCCGGGATCTGTGGGGCCATTTCCTCGTCCTCCCGGGTCATATCGAGTAAGCCGGCCACCCCGACGTAGTTGAGGTCGTGGCCCGCGCGCTCGGCGTAGGGTCCGGTCCCCCCGTAGCCCGACAGCGAGCAGTAGACCAGATCCTCGTTGTACGCGACGAGCGTCTCGTAGTCGATCTCGAGCCGGTCGGCGACGCCGGGCCGGAACTGTTCGAAGACGACGTCGGCCTCGGCGACGAGGTCGTAAAACGCCTCGCGGCCGCCCCCCGATTTCAGGTCGAGCGCGACGCTGCGTTTGCCGCGGTTGACGCTGTCGAACAGTGCGCCGACGTCACGCTCGGTCGTCGGCGGCGTATAGCGGGCGTAGTCGCCCGCATCCGTGTCCTCGACCTTGATCACGTCGGCACCCGCGTCGGCGAGCAGTTGCGTCGCGTACGGGCCCGGCAAGAGCCGCGACAGGTCGAGTATTCGAACGGAATCGAGCTGCATGGTACCACGTCCCGATCCGGTCCCAAAAGTCTACTGTCGGCGGTCGGTCAGGGCTGTGGCCCCGCAGCCGTGATCGGCGCGAATCGCTCAGTCGTCGCCCTCGAGTGCCACCAGGTCGTCGACGTCCGGAATGTCGGCCGCGGCGTCGGTGATCTGTTGCATCCGGTCGGTGTGTTTCTCGATCGCGTACTCGGCCAGTTCGCCGGACTCGAGGCCGCGGCGATCCGCGGGGTCGTCGGGCTGGAACCGCTCGTCCTCGGTGATCCCCTGGACGAGCGGGAGCAGCTCCTCGACGGTCTCCTCGATGAGGTGGGGGTCGACCCCCTCGGCGATGAGCTTCTTGAGCTGGTTCATCCCGAAGCCGACGTGGCGGCCCTCGTCGCTGCGGATCTTGGTGAATCCCTGGACGAGCCCCGGCAGATGCGGCAGCCCCTCGAACTCGCCGCCGTAGGAGGTCTGCATCCCGTAATAGCCCGTCTGTGCAAGGATGCCCTCTACCGTGAGGTGATAGTGACAGTACGCTTTCGCCCTGTTTTCGGGTGTGTCCTCCTCGAGCAGTCGGAACTGCGCTTTCCGATTGCGGTCGAACAGCTCGATGTAGGGGTCGTTGAACCACCGCTCGTGGCGCGGGTTCGATCGCTCCCAGCCCAGTTCGTCCTCGACCGTCCAGATGACCTCTCGCCAGTAGCGATCGAAGAAGTCCGCGTGCTTGGCCTCCTCGTACAGTTGGGTCGTCAGGAACAGCTGGTCGTCGATGTCGTCGAGGACGGCCCCCAACGGCGCGAGATCCTCGGTGACGGCGTCTTCCCCCGCGCCGAACTTCGCGATGCCGTTGAGGGTGCCATACCACGACTCTCGGTCGTAGCCGTCCGTCTCCTCCATGAACGCGAGTAAGTTCTCGACGTCTCGCTCGAGGGCGATCTCGCCGGGGTCCCAGTGGCGCTCGACCGCGTTGCGGTAGTAGCGGTTCGATCGGGACTCCCGGTCCATCATCTCGGTTGGCGTGTACTCAGTTGCCATACCACATACTACTCGTCGCGGCTATTAAATGTGCAGTCCCTGTCACGCGGATCGAGTCCGTCGGGGTACCCGGACGCCGCTCGAGCGGTCAGTCGCCGCCCTCGCCGGCGTCCGCTCGCGGGGTGTCCCCGCTCGCGTCACCCGAGGCGTGGTGTGCCTCGCTCTCTTCGACGCGCTCGTGGCGGTCGAGGGAGGTCATCGTCCGGTAAGTCTCGGCCCGGTCGGTCTTCGCGAGCCGGTAGCGGTAGTAGCCGTAGGCGACGACGAACCAGCCCACGAGGACGACGCCGACGATCGGCCGCTGGAGCAGCGTGACGATCCAGAACGCGCCGGTCGCGACGGCCCCGCCGAGGACCGCGAGGAGGAGCCCCCGGTATCGCCGGAGTCGGAACGGGGCGTTGGCGTAGTGGGCGGGGAACTCCCGGGGCAGGTTCCAGAGCCCGATCGCACAGAAGAAGTACGCGGTGAGGCTGGCCAGGCCGATGAACACCGAGAGCCCCACGATCTCGTCCGCGATCGGCACGAGTACGAACGGCGGGAGGCCAAGCAGCGCAACGGCGTAGTGGGGCGTCTCGAACCGCGGGTGGATCCGGGCGAGCGACGCCGGGAGGATGCCGTCGCGGCTCGCGCGCATGAGCGTCCGGGAGAATACCAAAAGCGTCGTGTTCACGGTCGTGACGACCGCGAAGACGGCACCGGCAGCGACGACGTACTCGCCCCACCACGGGAGAAATTGCGCGGCAGCCATCGCGAGATCGGCTTCGGCCCCCAGTTCGGTGTAGGGAACGACGCCGACGAGGACGGCGATCAGCGCCACGTAAAACAGGGCGACGATCCCGATGCCCAACCCCAGCACCAGCGGGATCGTCCGGCCGGGGTTCTCGATCTCTTCGCCCAGTTCGACCAGCAGTCCGAAGCCAAGGAACGGATAGAACAGGGCGACCACTGCGAGCCCGAACGCGCCGTAGTCCGGGAAAAACGGCGCGTAGTTGGCGGCGTCGACCGCGGTCGCACCGGGGACGATAAAGGTCAGGAGCGCGATCACGAGCCCGGCGAAGAAGACGAGTTGGACCTGTGCGACGACCCTGAGCCCGATCAGGTTGACCAGCAGGACGAACGCCAGCAGGACGTAAATCAGCGGTGTCGACGGGACGTCGACGAATATCCGGGTGTACTCCGCGAAGCCCGTCGCCGTGATGAGCAAGGACGCCCACGCGACCAGCGGGATGGTAAACGGGACCAGAAAGCCCCAGTACGGCGCAGTCAGACGAGAGATATAGACGTACAGCCCACCGGCGACGGGCATCGCCGACCCGAGCAGGGCGTTGTAGAGGACGACGAACGACGCCGGGATCGCCGCCAGGAGGATCGCTACCACGAGCGACGGGCCCGCGGTCCCCGCCAGCGGCCCCGGCAGGACGAATATCGGCACCGAGATCGCGTTCCCGACCAACAACGCGAGGACGCCGACGATACCGATGCTCGAGGACAGCGTCGCCGCGTCGGCGTCGCCGGAGGCACTCATTCTGCCGTCGTTCGATCGGCCCGCCGGCGTCGGACGGCGGCGTCGCGGACCCGTCGACCGAGGGCGAACCCGACGACGCCACCGAGAAACGGTGTCACAGCGAGCAGCGCCGGGGCCGTAACCAGCGGGAGGACGATTCCGAGCCCGAGGCCGACCACCAGCCCGCCCTCGGGATACTGCGCCGCGGCGACCTCGCGCTCGACGTCGTCCATCTCCGCCGGCTCGTCGCGGTACTCTCCGATTGCCATGTAATGTCCCACCATACCACGGGTAAAATAGCTTCTGGACGTTGACACCAGCTGAACGTCGGTCGGCGGTGTCGGGACCGCGTCCGCCTCGCAGCGTCGCGTCGCGCCAGCGATCCCGTCGGCGGGTCGGTGAGCGGCTCGAGCCGGCGAACGACACCGGCCTCCACGCACGTTGATAAGAACTAAGTCGGTACCCGTGAAGGTTGGTGCCATGGCACAAAAGAGTGCTGCCGTCGTCGGTGGCGGCATCATGGGCGCCGGTATCGCACAGGTACTCGCACGGAACGGCTACGACGTGACCGTCCGCGAGATCAACGAGGAGTTGGCCGACGAGGCTCGCGAACGCGTAATCTCGGGCAATTACGGGCTCGAGGACGCCGTCGAGGGCGGGTATCTCTCCGCGGACGAGAAAGACGCGGTCCTCGAGCGGATGACGTTCACGACGGATCTCGACGCGGCGACCGACGGGACCGACTTCACGATCGAGGCGGTTACCGAAGACCTGGCGATCAAGGGGCAGGTCTTCCGCGATCTGGACGAGGTCACGGACGATCAGCCGCTGTACTCGAACACGAGCGGGTTCGCCGTCACGTCGATCGCCAACGCCGTTTCCGACCCCTCTCGGGTCGCGGTGACGCACTTTTTCAATCCCGTCGCGGTCATGGACATGGTCGAAATCGTCCAGGCACCGGAGACTGACGAAGCCGTCGTCGAGCGCGCCGAGGAACTGGTCGACGAACTCGGGAAGACGCGGGTCACCATCGACGACGATCCCGGCTCCTACGGCTTCCTCGCCAACCGCTGTCACGCGGCGATGCGCGAGGAGGCCAAGAAGATCGTCGACGAGGGGATCGCCACGGAGGAACAGGTCGACAAGGCGCTCGAGGACGGCTACAACCTCCCCGTCGGCCCGTTCTCGCTGACCGGCATCGGTGAGGAGTGGGACTGACGATCGGTTTCGGTCCCGGACGGACTCGGTCCTATCCAGATCGACGAACCGGTTGCAGTGGCGTGCGCTGTCGATCGGTCGGAGCGGTAGCGACGGCCGATCGATGACCCCGCGCGAGGGATGAGCGAGTGTACCGAGCGAATCGGCTGGGGAGGGTGTGGTTATTCCGTGTAGCCACGATAGCAGCGCACTCTCTCGGTCGAAGATATATAATGACCGATCGTTAGAATTGACAATCGAGTACGTCCTGCTATCGTGGCAACTAGGGATTCCACGTCCTCCCCAGCCGATTCGCTCACGCCCTTCGGCGCTCGCTCATCCCTCGCACAACGTCGTGTCGCGGTTCGTTCGCCCTCACCGCGACACAGCGCGCGCCACTGCAAATCGTGAACTCAATCCGAAGTGGAACGCCGTCCGTTCGTCCGTTCGTCCGTCGCCGTTACTTCCCGTCGAACTCGGGCTCGCGGTCCTCGGCGAACGCCGCCGCGCCCTCCGCGTGGTCCTCGGTCTTGAGCAGTTCCTGAAAGAGCTGGTTGTCGTAGGCCAGCCCTTCCTCGAGCCCGCTGTGAACTGCCATGTCCGCGGACTTCTTGATCGCCTGGATCGCAAGCGGTGCCTGCCCGGCAAGATCGTCGACGAACGCGTCGACTTCGTCCTCGAACTCGTCGTCGGCGTAGACGTGGTTGACGATGCCCTCCTCGTCCGCGCGCTCCGCGGTAATGTGGTCGCCGGTCATCGCGAGTTCCTTCGCGACGGCGGGGCCGGCGATCTTCGTGACGTACTGGACGCCGCCGGCACCGGGCAGGATGCCGAGGTTGACCTCGGGGAAGCCGAACGTCGAGCCCTCGCTGGCCAGTCGGAAGTCACATGCCAGCGCGGTCTCTAAGCCGCCGCCCAGACAGTAGCCGTCGATCTTCGCGATGACGGGCGCGGGGAAGTCCCGGATGACGTCGTAGTGGGACCGTGCCGAGGTGCCGCCGGCCGACTCGTCGGAGAAGCCGCCGATGTCGGCACCGGCACAGAAGGCCTTCTCGCCGGCCCCCTCGAGGACCACGGCGCGCAGGGCGACGCCGTCGGCATCCTCGTTTTGCTCCTCGAGCAGTTCGAGGCCCGCGACGATGTCGTCCCTGAGTTGGGCGCTCAGCGCGTTCAGCGCGTCCGGCCGGTTCATCGTCAGCGTGCCGACGCCGCTGTCTTCGTCGAACTCCACTAGGACTGTCTCGAGTGATTCGTCCATGGGTGACGGTCACGGCCACCGATCAAAAAGGTGTCCCGTTTCACACCCCGGCCGGCGGACGATCCCAGTCACTGGCCGGCACGTACCATCCTGCTGTCGTCGCCGTCGGTTTCGGGATCGAGTCCGCGCCGGGAGCGACCGCTCGAGCGCTTGTAGTCGCTGAAAACATACTGAAACTAGTCTTTCGGACGATGGGTGTCGGAGTTACCCGAATACTCGTTCCGATCCGATTGCACAACTGAGAGACGATCCGTCTTTTCCGAACGCGGCCGAGCGGTCGGCCCGGCAACCCGTTCCCGTCGGACCGATCGATCGGCGAGCGGACCGGCGCTCGGTCAGAACGCTTGCAGGTCCTCGAGGACGGCCTGTGCGCTGCCGTCGTCGATGACGTCACGAGCCCGCTCGAGGCCCGCGTCCAGGCTCTCGACGTCCTGGCGGGCGTACATCCGGAACGCGCCGTTGA
The DNA here is from genome assembly GCA_000337115.1 of Natrinema thermotolerans DSM 11552. Classification (GTDB taxonomy): domain Archaea; phylum Halobacteriota; class Halobacteria; order Halobacteriales; family Natrialbaceae; genus Natrinema; species Natrinema thermotolerans. The sequence goes on from AOIR01000053.1 coordinate 126,231, forward strand.
GCGCGATGGCGTCGGCGAAGTGGTCCTCGCGGTCGCCGGACAGTACCTCCGCGGTGATCGTCGCGGAATCGACCGCGATGTCGTCGACGGCGAGGTCCTCGCGTTCCATGTCCATCCCGTACTCGGCGGTCTCGATCTCGTAGTCCTCGAGGTCCTCGCCCTCGTCCCACTCCGCGACTTTGGTGTAGCCGGGTCGGATATCGTCGTAGCCTTCCATTCCTTGGAAGAAGATGGCCCGCGAGTAGTCCAGCCGATCGCTCTCGCGGACCAGGTCGATCATCTTCTTCGCGAACGCGAGGTGGTAGAACGACCCCAGGTGGACGTCCGCGTTCGCCGGGTTGGCGACGGTCTCGATCGTGTTGACGAACGTTCGGACGCCCATCTCGTCGCGACGGTCGAAGAGGTCGTCGATGACGGGGTTGAACGCGGGCTGGTAGTAGAAGCCGAAGCCGGTCTCGTCGACCATGTCGGCGCTCTCGCCCGGCTCGAGTTCGGTCCGAACGCCGAGTTCCTCGAGGACGTGTTTGTAGGGGGTCGCCTTCTGGGAGGGAACACGGTCCCCGGAATGGACGACGACCGGCGTGCCCGCGGCGGCGGCGACGACGCCGGCACCGACGCCGAGGATGGCGGAGGTGTCCTTGCCGTCGTAGTTCGCGCCGCAGTCGACCGGATCTGCCTCGGGTTCGGCGGTCACGACCGACTCCTCGCGCATGACGTCGGTGTAGGCCGCCAGCTCCTCGGGGTTGTTGCGCTTCCAGCGATTCGCCAGCCAGAACGCGCCGAGGGTGGTCTGGTCGGGCTCGCCGGCCAGGATCCGCTGGAAGGCCTCGCGGGCCTGCTCGCGGTCCATGTCGTCGGCCGATTTGGGGCCGGAACCGACTACCTCCGTCATCAGGCGTTTCAACGGCCAATCGCCGAACTCCTGGGATGCCTGCGCCATGGGCGAGGCTTCGGACGGCCACCGCAAAAACCCCGCGTTTCCGGGATTCCCACGGCCGTCAAACGACGGGTTCGATGTCGCTCGAGCGACGCGGCGCCACGGCGATCGTCCGCCGTTCCCGACCGCCGAGACGACCCGAAAACGATACGGTCCCCTTCTCCCTAGGACGACCAATGAGTGCCCTGTCGGGGAACTGGCGCGACGCCATCGACGACGTGGACGCGGCGCTGATCGACGGCTATCAGAGCGGGTTCCCGATCGAGGAACGCCCGTTCGACCGCGTCGGTGCCGACCTCGGGATCGACGAGTCCGCCGCGGTCGACCGCGTTCGAGCCCTGCGAGAGGCGGGGATCGCCCGCCGGTTCGGAGCCGTCCTCAACCCGCCCGTGATCGGCTCTTCGACGCTTGCCGCGATCCAGGCCCCCGCGGACCGCTTCGACGAGATCGCGGCGATCGTCAACGAGTACCGGCAGGTCAACCACAACTACGCCCGCGACCACGAGTGGAACATGTGGTTCGTCGTCACCGCCGGCTCCCGCGAGGCCCGTGACGAGATCCTCGCCGAGATCGAGACCCGAACCGGCTGTGACGTGTTGAACCTGCCGATGCTGACCGACTACTACATCGACCTCGAGTTCCCCGTCGTCAACGCCGACCGCTTTGCACGCGAATCGCTCGAGGCCGGCACCGACTCCTCGGCGACCCGGATCAGCGAGGCGGCGACGGGCGATCTCTCCGCGCTCGAGGCCGACCTCCTGCTCGAGATTCAGGACGGCTTTCCCCTCTCGGCGACGCCGTACCGGGACATCGCCACGGCGCTCGACGCCCCCGTCGACGACGTCCTCGCGGCCGTCGAACGCCTGCTCGCGACCGGCTGTATCAAGCGGATCGGCTGCGTGATCAACCACGTCGCCACGGGCTTCGACGCCAACTGCATGGTCGTCTGGGACGTTCCCGACGAGGACCTCGACGCGTGGGGCGAGCGGGCTGGCGGGTTGCCCTACGTCACCCTCTGCTATCATCGGCCCCGCCGGCCCGAGCAGGACTGGCCGTACAACCTGTTCACGATGATCCACGGCCGCGATCCCGACGCGGTCGACGAGAAGATCGACGAACTCGCCGCCGATTACCTCCCCGTCGACCACGAGCGACTCTACTCAACCGAGACGCTGAAACAGACCGGCGCGCGCTACGACGACCTGCTCGGTACGTAGCCGGGACGACCGCTCTCGTCGGTGTCGACGCCGCTACTCGAGCAAGTCGGGAGGCGGGAAACGTATTTCCCTTCTCGTCGCTTACGAGGGGACACAATGATGGCGACGACCCACGCGCTGCTGGGACTGCTCCTGGCGTTGCCCCTGCTAGCGGTCGCTCCGGACCTCGCGCCGGCCGCGTTCCTCGCGGGACTGGTCGGTGGGGTGGCTCCCGATCTCGACCTCTACACCGGCCATCGGAAGACGCTTCATTACCCCGTGTACGGCTCGATCGCGACGGTGCCGGCGGTCGTCATCGCGGCGCTCGTCCCCACGACCGTGACGGTCGCGATCGCCGTCGGTCTCGCGGCCGCGGCGCTTCACGCCGTCGCCGACGCGGCCGGGAGCGGCCTCGAGTTGCGGCCCTGGCAGGGGACCTCCGAGCGGGCGGTCTACAGCCACTATCACGGTCGCTGGGTTCGCCCGCGACGGTGGGTCCGATACGACGGCGCTCCCGAGGACCTCTTCGTCGCCGGGGTCGTTGCGGTGCCGCTCGTCATGCTCGGCGACGGCCCCGTGACTGCTCTCGCAGTCGGCCTCGTCGCGGTGTCGGCTGTCTACGTCCTGTTGCGCAAGCCGCTCGCGACCGTCGCCGAGCGACTCGTTCCGTTGCTCCCGGCGGCGGTTCGCCCTTACGTCCCCGCGCGGTATCTGTGACGGGTCGGCACGACTGAACGGTATTTTTATCAGTCAGCGCTCCAACCGATTCCGCAATGAACGGAGAACGGACGGCCGAACGCGGCGTCCGAGCGGCACTCGTCGCCGTCCTCGTCGCGGGCGTACGCCAACGCGATCCGGGTGCGGTCGTCAACGCCATTGTCGCGTTCGCGGCGACCTACACTCCCGACGTCGTCGAACGCGTCTTCGGACTCGAGTTTCGCCCGTGGCAACGCGCGTACGTCGACGGTGCGATGCTTACCCACGCCATCGGCATGCTCGGCCCCTACGACGACGTCTGGTGGTGGGACCACCTGACTCACGCCTACTCGTCGACGCTCGTGGGCAGCGCCGCCTTCGCGGCCGCCCGTCGCCGCGGTGACGATCCCTCCCCGCGCGTCGTCGCCGCCGTCGCCGTCGCCGGCTGCTGCTGGGAACTCCTCGAGTACGTCATCCATGCGACCGCGAACCGGCTCGGTCTCGAACCGGTGCTGGTCACCTACGGCAAACGCGACACCGCGCTGGATCTCGTCTTCAATCTCGTCGGGGCCGCCGTCGTCCTCTTGCTGGGCGACCACGCCCTCGAGAACTTCGCCCGGGCGCCCGCAACCGACGACTGATCGGCCGCTTCGGAATACGGACTTCGAAGTCGTTCCGGCGGACCGTCTCACTCGAGCGCGTCGGCGACGACTTCGATCGGCGTCGGCGGTTCCTCGGGGGCGTCCGGCCGGTTCTCGAGTTGCGTCCGGCAGGACGCGCCGGGAGCGACGACACGGTCGCCGGGGCTGTCGTCGACCTGTTCGTAGAGGATCTCGGCGATGGCGTCGCTCATCGAGGCGTGTTCGGACTCGTAGCCGAAGCTGCCGGCCATCCCGCAACAGCCCGAATCGAGCGGATCGACGGCGTAGCCCGCTCGGCGAAGAATGCCGACGGCGTGGTGGTCTTTCGCGACCGACTGCTGGTGGCAGTGGCCGTGATAGACCAGTTCGTCGGTGGCCGCTCGCTCGTCGAAGGCGATCCCCTCGTCCAGTCGGAAGGTGTCGAGGTACTCGCAGACGCCGTACGTACTCCCCGCCAGCCGCTCGGCGGCGTCCGAGCCGAGCAGGTCGAGGTAATCGGACTGGAACATGACCGCGTCGGAGGGCTCGATGACGACCACGTCCCAGCCGTCGGCGACTCGCGGCGCGAGCGCAGTGACGTTCTCCCGGGCCGTCTCTCTGGCTTTCTCGAGGAACCCCTTCGAGAACGCGGGCCGGCCGGTGTCGCCGAGGTCGTCCGGGACCGCGACGTGAACGCCCGCAGCCTCGAGGACGCGGACGGCTGCCTTCCCGGCCTCGGGGTTGCTGTAGTTCGTGTAGGTGTCGGGGTAGAGGACGGCTCTACGGGTGGCCTCGGCCTCGCTCGCGCCTTCGACGCTCGCTTTTTCGAGGCGGCTTCGCCGCCTCGCTCGTGGAACCAGTCCCGGAACGTCTTCGCGCGGAACGTCGGCAGCGGCCGGTCCGAATCGATCCCGACGACGGCCTCGAGGGCCGTGCGTGCGCCCGGCAGTTTCGGGAGGACGTTCGAGAGCGGCGCGAGCCGGCTCCCCCACTTCGAGAGGGTCCCGACGTTGGCGAAGAGCCGATCGCGGATGCTCGCGCCGTTTCGCTCGTGGTACTCGTGGGTGACTTCGGCCTTGAGCTTCGCCATGTCGACCTCGCTGGGGCAGTCGATGGCACAGCCCTTGCAGCCGATACAGAGGTCCATCACCTCCTCGACGAACTCGTCGGAGACCGCCTCGTCGGGGTCGAGATCGCCGCTCATCGCCCCCCGGAGCGCGTTGGCCCGGCCGCGGGTGGCCGTGATCTCCTCGTGGCTCGCGCGGTAGGTCGGACACATCACGCCGCCGGTCGTCGACTGCTCGCCCCGACAGCCGCCACAGCCGTGACAGAGTTCGACCATCCCCTGCATCCCGTTGTCGTTGTCCCACTCGAGTGTCGGCTCGAAGCCGGCGTCGAACTCGTAGTCGGGATCGAACCGGAGATTCTCCCGGAGGTCAGTCGGTTCCGCCTCGCGGAAGACGACCTGTCCCGGGTTCAGGATCCAATCGGGATCGAACGCCGTCTTGAGGTCCTGAAAGGTCTCCCAGAGGTCGTCGCCGTAGCGCTTGCGATTCCACTGGGTACGGGCGCGGCCGTCGCCGTGTTCGCCCGAGACCGAGCCCCCGAGTTCGACCACGAGGTCCGTCACGTCGTCCGCGATGCCGTGGAGTTGCTCGAGGCCGATCTCGGTCTTCGTGTTCACCAGTGGCCGGACGTGAAGCACGCCGGGCCCGGCGTGGGCGTAGAAGCTCGCGTAGGTGTCGTGGGCCTCGAGGATCGCCTCGAAGCGCTCGACGAACTCCGGGAGGTTCGCGGGCGGGATCGCCGTGTCCTCGATGAAGGAGATGTGCTTCGCGTCGGTGGTCCGCGAGAGCAGGATCGGGAGGCCGGACTTCCGGAGCTTCCACAGCTTGGCGCGCTCGGGTTCGTCGTAGGCCTCGAGCGCTGCGAGAGCGGGGGTTTCGGTATCGCTTCTCGGTGCGTCGTCGGCCGGCTCCCCCGCCGGCGTCGCCGACGGGACGCGGTCGGCCAGCAGGCCCGCGACCTGCGCTTTCCCGTGGTCGTCGTCCGCGGCGTAGAACTCTACGAGCAACACGGCGTTGGTCCCTTCGGGGAGGGTCTCGGTGACGGGGCCGAACTCCGCCGTGTCGCGGGCCAGATCGAGCAACACGTCGTCCAATACCTCGACCGCCGCGGGATCGTGTGCGAGGATCGGCTCGACGTCTTCCATCGCCTCGTGGAGGTCACGGTAGCAAAGCAGGGAGACGGCCTTCGTCTCGGGGACCGGCTCGAGCGAGACCGTCGCCTCGGTGATGATCGCCAGCGTGCCCTCGCTGCCGGCCAGTAGCCGCGCGAGGTTGACAGTGCCCGGCTCGCCGGTGTCCTCGCCGCCGGGAAGTTCATCGCCGCGGGCCTCGGCGACGAGCCGGTCCAGATTGTACCCCGAGACGTTGCGCTTGAGGTCGGGGTAGGTGTCCGCGATGTGGTCCGCGTCCTCCTCGAGGATCCGCTCGACTTCGGCGTAGATCCGCGCCTCGAGGTCGCCGTCGGGATCGGCCCGCTCGGAAACCTCCTCGAGACTGACCTCGCCGAACCGCGTGACTGTGCCGTCCGCGAGGACTGCTTCGACTTCCTCGATATAGGCGTCGGTCTTGCCGTACTGCAGGGAGTGGGCGCCCGTCGAGTTGTTCCCGATCGCGCCGCCGATCGCGCTCTTGTCGCCCCACGCGGGATCGGGCGCGAACTTGAGGTCGTGGGGTGCCAGCGCCTCGTTCAGCGTCCCGAGGATCGTCCCCGGCCGGACCGTCGCGGTCCGACCGTCGGGATCGATCTCGCGGATCTCGTCCATGTGCCGGGTGAAATCGAGGACGACGGCCCGGTTGACCGTCTGTCCGGCGAGGCTCGTTCCCCCGCCCCGCGGGAGGACCGGGATCTCCCGCGCCTCACAGTACTCGAGGATCCCCGCGACGTCGGCCGTCGACTCCGGGAAGGCGACGGCAATCGGCGTCAGCTCGTAGGCGCTCGCGTCGGTCGCGTACAGTTGCCGGGAGTAGGAGTCGCCCCGCACTTCGCAGTCGACGACGGCCTCGAGGTCCGCGACCAGCGCCGGGCGGTCGACGTCGTCGCTCCGGTAGTCGTAGTTCGCGCGCCGGTCGGCGGCCGGGTCAGCGCTCGGCTCGAGGGACATGCGTTATCCTTCCACAGGCGCGGCTAAAAGCGCCCGCATTGCCGACAGTACTGGGGCTCGCTGGCGTCCGGTCACTCACGAGTCAATGGGAAGCGACCGGACGGCCGCTCTCGAACCGTCCGGCCCGCACGTGGGGGCGAGGTGCTGGGAGTGGTGACCGAGCGAAAAGTGGCCCCGTCGTTTTCCCACGTGCGCCCCCGGGGCCGCCGTCCGATCTCGCGGACGGTATCCGCTTCTATGGGGGACGCCGCAACAAACGATCTGCCTAACTAGTTGGGGGTTGTGTACGCTCGAGCGGCGACGACTGCGGCTGTTACACCACGGCCGTCATGTCGCCGTTACTCGTCCCAGTCACCGCTTGTGCCGACGCGTTCGCCGTCCTCCCAGACGTAGTAGCCCTCGCCGGTCTTCTTGCCGAGCTTGCCGGCCCGAACCTTCCGGCGCAGCGACTGCGGTGGCTTGAACCGCTCGCCGAGTTCCTCGCGGAGGTATTCGGCGATGTGCAGGCGGACGTCCAGTCCGACGTGGTCGGTCAGCTCGATCGGGCCCATCGGATGGCCGTAGCCGATCTCCATCCCCTCGTCGATGTCGGCCGGGCTGGCGACGCCCTGCTCGACCATCCGAATCGCCTCGAGCCCCAGCGCCAGTCCCAGCCGCGAGGTGGCGAAACCGGCCGTGTCCCGGACGACCACGTCCTCCTTCTCGATGTCCCGGACGTAGTCGATCGCGAACTCCTCGGTTCGCTCGTCGGTCTGCTCGGCGATAATGATCTCGACGAGATCCATGATATGCGGCGGGTTGAAAAAGTGCAGGCCGACGGCCCGTTCCGGGTTCTCGAGGGCGCTTGCCATCTCGGTCACCGACAGCGAGGAGGTGTTCGACGCGATGACCGTGTCCTCGCCGGTCGCGTCCTCGACGTCCGAGAACACCTGCTGTTTGAGGTCCATGTCCTCCGGCACCGCCTCGACGACCAAGTCGGCGTCCGCGACCGCCGCCTCGAGGTCGGTCGTCCCCTCGATGCGCTCTAAGGCCGCCGCCATCTCCGATTCGGTAAGCTTGTCCCGGTCGACGCCGCCCTGGAGGTTCTCCCGGATCCCCTCGAGGCCGTCCTCGACGAGGTCGTCCTCGACGTCACGCAGAACCACGTCGTGGCCCGCCGTCGCGGAGACCTGCGCGATGCCGTGTCCCATACTCCCGGCTCCGAGAACTGCGATTTGCATGTGCGAATCCACAGACGATGCGATCAAAAGCGTTCCTATCACTCCTCAGCGGCCGGCTGCCGACGCCTCCCTGTGGACGACTTCTGGCGATGTCAATAATATCAGTATGATGGCCAAAAAGAGATCCTATATTATTTCTTTGATTATGCAGTCAATACGTCGGGCCATCCATCGAACGTAGTATACTCCCTTAGCTGGCCGCGTTCGCCAACAACTGCCGGTCTGCAGCCGTACTGGGCTCCGGGCGGTCCACAGTGACTCGGTCGACGATTCGAGACCGTTTCAACTCGAGGTGATCGATAGTCCGACGATAGCGCTCCGAACGGTCGTTCCGCCACGAGGCGTTCGTCCCGTCGCGTGAGTCGGGCCCTCGGCCGCCTCGAGTTATCCTCGATGACATATCTGAATTACATGTACTATGAATAGATTACAGTTTAGTTCATCGACGACCATCGAATGCGTTCGTTGTCACTGGCGGTCGGGTTTGCCGGCGTTCGCCTTGGGTCGCCAGTCACCGGCCGTTATCTGTCTCCGTACACGTGCTTTTGGTTTTACAGGCTCTGTTCGGACCCTTTGCTGACGCGCGATCAATTGGCGCCCGATAGCAGCCACAGTTCGTACGCTACGAAGAGAGGTGACCGGATCCGGAATGTACGGAACAGTGAGGGGCTTTCGACGTCGTTCTGATATCGACCGGTATCCCTGTCAACTGGACACTGCTTCGATGTTCGAGAGGCAGTCTGCTGCGTATTTCGCCGAATTACCGACGTATCGAGCCAGGTCCGGTTCCACTCTCCGTATCACGGAACCCCGTCGCCGCGGAGCGATTGGCTACACGAATACGTTCTGGCAAACAACTGCATCTCACTATTCGAAAACTTCCGTCACGCATACCCATGCCCGTCGATTTGGCTGGCATCAAACGCTTCTCCAACCGTCTCGTCTGATTGCTGTGACAGAGCGACCAGGAGTTTGATTCGGGCCTTGTGGGCGGGAAGGTTCGATGCGAACAGCACGCCCTCTTCCTCGAGAGCTGCGCCACCGCCTTTGGACCCGTACACTGGCGAGACGACACCGTTGCGACACCGCGTCGCAATAACGACGACAACGTCGTTGTCAACGGCGTCACCGATGGCATCTGCAACGTTTGCGGGAACATTTCCGAGTCCGAGCGCGTCGACGACGATTCCATCGACGCCGCGATCGATGGCGTGACTGATCTGTCTTCCGTCGGTGTCCGTCGACGTCGGTACGACCTCGACGGTCGCCGTGATACCTCGTGTGGGGAGCGTCACCGATAGACTCTCGGGTCGCCGGTAGAACCAAAGACCGTTCGGTGTCCGATCGGCGACCGGTCCGTAGTTGCCCGAACCGTACGCGTCGGGATTGCTGCTATGTTCTTTCGTTACTGGTCGCGCTGCGTGAAGACGATCGTTGAAGAAGACGTAGGCACCCGTCCGAACGTGATCGTGACTCGCTGCTGCGAGGGCCCCGTGAATGTTCGCCGGCCCGTCGGGACTACGGCTATCGTACGGTCGTTGTGCGCCAGTGAGGACGACTGGGACGTCGACGTCGAGTACGAGATCGAGGTAGTACGCGGTCTCTTCGATCGTATCGGTTCCGTGGAGGACGACGACTCCATCGATATCGTCGGCAACGGCTCGCACACGATCACTCAGTGTCACGAGATCGTCGATTGTCAACTCCGAACTCGGAGCTTGCGTGAGTTGCTCCAGTTCGATCTCGACGTGTTCGAACGTCTCCGGATAGGCCTGCACTAACTCCTGTACTGACTCGGTCGGGACCGTCCCGGTGTCGCTCGAGGTACTCACGATCGTGCCGCCGGTAGCAATGACGTACACAGTCGACATACGTCGTACTGCCCGAACAAAACCTATATCGGTTATGATTGACATTGGTCACGACGATCCCCGCTCGGTAAGAGAACCCTGCCGGTTACCGCACGGAGAATATCTCGACGAATCGGTCGTGCTGTCTCTGGTACCCGGACGATGCGTAGCCGGATACACTTTCGTCACCAAAAACGCTGCAACGGAAGTCCCGATCCTCGCCTAGAAGCCGAGGGTCATAAACCCGAATACCAGGCAGAGATAGGCGATAACGATCCCGACTGCGGTCAGCGGAATCGATTCGACGAAACTGTACCGTCCGTTGATCCGGGTTCCGTCGGTTTTGCTTCCGTTCTCGATCGCATCGACGTCGATTTCACCGTTGTCGATGGCGTCGGTCGTCGGCATGACTTCGGGCAGATTCTTGCGGCGAGCATCGAACTTGTTCAGTGCGATGACAGCGCCCGCAGTGAGGACGACTGCTAGCGGGAGCAACACCAGCGGCGACGTCACACCGACTGCGTACAGGAGCAACATGAGGACCGTCACGCCGGCTGCGGTCATCGCGAACGGAATCTGTGTCGTCACGTGATCGATGTGGTCCGAACCGGCGAAGATCGACGACATGACGGTCGTATCACTGATCGGTGAGACGTGATCGCCCCAGATCGCGCCGCCGAACAGCACTCCCATGAGAACCGGCAGGATCGACAGTCCGGACATTTCGTAGCCAAGCGGAATCGCGAGCGGGGTCAGAATAGCCATGGTCCCCCACGACGTTCCCGTCGTAAACGCGATGAACATCGCCGCAAGGAAGATCAGCAGCGGTAGGAACGAGCCGGGGATGCTACTGTCGACCATGACGTCAACGATATACTGGGCGGTTCCGACCTGCTCGGCGGCGTGACCGATACTCCACGCGAGGACGATGATCGCGGCCGCGATCATCATCGTCTTGAACCCGCTAATCACGGTATCGCTCGCTTCCTCGAGGTCCATGGTACCGAATCCGACGGCACCGAGCATGCCGACGGCCATGAACGCGAACGAACCGTATAGGAGACCGAGTGCGACATCGGTTTCCTGGAACGCAGTCGCGATATCGACACCGGACTGGTGGCCGCCACCGAGCCACCACATCGAGACGAGTCCGACGACCAGCAGCGACAGAATCGGTGCGAAGAAATTGATCAGCGTCGGGTTCTTCTCGCTCGGCTCACCGACGTCGGTCGTGATGTCCGAGAGCGGCGTCGCGTCGTCCCGTCGAGTTTTCTTTTCTTTGCGCGCCCGCCACTCCGCGTTCAGCATCGGCCCGTAGAATCGTTGCGTAATCGAAATGAATCCGACCATGAAGAACGCTAGGAAACAGTAGATGTTCCATGGAATGCTCTGCAGGAAGAGTCCGAATGCGGTGATGCCGACTTCCTCGGCGGTGAACCGGGCAGCTTCGAACCCAACGATGATCATCGATACTTGGTACCCGATCCAGTTCGAGACGGGTCCGAAGGTCGTCACCGGCGATGTCGTCGAGTCCAGCACGTAGGCGTGCATCTCTCGAGAGGTGTTGTTTTCCTGAGACAGCTCACGAGTCGCGTTTCCAGTCACGATGGTACTCGTATACGAGTCGAAGAAAATGAAAATCCCAATGAGCCATGTGAGGATCTGCGAGTCTCGTGCCGTGTTCACCCGATGACCGATCCAGTTCTGGAGTGCGATGATCCCGCCTGACTTGTAAATAAACGCGGCACCAGCGCCCATGAACATAATCAGGATCAGAAACTTGGTGTCAAACGGTGATCTGACGACCTCGACGATCCAGTCCATTGACAACGCTGTTGCTGCGATCGGATTCCAGTCGGCGATCATCAACGCCCCGATCCATACCCCGGCGAACAACGACACGAGTACTTGGCGCGTATACATCGCGAGTGCGATCGCGATAATCGGCGGTGCCAGCGCTAGTGCCGCAATCGGAAGGGATTCGTATGACATACACACCCACTGTCTGAGTTGTACTATTTTAATCTTTTGAAGGAAAATCGGGAGAGCGCGCGGATGGGTGCCTGTAGTGCCGTTCTTTGCGGGATATTCAACGGATATCGCGGCAAAATCTATACGGACACCATTCGAGTTGCCCGTATAGCGGCTACAATCGATCGATCATCTCCTCTCTCGTCGATCCCGGGTCGATTACAGGAGTCCCTGTGAGACCAGTTCCGTCTCGAAATTCGGGACGACTCGCTGCAGGATGTCGGGAAATTCCTGGTGAAGATCGGCGTCTTCGATCCGGTACGCCGGACCGGAGACGGTGAATCCGCCGATGACGGCCCCATTGGGGCCCTCGGCGACGACACCGGCAACGCGTTTGCCCGGAATCGACTCTTGATCGTTGATCGCGTAGCCCCGTTCCCGGATACGCTCGAGTTCGGCATCGAGTTCCGCCCGTGACGTGATCGTCTCCTCGGTGAGTTCCGGGAGGCCCCACCGGTCGTCGATTTCGTCGATGCGTGACTCCGGCAATCGAGCGAGGATCGCCTTCCCGATGGCCGTCGTATGCATGTACTCGTAGTTGTTGAGCCGGGAACTTGGCTTGGCGGAACTACCGACCGAATCGAATAGCGTCACGATGCGACCATTCTCCTCGATTCCGAAATCGGATTCCTCGTTCGATTGCTCGGCGAGTTCGATGACGTACTTGCCCGCCAACTCGTATACTTTGCTGCGGTTTCGAACGTACATCCCGATGTGATAGAACCGCGCCCCGAGTCGGTATTCGTCGCCTTCGGAGGCGACATAGCCGTGTTTCGCGAGGGTATAGAGGTGTTTGTAGACCGCACTCTCGGATAACTCGAGTGCCGCCGCGAGTTCGGCTGGCGTCGCCCCGTCGAGTTCCTGAATCGCCTCGATCACCGCTAACGATGTTTCGGTCGTCGTCAGCAGTTGGCTGTCAGTCATACTTTCTCCGTCCGTTCGAGCCCCTATAAATCCATGTATCATGGAACCGCTGCCATTCAGTACAGCGACAACCCCACGATGACGTCGATAGCTGGGCCCCCTCCCTTGCTCAATACGAGCAGCCTGGTAACCGTGTGTCGTGATTTGTCGCTTTCCGCTTCTTGGGAGAAATCGGCCGTCTTCGGTATCCTACCTGAATCGCTGAACCGGAAGATGGGTACTCCATCCTCCCTGCCCCATCGCTTCGATCCACCACTGCTATTACATTCATATATGTGTAAATACGATCTCCCGATCCATCGCAAAACTGCGCCGGAAGCAATCCATGTATGGTAGAACGAACCCACGATCGGCGTGGACACAGCCCGAAATCAGGTCTCACCCTGATTTGTATTTATGTGTATCCAGCAACCTCTCTCATTATCGATGGTTGGGAACTATCTAGTTCTGTACCCCCTCGACTATCACTTTTCAACCAAGAGTTCAATGTGGTCATTGATGGTGGTAGTATTGTATAAAAACTTCAAGAATGGGGCCCGATGCTTATCCGATTTCCCACTGACGAAGTATAGGCGCGGTCAACTCACTGTGATAGCCACATCGACCGACGAGAAATCTGTCCTCGGAACGATCGTTCTTTCGCGGAGGCTCTGTGGAAATTCAGCTGCCGATCCGTCCCATACCGACCAGCTAATACAACATCGAAAATCAACTTTGTCTCGAGGTGTGTTGTAGCATACAACCAAGACCGCCTTTCGTTGATATTGTCAGAAAATCTTCAATAGGGGCCTATAATGGTGTCGCTGTCCTCAGACTGATAAATATCACTTTGTATATTATACTACTTTGAGAATGTTTCGTATCGAGTGGCGAGCGAACCGCAGCGATGATAGCAATCGACAATACTGTCGTCACCGGAGAATCTATCGGATGGCCAAACGGGGTCGCTCGAGGGCGGAGATGGCCGGTATTCTCTGCCGGTTGTGCGAGCAGGTGCGCAATGACTTTCAGTTGCCACTTAGCGGTTCGCCGTTCAGGCCACTGATGCGGCACAGAACGGTGCGTCTTTACCGCTGTAGCGAGAGGGAACAGTTACCAATGAGCGACCGCCAGCCAGTCGTCGTGCAGGCAGTCAGAACTCCACAGGGGAAACACGGTGGCGTCTTCGCCGAGACCGGCAGCGAGGAGTTGTCGGTCCCGCTCGTCGACGAGATGCTCGAGCGGACGGGCCTTACCGGCGAGGACGTCGACGACATCCGGTGGGGGTGTGCCAAACAGGTCAACGAGCAGAGCAACAACATCGCGCGGGTGATCGCTCTCCTGTCCGATCTCGGTGAGGGCGTTCCCGGCACGACGATCGACCGGCTCTGTGCCTCCTCGGCGGAGGCGATCATGAGCGCCAGCGACGCCGTCCGGGCGGGCCAGCGCGACGTCATTGTCGCCGGCGGCGTCGAGAACATGTCCCGCAACGAGCGCCGGAAGGGGATCGACTCCTACGCGGGCATCGCCGAGCAGTACGACGCGGCCGGGCTCGCGATGGGCCAGACCGCCGAGAAGGTCGCCGAGGAGTTCGACATCGGACGGGATCAGCAAGACGAGTACGGTGCCCGGAGCCAGCAGCGCGCGGTCGAGGCGACCGAGGACGGGAAGTTCGACGAGGAGATCGTCCCGATCGAAACCGAAGACGGCACGATCACCGAGGACGAGGGGCTCCGTCCCGGCACGACCAAAGAGAAGATCGCCGGCCTTCCGCCAGCGTTCCGCGAGGAGGGTACCGTCACCGCCGCCAACGCCTCGCAGGTCTCCGACGGCGCTGCCGGCGTCCTCATCACGAGCAAGGCGTTCGCCGAGGAGCAGGGCCTCGAGATCATGGCCGAGATCGAGGACCACAACGTCGCGGGCGTCGATCCGACGATCATGGGTGTCGGCCCGGTCCCCGCGGTGCGGGGAATCTGGGAGCGCAACGGCCGCTCGGCCGACGACTACGACCTCGTGGAACTCAACGAGGCCTTCGCGAGCCAGACGATCTACTGCCGAGACGAACTCGGCTTCGACGACGATCGGTTCAACGTCAACGGCGGGGCGATCGCCATCGGCCATCCGCTCGGCGCGTCGGGTGCCCGCTTGCCCGTCACGCTGATTCACGAACTCCAGCGCCGGGGCGGCGGGCTGGGGCTCTCGACGATGTGTGTCGGCTACGGGCAGGGTGCGGCCGTCGAGTTCCGCGTTCCGGAGCAGTAACGACGCCGTTCCGTCTGCGGTCCTTCTCCGAGTTCCGTGCCGGAAAACCCGTTTCAACTCGGTTGATCGTTCCTCGAGAGCCGTGGGACGGCTCTCTCGGCGGGCGGCAACCACCGCGAAAAAGACGGCGTGGATCCGTGATCGTCGTGCCGGTCTAGAGGATCTGGTCGGCGATGATGTTCTTCTGGATCTCGCTGGTGCCCTCGTAGATCTTCGTAATGCGGGCGTCGCGGTAGTAGCGCTCGGCGGGGTAGTCCGTGACGTAGCCCGAGCCGCCGTGGACCTGAATGCCCTCGTCGGCGACCTCGACCGAGATCTCGCTCGCGAAGTACTTCGCCATGCTCGAGTACTGCGCGGCGACGTCCTGGTTGTTCTGCTCGACCTGGGTCGCGGCGCGGTAGGTCAGCGAGCGGGCGGCCTCGACCTTGGTGGCCATCTCGGCGATCTTGTGTTGGATGGCCTGGAACTCGGAGATCTTCTGGTCGAACTGCTCGCGCTGGTTGGCGTACTCGATGGCGGCGTCGAGTGCGCCCTGGGCGGCACCGACGGCCTGTGCGGCGACGCTGGTGCGGCCGGAGGCGAAGAACTCCATCAGCTGGTAGAAGCCCTTGTCGACCTCGCCGATGACGTTCTTCTCGGGGATGCGGACGTCGTCGATGACGACTTCCGCGAGGTCCGAGGCACGGATCCCGAGCTTGTTGTTGATCTTGTCGGTCGAGACGCCGTCGCGGTCCATCTCGACGAGGAAGGCGGTGATGCCCTTGTGGCCCTCGCCGGGGCTGGTCTTGGCCATGCAGACGCCGACGTCGGCGACGGTCCCGTTGGTGATCCACATCTTGTTGCCGTTGAGGACGTACTCGTCGCCGTCCTTCTCGGCGACCGTCTCGATGCCGGCGACGTTCGAGCCGTGGGCGGGCTCGGAGATCATCGAACAGGAGGCGGTCTCGCCGTTGGCGATCTGGGGCAGCCACTCCTCTTTCATCCACTCGTCACCGAACTCGACGATCATGTCCGTCCCGAAGCCGGCCGAGCCGACGGCGGAGCCGATCCCGGGGTCGGCACGCCAGAGTTCCTCGGTGACGATCGTCGAGGAGATCTTGTCCATCCCGGCCCCGTCGTACTCGAGCGGGATGTTCGGCGCGACGAAGTCGTACTCGGCGGCCTTTTTGCGGAGTTCCTCGGGGTATTTCCCCTCCTGATCGTGTTCCTCCGCGACCGGCTTCATCTCGTTCTCCCCGAACTCGCGGACGGCCTCACGGATCGCTTCGTGTTCGGCTGACAGCTGGAACGTCATAATAGATTGCTTGGGTTCGTCTTACAAAGTAGCTTCGGATACAATCCCCGGTTGGTGTTGTTAACCCGACTGCCGGATCGTCGGTCACGATGGAAACCGGCGACGGCCGGCGGCGGGCCGATCGGGATCAGGCTGTCGGGGCGGGGTTCAGCCGTCTATTGCTCGTTTTCGCCTTCGCCACGGAGTTCGAACTTCTGGACCTTCCCGGTCGTGGTCCGGGGCAGTGCCTGCACGAACTCGACCTCGCGGGGGTGTTTGTACTCCGCGAGGTTCTCGAGGCAGTACTGCTTGATGTCTTCCGGCGTCGCCTCGGCGTCGGGCGTCGTCACGACGAACGCCTTCACGGTCTCGCCGCGGCGCTCGTCCGGTACCCCAACGACGGCGGCGTCGGCGATGTCCTCGTGTTCGAAGAGGAGTTCCTCGACTTCGCGCGGGTAGACGTTGTACCCGCCCGTGACGATCATGTGTTTCTCGCGGTCGACGACGTAGAAGAAGTCGTCCTCGTCCCAGTAGCCGATGTCGCCGGTGTGGAACCAGCGCTTGCCGTCCTCGTTAGTGAAGGCCTCCTCGTTGGCCTCCGGCAGGCCGTAATACTCCTTCATCACGTTGGGGCCGTGGATGACGAGTTCGCCGGTGATGTCGTGGATCGCGGCCTCCTCCTCGTCGATCGGGCCCTCCGCAACGCGGGGGACCTCCTCGAAGTCCTCGTCGACGATCTTCGCCTCGACGCCCTCGAGGGGCTGGCCGATGCTGCCCTTCCGACGGCTCTCGTTGGTGTTGGCGTGGGTGACCGGACTCGTTTCGGTTAGACCGTAGCCCTCGTTGAGCTGGACGTCCCAGAGGTCCTCGAACCGTTCGAGGACCTCCAGCGGGAGACTCGAGCCGCCGGAGTTGGCAAAGCGCAGGGACTCGAACTCGTAGCTCTCGGCGTCCGGGTGGTTGATCATGTCGTTGAACATCGCGGGGACGGCGAACATGATGGTGATCTCGTCGTCCTCGAGCTGGTTCATCACGTCGGTGGCGTCCCACTCCGGCACCGGGTAGTAGGTGCCGCCGCTGTACATCGCGCCGTTCATCACGACGGACATGCCGTAGATGTGAAACAGCGGGAGCGTCCCGATGAGTCGGTCGGAGGCCTGGAAGCCGCCCGGCGGGATGACGGCGTTGGCCCGGGTCGTAAAGGCCAGGTTGTGATGGGTCAGGAGGACGCCCTTCGGCGTGCCCGTCGTCCCGGAGGTGTAGGGCTGGACCGCGACGTCGTCGTCCGCACGATCGACGACGGCTTTGGTGTCCTCGGCGAGGAAGTCGTCGAACTCGGTCGCGCCATCGACGTCGGCTCCGACGCTGACGACCTGCTCGACGTCCGTATCGTCCTGTACCTCGAGGACGTTGGGGACGAGGTCGGCAAGCGCCACGACCGCTTTCGCCCCGCTGTCGCCCAGCATGTGGCTGATCTCACGGGACTTGTACTGGGGGTTCATCGGGACGATGATCCCGCCGGCACGCAGGGTCCCGTAGAAGGCCGTGACGAACTGCGGCAGGTTCGGCAGGTAGATGCCGACGCGGTCGCCCTCGCCGATGCCACGATTCTCGAGGGCCTGTGCGAACTGTCCGGCTCGCTGCCAGAACGCCTCGTAGCTCAGTTCGGTCCCTTCGTACGCGATCGCGGGCGATTCCGGGTTCGCATCGACGGTCTCGACGACCTCCGTCACGAGGTTTGTCATACCTTGTGTATGGTTACCCCGGTCGCAAAAGGGTTGTCACTCGGCGCTTCCATTTACTTCGGTTGTTTTCGAAAAAGCGCGACTCGAGTGCCCTGTCGGGCCTCGATCAGTCGAGCGTCGTCGGATCCACGCCGGACTCGGTGCCGGTGTCGTTCGGCAGGTCGTAGCCGACGACGTATCGGGCGTGTAGCAACGCGGCGACGATCGCTGCTGCGGCGACGAGTTGGATGGCGATGTGGACGATCGAGCCGAACATCGCGCCGATGGCGGCGACGATGAAGACCGTACGGACCGGTGCGGAGAGATCCCGCGCGCCGTCGAACCCGATCGTCGCGACGATCAGGCCGATGGTGCCGGCCAGCACGGCGGGGAACGCGACGAGCGTCTCGCTCGACCAGTAGATGAGGCTCTCGTTCGCGATGAACGCGTAGGGGATAACGAACCCGGGCGCACCGAGTCGGAGCGCCTGTTTAGCCGACTGGAGGAAGCCCGCGCCCGCGATCCGTGCGCCGATCGCGACGGAGATCGCGACCGGCGGCGTGATCGCCGACAGCATCGCGAAGTAGAACACGAACATATGTGTCGCGATATCGGGCGTTCCCAGTTCGGTGATCGGCTTCGCGACCAGGATGGCCACGAGGATGTACGCCGCGGGCGTCGGCATCCCCAGCCCGAACAGGATGCTGGCGATCATCGCGAGGAACAGGACGACGAACAGCCCGCCGCCGAAGCCGAGGATGCTCACGTCGCCGAGGCTGACGATCGACGTCGCGACGCGAGCCGTCAGCCCCGTTCCCTCGAGCAGTTCGACGATCACGCCCATGGCCGCGAGGACGCCGACGAGCGGTGCCATGTCGATCCCGCCCTGTTTGAACCCATCGGCGGTCTGTTTGACCGTCGCGAGGAGGTTCGAGAGCGGATCGTCGCCCCGTATTTTCCGTCCGAAAACCTCGGCCGTCACTTCGTCGGAGCCGATGTCGAAGACACCGACGATGAAGTTTCGGACGAACATCACACCGATGATCGCGAAGATCGTGTTCATCCCCGACGACAGCGGCGTGTATCGGAGATAGACGAGCGTATACAGGAGAACGCCCATCGGAATCGCAAAGTGGATCCCGTTGAACAGGAGCCGCCATCTGAACGACGAGAGGTCGTTTGAGATCCAGCCAAACTTGAGGATCGTGAAGTGGACGGCCAGACAGACGCTGAAGTAGAACAGCGCCGCCGGAATGACGCCCGCCTGGACAATGTCCAGATACGGGACCTGGATGATGTCGGCCATCAGGAACGCCGCGACGCCCATCACGGGTGGCAGCATCTGACCGCCTGCCGAGGCGACCGCCTCGATCGAGGCGGCGACGTCGCCGTCGACGCCCTGGTCCTTGATCATCGGGATGGTGAAGCTGCCGGTCGTCGCGGTGTTGGCCGCCGCGCTACCGGTGATCGAACCCATGATCATGCTCGAGATAACGGCGATCTGGACGACGCCGGTCCGGAGACTCGTCCCGAGTTCCTTCCCGATCTCGCGGACGAACTCCATCAGCCCGAAGGCTTTGGCGATCCCGGCGAACATGATGAAGATCGCGACCCACGTCGATCCGATCCCCATCATCGTGCCGTCGTAGACGCCGCTGAGACCGATCGCGCCGTTCTCTGCGATCTGCTCCCAGCTCTGGCCCGAGTGCTGGAAGACGCCGAACAGTCGCGGGCCGACTGCGGAGTGGGCGTACGCGATCGCCGCGATTGCGACGGCTGCGATCGTGGTACCGAACGCCCGGCGGGTCGTGTCGACCGCCATCGCGATCAACACCACGCCGACAACGTGGTCAGCGGTGGTGTAGCCGAGGATGTACGCATCCCCATCGAGTCGGCTGAAGTTCGTGTAGACGTGGTACATCGTGTACAGCGCCGCGAGGGCGAGAGCGAAGGCGATGTACGGATCAACCCGCTTCCAGACGCGTCGCGCTCGCTCGAGCGCACTATCGACGCTATCGTCGGTCGCCGGGGACTCCGTTGCGTCGTCAGTTGGGCTTTGGTCGCCCAGTCGTTGGTAGACGTAGTCGAGGTAGTACAGCGTGATCCCTATCCCGAAAAAGAGGATCATGTATCGTTTGTCGCGGACTACCCAGCGTGGTTCCTCGACGAGGCCGGTGAGGGGCCAACCGCCGACGAGGGATACGGCATACAAGACGGTGTACCCCGTCAGGATGAACCCCAGTATGTACACGAGACTCCCAAGAGCTAACTCGGGGAGACTGCGATCGGAGTATGTTTCGGACATCGATTCCGTTAGTTACCGCCGTCGGCGATGAAGAACCACGGCAGATCGTAGAAGTGGACGATCTGTGCCATATCGAAGTCCAGTTCACTGTAGGCACCGGCTCCGTTTTGGACCTCTTGAGCCGACCAGTTCTGGATGTATACCATCTCGGCGTCCTCCTGGTTGAGCGCACCGAGGTTCGCCTCGGTGCCCTCGCTCGTCTGGGCTTCGACGAAGATGTCGTCCGTCGCCTCGTTGACGGCGCTGGCCATTCCCTGGTTGGCGGTGTAGGCCGTCGTCGTCGACGTCGACGTCCGCATCCGGACGTCGGTGTCGCCGGTCGCGCCGCCGCTCGTACTGCCGCCGGCGCGCTCGAACTCGTCGCTCCAGACGCCGATCTCCTCGTAGAAATCCGCTGCGGCGTCGTGGAAGGGGACGCCGTCGTACATGTTCTTCACCCAGAACTCGTCTTCCTCGTGGGTCGCCAGCAGGCCGGCGTACTCCGAGAGTTCCGACTTCTGTTCGTACAGCGTCTCGAGGAACGTATAGACCGTGTCGTACTCGAGGTCGGCCCGGGAAACGAAGTTGTATGCGAACGTCGGCGCGGGGACCTCGTCCGGGGCATCGACGTTCTCGATCTGGCCCGTCTCGGTCGGTCGGATCAGCAGTCGGTCGTCGTCCTTCCAGGCCTGTTCGGTCTCGTCACTCACGTCGAGGATAGTAAGGTTGTCGACCGTACTCGCGGTCTGCTGGAGCCAGCTGGGCGTGATCGAGAAGTTCATCAGCGTTCCGACGCCGACGTCGAGCTGGTTCTCGTTGATCGCGTTGCCCTGGTTCCCGTAGCTCGTACTCACGCGGTTGTAGTCGTCAGTCGCGTGACCGAGTGATCGCTCGAGCGCCGGAGCCGTCCCGGAGCCGCTCGGCGTCGGCGACACCGACGTATTCTCGTTGATGTCCGACAGGGTCTTGAGGGGGCCGCTGTTGCCGCCGCTCGTTTCGCCGCCAATACAGCCAGCGATCGCTGCGAGGGAGCCAGCGCCTGTAGCTGCGAGAACTGATCGTCGAGTCGAATGCCTATCCGTGTGCTTGTGTTCCTTCGCCATGGGGCATCTCTTCATAGTTACCTGTTATAGTCCTTCCGCTATCTGTTGGAATTGGATCCTTATTGTATGGCGCCGGATTGCAGTCATCCAGCCGACAGTATTGCTGACGGCCGGGCTCCCTGTTCGGACAGTGACGGTTCTGAGCGGCCGTCCGCCGTCGTTTCGGTGATCGCTAACGTGGCAAGCGGTATCGCAATACCTATTGTGCCATTCCCGTAGGTCTAGGTATGCTGGATTTCGTTCAGCTCGACGAAGACCTCGATCAAGAAGAACGGATGATCCGGGACACGGCCCGGGAGTTCGTCGAAGAACACGTCAAGCCCGACATCGGCGACCACTTCGAGGCGGGGACGTTCCCGAAGGAACTCATCCCGAAGATGGGGGAACTCGGCTTCTACGCCCCCAATCTCGAGGGCTATGGCTCGCCGAACGTCTCCGAGACGGCCTATGGCCTGTTGATGCAGGAACTCGAGGCCGGTGACTCCGGGCTGCGTTCGATGGCGTCGGTCCAGGGCGCGTTGGTCATGTACCCGATCCATGCTTACGGGAGCGAGGAACAGAAAGAGGAGTGGCTGCCGGAGATGGGACGGGGCGAGGCGATCGGTTGCTTCGGCCTCACCGAACCCGAACACGGCTCGAACCCGTCGGCGATGGAGACCCGCGCCGAGCGCGACGGCGACGGCTACGTCCTCAACGGCTCCAAAACCTGGATCACGAACTCGCCGATCGCCGACGTCGCTATCGTCTGGGCGCGTGACAAGTCGGCCGAGGACGATCCCGTTCGCGGGTTCCTCGTCGAGACCGACCGCGACGGCGTCACGACCAACAAGATCGACGACAAGCTCTCGCTGCGGGCCTCGATCACGGGCGAGATCGGCCTGAACGACGTCCACGTGCCCGAGGAGAACGTCCTCCCCGGCGTCGAGGGAATGAAGGGGCCGCTGTCCTGTCTCACGCAGGCCCGCTACGGCATCGCCTGGGGCGCGGTCGGTGCCGCCCGGGACTGTTTCGAGGAGGCTCGACAGTACGCGAAGGATCGCGACCAGTTCGGCGGCCCGATCGGTCGGTTCCAGCTCCAACAGCGCAAGCTCGCGGAGATGGGCACCCAGATCACGCTGGCACAGGTGCTGGCTCACCNGTCTCGATGTCGAAGCGAAACAACGTCCGCATGGCCCGAAACCAGGCCCGCATCGCCCGCGAGATGCTCGGCGGCAACGGCATCACCACCGACTACTCGCCGATGCGGCACATGTCCAACCTCGAGACGGTCTACACCTACGAGGGCACGCACGACATCCACACGCTCGTCCTCGGCGAGGAGTTCACCGGCATCCCCGCCTACCAGTAACGCCGCGTCGCCGGTTCGCGTTCTCTCCCGTTTTCTCTCCTCCGTCCCAACCACTGATTCTGCTCCGGCGGGGATCTCTCCGACCGAACCGACTCGGCTTCGGAAACGACCGTCCCGCTCGCCAGTACTCCCGTTCCAATATCCGAAATATTAATTGCGCCTTCCGAACAGTATCCCACATGGGCATGGATCGAGATGGGGACGACGGGGCCGGGGTTTCCACGACGCGGAAGACGTTCCGGCTCCTCGAGGCACTCAAAGACGAGGAGGGGGTCACCATCGCCGACCTCACCGAGCGGACGGACCTTCCCAAAAGCACCGTCTACCGCCACCTTCGGACGCTGACGGAGTTAGGGTACGTGATCGAACGCGACGGTCGCTACTACGTCGGGTTTCGGTTCGTCGAACTCGGGGAACAGGCCCGGTCCCGGAAGACGGGATACTCGGCCGCGAAGCGAGCGGTGTTCGAACTCGGCACGGAGACCGACGAACGCGCGGTATTCATCGTCGAAGAGGACGACGACGCGGTCTACGTCCACCGCTACGGCAGCCTCTCGAATTCGATGATCGGCCAGCGTCGACCGTTGCACTCGATGGCCTCCGGCAAAGTGATTCTCGCGGAGTGGGACGACGACGCCGTCGCGGCCTACGCCGAGCGGAGCGGCCTCGAGGCACACACGGAGAACACGATCACCGATCCCGACGCGCTCTTCGACGAACTCGAGCGGGTTCGGGACCGCGGCTACGCGGTGAACGAACAGGAACATATGGACGGCCTTCGTGGGATCGCCGTGCCCGTCTATACCCCTGCCGACGAATTCCTCGGTTCGCTGGCCGTCTTCGGGCCGACGAGTCGGTTCACCGACACCTACGTTCACGACGATCTGGCGACTCGCCTCCGGGACAAGGCGGGCGAGATCAAAGTCACGCTCGCGTACGGGTGATTGTGCCATCTCGCTGCCCGACTACCGTTCGGTCCCCCTGTTCCGCTGGCTGGAACGTGATCGATTCTTTCGTCTCGAACGACCAACAATCCGTCACGCGACCCGATTCTCGGGTTGAGTGTTCCGCTATGTGAAACACGTCTTTCGAAATGTTCGAAGGCCGCCGTCGGCACCGATACGCTTTTCCTCGCTCCGCAATCGGTCGCACGATGACCGAGACGACGGATCCCGGGCCCAACGGTGTCTACCGGACGGGTAGGCGGTGGCCCCCAGCCGAGAGTTTATACGACATTCCGCGGCCAAGCGGGGTATGTCGGACCACACCCGACGACCGCGACGCACGATCCTTCAAACGCTCAGTGCCCTCGGCATCGGGGCAGCCGCCACAGTGACGACTGCCAGTGCGGCTGACGACTCTCACCCCGATGCTTCCCCAGCTCGTGGACGGCCGCCAGTCGACGACGCGGCGACCGGCGATGGAATCGACGGCAGCGATCTGTACGTCGGCGTCGTGGATCGGATCGTCGACGGTGACCACGTCGTCCTCCTGCTCGAGGACGGTGAGGCGGTCGTCGACCAACTCGTGTTGCCGGCCGAACGATTCGACGGCATGGAACCGGACGACGTTTTCCTGACTGCCGTCATCGACGGCGAGTTACGCGCCCGCCGACGCCTGCCGTCGAAACCGACTGACTGTCACGACGACAGATTCGACCGCATTTCGGAGGAGTTGTAAGCCGGTTTCACGGTCGCTCCGATCCGATCGTCCCGGAACAGTCCTGCCGGCTGAGCAGTGTGAACTGCCCACAGGGCCGGAATCAGCAAGTCCAAGGCGTAATGCTTGGCGGCCCTTCGATCCGACCACGATGGTGGACACAGCGGACGCGTTCGGAATCGGATTGGATCGACCTGGGACCACCAGCCTCCGTACCGCTTTCTTTGCCGTCTGGTTCGTCGACCTCGTCGCGACAGTGGGCTTTTTCACCGTCCCGTACGCCTACGAACTCAACCCCGTGACGGTCTTCCTCCACGATCTCTTCGGGCTCGCCGGTGTCGTCCTCGCCGCCGTCATCTACGCCGGTGCCGTGATCGCGATCGGCTACGTCCTCTCGAGGCCGTTCGACGTCGGCTTCGTCGTGGCCATCGTCTGCTGCTACGCCCTCTTCGCGAGCAACAACGTCGTCCTGTTGGTCTCCCGGGAACCACTACTGACGCCGTTGATGCCGTGATCGGCATCGACTGTGGCGACCGGCCGTCACTCCGTTTCGGTTCCCCTCGAGTCGCGGCCAGCCTCGGGAAACGCATATCCCCTGTCGCGCAGGCGGATCCAGTCCGGTGTTGCCGGTCGAGACAGTCGCCCGCCCGTCACTCAAACTATTACAGATATATGCCTGTATAACTCGGCTGGTCGGGCGTCCCTTTTCGATGACCGCTCGATCGTCCGTACCGTACGCGTAGTCGGCGAATCCGATCGATTTCGCCGCTGCTGGCCGCTGTTTCACGGTGGGCCGATACACTGGCGATCGGTTCTGGAGAACCGATCGATACCTGCGTCCGTTCGCCGTACTGCCCCACGTTGGTCTCGGGTCGTAACGGGGGCTGATACCGTCCACCGACTCGGTACGGCCGATTCGGCGAACACAGTTTGAATGTCTTATACCCGACTATACTTAGATACTACCAGAATTAATATACTAAAGACTCTCTATCGCTCTGGCGATTCGTGCGTGACTAAGATGCTGATAACAGTCTCAAAACGGCAGTATTCAGTGCTTGACGTAACCAGTGTTTCTCATTGATGTGAGTCAACTCATTTCGAGATCGGCAACCTATAACCGGTAGAGCGTACGCTATTTAGCTTTTGGCATCCATAGGACCTTCTTTGGTTCCTGGGCCTCGAGATCGGCGCTCTCACTCTATCTACTCTTTCGTAACTATCTCCAAATCTGGTATGACTGTGCCACTCACGAGATTCGGACTGCGGATCGTCGCGTTCGTGTGAGTGGTGCCCTGTGTTTTAAGCGGCCACAGCTGTCGCTCAGCGACAATTGGATCTTCCGCCGGCTCACGTCCGTCGCCTCGAGACGCGGTCCGGTCGCGCTCTCTGTGTGGCTCGAGGAATCGCTCGCCGCAACCGTCTAGATCGACTCGGAGTCATATCGGAGACGGACGGTCCGGTCACCAACTGCGGCTGCTGTGGCACAGGTCCTCGTGGCAGCGCGTATGCATGACTTTCGTGGTCGATCGTCGCGAGAAGTGGGTCGATTGTCGTTCCGCCGCTCACAGCTCACTACGTTCGCGTTGTTCGCAGTAGAAAGGGGCCAACTCGGATTTGAACTACGCGAAGACGGTCCTGCTCGCCTCGCTACGCTCGGCTGTGCGAGCGTGCGACTTCTCTACTTCAAATTCGCGTAGGATTCCATATTTGCGGCTCGCGAGGTTGCTCGCCGCAAAAGTATGGGCCAACTCGGATTTGAACCACCGGAAGACGGTCTCACTCGCTTCGCTCGTGAGCGTGCGACTTCCGTAATTCAAATCCGAGTTGATTGTATTTCTGCTGCTCACGGCTCACTACGTTCGCGTTGTTCGCAGCAGAAATGGGCCAACTCGGATTTGAACCGAGAGCCTCCACCTTATCAGAGTGGCGCTCAACCTAATTGAGCTATTGGCCCGCGTCCGTCCTTCGCACTCAGTAGTTGCTCGGTGGGACGTTTAAGCGTTTCTTTCTTCCCGACCCGTGCGAACCGCTACCGAGCGAGGGGATCGTCCTCGTCGTCGCCGTCGTCCGGCCGCTCGTCCTCGAAGTCGATCGTGTAGGCGTCCTCATCGTCGACGCTGTAGGCGTCCTCACCGAGATCATAGGTTTCACCGTCGCTCGAGTCGCCGACGTCTCGAGTCGGGTCCTCGTCGGGGAAGCCGAACGTCCAGACCCCGCCGCTGGCGAACCCGCCGGTCTTCTTGTCCGCGTAGGGGACGACTACGTAGCGTTTGAGGGCCATTCGGATCGGGACTCGGGTCAGCGGAACGGCCAGTAGGAACCCGAGCAGGTCAGTCACCAGTCCGGGGGTCAGCAGGAACGCTCCGGCGGCGATCAGCAGGCCCCCGTCGAGCAGTTCGTTCGTCGGGGGCTGTCCCTGAGCCATCGACCGCTGCATCTTCCGGATCGTCCGCCGGCCTTCGGCGCGGACGAGGAGCATCCCGACGAGGCCGGTCAGGACGACGAGCAGTATCATCCCGACCCAGTTCAGGAACCCGAACTGGGTGACGATCACCGCGAGCAACACGGCGTCGAGAAACGGGATGAGCAACAGCGCGAAGATCCACCGGAGCATACGACGATCTAGCCGCCGACGGGTGAAAATCTTTTACTCTCAGCCTGGCAACGGAACCGAGCCGCGTCGGGCCGACTGCGATACGCGAACGAAGGGCTTACGCCCGCGACTCCCGTCGCCCCGGTATGGACGATACGACCCGCGTCGAGTGGCGCGAGTGGGGACAGGCGGCCTTCGACGAGGCCGCCGAGGCCGACCGCCCCGTCTTGCTCTCGCTGACCGCGACGTGGTGTGACCACTGCCACGAGATGGACGAGGAGACCTACGCCGAGCCCCGGATCGCGGCCAACCTCAACGACAGTTTCGTCCCCGTCCGGGTCGACGTCGACCGGTACCCGCGGGTCCGCGACCGGTACAACATGGGCGGCTTTCCGTCGACGGTCTTTCTCGCCCCGAACGGCGAGGTCCTGACCGGTGCGGGCTATCTCGGCCCCGACGGGATGCGTCAGGTCTTAGACAGCGTCCGGACCATGTGGGAGACGAAAGGCAGCGGCGCGGCCCGCGTTCCCCGGCCGCTGCGGGAGGACAACCCGCCGGCCGGCGAGCTGACCGCCGAGATCGAACAGGGGATGCTCGGCCATCTCACCGACACCTACGACGAAACCGCCGGCGGCTGGGGCCAGAGCCCGAAGTTCCCCCTGCCCGACGCCCTCGAGTTCGCGCTCAAACGCGACCGCGAGATGGCGCTGCGGTCCTACGACGCGGTCAGTGCGAACCTGTTAGACGAGTACGACGGCGGGTTCTACCGGTTCGCGACCGATCGGGACTGGTCGGGACTCCAGCGTGAGAAACTGCTCGATTCCAACGGCGCGTTGGTGCGGGCCTTCGCCAACGCCTACCTGCTGACCGGGAAAGACGAGTACCGCGACCCCGCCGCCGACACCATCGACTACCTGACGACGACGCTGTGGAACGACGAGGTCGACGCCTTCGCCAACAGTCAGGCCCCGGGCGACGCCGACGCCCACAGCCTCGACGCGACCGATCGCGCGGCCGCCGACGAACCGCCGGTCGATTCGGGCGTTTTCGCCGGGCCGAACGCGCTGGCCATCGACGGCCTGTTGACCTACTACGCCTACACCGACGACGAGCGGGCCCGCCGCTACGCCGAACGCGCGCTCGAGACTCTCCGGACGGACCTGCTCGCCGACGGCGTGGTCGCGCACGCACGCGAGGACGCGATCGAACGCGACGGGGACGGCGATGCGCTTCCATTGCTCACCAACCAGGCCCGCACGCTGGCGGCCCTGACGACGGTCGCGAGTACCATCGAGACGGACGCGCTCACGGACGCGACCGCGGTCGCCGACGCGACGATCGACCGACTCCACGACGGGGACTCGTTCCTCGACGGCCCTGCCGAGGGTGTCGGACTCTGTGATCGCCCGCTGCGGCCGCTGGACACCAACGTCGCCCTCGCGGACGCGTTGATCGATCTGGCGGCGCTGTCCGGCGAGGACCGCTACCGCGAGTACGCACGGAACACGCTCGGGGCCTTCGCAGGGGCCAGCGAGCGCTTCGGCGTCCAGATCGCCCAGTACGCGACGGCGACCTCCCGACTGCTCGAGGGCCCGCTGGTGATTCGCGTTGGCGACGACCCCGGCTCGGACCTCCATCGGGCGGCGCTGCGGATGGCCGACCACGAGAAGGTGGTCGTCCCCGATGCCGACCGCGAGTCGGGGACGGCGCGGGCCGAACTGGGCGAAGCCGTGTCAGCCACTGCCGAAACTCCAGCCGAGTTGAGCGACGCGGTCCAGCAGCTTCTCGACTGACGTTCGGTCCCCTCACGGCCGACGTCGTCGAAACGCCAAACTACCACAGTGTTTATGTCTCTTCAGCGGGTTGCTCTCGGACATGGCCAGTCTCAGGGATCTCGGGCTCTCCGAGTACGAAGCTCGAGCTTACCGATCGCTACTCAACACCGGCCCCACAACGGCCAAAGAGTTGTCCCGGGCGAGCGACGTCCCGATGGGGCGGATCTACGACGTGTTGAACAGCATCGAACAGTACAATCTCGTCCGCAGCCAGACCGCCAGCCGGCCGAAGAAGTACGTCGCCGTCGAGCCCTCGACGGCGCTGGACCGGCTCCTCGAGGACAAGAAACGCGAACTCGAGGAGAAGGCCGACCAGTACGAGTCGATCGTCGACGACCTGGCCGACGAACTCGACGCGGCCGAGCCCGTCGAGGAGCAGTTCTGGACCGCCGCGGTCGGCCCCGAGGAGACGAAGGACCTGCTCCTGGAGCGGTTGGCGGCCGCCGACCGTGACATCGTGATGGTCTCGTCGCACCCGTCGCCCCAGTGGGACATGCAGGCCGCCAGCGAGGAGATCAACGCCCAGCTCGAGGACGCCCTCGATCGAGGCGTCTCGATCGACCTGTTGATGACGCGGGAAATGGTCGGCTCGATGTCGGAGGAAGTGGGGCGGCGCTACCGGGAAACCCTCCAGCAGCGAGACGACTTCGACGTCCGTACGAACGACGACATTACGGGCTCGTTCAACATCATCGACGGCGTCGAGGTCTGTATTCAGGTCCCTAACCCGCTGTCCTCGGGCGAGGCCTTCGCCATGATCGATCTGAAGGATCCGGAGTTCGCCGCGAACGTTCACGAGGAGTTCGTCCCGCGGTGGGACGAGGCCGAGTCGCTCGAGTTCTAACGGTCGATCTCGTCGCGCAGCGTTCCCAGCTTGACGACCCGCTCGGCGTGGGCGTTGTGCTGGTGGATCGACTCGTCGTTGGACTGACTCATCGTGATCACCGCGTCGTCGTCGAGGTGGTCGAACTCGTCGACGACGCCCTCCGCCAGCGCGCGCACGCAGTCCTCGACGAACTTCGCGTCGGCGTGGGCCGCGTAGGTCATGTGGTCCTCGTCGGGCCGTTTCGCGAGGTTGTAGATCCGCGCGCTCATCGAGTCCCGGGCGATGTCGATGATGTCGTTTAGATCGACCTCGGGATCGCCGCTGGCCTCGACGGTCAGCGTCGCGTGCCCTCGCTGGGAGTGGCCCGGCTGCGGGACTTCATCTAAGAACTCCGTGATCGTTCCCTCCTCGACGCCTAAGTCCTCGAGGGTCTCCTTCGCGCGGGCGGCGGACATCCCCTGCGAGCAGGGACAGACGGTCATCCCGGTGACCGTCGCGCCGATCTCCTCGCGGGTCCCCTCGTCGGTCGCCGTCGCCGAAGCGACGATGTCGACGGTGTGTTGGGTCTCGCGGTCGCTCGCGGGGGTCTGCTCCCGGCGCATGAACTCGGCTTCCATCGAAACCTCGGTCTTCGAGGTGTAGTCGTGTTTCTCGAGCAGCCGTTCGGCGGCTTCGCCACAGACCTCCTCGACGCCGTAGGCCTCCTCGCGGGTCGCGTCCTCGAGGATCTCGTCGATGACCTCCATATTGCGGCTCATGTCGGCCCCTTTGCGCCAGCCCGGAAGGTCGACGAAGACCTCGAACTCGGCGGTGAGGACGATCGGTCGTTTGCCCTCGCGGGCGATCTTGACGAGCTTGTCGACGCCCGTGACACCGACCTGACTCAGGCCGACGGTGACGTCGGGTGACGTGGCCTGCACGTCCGGCAACTGATGACTCATTGACCGCATTCAGGGTAGCGGGCGATTCAACCTTTCGGAACCGGGGGTCGCTTGCGCCTCGATCTCGACGGCGGCTCGAGCCGTCGGTTCTTTAAGTATCTCTGGTCACAAGGTGGAGCTATGACGGGAGGTCGTCGTTCTCCGGGATTCTCGTTGGATAGTCACGACGCCGTTCTCGGCCGGCGTCGGACGGGGTGACGCCGGCATCGCTACTCACGAGTCGCGCAACCGATTTGCGAGACGCTCCGCTATGTCCCACGGGATCGAGAGGACGACCAGAAAGACCACCATTGCACCGAGGCCGATGAGGACGTCGTCCGTGACGCGTCGTGCGAGAAAGACGGCCAACGCGGAGCAGCCGATCCTCGCCACCCGGTTCAGGTCCCACTCGAACAGTGCGGCCCGGAGAGCGGACATCGATATAGCTAGCACGGCACGAGTTATAACGCTTCTTGACTGGCCGACATGTTGCCGCCGGGACGCAGGGCTCGTCTCCGCAGTCTCTCACTCACAGCCGTCGCTTCTTTAAGTATCTCTGGTCACAAGGTGGGGATATGACGGGAAGACGACGGCCGTTCTCCGGGTGTTCCGTTCGGCAGTTGCAACGCTCCCTCCGAGCTATCGCGACGGCCGGGGGTCGGCCTTTAAGTACCTCTGGTCACAAGGTGAAGCTACGAAGGGCATTCGTCACCCGGTCTTCTCGCGGTGTCGTTCTCACCGGCCTCGAGCGACAGCTATGACTACCGTCTCGGCAGTCGTCCGTACGACCGTCGACGACCACTTGACGACGATCGAGCGCGCCCGCGACGTCGCGGTCCCGTTGGCGGTCGCCCGCGGCAGCCACGCGTGGGGAGCGGCCAGTCCCGACAGCGACTACGACGTGGGGTTCGTCTTCGTTCCGACCGACCTGCGTCGGTACGCCCACCTCGAGGGGCCGCCGGAGACGATCGTCGAGGACCGCGGCGAATTCGAGTATCAGGGCTGGGACGTGCGGACGTTCGCGGGGTTGCTCGCGGACTCGAACGACGGCGCGATCGATCTGTTGCGGAGTCCGATTCGATACCGTCGCGCGTACGACCCCGCCCCGCTTTGGCAGTACATCGAGCGGACGTACAACCCGATCGACCTCTATCACGCGTGGCGCGGCATCGCGACGAGCAACTACCGGAAGTACATCTCGTACCATCTGGTCCGAAGCGACGACGAACTGTTTCCCATTCTGGAAGCGCGCGACGACGAATACGTCGTCGAGACCGACGACGGGACGACGGCGGTCGCGGCTGCCGACGAACGCTTTCGGGAAACCCAGACGAAACCCACAGTGAAGCGAAACCTGACCATCTACAGGGCGGCGATGGCCGCGCGGTACCTCACGGCGACCGGGGACCGCGGCGACCACGACCTGCCCGCGCTCGAGTTCGAGTCGTTTCTCACCGAGCAGGCACCGGCCGTCTTCGACGCCGACCGGATCGAACGGGCTCGAGACCTCCTCGAGCGAAAACGAGCCGGCGAGGGCGGCGAGCGAGTTGGCGACGCCGTGGGTCGGCCGTTCGCCCAGCCGCCGCGGGAGATCGATCCGGACGTTCACGCGCGGGCCGGCCCCGACCCGTCCCGACTCGACGGGTTCGTCGACGACCTGATCGCGGCGGTCCGATAGCTCGCGCCGGCGTCGTTCTTTAAGTGGTTCTGGTCACAAGGTGAAGCTACGAAGGGCTTTTCGCGAACCGCCAACACCCTCGAGCGACGGCGTTGCTCTCCGAACCGGCAGTGAACCGTCCGCTCGAGGTTCCGCCCGCCCCGGAAAACCTGTTAGCGGACCTGTCAGTCCGTCCAGCCGATCGATCCCACGGAGCGAGCCTTTTTCACGCTCCCTCTCCGAGCGACAGACGATGCAAGACGACGGTGCCGACTCCGGTCCAGCTACCGAGCCAGTCGCGGCCGAGACCGACGGCTCCCACGCCGATCCGGACGGCGAGCGCCGCCTCGAGACCCGACCCGGCTCCGGTTCGCTCTCGCGGGCGGACGTCCAGCGCGACTCGACGGTCCGCCAGTGGGGCGTCGTCACGCCGAGTGCGACGGTCATCGGGCGGGCGGAGTCGCCCGACGCCGACCTCTCCGAGAGCGTGCGCCGTCTCCACGACGAACAGCACGCGGCCACGCCGGGCTACAGCGAGCGTGCCCACCACCTCGATCGACTGCGGACCACGCAGGCGCTGTGTAACGCCTTAGAGGTGACACCGTGGCAGCGCGATCTGGCACTCGGCGTCATGGACGAGATCGATCTCACCGAGTTCGGTAGTCAGCGCGCCATCGAGAAGGTCGCGCTGGTGGTGATCCGCCACGTGGTCGACGTCGACCGGAAGCAGTACTTCGGGCTCGACGAGATCGACGCGCAGGCGCTGTCGGCCGACCGCATGGAGGAGCTGTTCGCCCAGTACCGGGCCCACGACATCACCGACGAGGAGACGTTCGAGCGGCTCGCAGCCGACTACGGGCTGGATACGACGAGCCTGAACCGGCTCCGTCGTGTCCTGAAGGAGCAACTCGAGGACGAGTTGCCGGCCTACGGCCGCAATCCCTACCGCGATCCGAACCTGCCGGACGCGACCGAGACCGGTGACGCATCGCCGTCCGAATCGGAGTCGTAGGCGGCGTCCGCTGGACCCCGTTCGCACTGTCTCTCCGGCCGCGGCCTGAGCCGTGGCCGCCGCTGCCGGGGACCGGCGACTTTTCCCTCTCAGAACCCTACCGGTGTTATGACCGACGCTGACACCGGCCCGACTACCGAGGCGACCGATCGTATCGAGATCTACGCCGACTACGTCTGTCCGTTCTGTTATCTGGGGACCCGCTCGCTCGCCCAGTACCGCGAGGGCCGCGACGAGCCGCTTGCCGTCGAGTGGCACCCCTTCGACCTCCGACGCGGGAAGCGAAACGCGGACGGCTCGATCGATCACGACGTCGACGACG
The DNA here is from genome assembly GCA_000337115.1 of Natrinema thermotolerans DSM 11552. Taxonomy (GTDB): domain Archaea; phylum Halobacteriota; class Halobacteria; order Halobacteriales; family Natrialbaceae; genus Natrinema; species Natrinema thermotolerans. Next base: position 159,674 of record AOIR01000053.1, read on the forward strand.
GCAAGAGCGACGAGTACTACGAGCAGGCCAGACAGAACGTCCGCCGGCTGCAGGAGGAATACGACGCCGAGATGGCCCAGGAGATCGCGACCGACGTCGACTCCTTCGACGCGCAGGTCGCCTCGTGGTACGTCAAGGGGGAGTACCCCGAGCAGTGGGGGGCATTCGACGAGGCGATCTACACCGCACTGTGGCAGGACGGGCGTGACATCGGTGACGTCGACGTGCTGGCCGATCTCGCCGACGACTGCGGGCTACCGGTCGATGAGATCCGCGACGCGGTCGCCGACGACGGCATCCGGGCGGAACTCGAGGACCTGTTTGCGGAGGCCCAACAGACGGGCGTCACCGGCGTTCCGACGTTCGTCTCGGACGGCCACGTCGCCCGCGGCGCGGTGCCGCCGGAACACGTAGAGCGACTCGTCGACGGCCAGTAGTCACTCGAGTTTGTCGAGGCCGTCGAAGAAGTTGGCCTGCGGGCCGACGAGCGTGACCGGGTCGGCCGCCAGCGAGACCGTCACCGTCGCGGGCGGCTCGAGTTGCTGTCTGTTGCGGCCGTCGCTGATCGCGTAGGCGGTGTCGGCATCGGTGACCGTGAGGCTGATTTCGGTGTCCGGTTCGACGACCAGCGGCGGCATCGACTCGGTCGCGGCCATCTGCGTGACGATGACGGCGTTCGTCGCGGGGTGGACCAGCGGCCCGCCCTCGCTCAAGTTGTAGGCGGTCGAGCCCGTCGGGGTCGCGACGAGGACGCCGTCGGCGTGACTCTCCGCGTACGACTGGCCGTCGACCCGGACCTCGATCGTCGCACCGCCGCCGTGGCCGCGTCGCCGCCCGTGGACGACGATCTCGTTGAGCGCGGGCGCGAGCGTCCAGTCCTCGTCGACGCCGGTCGCCCGGAGCCGCGCCAGTTCCCGGCCCTCGACGCGGCCCGTCCGCGCGATGTCCGCGACGACATCGGTGACGACGTCGACGGCGTTCTCGGGGGCGACGGCGTTGAGAAAGCCGACCTCACCGAGGTTGACTCCCATGATCGGCACGGGGCTGACCTCGCGGGCGACGAACAGCAGGGTCCCGTCGCCGCCGATGCTTACGACGAGGTCGCGATCGTCCATCGAGTCGACCGGTACGGGGGTCGCCGCGATCGCCGCGCCCGTGGCCTCGTCGACGACTGCGCTCGCGCCGGCCGCCTCGAGTGCGTCGACGAGGGCGGCGGCGAGGTCCTGTGCACGCTCGTTGTCGCGCTGGGCGACGATTCCGACGGCGACGTCCATCGGCGGCGGCTACCCGCCGCTACGTCAAAAACCCACGCTTGTCCGGCCAGCGGCAACAAGCTTAATCCGGATGGAACGATTCCGGTCAGGTGAACCCCTGCGACGACCCCGTCGCAGTGTCCAGTATGGCGTCGGCTTTCCCGTCTCCCACCGGCGATCGCAGTCGACACCAGCGACCGCTTTCTCCGAGGGCCACGCTCGACAGGTGGTCCCCGTGAGCGACGACGCGGACGATCCGGACGACGACTGGTTCGAGCGCGCACTCGACGACGAGGCCGATGCCGCGGGCGACCCGGACTCGAGCGCGGGCGACGATCCGGCGGCCGTGGACGACGACACCGGCGACCCCACTCCCGAGGACGGCGACGAGTCCCTCTTCGAGGAGGACTTCGGCTCTGCCCTCCACGATACTGACGCCCCGGCCATCGACGCCGACGTCGGCCCCGGGACCGACGGCCCCGAGGGGTTCGACGACCTCGATTTCGTCCTCGGCGGTGACGAACCCGACTTCGACGAGGCGGTCGACTCGGATCTCCCGCGACTCGACCTCGGGATCGAGGGACTCGACCGGATGATTCAGGGCGGCATCCCGGAGCGGTCACTGCTCGTCGCAATGGGCAGCGCCGGCACCGGGAAGACCACTTTCGGCCTGCAGTTTCTCACCCACGGCCTCGAGCAGGGCGAACGCGCGGTCTTCATCACGCTCGAGGAGAGCCGCGAACGCGTGATCAACAGCGCGACCGAGAAGGGGTACGGCTTCGACGAGTACGTCGCTGACGGCCAGCTAGCCGTCGTCGACGTCGACCCCATCGAGATGGCAAACAGCCTCGCCTCGATCCGCAACGAACTCCCCGCGCTCGTCGAGGAGTTCGACGCCTCGCGGCTCGTCCTGGACTCGGTCTCCCTGCTCGAGATGATGTACGAGGACCGCGCGAAACGCCGCAACGAAATCTACGACTTCGCCCGGAGCCTGAAGGAGGCGGGCGTCACCGCCATGTTAACCAGCGAGGCCTCCGCGGAGACCGCCTACGCCTCGCGGTACGGGATCGTCGAATATCTCACCGACGCCGTCTTCGTCCTGCAGTACGTCCGTCCCGACGACTTCCGGGAGACGCGGATGGCGATCGAGATCCAGAAGATCCGCGACGCGAACCACTCCCGGGAGAAAAAGCCCTACGAGATCACCGGCGAGGGGATCTCGGTCTACCAGCAAGCGAACCTGTTCTAATGACAGTTCACACATCGGCACATTCAATCTGGGCGTTACAGGCGTTCATGGCCCGGTAAGTGCCACTTATCGATGTGTTCAAGCCCCATACTTTTGCGGGCGGGAACCGGATATGCCCGTATGGCGCAACGGACGACGGCCGACGAAACACTGCCACGAGAGGAACTCGCGGCCTACCTCGAGGAACTCGCGACGGAGTTCGAGGGCGAGAGCGAGGCGGTCTCGATACGGGTCGGCAACAAGAACGTGTCGCTCAATCCGCCACACAACATCGACGTCTCGGTCGAAACGGTCGAGCGGTCCTCGATGCTCCGGGGCGACCGCGAGACGGTCGAGATCGAACTGAGCTGGAAACCCTAACATGGCTGCCGCAGACTCGATCCTGATCTTCGTCCTGAGCCTGCTGGTCGGGACGATCGGTATCCTCGCTGGCGCGCGGCTGGTGTTGGACAGGGACGCGAGCTTCGTCAACGCGGCGGTCACCGCCCTCATCGGGGCGGCCGCCTGGGGGATCACGAGCTTCTTCGTCGGCTGGGTCCCCATCCTCGGCGTGTTGCTGATGCTGGTCATCTGGGTCGGCGTCATCAACTGGCGCTACCCCGGCGGCTGGGGGTCGGCGGCCGCGATCGGCTTCGTCGCTTGGATCGTCGCCGTCGGCATCCTCTATGCGCTGGCTGCCGTCGGCTTCGTCACCCCCGACGCGCTCGGCATTCCGGGCATCTAGGACGTCCGCCCGGATCGCGTCGGTGTTCCCGTCGCCGGAGACGGAGGGAAACCCCTTTTTCCGTTCGGGCGAGTGGTCCACCTAGACAGCAATGTACGAGACGATCCTGCTTCCGACGGACGGCAGCGACCACGCGGCGACCGTCGCGGCCCACGCCATCGACGTCGCGGCCACCCGTGACGCAACCCTCCACGTCCTCTCGGTCGTCGACGACCGTGCCTTTCTCGTCCTCGATGACAACCGCGTCGAGCAGGTCCGCGACGACCTCGAGGCGACCGCCCGCGAAGCCGTCGACGAGGCGGCGACCCGTGCCGCCGACCGCGGCGTCGAGACGACGACGGCCGTCGACACCGGAAACCCCGCCGAGTGCATCGTCGACTACGCCGCGAGCGAGCCCGTCGACCTGATCGTCATGGGGACCAGCGGCGACGAGTACGAACGGAACGTCGTCGGTAGCGTCTCCCAGCGGGTCGTCCGCGAGGCCCCGGTCCCGGTCACTACGGTCGGCCCCGACGTCTGAGTCCCGGCCCGCCGATGGTCGTCCGGGGGCGGTCCGAACCGTGTCCGAAACGGTCGGCATAATTACACACAGTTTGATATATACCCCGTCGCTAGTCCTTGAGAGATGCGTCGCTCGATCGTCATCGGAGCGGTACTAATCGTCCTCGCGTTCGTGTTCGTCGGCGGTCCCTCGATGTTGCTGTCGCTGTCATCCGACCAGACCGCGGCCGGCGGACCCACGGACGGGGAATCGAAGCCGACGCCGGAGTTGGTCACGCCCGAGGACTCCGAGAGCAGCTTCTGGGAGTATCTCAGCCCGCGAAAAGGCTTCCAGAAGCGCAGTCCGATCAACGTGATCGTCCGCGGCGATACCGAAGACGTCGAGCGAGTCCTGATCGAATCCGACGGCGGCGACTGGTCCGAAGTGAACGAGTCGGAGGAGGTGGCTCTCCCCGATACGTACGCGATTACCGCCGGCAACGAATCCGACAACGAGACGGACCCGATCGCGGAGTCGGGAGCGAACGACACCGCGGGTAACGTGACCGCCAACGACACCGAGAACGCAACTGCCAACGACACCGAGAACGACTCGTCCGGTCGCTCGGGCGTCCTGCCGAACCTCAACTGGGGCCAGGCCGACGGCGGCACCCGCTACGCCTACGTCGATCCCGGCGGGAACGAGAGCGGCTACTGGACGACCGAGACGCGCCAACTCGAGGACGGCACCTACTACGGCCAGCGCTATCACATCAGGCTCTACGAGAGCCCCAACGAGGACGACGACTGGGTCATCATGCAGACCCACTCCGAACACTTCGACTGGTTCACGCTCAGACACCGCGTCCACGGCTCACAGGACGCCCAGACGAAGATCGAGCAGGAGTTCATGGAGCATCCGGCCGTCGACGTCCAAGACGACGTCCGACGGATCTACCTCGACAACAGCAACTCCTCGGACGCCGACGGCTGGGCGACGCTCGTCGAACTCGCCGGGCTGATCGTCGTCCCCACGCTGGTCGGCGTCGGAACCGGACGCCGCCGCCTCGAGGCCGGCGGGAGCGCCGAGGGATCGACCGAAGAGCGGGTCGCGCGGCATACCCCCCATGCGATCGACGATCACCTGACCGACGTCGACCGCCAGCGACTCGCCGCCGCCTACGACCGCCTCGAGGCCGGACACGTCCTGTTGGTCCTGGCTATCCTTGCGCTGTTTCTGGGGGTCCGGATGGGCGGCCTCGTCCTCGAGCGCCGAGCCGCGTCGCTGACGCCCCACCAGATCGCCGCGATCCTCTATCCGGTGATCGCGATCGGGATCCCGACCGCGACGTACCTGATCGCACGCGGGCTCACGCGGCGACTCGACGCCGCCGTCATCGCCGCGGGCTCGCTCGCGGCCGCCATCTGGATCGATTACGGCTGGCTCGGCATCACCGCCCTGCCCGTCGACGTCGTCCTCCAGCGGATGCTCGTCGTCGTCGCGCTCGGATTGATCGCCGGCGGCGCGGCCAAACGCGCCGCGCGCAGTTCGAAGTTCAACGACATGCTGCTGGTCGGCTCGGCGATGTGGGTGCTGGTACTGGCCGGCACGCTGTTTGGCTACTTCTGAGCGCGCTTCCGGTCGTTTTTCGACCCGACAGTGACCCTCTCGCCCGTTCGAGGGGGTGCGTCCTGTGCCGAGACCTTAAGTCCTTCCGCCGTCGTTACCAACATGACATGGCAAGCCCCACCCGCCAGCGCGAACGCGATCCTGAAACGACAGAAAAAACGCAGGAACCGGAGCGCGAGCGGGTGTGTGACGAGTGCGACGGCGGGACACTCGTCAAAAGCGAGGACCAGGGCGAACTCGTCTGTGACCAGTGCGGCCTGATCGTCGAGGGGAGCAACATCGACCACGGTCCCGAGTGGCGCGCGTTCAACCACTCCGAGCGCCAGAACAAGTCCCGGGTGGGCGCGCCGACGACCCAGACGATGCACGACAAGGGCCTGACGACCGCCATCGACTGGAAGAACCAGGACGCCTACGGCCGCTCGATCTCCTCGGACAAACGCAGCCAGATGCGCCGCCTGCGCAAGTGGCAGGAACGCATCCGCACCAAAGACGCCGGCGAACGGAACCTCCAGTTCGCCCTCTCCGAGACCGACCGGATGGCCTCCTCGCTGGCCATCCCCCGCTCGGTCCGGGAAGTCGCCTGCGTCATCTACCGTCGAGCCCTCGACGAGGACCTCATCCGTGGGCGCTCGATCGAGGGCGTCGCCACCAGTACCCTCTATGCCGCCTGCCGGATGGAGGGCATCCCCCGATCGCTCGAGGAAGTCGCCGCCGTCTCCCGCGTCGAGCGCAAGGAGATCGGCCGCACGTATCGGTACATCGCCCAGGAACTCGGCCTCGAGATGGAACCGGTCAACCCCAAGAAGTACGTCCCGCGCTTTTGCTCGGAACTCGAACTCTCAGAGGAGGTCCAGGTGAAGGCCAACGAGATCATCGACGTCACGACCGAGAAGGGACTGCTCTCGGGCAAGTCCCCAACCGGCTACGCCGCGGCCGCAATCTACGCCGCCTCACTGCTCTGTAACGAGAAAAAGACCCAGCGCGAGGTCTCCGACGTCGCGCAGGTGACCGAGGTGACGATCCGGAACCGGTATCAGGAGCAGATCGAAGCGATGGGGATCCACGAGTAAGCCGGTCAACCACCGTCCTATCGCCGGTTTCTTCTCTCAGTGACTGCTTGTCAGAAATCGGAATCACAGCGGCTGTAAGACCATTTTATCGGAAAAATGCGCCGGCCGGGAATTGAACCCGGGCCGCGAGCTTGGGAAGCTCGAGTCCTACCACTGGACCACCGGCGCTCACTTCGTTCGCGCCGTGGATCGCAGTTCCGTCGGAACTGCTCACCACCGGCGCACTGTACTCGCCCGATTCTACCCACCGATCACACTTGAACGTAGCGCTCTCGAGCGAGTTCGACGACCAGCCAAAAGAACCCGGCCTCGAGTTGCAGGATCTGCGGACGGTCCGTGCCCCTTACCTATCGGCCGTGGTAGCGAGGGTCGCGGCGAGACAGTGTGTCCGGGTTGGGGTAGTGGCCATCCTTCAGCCCGTCTCGGCTGCGACGCGCAGTTCGTTTCTCGCACCCGGACCTCCCCTGTTCGATCGGCAAAACCGTCACACAAGCCGTTCAGTGACGACAGAACCGTTCCATCGAAACCGAACGCCCGGTCACTTTTTCCGGTTAGGCGAGCCTATTAGGTCACCGCAGCCGTACCCTCATGTATGATCGATCTTCGGTTTTCGGAGTCGGAACTCGAGCGGCAGCGCGAACACATCACGTCCTTCATCGACGAGCGGGTCGCGGCCGCGGGGGCCGACGGTGCCGTGCTGGGCCTTTCGGGCGGAATCGACAGTACGCTGACGGCCTATCTCGCCGTCGAGGCGATCGGCACCGAGAACGTTCACGGGCTCGTCCTCCCGGCGACGGTCAGCAGCGAGGAGAACATGAGCGACGCCGAACGGGTCGCCCAGGATCTGGGGATCAGCTACGATGTCCTCGAGGTCGAGCCGATCGTCGACGCCGTGTTGGCGGCCTACCCCGAGGCCGAGGGCGACCGCGAGGCGGTGGGCAACGCTCGTGCGCGCGTTCGGGCGGTTCTGAACTACCTCGTCGCGAACCACGAGGAGCGACTCGTTCTCGGGACGGGCAACCGGAGCGAGGCCGCGGTCGGGTACTTCACGAAGTACGGCGACGGCGCGGTCGACTGTCATCCCATCGGCAACCTGTATAAGGGGCAGGTCCGTCAACTGGCCCGCCACGTCGGCGTCCCCGAGGAACTCGCTGCCAAGACCGCCACCGCGGAGCTGTGGGCCGACCAGACCGACGAGGACGAACTCGGGATCGGCTACGATACCCTCGACTCGATTCTGGCGACCCACATCGACGGCCCGCTGTCGGTCGCGGCGACTGCTCGACTGCTCGAGGTCGACGAGGACACGGTCGAACGGGTTCGCGGCATGTACGAGCGCAGTGCCCACAAACGCACCGCCCCGCCGGCTCCCGAGCAGCTGGACTGACTACGACTGCCGGTCTCGCCACTCGTCCTCGAGCAGCCCGTACCAGTGAGTGTCCCAGTACTCCCCGTCGACGAACTCGGACTCCCGGCTGGTCCCTTCGCGGGCGAACCCGACCGACTCGAGGAGCCGCTGTGAAGCCTCGTTGAACTCGAACACGTGGGCCTCGATCCGGTGGAGGCCCAGCTGGTCGAAAGCGTACGCGACCATCAGTTCGGTCGCCTCGGTGCCGTACCCCTGCCCGTGTTCGTCGGGGTCGATCCAGTAGCCGATCTCGCCGCGCCCGGCCTCCCAGTCGATCTCGCGGAGGCCGATCGTCCCGACCGGCTCGCCGTCGGCGGTGATCAGCAGGTGGACGCCGTCGTCGGCACAGACGACGTTCTCGAAGAACTCCTGTTCCTGTGTGCGGTTGATCGGACGAGAGCCGCCGATCGGTCGCCAGATCGCCGGATCGTTGATCGCATCCCGTAAGTACTCGAGGTCGTCTTCCTCGATCGGTCGGAGATCGACCCTCTCGCCGGGGAGGAACGTCGAATCGGGCATGGTCCCGGATCTCGTCACATGGAGAAAAAGATTATGGACAGCTCACATGTCTCGTCACTCGAGCAGCGCGTCGACGTCGTCGGCGTGGGCGGCCACGAGGTCGGCGAAGGCCGCGGCCTCGCGTCGCTCCTGGGTCGCGCGCTCGCCGTCGTCTCGGAGCCGGCGTTTGAGAACTGCCAGTGCGTCCGTCGCGTTGTCAGCGATTTCCGCGGCGACTGCACGGGGCTCGTCCTCGATCCGCGAGATCAGTCCCATCCGCAGGGCCGCCTCGGCGTCGATCGACCGTCCCGAGAGGGCAAACTCGAGGGCGTCGCCCTCGCCGAGGACGCGAGGCAGCCGGACGGTGCCGCCCCAGGCCCCGAACAGGCCGAAGCTGACGCCGGGTTCGCCGTAGGTCGACTCGGGGGTTCCAACGCGGACGTCACAGGCCAGCGCGAGTTCGAGGCCGCCGCCCCGTGCGGGGCCGTCGATCCCCGCAACGACGACTGCGGGCGAATCCTCGATCGTTCGGGCGACCCGCTGTCCCAGCCGCGCGAACTCGGCCGCGCGGTCCCGATCACCATCGAGGGCGGCAACCTCGTTGAGATCGGCACCGGCGGAAAAGGCCGGTCCGCGCCCGCGCAGGTAGATTACGGGTTCGTCGGCGTCGGCGACCGCCGCTTCGAGGGCCTCGAGCACGTCGACGGTGAGTGCGTTGCGGGCCTCGGGGCGGTCGATCGTCACGGTACGAATCCGTCCGTCGGCGTCGATGTCGATCATGCCAGCAGTCGATCCGGCGTTTCCAAAGGTCTTTGGCTCCCCCGTCGTAACCCCCCGCTAATGGACAAGGCCGACAGCTGTCGGCGTGCCGCCGCCGAGGCCGTCGCGGACGTCGAACCACCACAGCTACACGAGTATCTCGGATCCGTTCTCGATCGAGCGTCGATGATACCCGCGGCGCTCACGCTCGAGAGCGCCGCCGCGATGGCGACCGAGGGCCACGGTTTCGACGAACAGCACGACCACGGGTTGGCCGACGGGACGACCCCCGACCGGGACCGCTCGTCCAGCGGTGACAACGACGTCGTCACCCACGCGGCCGGCGTCCAGCTCATCTACGAGGGGCTGCGACTGACGCGGGCGCTCGCCCACGACGAACCCTGGACGGCCAGCGACGCCGACGCGGGCGACGGCGACCTCGCGATCCTAGCCGCCGACATCCTCGTCGCGCGGGGCTTTTACCTGCTGGCTCGCACCGAGGCCGCCGGTACAGCCGTTCGCACCGTCCAGTCGTTCGGCCGCGACCAGACTCGGCGGGCCGACCTCCTAACGGATGACGATCCCGACCCGACCGGCGCGATCGACGACGACCCCACGGCGATCGACGCCAACCTCGAGCGCGACGTCCTCGAACTCGCGGTCCGCACCGGAGCCGTCGCCGTCGGCGAGACGCCCTCGCCGCGGCTGCTGGCCGTCGCCGAGGACCTCGCCGACGCCGCCGGGACCTCGTTTCCCGCCGTCGAGGACTGTCTCACCGATCTCGGGCCGTCGGTCTCCGACCGCTCGCTCGAGGACCACGCGACCGACCGGGCGACGTCGGCGACCGATCCCTGATCCGGCCTCGAGACTCCGAGACGGCACCGCGACACACCGCCGCATGGCTCCCGTGGATCGAAACGCATAAAGACATCTCCGATCAACGAAGAAGTACGCGCCTGGGTAGCTTAGCGGTAAAGCGCGTCCTTGGTAAGGACGAGAGCCCGGGTTCAAATCCCGGCCTAGGCTTTTCGTTTTCGTCGCCTCGAGTCACCGAGCCCTAGCTATCGGGTTCGAGTCCTGATCAGTGCGGGATCGGACGTTCCTCCTCGAGGAGCATCGTCGACATCGGGCCGTTCTCGGCGAACTACAGTTGCACGGCGCTTACGAGTACGGTTGCGATCGCAGGCAGTTCGGTAGTGATCGTTCCGCCGGTGTCTCGTGTTGGTGTCTCGAATGCCCGTTTGTACGTCCTGTCAGCAGCCGGTTTCGTACGACTTCGTGCGCGCACACGGCGATAGCAACAGTGTCGACTGGTGTCCGCGCTGTCGGACGGTGTAAAACGAACGCGATCGGACGGCGATCAGTGGTCGGTCAGCAGGCGTCGCAGGATGTCCCCGTAGGCGGGTCGGGTGATGAGGACCCCGATGAACACGCCGAGGATGGTGATGATAGCGAACCCGCGGAGATCACCGAGGCTCAGCACCGCGAGCGGCGAGAGGGCAACGACGGTCGTCGCGGCGGCGGCCCCGATGACCCAGAACGCCTTGCGGAACCGCGATTGGAAGACGCGTTCGGAGCTGACGTCGCCCTCGTCCATCACCTCGTCGGCGATGATCACGAGGTCGTCGACCCCGGTCCCCACGACGGCGATGAACCCGGCGACGTGGGAGAGATCCAGCGGCATGCGTATCAGCGCCGCGAAGCCAAGCAGGATGACCACCTCGGCGATGGCCGTGACGATCATCGGCAGGGCGACGCGGGTGTCGGTGTATCGGGCGTAGACGACGCCGCTGACGGTGAGGACCGAGAGCAGCCCGATCAGCAGCGAGTACTGTTTGAACTGGTCGGCGTGGCCGGGCTCGATCGAGTAGACCTGTTCCTCGCTGAAGTCAAGCGGTGCGCGCAGGCTCCCCGCCCGGAGGTTGACCGAGAGCGATTGGGCCTGCTGTTGGCTCGGCGCACCCATCTGGAACGTCGGATCGTTCTCCCACGATCCCTCTCTCATGCTGGACGCGAGTCCGTGACTATTACCCATACTGTGGGCGTCGACGACTTCGCCATCGACGACGGTCAGCAGGCAGTACCGCTGCCCGTCGTGGTCGAAGTCGACGCCACCGTCACCGGTACGGAGGCCACAATCCCCGATCCCTTCACTAGTGAACCCGAGATCGTTCATCTGCTGTTGGAACCCCGGCGCAGCCTCGTCGCTGACGAGTACCGGAACCGCGTAACTCTCCTCTCCCTGCTGTTCCGGTGGGTCGACGTCGACGATATCGTCGCCACGCAGGACCGTCTCGTTCGTCTGTGTCCCGTTCTCGTTCGGGTAGTAGGCGACGACCTCGACCTGGCCCCGCTCCGAGAGGATGGTCCGGAGTTCGTCGGCGTCCATGTTGGGGACCTCGACGACGATGTAGTGGTCACCACTCACCGTCGTCGACTCGTAGGCCGTCCCGCCCGAGAGGCCCGCGGCGTTGATCTTCGTCTGGATCGTCCTGATCATATTGTCGCGGGTACTCTGGGTGACGCCGTCGCGGATGTCGTCCTCGGTGGCGTCGACGTCAGCCGTCTGCAACGCCGCGGCGAACTCCGACTGGCTGACGTTGTCGTTGAACACTTCGGCGGTGACGGTCCCGTCGTCTTGGACGTCGACGCTGACGTCCGCCTGATCGAGGTCGAGTTCGCTCTGGAGCGTCGACTCGACGCCGTCGAGCCGCTCCTGATCGACTGTCCCGTCGTCGCTGACCGCGCCGGTGTCGATGTCCTCCGCGGTCATACCGGCGACCGGGACCCGGATCCGGGTCCCGCCCTCGAGCCCGAGCCCGAACTCGAGGTTCGTCGGGCCGCTGTCGACGCTGTCACTGGCCAGACCGTCGTCGGCGACGATCCCGCCGGGGATAAAGAGCGCGACGACGGCGAACACGAGAAACGCCCCGAGCAGGAGGACGCGCCAGTTGCCCTTGATGGCGCCGATCGGACTCATGAGCGGACCCCCTCGAACTTGTACCAGCGAAGCAGGCTCAGGTTCAACATGTAGGTGTTCAGCAGGTCGGCGGCGAGACCGACGAACAGGATGATCCCGATCGATGCCAGCAGGCTGATCCCGAAGACGTACGCGGAGACGCCCATGACGAGCATCGCGACCATCGACGTGACCGTCATCGTGACGCCGGTCCGCATCGCACGGTGAGTACTCTCGTAGAAGTCACCGCTCCGGCGCAGGACGTGGTTGTTCAACAGGATGTCGGAGTCGACGGAGTATCCGATGAGCATCAGCAGGCCGGCAACGGTGCCAAGCGAGAGCGGGATGCCTGCCAGCCGCATGAACGCGAGCGGGATCACGAGGTCGGAGAACGCGGAGATGACGATCGCGATCGAGGGCACGAACGTCCGAAAGAGCAGGAAGGCGATCGCGCTCATGCCGACGAACGCGATGACGAGCCCGAGCATGGCCGTCTGCTGACTGTTCTGGCCGAAGCTCGCTGACGTCGACGACACCGACTGGACGACCTCGGCGCTGCCGTCTTGCTCGAGATTGCCCTCGGCCTGATCGCTCAGGGCCTGCGAGTCAGTCGACGAGAACTGAACGATGTACTGGTTCTCGGTGCCCGTCCCGGTCACCGACTCGGGCTGTTCGTCGAACGCCGCGCCGATGTTGCCTTCTGCCGTCGTCGTCTGGACGGTCAGTTCCGTCCCGCCGGCGAAGTCCATGCCAAGCGGCACCGGCGTTCCGTACGCGAGGAACGCGCCGCTTAACACGAGCAGTGCGACCGCGAGAACCGCCAGCGGAACCGCTGCGAGCTGGCGATTACTGTACCGGGTGTAATCGATCTCCGGTACGTCGAAATACCCCATATACCGGACTACTTACAGCCCCTCGAAGTAAGCCTTCTCAATTCGGCACGGGCGAGCGGCCGATCGGACCGTGGTCAGTCCGGCAGGTAGCGGACGCTCAACACGCCCTCGTCGGCGGCCGACCGGACCTCGACCCGGACCGCCTCGAGCCGGGCGGCCCGGGCGATCGTCTCCTCGTCTTCGAGGACGTCGTCGGCGGCGGCCGCGACCTCGTCGCCGGGGACCCGGAACACGTGGATCTCGCCGGTGCCGGCCCGCTCCTCTTGGACGAGGTCGCCGATCTCGGCGTCGGCCGCCAACTCCTTCTCGTAGGTGGTCGGCTCGAGGTCGCTGTCGACCAGTTCGATCGAGCGCCGATCGTCGACCTCGATCACCTCCCAGGTGACTTCCATCGGCGGCTCGGGAGCGACTGTCGCCTCGAGGACGTCGTGGACCTCGAGGCCGGGGTTGGACGCGAGGGTGTGTACCTGTGCGGTCTGGACGTCGCGGACGACCGCCGAGTCGGGCTCGGCGTGGGTCACGACGAACGTGCCGGTTCGTTCGGTCATGGACGCTCGTAGCCGACGGATCGGTTTCCGGGTTTCGGCTTTCGATCACCGGTCGACTCTCCGTTCGGTGGCCGATCCGGTTCGACAGTCGCTCGAGCGGTGTTCGGGTTCGGGCTATCGAACGGCCCGTCAGAACGACCGTCCGGAACCGACGGCAGTCTTTTCAGCGCTGTCGTGTAACTCGCTCGCATGGGTGATGCCGAACCGGAGGTGGTACCGGCCGTCGAGTCCACTGCCGACGCCATCGCTGCGATGGAGATTCGCGGGGCAGCGACGATCGCCGACGCGGCCGCGGCGGCGCTGGCGACCCAAGCCGAGGGGAGTCCGGCTGAGACGCCGGCGGCGTTTCGCCGCGGGCTTCGAGCCGCCGCCCGAACCCTCTATGAAACCCGTCCGACCGCGGTCAGCCTGCCGAACGCGCTCCGATACGTGCTTCGGGGCGTCGACGGCGATACCGTCACCGAGTTACGGGCGTCGACGATCGACCGCGCCGCGTCCTTCCGGCGCGATCTCGAACACGCCCGGGAGACCCTCGGCGGGATCGGTGCCAACCGGTTGCGGGACGGCGACGTCGTCCTGACTCACTGCCACTCGACGGACGCGCTGGCCTGTGTAGAGGCCGCCCTCGAGGACGGGAAAGCCCTCGAGGCGATCGTCAAGGAGACCCGGCCCCGCAAGCAGGGTCACATCACGGCCGCACAGTTGCGCGAGTGGGGGGTGCCAGTGACGCTGATCGTCGATGGGGCAGCCCGGCGGTACCTGGACGCGGCGGACCACGTGCTGGTCGGGGCCGACAGCATCGCGGCCGACGGCAGCGTGATCAACAAGATCGGCACCAGCGGACTGGCGGTGACCGCCCGAGAACGCGGCGTGCCGGTGATGGTCGCTGCCCAGACGATCAAACTGCATCCGGATACCCTGACGGGCCACACCGTCGCGATCGAGACCCGGGACGAACGCGAGGTGCTGTCCGACGAGGAGCGCGCGTCGATCCGCTCGAGTGACGCGCCGGACGGGTCGGCCGGCGAACCCGGAAGCGAGGACGGGCTGACCGTCGAGAACCCCGCGTTCGACGTGACACCGCCGCGGTACGTCGACGCGATCGTCACCGAGCGCGGTCAGTTCCCACCCGAGAGCATCGTGACACTCATGCGAGAACTGTTCGGCGACACGACCGACGAGCCCTGGGCGGAGTGACGGCCTCTCGATGGTCTGGCCGTCGACGCGGCTCTCGAGATCTCACCACCGTTCGCACGGTCGATACGCCGGTTCTCGGACGTCTAGTGGTCCGAACCGCGTTCCGGGACGACGCGACAGCGGCCGAAAGCTTCAACACTGTGAATCGTCCGGGATCGGAAAGTGTTAGTCACTGGTGACAGCCATTGCCCCGTATGGTGTTACCCGAGGGGTTCGTCGTTCCGCCGTGGTACATGGTGGTGCCGGCCGCCGTGATTCTCGGGGGGGTGATCGCGCTGCTGTGGGCGATCGAACCACCCGTGACCGACCGGACCGTGCTGGCCTTCGCTCCGTGGATGATGTTCGGCGCGACGTTACACGTCCTCTACAAGATGGGAGCGTTCCCGTCGACCATCGAGCCCCTGTTTACCGCGCCGATGGTCTACGTCGTGACGGCGATCATCGCGGGACTGGCCTGGGTCGTCGGCGTCTTCCTCCACGTCGGCGGCCTCCAGCCGACGATCCCCCGCTTCGTCGGCGTTGCCGGGACGGCCTTCTTTACCGTTTTCACGATGTTCGCGCTCTTCCGGAGTATCCAGACGGGGACGTTCGACCCCTTCTGGCCGGTCATCTCGGTCGTCATCGCCGGCATCGTCACTGCACTCGCCTGGCTCGTCCTGAGCCTCTGGTTTACCGACGTCGCGGCGACCACGGGTACGACCGGCGCGCTCGTCGTCTTCGCACACACGCTAGACGGCGTCACGACCGCCGTCGGCTACGACGTCCTCGGGGCCGGCGAGAACGTCCCGCTGTCGCTGCTGTTGCTCGAGGCGGGGGAGGCGCTGCCGACCGCGGAGTACGTCGGTGCCGGGTGGCTGTTCGTGCTGGTCAAGGTCGCCCTCGCGCTGGTCATCGTCGGGCTGTTCCGCGAGTACGTCGCTGACCGGCCACAGCAGGGCCGGACGGTCCTCGCCCTCGTCGCCGCGGTCGGGCTCGGTCCGGCCGTTCACAACGTCCTGTTGTTCACCGTGATGTGACCGTGGGCCGGTTTCCCCGCGTCGTTCGCGTCCGTCCCTCAGCGTCTGCCACCGAAACCTAGGTTTTTGCCGGCCGGTCCCGTCCCTTTACTATCGGCGAATGGATTCGATCACCGTACTCACGGCCGGCCACGTCAACTGGGACGTGACCCTCCGTGTCGACAGACTGCCCGAGAGCGACGGCGAGGCGGCGATCCGATCGCAACGCCAGTCGGGCGGCGGCAGTGCGGCCAACGTCGCCGCGGCGCTTGCCGGCCTCGGCGTCGACGTCGGCCTGATCGGCAGCGTCGGCGACGACGACAACGGCCTGCTCGCCCGCCGCGAACTCGAGGCCGCCGGCGTCTCCCTCGAGGGGGTCCGCGTCGTCGAGGACGCCGCAACGGCGGTGAAGTACCTGCTGGTCGACGACGACGGCGAAGTCGCGATCCTCGGCAACGACGGCGTCAACGAGGCCGTCGGGCCGGCGGCCCTCGAGCCGTCGCGGATCCGGGCGGCCGATCACGTCCATCTCACGGGACAGCGGCCGGCGACGGCCGCCGCGATCGCACGGATCGCCGACGAGGCCGGTATCGGGATCAGCTTCGATCCCGGTCGGCGGCTCGCCGACCGCGAGTATGGCGAGCCGCTCGCGCTGGCTGACGTCGTCTTCGTGACCGACCGGGAGGCCGCCGCCCTGTTCGACGACGACCCCGACGGGGCCGCCGACGACCGGATCGTCGTCGTCACCTGTGGGGCCGACGGCGCGGAAGCGTACGCGCCGTCGGGAACCGTCGTTCACGCGGGGTTCGACATCGACCCCGTCGATACCGCCGGTGCGGGCGATGCCTTCGCCGCCGGCTTTCTCACGAGGTGGCTCGCGGACCGCGATCTCGAGCGGGCGCTTGCGACCGGCAACGCCTGCGGGGCCGTGACCGCGAGCCGCGAGGGGGCCCGGAGCGCACCGACCGGCGGGGAACTCGAGGCGCTCCTCGAGCGCCGCTCCTGAAAAGGCGTAACGACCGTGCGCGCACCGTCACGTCGCCGCCGTGTGGTTCTCACCCGGTGTCGTCTGACGGTAGGTATATGGGCCGGGCCGTTGGCCACTCGACTGAACAGTCACGATCCCGTGACTGAGAGACATGACGGAAGGAAGGGTAACCGAGTCCCACGGATGCGGCCTCAGACGGCGCATCCAGTACGACCGAGACGCTGACGAACCGCCGAGTATCGCCGCTGCGACCGCCCTGGCCCGCTATCACGGTCACGATGTCACGGCGGCCAGCACGCAACTGTACGACTACGTCGACCCCGACGCGCTCGACGCACTGTTCGCCGACACCAATCGCGGCGACGCTCGAGCGACGGGGATCGTCGAGTTCGAGGCCGACGGCGCGATGGTCACGATTCGGCCCGATTGCGTCGAAGTGCGTCCGACGGGCTGATCGGGGACGGGAAGGGGGTGGCGTCGAGAGTTGCCGAGCCGAACCGGTCGCTTCTCGACCCTTCCTCGAACCTTTTTTCTCACCGCCCGCGGAATCCGAGGGTATGGCGACGCAGCCACACCTGCTGGTCGACGACGGCGACCTGACGGACATCGCATTGCTCCCGGGCGATCCCGGCCGGGTCGATCGCATCGCCGACCACTGCGACGAGTCGGAGACGATCGCGCGCAACCGCGAGTACAAGGTCGTCAACGCCACCTACGAGGGACGGGAGCTGACGATCTGTTCGACGGGGATCGGCTGTCCCTCCGCGGCGATCGCGATCGAGGAACTGGCGAACGTCGGCGTCGAGACGTTCCTCCGGGTCGGGACGACCGGGGCACTCCAGTCGGGGATCGAGATCGGCGACATGATCGTCGCGACCGGCGCGGCGAAAAACGAGGGGACGAGCAAACGGTACGAGGCCGTCGAGTACCCCGCAGTACCCGACTACGACGCGCTGTCGGCGCTGGTCGACTCGGCGGAAGCCAACGGCGAAGCGGTCCACGTCGGCCCGATCGCCTCCGACGACGCCTACTACGCCGAGACCGACGACGCCGTCGACGACTGGGAGGCCGCGGGCCTGCTGGCGGTCGAGATGGAGGCCGCTGCCGTCTTCTCACTGGCCCGTCGTAAGGGACTGGCCGCCGGCGCGATCTGTACCGTCGACGGCAACCTCGTCGAGGGCACCCAGAAGGGCACCGACACCGAGGACGACGAACTCCCGGACAAGGCCAAAAACAACGTCGGCCGTGCGATCGACATCGCGCTCGAGGCCGCGACCCAACTGTAACGGCCGCGACGACGCTATTCTTCGTCGCTCGAGCGACCGAACAGCCGTTCGCGTAGCGACCGCTCGGTCGGGCGCTCGGCCAGTAGCACGGAACACTCGAGGTCGTCGACGACGTCGGAGACGAGCGAGCCGCGGACGAGCCGCGAGAGTAGCCCGCGCTCGGTCGCGCCGACGATCACGAGCGTCTCGTCGGCGGCCTCGCGGGCGATCGCGCCCTCGACGTCGCCCGAGGTGTCGACGGTCAACACGGCGTCGCCGATGTCGTGGTCGGCGGCCCACTCGGTGAGGAACCGTTCGCCGGCCTCGCGCTCGCTCTCGTCGACGACGTGGAGCAGGTCGATCGAGGCTCCCGTCGCCGAGCGCAGCGTCCGCGCGACCTCCGCGCCGAGATCGGAGTCGGGCCCGCCGGCGGTCGGCAGCAAGATCCGGCTCGGATCGTACCCGCGGTCTTTCAGCATGAGGAAGTCACACGGGAGGTCGCGGGCGACTTCGTCGAGCGGCCCTTCGGCGCGGCCCGCCGTCCACGGTCGGTCGCCGCCCCAACCCATGACGACCAGATCGACGTCGTGGGTTCGTGCGGCGTCGAACACCTCCTCGAACGAACGGTGCGAGACGATCGTCGTCGTCTCGAGCGGTGCGTCGTACTCCGCGGCGTGGTCGCGGGCCCGCTCGAGCAGTTTTTCCGAGTCGGCGTCGATCCGTTCGAGTCGCTCGGCACCGCGGTCCAGCGGCGTCTGGTCGGGGACCTGCACGATGTGGACCGCGTGGACGACGCCGCCGCGGTCGGCCGCGAGCGTGCTGGCCAGTTCGATCAGGTGTTGTTCCGTTCGTGGGTTGGCCAGCGGGACCAGCACGTGGTACTCGCTCGAGCCGTCGGGCTCGACCGTCGACTCGGTCATTCAACTACCTCTAGGCTCGAGACGGCAAAAAGAACGAGGGACCTACGCCGCCGTTAGCCGTTCGGCCAGCGTCGTCGTCCGATCGGTCAGCGTTTCCGTCGTCGCCGAGGCTTCCTGCAGGCGGTCGTTGATCGTCGCGAACAGCCGGTCGAACGCGAGGGTCCCGTCGTCGTCCTCCCAGTCGGCCGTCTCGCGGACCGCGAGCCCGCAGGTGTCACAGGTCGGCCCCGACTCGAGCGCGTCGAAACAGCCGTGACAGCGATNATGTGTATAAGAGACAGCGCCGGTACTGTGCGATCGATTCTTCGAGGGCGGCGTCTTCCCCCTCGTCGTCGAGTGCGGACTCGAGGTCGCCGGGGAGTGCGGTCGCGACGGAGGCGAACGAGGCGACCGTCGAGATCGTCTCACCCTGGATGCGGGTCGTCTCGCGGACGTGGTGAAACAGCTCTTCGGCGCCGGTCGGCGTCGCTGACGGCGAGTCCGACAGCGTCCCGAAACAATCCGCACAGACGGTTACGAGCGCGCTCTCGTGGACCTCCCCCTCGAGCGCCACGTCGCCGACGGGGTAGGCTCGAAGCGCCTCGGTGTCGTCGGCAGTCCCGCAGTGTCGACAGGTCCGCGCGTCGCGGTCGAAGACGGCCTCCCGATCGGCGTGCCAGTCGCGTGCAGTCACGAGCGAGCGAAGGAAGGGCGTCGACAAAAACGCACCGACAGGGTGCCCGGCACGAATCGAGGCCAGCGCGTGGGAAACACTAACCCGTCGCCTCCAGTACACGTCGGTATGGTGGCTTCCGACGAACCCGACGACGAGTTCGAACTCGAGCGCGCACACGACCGAACGGAACTCGCGGCCGTCTTCCGCGAGTTCGCGACCGCCTTCGAGTCCGGCCGCCCGGTCCGGCTGAACGGCGAGGAACGAAGCGTCAGGGTCGCCGTCCCCGAGCGGGTCGTCGCGGCGTTCGAGGCCGGACTCGGGGTCGACGAACCCCAGGTCGGTGAACTCGAGATCGAACTCGAGTGGGACGATCCGGCCGGCTCGAGCGTACGGATCACCGACCGCCCGGCCGACGGCGACGCTGCGGGTGGTGATCGGGACGAGACGTCGGCTGCGGCCGACGTCGACCCCGCGGCGGCGGNCCGGCCGACGGCGACGCTGCGGGTGGTGATCGGGACGAGACGTCGGCTGCGGCCGACGTCGACCCCGCGGCGGCGGTGATGCCGCTCGAGGGACTCGCCGGCGACGGCTCGACGGGGGACAGCGGGACGGACGAGACGCCGGTGACGGCCGAGGGGGACGACACGGCAGAGACCGACGAGACGAGCGAGACCGGCCGGACGAGCCGGTTCGAGGTCTACGAGGACAGGGGCGGCGAGTGGCGCTGGCGGCTCGTCCACTGGAACGGCAACATCGTCGCCGACAGCGGCGAGGGGTACGCCTCGCGGTCAAACGCCGAACGCGCGGCCAGAAGCGTGATGCGAATCGCGCCGAACGCGACGATCGAGCGCCTCGAGTGAGGGCCGGACCGTCTGCCGACTCGAGCGTCGACCTGCGGGGTCTAGGCTACCGCCGGACCTCGTCGCCCTCGAGATCGACGTCCAACTCGGCGGAGTGATCGACCCGTTCGTATTCGAGCGAGGGGCCGGCGTCGGCCGGGACCGCGTTGTACTCACGGAGAAACGCCACGATCCCGCGGCGGCCGCCGAAGTCGCCGCGATAGCGTCGGAAGAGTCGGGGGACCGTCGCCGTCTCGGTTTCCCGGTCGTAGCTGACGTTTTCCTCTAAGAACCACTCGATGGCGATGTCGAGTTCCTCGTCGACGTCCTGGGGCGAGTAGACCGCGATCGGCGGACAGTGATCCGTCGCGTGACTGATCGCGAAGTGGATCCGGGGATCGCAGTCGTCGAGGCGAAACTGCCGTTCGAACGAGGAGGGAAACGGGCGCGGGAGATAGCCCATTCCCCACGGCAGCTTCGAACTCCGGAGCAGGCCGTGTTCGATGTCGTTGAGACTCAGCCAGACGCCGCCGACGGGGACCCGATCGCGGGCGAAGAACTTCCACGCCTCGAGCAGCCCACCCTCGTGGAGGTCCGGCTCCTCCGACTCCAGCAGGAGCTGGGCGTAGGCGTTGTAACAGTTGAGCCAGAAGGCGAGTTTCCCCTCGCGGCTGGACAGCGCCCGCTCCAACCGCGACCGATCGATCGTCGCGAGGTGGTCTCGCAACGGCTCGGCGTCGCCCTCGGTCTTGACCGTATACAGGAGATCGGCCGAGAGGGAAAGGGGATCGAGCTGAGTCGACATTCGGCTAGAAATACACGTACCAGCCTCTTGAAGCCGTGTGACGCCTTGCTACGACAGTCCAGAGTGGCGATACGTTCATGCCGTGGTTTTATGCCAGCGAACGGAGAAATAATGGGCGTGAATATCAGCAAGGGATTTCTGCTCGTTCTCGTCGGGCTCTTCGCCTATCTCTCCCTGTTGCTCGTGTTGCCGTTCTCCCAGTACGTCCTCGGCGCTATCCTCATCGCGTACGTTCTGTATCCGCTCCAGCAACGCCTTGAAGAGCGGGTCGCGCCCCCGATCGCCGCGTTCGCGCTCGTCGGGCTCGCAGTCGCCGGTTTCGTCGTTCCGCTGGTCGTCATCGTCGCCGCGATCGCCAGCGATGCCCGGCGGCTCCTCGAGCAGGTCAACACCGACTCCATTCAACTCGGCGAACTCGAGCGTGCCATCGAGGAACAGACCGGGCAGTCGGTCGATCTCCCGTCGGCGCTGGCCGACGCGGCACAGAACGTCGGGACGATGGTTCTCGAGAGTTCGACCGAGTGGTTCAGCGCGATCACCCACACGCTGATCGGGCTCGGGCTCGCGATCTTCCTGCTGTACTACCTTCTCAAGGACGGCAGCAACCTGCTGACGTGGATGCGGGAACTGACGCCGCTACCTGACGACGTACAGGACGACTTTTATCAGGAACTGGACGAGGTCATGTGGGCCGTCCTCGCCGGCCACGTCATGATCGCGATCATTCAGGGGACCATCGCGGGACTGGGACTGCTGGCGACCGGCGTCCCGAACGCGGCGTTCTGGACCGCGATCATGATCGTCCTATCGCTGATCCCACTGATCGGGTCGTTCATGGTCTGGGGGCCCGCCGTGATCTATCTCTTCCTGATCGAGGAGCCGCTGCTTGCGGTCGCGCTGTTCGTCTACAGCATGATCGTCGTGGGCCTGTCCGACGACTATCTCCGCCCCATCCTCGTCGATCGGTACGCGGAACTCAACCCCGCCGTCATCATCCTCGGGGTCCTCGGCGGCGTCTACGCGTTCGGCGTCATGGGGCTGTTCTACGGGCCCGTCGTCCTCGGCGCGCTGATCGCGGTTCTCGACGTGATGAACGATCACTACGACCGGCTCGAGGACGAGCCCGGGATGCGGTGATCGGCGACCGACTCGAGCGAGCCGCTACGACGAGTCACCGGTCCCTGCAAGCAGTTCGTCGACGAGCCGCGTGAACCGGTCGACGAGCCGATCGGGAACCGTCGGCGTCACCGTCGTCAGGAGCCGTCCCGTCGCCTCGGGATCGGCGAGGTCGAGGACGACGCGGTTCCGGTCGTCGTAGCGTTTCTCGACGATGTCGTGTGCGACGAGCCGATCGACGTGGTACTCGAGGGTGCTGCGTGCGATCCCGAGGTCGTCGGCGATATCGGCCGGCGCGGCGTCCTCGGTCTCCGCCAGTGCGACGACGATCTCGCGGGCCGTCTCCCGGCGAAACAGTGCCAGCGCGGCCCGCTCCCACTCGTCGTAGGTCGGCGGATAGTAGTGGGTCCGGCCGTAGAACTCCTCGCGGACGAGTCGGCCGTCCTCGAGCAGCCGCCGGATGTGGTACTGTATCTGTCCCGGCGCGAACGCCGACTCCCTGACGAGTTCGTTGAAGTGGACGCCGGCGTTGTCGTCGACGTGTGCCCGAATTCGCTGTCGCGTGTCGGTCATATGAGTCCCCGCAAACCCTGGCGTCGGCTAGCGCCGGGGGGCATATAACGGGTGGCTCGCGTTCCCGGCCGCCGAGAACCGCGGCCCGATCCCGGTCCGATCGGGCCGACGGTCGTGGTATCACGACTCTCGGAAGGGTTATCCGTGTATTGCTCCTCTCTTTGGTTGTAATGGCGAAAGGCAACGTTGATTTCTTCAACGACACAGGCGGCTACGGTTTCATTTCGACTGAGGATGCGGACGATGACGTGTTCTTCCACATGGAAGACGTCGGCGGCCCGGACCTCGAGGAAGGCACCGAGATCGAGTTCGACATCGAACAGGCCCCCAAGGGTCCCCGCGCGACGAACGTCGTCCGCAACTAACGTCGCCGTCAGTGTCGGTTCGACGGCGCTGTACGACGATTCGATTTTTCGAGACGCTCCGTATCGAGCCGCGGCTCCCGACTCCGGTGAGTGAGAGCCGAGCCCGACGGTGCGGGGGCGACTCGAGCCCGACACCGAAGCGAATAGGTAGCCACCGGTCCGAGTAGCGGTATCGATCGCATGGTGCCCGCAATGTCGGTCGCCGAGGGGTGGCTCGACCCGCAACTCGCGCCCGTCCTCGTCGCGATCATCGTGCTGGCCGCGCTCGGGACGACCGCGCTGTTCGTCGTCGGCGTCGCCGCCTACGCCCGGCGTCGAACGGCTCGCTACTGTTTGATCGCGGTCGTACTGGGTGTGCTTGTCGTCCGGTCGATAACCGGACTGGGAACCGTCCTCGGGCTCGTCCCGATGACGGTCCATCACCTCGTCGAACACGGCTTCGACTTCCTGATCGCACTCTTGCTTCTCTATGCGGTCTATCGGAGCGGCACGGCCGGCGACGGCCGAGCCGCCGAGTTCGACGACTAGAAACCCGTCGGGTCCGTACCGCGACCATGCGCGTCCGTCGTTACATCTACGACTCCGATCGCGCCGCCGACCACGTCGACGACGTCCTCGAGCGGCTCGCCGCCCGCGAGGAATCGATCGACCGACAGGACGTCGCCGCGGCCGCAGACCGGGACGACGCGATCCGGGAGGCGATGCTCGCGGTCCGTGAGTCGGTCCGGATCGGTTCGAACCCCGACGAGATCTACGACGAGAACGGGGACCCCGACTTCTCGGCTGGCGTCCTCATCACCCAGGCACCGACGGGCCGGCGACACCTCTATACCGGTCGGGACGCGCTCGAGGCGCTGTCCGAAGCGACGGGGGCCGATTCCGACGGCACGTGATCGTCGCGTCGACACCGCGTGAACCGATCCCGGAGCCGTGACGACCGGGATCCGTCGGGCTTTTGGCCTCCCGCGCCCGATGGATCATCGAACGGATGGCCCGGTATCACATCGAAACCTACGGCTGCACGTCCAACCGCGGGGAGAGCCGCGAGATCGAGCGGCGACTCCGAGACGCGGGCCACTACCGGGTCGACGGCCCCGAACAGGCCGACGTCGCCATCCTCAACACCTGTACCGTCGTCGAGAAGACCGAGCGCAACATGCTCCGGCGGGCCGAGGAACTGGCCGACGAGACGGCGGATCTCTTCATCACGGGCTGTATGGCCCTGGCCCAGGGCGAGGAGTTCGCGCGGGCCGACGTGGACGGGCAGGTACTGCACTGGGACGAGGTCCCCGAGGCCGTCACCAACGGCGAGTGTCCGACGACGACCCCCGACGCCGAGCCGATCCTGGACGGCGTCGTGGGTATTCTCCCGATCGCGCGGGGCTGTATGTCCGACTGTTCGTACTGCATCACCAAGCAGGCCACCGGCAAGATCGACTCCCCCTCGATCGAGGAAAACGTCGAGAAGGCCCGCGCGCTGATCCACGCCGGCGCGAAGGAGATCCGCATCACCGGGCAAGACACCGGCGTCTACGGCTGGGACGAGGGCGAGCGCAAGCTTCACCGCCTGCTCGAGCGGATCTGTGCGATCGAGGGGGACTTCCGGGTGCGCGTGGGGATGGCCAACCCGAAGGGCGTCCACGGCATCCGCGAGGACCTCGCCGACGTCTTCGCCGAAAACGACGAACTCTACGACTTCCTGCACGCGCCCGTCCAGTCGGGTAGCGACGACGTCCTCGGGGACATGCGCCGCCAGCACCAGGTCGAGGAGTATCTCGAGGTCGTCGAGACGTTCGACGACGCCCTGGAGTACTGGACGCTGTCGACGGACTTCATCGTCGGCTTCCCCACCGAGACCGATCACGACCACGCGCAGTCGATGGCTCTGCTTCGCGAGACCCGGCCGGAAAAGATCAACGTCACGCGCTTTTCGAAGCGGCCCGGCACCGATGCCGCCGAGCTGAAGGGGCTTGGCGGGACGATCAAGAAGGAACGCTCGAAGGAGATGAGCGAAGTCAAGCGCGAGATCGTCGGCGAGGCCTACGCCGACATGGTCGGCGAGGTCCGCGAGGACTGTCTCGTCGTCGAGGACGGCACCGCCGATTCGGTGAAGTGTCGTGACTCGGCCTACCGGCAGATAATCGTCCAAAACGCCGACGACTACGGCATAGCGCCCGGCGACTTCGTCGACCTCGAGATCACGGCCCACGAGACGATGTACGCCTTCGGCGAGCCCGTGTAGCGAGTCGGTAGCCGACCCGACTCGTACAGACCAATCCTCAGTTGCCGGGAACCGGCTCTGGGAGCAAAGTGGCTCCGGTGCGTATCAACGAATATGAACGAGTCAGCCGACCGGCCGACCCGCTGTCCGCGGGAGAAACGGGACGGCGAGATGGGCTGTGATCCCTATCGGGTCATGGACCTGCTCAACGACGACGACGCGCGAGCGGTGTATCTGTACGCCGAGGAGCCGACGACGGTAAACGAGATCGCCGAGGCGCTGGATCTCCCGCAGTCGACGGCCTATCGGAAGGTCGAGAACTTGGAGGAAGCGGGACTGCTCTCACAGCTCAACGAGCGGTCGCGGACCGGCATGCCCGCCCATTACACGCAGGCCATGGATCACGTGTCCGTGACCTACGACGATCCGCTCCGGATCGAGTGTGAGTGCAACGGCAGGACGCTGTACTGTGAACACTGACGGCCCTACAGCTCCGCGACGGCGGCCTCGATCTCCTCGCGGGGGAGCGGCGAGATCCAGTCGTCCGCGACGAAGGCGTACTGGACCTCGCGATCCGCGTCGAGGACGAACGCCGACCGCCACGGCGTCGAGACGTTCGCCATATGGTCGCGGTCGGCCAGCAACTCGAGCGACTCGCTGACCTCACCGTCGACGTCGGCGAAAAAGCGGAACCCGGGCTCGTCCAGCCAGCGCAGGAACTCGTTTTGTGCGTACGGGCCGTCCCGACTGATCCCGAGGACGGCGACGTCCTCGAACTCGCCCCAGCCGGCCCGAACGAACTGTTTCCACCAGTTCTGTGCGATCGCGCTGAACGCGAAGCCGGTCGCGATCACGACGCCGCCACGCTCGCCAAGCGCCGCGGACAGCGCCGTCGACCGGAACGTCTCGCCGTCACACAACAGCGCCTCGAATGCCGGCACCGTCTCGCCCTCGATCGGTGGCATACCCCGAATCGACCGTCGACCGACTAAAACCTCCGTGCCGCGGCAGCCTATCGCTCGAGACGGGCACCTACGCTTTTGTCGCCGCGACCCGAACGGGCAGGTATGGTTACCCTGTACCAACTCGAGGGCTGTCCGTACTGCGAACTCGTCGCCGACCGCCTCGACGAACTCGACGTCGAGTACGACAGCGTCTGGGTCGAAGGACTCCACTCGAAACGCAACGAGGTCAAGCGCGTCTCCGGCCAGCGACAGGTCCCGGTCATCGTCGACGAGGACCGTGGGATCACGATGGCCGAGTCCGAGCGGATCGTCGACTATCTCGACGCGACCTACGCCTGAGACGGGTTGCTGTACCGATTTACCGGTGCAACTGTAGAGCGGTCGCAGTTGCACCGGTACTGACATACAGGAGACCGTATGGGAACCCCGCCTCGCTACTCCTCGTCGAGCCCGTGGGGATCCAGCCCCGGGTCCTCGACCGCAGGTGCGCCGATCGCGAGAACGACGCCTTCCTCGTCGCCGACGTTGCGGTGGCCGTGGCCGACCTCCGGCTTGGCGACCCAGAACGTTCCGGGGCCCGCGTCGACGTACTCCGCCTCGCCCGAGCGACCGAGTTTCAGCGAGAACTCCCCCTCGAGGACGTAGTATAACTCCTCCTGCTCGGCGTGGGCGTGATACTGGATCTCCTCGCCGGGCTCGAAGTACCACAGCTTCAGGTTGACCGCGTCGGTGTCGAAGAAGTCATCGAGCGCGCGGATCCGCAGGTCCGGCGGGATTTCCTCGACCTCGGAGAGATCGGTCATCGGGACATCGTCGGTGTGGACAACGTCGTAGTCCATGCTACCGTATGGCACTACCGGGACCAAAAGCGTCCGGTCGTCCCGCACGGATTGCTGGCTCTCCGAAAGCGCCCGTTCGCGACCGCCCTCGAGCCGTCGTCGCTACTCGAAGCTGATCGCGTCGTCTTCGCCGGCGACGGTCGCCCCCTCCTGTGCGGCGAAGGCCTCGCGCACGCGCTCGTACGTTTCGTCGAGCGCTTCGACGATCACCGAGGTGTCGCCGATGACCGGCATGAAGTTGGTATCCCCCTCCCATCGCGGGACGATATGGGTGTGGAGGTGGTCGTCGATGGAGCCGCCGGCCCCGTCACCGAGGTTCAAGCCGGCGTTGAACCCGGTCGGCTCGAGTGCGGCATCGAGCGCGTCGAAGGTTCGCTGTTTCAAGCGGGCGTGATCGAGCAGGATCGGGTCTTCAAGGGCCGCGTACTCGCCGGTGTGGGTGTGTGGAATCACCATCGCGTGGCCCGGGTTGTAGGGGTAGTTGTTCAGCATGACGAACGCGTGTTCGCTTCGCGCAACGATCAAATTCTCCCGATCCGAGTCCTGATGGGGCAGTTCACAGAAAACGCAGTCCTCGATATCGGCGTTTTTGTCCTCGCGTTCGATCCACTCGATCCGCCACGGTGCGAACACCTGCTCCATGTCGGATACCACTCGAGGCGCGCCTAAAGCGTTTCAGTCCCGCCGCTCGGGGCGATTGTAGGGGATTTTGTTGCCGCTTTCCGGCCGTTGTCTCGGGAATAAACGCTCGTAACGCGTCGAGCGTTGTCGATAAACGAAATAGGACGCTCTCGTCCGGTCTCTCGAACGAAGGCAACGCCGTCTTGCGGTTTTGACGACTCACCCTTCAAAATGAAGCGTGGGTTTAAGATGGGACTACTGCAAGTAATCAGGTAATGGCAACGACTGACGACTCCTTTAACGGGATGACCGAACACTGCGAGGAGTGCGAGTTGGAAACGCTTCACGAGGTTTCGGTCCAGATCAGAACCGAGAGCATCAAACAGGAGAACGCCCAGTTCTCCCGCGAACCGTACCGCGTGAGCGAGTGCCAGCGCTGTGGCAATCGCTCGAGCCAGCGGATGAACAACGCCTGAGAACGCCGCACTGACCGCGGCCGGTCGGTCTCCCGTTTTCTCCCCCTCCGCGGATCCCTCGTTTCGGCCCAGTGCCGATTTCGGTTCGAAACCGACTGCGTTATTCAGTCGTTACTTCGCAGCCGTCCTCGGTGACGATGATCGTGTGTTCCTTCTGGCTGACGAGGAAGCCGTCGTCTTCCTTGAGAACCGGATAGCTGTGGACGATGTCGTTGCGCTTGAGCCGCCGCAGCGCCATCTCCGGCCGGTCCGTCTCGAGCCAGCGGGTCGCAAACGGCAGCGTCCGGAACTCCTCGGTGATCTGCTCCAGGGCATCGCGGGCCTGCCGGTTGCGGACGGTGCCCTCGCGCTCGAGCGAGAAGATCTCCTCGCTTGCACCCTCCGAGACCTTGCCGCCGCCGTCGGTCGCGAACGGTTCGATCGCGACGACATCGCCGACCTCCAGCGTCGTCCCCTGCGAGACGGCGCGGTTGGGGATGTTCGGACTGGTGTGTTGCTCCCAGTGGCCCAGCCCGTGTCCGGTGAGGTTGACGACGGGGTTGTAGCCGTAGCCGTCGATGACGTCTTCGATCTCGGCTCCGATCTCGCCGGTCCCGACGCCGGGTTCGACGATGTCGAGCGCGGCCTCTAAGGCCTGTTCGGA
Source organism: Natrinema thermotolerans DSM 11552 (assembly GCA_000337115.1). Classification (GTDB taxonomy): domain Archaea; phylum Halobacteriota; class Halobacteria; order Halobacteriales; family Natrialbaceae; genus Natrinema; species Natrinema thermotolerans. The sequence continues at coordinate 188,631 of AOIR01000053.1, forward strand.
GGCCTCGGCGAGTTCCGGATTGCCGGAGAGGTCGACGGTGACGGCGGTGTCGGCCAGCCAGCCGTCGACGTGGACGCCGATGTCTAAGTTGATCATCTCCTCGCCGAATGTCGTCTCGTCGTCGATCGACGGCGTCGCGTGGGCCGCCTCCTCGTCGACGGAGATATTGACGGGGAAGGCGGGTTCGCCGCCCAGTTCGCGGATGCGATCCTCGGCCCACGTCGCGACCTCGAGGTGGCTCGTGCCGACCTCGACGCGCTCGGCGGCCTCCGCGCGTACCTGCGCGAGGATCTCGCCCGCCTCGCGGTGTTTCTCGTACTTTTCGGACTCGAGGTCCACGTCGGATTCGGCCATGCACCGGGGTTGTACCGGTCGACAAAAAGAGGTTCCGTCTCTCCGACGGCCTCGGTCGGACCGATCAGTCACAACGCGGCCGATCCGGTCGGTCGGTGATCCACTGACAGTCGGGACAGGCGTCGATCCCCTGGACGTTCGCCAGCGGTAACCCACACTGCGGACACCGCCGGATCGCGTGCTGTGGTACTCGGAGCATGGTTCCCCAGATGAATACGTCGATAATAAAACTACTTCACGACGATCGTCGAAACGCAGGCGATAGCGTCCCGTTCGTCGGGAGAGCAGTCGAGACGGTCCGGTCGCGAACCCGACCGTTCGAGGAAGAAACGACGTGTATACCGCGTGTGGCAACGATAGAGACTGCGCCGTTAGGTGCTTTCTGGCCGGAAATCCCGCGACTGGGAATCTCGCTTCCGGTAACCCCGAAACGGCCGCCACGCGTTATACCGATCGGCGGACTCGTCCCGAGTGGCGTGAGAGACGCCAGCCGGGCGCGTCACTGGCACGCTGATTCGTCCGAAACGCTCGCCGTCCCGAGGCCGGCAGCGAGGACGACCTCGGCGGGTGGATCCCGGGTTCGGGACGGCACCCACGGCCGGTTCGCGGTGAAGTGCTGGTTTTGCGGCGAACGCACCCATCATTTAGTGGATTTTTATCCCGTGGTGGACAGTCATCGAGAGCGATTCCCCGCTCGTCGGCCGTTCTCCGTCGGTTTCGGGCCCAGTAAGTCGACTGCGCATCGGTCAAGTTTTGCCGGCCCGCGATGGAAATGGTAGACCTTTTACCCCCATCGAAGAACCGTATAGACGAGATGAGCTACGACAAGATCGAAGTCCCCGAAGACGGGGCGCAGATCACGCTGAAAGAGGGTACCGACGACGAACTCGAGGTACCTGACAACCCGATCATCCCGATTATTTACGGCGACGGCGTCGGCAGCGACGTCGGCCCCGCCGCACAGAAGGTCCTCGAGGCCGCCGCGGAGGAGACCGGCCGCGAGATCAACTGGATGCGTCTCTACGCGGGCGAGTCCGCACGCGAGAAGTACGACGAGAACCTGCCCGACGAGACCGTCGAGGCGATCAAGGAACACCGCGTCGCGATCAAGGGCCCGCTGACGACGCCCGTCGGTGCCGGGTTCCGCTCGCTGAACGTCGCGCTGCGAAAGAAGCTCGACCTCTACGCGAACGTCCGACCGACCTACCACCTCGACGGCGTCCCGTCGCCGGTCAAGAACCCCGGCGAGATGGACATGGTCACGTTCCGTGAGAACACGGAAGACGTCTACGCCGGCATCGAGTGGGAGGCCGGTACCGACGACGTCCAGGAGGTCAAGGAGTTCGTCGAGAACGACATGGGCTTCGACAGCACCATCCACGACGGCCCCGTCGGCATCGGCGTCAAGCCGATCACGGAGTTCGGGACGAAGCGACTCGTCCGCCGCGCCATCGACTACGCCCTCGAACACGACCGCGACTCGGTCACGCTGGTCCACAAGGGCAACATCATGAAGTTCACCGAGGGCCAGTTCCGCGACTGGGGCTACGAGGTTGCAGAAGAAGAGTACGGTGACGAGGTCATCACCGAGGACACGCTCTGGGAGGAGAAAGACGGCGAAGCGCCCGACGACGCAGTCGTCGTCAACGACCGCATCGCGGACAACATGCTCCAGCAGATCCTGACCCGGACCGACGAGTACGACGTCGTCGCGACGATGAACCTGAACGGGGACTACATGTCCGACGCCTGCGGTGCCCAGATCGGTGGCCTCGGCATCGCCCCCGGTTCGAACTTCGGCGACGGCCTCCTGCTGGCCGAACCCGTTCACGGCTCCGCGCCCAAGTACGAGGGCCAGGACAAGGTCAACCCGACCGCCATGATCCTCTCGGGCCGCATGATGCTCGAGTACCTCGGCTGGTCCGACGCCGCCGACCTCGTCCGCGACGCCGTCGAGGAGACCATCTCCTCCGGCAAGGTCACCTACGACTTAGAGCGCCAGCTCGAGGACGCCGAGAAGCTCGCCACCAGCGAGTTCGCCGAGGAAGTCGTCGCGAACATCGAGAAGCTTTCGTAGAAAGCTTCTCGCGCAGTCAGAACGCCGTCGCGTTCTGACGATATCGAGAAACTCTCGTAACGGGTTTCTCGCACTCACGCGGCATCTCTCTGTCTCGATTTCTTTTGCCATCGCCATCGACCAGCGATGGCCGACTCGGTCCGTTCACCCGTCGAATCCCTCGAGCGACGGCCGCTCCGTTCGCTTCGTAACGCTCTCACGGGCGGCCGTCGTAGCCCCCGTCGATGGACGAACGCGACCTCGCGGTCCGGATCGCCGACACCGACCGGGAACGAACGGACGCCTTCGACGTTCGCCACGCGGTCTTCGTCGCGGAACAGGGCGTCGACGAAGAACTCGAGTACGACGACCACGACGAGACGGCGACCCACTTCGTCGCCTACGACGGCACGGAGCCGATCGGCGCGGCCCGGCTGCGCGAACCCGAGGACGGCGTCGGCAAGGTCGAACGCGTCGCCGTCCTCGAGTCCCGCCGCGAGGAGGGCGTGGGACGGGCGCTGATGGCGACGCTCGAGCGCCGGGCCGCCGACGAGGGACTCACGGCGCTGAAACTCCACTCCCAGACTCACGCAGCCGACTTCTACCGCGAACTCGGCTACGAGCGCCACGGCTCGGAATTCGAAGAGGCGGGGATTCCCCACGTGGAGATGCGTAAGTCGCTAGCGTGATCCGTCGGGGCCGCGGTTGTCCGTCGGTGCTCGAGCGAGTGCCGTCCCGCCGCCGGCGTCGGCCGCCCGTCTGACTGACTTTCAAGAGTGCGGCCGTGGGCATCGGAGCTATGCAACAGGACAGCTACGTCCCCCTGACCGTCCCCGAAACGACGCTGACGAGGCTGCGAACGACCGGCCGAATCGTCCTCCCGCTCGCGGTCGCGGCCGCCATCACTTGGCTCGGGGTCGTCGTCTTCCTCGAGGTCGTGACGACGCTGCTGACGTAGGGGACGGTGGACTGGCGAGGCACGCTCGAGGCGGTCCGTCGAACCGCTCTCGAGTACGACGTAGGAGCCGCTGGAGCGACCGACGGCGGTTCCGCGTCGAGACGGCGGTGATCGACGGCGTCATTCCCCGCGCCAGCTCGGGTCCTTCCGCGGCGGGCTGAAGACGTCGATGCCGCGGACGACTTCGTCGCCACGGTTTTCCGCGGCATGGGGCTGGTCGCCCGGAATCGCGTAGGAGTCGCCCGGACCGCAGACGATCTCCGTTCGCCCGTCGCGGTCGTCGCCACCGACGAGAAAGGTCAGTTCTCCCGAGCAGATGTACCCGGTCTGTTCGTGTGGGTGGCTGTGTTCCTCGACGACCGCGCCCGGTTCGATCTCGAAGTGCTGGACGTTCATCGAGTCGGTACCGGCAAGCAGCGCCAGATGGACGCCATCGGCGGCCTCGGCCGGCTCGCGGTCGGTCAGGGAGACGCGTTCCATACGACCGTCGAACGATGATCGCCGATATAATTCCACGGGTTCCGATCGATTCCGGCACCCACCGATCGACCCGTGCCGGGACGTGGGTTGCCGACGACGGATCGCGACCGGAAAGCGTATCAACTACATTTGATAACGGAATAACATGAATCCGTACGTACTGCTCGCCGGGGCGATCCTATCGGAACTCGTCGGTACGACGGCGCTCAAACTCTCCGAGGGGTTCTCTCGGCCGCTCCCGAGTCTCGTCGTCTTGCTCGGCTACGGCGTCGCCTTCTATCTCCTCTCGTTAACCCTCGAGGAACTGCCGGTCGGACTCGTCTACGCGACGTGGGCCGCGCTCGGAATCGTCGGCGTCGCGTCGATCGGCGTCGTCGTCTTCGGCGAGCGCCTCGATCCGGCGGCCGTCGTCGGGCTGGGACTCGTCCTCGCCGGCGTCTACTGTCTCAACGTCGTCTCGGACGTGGCCGCCCACTGACGCCCGCGGGGGAGTAGCGAACCGCCGGCGATCACGTTCGCCGTGCGTGGCGAAGGTTGAACTGTCCCGAGGAGCCATCTCGAGGCATGTACGCCGTCGTCGGCTGTAGCGAGTGTTCGAACCTCTGGATCATCGAGGGCCGTTCGGAGACGACCCAGTGTCCCCGCTGTGGCGCGCGCAAAGCCTACGAGAAACGCAAGAAGTTCGTCGAGACCGACGACGCGGCTCATGCCCGCGACGTGCGCGCCTCGATGCTCGCGAACCGACAGGGCGAGGGCGAGGCCTTCGCCGAACTCGACTCCTTCGACGCGCTCGAGGACGAGGTCGCCGACGGCGTCGTCGACGACGAGGAGTACCTCGCGGAGTCCGGACTGGACGTCGACGCGGTCGACGCCGCCGGCGAGCGCGACCCGCGCGGCCCGACCCGAAGCGGGAGCAAGCGAGAGATCGTGGAGTCGGCCCTCGAAGCCCTCGAGGAGCCGACTGAGGGCGAAATCATCGATTACGCTGCCGAACGCGGCGTCAAACCCGAGTACGTTCGGGACGCTCTCGAGAAGCTGACGCGCCGGGGCGTCGTCAGCGAGAGTCGCGGCCGGTATCGGCTGCTGTGAGTCTCCCGTCGCGGTGCCGGCCTACCGACCGAGGTCTTCGTGGGCGCTGGCGAGGTGGTTCGACGCCAGCGCACCGAGCAGGGAGAGTTCGCCGGCGAGCGCGCCGACGGCGATGATTTCGGCCAGCGCGTCGGCGTTCGAGCCGGGCGGATCGCCCCCGCCTCGCAGCCCCAGAACGTCCAGCGCCTCGGCCTGGGTCGGGAGTTTCGTGCCGCCGCCGACGGTCCCGACCTCGAGCGAGGCCAGCGAGACGCTGGCGTAGAGGTCGGTGGTGCCGTCCTCGCGCTCGCGGGCGTCCATCGTCGTGATGGTGTTGGCGGCCTCGACGACCTGGGCCTCGTCCTGCCCGGTCGCGAGGAAGGCCGCGCCGACGACGTTGGCGGCGTGGGCGTTGAACCCCAGGCTGCCCGCCTTGGCGCTCCCGACGAGGTTCTTGCGGGTGTTGGCCTCGGCGATGGCGTCGGCGGTCGTGTGCAACCGGTCCTCGACCAGTTCGCCGGGGATCACGGCGTCGGCGGTGACCGAGCGGCCCCGTCCCTCGACGGCGTTGATGGCGGCGGGTTTCTTGTCCGAACACATGTTCCCCGAGAGCGCGACGAGCGAGGCCGGCGTCTCGCGCTCGACGAGTTCGCAGGCCTCGCCGGTGGCGATCGTGGCCATGTTCATGCCCATCGCGTCCTTGGTGTCGTAGGCGAAACGTAGGTAAACGGAGTCTCCGACGACGTAGGGCTCGACATCGAGCAGTTCGCCGTGGCTGGTGGTGGACTCGGCTGCCTCGGCCAGCGCCTCGAGGTTCTGAGAGACCCAGTCGACCGTCTCGGCCGCCTCGGCGACGCCCGCGACCCGAAACACCGGGGCGCGGGTCATCCCGTTTTTCGTCACGCGGGCGTCGGCACCGCCCGCGGACCGGATCACGCCCAGCCCGCGGTTGACCGACGCCAGCAGTGCCCCCTCGGTCGTCGCCAGCGGCAGGTAGTGATCGCCGTCGGCCGCACCGCCGTCTACCGGGACCGGCCCCACGACGCCCATCGGCACCTGTGCCGCGCCGATCATGTTCTCGATGTTCGGCTCCGCTCGCTCGGCGTCGAAGGCGTAGTCGCCGATCGCCTCGAGGTCGGTCCCCGACTCGCGTTCGACCAGCAGCCGCCGGGCCGCGGCCGCGGTGTCGTGGTCGGCGTGGTCCTCGAGTTCGTGAATGCGGAGGTCCCCCTCCTGAACCCGGTCAGCGAGGGTCTCGGGATCTGTCATGGGTAGGCCGAGACGGGGCCGGCCCCTAACAGTTGCTGATTGGCCGCGGCTTCAGTCGGAGCCGAGGTCGAGCGAGAGGTCGCCGCCGACGGCGCGATACCCCGCGACCCCCTCGTAACAGACCAGCGCCAGCAACGCGCCGGTCCCGATCGTGGCGATGACGAGTTCCCGGAGCCCCTCGGCCTCGGCGGCGAACGCGACCGCGAACACGGCGGTCGCGAGCGCGGCGAACCGAAGCCTGCTTTGGGGCCGGATCGTCGCGTCAGTGGCTGCGAGATACAACTGCGGAATGGCGACGGCGACCCCGGCGAACAGCAGTACCGCGACCACCGGGCCGTCCCGAAGCGAGACCCCGAACTGCCCCTCGAGGACGACCGAGACGGCGACCGCGAGGACGAACACCAGCAGCGAGCCGAAGAGGACGCGACCTTCGCGATCGATCATACTGGCCGGTCAACGCGGGGCCGGGTCAACGTTGCGCTCGGTTGCAGTCTCGGCGACTGTCGGCGTCGCAGTCGCGGGCGGGGGCGGTCCCGTGTCGCCGATCCACGGGACCGCTCGAGGGGGTCGATTTTTGCCGCTGGATCGAGAGGACGGGAGCATGGACGTCGGACTCATGGTGACGGACTTCGGCGAGACCGATCTCGCGGACGTGGCTGTCCGCGCGGAGGACAGCGGCTACGACGCCGTCTGGCTCGGCGAACTCTGGGGGGCAAGCAGCATCGTACAGGCGACCGAGATCGCCTGCCGGACCGACGAGATCGGTATTGGCACCGCGATCGTGAACGTCTACTCGCGGACGCCGGCCGTCCTCGCGATGACCGCCGCCTCGCTCCAGGACGTCTCGGACGGCCGGTTCACGCTCGGCCTCGGAACGAGTACCGCCACCGCGGTCGAGGGGCTCCACGGGATGGCGTTCGACCGGCCGGTGCGACGCGCCCACGAGACGATCGAACTGGTCCGCGAACTGACCGCGGGCACCGGCGACCCGGTCGACTACGAGGGCGAACTGCTCGAGTCGTCGGCGTTCCCGTCGATCGAGGTCCCGGTGTCGATCTACCATGCCGGGCTCGGCCCGGCCAACCGCCGGGTCGTCGGCCGGCTGGCCGACGGCTGGATTCCGCACAACGTCCCGTTCTCACGGCTCGAGACTGCCTTCGAGGAGGTCGCGGCGGCCGCACGAGAGCGCGACCGCGATCCCGACGCGATCGAGATCGCGCCGTACGTGCCGGCGGCGGTCAGCGACGATCCCGAGGAGGCCCGCGAGACGCTGCGTCGGCACGTCGCCTACTATGTCGGGAGCGGCGAGGGGTACCGCCGGGCGGTCGCGACCGAATACCCCGACGAAGCCGATCGGATCGCCGAAGCCTGGCGGGCGGGCGAGAAGGGCGAGGCGGCGGCCGCGGTGACCGACGCGATGATCGCGGATCTGGGCGTAGCCGGCACTCCTGAGGCGGCTCGCGAGCGGCTCCGGACTCTCGTTGCCGAGACCGGGATCGACCATCCGATCGTCGTCGTCCCCGAGCCCGCTTCCGATGACGTCGCCGAGGCGACGATCCGGGAACTCGCGCCCGACCGGCTGTAGGCGGACCGAGTGGCGGGACGGATCGGCACGCCCGCGGTCGTGCGATCCGGCAGCCGACGCCGCGACCGATCACGTGGATCTCGCTCTCGAGACCGACTCCGAGACGTCCGTCGCCGGCGCTACTCGAGCCCGACTCGGCACCCGGTCTCGGCCGATTCGTAGGCGGCCTAGATCGTCCGCAGGTCCGCCAGCCCGTCCGCGCCGTCGGGTTCGGGTGTGGTACCGGTCAGTACGCAGTAGCCGAAGTAGTCGAACTCCTCGCAGACCTCGTCGACGGACGGGCCGGTGTACTCCATACAGACGTCCCCGCTTTCGACGACCATCTCCTGTGGAACGACGCCACCGAACGGCGACTCGATGTGGACCTTTCCGTCGGTGCCGACCAGCTCGAGCTGGCTATTGGCGTGGGCGTCGAAACTGGCGGTACACGAGGCCGTCGCGTCCGTCCCGAACTCGAGTTGGACGGCGACGTGTTCGTCGACGGCCACGAAGGGACCGCCGCTCGAGTGCGTGGTCGCGTACACGCCCGTCGGCTCGCGATCGAGCAGGAACCGGATCGTGTTGAGCGGATAGATCCCGAGATCGACCAGCGCGCCGCCGCCGGCGAGGGCGGGATCGAGCCGCCACGTATCGGGCCCCGCGGTCTCGAGCAGCGGGTTGGAGGAGCAGCCGTGGAGCAGGACGACGTCGCCGATGGCGCGCTCGCGGACGAGGTCCCGCGTGCGCCGAACCGTCGGCTCGGTCTGGAGCCGGTAGGCCGTCATCAGGGTCACGCCGGCGTCGGCACACGCGTCGACGATCTCGCGAGCGCGGTCGACGGTCGTCTCGAGCGGTTTTTCGCAGATAACGTGCTTGCCGCGGTCGGCGGCCGCGATCGCGTACCGTCCGTGGGTCGCGTTCGGCGTCGCGACGTAGACGGCGTCGTAGGCGTCCGCGCGATCGCCCGCGAGGAAGGCGTCGTAGTCGACGACGGCGTCGACGTCGTACGTCTCGGCGACGTCCGTCGCCCGATCGGGGGAACTCGTCACCAGCGTCGTCGTCTCGCAGTAGGCCCCCGCGTCGATCGCCGGCAGCGCGCGCTGGCGTGCGAAGCCGCCGATCCCGACGACGGCGAGGCGAACCGTGCCCGCCGCCGATTCGCGCTCCCAGTCCCGTCGGGTGAAGTCTGCGAAGGCGTCCTCGAGTGCCATACCGCCGCTAGGGCGGCGAACGGAAAGGCTCCAGTGTCCAGATCACGAACTGTCTCGGCTACGGACCGGTCGGTTCGCCCGAACAACTGATAGCTGGTTTTCGATCGTTCTACCAGCCGATGGTATTCCCCCGGAACGCAGTATCGAAGGAAAAAATTATTCAATATGCGTCTCTGAGTTGTAGTCACTCACAGGTGACGTCCAATGGCTAACATGGAAACGGCGGAGCTGGAAACCGACCTAAGTCTGTTCAAATACGACAACCTAGAGCAGTTGCCCCCCCAGTACCGGGAGCTCGAGGAGTCGGAACGAACGGACCGCATCGAGGCGGCCCTCGAGGAGTTGGGCGACGACGTCGTCATCCTCGGGCACAACTACCAGCGACGCGAGATCGTCGAACACGCCGACTTCATCGGGGACTCCTACCAGCTCTCGACGGAGGCGGCCGAGGCCGACGCCGAGTACGTGATCTTCGGCGGCGTGACGTTCATGGCCGAGAGCGCGGACATCATCACCGACGACGACCAGTCCGTGATCCTCCCGAGCATGGAGGCCTCGTGTCCGATGGCGGGGATGGCCGAGGCCCTGCAGGTCGACAGCGCGTGGGCCGAGATCACGGCCGCCGCGCCCGACGACGACATCATCCCGATCACCTACATGAACTCCTACGCGGACCTGAAGGCCTTCTGTGCGAGCCAGGGTGGGCTCGTCTGTACCTCCTCGAACGCCCACAAGGCCTTCGAGTACGCCTTCGACAAGGGCGATAAGGTCCTCTTTCTCCCCGACAAACACCTCGGGGAGAACACGGCCCACCGGCTCGGTATGGAAGACGAGATCGCCCAGTGGGACCCCTGGGATCCGGCGGGGAAAGACGCCGACGAGGTCGCCGAGAGCGACATTATCCTCTGGGACGGCTACTGTCAGGTCCACGAGCGGTTCACCGCCGACCACATCGCCGAGATCCGTGCGGACCACCCCGACGCGAAGGTGGTCGTCCACCCCGAGTGTCGCCGCGAGGTCGTCGAGGCCGCCGACCGGGTCGGTTCGACCAGCACGATCTGCGAGACGGTCGAAAACGCCGACCCCGGCGAGACGTGGGCGATCGGCACCGAGATCCACCTCACGAACCACCTCCAGCGCTGGCACCCCGAGGTGAACGTCCTCCCGCTCTGTGGCGACGCCTGCATGGACTGCAACGCCATGCGCCAGATCGACCCCAACTATCTCACCTGGGTCCTCGAGGAACTCGTCGCGGGCCGGGAACACAACGTGATCGAGGTCGCCCCCGAGGAGAAGGAACTCGCGGAAGTGGCCCTCGACCGCATGCTCGAGATCTGAGATGACCGAAACCGACACCAGCACGGCGACGACGACCGACGGCGAAGTTACGGACGTTCTCGTCGTCGGCAGCGGCATCGCGGGCTGTGCGGCCGCTTTGTCGGCCGCCCGGGAGGGCGCGGAGGTTCTCCTCCTGACGAAAGCGACCAAACCTGACGACGCCAGCACCGACTGGGCCCAAGGTGGTATCTCCACGACGCGGGGCGACCCCGACTCGCTCAAATCGGATATCATCGACGCTAGCGACGGCACCGCCGATCCCGACGCCGTCGACACGCTCGTCGCGAACGCCGACGACGCCGTCGAAGACGTTCTCGTCGACACCCTCGAGGTCGCGTTCGACGAGAGCGAGGACGGCGAGTTCGACTACACCCGCGAGGCGGCCCACTCCGAGTACCGGATCCTCCACGTCGACGCCGCGACCGGCTCGCACATCCTGCGCCCGTTCCTCAACTACGTCGACGCCCACGAACACATTGAGGTCCGTCAGGACACGGCGGCGCTCGAGTTGATCACCGCCGAGGGGCGGGTCCACGGCGTGGTAAGTGACGAACAGTCGGAGGGTCACCCGATCTACGCCGGCGCGACGGTGCTGGCGACGGGCGGCATCGGCGCGCTCTACGGCCGGTCGACCAACCCCGACGGCGCGACCGGCGACGGCATCGCCATGGCAGCACTCGCCGGAGCCGAGGTCGAGGACATGGAGTACGTCCAGTTCCACCCGACCGCCTATGCTGGCGACGACCCCTTCTTGCTCTCGGAAGCCCTGCGTGGCGAGGGCGCAGTGCTTCGCAACGGGGACGGCGAGCGGTTCATGGAGGACTATCACCCACAAGGCGATCTCGCACCACGGGACGTGGTCGCCCGCGCAGTCGAAACGGAACGCGAGGAAACCGGCGAGGTCGTCCTCGACGTGAGTCCCCTCGAGTTCGAGGCGGAATACCCTGCCATCGCCGAGAAGTGCCGGGATCGGGGCATCGAAGCCGACGAGATCCCCGTCGCGCCCTGCGAACACTTCCTGTGTGGCGGCATCGCCGTCGACGACCGCGGCCGGACCTCGCTCGATCGGCTCTACGCCGCCGGGGAGTGTGCCCGCACCGGCGTCCACGGCGCGAACCGGCTGGCGAGTACCAGCCTCCTCGAGGGGCTCGTTTGGGGACTGCGCGCGGGTGAGGACGCTGTCGGGTTCGATCCGGAGCCCGTCGAGGCCCCCGAACTCCGAAACCGCGACCCCGACCTGCCCGACCGGTTCGCCGCCGAGAAATTCACCCGGTTGCAGCAAACGATGGACGAGTACCTCGGCCTCGAGCGCGACCCCGAGGAGATCGCCCGCGCGGGTTCCGTCCTCCGGCGGCTCAAGGGCGAGGTCGACGCCTACGTCCGCACGCGGACGACACGCAGCCTCTACGAACTGCGCAACGCCAGCGTCGTCGCGCTGTTGATCGCGCGTGCGGCGAGCGAGAACACCGAGTCGATCGGCTGTCACTACGTCGTCGACGCGGAACGTCCGCCTCGAGCCTGACCGGACGACTCCTGGTCGCAGTTCCCGTTCCGCTTTCGGAACGCTTGAAGTCACCTGTGGAGAATGTCGAGCGTGGCCCGCGCTCGCCTCTTCGCCTCCCTCTGTGGACTCGTCTTCTTCGTCAACCTCGCCAGAATCGTCTTCGCACCGCTGCTCGACGTGTTCATCGGCGAGTTCGCGATCGGCGAGGCGACGGCCGGACTCATCGTGACGCTCGCGTGGGTCGGGAGCGCGTCGCCCCGATTGCCCACCGGCTGGCTGCTCACGAAGGTCCCGAGACACTACGTCGTGATCGGTGCGGGAACGATCCTCGCGGTTGCGTCCGGCCTCGCCGCGACCGCGACGACGGTCCGTCATCTCATGATCGGCGCGTTCCTCATGGGAATCGCCTCCGGGGTGTACTTCGTCTCGGCGAACCCGCTGTTGAGCGAACTGTACCCGACGCGGATCGGCCGCGTCATGGGAATCCACGGGGCCGCCAGCCAGCTCGCCGCGGTGATCGCCGCTCCCTTCGTTGCGCTCGCCCTTCTCGTCGACTGGCGGCTCTCGCTGTGGGCGATCGCCGTCGGGGCGGCGCTTGTCACGGCCTACGCGTGGTACGCCGCGAGCGGGACCGAGATGCCGGCGGCCGGACGGGACGACCGCGACTTCGTCGCCGGCGCGCTCTCGGAGTGGCGGATCATCGTGACGGCGCTTGCCATCGTCGGTGCCGCGTCGTTCGTCTGGCAGGGCGTGTTCAATTTCTACGAACTCTACATGCAGTCGAAGGGGCTCTCCGACCGCGCCGCGGGGACGATGCTCACGGTCGTCTTCGCCGCCGGCGTGCCCGCGTTCTTCCTCGGCGGCAGCCTGGCCGACAGACTCCCGAAGGTCCCGTTTTTGCTCGGGATCGTCGGTACCTTTGCCGCGTGCCTGCTCGCGCTTACCGTCGTCGACGGACTGATCGCGCTGGTCGTCCTCTCGGCGGCCATCGGGGTCGTCATCCACACGCTGTTTCCGGCCACGGATACGTATCTCCTCGATACGCTCCCGGACTCCGCGCGCGGCAGCGCCTACGCCGTGTTCAGTTCCGCGTGGATGCTCACGCAGGCACTCGGCTCGTCCGCTCTGGGGCTGTTCATCGAGCGGGGATACACCTACGACGCGGTCTTCGCCGTCGCCGCGCTCGGTCTCGCGGCCACGATCGCGGTCCTCATCGTCCTCGAGCGGACGGGGCGGCTCCCCGAGTAGCCCGTAGATCGCGACGAACCGGCTCGGTCGCGAGTTCGAGGCCGCACCAAGCGGGTCGCTTTTTTGCCGGGCGCTCACAGACTCGCGTATGATCACCGACGTGCAGGTCGAACGCTGGCTCCGCGAGGACGTGGGCCACCACGACGTGACGAATCAGGTGCCCGGCGAAACGACCGGGCGACTCGTCGCGAAAGAGTCGGGCGTCGCTGCCGGCCTCGAGGCCGCGACGGCGGTCTTCGACTACCTCGACGTACCCGTGACCGACCGCCTCGAGGACGGAACCGAGATCGAACCTGGCGACGAACTCCTTCGGGTCGAAGGGGCCGCACGCGAGGTGCTGCGTGGGGAACGCGTCGCCGTGAACCTCGCGGGCCACGCCTCGGGGATCGCGACGCGGACGCGCGAGGCAGTCACCGCGGCGCGAACCGAATCGGACGACGTCGCGATCGCCGCGACCCGCAAGACCACCCCCGGCCTCCGCGGGGTCGAGAAGCGGGCGGTCGTCGCGGGCGGCGGCGACACCCACCGGCTCGACCTCTCGCATATGGTCATGGTCAAGGACAATCACATCGAAGAGATGGGCCTCGAGGGGGCGATCACCCACTTCGACGAGCGGACGTCGTTCGCGACGAAGATCGACGTCGAGGTCGAACGCGTCGAAGACGCCCCGCGTGCGGCCACAGCGGGTGCCGACATCGTCCTGCTGGACAACATGACGCCAGACCGGACGCGGGACGCGGTCGCGGAACTCGCCGACTACGACGGCGTGTTGGCCGAGGCCAGCGGCGGGATCGCCGTCGCGGACGTGCCCGACTACGCCGCCACCGGTGTCGACGTGATCTCGATGGGGTCGTTGACCCACTCAGCGCCGTCGCTGGATCTCTCCTTTCGAACCGGGAACTGACGCCCACTTACTCCTCGCTCCAGGCCTGAACGTCCGACTCCTCGAGGAAGAGCGAGGGATCGTCGTGGGAGAACGTCACCCAGCCCGCGACCGGATCGGCCGCGACGTGAACCAGCAACTCCGCCTCCAGCAGCGCGGTTTCGAAGACGGATCGACACGCCGAGACGTCGTAGACCAGCGGGACGAGGACGGCCGTCTCGGTCTCCTCGTCGCGTTCGACCGCGAGCGCCACCCGGCGATCGCCGTCGCCCTCCTCGAGGGGCCGGTAGTAGACATCGGCCGCGGAAATCGTTACGTCGCCGTCCTCGATCAGTCCTTCGACGAGTTCGTACGCCGACTGCGAGACCGCGACATCGAGCCCGGTCCGATCCTCGCTCTCGACCGGTGAGACGTCGGTCGGTTCGAGGACGACGGCGTCCCAGCCCTCCTCGCGGTACTCTTCGGCGATTCCCGCCGCGTCCTCGAGGAGGTCGTCCCAGACGGCGTCCGTCCCCATCGAGTCCTCCGCCGTCATCGCCGCCCCTCCGGTCCCGTCGGTGTGTGCATACCCGGGGGAACGGCGTGGAGACGAAAAACGTTACCTCACTTCGGGGATCGTGGTAGTGGTCCGATATTATTAGGTGATGGAGAACCGACACGTCACGTATGTCCGCCCGCGACGACTCGGGACGCGATCGCAAACCGTTCCCGAAACGACTGGGTGAACTCGCCGTTTCGATCGTCGTCCTGACCGGCGTGACGGTCGTGGTCGGCTACGGCGGCTGGGCCGTCCTGACGCTGCTCGCCAAGCTGGGCGGTCCCGATCCGGAGACGGCCGACGGGGACCCGCTCAGGGAGCGACTACTGGCCTGGCCCGAACGGAACCGCGAGTTCATGCGAAACGACGGCTGGGGGCAACTCCCGCTGAAACCGTAGCCCGACGCGAGCGGCCGACTCGCTCCGTCACGGCTCGGACTCCGCGTCGTCGATCGAACCGACAGTCGCATCGCCGACCAGTTCGTCCTCGAGCGCCCGGCGGACGGGCTCGGGATCGGCCGGGCCGTCCGCGTCCGCGACGGTGCCGACCGACGCCGGCTCGAGCGAGAGCCCGAGCGTGCCGTAGACCTCCTCGAGAACGTCTGCGAGTCCTTCCCGGTTCGCGACGAGGACGACGCCAGCGACGAGCGCGGCGTCCTGCCGGACCCGCTGGGCGATGCCGACGATCTTCCGTCGCTGCCCGTCCCTCCCCTCGGTCGACAGCGAGTGGGTCCCCGGACAGAACGCGTCGTCGGGCTCGCCCCTGACCGGCGAGGGGCCCAGTCCCTCGAGCGCGCGCTCGACGGCGGCCGTGGCGCGCTCGTAGCGGTCGGTGGTTCCCTGCCGATACTCCGCGACCGGCTCCGCACGGGCAAAGGCCAGCGTCGTCTCGCCGTCGTAGGCGACCGCCCGCCCGCCGACCGACCGCTCGATCGGCGGGAACCCCCGGTCGTCGGCCGCCTCGCGGGCGCGGTCGTACCCCTCGAGTTCGGCGTCCCGGCGGCCGAACGCGACCTGTCGGTGGGGGACCCAGACCCGGACGGCGGGCTCGCCGTCGGCGGCGCTCGAGAGCAGTCGGCGGGTCGCGTCGCGATCGGCGGGGATCGAATCGGCCCGTCCACGAAGCACGCGCATATCGGCCGTTCGACTCGGTGGGTCTAAACGGTCACGCCACCCAGCGTCGGACGACCGATGGCCGTTACGCTCCCCGAAGCAGTCCTGGCCCAGTACGAGCGCTTCTCGCTGTACAACTCGCCCTATCCCGCCCACGACGGCGGCTGTGCGATCGACCTCTATCCGGGGACGCTCGCCGACGGGCGGACGACCGCCGCGCCAAGCCCGGTCGCCGGCACCGTCCGGGAGACCCGTACCGTCCGCGCGCCGCCGAAACCCTACGCGCCCGACCACGACTACCTGATCCTGCTCGAGCCAGCGGCCTCGAGCCCGCTGGCCGGCCGCACGGTCCGGATTCTGCACGTCGAGCCCGCGGTCGCGGCCGGCGACCGCGTGGCGCGTGGCGACTCGCTGGGGCGACTCGTCCGCGCGGGCTTTTTCGCGCCGTGGGTCGACAACCACCTCCACGTCGGCGTCCGGGAGCTGGACCAGAACCCCTACCGGGCGTCGGGCTCGCTCCCGCTGGAACTCGGGGTCTCGGTCCGGCCCCTCGAGTGGGACGGCACCGGCCGCGTCCGATCGGCCGGCGACACCTACGCGGTACTGGATGCGCCAGTGCATCCGAATCCCGGCGCTGAATTCGTCGGCGTGGGGGCCGACGGCGGCGGCGTCATAGACGGCGGGCTCCCCCACTACGACGGCGGCGGACTGCTCGAGCGCGGCGAGTCGCTCGAGGCCGAGGGCCCGGCCGAGACGGTCGTCTCGCTGAACGGCGATCGCCTCGGCGTCGCGACCGGCCGGACGATCGCGTGGGACGACGTGACCGTCACGGCAAACGGCGAGCCGATCACCGGGGTGTCGCTGTTCTGTGCCCGCGACGGCGCGTTCGGTGCGAAACTGATCTGTCCCGATCGCCGCTTCGAAGTCGGGACGGACGTTCGCGTGCGGGCCCGCTCGAGCGACGAGCGTTGATCGATGCCCGTCCCGGACCGCGGTCCGCGAACCAACGGCGGACAACGGGAACGACTAGAAACGTAGCTGTCAAGAGCGTCGCCGAGAGACGGGCGGCTATGACCGAGGACACCCCGACGGAGGCCATGCTCGAGGAGTTCGACGATCGCGAGAGCATGCTGCAACACTTCCTCGACGAGAACCAGGAGTTCCTCTCGTGGCTCGGGACGAGCATCGATCACGTCGGCGACGGGACGATGACGATGTCGATCCCCTACGACGAGAAGTTGACGAACACGCGGCCCACCGCCGCCGACGACGAACGGGCGGACATGCACGGCGGCGTCGCCGCGACGCTGATCGATACTGTCGGCGGCCTCTGTCTGCGGACGGCCATGGACGATCCCTTCGGCGCGCGGATCGCGACCATCAACCTGAACCTCAACTATCTCCGACCGGCGACGGGGGATCTCGTGGCGACGGCGGACGTCGTCCGGGTCGGCGGCAGCGTCGGCGTCAGCGAGATCGTCGTCGAGAGTACGACGCCCGACGGGGAAACCCACGAGGTCGCGATCGGGCAGGGCGCGTATCGGGTCTTCCGGGGCGACTGATCCCGGTCACGGCCGCGCTCGTCGCGGCTCCGCCTCGTTCTCGCTCTCCGTCGGTCACCGATCGGCGTCGTCTACGAGTCGGCGGTCAGTATCCGCAATCGAGCCACGAACGCCGCGGTAACGAGCCCGAAGACGAGCGCGGGCAGAAACGCACTCGTCGAGACGTAGTACCAGAACACGTACGCGCTACCGGCGGCACCGAGCAGGTACACCGGCAGTAACCGCCGTTCGTTCATTCGGACGGTCCCTCCATCGTCGATCCGTCGCTCGAGTTATCGCCGACCACCACACGTACCGATCGAACCCCGCTCATACCCCTTCGTTCGACTGACGGGGGTAAACATCTGCGGACCGGCAACCGTCGGCCGAGCGTCCCGCCCTCGCGAGCGACCGTGTCCCCGTCGATGGCAGTCCTCGAGTGTCGGCGGCGCAGCGACTCAGCCGTCGGTGGATACCATCCGCAGCCGAACGACGAGATAGCCCGCAACGAGGGCGAACGCACCGGCGTACAGCCACGTACCATTCGTAATCGCGTAGCTGAACGCGATAGCGTTGAGCGCGATACCGACAAGATACAGCGGACGCAGTCGCCGCCGGTTCATGTGCGATCACCGCCCGTCGCCGACTCGAGGCGCGGACCGTTCGCTTCGTCGTCGAGTCGTGATCGACCGGAGTCCATAGCCGACCCTTGGACCGACGGCCGTGAAAAGGCAGGGGCCGAGCGAGCCACCGTCGACGGGCGGTTACGCGAACGCGATCTCCGCGCTCGGTTCGACCTCGCCGAACAGCCACGCGGCGTGATCGAGGGCGTACTCATGGTGGTCGTCCTCGATCGCGCCGATGCAGTCCTCGAGCATGATCGGCCGGAAATCCCGTAGCCCCGCACTACCGCCGGTGTGGAGAACACAGACGTTCGCGAGGGTCCCACAGATCACCAGGTCGTCGATCCCGCGGGCGTTCAGCCACCCCTCGAGTTCGGTGTTGTAAAAGGCGTCGTAGGTGTGTTTCTCGATCACGTGGTCCCCGTCTTCGACGGGCAGCTCGTCGACGATCTCGGCCTCCCACGAGCCCTCGAGGACGTGTTCGCCCCACTGCTCGAACTCGTCGTAGTAGTGGGCGTCGTCGAACTGTTCCGGTGGGTGGACGTCGCGTGTGAAGATCACCTGCGTCCCGGCCTCGCGAGCGCGCTCGAGCAAGTCGGCGATCGGCTCGATGACGGCCTCGCTGCCCGGCGCGTACAGCGAGCCGTCCGGATGACAGAATCCGTTTTGCATGTCGACCACCACCACCGCCGTGCGATCCGGATCGAGTTGCATGGTTGACGGTACGAACGGGATCGTCAAAACGTTCGCGCCGGCCTCGAGGCGGTTCGCGTATCGCCCGCAACTCGCGGCTCACCGCCCGACCGCCTTTCATGCGACTGCCGAATACGGAACCCGCTGGGACGAGAACATCGCTCCGTTCCGCGAACCCCTTCGATCCGATCATGAAGTACGAACGCCTCGAGGAGTACGGCGCGATCGGCGACGGAAACACGGTCGCCCTCGTCGGCCGCGACGGCTCGATCGACTGGTGTCCGTTGCCCCACGTCGAGTCGCCGAGCGTCTTCGCCACCGTCCTCGACGCCGACCGCGGCGGTCACTTCGCCGTTCGACCGACGGGATCGTTCGAGTCGGTCCAGCAGTATCGCGACCGGACCAACGTCCTCGAGACGACGTTCCGGACCGCCGGCGGCGCAGCGACGGTGACCGATTTCGTGCCCGTCACCGACGCCGACGACCGGCCGCCCGCCGTCTACCGGAAACTGGACTGCGAGGACGGCCCGCTCGAGGTCGCGATCGAGTTCGACCCCCGATTCGACTACGCGCGGGACGTGCCCGAGATCGAGTCGACGGCCGACGGCGTCGTCGCGACCGGCGACGACGAGCGGGCCGCCCTCGCGAGCGACCTCCCGCTCGAGCCCGCGAGCGACGGCCCCGGAGCGACCGCGACCGCGACGCTCGCGGGCGGCGAGACGCGCTGGCTCGCGCTCGGGTACGGCGAGGGAATCGCCTTCGAACCGTCGCGGTATCGGGAGGCACTCGCTGGAACGATCGACTACTGGCGCGACTGGGTCCACGACTGCGACGGCGGGGAGCGTCCCGTCGGCGACCGGTGGCACGACCTCGCGGTCCGCTCGTCGCTCGTCCTCAAACTCCTGATTCACCGCGAGACGGGCGCTGTGTGTGCGGCCCCGACGACCTCGCTGCCCGAGGACGTCGGCGGCGTCCGCAACTGGGACTACCGATACAACTGGATCCGCGACGCGGCCTTCACCGTCCGGGCGCTGGCCGAACTGGACCACCTCGAGGAGGCGCGGTCGTACTTCCGGCTGTGTCTCGACCACTGTCGGCACCACGACCCGGCCGACGTGCCGCCGGTCTACGACCTCCACGGCGGGGCCGACCTCGAGGAGCGCGTCCTCGATCACCTCGAGGGCTACCGCCGTTCGGCCCCCGTTCGCGTCGGCAACGCGGCCCGGAAGCAACACCAGCTCGACGTCTACGGCGAGTTGATCCTCGCGATCTACGAGAGCGTCCGCTACGGCGAGCCGATCCGGGCCGACGACTGGGCGGTGGTCCGTGACTTCGTCGAGTACGTCTGCGACGGCTGGGACGACCCCGACGCCGGGATCTGGGAGGTACGGAGCGACCCCGAGCAGTTCGTCTACTCGAAGGTGATGTGCTGGACGGCGCTCGATCGCGGGATCGAACTCGCCGCGGCCGCCGACGGCGTCGACGCGCCCCTCGAGCGCTGGCGGGCCCGTCGCGAGGACGTTCGGGCGGCGATCCTCGAGCGGGGGTTCAGCGAGGGAACGAACAGCTTCGTGCGCGCTTTCGACGACGAGGACACGCTCGACGCGGCGAACCTGCTCGTTCCGGTCGTCGGGTTCCTCCCGCCCGACGACGACCGCGTCCGGGGGACGATCGACGCGACGCTGGACCGGCTGGCGACCGACGACGGACTCGTCCGGCGCTACGAGGGCGACGACGGCCTGCCGGGGGTCGACAGCCCGTTCGTCGTGTGTTCGTTCTGGCTCGTCACTGCGCTCGCGCTCGCCGGGCGGACCGACGAGGCTCGCGACCGCTTCGAGTCGGTCCTCGAGTACGCCAGTCCGCTCGGCCTGCTGTCCGAAGCGATCGACGAGGAGACCGGCGAACAACGGGGCAACTATCCGCAGGCCTACAGCCACATCGGGCTGCTCAACGGCGCGCTGTACCTGGCGGACGCGACCGGCTCGGGCGACGCGTCGCCGGCACCGCTCGGGAGCGAGGCTGACGGCCTCGATTCGGAGACGGAGATCATCCGGCGATCGAACGACGACGAGTGAGACCAATGAGCGACGACAACACCAACGACTCGAGCGAGGAATCGACTGCGGTGACGACAGACGCGCGAGAGCGCCGTTCGCGACCCGACGACGGCGACGGAAGCGGAGCGGACGGCTCGAACGGGAGCGGCGCAAACGACGGTGGCGACGGCGGCGACTCGATGCGGCCGGGCGAGATGATGCTCAAACATCCAGTAAAGGAGACCTGGGTCCAGTACGCCGTCATCTCGCTCGGTATCTGGCTCGTCGCGAGTACACCGGCCCTGAACTACGGGAGCGCGTTGATGGTCTGGAACGGCGTCGTCAGCGGGCTCCTCCTGATCGCACTGGCCGGGCTCACGATCTACCGCGAGAGCGGCTACGCCAACTACGCCAACGGCTTCGTCGGTCTCTGGCTCGTGTTCGCGCCGATCGCGTTCTGGGCCCCGACGGCCGCGGCGTACGCAAACAACGCGCTCGTCGGGACCATGGTGATCACGTTCTCGGTGCTGATCGTGATGCGCTCCGAGATGGACGGCCCGACGATCCCGCCGGGCTGGTCGTACAACCCCTCGACGGGGGCCCAACGCGCGCCGCTGATCGCGCTCGGCATCTTCGGCTTCTTCGCCTCGTGGTACATGGCTGCCTTCCAACTGGGCTACATCGAGCGCGTCTGGGACCCGCTGTACGATCCGGGAACCGCGGCGATACTGACCTCGAGCGTCTCGGAGGCGTTCCCGGTCTCCGATGCAGGTCTCGGCGCGGTGGCCTACTCCGTCGAGGCCCTGATGGGCTTCATGGGTGACCGTCGGCGGTGGCGGACGATGCCGTGGATGGTCGCCTTCTTCGGTGTCGTCGTCATCCCGCTGGGCTTCGTCCAGGTGCTGCTTGTCATCAGTCAGCCGATCATGGTCGGGACGTGGTGTACGCTCTGTCTGCTCTCGGCTTTCGGCATGCTCTGGATGATCGCGCTGACCGTGGACGAGGTCGTCGCGATGGGGCAGTTCCTCGTCCGGCTGATGCGACAGGGCGACAGCCTCTGGACCGCGTTCTGGATGGGTGGAACGTTCCCCGAAGACGAGGCCGGCGTAAGCGAGAACGCGATGAGAGAGATCGACGACCGTCCCGCCAGCGAGCCGTTCTGGGGCGTCTCGACCCCGTGGACGCTGCTGGGAGCGATGGCGCTCGGCGCGTGGCTCATGCTCTCGCCGACCGTCTTCGGAACGACCGGACTCATGGCCGACAGCAGCCACCTCGCCGGCTCGCTGATCGTTTCCTTCACCGTGATCGCGACCGCCGAGCCCGCTCGCGCGGTCCGATTCCTGAACGTGCCGCTGGCCGCGTGGGTCGCCGTCGCCCCGTGGCTGCTCGACGGCGTCCCGACGCTCGCCGCGATCAACGCCGGCGTCGCCGGGGCGCTCGTGGTGCTGCTCAGCGTCCCGCGGGGCTCGTTCGAGGACCGCTACGGCGGCTGGGAGGAGTATGCAACCCTCCGGACGTTCGATCGGCTCAACCCACTCAGTAGCTAACGATGGCAGGATCCACTGACTCCGAAGTCGTCGTCGTCACGGGTGCATCGGCCGGCGTCGGGCGAGCCACCGCTCGCGCGTTCGCCGAACGGAACGCGAAGGTCGGTCTCCTCGCACGCGGCGAGGACGGTCTCGAGGGCGCGCGCGAAGACATCGAGAACGCGGGCGGCGAGGCGGTCGTCGTCCCGACCGACGTCTCGAACTACGACGAGGTCGAGGCGGCGGCCGAGACGGTCGAAGACGCGTTCGGCCCGATCGACGTCTGGGTGAACAACGCGATGGTGTCGGTGTTCTCGCCGGCCGCGAAGATGACCGCCGACGACTACCGCCGCGTCACCGCGGTCACCTACCTCGGCTACGTCTACGGCACGCAGGTCGCCCTCGAGCGGATGCGCCCCCGCGACGAGGGGACGATCGTCCAGGTCGGCTCGGCGCTGGCGTATCGCGGCATTCCGCTCCAGTCGGCCTACTGCGGCGCGAAACACGCGATCCAGGGCTTCACCGAGTCCGTCCGGACCGAACTCATCCACGACGACTGTGACGTGCAGTTGTCGATGGTGCAGATGCCCGCGATGAACACCCCGCAGTTCGAGTGGTCGAAGAGCCGGATGCCGAAACAGCCCCAGCCGGTGCCGCCGATCTATCAGCCCGAGGTCGCGGCTCGAGCGATCACGTGGACCGTCGACAGCGGCGAGGACGAACTGTGGGTCGGGCGGTCGACGGTGAAAGCAATTCTCGGGAACCGTCTGATCCCGCGACGGCTCGACAACTACCTCGCCAGCGGCGGCTACGACTCCCAGCTGACCGACGAGCCGACCGATCCCGACCGGGAACACAACCTCCACGAGCCGGTGGCGGGCGATTTCGGTGCGCACGGTCCGTTCGCCGACCGAGCGCGCGACCGGAGTTACCAGCTCCAGGCGTCGATGCATCGGCGGGCGCTCGCCCTGCTCGTCGGGCTGGCGGTCGCGATCGCGAGCGCGGTCGTCGGCCGCCGACTCGTCTCGCGCGATACCGACTGGTGACCGCCCGCGTCGGCGGGCGCGCGGCGTAACCATTGTCCTTTTTACATTCCTGTTCAAACGGATAGCTATCACATCGTATGAGATCGACCTCCGCCCGTTCGTCCGTCGCCCTCCTCGCAGTCGTCCTCGCCGCAGTGTTGGTAACCGGCGGGGTCGCTGGACCGGTCGTAGCGACGACCCCGACTGCCGACTCGAGTAGCGCGATCGATGCTTCGCCCGCCACCGAGTCGATCGCTGCCTCGAGCGCAGTGACGGAACCGCAGGCAGACCGCCCCGCCGATCCCTCGACCGAGGACACCGTCGGCTACGTCGAGGGCTACTGGTACGACGACGAACTACCGGTCGACGACCGCAGTGACGCCGTCGTCGACGAGTCCGAACTCGACGCCGTCGTCTACCGGTCGATGGCCCGCGTCGAGCGGATCCGGAACCTGACCTTCGAAGACGGCGTCGACGTCGATGTCGTCACCCGCTCGGAGTATCAGGAAACCAACGACGACCGGTTTACCAATGTCACCGACGCCGACCGTCTCGAGGGCAACGTCGGGTACGAGGCGCTGTTTATGGTCGACCGAGACACCGACGCGATGAACTCGACGAAGTCGGTCTACGGCGGTTCCGTCGCCGGCTACTACGACCCCGAAACCGACGAGATCGTCATCGTCTCGAACAACCCTGAAACGCCGGAGTTAGACGAACTCACGCTCGGTCACGAACTCGTCCACGCCTTGCAGGACCAGCGGTTCGACCTCGAGTCGCTCGAGGGGACGACCCAAGACAGCGATACCGGGATCAGCGGCCTCGTCGAGGGCGACGCCAGCCATGTCGAAAACGAGTACGAGCGTCGGTGTCGTACCGACTGGGACTGTCTCACGCCCAACGGTAGTGGTGGGCAGGGCGGCGTCGGCGACGTCAACTGGGGGATCTACTTCAGCATCTACCAGCCCTACAGCGACGGCCCCAACTACGTCGACCACCTGCGCGAGCAGGGGCCGGGCTGGTCCGCGGTCAACGCCGCCTACGACGACCCGCCGACGACCACCTCGGCGGTGATTCATCCCGGTTCCGACCGCGAACCGGCGACCGTCTCGGTGCCGGACCGCTCGAGCGAGGACTGGCGACAGCTCAGGATCGACGGCGAGGTAGCCAACGACACCGTCGGCGAGGCGGGGATGGTTGCGATGTTCGCTGCCGACACGGTCGATCGGAACCGCGAGTCGGTGATCAGCGCCGACGACTTCTTCCGGGGCGGCACCGGGGAGTACGACTACGACCAGCCGGCCACCGACGGCTGGGCCGGCGACGAACTGGTCGTCTACACGAACGACGACGCCGACGCCGCGAGCGGCCCCGGTGCGGCCGGCGACGCCGGCTACGTCTGGCGGACACAGTGGGACACGGTAGACGACACCGAGCAGTTCGTCGACGCCTACAGTCAGTTGCTCGCGACCCACGGTGCGGAATCGGTCGAGGACCGACAGGACACCGCCGTCATCGAGGACGGCGGCTACGCCGGCGCGTACTACCTCGAGCGCGACGGCCGAACGGTGACGATCGTCCGCGCGCCGTCGGTCGCGGAACTGCCGAACGTCGAGGCCGGTGCCGCGCCGGCAGGCGAGAACGAACTCCTGGCCCTCGAGGAGGGAGCCGAGACCGTTCCCGGCTTCGGCGTCGGGGTCGCGGCGATCGCGCTCGCACTGGCGGCGGTCGTCGCCCGCGTCGCCGGCGGCCATGGACGGAACTGACCCTCGGGCGGATCCCGGTACGGCCCCCCGACCGATGACTCTTTGATCGCGTCGCCGAATACCCACCCAATGTCTCGAGTACGGCTGTTCGCCGTCCTCGCGCTCGTCGTCCTCTCGGGCTGTGCCGTGCCCGGCACCTCCGACGGGTTCGACACCGATCGCGACCTCGGCTACGTCGACGACTACGCCCACGACGACGTCTTTTCGTTCGACACGAGCGACGGCCTCACCGAATCCCAACTCGAGGCCGTCAAATACCGCTCGATGGCGCGGATCGAGGTCGTTCGCGGGCTCAAGTACGAGCGCGACGTCGACCTCGAGATCGTTACGCGCGAGGAGTACCGCGCCCAGCGAGGGGCGACCCGCGGGAACGGCTCGGCGTTCCGAAACGAGGTCTGGCGCGGTGCCTTCCTCGTCGACGGCGAGACGGATGTCGACCGGGCGTTCGATGACCTCTATGCCGATTCGATCCAGGGCTACTACGTGAACGATCGGATCGTCATCATCGCCGACGACGCCGACGAGATCCGGATCGACCGGCGGACGCTGGTCCACGAACTGACCCACGCCCTGCAGGACCAGCACTTCGGCATCGGCCGCGAGAGCGAGACGATCGACGGCCTACGTGCCGAGAACGGGCTGCTCGAGGGCGAGGCGGGCTACGTCCCCGCTCGGTACGATCGCCGTTGTGGCGCGGCGTGGCAGTGTCTGTCGGACCCACAGCCGCCGGCAGCCAGCGGCGAGGCGCTCACCCGGCGACCGTTCAACGCCGGGCTCTTCCTCTCGATCTACGCCCCCTACGCCGCGGGACCGCCGTTCGTCGCCGATCTCCACGACCGTGGCGGGTGGGCGGCCGTCGATCGCGCTCACGACGATCCGCCCCGGAGTACCGCACAGTTGCTCCACTCCGAGCGGTATCCCGACACCGAGCCGGTTTCCGTCGAACTGACGGATCGCTCGAGCGACGGCTGGGACCCCGTCTCGGACGACGGCGAGCCGCGGACGGAGACGGTCGGCGAGGCGACGCTGTTCGCGACGCTGTGGGCAAACGGCGTCGTCGACCGGCCGCTCACCCGCGGAGCCGGCGAGCGATCGCCGTACAACTACAGCCATCCGGCGACCGCGGGCTGGGCCGGCGACGGGTTGCAGGTTTATCAGGCGACCGACGACACCGACCGGACGGGCCACGTCTGGCGGCTCGCGTGGGACAGTTCGGCCGACGCACGCGAGTTCGCCGACGCCTACCGCGGACTCCTCGAGAACCGCGGGGCCGAACGAGTCCGGACGGCCGGCGACGGCGTCTACCGCATTCCCGACGACGAGTCGTTCGACGGCGCGTATCGTGTCTCCGTCACCGACGACCGTGTCGAGATCGTCGGCGCGCCGACCGTCGACGCACTCACGGCGATCCGTCCCAGGGAAACGGACACGCGGCCAACGCCGTCGCTCGAGGCGGCGGACCGACCGTTGTCGGCCGGATCGCCGGCCACGACACCGGGGACGCCGGAGCCCGCCGCGGCGCCGTAGACGGGCAGTTTTTTTGTCTCCCACGGGAAACCGACGATATGTCAAACCCGTTCGGCACCGTTCCCCCGGACGCGATTCTTGCGGGGGAAGCCACCGACGCCTACTTCGAGCGGACCCGGGCGACGCTCGAACACGCGGACAAGAACCCACACGTCGTCGCCGAAGTCACCGCCGACCAGTTCCCGACCGGCGATTTCGACGTTTTCACCGGCGTGAAAGACGTCGCGACGCTGTTCGAGGGCCGCGACGTCGACATCGACGCGCTCCCCGACGGCCAACTGTTCGACGGCGGCCCCGTCTGCCGGATCGAGGGTCCCTACCTCGAGTTCGCCGCACTCGAGACCGCGCTGCTTGGCTTTCTCTCGCAACCGAGCGGGTTCGCGACGGCCGCGCTCGAGGCGCGGGTGGCCGCGCCTGACTCGCTGGTGCTTTCCTTCGGTGCGCGCCACGTCCACCCCTCGATCGCGTCGACGGTCGAGCGGGCCGCGCTACTGGCCGGACTGGACGGCTTCTCCCACGTCGCGGCCGGCGAGATCCTGGGAAGGGAGGCCGGCGGCACGATGCCCCACGCGCTCATGTTTTGCTTCGGCGAGGGCAACCAGGCCGACGCCTGGACGGCCTTCGACGAGGCCGTCGGCGAGGACGTGCCCCGCATCGCGCTGGTCGACACCTTCTGGGACGAGAAAAGCGAGAGCCTGCTGGCCGCCGAGACGCTCGGCGACGACTTGGACGGCGTCCGGATCGACACCACGGGATCCCGCCGGGGCGACTTCCGCCACATCATCCGCGAGGTCCGCTGGGAACTCGACGCCCGCGGCCACGAGGACGTCGACGTCTTCTGTAGCGGCGGGCTCGTGCCCGAGACGATTCGCAACCTGCGCGACGTCGCCGACGGCTTCGGCGTCGGTAGCCACATCACGGGTGCCGACTCGGTCGACTTCAGCCTCGACATCGTCGAGATCGAGGGCGAGCCGATCTCCAAGCGCGGCAAGCTGTCGGGGGTCAAAGACGTTTACCGAACCCCCGACGGCGGCCACCACGTCGCGCTGGCCGATCGCGAGGCACCCGACGACGGCGAGTCGCTGTTCGAGCCGCTGGTCCGGGACGGCGAGGTCGTCCGGGAGTTCGACCTCGAGGCGGCGACCGATCGCTGTCTGACCGACGCCGCTGCCGTCGACTTCGGCTCGACACTCGAGGAGTAGTTCCGGACGACAGCCGTCGCTGTGCGTTCGAGACGGATCGAGCGGCGGAAAACAACGTGGCGTCTAGATCTCTTCGATGCTGCCGTCGGCCTCGCGCTCGCGGAAGACCTGTCCCTCGAACAGCGTCACGACGACGTCGTCGTTCTGCCAGGCCCCCGGGGCGAGCTTCGCCTTCCGGCAGGTCCGATCGAGGTACTCGCGGGCGCTCCAGTCGTTCTCGACGGGTACCGTCGGGTAGAGCCAGCCGCCCTCGCCGCCGTCGATGGCGACGCCGTGGGTCCCCAACTCGAGGTCGGCCAGCGGATCGTCCGTCAGGACGACGCTCTTGACCGTACAGACCGACACCGTGAGGTTCGGCAGCTCCGAGGGGCTGACCTCGGAGCCACAGGAGTCCTCGCTGGCGGCCTCGATGGCCGCGTCGACGATGACGTGGCCGAGCTGGTCGTCCGAGTGGTAGCCGCCCGCACAGCCCCGCAGGCTCCCCCGGCCGCGGGTCGACTCGAGGCGGACGAACGCCCCGGTCCGCTCGTAGAAGGCTTCGCGCATACTGCCCGGTTGTTCTCGTTGCCCGTGTTGTACGTAGGATTCGACGGATTCTCGCGCGAGTTCGACCGCGCGAGCCCCGTCTTCGTAGGAGAGGTCGACGCCCTGTCGCTGGGACATACAGATGGACAAGGGGATAGTCGTCCTAAAACGCTTCCATTCGTCACTGGGTGGTTTTTGAGACCCCGATCGGGGGACTTATTCGCCCCACGAGACTATACCCAGTGGGAGAGAGAGCCCGGCCGCCGCGATGGTCGTACCGGTGACGGTATGACCACCCAACGTGATCCATCCCGTCGGGATGCATCACGCTCTAACGTTGCCCGTCCCTCCGGGACGCGCAACGCTCGCGAGGAAAGTCCCCCCACCTGTTCGGGCAGGTGACCGGACGCAAGTCCGGAGCGGGAGACCGCTGGCTCTGGAACAGAAACGACACGTCTCGGCCCGACCGATGACGCGTGCGAATCCGACCGAGAGGAAGGAGAGTTGACCCGCAGAGGGCGGCGGTCGCAGTGACGTGGTTCGAAACCACAGGTCGTGTTCGTCACGGCCGACCGCTCACGGACGGCCGAGGAGCGATGGAACGGCGAACCCTCACCGGTGCAAGTCCGCGCCGTGGTAGCCCGAACGCCCCGCGGCACCGCCGCGGACGGCGCGGACGCTCAGCCGAATGCCGGGCCGAACAGAAGGGGGCTTACTCCTCTCACCCAGTTTTCGCCCTCGAGCGGTCGCTATCCTCGCAGAAACCTCTGACAGAAGTTATTTATTCTCTGTCACGCCCGGTTCTGATATGAACAGCCGCGAAGTCGTCGTCTATCTCGGAGCCATACTGCTGGCGTTCATGGGGTTACTCGTAGCTGGTTTTGTGGCGTATGTCCTCGAGTTCAACTCAGACATGGTGGAAATCGCAATGTTGCTCGTGTTCTACGGGATCGCACTCGGCGGCGGCCATCTGTACCTCGCGCTCCGAAACGAGGGCAGCGACGTGCCACCGTCCGCACGATGGCGATATCTCGCGGTTCTCATCCTCCTCCTCGTCGCAGGTGCCGCACTCGCCGTTAACGGTGAGCAGACCATCGCAACGATCGAACTCAGGACGATCGGACGGGCCGTTATCGGCGTGACGATCGTCGGCTACGTCCTGACTGAAGCCGTCGACGGCTATCGGACGGTTCGCTCGAGTTGATTCGCCAATTTCCGCGGACACGTTTCATCGACATCAGCCGCTCGCTTCGCTCTCGGGTTGTCTCGGCAGAAACGCGTCCTGACGGAGTCCAACGCGAGCGCTAGCGAGCGTTGGGCACGGAACGTCGGAGACGTTCCGAAGATTTGAACACGGGAAGACGGTCGCTCCCTTCGGTCGCGCTGTCGTTCGAGAGAGCTTCGCTCTCTCGTGACTGAGCGAATCGAAGATTCGCGAGGTCCGCGAAACCGAAGGTTTCGCTTGATGACGAAAGACGCCTTTGGCGTCTTTNCTCTCTCGTGACTGAGCGAATCGAAGATTCGCGAGGTCCGCGAAACCGAAGGTTTCGCTTGATGACGAAAGACGCCTTTGGCGTCTTTCGAACCACGACTTCCCTGCTCAAATCTCCGTGTTAGAGTTTCGCCGACACCAGCCGCTCGCGGTTTGGTGTCGGCAGAAACGCGTCCTGACGGAGTCTCACGCGAGCGATAGCGAGCGTGAGGCACGTCAGGACCGAACGACGCAGCGAGTGCTGAATATCGTGAAGCACTCGTAAGGAGTGAGCGTCCTGACGGAGATTTGAACTCCGGTCCCTGGCTCCGCAAGCCAAGAGGATAGTCCACTACCCTATCAGGACTCATCTCTTCATACCCCGGTGAACATTAAAGCCCTTTCGAAAGGCCCCCGTCGTCGTCCCTGATTCACATGGTCTGCACGTGAAGGTTTATATACAGAACCGGGGCCAGTCGAGGGCGTGACTCCCCACTGGCACCCCCTCGAGCGAGCGGTCGACCGCGGCGGTTCGACGCGATCAGAATCGACCGACGGAGCCGGATCGTCGGCCGCCGTCTGGCCCTGGCCGGGACGCCGAATGGATAACGCTTATGCGCGGGCTACCCATGCACGAGCATAGAATGAGCGATATCGAGGGCGTATACGAGGACCTCGAGGCCGACGTCTCCCTCGAGGAGTTTCGCGAGGCCGTCGAGCAGAAAGTCGAGCAGATGGGTGGGCTCGCGGACGAGGAGACGGCGGCGATGCTCATCGCTCACGAGATCGGCGAGAGCGAAGTCGGCGGGATCGCCGACATCGAGCCCGGCATGGAGGAGGCGAAGTTCGTCGCGAAGGTGATTTCGATCGGCGAGAAGCGAACGTTCGAACGCGACGGCGAGGACGAGGACGGGCAGGTCGTCAACGTCGAGGTCGCCGACGAGACCGGCTCGGTGCGGGCCGCCTTCTGGGACGACCACGCCGAGGCCGCGATCGGGGAACTCGAGGAGGGACAGGTCCTCCGGATCAAGGGCCGCCCCAAGGAGGGCTTTTCCGGCGTCGAAGTCAGCGTCGACGACGTCGAACCCGACGACGACACCGAAGTCGAGGTGCAGGTTTCCGACACCTACGCCATCGAGGACCTCTCGCTCGGCCTCTCGAACGTCAATTTGGTCGGTCTGCTGCTCGATACCGACAGCGTCCGCACCTTCGACCGCGACGACGGCTCCGAGGGAAAGGTCTCGAACCTCGTGCTGGGCGATTCGACCGGCCGAATCCGCGTCACGCTGTGGGACGAACGGGCCGACCTCGCGACCGAACTCGAGGCCGGGACGACCGTCGAGGTCGTCGACGGCTACGTCAAGGAACGCGACGGCCAACTCGAGTTGCACGTCGGCAACCGCGGCGCGGTCGAGGAGGTCGACGAGGAAGTCGAGTACGTCCCGGAGAGTACGCCCATCGAAGACGTCGAGATCGGTCAAACGGTCGATCTCGCCGGCGTCGTTCGATCGGCCGACCCAAAGCGGACCTTCGACCGCGACGACGGCTCGGAGGGACAGGTCCGTAACGTCCGCGTTCAGGACGCGACCGACGACATCCGCGTGGCGCTGTGGGGCGAGAAAGCCGACATCGATATCGGCCCCGGCGACGAGGTCGCCCTCGGCGATGTCGAGATTCAGGACGGCTGGCAGGACGACCTCGAGGCCTCCGCGGGCTGGCAGTCGACGGTGACGGTCCTCGAGTCCGACTCGGGGGCGGCCGGCGAGGGGGAGGCCGACGGCTCGAGCGACGAGAACGCGGGCCTGTCCGCGTTCGCCGGCGACGGAAGCGCGGCCGAGGAGACCGCGGCCGACGGAACCGGTACGGCGGACTCGACTGGTGACGGCGAGTCCGGCGACGCGGCGGCCGAAACCGCTGCCGCTGACGGTGCTGCCGTCGAATCCGGCGAGCCAGCCGACGGCGAGGAACTCGAGTTCACGGGCGTCGTCGTGCAGGCCGGGAGCCCGGTCGTCCTCGATGATGGAGAGACGACCATGAGCGTCGCGACCGACGTCGACGTCGGGCTCGGCGAGGAGGTAACCGCCCGAGGGGTCGTCCGCGACGGCCGCCTCGAGGCAAACGACGTGTTCTGAGGTCGCGAGCAACCTCATCGAGCGCCTAGGAAAAGCGTTAAGGGAGTTAGCTTCGCCTATGAATATATGAACGTCGAACTCCCGTTCGCCCCGGTGGATACGATCATCCGGCGGAACGCGGGCGATCTTCGGGTGAGTGCCGACGCGTCGAAGGAACTCGCAACGCGGATCCAGGAACACGGGAGCGAACTCGCGATCGACGCCGCCGAGGAGGCGACGGCGGACGGGCGCAAGACGCTGATGGCCCAGGATTTCGGCGTCGAACGCGTTGTCGACAAGGACGACCTCGAGTTACCGGTCGCACCGGTCGACCGCATCGCGCGACTCGAGATCGACGACCGATATCGCGTCTCGATGGACGCCCGGGTGGCACTGGCCGACATTCTCGAGGACTACGCCGACAACGTCGCCCGCGCGGCGGCGATCCTCGCGCGCCACGCCGACCGGCGAACGATCACCGACGACGACATCGAGACCTACTTCTCGTTGTTCGAGTGAGCAGATGCAGTTCGGCTACAGCGAGATCTGTCTCGCACACGATCCCGGTTCGCGCCACCCCGAGTCGCCGGACCGGCTACGGGCGATCCGCAAACGGCTGCAGAAGAAACACGGCGTCGAGTACGTCGAGGCCGACCCCTGCGACCTCGATGCGATGGCGACCGTCCATGAGCGCGAGTACCTCGAGTCGGTCCGGGAGTTCTGTGCCGACGGCGGCGGCAGCTGGGACCCCGACACCACCGCCGTCGAGGAAACGTGGGACGCGGCCTCCCGGAGTGCGGGGTTAGCCTGTTGGGCCGCCGAAGAAGCCCTCGAGGGAGCGACGGGCCGCGAGACGCCCTTCTCGATCGGGCGTCCGCCGGGCCACCACGCGGTCTACGACAACGCGATGGGGTTTTGCTTCGTCAACAACGTCGCCGTCGCCGCCCAGCACGCACTCGATCACGACGCCTACGACGTCGATCGGGTCGCGATCATCGACTGGGACGTCCACCACGGCAACGGCACGCAGGACATCTTCTACGACCGCGGTGACGTCTTCTTCGTCTCGCTCCACGAACAGGGGCTCTATCCTGGCTCCGGCGATATCGACGAGACCGGTGCGGGCGACGGCGAGGGGACGACGATGAACATTCCCATGCCGGCCGGTACCGACGACGGCGAGTATCTCGCCGCCGTCGACGGCCCAATTGCCGCCGCACTCACCGACTTCGATCCCGACCTCCTGTTGATCAGCGCGGGCTTCGACGCCCACCGTCACGACCCCATCTCGCGGATCCGCCTCTCGACGGAGGCCTATGCCCTGTTGAGCGACCGGGTTCGAACCCTCGCCGAAGATACCGACGCCGCGCTTGCTTTCATTCTCGAGGGAGGATACGGCCTGGACGTCCTCGCCGACAGCGTCGCAATGGTCCACGAGACCTTCGACGGCCGCGAACCGATCGAGCCCGACGACGAGCCCGACGACAACGCCGAATCGACCCTCGAGGACGTCCTCGAGGCACACGACCTCGACGTCGAACTGGACGATCACTACTAGCGATCCGGCTCAGGGTCGCGGCTCGAAATAGGCCGCGAGTTCCGCACCGAACGTCGCGATCAACGCCGTGACCTCCTCGCCGACCAGCACTTCGTACCCGTCCTCGAGCGCCGTCTCGACGTGTGCGCCCAGTCCCACGTCGAAGAGCCGGCCGCTCTCGAGGAACTCGCGGGCGGTCGTGAACTCCCGCTCGCGCTCGGTGACGTACCGGTCGTCCTCGATGAACGGGCCGTACGACTTGGGATCGTCCGCGTAGGCGCCGTAGAACCCGTCGGCATGGTCGCGAACGTGGACCGGTGGCCCCTCGTGGCGCTCGACCCCGGGCCGTTCGCTCACTGCGAGTTCGACGAAGACGACAGCGGTCCCGTCGGCCATCGTCGTCGCCCGGAAGACATCGAACCCACGATCGTCGAGCCCTCGCGTGATTCCCTCCAGTGACTTCCGGAGCTGTGGATAGAGCTGGTCCTCGACGAGGTCCGGGGCGTCGAAACGGACGGCGACGGGAGTCGTCCCCCGGCGCTCGAGGTGGTCGCGCAGCTCCGCTTCGGTCAGCGGCGCAACCGTCTCCGGCTCGAACCATGCCGACCGCGGCGATTCGAGGAACGCCCGGGCGTAGTGTTGGAACCGGGCGACGTTCGCCGCCGAACAGACGGCGGCGACGTTGCGCTCGGGATCGGTCGGATCGATGATCACCAACGGATCGTCGAACGTCTTCGTCCCGTGGTCCTCGGGATCGAGTTCCACCGGCGGCCGCCAGTCCGCTGCGGCCTCGAGCAGCGGTCGAAAGCCGCCGTACTCACACACGAGGAGTTCCGTGAGATAGCCGCTGAACCCCCGCGTTCGGAGGTCACTCCCGTAGACGCCGATCCCCTTGAGGAACTGCTTCGTGAGCCGAACGTCCCCCGCAAGCTCGTCGTCGAGCCGTTGCTGGAGATACTGCGTATGAAACGGCGTGCGGTCGACGGCCGACCGAATCTCCGTCGCGGACTCGAGCCGGAAACAGGGGACCACGTCGATATCGAACCCCTCGACCTCGCCCTTGACGTAGGGGTGTTCGGCGTATTCCTCGTGGCCCGACGGCAGGGTCGCGTGGCCGACCGCGAGGCCGTACTCCTCGAGGGTCTCACGGTCGAGTTCCGGCGGAAACCGAACGAAGATGTCGATGTCGCGATCGCCGGCGATCCAGGTGTTCCGGGCGGTCGAGCCGACCTGCAAGACGTCGGCCCCGTCACAGCGCTCGGTCGCCGCGGCCTCGGCCCGGTCGATGAGACGGTCGGCGACCTCGCGAAGCCGCGTCCGTTCCGCCTCGTCGGGGGTCACGCGATCACGAACCTCGGCGAGTACCGCCTCGAGATCGCGATCTCCGTCTCCATCCTCGGGTCCGTCCCGGTCAGCGTCCTCCTCGCTCATCGACCGAGCGTACTCGAGCGGTGCGTGAAAGGGTGTCGAACCCGCTGCAGGCAAAACGAAAGCCCTATCAAATACACCCGACTATCGGAGGATAGGCCGAAGTAGCTCAGATGGTAGAGCACCTCGCTGTTAACGAGGTTGTCCCAGGTTCGAGTCCTGGCTTCGGCGTCTTCTTCCCGACGCCGTGATCGATAGCATCGACTCTCCTCGCAGGTAGTAGTCGCCCGCCGGAGCATGGCGCAGATGCACTCCCTGCGTCTCAGCGATGGCGGCCGATGCATAACCCTGCCTTCGGGGGAGGGATTAACCCCCTCCGCCAGCCATGTATACCTATGACCGCCGATCACGACGATCGCCGGAGTACCGACGACCACGGCCACGACCTCATCGACCCGCTCCACGTCGGCATCGTTACCGTCTCGAGTTCGCGCGCACGCGAAGACGATCCTGACGACCCGGGCGGAGACACTATCCGTGACTGCTTCGAGGGCGACGGCCACGAGGTTCGAGCCCGACTACTGGTCCGAGACGACTACTCGGCGATCCGAACCGCCGTCCGGCGGCTGGTCGCCCGTCAGGACATCGACGTCGTCTGTACCACTGGCGGGACCGGTGTCACCGTCGATGACGTCTCGCCGGAAGCGACGTCGTCCCTGTTCGAACGTGAACTGCCCGGCTTCGGTGAACTGTTCCGCTCGCTCTCCTGGGACGAAGTCGGCACGCGGGCGATGGCATCACGCGCGACCGCAGGTATCGCCGTCAACACGCCGGTCTTCTGTCTGCCCGGTAGCAAAAGCGCCTGCGAAACCGCCTGCGAGGAACTGATCGTCCCCGAAGCGCCGCACCTCGCGGGACTGGCGACTCGCCATCGGACCGGGGCGACCGATCAAACGCTCGCGGAGTACCGAGACGAGTAGCCGGCACGTCCACCGGGCAGTTGGGTCCCCTACGTTTCTCTCGAGCGGACCGGACAGCAAACGTTAATTAGTGCGCACGATTGGTCCCGACTGGAGGGCCCTTAGCTCAGTCCGGTGAGAGCGCTCGGCTCATAACCGAGTGGTCGATGGTTCGAATCCGTCAGGGCCCATTCGCGGAACGCCCGAACTGTGGCCGAAACTGATTCGGCCATTGAGGTCGTCCTGAACGGGTCGAACCGCCAGTTTCCTACATTCGATTCACCGGCCGCTGAACCGGAGCCGAACAAGTCACTAGTTCCGGGTCGTCGCCGTCCTGCGAAATTAGTAGCCGAAACGGGGTGGTCAGCGTGACGACCACGCTGGGTCCATCGGTCGATCACTCGACGTGTCTGCACTGCGGAGCCCACGTCAGTGATCGATTCCGGCGCGTTTTCGGTGACGATGACGACCGCGCACACCGTTGTGGTTCGTGTGACTCGTATGCCCGGATGAGCCGCGGCTCCGCTGCTGGTCAGCCCGTTTCGATTCCGGATCCGGAAACAGCGCTCGGCCGTCACGGCAATGAGCCCGATGTCTAACGGTCCGTTCGTCCGGGCGAGCGAACTGTACGATATCGGGAGTCGGACGCCCATCGCCCATCCCGCGAGGCAGGCCACTGACGAGCAAGTTCGGCGGGCCCTCGAAAACCGAGGTGGACCGCGGTGAGCGTCGACGCCGATCGGGACGATCGCGACCTCGAGGCCGAGTTAGCGAGTTCGACAGCTGGTCGGACCGGTATCCCAGTGGATGCAGTCTGCGTTGGCTGCGGGCAGGTACGCGTCAAGCGTGCGACTCTCGTGGAGATGGAAGTCGAGCCGCAGATCGATCCATCGACCCTCGAGGCGACGGACTGTACGTCGTTCAAGCACGTCTGCTACTCGTGCCAGAGCGCGACGTGGTGGAATCCCGTCGCCATCTTGACCGGCCTACTCGAACGCGAACGCGAGCGAGGTGAGTAGGGTGTCGCAGGTCGAGACGACGCCGCACGAGATCGAGGGCCGATGGAAGTGGCCCGACTGGGGACGCGGTCCGTATGACGCGCTGTCGTCGGTGATGCTCGGGCCGCCCTTCGAGGGCTACCTCGAGATCGACACGGAGATCGACGGCGAGCCCTGGCACATCGAAGTCAGCTACAGTAAGTCGGGGTTCGCGCCGCGACTGTCGGATGGGATCAACGCCGAGCGACTCTACGAGTGGGATATCGTGGGCCGTGGGCGCGGCGAGCGAAAGGCGTCGTACAACCTCTCACCGCGGTTCCCGAACATGCGCCACTGGGAGAGCGGCGAGCGGCTGCAACTTCCGTGGGAGAATCAGGTTGGCGAGGTCGACGGCGTCGACGTCGAGTTCCACACCAGTAACCTCGAGGCCGAGCGCGGACTCGAGTTGTTGCCGGAGTTCTTCGCGGCGGTGTTCGACGAGGCCGGCGAGCGGGTTCACTCCGAGTACTTCAGAACCGAGCCGCACGAGGCGAGTCGGATGTGGGCGTACGAGCGGTACGTTCGGATCCGTCGCGAGTGGGCGGAAAAGCTCTCGTCGGCCGGTGTGCTGCAGAAAGTCGCGCACTACCTCTCCGACCTCGAGGGCGTGAAGGCCGAGCTACACATCGATAACAGGGAGGTAGTGAACCACCAGAACCGGCTGTTCTTGAACCCCGCGTCGGCCGGTGAACTCCTACCTGGTCACACGTACGGGCGGAAGTTCGAGATCTACCAGTTGAAGGATCCGGACGCGGTGTCGAAGGATCACCCGTCCTACCACCCGAAGGTGGAGGTTCTGGTAAACAAGTCGATGAACGACGGCGAGGCGTGGGCGTGGGCCGATCGCCACGAAGTGACCGAGCAGATAGAGGAGACGCTATTGAACGCGCTGCACTGGGAAGATATCCCGCTCGGTCCCGATGGGAGCGGTGTCTACGTCGCGGATGATCACTTCGACGCGGTCGCGCGTGACGACCCGGTCGAACTGTACGAGGATCCGACCCCGCGCCTCGAGGCGAAGACGGATCACCTGTTGATGACGACGCTGCGGGACATGGGCGACACCGCCCGCGTCGTGACCGAGACGGTCGCGACCGACGGCGGTGGCACGGTCGACGACCTCGCCGACCAGCTGGGGAAGCACCCGGCAACGATCTACCGGGCGATCTCCGATCTCGGCGAGATCCTCGAGCTAGATCGAGGCGACGTATCGTTCCGAGCCCGGAAGTACCGAGAGGAACTGCGGTCGCTCGTCGAGTCCGCGGAGTACGCGATCGAGAGCTATGCCGATCGGATGCAACACATCATGGGACTGGCCGATCACGTCGCCGAGTCGTCGCCCTTCCAGGAGTGGCTCGCGAAGAACGGCGCCGACCTCGAGTTCGATGAGAACGGCGAGCCCCGCCGGATGCGGATCGATACGATCCTCTCCCGACTGAAGGCCGATAGCTTCGAGAACGTCGCGACGATCGCCACCGAAGCCCTCGAGAAGTGGGCGAAGTCGGGGAACGATCCGACGGCCCTCCGTGGCGTCGAACTTACCTGGAAGACTCCGAGCGGCGGGACCGAAACCGGGTTCGTCGGTGCGGTTGCGGATCGCTAAACCGTCCGAGTAGTGGCAACGCTGCCGGTTTCGCTCTTTTCTACAAGTTCAGTTGACTAACAGCGGTGCCTAGGCAACGCTGGTTGTAGTCCGTTCGTCGAGGCCGGGGTCGGCGGCGCGATCGCGCCGCGACGCCGGCGGGGTCGTTTCGCGCTTCGCGCGAAAGCCCCCTTGGCGGGTGTCGCCAAGGCGACAGCGCCAAAAAATTACAGCGCCCCGCCCCTACCTCAGCGCGAAAATCTCCAGTTGAAGCACACGAAATAACGGTGTTAGATATATCTGGTTTGGGTAAAATTATCCTAGTCAGTATGAAGCCTCCGGAGAATGACGAGGAGTTGAGCTATGAGGAAATATATGAGGAGGTCAATCACGATTTCGATTTACTCTATGATGAGGTTCACCGGAAGGTCGAGAGTCAAGTAGAACTTAATAGGCGAATCGAAGATCATGCACGAAGCAGGGTCAAAACTATATTCATTCTAACTGGTGTTCTTATAAGTTCAGCATCACTTATAATCTCTATAGCAGCATCAAATAATATTAACATATTGGGGGTGATTTCCAACAGTATAAACGGGACATATTATTCATTATTAAGTGCTAGATTCATTGGAGGGTCCGCAGCTAGTTTTCTGACTGGTTCTCTTTTCATATTTTCCATAGGATGTCTTGGAGTAGCCTTTGGACAGTTGTTCCTTGTATCTCTGTATTATAATTTATCAGCTGCAAGAACATCGCTAGTGAGTTCATCTGCAACCTCCAGTCGGTTGCAGGATAGTATCCACGACAAATCAAACATGAAGAGGCCAAAAAAGTGCATTCTATATGATTATGCGGACACAATTGCTCTAAATAACAAAATTCTCAATAAGAAATGGGTAGACAAGGAGGTTGGTGATGAGTTCATGATCCGTTCATTTGTGAACTCATTTCTGCTACTTTTGACTGTCCAGATAGCATTCATAGTACGATATCCACTACTTATTTTGGCTGTATTTTCACTGGCAATCCTCTACACTGGATATAGACTAGCTAAAATATTGGGCTATATTGAAGATAAATCAATACTCGACCTGGTAGGTGAATATGTATCATAAATAGAATGATTCCGCGACGGTGGTTCTGAAGTCAGTGGTCCGCTCCACTCGCGTATCGCGCGCTGTTATATATACTCCTCCGCTGGCCTCACACCGCGCGCCCATCGGTCGCGACGCTCCCAATCGGGAGCGAGCAGCGAGCGGTGGGCCAGTGTACACTATACTAAAGGGGGGCGGCTGAACGTTTACACTTGGACATCGTCGTGCCGTCATGCGATTATCAGTTCGGTAGTGTTCAAGAGATCGCACCAACGGACTCTCACGGTTTCAATTGGAAAGACAAGGTTCAGTAAATTTTATGCCAAGGCGGGTTGCCGCCCGCTGCATGGCGCTGAACAAGCTCCGGAAGCTGGACAAGAACTCGGCCGGTGTGACGCTCCCGAAGGATGACCTCCGACTCGAAGGCCTTCTCGACGAGGATGGCGACCTCGAGGGAGAAAATCACGTTCACATCCGTCGCGTCGACGACGGGGAGTGGTCGGTCAAGCTCGTCGAGGAGATCGACGACCAATCGAAGCCGCCGAAGCAAGGTGTTTGAATCCGACCCCCTGGGGTCGCGCTCAGATGTATCGGGAGGCCTCGATGTATGCATCCTGCCGTGGGCTGTGGGCTGCGCGGGTGCATAGAATCGGATCCGACCCGACCGGTCCCCGCCGTGATCACGCCGGAGCCCCAACCCCCGCTGATAAAGGACCGACCAGTTGTTCACCCGCGAGCGACGCGAACCGACCCCCCGTGCATACCTTCGCTTAAACCATGACCAAGCGCACCAGCCTGAAACTCACCGACGAACGACAGCGAAAACTTGAGCGCGCGAGCGCGATTGTGGCCGAAGACGACCTCGACGATGCGGGATCTCGAGGGCAGTCAAAATCGCGTGCGATCCCTTGTTCGGGTGTTCGCTCGCGTATCGTATGACGGCCTGGTAGTCGAGCGTCGCCGCCCAGCCGTCCTCGTACGCCCCGCCGTCATACGTCCGCGCCAGTGCGCGTTCGTCGACGAAACTCTCCCCCGCGGAAATCAGAATATAGGCCCCCGCTTGGGGGCGGTATGAGAACTTTGCTTCTACGCACTGCTACCGCTGGCAACGATAGTTAGTGTGTTGTCGGCAGTCGCGTTTGAGTCGTCAATAGTTGTATCAATCTTGACATCAAGGTACGCGGAACCTCCCGAACTCAGTCCGGCCGTGGAACCGGTACTATTGAAGCTGTCTCCCGATGCATCGTCGAGGTAAAAGGTCACATCGGCGAATCCGCTGTTACCGTCAGACACCGTGACTGTGACACTTCCACTCCCGCTCCCGGAGACATTGCCGGGTGACGATGTCGAAAGACCGACCGTCGTCGACGAATTGTCTGCGCTACTCGGCGCGTTGTTAGTGATCGTCACGACATCGGTAATCTTCGTGATTGCATCGTCATTGAACCCGTTCGAGAGTGAGCCGAGGTCGATCGTCAGCGTGCCTGATGAGCCATCTTGGGACACGTACTCACCGTCTCCCGATAGAGCTAGCAATGCCGAGTCGTCTCCGGCAGTGCTGACGCTGACAGTTCGTTCCGCACTCACTGACGTAAACGCACCTGTCCCAAGTGCAATTCCGCCACTCCCAACGATCGCTCCCAATCCAACTAACACATTGCGTCGATTCATTTTCATTGTTATAGTCACCTTTGCGGCCAGCACCCCTGCGATAGATGCCGAACGCAACTCCTACTCCCCGCTATGAATGTCATACACTTTGTATTGATTGACCAGAACCACCGAAATATTTGCAATACTCTACTCAAGCACGGCTTGAACGGGCATAGAGGCTTGATTGAGGCCTAATAGTGAAATGGGGTGCCGTGAGAGTTTGTGTCATTAACATTCATATTCTAAGACTCGTTTTCTTGTTCAAGATCTTCAGCATCGATTTTTCCCGCAAGATACGCGCGCCCTTGATCACTTATTTGATAGAGACCGCGGTCCTTGTCATGATATTCTACAAGTCCTCCATCTTGTAGTGCCCGAAGTCGGCGCCTTACATGTGAGATTTTGTAATCGATATTGGCTTCAACAGTGGAGGGATTCGCGATGAGTGGTTGATTTCCTTCGTTTAGTAGAAACTCGAGGATCGCGTCATCTGCTCGCGTCATCCAGTCCACCCGTGGCCGTCTCATTTGATCATTGACACGCAAAACACCCTGTTAGAATGCTCGGTACGGTGAGCTTTGTACGCTGTTTGGCGCCCTATAGGGAGGTGTTCAATGCATTAATTCTAAGTGCCATCCGTTCTTGGCTCAGAGCAACGGAAGCTGGACGGACCCGCCGCTGCCCGGTCGGGTCCTCACGAGAATGCGGACCCGGTGTTAGGGGCACCGGTCCGCCTGGCTTCCGTAGATACAGTACGGAA
Organism: Natrinema thermotolerans DSM 11552; assembly: GCA_000337115.1. Classification (GTDB taxonomy): domain Archaea; phylum Halobacteriota; class Halobacteria; order Halobacteriales; family Natrialbaceae; genus Natrinema; species Natrinema thermotolerans. Next base: position 230,253 of record AOIR01000053.1, read on the forward strand.
GCATGCAATCGCACGACGCTACGGGGGATAAAGCCCCCGTTCGACCGACGGATCAGTACATAGCCACTCCACTCGTTAGTGAACGGAAAGACTCAGACGATTACCGAGCCTTCTTGCGGTTTCCGTTTTCCGTTCATTTCCGTTCGTTTTCCGCTCATCGAGGTAGCGGCTCTCTCACGTCAGGTATTGGGCTCGAGAAC
>AOIR01000054.1 GCA_000337115.1 Natrinema thermotolerans DSM 11552
CCTGTCGAGTATGTCTAGTCATCCAACTATAACTGCACCAGTGGAGGGCGGGAAATGAGCGACGAGTTCCTCGCCCTGGAGGCGCAACTGGAAGTCCTCGAGCGGCAGGCGGACGCGGTCGAACGACAGACCGAGGCCCTCGAGGCGATCGCCACGGAGATGCGGTATCAGAATGCGGCGCTGTGCGAGATGATCGCCTGTCTGGATGACCTCTCGGCCCGCGTCGACGAACACCATATCCCGGACGAACCGCCGCACGATCGGTCCGGGCCCGCGCTGCAGACGTGGGTTCACGATCGGCTGTTCGAGCGCGACCAGCTGGAAGCCGACCATCCCGAGTTCCGCTGGGGGAGTCCGGAGAACTGGTCCGGTGGTGATCACGATGGGCGATGATCTCGAGCCGATCGCTCCCGAGCAAGCCCTCGAGATGTATGTCGAGGGTCGCCGGGACGAACTGAGCGACCAGACGCTCCCGTCGCACGTCTACCGACTCGAGGCGTTCACGCAGTGGTGCGAGGAGGAGGGGATTGAGAACCTGAACACGCTCACCGGTCGCGACCTCTACGCCTACCGTGTCTGGCGACGGGAAGGAAACGGCGACGGCCGCGACGAGGTCGCGACGGTCACCCTCCGCGGGCAACTCGCGACATTACGCGCGTTCCTTCAGTTCTGTGCCGATATCGACGCTGTCCCCGAGGAACTGTACAGCAAGGTGCCGCTCCCGTCCGTCTCCGCGAGCGAGGGCGTGAGCGATACGACGCTCGACCCTGAACGGGCCGTCGAGATTCTCGACTACCTCCAGCGGTACGAGTACGCATCGAGAAGACACGTGACGGTGCTACTGCTCTGGCACACGGGCGCGCGTGCGGGAGGTATCCGAGCGCTCGACCTCCGCGACTGCGAGCTAGAGGGCGAGTCGCCCGGTGTTCAATTCGTCCACCGTCCTGAAACCGACACGCGGCTGAAGAAGGGCGAGAAGGGAGAACGGTGGAACAGTATCAGCGGTCACGTCGCTGGCGTCCTCCTGGACTACGTCGAGGGACCGCGGAAGGACGTGACCGACGACCACGGACGGTCGCCGCTGCTGACGACGAGATCTGGCCGCCCGTCCGTCTCGACCATTCGGAACACGATGTACGGCGTCACCCGTCCGTGCTGGCGCGGCGCGGAGTGCCCGCACGATCGTGACCCCGAGGACTGCGACGCGACCTACTACGCGAAAGCGAGTACGTGTCCGTCCTCGAGGTCGCCCCACGACGTTCGGAGCGGTCGGGTGACCGCTTACCGACGCGAGGATGTCCCGCGCCGGGTCGTCGGTGACCGCCTCGACGCGAGCGACGACATCCTTGATCGCCACTATGACCGTCGGAACGCCCGCGAGAAGGCCGAACAGCGCCGCGACTACCTTCCCGATCTATGACCATGACTCACGAAACCACGAACCTAACAGCAAGCGTAGAATCCTGTCCCGTCAGGGCCCATGGAGTGCTGCTCGCGTCTGCTCGCAGCACGGAATGACTCCCTATTGATTCGAAGCAGGGAGGTACTTTGCTCCGACCGGGATTCGAATCCGTCGGGGCAATGATTACTGGAGACCACACGCTTAACCCTTAAATCGGAGACCTTCGTTATTTTGTCGGCTTCGGCCAATGATCAGCCATGACTTGCAGGGTCTGAGACGGCTATCTTCGAATGAATTCTCGATCTTCATACCCGTACGTATACAGTGTCTTAGGACGATCGTTTCGGGAGATGAAGCCCTATACCGAATGCAACGTCCTCTTATTGCCTCTGTCGAAGACCGTGCTGGCCCACTGCGACACCAGGTGGAGTTACAACTGAAATGGTAGACGTGTCCCGGTCACCGATCCCCCGATCGCACCGGCTCGCATCGCTCGCGACGCTGGTGCTGACGACAGTTGCCACCAGCGTCGGACTGTTCGTCCCGAACTTCTACCGCGATCACCCAGTATTGCTCCCCCAGATATACGGGCAAGACCTGTTAACGCTCGTGGTTGGCGTCCCAGCTCTCGCTATCTCGCTGTACTACGCGAACCGTGGGTCGCTACGGGGCTACGTCATTTGGCTCGGCGTGACTGGCTACCTATTGTACACCTACGCCTCGTACGCCTTCATGACCGCGTTCAACGAACTGTACCTCGTGTACACGACGTTGCTCTGGCTGACGTTGTTCACGTTCGTCGGTGGGATGGTTCGACTCGACGCAGCAACGCTGAAACGCGACCTGGGCGAGGCGTCCGTTCGCCCCTACGTCGCCTTCCAGCTCTCGCTGGCCGTCTTGGTCTCGTTGCTATGGCTCTCGGAGATTTTGCCGGCGACCCTCGAGGGGACGTCGCCGCTGGCCATCGCCGAAGCGGAACTCCCTACCGCAGTTATTTATTCGCTGGATCTGGGCATCATCGTCCCTGCATTTGTTCTGACAGCCTACTGGCTCTGGAACCGTCGGGCCTGGGCATACGCGTTCACCGCCGTTTTGCTCGTGAAGATTGCCACACTCGGTGGCGCCGTCCTCACAATGATCGTTTTCATGACCCTCGAGGGGCAGGCTGTGCCGCTGCCCCAGATACTCATCTTCGGAACGCTAACGGCTATCAGTCTGTGGCTGATGGGTCGATTTCTGATGGCGATCGGTTCTGAGTCCAACCCGGTCCGGGAAAGAACATCGTAGATGGGCCTCGGGTATCCGACGACTGTCCGTGAAATACGCTTAAGACGCGGGCCGCGGTCCTGTACCTATGCGATACGTACGTATTCTCAAACGCATTATCAGTGTGTCCGTCGCTCTCTTCATCGTCGCTCTCGCCGGAACCGTCTGGCGCCAGCATGAGACGGCCCGCGCGTGGACGAACTTCGTCAGTCCGCGAACAGTGGGTTCGAGGCGGCGTTCACGGACGACGACGTCGAAGGAGTACCTGGCCCTGTCCGTGAGTACCTGACTAATGTACTCCCACAGGGACAACCGTATGTTGACCTGATCCGACTCGAACAGACCGGTAAACTGCGCCTAGGTGATGCGTCGTCACCGTGGAAGCCGTTCACCGCGACACAGCACGTCACCGTAGATCCGCCGGGATTCTACTGGGACGCGTCGATCAGACTCGCCCCACTTCTCTCGTTGCGCGTCCGTGACCTGTTCTGTGACCGCGAGGGCACTGCGAGCGTGTCCCTGTTCGGAGTCATCCCACTCGACAGCGCCACTTCGAGTCCGGAGTTAGAAGAAGCAGAATTGATGCGCTATCTCGCCGAGGCAGTCTGGTATCCGACTGCGCTCCTTCCCGCAGCGGGTATCGAGTGGGAGTCGATCGATGACAGTACGGCAAAAGCAACTGTCGAGGACGGGGACGTATCAGCCTCCCTTACGTTCTCGTTCAACGAGGACCACGAGGTGACCAGGGTTCACGCCGATCGATATCGACGCGTGGACGATGGCTACGAACTGATGCCCTGGTCTGGCTACTGGCGGAACTACGAGACACGGAACGGCGTGACCGTGCCAACAGAGGGGGAGGTCGTTTGGCACCTTCCGGACGGTGACGTACACGCATGGCAGGGAAGGGTCACGGATATACAGTACGACGAACTTCGTTCCTGTCGTGGACGTAACCGATGACCCTGACTCTCTTTGCCTCGTCCGAATCCGATACTGGACAATGACTCCCCCTTCGTCCACCGACACTGCACGAGGCGGTCACAGCCCGTGACGGTCTGTGAGTCGACTCGAACGGCACGGATCAGGCCGACAAGCGAAGCGAACTGTCTCCGATGTTTGATCGACTCTCAGTATGAACAGCTGTCATTTCGGGGGAGATAATTGGAATACTGTCCCATAACCGTGTGTGGGACTCCCTCTCTGTGAAGTATCGGTTCGTAGGCCTTAAGTAGTAACCAGCGATTGTGAATATATACGAAGAAAGAGGCGGCGTGCGTGACGCACTCTGTCTCCACGGATGATTCGAACCCGAAGGGGTTATGTACCCCAGACGGTCTACGAATACATCCGAAGGAAATGAGGATTCCACCCCTGCGGTCCGCCGTACAGATGGGATCTGATGTTAGCCTTGGTAGTTCGGTGACGCTCGATCGGT
>AOIR01000055.1:0-315 GCA_000337115.1 Natrinema thermotolerans DSM 11552
TGTCCGAAAGGGCACGTGCTGGGCAGCGACGCACCACGGGGTAAGAGCTGAACGCATCTAAGCTCGAAACCCACCTGAAAAAGAGATACCACCGAGGCCACTCGTAGAAGACGAGATCGATAGACTCGGGGTGTGCGCACCAAGGCAACGAGGTGTTGAGCCCGCGAGAACTAATCGGCCAAGCCACACACTCATACACTACATCGCATTGGATCCGTGACGCGCGAACGGGTCCGGACGCAAACTGGACTACACGTACACTCGGTCTTGGACACACCACCGATATTGGCATGATCGCGGTTCGATTCCGTGAAT
>AOIR01000055.1:320-240155 GCA_000337115.1 Natrinema thermotolerans DSM 11552
TCCCGAACACGGAAGATAAGCTCGCCTGCGTTTCGGTCAGTACTGGAGTGGGCGACCCTCTGGGAAATCTGATTCGCCGCCACCATTCATATCGGCCAATAGAGCCGAAATATACCGATCGTGGTCTGACGGCGGTTCGATTCCGCCGGTCGGCATTACAGCGGCCATAGTGGCGAGGTGCCTCCCGTACCCATCCCGAACACGGAAGATAAGCTCGCCTACGTTACGGTTAGTACTGGAGTGGGCGACCCTCTGGGAACCCCGTTTCGCCGCTTCCATTCATACTTCAACCCGCATAGTCGCTACTATGCGGGTTTTCGTATTTATTGTCGCACACTCTATGCTGTTTGTAACTGAGAGAAGAGAAACCGCTGTTGGCTAACTCAGACGAGTTCGATGATATTCCCGTTCGAGGTGACGTGCAGATCCCGTCCGAGCTTGTATCCCTGATTAGTGGCCAGATCGACGTATCCCGAGAAGCCGCTCATGTTCTGGTGGGCCGGAATCACGTGTTCGGGCTGCAGCGCATCGAGCATCTCGTAGTGGCCCTCCTGACAGAGGTGCCCCGAGACGTGAATATCGTCGTAGATGCGCGCACCTTGCATGCGGAGGAGTTTCTCGGCCTGGTAGCGCTGGCCCTCGTTGGTCGGTTCCGGAATCACCCGTGCCGAGAAGACGACTTTGTCACCGTCCTCCAGTTCGTAGGGCGTCTCGCCGCGGCCCATACGGGTGAGGGTCGCACGCGGCTCGCCCTGATGACCGGTAACGACGGGGAGGAAGTTCTCCTTGCCCTCGTTCATGATCCGCTCGAACGTCTGCTCGATGGATTGGCGGTAGCCGACCATCTCGACGTCGGAGGGGAAGTCGATCCCGATCTGTTTCGCGGTGCCGGAGTAGGTTTCCATCGAGCGGCCCAGCAGGATCGGCTGCCGGCCGATATCTCGAGCGAACTCGATGAGAGACTTCACCCGCGCGATGTGACTCGAGAACGTCGTCGCGACGATGCCGCCGTCGTAGTCCTCCATGCTGTAGAGGACGTCACGGAGGTGTTCGCGGGCGACGTTCTCGGATGGCGTTCGGCCCTTCTTGTTCGCGTTGGTACAGTCCTCGATGTAGGCGAGGACGCCCTCGCCTTCACGGCCGATCTCGCGGAACCGTTCCATGTCGATCGGATCGCCGATGACGGGGGTGTGATCCATCCGTTTGTCCAGCCCGTAGACGACGGCGCCTTCGGGCGTGTGGAGGACGGGATTGATCGCGTCGACGATGGAGTGGGTGACGTTGACGAACTCGAGGTCGAGGACGCCGCTGTCGCCGATCGAGGTCGTCTCGCCGGGACCCATCGCGATCAGTTCGTTGTCGGCGTCGAACTTGCCTTCCTCCTCGAGTTCGCCTTTGACCAGTTCGAGCGTGAACGGGGAGGCGATGATGGGGGCGTCGTACCGGTGTGCGAGTTTGCTGATCGCACCGATGTGGTCGAGGTGGCCGTGGGTCGGCACGATCGCCTGGACGTCGCCCTCGAGATCGCTCATGATCCGGTCGTCCGGGATGGCACCCATGTCGATCAGATCGAGACTGTGCATGCCTTCGGTTCGGATGTTGTCGTGAATGAGTACCTTCGACAGGTTCAGACCCATGTCGAAGATCACGATGTCGTCGCCAGCGCGGACAGCCGTCATCTGTCGGCCGACTTCCTCGTAACCGCCGATCGTCGCAATTTCGATTTCCATTGGTGGGACCGATCAGAGCAGTCCTGTGGACAGTCATGCGGCCAGAACGGTTGCCGGACGGATGTGCTGCACGGCGAGAACCGGCTTCGATCACGTCTCGGGCGGTCGAACCGATATCCGGCCCCGACTGCGCCACGGACAGCGCCTTTTTCGGATAGTATAGCAACCGCTCTCCCGACGTAAGTAGCCCCGGGTTTCAGCGAGCGAGAGAGCGATCAGCCCGGGGTCGATTGGTGTGAAAACTGGTAGTCGCGGGAGCCGGGAACCGAGACGCGACGGTGAATCGCATCGGCACCACATTTTGGGTCGGATGGCGGCTCGAGGCGGTGCTGACTGGGTCGAGCGGGATGGTCGGGACAAGGGCCTATTCGGTACTCGTGGCATCGGGCGGTTGCCGTCCGTGGCGGCCCCGTGGTACGACCTCGTGTGGCGGTCGGCGGAGATTAGTCGCTGATATATTGTTGCTCCCACTCGCGGCGTCGTTCGATGGCTTGTTGGCCGCTGTCGCTGATCTCGTAGTAGTTCGTCCGGCGGTCGAGTTGCCCTTTCTCGACGAGGTCCTTGTTGACGAGTGTATCGAGGTTCGGATACAGCCGCCCGTGGTTTATCTCGCTGTTGTAGTACGTTTCGACTTCGTCTTTGACGTCTTGGCCGGACGGCTGATCGGCCCCCGCGATCACGTACAGAAGGTCTCGTTGAAACCCAGTCAGATCGTCCATTGTGTACTCGGGTGGACGAACGGGAATCCGACTATTTGTTATCGATTTCGTATCAACCGTTCCGAAGTCGTTTCGGGCAACTAATTGAGACTCTCGGATCGATGGGTTCGATTTCACTCGGTAACGACCAACTATATCGAAGCGACGAGGGAGTGTTCGCCCGAGCAAGGGAGAACGCAGTCGCTCGAGGCGTCTGCGTTGCGAAGAATGGTATTCGAACTGTGAAACCCGTTACCGAACGCAAGTAGCCGTATTACAGGCGGGTGACGTTGGTGGCGCGGGGGCCCTTGGGGGCCTGTTCGATGTCGAATTCGATCTCTGTGCCTTCTTCGAGGTCCGGACCGCCAACGTCTTCCATGTGGAAGAAAACGTCATCGTCCGCGTCGTCAGTCTCGATGAAACCGTAGCCGCCTGTGTCGTTGAAGAAATCAACGTTTCCTTTCGCCATTGCAATTCCAGAGAGACCCGCGATGCGTATAACAGTTGTGCAATTATTCCGCAGCCGAAAGAAAAATACTGAGCTATAATAGGAAACGGGTGACGAGCGAACTGCAAAGAAACGGCGGAACCTGTTTTTCTCGAGTGGTGGGTGGCGGAATCGGACGGAAACCCACGGAACAGCTCTCCAACTGGATGTACTCCCCAACTGTCCCCGTAGTCATTCGTTAAAACCGTCTCAAGAGTTCGTGACACTGGCGATACCGTTGGGCCCGATTCGAAGCGGAGTGACCGTCCGTCAAGAACGCCTTCGGACCGCTTTCGTCTCGAGGGCGCGCGTTCGATGGGGAGTCGAACAGTGGACGCGGATTATCGTCGATGCGTCCGACCGCCGTTCGAGGCGACGGACGGCGATCACGGCGGCGAAGTAGCATCGTTTAGGTGAGTTCGACGGATACGCGGCGGCATGAGTCAGGAACGATCCGCGGGCGCTCCAACGGCCGCCCAGGTCTCGTTGATCGGCCTCTTCGTGACGGCGCTTGTCACCGCACAGTTGACTGCCTCGAAGGTATTGGCCTTCGAACTACCCGTCGCGATCCCGATCACCGGGGCACAGCTCGCGTTGCCGGGGGCCGCGCTCGCCTACGCACTGACGTTTCTCGCGAGCGACTGTTACACCGAACTGTACGGTCGCCGCGCCGCACAGGTGCTGGTCAACGTCGGCTTCGTGTTGAACTTCGTCGTTCTCGCGCTGGTCTGGTCGACGATCGCCGCGCCCGCCGCCCCCTCGAGCGTCGATCCGGGCGCGTTCGAGACCGCGCTGGGGGCGTCGACGAACGTGGTACTGGGGAGTCTCCTGGCCTACGTCGTCAGTCAGAACTGGGACGTTCTCGTCTTCCATCGGATCCGCGAGTACACCGGCCCCGAGAAGCTCTGGCTTCGGAACATCGGGTCGACGGCCTCCAGTCAGGCCATCGATACCGTCATCTTCGTCGTCGTCGCGTTCGCCGTTGCACCCGCCGTCCTCGGCGTCGGTACGGTCCTCAAGCCCGACCTCTTGCTCTCGTTGATCGTCGGCCAGTACCTGCTGAAACTCGCGATTGCCCTCCTGGACACCCCGGTCGTCTACGCCATCGTCTCGCTCGTGCGCTCGCGCGAGGGGGTCCCGGCCGAGGACGCCAGCACCGCCTGATCGCTCGCGGCTCGCAGTCACCCTCCTCACAGCCCCGGAGTTCTCGGTCCGAACGGGGAGCGTTTAGTAGCCCGCTCGAGAGGTGCGGGTATGGACGAACGGGTCCGCGAACACGCCGAGGTACTGGTCGACTGGAGCGCGCGGGTCGAGGCGGGCGACGACGTGGTCGTCTCGGTCGGGCCGGACGCCCACGAACTGGCCGTGGCCGTCGCCGAGAAACTCGGCGAGCGGGGCGCGAACCTGCTCGCGACGTACAGTTCGGGCGAGGTCACGCGGGCATATCTGCAGGCCCACGACGACGCGTTCGACGAGGCCCCCGCCCACGAACTCGCGCTCGTTGAGAACGCGGACGTCTACCTCTCGCTGGGCGGCGGGCGAAACACGAGCGCGACGGCGGACGTGCCGGGCGAGCGCCGGCGGGCCTACACCGAGGCCAGAAACGAGATCCGGGAGACGCGACTGGGGACCCGCTGGGTGTCGACGGCGCATCCGACGCGCTCGCTGGCCCAGCAGGCGAACATGGCCTACGAGGAGTACCGGGACTTCGCCTACGACGCTATCCTGCGCGATTGGGAGTCGCTGGCCGACGAGATGGCGCAACTGAAAAACCTCCTCGATGCGGGCTCGGAGGTGCGGCTCGTCTCGAGCGATACCGATCTCACGATGTCGATCGAGGGCCGAACGGCGGTCAACAGCGCCGCCTCCGTCGCCTACGATTCCCACAACCTGCCAAGCGGCGAGGTCTTCACCGCGCCGTACGCGACCGAGGGCGAGGTGACCTTCGACGTGCCGATGACGATCCGGGGCGAGTCCGTCCGGAACGTCCGCCTCGAGTTCGAGGACGGCGCGGTCGTCGATTACGACGCCGAACAGGGCGAAGGCGTGATCGGCGATGTCCTCGAGACGGACGACGGCGCGCGCCGGTTGGGCGAACTCGGTATCGGGATGAACCGCGGGATCGACCGCTACACGGACAACATTCTCTTCGACGAGAAGATGGGCGATACCGTCCATCTGGCGCTTGGCCGAGCGTACGACGCCTGTCTTCCCGACGGCCAGTCGGGCAACGATTCGGCGGTCCACGTCGACCTGATCACCGACGTCAGCACGGACTCCCGCCTCGAGATCGACGGCGAGGTCGTCCAGCGAAACGGGATCTTCCGATTCGAGGACGGGTTCGATGCCTGAACGCTCGAGCTGACCGGCCGGTAGGGAATGCTTACCGTCCTCGAACGCGCTCGGAAACGCCGGAAGCAATACCATACTAATCCGTACGGAGCCCCTCACAACGGATACCGCCGCACCGGTGGCGGCCAGTAACCGGTTGGGATCACACGTCCCGGAATCGACCCGTCCACAGTCGTCTGCCCGCCCTGCCGGAGGCGGTACGCGTCGTCGGGCGGCGACGGGGCCGTTCGCTCCCGGTGCGTCCCCGGTCGCTCCTCGACGAGGTATCCGGCGGTCACCGTTTTCGTCACGTTCTCGAGTTTCGAGCCCCAACCACGGCTATGCGCGATCACCTTCGAGCCGGGGCCGCGATCTTCAACGCCGGTTATTATCACGCCGCTCACGACGCCTGGGAGGATCGCTGGCTCGAGTGCGAGTCCGGCAGCGACGACGAGCGGCTGCTCCACGGGCTCATCCAGTACAGCGGTGCGGTCTACCACGCCCGCGAGCGAAACTGGGAGGGCGCGGTCGGGCTCGCCGAGAGCGGCGGCGAGTACCTCGCGGGGCTGCCTGCGGACTACCGCGATCTGGGACTCGAGCCGATCCGGACCGCGCTGTCCGAACTCGCGACCGATCCCGAACGGATCGAGCGAGGCCCGCCAGTCCCGATCGAACACGAGGACGGGTCCCCCTCGCTTTCGGGGCTCGCGTTCGAGCCGACGGCGATCGCGGCGGTCGTCCTCGCCGAGGAGTTCGGCTACGACCCGGAGCCGGTCGCACGGGCTCGAGAGTACGCCGAGGACGCCCTCGAGGCCGGCGAGGACGGCAGTCGGTTCATCACGCTGGTGTTCGATTTCGTCCGAGAGGACGAGCATCGGGGGATCATTTATCAGCGCCTGACGGACCACGTCGGCCGGCGGCGGGCTCGCGAGGAGGACGTCGAGGGACTGTTCTGATGCGTCGACGCTCGAGTCTCGGGCGACGATTCGCCAGGTGACGTTCTGAGCGGCACGTGGTCGGCCAGCGTGCCGATAGCCGCCGTCGTTCGCCGGCGGCCGGAGGTTCAAGTCGGCCCCGTCCGAACGCCGGGGTATGGAAATCGGTACCGTGTTACCGCAACTCGAGATCGGCCACGACCCGGAGACGCTCGCCGACTACGCACGGCGGGTCGAGGCCTCGGGGTACGAACACGTGCTGGCGTACGATCACGTCCTCGGGGTGAACCCGGACCGGGAGGGATGGGACGGACCATACGACTACGAGAGTACGTTCCACGAGCCGCTGACGACGTACTCCTATCTGGCTGGGCAGACGGAGGCGTTGACGTTCATGACGGGGATTCTCGTCCTGCCACAGCGCCAGACGGCGCTCGTGGCGAAGCAGGCCGCCCAGCTGGATCGGTTTACCGACGGCCGATTTCGGATGGGGGTCGGCGTCGGCTGGAACGAGCCCGAATACGTCGCGCTCGGCGAGGACTTCTCGCGGCGCGGACAGCGTATCGAGGAACAGGTCGAGGTCCTCAGGTCCCTGTGGACCGACGACCTAGTCGAGTTCGACGGCGACTTCCACGAGATTCCCGATGCCGGTATCCGACCGCTGCCGGTCCAGCAACCGATCCCGCTCTGGATGGGCGGGATGGCAGAGCCGGTCAAGCGCCGGGTCGCCCGGCTTGCGGACGGCTGGTTACCCCAGTTCCAGCCGGGCGACGACGCCGAGGCCCACCTCGCGGACCTCGCCGAGTACGCCGAGGAAGCGGGCCGCGATCCCGACGAGATCGGCCTCGGCGGTCGGATGTACGCCGTTCCCGACGAGGAAGACGAGTGGATCGAGCGCGCCCAGGCCTGGCGGGAGCTGGGGGCCGACTACCTCTCGATCACGACGATGTACCAGGGTCTCGAGGGCGAGGAACACACGGCCCACCTCGAGCGGGTCGCCGAGGTGTTGACCGAGACCGGCCTGCTATAGTTTATTGGTGTCCGGCCACCGGCAACGGCTCGTACGGTTCCTCGAGGTACTCCATATCGGAGTCCGAGAGGTCGATCTCGAGGGCCTCGACGGCGTCTTCGAGGTGTTCGACGCTGGTCGTGCCGACGATGGGGGCATCGACCCACTCCTTATGGAGCAGCCAGGCTAGCGAGATCTGGGCCATCGAGACGCCCTTGTCGGCGGCCAACTCCTGAATCCGTTCGTTGATCGCCTCGCCGCCGCCCTGGAGATAGGACATCTGCTCGAGGTACTGGTCGGTCCGACCGCGCGTGGTCGACTCGATCTCCTCGTGGGGGCGGGTCGCGACGCCGCGGGCCAGCGGTGACCACGGGATGACGCCGACGTCTTCCTTGTCACAGAGGGGTAACATCTCGCGTTCCTCCTCGCGATAGAGGACGTTGTAGTGGTTCTGCATCGTCGCGAACCGCTCGAGGTCCAACGCATCGCTCGTTTGCAAGGCGTCGGCGAACTGGTGAGCCCACATCGAGGAGGTGCCGATGTAGCGTACCTCGCCGCGGCGGACGGCGTCGTCGAGCGCACGCAGCGTCTCGTCGATCGGCGTCTCGTAGTCCCAGCGGTGGGTCTGGTAGAGGTCGATGGTGTCCATCCCGAGTCGCTCGCGGCTGGCCGCGAGTTCCTGCTCGATGGCTTTGCGGGAGAGGCCGCTGGCGTTGGGGTTACCGGGATCCATCTCGCCGAAGACCTTCGTCGCGACGACCTGTGAGTCGCGGTCGTAGCCGGCGAGCGCGTCGCCGAGGATCTCCTCTGACTCGCCGGTGGAGTAGACGTTCGCGGTGTCGAAGAAGTTGATGCCGAGATCGATCGCGCGGTCGATCAACGCCTTGCTCTCCTCGGGGTCGAGCATCCACTCCCGTTCCGTACCGAAGCTCATACAACCGAGACAGATTCGGCTGACCGTCATCCCGGTCGAGCCGAGCGTCGTGTACTCCATGGATCACGATCCGACCGGCGGCGACAAAAAATCGGGCTCGTCGGAGTCGGTTGCCGGCTCTTGTCAGGCGTCCGGTTCGACGACTTGCTCCTCGCCGTCGTAGTACGCGGAGTTGTCCTGCGGGTCGTAGCCCAGCGCCGCTCGAGCGCGCGCGATCGAGTAGTACTTGCGGTCGTTGTCGGAGATGCCGTAGACGATCTCGTAGTCGTAGTCCGCACGAATGCAGCGGTCGAACAGGTGCGCACAGTCGCGGTAGGAGAGCCACATCGCCTGGCCGCGCTCGTAGTCGATCGGCGGGTGGCCCTGCGTGAGGTTGCCGATGCGCACACAGGCAACGGAGAGGTCGTGTTCGTCGTGGTAGTACCGACCCAGCGTCTCGCCGGCGGCCTTGGAGACGCCGTAGAGGTTGCTTGGCCGCGGGAGTTCGGTCCCGTCGAGCAGGTAGTCGTCGTCCTCGCGATACATCTCGGGCGTTCGCTCGTCGGTCTCGTAGTTGCCGACGGCGTGGTTCGAGGACGCGAAGACGACCGCCTCGACGCCGGCGTCGACGGCCGCCTCGAAGACCGTCTGCGTGCCGTCGATGTTGTTCGTCAGAACGCTGTTCCACGGCGCTTCCGGCCGCGGGTCGCCCGCGAGGTGGATCACGACGTCGATGCCGTCCATCGCCTCTCGGACGGCCTCCGCGTCGGTGATGTCCGCGACGACGAACTCGCCCGGCTGGTCGTCGGTCGGCGGCTCCCGATCCAGTAATCGCCACTCGTAGTCGTCCGCGAGGCCGCCGAGGATGGCGTCTCCGACCCGCCCCGCAGCCCCGGTGAGCAGGACTGACTGTGCCATTCGTTCGGTGGAAGGGAAAGCGTCGATAAGTACCATGCGGTTTGCCCGGCGTGCGGTCGGCGATGGCACACGCCCCCCGATCGATTCACTCTCGAACCGACTCGAGTCGCATCAGCGGATAGCCGTCCTCCATTTCCATGCGGGTGACGACCGTACAGCCTTCGTAGTCGACGACGATTTCGACCTCGAGGAAGCGCCCCGTCAGTTCGGTGTAGTCGGCCGTCGACTCGGCGAGTGCGGCCTCGAGTTCGTCGGTTCGGACGTCGACGGTGACTTCGCGACAGTGGGGCTGGTTCTCGATCGATTCCGCCATCGCCGTCGCGAGGCTGGGCGCGCTCTCGGGCGAGACGGGCGTGCCGGCGAACTGGTGGTACAGCGAGCCGAACTTGATGCCGGCCTCGAAGCAGGCCGTCTCGGCGTCGGTCGGTGTCTCGGAACTCATACGATGGGTCTCGTCTGCGGCCGGCAAGGGGATTCCGATGTTCGTGGAGCGACGATTGCGACGGTCCGGACACGTCGTTGCGTCTGGCCGTCCGTCCGGAGCGGTCGTCGGCTCGCTGCCGAACGGGGCGGACGCGAGCGATCCGCCGCCGGACCGAGGACCTCCCTTTCGAAATCGTGCCGCCGTTCGACCGACATCGACCCGCTCGCGACTGATTTCACTTTCACTTTCGGGCTATCTTTTAACCCCCGTGCCCGCAAAGACGGTGACATGAGCCAAGCGACGCTCGGCGACGACGAGGAACTGTTCGGGGAAGCCGCCAACGAGATGCGCGAGGACGTCGAGTCCTCGCTCGAGGCGGCCTGGGCGGCCCTGCCCGACGCCGACGACGTCTGGGAGACCGACGCGGACAACGTGTTGGGCGCGCTCAACGGGCTCAACTCCGCGCTGGAAGTCGGCGACGCCGAGGACCACCTCCGCGACGCGAAGAAGTGGTTCACGATGGGCCAACGTGCCGACGCCTTCGACGACGCCGACGACCTCGAGGCCGAGATCGAGGCCCTCGGGGACGCGATCACGGACATCGCCGAGGCCGGCGAGCAGGTCGGCGAACTCACGTCGACGATCCCGGCGCTTCGGGGCACGCTGCAGGACGCCGGTCCCGCCGACGACGAGGCGGCCGACGCCGCGGACGAAGCGGACGACGAGGAAGACGAGGAGTAATCGGCCGCCCTCGGGCTCGCCGACCTATCGGTCCGCGGGCCGCGAGACGTCGCGTTCGGCGACCGCCTCGAGCAGCCGAGCGAGCGCGTCGCCGGCGAGATCGAGCAGTTCCGCGCCGCGAGCAGTGTCGCCTTCACCCGGATCACCGACGACTCCGTTCTCCGTAAACTCGGCCGCGTCGTAGGCCAGGTTGGCGTGACTCGTCCACTCGCCCCAGCCGTCGGCAGCGCCGTCGCGGGCCTCGTCGATGCGGTCCTCCCGAACCGAGTCGGGATCACAGTGACGTAGTAGGGCCGTCTCGAGGGGGCCGCCGTGGCCCATATCGGCGCTGTGGTCGCCGACGGCGTCGAACCAGGTGAAGGGAACGACGTAGGCGTCGCCGTCCCGCGTGAGTCGACCGCCGACCTCCCGGAGGGCGTCGACGTTGCCGCCGTGGCCGTTGACGAGGACGACCCGGTCGAAGCCGTGGTGAGCGAGGCTCGCGACGGCCTCGCCGACGTAGTCCCGGAACGTGTCCGCCGAGACCCACATCGTGCCCGGGAACTGGCGGTGTTCCTCGGCGATCCCGACCGGAATCGCCGGCGCGCGGACGACCTCGCGCTCGCAGCGGTCGACCCCGGCGTCGGCGACCGCCTCGGCCGTCGCTACGTCCGTCCCGAGCGGGGCGTGGGGTCCGTGCTGTTCCGTACTCCCGACGGGGACGACCGCGAGGTCGGTCTCGAGGTCCCGAACGTCGGTCCACGTGTTCTCGGAGAGGTGCATGGCCGAACACTCCGACCGCGCGGGCATCAAACCCGCGGTGTCGACGGCTGGGAGGCCGGGAGCGACGTTCAGTTCGCGACTCGCCTGCGTCACGGCGAACGCAGGCCCAACCCGTTTGCGTCGCCGACTCCTTTCACGACCCATGCCCGACGATAGCCGCGAACGCGGCGTCGAACTCGGCGGCTTGCAGGAGACCCTCGAGAGCGAGTCGTACCCGATCGGCCACGACGAACTCCTCGAGAAACACGGCGACGAGACGATCGAGATGAGCGGCAACACGACGACGCTCGAGGACCTCATCGGACCGCTCGGCGAGGACGAGTACCGCGACTACGAAGAAGTCGAAGGGGCGATCATGAACATGGTCAGCGACGAGGCGATCGGACGGAAGAACTACAGCGACCGCACGCCACCCGCGTCGGGTGAGCAGCGACAGGACGAGGGAGGTCCGGATCAGGGTGGACAGGAGGAACAGGAGTCGTTCTGAGCGCGTCAGCCGAGCAACGCGAGGAGGAAGGAGCCGACGCCGACGGCGATCGCCGGCATCGCGGCCGTTTCGACCGGTACCTCGTGGGTCTCTGCGACACCGTACGCGAGGATGTAGACGCTCCACACCGTTACCGCGATCAGTACGAGAAACGGGAACGGGGACATCGTCATCTCGGCTTGCATCGCTTCGAATTCGGTTACGAGCCGCTCCGGATCGGACCCATCGAACGAGACCTGTTGGATGTGTCGCCACTGGTAGAGGAACAGCAGCGGAAACGCGACGACGTTCGGAGCGTACGCCCAGCCGGAGACGGTAAGCGCGTCCGCGAACGTCCCCGTCGTCCGGGAGCCGCCGCTTCCGTAGTGGACGACCGCAGCGACGACGACCCACCCGATGACGAGAACGATAGCGCTGACGAAGAGAACACCGGAGACGGCCGACATTACCTCTCGCTCGAGCGCCGGATCGAGGTTCTCGACCTGATCGAAAAGAAGCGTAACCCCGACGTACATCCCTACTAGCTGGACGAGGAGGTGCAGAGCGAACACGCCCGTTCCCCGGATAGGGCGGGTCCGTGATTCGAAATAGTCCGCTGAATCGAACAACGGTGTTAGTTCTGACATTAAGGCGGTTTAAAAATCGCATTACAAAGACGTTTTCGAAAAACCGAGTGGAAAATTAATGGCTATCGCTCAGTCATCGTCGCCGGCTTCGGTACGGGCCTGTCGGCGCTGGGCGCGTTCGATGAATTCCTGCGGTAACTCGTCGATCTCGCCGGCCTGGACACCCCAGAGATGCGAGTAGAGCCCGCCGTTTTCCAGCAACTCTTCGTGGGTACCCCGTTCGACGATCTCGCCGCCCTCGAGGACCAGCACCTGATCGGCGTCCTTGATCGTCGAGAGCCGGTGGGCGATGGCGAAGGTGGTCCGGTCTTCCGCGAGATCGTCGATCGAGCGCTGGATGAGCATCTCCGTCTCGGTGTCGACGTCGCTGGTCGCCTCGTCGAGGACCAGAATGTCCGGATCCTTGAGGATCGCGCGGGCGATCGAGAGCCGCTGGCGCTGGCCGCCCGAGAGCTTGACGCCGCGTTCGCCGACCTCGGTATCGTACCCCTCGGGCAGGTTCTGAATGAACTCGTGGGCTTCGGCCATCTTCGCGGCTTCGATCACGTCCTCCCGGTCGGCGTCGAAGGTGCCGTATTTGATGTTTTCCTCGACGCTGCCGTAGAACAGGAACGTGTCCTGGCTGACGTAGCCAAGCGACTCGCGCAGGCTCCGCAGCGTCACGTCCTGTACCCGCTGGCCGTCGACGCGGATCTCGCCCTCGTCGACGTCGTACATCCGCAAGAGGAGTTTCAACACCGTCGACTTGCCGGCCCCGGTCGGAC
Organism: Natrinema thermotolerans DSM 11552; assembly: GCA_000337115.1. Lineage (GTDB taxonomy): Archaea > Halobacteriota > Halobacteria > Halobacteriales > Natrialbaceae > Natrinema > Natrinema thermotolerans. Next base: position 13,146 of record AOIR01000055.1, read on the forward strand.
CGACCAGTGCGAGCGTCTCGCCGCCCTCGACGGTGAAGTCGATGTCCTCGAGGATCGGCTCCTCGTCGTAGCCGAAGGAAACGTTGTCGTACTTGACCCGTCCCTCCGTTACCTCGAGATCGGGTGCGTCGGGCTCTTCTCCGACCCGGTTGGGTTCGTCCATCAGCCCGAAGATGCGGGCGCTCGAGGCGCGGGCCCGCTGATACATGTTGATTATCTGTCCGAACTGGGCCATCGGCCAGATAAAGCGCTGGGTGTAGAGAATGAAGACGACGAACATCCCGGTCGAGAGGCCGCCGGTGAACGGTCCCGGCGGGCCCTGTGTGACCCAGAGTCCGCCGACCGTGAAGGTGATGACGAAGCCGATCCCCGCGAGGACCCGCAGGCCGGGGAAGAACTTGATCCGGGTACGGATCGCGCCCCAGTTGGCGTCGAAGTACTCCCGGGAGACGTCCTCGACGCGGTCGGACTCGTAGGACTCGGTCGTGCTGGACTTGATGACCTGGATCCCGCCGAGGTTGTTCTCGAGTCGGGAGTTGACCTTGCCGACGGTCGAGCGGACTGCCGCGTACTTGGGTTGGATGGTCTGGATGAACAGGTAGGTGAAGACGGCGATCAGTGGCACCGGAAGCAGGGCGACCAGCGCGAGCTGTCTGTTGATCGCAAACAGCAGGCCGCCGATCCCGACCACCATCACGAGCAGCCGAAAGAGGGAGTTCATCCCGTCGTTTAAGAACTTCTCGAGGCGGTTGACGTCGTTCGAGAGGATCGACATCATCTCGCCGGTCTGTTTGTCCGCGAAAAAGCCCATGTCCAGACGCTGCATCTCGTCGTAGGTGTCGGTCCGGATGTCGTGTTGGACGTTCTGGGCGAAGGTGTTGAACCCCCAGTTTCGGGTCCAGTGAAAGACCGCCGACAGCAGGAAGGAACCGGCGATGATTCCGACCGTCAGCCAGAACTGCGCCATTCGGCCGTCGGGGACGTACGGGCCGACGAACCCGCTGCCGATCGGGAACGCCTCGGCGTACGGGATGTCCTGTCGGATCACGGCGTCGATCGCGATCCCGAGCATGAGCGCGGGGAGCAGATCCAGGATTCGGGCGAAGAAGCTCGCGATGATCCCGACGACCGCGGCACCGGTGTAGTTCGATCCGTACTCGAGGAACAGCCGCTTCATCGGGTTCTCGATCTCCTCGCGTTGTTCCTCGAAGGGATCGTCCTCGTCCAAGTCGGCGCCACTCATTGCACACGGCTCCGGGATCGCCGGCAATAAGGGTTATCTACGAATCGAAACACGTCAGGGGCGGACGGCCGCCGTCGGGGCTGCGTCGGGATCGGCCAGCGCCCACTGCTCGAGCGTGTCGAAGCCGGGGGTAACCTCGAAGATCGACGTCCGGTTCGACTCGAGGTCGATCTCGACCCGATCGCCGACCTCGATTCCGGTTTCGTTCGCGTAGCCGCGGGGCACCTCGAGGACCCACTTCCCGCGGCCCGAGTACTCGAGGTCCTCGCCGTCCTCGCCGGGTTCGGGTGCGCGGGCGTGGTGTATCTGAGTTATCTCGCCGTCGGCGTCGATGAAGATGATGTCGATGTCGAAGTCCATCTCGCGCATGACGTAGGTGAGTTCCTGCTCCCGATTGTGGACGAACAGCATGCCGTTGCCCCGCTCGAGGGTGTCGTGATCGCTCAGGCCGGTGTAGCGTTCCGAACGGTCGTCGGCGACCTCGACGTCGACGACGGCTTTGGGTTCGGCGCTGGTCCCGTCGTCCGTGGCACCGTCGTCGCTGGCACTCGAGCCGTCGTCAGCGTCAGTGGAACCGCTGTCGTCCGTGTCACTACTGGCATCGCCGTCACCGTCGTCGGTGGCGCTGCCGCCGTCAGTCCCACCGCTGGAGCCGTTCCCGCCGTCGGCTTCGTTCGTGGTGCCGTCTCCGGTATCCGATCGCGTCGTCGACTCGTCGTCGGTCTCGTCGTCGAAGATCCGGACTTCGCCCTCGTCCGGTCCCCACGGAACCGAGACCAAACCGGCTTGCACGAGGACGACGCCGATGATCGAGACGGCGGCGATCACCAGCAGCCCCTTCCAGACGGACTCGAGCGCCATGCACGATTCCTGTGGGGCCAGAGAGTAAAGGTTATTCGGACGGACCTACTCGTCTCGGGTGCGGGCTCGTGGTCTAGCTGGTCATGACGCGGCCTTTACAAGGCCGAGGTCGGTGGTTCGAACCCGCCCGAGCCCACTTCCTGTTGCGAGCAACTTCGCGAGCAGCAGGTATGTGGACCGAGGGACGGTTCGAACGAGAGAAGGCGACGCGAACCCAGTGAGCGAGTCTTCGCGTTGTTCGAACCCGCCCGGGCCCAGCCGAGACTTTACCGTGTTCAAACCCGCCGCTCCGAGCGGTCCGGCAAACGGGGAGAAACGACCTCGAGTCGAGACGTCTGACCGACCAACGCCGGCCGTAGTGCTGGCGTTACTGTTTGAGTCGGGCGACGTTTTCACGGATCTGACCGAGCAGGCCCTCGCCCGACTCGGTCTGGAGGGCGGCATGCAGCGTCGAGTTCTCCGGTTCGTCCTTGACGACGATCCGGAGGTACGGCTCGAGTTGGTCGAAGTTGTCCGCGAGGACGACGGTGTGGTTGTCCTCGTCGTGGTCGACGACGCCGGCGTCGTCCAGTTTCGGGACGTGACACTGGACCGACGACACGTAGACGCTCTTGTACTCGTTTTTCGCGACCTCGTCCGGCGGGACGTCGTGTTCCCAGCCCGCGACCGTTTCGGCCAGCGTCGAGAGTTCGATCGGGTCCTCCCGACCGCGAAGGGCATAGAGGAGGTAGCGACGCCGGCGGTTCGCTAACAGCTCGAGAATCGTGTCGGCGTCGAGTTCATGGGCCTCCTGACTCGAGGTAAGGGCTTCCATAACACGGTATTACCTCCCGGGGCGCAAAAGGGTGTCTTGAATATCCGAAATTCCAACAGACGCCGGTAATGGCATGTAGAGTCGCGTGTATCGCCTCCATTACTCACGAATCACACCCGTACTCGAGCGGTCCGGTCGCCGGCCGGCCACCTGTAAGCCGATCGGAACGACGATCGCGATTCGAAATCCTTTTTTATACGATGGACGGAGAAAGAGATGCGCCGCCTTAGCTCAGACTGGGAGAGCACTCGACTGAAGATCGAGCTGTCCCCGGTTCAAATCCGGGAGGCGGCATCCCCTTCTCGGTTTACATGCCGTAACCACAACCCCCCTATTCAGTGGTCTCTATGCCGTCGTTCGCAAGGGGAGTGAGCGCGGGTGCAGCTGATCGAGACCGCGCCCCACGAGTTCGCGGCGCACTTCCTCTTCGCCGCGCACGGTCTCGATCCGTTCTTCGCGTGCGATAGTCGGATCAAGGACGGCGACGGGAGTCAGCACGCCGAGTTCGAATTCGAGGGCGAGCCGTGGCGCGCGACGTTATCCTATCGTGACTCCGGGCTCGAGCATCCCGGCGAGCAGCTCCCGACTGGCACCGAATTCCGACTCGCAGAGATGCGCAAGTTCGATCTCAGTGTCGAGAGCGGCGAAGATGTTGGCGGAGAACGGTCGTTCCACGCTCATATCGCGCCGCGATGGAAGGGGATGCGAAGCGAGGGCGGTAACGAAATCAGTGTCCCCGACGATCTCCACGAAGGAGTGAATCTCCACGTCCAAGGCTCGAATATCGAATTCGATCGCTATCACCCACTGATCCAGCACGCGGCGCGCGCGGTCGGAATCAACAGCCGGTACTTCGACGAGCTACACGACTTTTCGACGATCCTTGATGCCGAGCGGTACGTGCGTGTCGACAAGAACGAGAGCGGCCCAGTGCATGCGCGGGACGGTCCGATAGAACTGGGTCATCTGCTCGAGAACGACCGCACGGGGCGACGCAAACTCGTTCAGTACGACAGCGATGAACACGCTCGAGATCGCCCCGGATACTATCACACGGCGACTCTCGGCCCGCGACGTGTCCGTGAGGCGTTCCCATCACACGAGCTACCGAAGGAGGTGAAGCACTACTATGCGCAGCAGGCGGTGTGCCTGGATAACAACCGATCGATCGCACATCCGAAAGTCGGCTCTTCGATCAAAATATATCGCGGATCTCGTCCACGACGCAGTGAAAGAGGCCAGGGAAGCGACGAGATGAGCTGCGGAAGCCGGTGCCAAGGCGATCGAAGCGGCCGAACGCGGACTGGATCAATCGACGAGCGTGTTCATCGCATGGGCCGCGAAACACGATATCGATGTCCGAGATCGGGATGGGGAAGAACTTCGGCTGGAGTTCGGTGTCGTAGATGATATCAAGCGAAAGGTCCGGGAAGGTTACGAGCTGTGGACTGCTGCCGATATGCCTGAGGATCGGTACCGGATAGCCAAGATCCAATACGAGAAGGAGATCGACTCTGGCGTCCGGTCGATGGATAAGACCGAGACGAAATCCTTCGCCTCAGTGGCGTGGCATCACCTCGGCTGAACCCGCCTCGGTAGTGGCAACACTATCTAGTGCGGCTATTTTCCAGCAATCTCTGCTTCTTTCTGCATAGCTCGGTGTTCCACCCTCCGGGGGTGCGGCACGGAGAGGTAGGAATGTGTTTTACTGAAGTCCCGCTTAGGGACACGGCTAAGCGGGAATCTAACAGGGTGTATGAGTGTTTGGACCTGTCGTGTCGCTATCCACACCCGGCCATTGGTTTTACTGATGAAATATGATAAAGTATTAAATACACGTTTGTCTTACTAATCGGAAGATGGGATTTCGCTCGATGAGCGAGGTGAGTAGCGACACCGAGCGGTCCGGGGGCGGGAGCCTGGACCGCGAGCGGTCGTCGCACTCGTCTCGTTCTACCAGTTTTACGGCCGCCCAGTCCTCCGGCGAGCGGTTCGGCGTCGACCTCTACAAGGAGGGTCTCGACGTCGAACTGCAGCGGCTCGCCCAGAACCACGGTCCACAGCAGGTCCGCGAATGGGCCGAGGAGGGAATGCCCGTCGACACGATAGGCAAACCCTGGGATATGGAGGAGTTCCGCGACCGACAGCAAGAACGCCCGGCCGAGGTACCGACGGATATCGAACGCCGGAACAACAAGTCCGTCCAGCGCTCGCGTGGCGCGCACAACGCACCGAGCAAGGCTGGTGACACGCAGGTTCCCGACAGCGTTCGGGACGTCATCTCCTCGCCCGGCCAGCAACTCGACACGAGCATCCAGCGCGCCATGGAGGAGCGCATGGGTGATTCGCTCGGCGATGTCCGTATTCACACCGGACCCAGTGCTGCGAAAGCCTGCGAGGACATCAACGCCCGCGCGTTCACTGTAGGGAATCACGTCGCGTTCAACCACGGGGAATACGACCCGAGTTCGGCTGAGGGTCAGCATGTCCTCGCACACGAACTCGCGCACGTCCGCCAGCAAACCGGCGGTGCCGTCTCGATGCTCCCACAGGAAGGCGAGTTAGAGATCGACCCGGACGAACGTCTGGAGCGTGAAGCCGAAGAAACCGCACAGCGCGTGATGCGCGGCGGCAAAATCGGCGTCCATCGCATGCGAAAGAGCGACGTGTACGTTCAGCGGATGTCAGCGGACGGCGACGGGATGCTGTACGGTGCGGTCGAAGACCTCCAAGAGCAGGTCAGTGACCACGAGAGCAGCATCGAGCAGAACGAATCGAACATTCAGGGTATCGAAGACCGCCAGGAGCAGATGATGGGGACGCTCCTAGAAGCCGCGCCAGGGGCACCCGACGAGTTCGACTGGCAGGGCGCAGCGGTCAAGGGTGCGACCGGTGCTGGTGTCGGATTCGGTGTCGGCGCGATGACTGGGAGTCCCGAACTCGCAGGCATGGGCGCGCTCATCGCCGGCGGCACTGCCGTCGCCAAGGACGTCTCCAAGGAACTGATGGGGACGCTCATGAACAACCGACCAGGCGGCGAGGCCGACAAGCTCGAACAGATGTACAGCGACATGGCCCAGATGTACCAAGAGTTCCTCGAAGCCAGAGAAGACCACGGTGGTCTCGATGGTGTCGCGAAAAGACGAGGTGACTAACAATGGACGGGAAGATTACAGGTGAAAACAAGACGTTAGTCGGTCTCAGTATCATTGATAACAATGGCGCGGAACACCTTGTCGAAATAAACAAAGAGGGCGAAATAACGGGGCATCAGTGCGAGGCGTATGCGGACGACGCTGACCTTCGGACGTCCGAGGAGAACGAACACAACAATCAGGCGCGTCGGTACGCGAAGTACTACGTCTTCGCCGAGCGCGGCTATGATACGGTCGAACACGTCGAGAACCCGGCGTACGTCGACGCGGTCCGCCGTGGCATCAACGGTCTCTCCGACAGTGAGTTCGAGCGCTACTTCGGTGCGCTCTATCGGCAACTCCGCAGTCACGAGGATTCGACTATAGACCGCCCCCGCGAACTTCCGTCGGATGTCCGAAAGCCTGACGCGGTGGTCTACGAGCCAGATATTTACCTCGGGCTGGAGGTCGCCGGTGAGGATATCACCGACCGCGCGCAAGCACTCGCGAATGCCCACGGCGTCGACGCTGATGGCACCGTCCGACCAGCGTCGGAACTCGACGACGACACCGTCGAATGCTGGCGCGCCTTCGAGGACGACCTCGCCGATATCGTCGAGCGCGAAGGCATCGACGAGGTCGAGACGGAATTGACGATCACGGGAATCTCCGGCCTGCACGTTGGCTATCCGAACCGATGCGGGCAGCATGAGGTCGACGAGGCCGACTCGCCGTTCACGCACCAGGCTCAAGCCCGGCTCTCGCTGCTGCCGTACGCACCCGACTCGATGGAAGAGTTCCGCGAGTATCTGGACCACCACCTCCGGTGTCAGGTCCGGGACTGCTTCCTCAAGATGGGTGTCGTTCCCCCGGAGCCGTTCCAGGTGACCGGCTTCGGGAACTTCCGTGACGCGCGCCGCTACGACCACTTCGAGATGTACCCCGAAGTCCACAAACGCGATGGGGACCACACGCCACTACCCTCCTGACCACTCTGATGACCGCTGTTAGTACCGTCGGCAACCACGTCGCGTTCAACACCGGCGAGTACGATCCCTCATCCGCCGAGGGGCAGCACGTCCTCGCACACGTCCGCCAGCAAACCGGTGGTGCCGTCTCGATGCTCCCACAGGAAGGCGAGTTAGAGATCGACCCAGACGAACGTCTGGAGCGCGAAGCCAAGGAGACCGCACAGCGCGTGATGCGTGGCAGCAAGATCGACGTCCATCGCATGCGAACGAGCGACGTACACGTCCAGCGGATGGACGCTGCATCGATGCAGTACGCTGCAGGGATGCTCGCGAACGAACAGAATCGCGAGATGATGATGGCTGCGGGCAAACAAACGGCCCAGGAAGCTCAGGACGCAGCCGTCGAGAAGACCGACGAGATGACCACACAACAGTACCGGTTGACAAAGGGGCAATTGAAAGAGATGGTTTCATCGGTCACCGACCCCTCAGAGTTGGGCAAGTATATGGAAGCGAAGGGTATCGAACCGATAAGCAGCCTACAGGAGTCGTTGAGCAGCGGCTTCCGTGGGGGAATGAAAGGCTGGAAGGCCGGGTCGTTCGCCGGTTCATTCGCTGGTCCCGTCGGTACTGTCGCGGGTGGGCTTGCCGGCGTGCCAATCGGGTATCTCCTCTCGACCAAGTTCGGCAAACAACTCGGCGGTACCATCCAAAAGGCACTCCGAGAGAGACTAGGACTCTCCACTGACCAGCAGTTCAACACGGATGAGCAGGATACAGATGGTATCGTCGACTCGATCAAGGACAGATTTGGAGGGTCATGATTATGGAAGCTAACATTCTGGGAGAAGATGAAAGGGCTGTTGGCGTAGAAATAACCGATAATAATCAGGTAGAACACGCGCTTGCGATTGAACCTGATGGATCCATTCAGGACCACGGTCAGGAGGGGTATCCGGATAAACCCGCTCAACGGACGACCGAACAAGGAGAACACGTTAGTCAGGCCAGACGGTATGCTCAGTACATAGTGTCTAAAGAGAGAGGATACGAGACTCTCCCGTGGGATTTGAACGCCGAACGTTTCAAGACGGTACAGCAGGCGCTGCGAGAACTCTCTTCCGAAGAGAGTGAATCGTTCTTCGGAACGTTGCTCGAACAGAGTCTGAGTCACTACCGTGACCATCCCGAAGTTGATGTCGGTGATCTCACGCGTCCCTACGAGTTGCCAACGGACATGATCGGTTCGGAGGACACGGTCATGTACGAACAGGAGATTTACTTAGACGAGACGGGACGCATCAGCGCGGTCTCAGATGTGATCGTCTCCTACTACGTGTCGAAAGGCGAGACCGACACACTTCGATACGGCAACGACGACACACCTGCGCGTGACCCCGACGCAAAAGTCGAGATTTCACCGGCCCCAATTGTTGCGCCAGAAACGTTCCGGGATTATCTCGTGTACAATCTCCGGTGTCAGGTCCGTGACTGCTACCTGATGATGGGCGTCGAACCACCGACAGAGTACAAAGTTCTCGGCCACGGCCAGTATCGATTCACTGGCAAGTACCACCACTTCGAAATGTACCCCGAGTACCACAACATGAACGCGGAAATCGAGGGGTACAGCTACGAGTTCCGTCCGGAACTCCCGATTTCGTGGGAAGAAGTCGGAGGGTTAGTCCAACCGAACAGCGGGAAGTCGCTGTACGACCAAATCAAGGGTGCATTGTTCCAGCGGTAACTCTGGCCAGCCAGACCGGCGAGTTGTTCACGGACGAGAATACAGACGGGGACACCGATCGCGCTACACACGTCAGCATGCTCTCGTACACATCTGCTAGCAGACTGGTGGGGCGGTCAGTATGCTCCACCAAGAGGGGAAGTTGGAAATCAACCCTGACGGACGTCTGGTGCGTGAAGCCGAAGAAACCGCACAGCGCGTGATGCGTGGCGGCAAAATCGGCGTCCATCGGATGCGAACGAGCGACGTGTACGTTCAGCGGCTGCCTGGGGAAGAATTGGTGAGCAAGGCTAAGGATCTCGCTGATACAGGGACGGAGAAAATCGACGAATCCACGACCAAGAGCTACCGACTGACGAAAGACCAATTGGTCGACATGGTGCAGTCGGTCGAGACGCCGAAAGGACTCACCGAGTACATCGAGCACCACGACATCGATGTGGCCAGTCGCGTGCAGGATGCTGCCAGCAGCCCGGTCAAAGGCGCAACGAAGGGCTGGACAGCAGGCTCGATGCTCGGTCCGTCGCCGGGCCAGCCGGTGCTGTGGCCGGTGGACTCGCTGGCGTGCCAGTGGGGGCGTTCCTCACGACTCAGTTCGGTGAACAGGCAGCCGGGAAAATACAGAAGGTCGCACGTAAAGTACTCGGACTCAATACCAACCAAGAGTTCGACACCAGTGATGAATGGACTAGCGAGGGTGACCGTCCGGACAGTATTCCCTCAGTTGAGGAGGTAAAAGCATGAAGGCAATTCTTGGAGATGAAGATGAAAACGGAGTCGGTCTGAGAATAGTTGACAACAACGAGACAATACACGGGATTCATGTTGGGTTTAATGGTGAAATTACCTACCACGAACAAGACGGCTATCCAGATAATCCCGATAAGCGCACATACAGTGAGGGTGAACACGTCAGTCAGGCACGCCGGTACGCGAAGTACTACGTCGCTCAGGAGACGGAGTGCGACACGCTGCCGTGGGATCTGGACGCGGACCGGTTCGAGGCGGTTCGGCAGGCACTCCAGGACCTGTCGGTCTCGGAGATAGAGACCTACTTCGGTGACCTCCTCGACCAGAGTCTGAGTCACTACGCAGACGATCCGGATGTCGACATCGGCGAGACAACGCGCCCGGAAGCACTCCCGGCGGAGATGATCGGCGGTGAGGATGCGGTCATCTACAAACAGGATGTGTATCTCGACGACGACGGCAGCATCGACGCAGTGTCGGGCATCGGGATCACCTACTACGTCGCCAGAGGCGAGCGCAAAACCGTCTGGCGTGGTGACGCGCCGAATCGAGACCCGGACGCTCGAGTCGAGATCTTCCCGGCACCGCTGGTTGATCCCGTCCCGTTCCGGGACTACCTCGTGTACAACCTTCGGTGCCAGATCCGCGACTGCTCTCTCATGATGGGGGGAGAACCAGCCGAGGAGTACCGGGTACTCGGCCACGGCCAGTATCGCTTCACTGGCAAGTACGACAGTTTCGATCTCTACCCGCCGTATCACGACTTCAGCGCGGATATTCCCGGCTACAGCCACGAGTTCCGCCCAGATCTACCGATTACCTGGAATGAACTCGGTGGACTGGTCGATTCAGGGAGCGATCAGTCGCTGTACGACCAGATCAAGAGTAGCCTGTTCAGTCGGTAACCACTTGCTTACTCGTTCAGCACCACAGACGCTGGAACCACATAGGCGTGTATTCGCCCATTGGATGCGACAGGCGAGGGGCCGATTGAACAGGTAAAAGACGACGCGGGGGACGCCGCCGAAGCAGGCAAAGAGAAGCTTGACGAGGCGACGACTAAGACCTACCGGCTGACTCAGGAGGAGTTAGCCGACGTGGGACGGACTGTCGACAGCCCCGTGGGACTCCCCTCAGGTCTTCGCTCTCGTCGATGCGGGCCTGGAGTGTCTCGATTCGGCAACCGACGTTTCGCGTCATCTACACAGGGGGTGTGTTAGAGCATGTAAACCACGGCTTAGGGTCCGGGAGGCGGCATACTCCTACGGTTCGTTGTGTATTAACCGTACAGCGGTGGATTTCGGCAGTGTTACCCCCGCGATTCCGGAGAGATTTGAACCGGCTCATGAACGCACCCTTCGCTGGCGGGCGTTTCATTCCATTGTACGTACCGTCGACCAGCATTCTCTGTCGGAATTACTCGAGTCGGGAACGGAACTCAAGGCTGAACGGCTTGTGAACGAGGCGTAGTCGCTCTCTCACTCGAAGAAGGGCCGCTACTCGTCGGTCGTCGTGTCGATCCCGAGCGCCTCATTCAGCCCGCAGAAACACGTCGTCGTGTTGAAGCCGAGCCCGAGCGCCCCGACGAGGGCAAGCAGGCCGGTCTTGCGCTTGCCGTTTCGGAGCGTGGTTGCTGCGACGAGCGTCAGCACAACGGCGAGTAGTGCGCGGACGAGTCTGTCACGGCCACCGACGTTCTGGTCGACCATATCCGACTCATGGGCCGCCTTGGCCTTGTATTTTCCCGAGCGGATGCTACCTCCACATCTAGCCCCTGCAGCGAAGCAAGCCGGACCCCCGGGTCAAATCCGGGACGGCGTTTCCGTTCGGTCCATCTCCGAGAGCCTGCTCTGTGAGGCCAGGTATCGATTCATATCGTCGAAACTGCCGTGTTCTCCAGTCGAACTGATGATGATCGATTAATTTATTGTATTTGTATTCGAGAACGAACGCTATGGACGCGCTCAAAATCGTCGCCGAGATGATCGAGGGATACCTCTCGGGTGGGACCGAGGAGGCAGTGTCTGAGGGTGTCGAAGAGACGGCGGAAGAAGCGACGGGAGAGGACCTCTAACGCGAGCGGTCGGCGCGGATCCGAGCCCGTCCGTGAAAGGCGCGCCGCCGTGCGCGGACGACCGACAGTGTCGAAACCGGGGTATCGAACGCGTTCGATCGGCCCTCCCAGCGCTCAGTCGTCCGGCTCGTAGTCGAAGATGTCTTCGATTCGGCAGTCGAAATAGCGTGCTAACTCGAACGCCAGCTCGAGGCTCGGGTCGTACCGCCCGCGTTCGATCGCGTTGATCGTCTGTCGCGAAACACCGACCTGATCGGCGAGTTCGGCTTGCGTGATGTCGGCTTTCGCCCGCCAGACGGTGAGATCGTTCTCCATCGTTCACATGACCCGTCCGTAGTACCAGATCGTACTCGGCAATACGAGAAACGGTACGATCATGAGCCACGTCAGCGGTTCGAGTACCGGCGTCGTGAGATCGGTACTGCGCTCGAGGGTCGTCCAGACGGCGACCGCCCAGAAGAACACCCAGAGGGAGACCGCCGTTCCCCGGAGGCCGATCTTGAGATACCGTTCGTCGTAGTCGTTTCGTCGCTCGGCGAGGCGAAACGACCAGACACCGACGAGCGTGATGAGGAGGCCGCCGCCGATCGCGAGGGCGGTGCTGATCTCCGGATCGGGTGCCACGTCGGCACCGACGGTCAATGCGATGACGCCGGCGATCATGAGTCCGATCCCGGCGGAGAGCTTACGGGAGTACGTTTCTGCCATCTCGTGTAAAGCATACTTTCCAATACGTTATAAGAATTTTCCATACTATCGGAGAGATACGACTCTCGAGTGACGACGGCTCACGGAACTGACTGCAGAACGGCCCACGACGAACGGCCCTCGATCGGTTACCTCGATCCGTTCGAGAGCGGTCAAAGCGGCGTCGTACAGCGACGACAGTACGTGAATTCGGCGTCGTTTTCCGTACCGCAGCGACGACACGTCACGCGCGTTCGATCCGCCGTGTCCGCCTCGAATGCTCCGGGGGGCCTGCGGTCGAACTCCTCGTCGTCGGTGTCGCGCTCCAGTTTACCGGCCCGTCGCTTGCGGTGGCGCTCGAGGCCGTCCCGTGCGATTCCGACGAGAACCGGGACGCTGACTCCCAACGCGACGAGCAGGAGAACGCCGATGATGACGGCATACAACTGCCCGGGGTCACCCATATCGCCGTTACGGTCGCCCGACAGTTAGCGATTGGGGCATGATACCATACGATGCTAGTCCGGCGAGACGAACGGTGGTATCCCTCGAGTCGGACGGCGAAACGGACCCAACTGGCGTAACCGGCACATCGTTCGGGAAGCCGACTTCTCAAGGGGCCCGAGGCTGACATACGGACGTGAGCAGTAACTCGATCACAAACGAGAGCGACACGTTCGAGATCGGCGAGACGACGGTCCATCGGCTCGGGTTCGGGGCGATGCGGATCACGGGCGAGGACATTATCGGCGCGCCCGACGACGAGGCGGCCGCCCGTGAGGTCGTCGAACACGCCGTCGACTGCGGTGTCGACCTCATCGACACGGCCGACTCCTACGGCCCGGCAACCAGCGAACGACTCATCGGCGAGGCGATCGGCGATCCCGACGACGTGCTGGTCGCGACCAAGGCCGGCCTGTTGCGCAACCGAGAGGGCGACTGGCTCGCCCACGGTGACCCCGACTACATCCGGAATCAGGTGCTGACGTCGTTGGACCGGCTCCGGACCGACACCATCGACCTCTATCAGTTCCACCGGCCAGACGACGACACGCCGTTCGAGGACTCCGTGGCGGCGTTTGCGGAACTCAAAGACGAGGGATTCGTCGATCAGGTCGGCCTCAGCAACGTCTCCCCGGAACTCATCGATCAGGCCCGGGAACAGGTCGAGGTCGCGACCGTCCAGAACCGGTACAACCTGAACGACCGCGGCGCGGCCGATTCCCTCGAGGTCTGTGCCGAGAACGACATCGGCTTCATCCCGTGGGCCCCGATCAACGGCGACGACCTGGCCGAACACGGCGACCTCTTAGACGAGATCGCCGAGAACTACGACGCGACGCGCCGACAGGTCGCGCTGGCGTGGCTCCTCGAGCGCTCGCCGGTCATCCTCCCGATTCCGGGGACCTCGGATCCCGACCACCTCGAGTCGAACGTCGCCGCCTCGCAGCTGTCGCTGTCCGACGACGAGGTGCAGCGACTGACCGACGCGGCCGAGTGAGTTACGAGGCCGCGAGTCGGCCGGCGATGCGCTCGGAGAGGTCGGTGAGATAGAACGAGCCCCAGACCGCGGCGACGACGGCCCCGACGGTATCGTAGACGAGATCGCTGATCGTGTCGTCGAGCCCGTGCTGGGCCAGCACCGCCTCGAGGCCGAGCCGCTGGGCGCTCCAGTCGATGCCGAACTCCATGAGTTCCCAGACGACGCCGAAAGCCAGTACGAACACGAGGATGAACGCGAACAACATCGCGGGCGGGACGTAGATCTCGTCGGTATGGAGGTCGATCGCTCGGACGACCGCGTAGCCGCCCGCGGCGACGATCGACGCCGAGACCGTGTGCGTCATGCTGTCCCACTGACCGACGAGCGCGTACATGCCGGCCGATCCGAGGACGTGCAGGAAGACGGCCGCCGTGAGCCAGAACATCAGCCCTGGCTCGAGGGGCAACTTGGCGTCGCGCTCGAGGAGCGCGGGGAGGAACGTGATCGCGAGCGCGATGGCGGCGTTCGAGACGGTCGTCAGATCGCGGCTGACGACGCCGTATACGAGGAGGATCGCGAGCGTCGCCTGCATGCCTCGGGAGAGTCTCGCCTGCATGCCTCGGGAGAGTCGGACGACGATCTCATCGGGGACGTCCAGCTGATCGCGGATCAGCGTCGGGACGGGATCCGGCTCCTCGTCGGGCGAGGTGTCCCGCGGCGTCTCGAACCCCTCGTCGCCGTAGGACCCGAAGTAGCGGCCGAAGAGGACGCCAGCGAACAGGCCGGCCACCGCCGCGTACCCGAAGTCGATCATCAGCGCGCGGTTGGCCGCGTCCTGTGAGCGCCCGTTCAGTATGTACTCCGTCCCGAACGTCACGTCGGCCAGCCACTGGGCGACGTTCCACGCGCCGGCGACGGCGAGCGTCGTCAGTACGACGAGCGCGACCGCGAAGGCGTGGTTCATCCGGACGGCGGTGAACCGGTCGATCTCCACGGTGACGACGAGCGCGACCGCGGCGACGGCGACGTAGACGGCGATCGACGTCAGCGCCGACTCGCCGAGGACCGTCGCGTCGACGACGGGGAGCAAGACCAGCACCAGCAACTCCCACGGCGGCATCACGAGCGGATCTCGAAACGCGACGACGGGAAGCAGGACGATGGCGACCGCGAACGCGGTAAACGCGAACCAGCGGTACGAGTCCGCGAACCCGTGATTGATCGCCAACGCGACGAGCGCGATCGTCAGCGCCCACGCGAGTACCGCGTTTCCCTGCGTGTCGTCGAACAGGCCGTCGAGTCGGGCGTCCGCCATACGACGCTGTACGGGCCGACGGCCCTAAACGCGAGAGCATGACAAAGCCACCGCCCGGCTCGACTGCCTCGAGCGACTCCGAACGGCCCGACCCGCCACCCCGTTTCCGACGGAAGCCTGATACGTCAGTCCCGCAATGGTGACGTATGGTTGCACGTGACGATCTCGAACACGGACAGGCCCGCGTCAACGACACGAAACTCCACTACGTGACCGCCGGTGACGGCCCGCCACTGGTGCTGTGTCACGGTTGGCCACAGACCTGGTACGAGTGGCGGGACGTGATCCCGTCACTCGCCGACGACTACACCGTCATCGCGCCCGACCTCCGTGGGCTGGGTGATTCCGCGACCCCGACCTCGGGATACGACAAGGACACCGTCGCGACCGACGTCCGGGAACTCGTCGCCCACCTCGGCTTCGGCGACGATCGGATCGCGCTCGTCGGCCACGACTGGGGGATGCCGACGGCCTACGCCTACGCCGCCCAGTATCGCGACGAAGTCCGCGCGCTCTGTGTCCTCGAGGCCGGCCTGCCGGGGATCAACGAAGACGGAAAGAAGAAACTCTGGCACACCCGATTCCACGGCGTTCGTGACCTGCCCGAGCGGCTGGTCGCCGGCCGGGAACGGCTCTACCTCGACTGGTTCTACAAGGAAGGCGCGTACGATCCGTCGGCGATCGACGACGAGGCCCGCGACGAGTACGTCCGCTGTTACTCACAGGCCGGCGGCCTGCGGGGCGGCTTCGAGTATTACCGTGCCTACGAGACCGATGCCGAACACAACCGAGCCCACGCCGAGGACCCACTCGAGCTGCCGGTCCTCGCACTCGGCGGCGCGGCCTCGTTTCGGGAGCTGCCGATCAGGGACATGGAGGCGGTCGCGACCGACGTCGAGGGCGAGGTCGTCGACCGTGCCGGCCACTGGATCCCCGAGGAACGGCCGGCGTACTTCGTCGATCGGTTGACGACGTTTCTCGACGACGCCGCGTGACCGCCCCTCGAGCCGGTCGTGACTACGCGCTCAGTACTGTTCTTTGACCCTGTCGATCTGGCAGTCGAGACAGAGATCGTCGGCAAAACAGGCGACGTTGTCGTAGGGACAGTCGTACGCCTCGACGTCGACGGAGAGGCGGCGTTTCGCGCGTTCCCACTCGGTCTCCCAGTCGTCGATCGTCATCTCCGCGGAGGTAAAGACGACATCGCCGCCCCGGTCGACGATCTTCGCGACCGTGACCGAGCGGTGGTTGGCTTTGACGACGTCGATCGCCTCCTCGTAGGAGCCACAGCGGATCTCCTCCCGGCCCGACTGATCGTCCAGCAGGTGGACGGCAATAGAGCCGTCGTACTCCTCTGTCGGCTCCAGTCCGTGGGTCATGTGGTCCACTGTCGGAGTCGCACGATAAAAAGTCCTGCTTCGGGACTGGAGGTCGCCTTCTTCCGGGCGGCGCATTGCCCGGTGAGTAGGCCATCGCCGGCGCGTGGAGCGTGGTCCCGATCCGGCGGTCTTTGAACGCCGCCGTTGGCCACGCGATACTGGTATCGTCCTCGACTCACAGCACCTCCATCGACGCACTCCCGTTCGTCGATCACGCATCGCGATCACGTGGTGCCGGCAGCGTAAACGAGAACGTCGACCCGTCGCCCGGTTCGGAGTCGACCCAGATCTCACCGTCGTGGCGCTCGATGATCCGTTCACAGAGTGCCAGCCCGATACCGGTGCCAGCGTGTTCGTGGGGGCCGTGGAGCCGCTGGAACACCTCGAAGACGGCCGCTTGGTCGTCAGGATCGATCCCCATCCCCTCGTCGCTGATCGAGACCACCCAGTCCCGTCCGGCCCGCTCTGCAGAGATGGCGATCCGTGGCGGCTCGTCTCCCGCGTACGTGACTGCGTTATCCAGTAGATTCTGAAAGAGTTGGCGCAGCTGGCTGGCGTCTCCCTCGACACGGGGCAGTGACGCCGCCGTGATGTCGGCGTCCGTTTCCTCGAGTTGCAACTGTAGATCGGCGAGAACGTCGTCGAGTACCGCGTTCAGATCGATCGGTTCGAGCGGGTCTCCCTCCGTATCGACACGAGAATACTGCAGCAATCCGTCGACCATCGCACGCATCCGGTCTGCGCCGTCGACAGCGAACTCGAGGAATTCCTCTCCCTCCTCGTCGAGCGTATCCTCGTACCGCCGTTCGAGGAGTTGCAGGTAGCTCGAGACCATCCGCAGCGGCTCCTGCAGATCGTGGGAGGCGGCGTAGGCAAACTGCTCCAATCGCTCGTTCGATTTTTCGAGTTTCTCGACCGTGTCCTCCAACTGTTGTTTGCGCTCGTTCTGTTCGGTGATGTCCTGGGCCATCGTCATTCCGGCAAAGACCTCACCATCATCGTCAGTCACCGGCACGGCGTGAACTCGCCAGTCTCGGTTTACGTACTGAAACTCGACTGACGTCTCGTCGCCGTCAAGCGCCGCCCGGAGTGCAGGTTCGAGGTCGGCAGCAACCGTGTCACCCCACACCTGTGCTGGTGTCCGCTCTTCGACGTCAGCCGGCGAGATCGGTAACTCCGCGAACGCCTGTCCCGCGGCGAGCGTGTACTCGAGGTCGGCACCGAACAGCGTGACGATCCCGTTCGGGAAAAACTCCGCCAGCGTGCGATACCGACGTTCGCTCTCTTTGAGTTTGCGCTCTCGCTCCTTGCGTTTCGTGATGTCTCGAAAGTAGATCGAGAGTCCGGATTCGGAGGGATAGGCGTGAACCTCGAACCACGTTCCAAGCGGCGGGTAGTACTCCTCGAACGATGTGGGTTCCTGCGTTCGTACCGCCTCCCGGTACTCTTCCTCGAACGTCGTTCCGAGCGCCGGTTCGAACACCTGCCAGAAGTTCTCGCCGACTAAGCCCTCGTCTTCGGGGTCGAGGACGTTCTTCCCCCGCTCGTTCGCGTACGTGATGGTCCAGTCCTCGTCGAGACCGACGAATCCGTCGGTGATCCGTTCGAACGTCCGCTCGAGTTCGGTCTCTCGCTCCTCGAGTTTCCGTTTGGCTCTCGTTTCCTCGATCGCTGCTGCGAGGACGTTCGCGACGTTTTTGACGAAGGTAACGTCGTGGTCGGTGAACTCGCGCTTCTCGGTGGCGTGTACACCGAGGATCCCCCACGGGTTTTCGATCGAGCCAATGATAACGCTGATCCCGCCGACGACGTCGTGACTGGTGAGGAGTTCGGGGCCCGAAAAGCGTTCCTCGGTACGCAAGTCGTCGACGACCACGGGCTCTTCGGAAAGCAGCGTGTAGCCCGCCTGTGAGCCCCGGTCGGTCGGGACTATCGCGCTCCCGACGAGACCCTCCCGCCAGCCGACACCCTGCCGAAGGAAGAGTTCGTCACCGCCGGGCAGCAACTCGAGGACCTTACAGTAGTCGTTGCTCAGCGTCTCGGCTACTGCAACGCATGCGTCGTGCATCAACTGATCTATGTCGTCGGTTTCGAGCGCCTGTTGGCCGAGTTCAGCGACAACCACTTGGTGTCGAATTCGGGGGTGTGGATCTGTATCGGCCGATGAAGCCATGCCCAATTCAAACGGCGTGAGACGGGTAAAGCCTTCTCCGGGTATCGCCAGTCGACGAGCTATCGTTCGGAATCGAACACAGTCACCACGGACCGCAGCAAGCACTCGACGGAACCGTGCCAGTCGGGGACACTCACCTCGCGTGGTTCCGCCTTCCGGCTTTTCCACTCCTCCCGATGGTCACCGGAGCGGCAAAGCCGCTCCGAGCCGTCGCTCACTTCGTTCGCGACGACGCCGTGAAAAAGTCCGGGTGCGAGAATCGAACCGTAGCCAGACGGTCGGCCTCGCTTCGCTCGGCCGCTGCGACTGGCAGGGTTCGATCTCGGTCGGATTTGCGCCGCTCACGGATTTGTTCGCGGCGACAAAGTCCGGGTGCGAGAATCGAACCCGCGTCTCAGCCTCCACAAGGCTGAAGGATAACCACTACCCCAACCCGGACACGCTTACACCTGAACCTACAGCCGGTTGGACTAAAATACGTTACGACTCCCGGACGCGGTGTGTGATGCCCTCGCTCGGTTTCGGCCGGCGGATCTCGGCTACCCCCGCGGGCCGTTCGCGACCGAGACGTTTTTCGATCCGCGGGCGTTAGTCCCGCCAACGCGTGGCCATCACCGACAAGATCTACGTCAAGAATCACCGCCAGCTCAGCTCCCAGCTCGAGACGAACATCCCCAAAGGGGCGTTCAAGGGGGCGACGCTGGACATGCTCTTCCAGGGCGAGGGCCTCGAGAAACTCGACGACGCGACCCGCGAGCGGGTGCTGGATTTCACGCAGGACTTT
The DNA here is from genome assembly GCA_000337115.1 of Natrinema thermotolerans DSM 11552. Classification (GTDB taxonomy): domain Archaea; phylum Halobacteriota; class Halobacteria; order Halobacteriales; family Natrialbaceae; genus Natrinema; species Natrinema thermotolerans. The sequence goes on from AOIR01000055.1 coordinate 32,561, forward strand.
CTGGACTGTAGCTGCGACAACAACCCCTACTGTGGCTGTCCCGAGCGCAAGTTCATGACGTACCTGCTCGAGTTGCGCGCCGAGGGACTGGGTCCGGACGCGATCGTCGACGTGATGACCGACGACTACATGGTCTATGCCTACTCCGGGGACGTTCTCTCCTTCCTCGATAACGCCGTTCGAACCCTCGAGGCCGCCGAAGGGTTGGCGCGAGTGGACGGTGCCGGGGAGAAACACGACGAGATCCGGCGGGCGAAACGGAACCTCGAGCGGTAACCGACTGTTGTTCCGTTCTCCGATTCCGCCCTTACACCCTGGTCGACGCGCCGTCTCTCGGTTGTAGTGGCCACCTACGCGTTTCGAATATTATTAATAATCTATAATCATCGAGCGCGACATCAGTGGTTCTCCCCTATCGAGAATCGATGCCGGACACGACGATAGAGACGATCAACACGATGCTCGATAGCGTCCAGGAGGAACTCGAGGACCCGGACCTACGGTTCAAGCTCCGGACTGTGCGGCAGTTGCTGTTGGTGGTCGAAGAACGACACGACATCGGACGAGACGCGCTCGCGGACGCCGATCTCGACGACTCGACCCGCGAGGACTTACAGCAACTCGGGTATCTGGGCGCGGACGACGACCGCTAGGTGTGTTCCGACCGGGAACGATCGTCAGCGCAACTGGTAGGATTCGTCTTCGTCGTCGAGTTCGTCGAGCAACAGGATCTCCTCTTCCTCGTCCTCGAGGCGGTCCTGGAGGTCGTTGACGTAGGCCTTGTACTCCTCGAGTTGCTCCCGGAGGTGTTCGGCCTCGAGTTCGAGCCGCTCGTGTTCGCGGACGAACCGCTTTGGCACCTCGACGGTCGGTGGGAACGACACGTCCTCCCCCTCGTCCGTGCGGGCCTCGAGGTCGGCCTCGGGGACGACCTCGACCTGGCCGTCGTGTTCGACCAACTGGTCGACGTAGTCCCGGAAGACGGCCGACAGCGAGATGTCGCGCTCCTCGGCGATCGCCTGCAGCGCCTCGAAGGCGTCCTCGTTGACCCGGAACGAGATGGTCTTGTTCTTGTTCCCCATCGATACCCCTAGTCGTCGTTCACGGAACTTAACTATTAGTCAGACACGGGGCGTCGCGGTGACCGCTGACCGCGCTCGAGCGCCGGGCGAGAATCGCCATGACCACTCGGGACCCGACACGCTATGCGCCTCGAGACCCAACACGGCGTATGCTGACTGACACGGCGGGACTCCACCACGTGACCGGGATCGTCGGGGACGCCCAGTCGGCGATCGATTTCTACGGCGGCGTCCTCGGGCTCCGGCTCGTCACGCAGACGGTCAACTTCGAGGATATCCTCCAGCATCACCTCTACTTCGGCGACGCCGCCGGCCGGCCGGGGACGGTCCTGACCCACTTCGCGGACCCCCACGGCGATCCCGGCCGGTTCGGGGCTCCCCAGCCCGAATCGGTCGCGTTCGTCGTCCCCGACGGCTCGCTCGCGTACTGGGCGGATCGGCTCGCGGACCACGAGATCGCGGTCGAGGGGCCCCTCGAGCGGTTCGACGAACGCGTCCTGCGCTTTGCCGACCCCGCAGGAACGCGACTCGAACTGGTCGCCGGCCCGCCGGTTCCGGGCGACGTCGAGCCGTGGACCGAAGGACCGATCCCGACGGACCACGCGATCCGCGGTCTCCACGGCGTCGCGACGCTGTCGGTCAATCCCTACGCGACCGCGGGCGCGCTCGAGACGCTCGGGTTCGAACACGAAGCGGAAGACGGCGATCGGATCCGGTATCGTGCGTCCGGCTCACGAGCCGCAGTCGTGGACGTCCTCGATCGCGACGCGGCGTTCGGCCGCGAGGGACAGGGAACGCTGCATCACGTCGCGGTCCGGGTCGAGAGCGAGGACGCCCTCCACGAGTGGCGGGACCTGTTCGACGAGCGCGGCGACGACGTGTCCCGCGTGAAAGACCGGCACGTCTTTCACTCACTGTACGTCCGTGAACCGGGCGGCATCCTCCTCGAACTGGCGACGGAGACCGACGGCGTCGCCGCCAGCGGGCCGACCGGGGGTCCCGGCGAGTCGCTGTACCTGCCCGAGTGGTTCGAACGCGACCGGGAGTTGATCGAGAGCCAACTCCCCGAGTTGACGGCGCCGACCGGGAGTGAGACTGACGAGAGCGACGACTCTCCCACGGACCGATGACCGGCTCCGGCCGCTCGATGGACGGCGTCTCGGGACCCCACGCCGGCCGACCGCTGCTCACTGCCGGCGCGCCCGCGCTGGCCGCCGACGCCGCGCTCGTCGCCTGTCACGGCCGCGGCGCGACCGCACAGGGCGTTATCAACCTCATGGAACCGGCCGTCCGCCACGGCGTCGCCGTCCTCGCGCCGGACGCCGAGCGAAGCCGCTGGTACCCCCGCCGGGCGACCGCCCCCCGAGCCGAGAACGACCCGTGGCTCTCCTCGAGCGTCGACTGCGTGGCGGCGGCCCTCGAGGCGGCAGCCGAGATCGGCGTCCCGCCCGAGCGTACCGTCGTCGCGGGCTTCTCGCAAGGGGCCTGCGTCGCCGCCGAGTTCGCCCGCCTGAACCCGGCGCGGTACGGCGGGCTCGCCGTCCTCTCGGGAACGCTCCCCGGGACGCTCGCCGAACTCGAGGCGACCGCGATCGACGGCTCGCTCGAGGGGACGCCGATACTACTGGGCTACGGCGCCGACGACCCACACGCCGATTCGGCCCACGTCACCGAGACGGCCCGGATCTTCGAAGAGGCGGCCGCCGCGGTCGACGAGCGGTGGTATCCCGAGACCGGCCACGAAGTCACCGACGACGAGTTCGACGCGATCGGGGCGCTGCTCGAGGCCGTGCTGTAGCTCGCGGTTCGACTACAACAAAAAACCGGTCGACTGGTCCAGCCGTCAGACCGTCGCTTCCGCGTCGTCGGGCTCCTCGACGTCCTCGAGTTGCTCGAGCGCCTGAATGACGTCGTTGCGGTAGTTGACGACCGGCGAGTCGTAGCGCTCGCGGGCCATCTCGGCGTACTCGTTCGTGGGTGCGGTCGAGCCGCTTTCGGGCGCTTCCTGCTCGGCCTCCCAGGCCTCGAAGGCCTCGATGCGATCGAGGGTCCGTTCGGCGGTTTCGACGACCCAGCGGTCGCGGGTGGCGTCGTCGACGACCGCGATGGACTCGGGCCGCAGGGAGACGTTGACCGTGCCGTCGTCGGTCTCGTAGGTCCGGGGTTTGCCGACGATGGAGACGTAGGCCGGCGGTTCGGTGTCCCGGAGGACGGCGGCGGCTTCCGGCTGGTACTGGCCGGCGTAGACGAAGAACGTCCCGGTCGGGTCGACGACCCGGCCGCGCCAGTACTCGCTTTCGTCGCCGACGTCTTCGGTCTCGGTCAGGGTACCGGTGACGAACACACGGTTCGCGCGGTCGCCCGTCGGTAAGAGCGCGTAGTTGGGCGCGCGCTCGTCGTCGCTCTCTTTGAAGGTGTACGTCGAGTCGTTGAATTCCGATGCGAAGACGCGGCGGGCGACTTCGCGGGTGAGTTCTGCCTGGCTCATATCACATCGACCTCGCTTTGATCAGCAGTTCCTCGCCATCGATCGGCCCGTCGAGTTCCTCGACGTCGTCGGCCAGCACGTACCGGCCGAAGGTCGGTCCCTCGATGCGGTAGTAGGTGCCGACGATGTCCTCGCGGATCTCGTCGGCGACGATGGTCGTGTCCAGGGCGTCCATCGCCATCTCTTTGGCCTCCTCGAGGCTCAGTCCCGTCAAGTTCTCCGTGGCGTCCTTGTCGAAGATGACCTCGTGGGCGTCGATACCGTCGTCGACGACGGCCTTGATACGGAGGTCGAACTCGCCTTCGCCCTCGCCGTGTTCATTACAGCGGCCGTTCTGGAGAACGCGGGTACAGCCCTCCTCGGGGCAGCGCTTGATCAGCCCGCTGCCGCTTTGCATGTCGACCAGTGCGCCCTCGACCTCGCTGGTGTCGTTGCCGACCTCGAGGTCCTCGTCGAGTTCCTCGATCACCGTCGTCGAGTTGAGTTTGACCGAGTACCGGCCCTGGTACTCGTCGGTGACGACGTTGCGAAGTTCGTAGACGCCGCCCTCCTCGAGCGCGGGGAGGTCGGATTTGGCCCACTTGGTGAACTTGATCGTCCCCGTCGGGTCACCCAGCAGGCCGACCTGTGCGACGGAGTCGCTGCGGGGATCCCAGAGTTCGATGACCTTCGCGGTGAGGTCGATCCACTCCTCGGGCTCGTCGACGTCCTCGACGTTGGCTGCCTCGCTGTCGCCGCTCGAGATGTCCTCGCGATCGAGGCCGGCCTCCTCGAGGTAGTGGTTAGTGACGCTCCGGCGTGCCTCGTCCATCGGCACTTTGTACTCGTCGACGAGCGTCGTCAGGCGCTCTTCGACGTCCTCGACATCGACGTCGAGGTGGTCCGAAAACTGCTCGTGGATGTCGTCCGCGTGTTGTCGTACGTCGCTCATTGGCTTCACGCCTCCTCTTCGGTTTCAGTGGGAGGCATACAACCGTTCGCTCCCGATGGTATTTAAACTACCGCCACCGAAGCGAAAGTGAACGGCGGCGGAAGAAACCGCAAGACGGCGTCGCGGGGCCGATTGGAGATGTCGGTCTGCAGCGGTGTCGTCGGGTTCCGCCGATCCCGCGGACTGGCGGTTACTGCCTGCCGTCCTCGAGCGCCGTCTCGAGGGCGGCGGCGATCGCGTCGGTTCCCGAGTCGTCGACGCCGACCAGCGGCGGGCGGACCTCGTCGGAGGGGATGACGCCGCGCTCGGTGAGGGCCGTCTTCGTCGCGGGCGCGAAGCCGTGGCTCGTACAGGCCTCGAACAGCGGCGAGATCGCGTCGGACTGGAGTTCCTGCCCGCGCTCCGCGTCCGCCTGCTCGAACGCCTCGCCAAGCACTTCGGGGACGACGTTCGACAGGGCGTTGATCCCGCCGTCGGCCCCCATCCGCAAGGCGGGCACCAGCAAGGCGTCGTACCCCTGCAGACACAGGAACTCTTCGGGCGTCGCCCGCAGCACCGAGAGGAAGTACGCGAGGTCGCCGCTCGAGTCCTTGATGCCGATCGCCCCGTCGCGCTCGGCGACGGTGGCGACGGTCTCGGGTTCGATTCGCTGACCCGTACACTGCGGAATGTTGTACAGCAGGACGGGGAGCGCGGCGTTGTCGAGAACGGCCTCGAAGAACGCTCGATTGCCGTCGGGCGCGTTCGCCGTCGTGAAATACGGCGCGACGATCGCGGCGGCATCGGCTCCCGCCTCGGCCGCGCGGTCGATGGCTGTGACGGTATCGGCGACGCTCGTGGCGGCCGCACCGGCGACGACCGGGACGTCGACGCGGTCGACGGTCGCCGCGACGACCCGGCGCTGCTCGTCGGCGGTCAGGCTCGGAAACTCGCCGGTCGTCCCGCAGGGAAAGACCGCGTCGATGCCGCCGGCCTCGAGGTGGGTGAGCAGATCTGTCAGGGCCGCCTCGTCGATCGCGCCGTCGTCGAAGGGGGTCACCGTCGGTGCGGTGATCCCGCGGAGTGCATCGCGGATAGCCATGCTCGTTGCCTCCGTCGGGACGATGAAAATCGTTCGCATCGGTTCCGCAAGCCGTCGCCGCGCCTCCGACCACCGGCGGGCCTATGTGTCCGGCGGTCGAACCACGGGGCAATGGCGGATCGGCGTCGACTCGAGCGGTTCCTGCGCTCGACGCTGCAGGGAGCCGGCGAGCAGTTCGAGGAGCTTCGCAGATCGACCGACGACCAGCTCGAGGAGGCCCGCGAGGCCTACGAGGTGGCGCGAAACGCCCGCGAGTTACCCACCGACGAGGCGGGCCGAGCGAAGATCGTCTGTCGGCGTTACGCCCAACAGCGGGCGGCGAAGTTAGACGAGGAGTACCGACCGGCCTGTTACGAGGCGGACCACCCCGACTGCGAGGGCTGTGCCGAGGACGTCCGACGCGGGCGGATCGAGACCTGGTAAGATGGATCGGCCCATCGTTGCCTGTGTCCTCGCCGGGGGTATCGGCAGCCGGCTCTACCCCGCGAGTCGCGGGGAGCGCCCGAAACAGTTCCTCGAGTTCGGCGGCGACCGCTCGCTTCTCTCGCAGACGATGGATCGGACGGCGTTCGCCGACGAGCGCTTCGTCCTGACTCGCGAATCGTTTGCCGACGAAATCCACGACCACGCGCCGGAGGCGGGTCTACTGGTCGAACCCGCCGGCAAGGACACCGGACCGGCGCTGGTCTACGCCGCATGGCGGCTCCGAAAACGGTTCGACCGCGACCCCGTCCTCGTCTGTCTCCCCAGCGACCACCACGTCGGCGACGACGCCGCCTTCGCCGCCCACCTCGAGCGCGCCGCCGGGATCGCCGCCGACACCGGCGGCCTCGTGACGCTGGGCGTCGAACCCACTCGGCCGGCGACGGGCTACGGCTACATCGTTCCCGACGGTGGGGACGAACTCGAGGGGGCGAGCGCGGACTACGACGCCGTCGAGCGCTTCACCGAGAAACCCGACCGCGAGGAAGCGCGGCGGCTCCGCGAGGCGGGCGCGTATTGGAACGCCGGGATCTTCGCCTGGACGCCCGCCGCCCTGCTGCGAGAAGCGCGGGACTCGCCGCTTGCCCCGCTGGTCGAGGCCCTCGAGGCCGGCGAGCCGGAACGCGGGTTCGACGCGGTCGATGCCGTCAGCGTTGACTACGCGATCATGGAGCGGGCGAGCGACGTTTTCGTGACGCCGTTGCCGGTGGACTGGGATGACCTCGGGACGTGGGATGCCGTGGGGCGGACCCGCTCGGACCGCGACGCGGCCGCGACGAACGACCGCGTCGCCGGTGAGATCCTGTCGGTCGACGCGGCGAACAACGTCGTCGCCGCGCCCGACCGGCACGTCTCCCTGCTCGAGGTCGAGGACTTGATCGTCGCCGCCTACGACGACCGGATCCTCGTCGCGCCACGGACGTCGTCACAGCGGGTTCGCGAAGTCGTCGATCGGCTTCGCGAACGCGACGCCTTCTGAGAAACAGCGACGGAACGCAGCGAAACGAGTTCGACTGTCAGCTCGAGTCGGCCGTTCCCGTCCCGCCGTTACCGTTTTCCGGCCACACCGCCCAGAGCAGGAGTCCGATGACGAGGACGCCGGCGAGGGCGAGCGACTCGAGGATGGTGAGTTTGATCCCGAACCACGACAGCGCCGTTCGGAACTCGACGACGAACGGGACGAGCAAGGCCACGACGACCAGTAGCGCCCCCTTCGAGATACGCATCTAGCGAATCACCTCACCGAGGGATTCGATGACGGCGGGATCGACCCACGTCGAGAGCCTGACGCCCTCGATGCCGGGCCCGAAGAGGCCGCCGGCGTCGATGATGCTCGCGAGCGGGAGCGTGTACGCGATGATCACGAGAACGACGGCGATCGCGGTCCAGAGCTTGAGGTTGTCGAGGATGCGCGGCGAGTCCTCGGCCCCGGAGAGCGTCCCCGCGTAGGTGTTGTCCGGGATCGACTCGCTGTCGTCGCCGATCGACGTCATGATCATGTTCAGGAGGAACAGGGCCAGCGACAGCGTCAGGATGACGCCGCCGAGGGCGACCTGCATGTTGATCTCGCCGACGGTACCCACGGCGGGTTCGAAGTCGAAGCCCTGATACTGCGGTTCGGCGGTCCGGCGGGGCATCCCGAACAGTCCGGAGCGGTGCATCGCGTTGGACATGAACGTCATGCCGATGAACCAGAGGAGGACCTGTCCGAGCGCGACCGACCGGTTCCAGAGTTCCTTGCCCGTCAGCTGCGGGATGAACCAGTAGGACGCCGCCATGAACGTCAGTGCGACGGCGGTGCCGACGGTGAGGTGGAAGTGACCGACGACCCACCACGTGTTGTGGACGAGGTAATTGATGTTCATGCCGGCGTTGATCATGCCGGAGAAGCCGGCCGCGGCGAACATCAGGCCCGCAAGCGCCATCCCGGTGAAGATCGGGTTGCGCCACGGGAGCGCCTTCAGCCAGCCGAGGTAGCCCTCGCCGCCACGCTGGCGCGCGCCGTGTTCCATGCTCGCGACGACAGTGAAGGCGGTCAGCAGGCTCGGCAAGAGGAGGAACATCGTGTTCGTCATCGCGATGAACTTGTACCCCTCAGCGATGCCCGGATCCAGATACTGGTGGTGGATTCCGAGCGGCGTCGAGAGCAGCAGGAACAGCACGAAGACGACGCGTGCAAGCGGGTCGCTGAACAGCTTTCCGCCGGAGAACTTCGGCAGCATGATGTACCACATCATGTACGCCGGCATCAGCCAGAAGTAGACGACGGCGTGGCCGAAGTACCAGAACAGCGTCCGGGTCAACAGCGGGTTAACCGACTCGGTGATCCCCAGCGACCACGGCAGCAGGAACACGAGGATCGACAGGGCCACACCGAACGTGCAGATGTACCAGAACAGCGTCGTCGTCAGCACCATGAAGGTCGGCAGCGGGATCCGCTCGTCGGGGTTCTCGCTCCGCCAGGCCAACCACGTTCGGAACCAGTCGACGCCGGCGAGCCAGGAACCGACCACGAACAGCACCAGTCCGATGTAGAAGATCGGATGGGCCTCCAGCGGCGCGTAGAACGTAAAGAGGACGTCGGCGTTCAGCTCCGAGCCGAGTACCGACGGCGCCGACTCGAGGAAGCCGCTAAAGATCGCGATCGCGACGAGTACCGTGCCGATGACCATCATGATATACCAAGCCCAGGTGAACCGGACGTCGACGACGCCCCGGTCCAGACTGGTCGTTACCGCCCACGTGAAGGTCCCCACGAGGAAGAAGATCGTGAACGTGATCGCCAGCAACACGCCGTGGGCGGTCAGGACGGTGTAGTAGTCGGGTGATTGAATGAACCTGAAGACGTCGGTCCGGTGAAGCGCCTGCACCAGGCCAAGCGTCCCGCCGATCGCCAGCGCGATGAAGGAACTCCAGAAGGCGGCTTTGATCACTCGCGCCTCGTCGGGGAACTGGTCGACGTAGGCGTTACGCATCGCCGTCACCTCCGTCGGCGGACTCGTTGCCATCGGGGGTCACGACCGACAGCGTTCCGCTTTCCTCGTAGTCGTCGACGGTCACGGTCCAGTCGTGGTCGCCCTCGCCGAGGTCGGCGCTGTCGACGGTAAACGCGACTTCTTCGCTGCCGTCGCCGGGGACGGTGACGGCTTCTTCACGCGTCTCGTCGCCGATCTCGAGGGAGACGGTCGTCTCGAGGTCCTCTTGCATGCCGTTTTCCACGTTCGCGGTGATCGTCGTCTCGTTGCCCGATTCGACCTCGTCGTCGGCCTCGACGGACAGTTCGGTCATGTCGAACTCGTCTTCGGGAACGACGTTCAGTTTGCCTTCCATCGTGTGGTGATACTCGCCGCAGTACTCGTTACAGAGGATGCCGTACTCGCCGGGTTCGTCGAACTTCACGGTCATCTCCGAGACCTGCCCGGGAATGACCATCGTGTTCACGTTCGTTCCCACGACGGAGAAACTGTGTGTCACGTCCCGGCTGGTGACATAGAAGGTCACCTCGCTGTTGGCTGGCACCTCTATTTGGCTCGGCGTGTACGACCACGCCTGTGCGACGACCGCGACTTCGTACTCGTTGCCGCCGACGTGTTCGACGCCGGGCTCGGCGAACCGTTCGTCGTCGTTGATCTCGTCGGGATTGATGTCGCCGCCTTCGTCGTCGATCATCGCGATACCCGGGCCGACTGCCCCGTAGGTGATCGTCGCGATGAAACCAACGATTAATACCATGGCGGCGACGAGCCATACCTTCTCGTAGGTGTGAATGTTCATGCCAGTCCCACCACCGTCAGGGCCATTCCGACGACGGTCGGCCCGTTGCCGAGGAACTCAACGAAGTACATGAATATCCACAGCAATACCAGTATCAGGAAGTAGATTCCGATCAGGATCGCCGTCCCGATCGGATCGTACTCCTCGTGCCCGAGTGTTTGAACATGTTCGGGCTCCCGTTGTTCAGTTTTCGAACTCATACGGACGAGTAGGGAATAGGGACGACTTACTATCAACCTTGGTTCCCGTTCGATGGGAAGATGGTGGGGTATTAAGCGCTCGTCCCGCCCAGTACCGAGTATGAACCTCGAGACAGTACCGCCGCGGCTGGCTGCGATCGCGGGGCTACTGGCGATCGTTCCGCTGCTCGTCTATGGGCTCACCAACTCGACGGTCGCCGGCGCCGTCAGCGCGGTTAACGTCGTTCTTATCGTCGGCTCACTGTACCTCGCGATGTCCCCGGTCGAGGGCTCGCACGGCGATCACCACGGTGACGGCAACGGAACTGCCGGGTGACCGCCGCCCGCGAGATGACCCTCAGTTCACTTTCCCCCGAGCTGCTGACGACTAGCGCGGGGTACGGAGCCGTCCGGTTCCCCGTCGGAACACCGCTGATGGCGAGTCCGGGCCCCGGACTCGCCCCCGAACACGTGAACCTGTTCGTTCTCTTCGTCGTCGGACTGCTCGCCGGCGCACACTGTCTGGGTATGTGCGGCCCGCTGGTGACGACCTACGCCGATCGGATCGGTGACGCCAGTGACAAGCGCCGCGACGACACGCTGACTGGCTACGAGGTGCGCCAGCACGCGCTGTTCAACCTCGGCCGGACGGCCAGCTACGCCGCGATCGGTGGCCTGTTCGGTCTCCTCGGTGCGGTGACGGTCGCCTCGAGCGAGGCCGTCGCTGCGGTCGGGGATAGTGTCCGGGGGGCGACCGGAATCCTCGTCGGGATCGCGATCGTCGCGAGCGGCCTCTACTATCTCCGGGGCAAGACCGCCGTTCCCGGCCACGGGCTCCCGATCGTCGGCACGCTGTTTCGCCGGCTCTCGGAACTGCTCTCGAGCCGCGTCGATCGGCTCGCGACGTCGCCGGGGATCGTCGCGCTCGGTGCGGTCCACGGGGTCATGCCGTGTCCGATCATCTATCCGGCGTATCTCTATGCGTTCGCGCTGGGATCGCCGGCACGCAGCGCGCTCTCGCTGGCCGTCCTTGGACTCGGAACGATCCCCACGCTGTTCGTCTACGGCACCGCCATGACCGCGATCGATGTCGACACGCGGGTGCGACTCCACCGCGCGCTGGGCGCGGCGTTTATCCTCCTCGGCTACATTCCCCTTTCGCACGGCCTGATGCTGTACGGCATCCACCTGCCCCATCCCCCGCTCCCGTACGAACCACTATTCTAACGATGACACCGGATTCACCACCCGCACGAGGCTCGATATCGTCACCGGCTGCAACCGGCGGGACGGCGACGGTCGACGATGCGGCTGCCGACACCTGCGACCTCTGTGACCTGCCGACACCCGCGGAGCCGATCACCGACCCGGACGTCGACGGCACGTACTGCTGTCGTGGCTGTCTCGAGGTCGCTCGCACGCTCGACGGGACCGACGACGCGCCCGACGAGGCGGCGGTACGATCCCGCCTCGATTCCGGCGACGACGGGCCGGACCTCGACGATCTCGACGGCGAAGACGCCTACCTCGCGGTCGACGGCATGCACTGCTCGACCTGTGAGGCGTTCCTCGAGACCACCGCCGAGCGAGAACCCGGGGTCCGCGGCGCGACGGCGAGTTACGCGACGGATACGATTCGGCTCGTCTACGATCCCGACCGACTCGATTCCGACGACCTCCCCGAACTCGTCTCCGGCTACGGGTACACCGCGTCCGATCGATCGGCTCTTGGTGATGCGAGCGGATCGGACGACGGGCTTGCACCGCTCCTGCTTGGCGGGTTCTTCGGCATGATGATTATGGTGTGGTACGTCCTGTTCCTTTACCCGAGGTACTTCGGCTACGAGCCGGTCGCCGACTTCGGCGGGTACGAGACCGCCTTTCTGTCGGCGAACATCTGGGTGTTCGCCTCGATCGTCCTCTTCTATACCGGCTATCCGATCCTCCGGGGTGCGTACGTCAGCCTCCGGGCCGGCAGCCCGAACATGGACCTGCTGGTGGCGACGGCGGCGCTTGGCTCCTATAGCTACAGCGCCGTCGCGACGCTGCTCGGCAGCAGTCACCTCTACTTCGACGTCACCGTCGCCGTCGTCCTCGTCGTCACCGCGGGCGGGCGCTACGAACGGATCGTCAAGCGCCGCGCGACCGGCCTGCTCTCCGATCTGACCGAACGACAGGTCGACGAGGCCCGTCGCGAGAGCGGCGAGACGGTGCCCCTCGAGGCGGTCGAGCCCGGCGATCGTTTGCTCGTTCGTCCCGGCGAGCGGGTTCCCCTCGACGGCGAGATCGTGGAGGGATCGGCCGCGGTCGACGAGTCGCTGGTCACCGGCGAGTCGCTGCCGGCCGAGAAGGAGCCGGGCGATCCGGTCCGCGGGGGGACCGTCGTCACTGACGCCCCGATCGTCGTCGCGGTCGGCGACGAGGCGGAAAGCACCCTCGACCGGCTCGTCTCCCTGCTCTGGTCGATCCAGAGTTCCCGGCCGGGCGTCCAGCGGCTCGCGGACAAGCTCGCGACCGTCTTCGTCCCGCTGGTTGTCGCCCTCGCCGTCGGGACGATCGCCGTCTCGCTGGCGACCGGCTCGAGCCCGTCGACGGCACTGTTGCTCGGGCTCACGGTCGTCATCGTCTCCTGTCCCTGCGCGCTGGGGCTGGCGACGCCGCTTGCCATCGCTGCGGGGGTCCAGTCGGCCGCCGAACGGGGGATCGTCGTCGCCGCGGAGACGATCTTCGAGGACGCCCCCGAGGTCGATACCGTCGTCCTCGACAAGACGGGGACGCTCACGACCGGGACGATGACCGTCGACGCCGTCCATGTGGCCGGCGGCGACGCCGCGGGCGACGGCCCCGGGCGCGAGGAACTGCTCCGACGGGCCGGCGCGGTCGAGTCCCTCTCCGAACACCCCGTTGCGGCCGCCGTCGCCGACGCGGCACCCGACGACGCGACGGCAGCCAGCACCGTCGCGGACTTCGAGCGGGCGAGCCGCGGCGTCAGCGGTCGCGTCGACGGCGACCAGGTCGTCGTCGGCCACCCCGACTTCTGTCGGGAGCGCGGGCTGGTGATCCCCGACGCCCTCGAGCCCCGGATCGAGGACGCGAGATCGGTGGGTCGCGTGCCCGTCGTCGTCGGCTGGGACGACCGGGCTCACGGCGTCGTCGTCGTCGGTGACGCACCGCGTGCGGACCTCGAGGCGGCCCTGACGGACCTCTCGGCGGACCACGAGGTCGTCGTCCTCACCGGCGACGAGGGGGCGGCGGCCGAGCGCTTCCGCGACCTCGAGGGCGTCGACGAGGTCTTCGCGGGCGTGCCGCCGGAAGCGAAGGCCGAGACCGTCGACCGGCTCCGGGCCCGCGGGACGGTCGCGATGGTCGGCGACGGTAGCAACGACGCGCCCGCGCTGGCCGCGGCCGACGTCGGCATCGCGATGGGCGGGGGAACACAGCTCGCGACCGACGCGGCCGACGCGGTGATCGTCGGCGACGACCTCACGGCCGTCGGCGAAACCTTCGACGTGGCGACGGCCACGCACCGACGGATCCGCCAGAACCTCGGCTGGGCCTTCGCCTACAACGCGGTCGCGATCCCGCTGGCAGTCGCCGGTCTGTTGAACCCGCTGTTTGCCGCCGTCGCGATGGCCGCGAGCAGCCTGCTCGTCGTCTGTAACTCCGCCCGCTCGCTGTGAGCGATGGCGCTGCCGTCGCGCCTCTACTCGTCCGTTTCGTCGGCCGTCACGACCCGTTCGACTTCTCGCCGCTCGCCGTCCTCGTAGACGTAGGTCGTCTCCTCGTCCTCGTCGCGGGTCCGTCGGTGGCTCCCGTCACAGAAGGGGAACTCGTCCGAGAGTCCGCACTGACAGACCGCCACATCGCCTTTCCCGTCGTCGATGTCCTCGGGCTCGAGCTTCCGTGGGCCGTTGGCCTCGAGTTCGACCAGTCGCGTCATGAGTGTGTCTCGCGTCGCCGTCGGCAAAACGCTTCGCTCGCAGCCGTCTCACGGCGGTGTGATCCGCCGGTGTGCCGTCATACGGCGGACAGCAGCCACGAACCGCCGATCCCTGAGACCGGCGTCGACGCCGACTATCAGTACCGGCGACTGATAGTGTGGGGTGGTGGCACGGAACACTGTCTCCGGGAACGGCAAGGTTCTTGGTTCGGCTGTTGAAAATCAGGATAGGAATAGTCATGTGGGTCTCCGCCGCGACAATGCCGACCGCGATCGCCCTCGCGGTCGTCAAGACGCTCGTCCTCATCGTCGGCGGCGTCATCACGTTCTTCGCCTACAAGGCCTACCGACGCACTCGTCAGTCCGCGCTGGGCTATCTCTCGCTCGGCTTCGGCCTCGTTACCCTCGGACTGGTACTGGCCGGCATGCTGTATGAAATACTCGGCGTCCCGCTGATGACCGGCATCCTCCTCGAGAGCCTGCTGGTACTGGCCGGCTTCTTCGTGATCGCATACTCGTTGTACGTGACTTGAGCCGCGTCGATGTCGCGCTCGGCCAAATTTATTTGGGAGTAACGGTATCCGTGATCGGCGAATAACCGAAGGTACGGCAGGGACGATCGGCGCTGAACCATGGAGCTTCACGCCCCCTGCCGTCGTACCCCCTCTTCCCCCATCCACTCCCCCTTTCGTTCGACGCGCCGGTCTTCGCACAGGCGATGCGTTCGCTCGGATCGTGGAATCACCCAGAGGTAAGTGGTCCGCCACACGAGTGACCGCTATGCGAACCGAACACGCAGCCGACGGGCAGTCGCCGAGCGGATCGGCCACCGCGTCGGTGGGGGATCGACGATGAGCAGCCCGGACGACGCCGAGCTGGCGGTCGGTGCGGACGCGTTCACGCGCGAGGGCAGGGGCCTCGAGGTCGCGGTCGTCGGCGCGGGTGCCGTCGGCGCGACCGCGGCCTACGACCTCGCCCGCGAGGGTGCCGACGTGACGGTCTACGACCGCGGGAGCGTCGCCAGCGGTGCCAGCGGCCGGGCGGCGGGGATCTGTTACGACGCGTTCGCGGACGGGCTCGACGCCGAGATCGCCGGCGACGCCATCGAGCGCTTCCGCGCGCTCTCGGGCGACGATACCTTTGCGTTCGTCGAGTGTCCCTACGCCTGGCTCGCCCGCGAGGACGATCCCGAACGCGCCGACGCGATCCGAGAACAGGTCCGACGAATGCAGGAAAACGGCACCGTCGCGCTCGAACTCGAGGGCGACGCGCTCGCGGACCGGTTCCCCGCCCTGCGGACCGACGACGTTGCCGTCGCCGGGATCGCTGGCGCGGCGGGCTATGCCGATCCCGCCGAGTACACCGCCTGTCTCGCGGCCGCGGCCACCGGTGCGGGCGCGACCCTCGAGACCGAGACCCCGGTCGAGGTCCGGGCCGATCCGAGCCGGGTGATCCGTCCGGACGGCGACGTTCACGAGGTCGACGCAGTCCTCGTGGCAGCCGGGGCCCGGACCGGCGGCTTGCTCGCGGACGCGGGTCTCGAGTTGGCCATGAAACCCTATCGCGTCCAGGCGCTGCTCGGGGACGGCGACCTCGCGGAGCCGATGTGTTACGATGCGAGCGGCGACTTCTATCTGCGACCGCACGCCGGCGGCATTCTCGCGGGCGACGGGACCGAAGAACGCGAGGCGGATCCCGACGGCTACGACCGCGAGGCCGATCCCGAGTTCCGGGCCGATCTCCGCGAGCGAGTCTCACACCGGGTTCCGGCGATCGATCTCGGGGGCGAGAACGCTATCACGCGCTCGTGGGCCGGTCTCTGTACGGCGACCCCGGACCGGGACCCGCTGGTCGGTGCGGTTCGGGACGGGGTCTACGTCGCGACCGGCTTCCAGGGTCACGGGTTTATGCGCGCGCCGGCGATCGGACAGCGACTCGCGGCCGAGATCCTCGGCGGCGACGGGATCGACGCGTTCGACCCGACCCGGTTCGACGGCGACGAAGAATTCGAGATCGCGGANCACGGGTTTATGCGCGCGCCGGCGATCGGACAGCGACTCGCGGCCGAGATCCTCGGCGGCGACGGGATCGACGCGTTCGACCCGACCCGGTTCGACGGCGACGAAGAATTCGAGATCGCGGAAGGAATGTCGACGGAGCCGAACTGACTTAGTCGTCGACGGTGACCGGTTCGGTCTCGGGGTCCGTCTCCGCGGATCCGGTCCGGTCGGTCTGCTCGAGCGACTCGGGACTCGGCTCCGTCTCCTGTGACGACTCTTCGAGCGACGATCCCTTCGGGATTTCGACGCTCAGCGTGCCGGTTTCGGTGAGTCGGGCGGTCCCAGCGTCGGGATCGACGACGGCGTCGCCGGGCAGTTCGGCGGCGCCGGATAACGACATCCCCCGGCCGGGGAACCGCATCTCGTAGCCCTCGTGGAATCCCCGGAAGCGATCGATCCGGATCTTGACGGTGCCATCGAGATATCGGACCTGCACGTCGTCGGGTTCGGCACCGGGTGCGTCGAAGACGACCCGATAGGCGTCGTCGTTCTCGAGGATGTCGACGGGGAGCGAACGGTGGTTCTGGACGCGGCCGCTCGCGCGCCCGATCTGTCGATACAGCGTGCTGCCGACCGATTCCCCGAAATCTTGGAGGCTCACGGGACCTCACCCCGGGCGAGACGGCCGGTGCGGGCGGCGGTCGTGGGGACCGAGAGAAGGGACTGACAGTACGTGGGAGACATGGCCGTACGAACGGATACGTGAGCCCGTTTCATATCTCTTTTGCCCATGCCAAAAGAAACGTCAGACGCGCGGCTCGACACCGTCCCAGCAAGGCGACGGACGGACGCCACTCCCCCGTCAGAGTTCGACCCGCTCGAGGCAGTCGGTCCCCCCACAGACCGGACACGACAGGTCGGTGACGTCGAGGTCGTCGGGAACGTCGTAGGTGTAGTGGTTCTCGAAGATATCGAGAAAACAGTCGTCGTCCGTACACACGATCTCTTCCGTCGGCGGCATACCCGTCCGTTCGGTCGGGAAACTAATCAACATTGGCTTCACCCACGACGACTGCAGGCTCCGGCCGGCTCACTCCTGCTCGAGGGCCGGCTCGATGCCGGGTGCGAGGCTCGTGATGACCGCCGGGCCGTCGCGGTCCCTGACGACGAGCCCGTCCTCCTCGCGGACCGGCGGCGGTAGCGATCCGGCGGCGGCGACCGTCGACCGAGGGCGTGTAGTCACCGTTTTACCCCTCGAGGCGCTACCGGGAGCCATGACTGACCCCGAGACGCTGTCGGTGACGATCGTCGACGGCTACGTCGACGAGCCCGCACACTTCGGGGTGCCGCCGTACATCTCGACGTATCCCCGGTACGCGGCGGGTGCGCTCGTCGACGCGGGCGTCCCGCGCGAGCAAATCACCTATCACACGATCGACCGACTCCGCGACGAGCCCGATTACTGGCGGGACGTCGACGAGGCCGACCTCCTGCTCTATCTGGGCGGGATGACCGTTCCCGGCAAGTACGTCGGCGGGACGCCGGCCGAACCCGACGAGGTCCGCAAACTGGCCTGGACCGCCACCGGCACAAGCCTGATGGGCGGCCCCGTCAAGTTCGGCGTCGGCGAGGAAAACGCCGGCGCGACCGAGACCGAACGGCAGGATCTTGACTTCGATTTCGTCGCCAAGGGCGACGTCGAGGCCGCCGTTCACGACCTCGTCGAGAGCGGCCTCGAGGGCTTCAACAACCGGATGCGAGACATCGAGGAGGTCTCGCGGTGGGCACGGGAGGGCGCGTTCGTCGTCGAACAGCATCCCAACCATCCGGACCATCTCATCGCCGAACTCGAGACCTCGCGGGGCTGTGCGTATCGGTGTTCGTTCTGTACGGAGCCGCTCTATGGCAACCCCGAGTTCCGACCGCCGCCGACGGTCGTCGGCGAGGTCGACGCCCTCTCCGATTACGGCGTCAAACACTTCCGGCTCGGCCGGCAGGCCGACATCCTCGCCTACGGCGGGGATGGCGAGGCGCCCAATCCCGACGCCCTGCGCCAACTCTACGGCGGCATCCGCGAGGTCGCGCCCGACCTCGAGACGTTGCATCTGGACAATATGAACCCCATCACGATCGTCGAGTGGCCCGAGCAGAGCCGCGAGGGGATCCGGATCATCGCCGAACACAACACGCCCGGCGACACGGCCGCGTTCGGCCTCGAGTCGGCCGATCCGGTGGTTCAGGAGGAGAACAACCTCAACGTCACCGCCGAGGAGTGTTTCGAGGCGGTCAAGATCGTCAACCAGGAAGCGGGCTGGCGACCCGGCGAAGACCCCGGGGACGGCCCGAGCGTCGGTCGGGACACCCCGAACCGGCTCCCCAAGCTGCTTCCCGGCATCAACCTCCTGCACGGACTCAAGGGCGAGCGCGAGGAAACCTACGAGCGCAACCGCGAGTTCCTCCAGCGAGTCTACGACGAGGGCTACATGCTCCGGCGGATCAATATCCGGCAGGTGATGGCCTTCGACGGCACCGACATGAGCGACACCGGGGCCGAGATCGCCAACGACCACAAACAGCTGTTCAAACGCTACAAGAAGCGGGTCCGCGAGGAGATCGACAACCCCATGCTCGAGCGGGTCGCCCCGCTCGGCACCGTCCTCCCCGACGTTCACCTCGAGTACCATCAGGACGGCAAGACCTTCGGCCGCCAACTCGGCACCTACCCCCTGCTGGTCGGGATTCCGGGCGAGCGCGAACTCGGGCGGACGATCGACGTCGCGGTCGTCGACCACGGCTACCGCTCGGTGACCGGCGTCCCCCACCCGCTGGATCTCAACGCGGCCTCGATGGACGAACTCACCGCCATCCCCGGCATCGGGGACAGTACCGCCGGCGACATCGTCGTCGACCGCCCCTACGAGACCCTGTCCGATGCCGACTTCGGTACCGAGGTCGACCTCTCGCGGCTCGCGACGGTTCGCCCCCTCGAGCGCGCGGACTGATTCCGTGCGTCTGGGACCGTCACACACTCGCATGGTCCCTCGAGCCCGCCGGTCGAACAGGTACACAAGCCTCTTTCCCCGTCAATCGACGGCTCGGTGTCGGTAGTTCTATTATGGATGGGTCTCTGCAATGAAATAGAGGGTCTACCTGTGGAGATATCTGAAAAGCTGCTGTGTCTGTTCAGTACGGACGTTTCGGAGGAAGAGGATCGCTACGTCATCGAAGTACCCCGTCAGGAGGTCGAAACCGGCGACATCGACCCCGGCGAGGTCTACCGCGTCGCGCTCATTTCGCGGGACGAGGCGGCCACCGAGGACGACTCGGGGACGGCGAGCCAGCCCCAGAGCGCACCGTCGGAGCCGCAGCCACCGGTCGACGTCGGGGAAACCCGCTACGTCGAGATCGAGGACATCGGCAAGCAGGGCGACGGCATCGCCCGCGTCGAACGCGGCTACGTCATTATCGTGCCGGGTGCCGACGTCGGCGAACGGGTCAAGATCGAAGTCACCGAGGTCAAGTCGAACTTCGCGGTCGGCGAGATCATCGAGGACACCTTCTAGGACCCACCTTTTTTGCGCTCGGGTCGGCTTCGCCGACCACTCGCGCAAAAAATCTGGACCAAAAAAGACCGAGCGCGAGCGTCGCTCGCGCTCGGTGAAACGGCGCGCTCCGCGCGCCGTACGATGACCGCTCCTGCGGTGCCTTCGTTCTCGAGCCACAGCGTCTCTCCGTCACTCCTCGAGCGGCGTCCCGTCCGCCCGCTTCGCGCCCTCGGAGTCGTGAACGACGACCTCGCCGGGGTCGGGATCGGCGGGCGCGTACTCGTCGCGGACGGCAATGGCCTCCTCGAGTTCCCGCACGGCCCGTTCCTTCAGCGCTCGAGCCAGATCTTCGGCGTCGTCACGCGAAATGTCGCGACCCAGTCCCTCGCACTCGTGGGCGCGGACCATGCCGGCCTCGTCGACGGCTTCACCCATCGGTTGACTGGTGCCCGCGAGCGCGACGCTGAAGGGGTAGGTGCGACAGATCAGCGGCCGGTCGTCGTGAGCGGTACACGCACCCGTGCCCGAGTCGTCTTCCTCGTAGAACGTACAGTCGCCACAGCCGTCGGTCTGGAGTGCCCACTCGAAGGTCTCGCCCTCGAGGCCGCCGTCGTCGGTCTCCGAGAGGCCGTACGGCATCGGTCGGGCGATATCGCGCCAGTCGTACTCCTCGTCGTATTCGTCGCTTTCCTCGAGATTCCGAACTTCGTCGGGAAAGACGGTCGCCGTGTGGTCGTCCGCGTCGTCGGCTTTGCAGCAGGCTCCACAGCGGGTACACTCGAAGCCGATCGATTCGATCGCGTCCGCGAGGTCGGCGATCGAGAGCTGGCGGGCGTCGTCGAGTTCGGCCTCGAGCGATTGCACGCTCGAGGGGAGGCGGTCGAGGCTGAAAAGTCAGTCGTCCGCGGACGGTGCAGCGCGCTCGCCGTCCCACTCGACCCGCCCCTCGACGGCGAGTTTCTCGAGGTGGGCGCGGACCGTCGCCCGCGCGAGGTCCCGCACTCCCGAGAGGTCCTTGTCGTAGGCCGCTTCGAGGACCGCCTCGAGCGTGTCCGCGCCGCCGGTGACGGCCTCGCGGACGCGTTGCTCGCGGTCGGCCCGGTGGGTAAGCAGTCGCTCGAGAGTCTCGCGGGGCGCGTCGATCTCGGGCCCGTGACCGGGATACAGCGCCGGCGGATCGGCCGCCCAGAGACGACGGAGAGTCGTCACGTACGCGCGCATGTCACCCTCGGGTGCGCCGACGACGACGCTACCCTCGCGGACGGCACAATCACCACAGCAGATCGGGCCGCCGTGGCCGGCCTCGAGGGCGACGTGGTCCGGCGCGTGGCCGGGCGCGTCGAGAACGCGAACGCACTCCTCGCCGAGCGGAATTTCGGTCCCCGGCGTGACGGTGCGGTCGGGCTCGATCCCGGTCGCGTCGCGAAAGCGGTCGACGCGGCCGTAGCGGGCCCAGACCGTTGCGTCGGTTTCGGCCGCGTAGGCCGCGACGGCACCGACGTGATCGGGGTGGGTGTGGGTGACGAGGACGTGATCGACGGTTCGGTCGCGGACCGCCCGGTCGAGGGCGTCGGTTCGAGCCGCGGGGTCGACGAGGATCGCCGATTCGGGGCTGGATTCGCCGTCCGAGGTCGGTTTCGCTCCCTCGAGGAGGTACGCATTGGTGTCGCCGGACGGCGCGCGCGTCGCGACGGGGACGGACCACCGAGTAACGTGCATGTCAGGACAGTACGACCGGGTGAAAAAAGACGTATCGGCGGCGACCGGCACTCGATCCCTCTCCGCTCCCCCGAGCAGTGGAGACGTGGGCGGCGAGTCGGTCAGTGATTCAGGTAGTAGACCTGTTTGCGCGCGTCGCGGAAGCTGTATCGGGAGCCGACCAGTCCGACGTCCTCGAGGCGATTGAGGGCGTAGCGGACGGTGCGGTCGGGCAGCAGCGACTCCTCGGCGAGTTGGCCCTGCGAGAGCGGCGAGTCGGTCTCGAGAACTTTCGCAACGAGTTTCGCGCTCGGGGGCAGATCGCGGAGTCGGTCGCGGTATTCGTCCTCCGACAGCGTTTCTTCGGCAGCAGCGCCACGGTCCTCGGCTGTACTCATGCTCATACCCACTTGAGTGCAATCGCCAGTGGTAAAGCTTCCCTATATGTGGATACGAACAATGCAGTTTGTATAAGGCATATGAATGAGGTATTAACACAATATATTGTGCCCGGCTCCGATCGACCGCAGGCGGATGGGTAACTGCCGTTGACACCGATTCGTCAGTCGACTCCAGTATCGTTTTATCCCATCGCGACAGTAGATTCGCTCAGTGTGAAAGGACAGGAGTGGTACCAAGCCGACGACATCGCCGAGGAATACGACGACAAGCGCTTCTCCCGGGGCGGCCAGCTGATCGACCGCCGGGAGAAGGAGGCCGTCCTCGAGGCCATCATGCCGGTCGAGGACCGCAAGGTCCTCGAGATCGCCTGTGGTACCGGGCGGTTTACGGTCATGCTGGCCCACCAGGGGGCCGACGTCGTCGGACTCGACATCTCGGCGGCGATGTTACAGCAGGGACGACGGAAGGCGAAACAGGACGAGCTTTCGGGAACGCTGGAGTTCCTCCGGGGAGATGCGGGGCGGCTGCCGTTCCCGGACGATCACTTCGATACCGTCATCGCGATGCGGTTTTTCCACCTCGCTGACGACCCCGAGGCCTTCCTCGAGGAGATGCGACGGGTGGCCCGCGATCAGATCGTCTTCGATACGTTCAATCGGTTCTCGAGCCGGAGCGTCTACAACTGGGCGCTGCCGATGGGGTCCCGACTCTACTCGAAGAGCGAAGTGGCGGTCCTGCTCGCGAAGACCGATCTCACGCTCGTCGACGTGGAAGACGACTTCCTCCTTCCCTACGGGTTGTATCGATCGATTCCGAACGCGCTCGCCTCGCCACTTCGGGCGATCGACGAGGCGGTTGGGAAGCTCCCGGTCACCGATCACTTCGCGTCGGTATCGTACTGGAACGCGCGCGTTCGGTGACGGCATCGGGGTCAATCCAATCTATTTACTATCAGGAGCCCGTACCGGGACGTATGGAGCTCTCGGTAGTCGTCTCGACGCTGAACGACCGGGAGCGGTTGCCGTCGTGTCTCGATGCCCTCGGGGGGCGAACGCCGTCGTCGACGGAAATCATCGTCGTCAACGGCCCGTCATCGGACGGGACCACCGGCGTCGTCCGTGATCGCGACGACGTCGACGTCCTCGTCGAGATCTCCGAGCGAAACCCCGGCGTCTCCCGGAACGCCGGCCTCGAACTCGCGACGGGAGACGCGATCGCCTTCCTCGACGGCGAGTACACGATCGATCACAGCTGGTATCCGGCCATCGAGGGGGCGATGGCCGACGAGACCGACGTCGTCACCGGCCCCATCACCGGCGGTTCCGATCGTGAGCGCGATCGCTCGCCCCGGCGGATCGGCGGCCGGACGGTGACGGAGTTTCACGGCGACAACGTCGCCTTCGAGCGATCCGTCCTCGAGGCATTGGACGGGTTCGACGAGTACCTCGTCCAGGAAAGCGAGTGCGACTGTGCCCACCGCGTTGCCGGCCTCGAGTACGAGGTCTCGTGGGACGCGGCGATGGCCGCCCGCCGTGAGGTCGGGACCGACGGCGGCCGGGCCGACCCCGACTGGGGGGCGACCTACCGCTCGCTGTCCTACCGACTCGCGAAGAACTACGGTCCCCGACCGAGCGTGTTCGCCCGGACCGTCGGGAGCGCGCTCCGGGACGGTGCCGGCGGCGTCCGCCGACTGGCCGCCGGCGAGGCGACGCCGACCGGCTGGGTCTCGGACGGCGTCGATGTCACCGAAAACATCGCACGCGGGCTCTGGGACGGCGTCCGCGCCCGCTATGCCGACCGCTCGAGCCGACGGAACCCCAACGGGCTCTCGGAGCGCCACGACCGGGCGGTTCGGGTCTACGACCGGCGCTGACGTGCTATCACGGGCCCGCCTCACCACCTGTTATTCGCCGCGGAACTCGGGTTCCCGGCCCTCGAGTCGCGCCTCGAACCCTTCGCGGTAGTCGTGGGTGTCGTCTATTTCGTAGGCCAGTTGGCGCTCGTAGGCCAGCCCCTGCTCGAGGGGGGTCTCGAGGGCGGCGTTGAGGGCTTTCTTCGCGTTTCGAAGCCCGAGCGGCGCGTTCTCACAGAGGTCGTCGGCGAAGGCCTTCGCCCGCTCGTCGACGTCGTCGGTATCGACGACCTCGTGGGCCAGGCCGATGTCGGCGGCCTCCTCGGGGTCGACGAACTCGCCGGTCAGGACGATCTCTTTGGCCTTCGAGAGTCCGACCAGCCGGGGGAGCCGCTGCGTGCCCCCTGCATGGGGGAAGGTCCCCAGTTGGACCTCGAGCAGGCCGTACTTCGCGTTCCGGCCGATGATCCGGAAGTCACAGGGCAGCGTGAGTTCGAACGCGCCCGCGGGTGCGGCGCGTTTGATGCCGGCCACGACCGGCTGCCGGGTCTCCTCGATCGTCTCGAGGACCTCGGGGAACTTGTTGCGGTCGATCTCGGCGTCGGGCTCGACCCGGTCGCGCATCATCTCGAGGTCCATCCCGGCACAGAAGACCGGCCCCTCGCCGAGCAGGGTGGCGGCACGGATGTCTTCGTCGGCGTCGACCCGCTCGAAGGCCGTGATGAGGTCGTCCATGAGCGGGACGGTCATCGCGTTTCGCTTGTCGGGTCGCGAGAGGTAGACGTCGGCCCGGTCGTCGTGCCAGTCGATCGCCGCGAGGCCACTGCCAACGGATTCCATGAGCGATGCATTGCACGGGGCCCGGTTAAGTGTGGCTGGGGCCGCACGTCCTGCCGATACCGCTGCTCGAGTGCGACTCGATTCCCGGATCAGTCGCGCCCGAGGCGGGTTCCGCGACTCGAGTCCGCGGTCAGTCCTCGATGTCGTAGAGGTCCGTCGAGAGGTAGCGTTCGCCGGTGTCGGGGAGGACGACGACGATCAGTTCGTCGGGGTTGTCGGCGGCGTAGTCGGCGGCGGCCGCGATCGCTGCACCGGCGGAGATGCCCACGAGCAACCCCTCCTCGCAGCCGAGTGTCCGGGCCGCGGCTCTGGCGTCGTCGGCCTCGACGGCCCGGACCTCGTCGACGAGTTCGGTCCGGAGGATCTCCGGGACGAAGCCGGGGCCGATCCCCTGGATGTCGTGGCCGTCGGAACTGAGTTCCGAGAGGGTCGGCGACTCGGCGGGTTCGACCGCGACCGACGTGAACTCGGTCTTCCCCCGCTCTTCCTTGATATACTCCGAGACGCCCGTGATCGTACCGCCGGTCCCGACACCGGCGACGACCGCGTCGACTGCGCCGTCCGTGGCCTCCCAGATCTCGGGGCCGGTCGTCTCCCGGTGGGCCGCCGGGTTGGCCTCGTTTTCGAACTGGCCCGCGAGGACGGCGTTCTCCCGATCGGCGACGATTTCCGCGGCCCGCTCGTTGGCGCCGCCCATCCCGTCCTCGGCGGGGGTCAGCTCGAGGTCAGCCCCCAGCGCCCACAGGAGTCGACGGCGCTCGGTCGACATCGATTCGGGCATCGTCAGCACACAGTCGTAGCCTCGAGCGGCCGAGACGGCCGCCAGCCCGATCCCCGTGTTGCCGCTGGTCGATTCGACGACGGTGCCGCCGGGCTCGAGAGCGCCCTCGCACTCGGCGGCATCGATGATCGCCCGTGCGATCCGGTCTTTGACGGAGTAGGGGTTGGCCGCCTCGACTTTCCCGACACAGTTGTCGGCGACGGTATCGAGTCGCAACAGCGGCGTCTCGCCGATCAGTTCGTCGACGGTCGCTGCGGCATCGATCTCGGCTGCGGCGGGAAGCGATGAGTCCATCACCCGAATCACTGGCGAGGACGCCAGTCCGCGTTATCCCGAACAGGTTCGTACGGGTTCGTGACTCGCGGTCCTGGCTCAAAGCCACGTTTGAGCTTGGGGCGGGCTTTTTTCCGTTTCCGAACGAGCGTTCAGTATGGATCGACGACGATTCCTCGCGGCCTCGAGCGTCGGACTCGTGGCCGCAGTGGCAGGGTGTACCGGAAGCGCGACCGAGGGCGACGACGACCCCGAACCGGGATCGACTACGGGCTCGGATGCGAACGGCACCGACGCCGACGGCGAGATCACGGTGAGTGCCGACGGCGAGGTCGAGGCCGAACCGGATCAGGCGACGGTCGATGTCGGGGTCACTGCGACCGGCGAAAGCGCCGACGCGGTCACCGACGAACTCGCCAGCGGTGCCAAACGGCTCCGCGAGACCTTCGACGACCTCGGCATCCCCGACGAGAACGTCGAGGAGGGGCGGTACCGCGTCCATCCCGCTCGCGGGCGCGAGACCGACGGGTTCGAGGGGTCTCACTCGTTCGACGTGACCCTCGCGGACGTCGATCGGGTCGGCGAGGTCATCGACGCCGCGATCGAGGCCGGTGCCGACGACGTCGGCCGGGTCCGGTTTACGCTACAGGAAGAGACCCGATCGACGCTACGCGAGGACGCGATCGACGCCGCGCTGGAAAACGCCGACGCGGAGGCGGCACACATCGCCGACAACCGCGAGGTCGAGATCACGGGAACGGCGGCCGTTACGACCGGTGACGTGCAGGTGCATGCGGTCCGTACCGAAGCCAGCGACGACGCGGCCGGAGGTGCCGGCGGGGCCCCGCCGACCGAGATCGATGCCGATCCGGTCAGCGTGACCGCGAGCGTGACGGTCACCTACGACTTCGAGGCGTGACCGTTTCGGCGGGCCCGTCCGGCGGACCGCAACGTTTTCGGCCAGCCTAAAACCGAACGATTTTTAAATAATTAGGCGCGCCTAAAACGTATGGATCCGACCCCACACGCGGACCGGAGCCGTCGCGCGTTCGTCGCGACGGGTATCGCGGCCGGCAGTGCGGCAGTAGCCGGCTGTATCGGCGGAATCGATTCCGAATCGACGAGCGATGGCGACTCCTATACCGTCTCGATGGCCCCGATGGGCGAGGTCGAGTTCGATTCCGTGCCGCAGGACGCCTTCGTTACCTTCCCGCAGTACGCGGACATGGCCGTCGCGCTCGGCCACGGCGACGCGGTCAACTCCCTCTTCGCACCCGATATGTCCGGCGCGACGATGAACACCTACTACGACCGACTCGAGGGCGTGTCCTTCGAGTGGGAAGGACTCGAGAACCCCCTCGCGGAGGGACTCAGCGAAGAGCGACTCTACGCCCTCGACAGCGACGTTCACTTCCTCGACCCTTCCTACCCGGTCAAGACCGACGACGACTGGGACGACTCGAGGGTCGCGGACGTCGCCGATCAGATCGGCCCGTGGGTCGGCAACTTCCACAGTGGGGTCCACAGCGAGCCCGCGTCGGCCTACGCCGACAGCTACGAGTACTACACCCTCTGGGAGATGTTCGAGCGGGTCGCGGCGGTCTTTCGCGAGGAAGAACGCTACGAGGCGCTCGCCGAGGTCCACGCGGATCTGCGCTCGCAGATCGAGTCGAACCTCCCGCCGGAGAGCGAGCGGCCGACGGTCGCCCGCGTCACGTTGGGCCAGGGTCAGTTCTTCGCCTACCACCTCAATGCGGACGGCTACTGGCAGGCGGACACGCGCCCGCTCGGGGCCCGCGACGTCTTCGCCGACCGGGACTGGGAGCGCGACTGGGGCACCGTCGGCTACGAGGCGATGCTCGACGCCGATCCCGACGTGATCCTCCACCTCTGGGGGATCACGCCTCGATACGCCATCGGCAACGTTCGCAAGCGACTGGAAAACGACTCCGCCGGCAGCCAGCTCACCGCGGTTCAGGACGACCGGGTCGTCCCCGGCGGGATGCGCTATCAGGGGCCGCTCATGAACCTCTTCCAGCTCGAGATGACGGCCAAGCAGCTCTACCCCGAGCGGTTCGGCGAGTGGCCCGGCTACGAGTCGGGCGAGTCCTACCCCGAGATTCCGGCCGACGAGCAGCTGTTCGACCGCCAGCGCGTGGCCGAAATCGTCACCGAGGGCGCGTAGGATGGGCACCGACGGCGACGACGCGACTGGCGGCACTGACCGCGAGTTCGACGCCGACGTGGCCGTCGTCGGCGGCGGGCCGACCGGCTGCGCCGCCGGCGTCTTCACCGCGCGAGCGGGCCTCGAGACGACGGTCTTCGACCGCGGCCCCTCGTCGCTACGGCGGTGTGTCTCCCTCGAGAACTACCTCGGCTTTCCCGGCGGGATCGACGTCGAGACCTTTCTCGATCTCGCGCGGGATCACGCCGAGACGGCGGGCTGTCGGTTCCACGAGGCCCTCGTCGAGTCGGTCGCGTTGCCGGCCGACGGCGGGTTTCGGCTCGAGACGCAAGACGGCGGCACCTACCGGACGAGGTACGTGATCGCCGCGACCAAGTACGACGGCTCGTATCTCCGCGGGCTCGATGACCCCGACGCCCTGTTCGTCACCGAGGAGCGCGACGGCGAGACGGTCGAGCGCTTCGACGGGACCTATCCCGACGACGACGGGCGGACGCCGGTCGACGGCCTCTACGTCGCCGGCCCGCTGGCCGGCGGTGGCGATCAGGCGATCATCGCGGCCGGCCACGGCGCGACGGTCGCCCGGTCGTTACTCCGGGACCGCCGCGAGGACGCGGGCTACTGGGGCCGGTTCGCCGAGCGCTACGACTGGCGACGCGATGCCGCGGACAGGGCCGAGGAGTGGGCCGATCCCGACCGCTGGGTCGAACTGTTCGAATCGGACGCTCCCGAGGAGTACGACCCGGCCGAGATCCGTCGCCTCGCCGAGGCCTACGCCGAGGAGCGCGACGACAGCTACGTCGACCCCGACACCGCGAGTCGGCGGGCCGACCGCGGACAGCGTCGGCTCGCGGCCGCGCTGGACGACGACGTACTGCTCGAGGCCGTCGACGACGACGCGATCCGCGCGTACGTTCGCGACACGAACGGAGACGATCCGACGGGGGACTGACCGGAGACGGCCCGCGAGCGGCGATTGCGTGTTCGATCGCACGCTCGAGCGGTCGGTTTCGCGTCGCTATCGATTTTGAAGGGGGACTGAAAAGCGACTATCGAACGGAAAACGAAGGTCGTGGCCGTTAGTCGTCGGCCGGAACCGCCTGCGAGTCTGCTCGCCCGGAAGCCATGGCGAGGACGTCGTCGAAGAAGTCGAGGGTGTCGTGCGGGCCGGGGTTGGCCTCGGGGTGGTACTGACGGGTGATCACGTCGTACTCGACGCCGTCGATTCCTTCCGGCGTGTCGTCGTTGACGTTGATCTGGGTGACCTCGAGGTGTTCCCCGGGGTCGGCAACGGTGTAGCCGTGGTTCTGGGTCGTCATCACGACCTGCCCGGACTCGAGATCGAGGACAGGCTGGTTGACGCCGCGGTGGCCGAAGGTCATCTTCTCGGTCGACCCGCCGAGGGCCTCGGCGACGATCTGCTGGCCGAGACAGATGCCGGCGACGGGCGTGTCCTCGACGAACGCCTCGACGAGCGCGATCGCCTGCCCGAAGTTGACCGGGTCGCCGGGGCCGTTCGAGATGAAGAGCAGATCGGGGTCGACGGCCTCGACCGCGGACACGTCGGCATCGTAGGGCAGCACGTGAACAGTCGCGTCGCGCTCGAGCAGCGAACTGATGATCGACCCCTTCGCACCGCAGTCGATCAGTGCGACCGTCTCGCCGTCGTTGTCCTCGCCGTAGACTTCGGGCTCGTCGACGCTGACCTGCGCGCCGATCTCGGTGTGGTCGCTCATCGCCTTGCAGGCCTCGAGTTGCTCGAGGGCGTCTTCCTCGGTGACGTCCTCGCCGACGGCGATACCGCATTTCATCGCGCCGCCGTCGCGGATGTCGGTGACGACGTCGCGGGTGTCGAGGTGGTCGACCGCCGGGATGCCCTCGCGCTCGAACCAGTCGACGATCTCGTCGGTGAACTCCTTGGCGATCGCGGCGCGGGGGTGGATGCGGTCGTCCTCGAAGCGCTCCTCGCGGACGCCGTAGTTGCCGATCAGCGGATACGAGAACGTGAGGATCTGCTCCTCGTAGGAGGGATCGGTGAGACTCTCCTCGTAGCCGGTATACGCTGTCGTGAATACGATTTCGCCGCGGGCCGTCCCGTCGGCACGACCACGTCCCTCGAGTACGTGGCCGCCTTCCAGTGCGACGTAGGCTTCCGTCATTACGATCTACGTATCGGATGGACCGGCATAAGTGTTGTCTTCGAAGCTCAGTTACGATTTTCGTAATCGGTAAGTGCGGGTTCGCCGTAGGTACGCATCTCCATGGACGACCTGGACCGACAGATCCTCGATATTCTCCGGCGAGACAGCCGCACGCCCTACACGGAGATCGCCGACGAAGTAGGGACCAGCGAGGGGACCGTCCGGAACCGCGTCGAGCGGATGCTAGACGACGACGTGATCGAGCGCTTTACGATCTCGACCCGGACGGGCAACGTCCAGGCGATGATCGAACTCAGCGTCGCGGTCGATGTCGATACCAAGGCCGTCTCCGAACGGATCGCCGAGTGGGACGAGGTCGACTTCGTCTGGATGGTCTCTGGCGAACAGGACGTCGTCCTCGTGGTCGACGCCGCGGACACGCGCGGGGTCAACGATCTGATCACCAAGGCCCGCGATCAGGAGGAGGTCGTGAGTACGAAAACGCGGCTGATTCTGGACGAGGAACTCGGCTGAATCCGCCGCTTGCTTCGCTCCGGTCGGGAGCGGGCGACTCGAGTCGCGCCGGTGTTCCCGTTCGGTAGGCGAACTCCCTCGCTTTTTTGCCCGATGGGCCACATTCCGTTCTAATGACCACCGAGAAACGCTCCGGAAATCGAAACGAGTCGGTCGCGGCCGATCGAACGGGGGATTCGAATCGGGACCGATCGGTGGCCCTCGACGAGGCCGAAACGCTGTTTCACGCCGTCGAAGAGGCCGTTTTTCTGATCGATGTCGAACGGACGGAGCGGGATCTCGAGTTCAGGTTCCGACGCGTCAACCCGGCCTACGAAGCGGCCACCGGCCTGACCGACGCGTCGGTCACTGGAACGTCCCTGCAGGACGTATTCGAGTTGCGTCCCGACGGCGAGACGCTCCGCCGTTACCGGGAGTGTGTCGAGGGCGAGGAGCCGGTCGACGTCAGCGCGACGCGTTCGTTGCCGGTCGGGCAACGAACCGTCGAGACGACGCTGCACCCGGTCGACTCGAGCGGTCCGGTCCGCCGGATCGTCGGCATCGTTCGTGACATCTCCGAACGGGCGACGACGGAGCGTGAACTCGAGCGGAACCGGGACCTCCTGACGAAAGCGGAGGACCTCGCGGCCGTCGGCGGGTGGGAACTCGATCTCCGAACGAACGATCTCCGGTGGACCGACGGGACGCGAGCGATCTTCGAGGTCGACGACGACTACGAGCCCACGCTTTCTGACGCGATCGAGTTCTATCGGCCCGCCGATCGGCCCCAGATTCGGGCGTTCGTCGAGGCATGTCGACGCGACGAGGAGTCGTACGACGGCGTCCTCGAGATCGTCACGGCCGAGGGGAACGAACGATGGGTCCGGACGGTCGGGGAACCGGTCACGGAGGACGGAACCGTCGTCGCGTTACGCGGCGCGATTCAGAACGTCACGGCGCGGAAGGAACGCGAGCGGGAGTTGCAGCTCTTCCGAAAAGCGGTCGAACAGGCCGGTCACGGGATCATCATCACGGACCGCAGCGGGACCATCGAGTACGTCAACCCGGCCTACGAACGGGACACCGGATACAGCCGCACGGAGGCCGTCGGCCTGAACCCGCGTATCGTCAAGTCGGGAAAGCACGACGAGGCGTTCTACGAGGACCTCTGGGACACGATCGGCTCGGGCGAGATCTGGGAAAGCGAACTCGTCAACCGGCGCAAGTCCGGCGAACTGTACCACGTCGACCAGACGATCGCACCGATCACCGACGACGCGGGCGAGATCACGCATTTCGTGGCCATCGAGACCGATATCACGGCACAGCGGTTGCGGCGACAGCGTCTGGGCGTCCTCAACAGAATCCTGCGACACAACATCCGAAATGCGATGAACGTCATCAAAGGGAACGCGACCCGGCTCCGGACGGTGTCCGCCGAAGAGGACCGTCACACCGCCGTGACGGCGATCGAAGAGCAGGCGGCCGACCTCCTCAAGATCAGCGAGAACGCGGCCGCCGTTCGGGACCTGTTCCAGCGGGAGCGAGACGCCGACGCGACCTGCGACGTCGGCACGATGGTCTCAAAGCTGGCGGCCGACTTCGACGAGCAGTACCCGGACGCCGCGATCACGGTCACGGCCCCCGATTCCGTCCCGGTACAGGCCGACGACCGCCTGGAGATGGCGATCCGGGAAGCGATCCACAACGCCGTCAGTCACAACGACCGCTCCGTCCCGGACGTGACGGTCGGCGTCACCCCGCCCGAGGCGACCGACAGCGGTGACTGGGTCGACATCGTGATCGCCGACAACGGCCCCGGCATCCCGGCGGAAGAACGACCGATGATCGAACTGGGTCACGAGACGCCGCTCGTCCACGGCACCGGCCTCGAGCTGTGGCTCATCTACTGGGTGACGAAGAACGTCGGGGGCGAACTGCGGATCAGCGAGAACGAGCCGCGTGGCACTATCGTCACGCTCCGGGTTCCGCCGGCGACGTAGCCCGCCCGCGGTGGGGGCGACTGTGCCGCCGCGGTTCGGAGACACGAACCGTCGGCGAGGCGTTGCATGCGGCCTCGAGCGGGCCACCGGCGGTCCTCGAGCGCCGGTCAGACGGCCCCCCTGTCAGTCCTCCCGATCGGGCGTCAACAGGGCCGGCGGCAGCGAGCAGCCACAGGGTTCGACGGTGCCGGTTGACGGCCCCGTGGCGACGACGAACGCGACCGGCTCGCCGCAGGTCGGACAGTCGGGAAACGGCGTGTCGTCGCCGTCCTCGGGATCGCTACTCATCGGCCCGCCTCCGCGGGTTCTCGAGCGAGTGGAGACGGACTCGAACGTGGTCGTGACTGGCGATGCGGCTGTCGTGCGGGACGTTTATATCCCGGTAGAACGAACTGAATCATGGCTTTCGAACCCTCTCGGGTTGGAAGCCGAGTCTCGGGTGCTAGGTCCACCCGGGACGTTTCGAGACGTCCCCTGTCGGAGATCGGCTTCCGTGCTAATTGTTGGTTAGTGGTCACTTATATCTACTGCTGGCGTGGTGGAATCTGTCGGCGTTCGCTCGAGGCGGTCGGGCGGAAATAGCGCTCGAGAACCGATGTCTCCGAGGGGAAGTGTGCTGCTATCGTGGCAACACGGAGTAGCCACGCCCTCCCCAACCGATTCGCTCGCTCCAGAGTCGCTCGCTCATCCCTCGCACGGTTTCGAACTGTGTCTCACTTCCGCTCGGCACAGTTCAGCGCGCGCCACCGCATGGCGGTTCGTCGATCCGCTGTGAGAGAGCAGTCGCTACTGTTCGACTGTCCCCTCGTCCTCGCCGGGCGGTGTGCCCACGCCGGGCGTCGGGCGGTCGATTGCGTCGATCACCCCTTTCCGGTCGTGGATCGCGCGGTAGGCCCGTCGCAGCAGGCTGTCGAATCCCGATCGCGAGACCGTCGCGCTCACCCGGCCGTCGCGGATGGCCGCGACGACTGACTCGGGGGTAAGCCGGTCGGCCTCCACGACGGTGTAGGCCCGGCCCACCTCGACGGGGTAGTGGGCGTCGCTGCCGCCGACCAGCGGCAGATCGCGTTCGCCGGCCAGTTCCTCGACCAGCGGCTGCGATCGGGGGTGTTTGCCGTTGACCTCGATCGCGTCGAAGGGGACGTCCTCGAGTTCCCGCACCGTGCTGTTCCGGAACGGGTGGGCGACGATGGCGGCACAATCGCGGTCGTGGGCCAGCGCGACGGCCTCTTCGGGCGAGAGCGCGCCGGGTTTCGTCGCACGGGGCGGATCGGGGCCGACGACGAGGACGTGGCCCCGATCCGTGGTGATCTCGATGCCCGGTAGCGTCGCCACGTCGGGCGCGGGATCGAACGGCGTGTAGTAGTCGTGGTTGGTGGTCGCGACCCCGTCGAGGCCGCGGCGTTCGGCCACCTCGGTGAGGAGTCTGACGCCCAGCGGATCGAACCGGTCGCCGAGCCCGCGGCGGCCGTGGAAGAATCGCGTGTGCGCGTGGAGGTCGACGGTGTACACGGCTACGCAGACGCCGGCCAGACCCTTTTGCGCTCGGCCGGCGTCTCCCATGGTATGCAATCGGAGGGGCCGGACGACGCTCGAGCGGCCGCGGATCGCGTCCTCGTCTGCAACCCGGTCAGCGGCAACGGGGACCACGTCGACACCGTTACCGGGCTCGCCGAGCAACACGGCTTCGAGATCCGACGGACCGAGGAGGCGGGCGACGCAACCCGACTCGCTCGCGAGGCCGCGCCCGCCGCCGACCTCGTCGCCGCGGCCGGCGGCGACGGCACGCTTAACGCCGTCGTCAACGGTGTCGCAGCCGCCGACGCCCTCGAGTCGACGACGGTCGCCGTCGTCCCGGCGGGCACAGGCAACAACTTCGCGACGAACGTCGGGATTCGGGGGATCGAGCATGCCTTTTCGGTGATCGAAGAGGGCCGCCGCCGGGAGATCGACGTCGGCTGGGCCAACGACCGAACCTTCGTCAACTCCTGTGTCGGGGGGATCACCGCCGAGGCCAGCAGCGAGACGACCCCCGAGAGCAAGGCCGAACTGGGGGTGCTGGCCTACGTCAAGAATACGATCGAGACGGTCGGGGAGTTCGACTCGCTCCCGCTGCGCGTCGAGACGGCCGCGGGCCCGAACGGCGAACGGGCCCGCGCCTGGGAGGGCGAGGCGATGTTCGTCCTCATCGGGAACTGCCGGCGTTTTACCGGCGCACGGACCGCACAGGCCGATGTCGAGGACGGCCTGCTCGAGGTGACGATCGTCGAGGACGCCGCGACGACGGACCTGCTGAGCGGCGCGGCCCTCGAGGGGTTGTTCGGCGGCGATAGCACGCATATCGTCCGCCGACGAACGCCGACGCTGTCGATCGAGAGCCGTGCGGACGCCGTCGAGTACAGTCTGGACGGCGAGACTCTCGAGACCGAACGGCTGCGACTCGAGACCGAGCGCGGCGCGCTCACGATTCCCGTCGGGGAGGCGTACCGGCCCGATCCCGACGGGGGCGAGCTATGGTCGCTCGAACCCGCCGGATAGGGAGCATATCGATTCGAAACGGCCGTCACGAGACGATACTGGTTTCAGGAGTCACGGTAATTGTGCGGGTATGAGTACGCCGGAGGAAGACCTCCAACACGAGAACGCCGGACAGGACGTGATCGCCGTCGACGCCGACGATACCGAACTCGAACTGGTCAACCGGCTCGACGCCCACACCGGCGACGGGATTCGTCACCGGGCATTTACCTCGCTCGTCTTCGACGGGGAGGGCAACATTTTGCTCGCACAGCGCGCGCCGGACAAGCGCCTGTGGGGCACCTACTGGGACGGCACCGTCGCCTCCCACCCCGTCGAGGGCCAGAGTCAGGAGGAAGCGACCCGCCAGCGTCTCGAGGAGGAACTGGGGATCTCCCCGGACCAGTACGACGACCTGCAGCTGACCGACCGGTTCGAGTACAAGCGCTACTTCGAGAACGCGGGCGTCGAACACGAGGTCTGTGCCGTCCTGCAGCTGACGCTGTCCGACCGGAGCCTCGATCCCAACGAGGAGGAGGTCGCCGGCCTGATGTGGGTCCCGTACGAGCGACTCCACTCGAACCCGGAGTGGTACCGCCAACTGCGACTCTGCCCGTGGTTCGAGATCGCGATGCGACGGGACGTGCGATAACCAAACGCACAACGAAACACCCTCGAGAAACAGTACACGAGCGGGAGGTTTATAGGGGAGTGCCCACACATGGCGGATAGACTGCGATGGTGATGGGTACGCTCAGACGGCTTCTCCGGGGGAGTATCAGTACGTCGGTCGCGTCGACGGGGGAGTCGACCGCCACGGCGGCGACGGCGGAGCCGTCGGCCGAGGCGAAGCGGCCCGCCGAACAGCTCGATATCTGTCTGTTGAGCTACCGCTCGAACCCCTACTCCGGGGGACAGGGCGTCTACGTCAAGTACCTGAGCCGAGCGCTGACGGAGCTGGGCCACTCCGTCGACGTCATTTCGGGCAAACCGTATCCCGACCTCGACGACGACGTCGGACTGGTGAAACTCCCCGGCGAGAACGTGGTCGACGAACTCGACCGGCTGGGGCAGTTCGAACCCTCCTATCTGCGGGAGCCGCTGGCGCTCTACGAGTGGCTGAGCGCGCTCACCGGCGGCTTTCCCGATCCCTACGCCTTCGGCCGCCGGGTCGTCGACTACTTCGAGACACACGATCCCGACTACGACGTGATCCACGACAACCAGTCGCTGTGTCACGGCCTCCGGACGCTTCGCGAGCGCGGGCATCCCGTCGTGGCGACGGTACATCACCCGATCACCGTCGACCGCGACGCCGCGCTTGCGGCCGCCGACGACTGGACAGAACGGCTCCTGATCCGGCGGTGGTACCGGTTCCTGCGGATGCAACGCGAAGTCGTTCGGGAGCTGCCCCACGTCCTGACCGTCTCGGAGTCGGCCAAACACCGCACCGTCACCGACTTCGGAGCCGACCCCGACTCGATCCGGGTCGTCCACAACGGGATCGACACCGACCTGTTTCGCCCCGTCGACGGCGATCACGACCGCCCGCGCGTGATGACGACCGTCAGCGCCGACGTCCCGCTGAAGGGGGCCCGACACCTGCTCGAGGGGTTCGCGACCGTTCGGGAATCGATCGACGCCGAACTCGTCGTCGTCGGCGAGTTCGACGAAGGCGGCGACTGCGATCGGCTGGTGTCGGAACTGGGGATCGCGGACGCGATCGAGACCCACAGCGAGATCAGCTACGAGCGGATGGTCGAACTCTACGGCACCGCCGACGTCGCCGTGGTCCCCTCAATCTACGAGGGCTTCGGCCTGCCGGCCGGCGAGGCGCTGGCCTGTGGCGTGCCGGTCGTCGCCACGACCGGCGGCGGTCTCCCCGAAGTGGTCGGCGATGCGGGGGTCCTCGTCGAACCGGGCGATTCCGACGCTATCGCCGACGCCGTTCGCGACCTGCTGGTCGATGACGAGCGTCGACGGCAACTCGGCCAGCGTGGCCGGGAGCGCATCGTCGAGGAATTCGACTGGGAACGGGCCGCCCGCGAGACGGTCCGGGAGTATCGGGCCGCCATCGAAACCCGGTCGCGGGGTGTCTGAGATGGAGACGATCGACTTCGATCGGCTGACGCTGACCCCCGGCATGCGGGTCCTCGACGTCGGCTGTGGCGAGGGTCGTCACGTCAATGCTGCCGCCCTCGAGAACGTCGGCGAGGTCGTCGGACTCGACCTCGAGCGGGCGAACCTCGAGGCGGCCCGCGACGATCACGACGAGTACATCGCGCCCGAGTCGGACGTGCCGGTCACGTTCCTCTCGGGGGACGCGCTCAGACTGCCCTTCGAGGACGGCGCGTTCGACGTCGTTCTCTGTACCGAGGTCCTCGAACACATTCCCGACTACGAGGCTGCCATAGACGAACTCCGGCGGGTCTGTGCGCCGGGCGGGACGCTGGCGGTCAGCGTCCCCCGGGCCGGCCCCGAGCGGGTCTGCTGGGCTCTTTCCGACGAGTATCACGAGGTCGAGGGCGGCCACGTTCGGATCTTCGACCGCGAGGAACTGCGGGCGGCGATCGAACGCCGCGGCTTCGAGCGGGTCGACGGCCACTTCGCCCACGCCCTGCATGCCCCCTACTGGTGGCTGAAGTGTCTCTGGTGGGACCGCGACCAACAGGGTGACGCGCCGCTGCCCCTGCGGGCCTACGACCGGTTCCTCGAGTGGGACGTCCTCGAGTCGCCCCGGCCCGTGCGGCTGCTCGAGCGCGGGCTCGACCCCGCGCTGGGCAAGAGCGTCGTCTACTACTTCGAACTGGAGGGGTCGGCGTGAGCAACGCTACGCTCGAGTCGCTTGCCGACTGGGGGCTCGAGCCCGCACTCGAACACATCGAGCGCGCCCAGCGCTCGGACGGGCTCATCCTCTGGTATCCCGAGGGGCCGGCCGATCCGTGGGACCACGTCGAGAGCGCGATGGCGCTGTCGATCGCTGGCCGCGAGGATGCAGCCCGTCGCGCGTACCGTTGGATCGCCGACGCCCAGCACGACGACGGGGCGCTGTGGGCGACTTACGGCGAGGCCGAGGACAACGACGGGGCCCACGCCGGCGACGAGCCGCGCAAGGAAACCCACCGCAGCGCCTACGTCGCCGTCGGCGCCTGGCACCACTATCTCTGTACCGAAGACCGGGCATTTCTCCAGGAACTCTGGCCGACCGTCCGGGACGCCCTCGAGTTCGCTCGCCGCCAGCAGGCACCGACCGGCGAGATCTACTGGACCGTCGGCCCCGACGGCGAGCCCTACGAGGACGCACTGATTTCGGGCTGTGCCTCCCTCTACAAGAGTCTGGCCTGTGGCGCGGCGATCGCGGACGTGCTGGGCCACGACGAGGCCGGCGAGCGCTGGCTCACGGCCCGTACCGACCTCGGCGAGGCGATCCGAACCCGCCCCGACCGGTTCGACCGCACGTGGGAGAGCAAGTCCCGCTATGCGATGGACTGGTTCTACCCCGTCCTCTGTGGGGTGCTGACCGGGGACCCGGCACGGAACCGGCTCGAGGCCGGCTTCGATCGGTACCTCGAGGCGGGACTGGGCTGTCGTTGCGTCGCGGACGAGCCGTGGGTGACCGTCGCCGAGTCCTGCGAACTCGTCGTCTCGCTGGCCGCGGTGGGCCGGACGGAGCGCGCTCGCGAGATCTACGACTGGCTCTTCCAGTGGACCGACGATGAGGGGGTCTTCTGGACGGGCTACCAGTTCGAAGACGAGGAGTTCTGGCCGGGCGAGCGGCCGACGTGGACCGGCGGAGCGGCGGTGTTGGCTGCGGATGCGTTGTCGGGACTCTCCCCCGCCGCGGACCTATTCACCGACCCGCGACCGGAGTAAACGCGGTTCGGACGGCGCAGGCGAACAGTAGTCGTCCAGTCTACGGAAATCACGTCTCCCCGCGGTCGGCTAATCGATCCGCGGCGGCGCGCGC
Organism: Natrinema thermotolerans DSM 11552; assembly: GCA_000337115.1. Lineage (GTDB taxonomy): Archaea > Halobacteriota > Halobacteria > Halobacteriales > Natrialbaceae > Natrinema > Natrinema thermotolerans. The sequence goes on from AOIR01000055.1 coordinate 71,236, forward strand.
TGACGGTCGGCTGAGCGGTGCGAGGCCGACCGTAGTGAGGCCTCGATGGTGCGAACGGTGACTGAAGGATCCGTGAGCCGAGCGAGGGCGACCGACGACACTGCGCGAGGTTGTCGCGAGTGAAACGAGCGAATCGGCTGGGAAGGGTGTGGCGGCTCCCTGTTGCTACGATAGCAGTACGCCTCGCGTCGTCAGTACGCACTCTCCAACGGCGGTACTCGAGCGATCCCCGTATCGCAGACCACACACGATCGCAACCCGTTTGCCTCGGTAAACCGGTCGAACAGCCCGGAGAGCCGCACGTCGTGGCTGGCCAGGACCCCGCCGGACTCGAGATGCCCCAACGCCGTCTCGTACTCGAAGCGCATGTGGGGCAGCCGGTGGTCCGAGTCGTGCAGGAACAGATCGACGGGGCCGACCGACTCGAGCAGGTCGGGCAACAACGCCCGCGCATCGCCCCGATGGAGTTCCCACTGGTCCCGACAGCGATCCGGGATCAAGTGGCCGTACTCGAAGGGGCCGGGCGGGCCGCCGGGCAGGTCCACCGCATGCAGCGTGCCGCCGCCGTTTTCGTGCATCGCGGCGAGGATGTGCGCGTCGAACGAGCCGAACAGCACGCCGGTTTCGACGGCCGTCTCGACCTCGAGCGCGCGACAGACGACGTACAGCGTCACCCCGTCGCGCCAGTGGGTCGTGTCGGTCGCGACGCCGGCGTCGTGGATCGCCGCCACGCGGTCGGCGTAGCTGTCGTGGAACCACTCGAGGTCGTCGTACTCGCGCTCGTATTCGCGGAGTTCGTCGGCCGAGGCCGGCAACACGTCGGCCAGCCGGTCGGCCCGTTCGCGCGTCTCCCGGCCGTAATCGAGCCGGCGGCGCTCGAGGCCGAGCCGGGCCTTTCGCAGCGCATAGATCGCGTCTCGGATCGGGGTCCCGTCCATTATCGGTACCCCAGCGCCTCGAGGCGCGATTCGATCTCGCCGTCGTCGTCTCCGGCGGCCGAATCGCCCTCGCGGATCCCCGCCGGAAGGGCGGGATCACAGGTCTCCCGGTCGCGGCCCTCGCGGACGACCCAGGGGACCCGGCGCACGGCGGGGACGGGGGTACCCGGCGGATGCGACCAGACGCCGAACTCGCCGAGGCCGTTGCCGTGGTCGCTGGTCAGTGCGAGCCGGCCGTCGCAGTTCTCCCAGAGCCGGGTCAGGTCGTCTAAGACCCACTCGAGGTTGTCCCGGTAGGCCGCCCAGACCGCCTCGCGGGAGAGGTCGCCCTCGCGGACCCGCAGCCAGGGGTCGTTCATCGAGTCATCGTCGTCGTCGGCCTCGGCGAAGGCCTCGAGCGCCTCTCGTTCCTCGGCGGTCAGCGATTCGGGGTCGAACTCCTCGTCATCGTCGTCGGCCTCGACGAACTGGCCCCAGTGTTCGATGTCGGCCGAGCCGAAGAACCAGTCCGGCTGGGACCGGAAGGGAGCATGGGGCTGCATGTAGTGGACGAGAACGCGATCGATCCCCAGTCGCTCGCGGGCGCGCCAGACGGCGATCGCGGCGTCGGTCAGCGGCGCGGGCGGAATCGTCGAGATATCGTCGTCGACCCACTCGTCTCGCCAGGCCTCGTGGAGGACGCCGAAGTCGTCGGCCGAAAGTGGGAGGACCTCGTCGGAGGTCACGAGGATGTGGTCGCAGGGTTGCGAGGAAAAAGGGTTGCCGGTCACGTAGGCGGTCCGGGCCATCCGCTCGCGATGCTCGGGGGCGAAGGTCCGATCCATCCACTCTGCCGACTGGGAGCCGACCGACCACAGCGAGCCCACCCCCTCGGGCCCCGGCAGCAACTCGTGGCCGGCGGCCGCGGTTTCGCGCATGAGATCGTACCGGCAGCCGTCGAGGACACAACAGACGTCCCACTCACGTTCCCAGACGGCCGTCGACGGGACGAGACGGGAGATCGCGTGTCCGACGCGGCCGGTCGCGATCGATTCCGTCAGCCTCGTGAGATCCATTCGGTCGTCCCGTTCCTCGGGGCGATTCTGTTAGTAGCTTTTGATCGACGGCCGACCCGTTGTCGGCCGTGGGTCCGTCGGTCACCCCCGCGTGGCACGCGACCGTTGTAGTTTGGCGGAACGCGGCAATCATGCCACTCGGTAACAAGGCTTATTATCACGCTGTTCGTAGCGTTGCCTGAGGACCGACACCACGGTCCCGTCTGACGAAATGAGTTCCTCACCACAAACCGAGACGTACGAAGTCACGCTCTCCCGAGACGAGCAATGGGTCGCCCATCACGTCCTGTCGAACCGGCTTGACGAGGCTCTCGACGGCGACGAGACACCGCCGGAGTGGGTACTCGAGTCGATCGACGCGGTCGAAGCCGACGGCGAGACGCGACTCACCGGTTCCCAGGCCGACCGGCTCTATACCGCGTTGGCCTCGTACGTCGACCGCGAGGACGCTCCGGAACGGGACGTCAGCCACGGGGCGGCCGTCCTCGAGACCCTCGAGGGCGTTCGCGAGCCCTAAGGGACCGCTTTTTCAGGGGCGCGTCGTCGCCCAGACGGCAGTCACAGCGAGCAGAATAGCTGGAGCCAGCGGCAGGATTAGTAATGCGAACCGATATCCCTCCGCGCCGGGCGGGAAGAGATAGATCGCGGTCGGGGCGATCAGGAAGGCGAACACGAGGACGCCGACGAGGACCCAGCCGCGCCAGTCGAACTCCCGGTCGGCCGTCTCTGGGTGGGACGGGTCCCACCCATCGTCGTCGTCGGCCGACTCGTCGGTTTCCCCGTCGTCGGCGTCGAACGCCGCCGGATCGTGGACGTAGCCGCCGTCGTCGTTCGAACTCACTATCGGACCCTTTGACCGCATCGTAAAAGCCCTCACGGTTGGCCAACCGGGTCGGCCGTGATCGAGACGGGGTTTAGAGTTCGCTGTCCGGCCGAACGACGACCTTGCCGAAGCCCTCCCGGTTCTCGATGATCTCGTGAGCGCGGGCCGTCTCGCTCATCGGCAACTCCTCGCGGATCGCGGGTTCGAAGGTGCCGTCCCAGACCAGTTCCATCACGTCGTCGACCTGCTCGGGCGTGGCCATCGTCGAGCCGATGATGGTGAGCTGTTCCCAGAAGATCCGCGGGATGTCCGTCTCGGGGTTGCCCCCGCCCGTGCCGCCACAGGTTACGAGCCGGCCGCCCTTGGTCAGGCTCTTCAGCGAGTCCCGCCAAGTGGGCGCACCGACGTGTTCGACGACTACGTCGACGCCACGGCCGTCCGTCTCCGAGAGAACCCAGTCCGCGAAGTTCTCCTCCTCGTAGTTACAGACGTGATCCGCGCCGTGTTCCTCGGCGTACTCGAGTTTCTCCTCCGTGCTGCCGGTGGCGTAGACCTCCGCGCCCGCGTAGTCGGCGATCTGTAAGGCGGCGTGGCCGACCCCGCCGCTTGCACCCAGTACAAGGACGCTCTCGCCGGCCTCGAGGTCCGCCCGCTCGATGAGCATGCGCCACGCGGTCTGGAAGACCAGACTGCTCGAGCCGGCGACCGCCCAGTCGACGCCCTCCGGGACGGGGATGAGGTTGTCCTCGGGGACGGCGGCGTACTCGGAGTGGACGCCCCGGACGTGTTCGCCGATGATGTGGAACGTCGGGTCGAGCGTCGGGTCGTCCATCCGCAGGTCGCCGACGCCGGCCGAGACCGCGACGCGGTCGCCTTCCTCGAAGCGGGTCACGTCCTCGCCGACCTCCTCGACGACGCCCGCCGCGTCGCTGCCCGGGATGTGGGGCATCTCGAGGTCCAGTCCCGGCATTCCGCGGCGCGTCCAGATGTCCAGGTGGTTGAGCGCGGCCGCCTTGACGTCGACCAGTACCTCGTCCCGATCGATCTCGGGGTCGGGGAACTCGCCGTACTCGATGACGTCGGTGTCGCCGTGTTCCGTGATTTGGACTGCCTGCATATACCGTGGCCAACGGAAACGGCGTCCATAACAGTTGGGCTACCAGCACTCCGGCGACGCCCCTTTGTTTGTACTGCAAAGTGACTTTGCAATGCAAACTACTTTCCGTGGGCCGTCCGTCGGGTCGACGCGAAGCCGATGGCGACCGAGACACCGACGACGGAAGCGGCGGACGGCGTATCGACCGGGAGCCGCGGCGTCTGGTTCGCACAGGCCCGCGCGTTCACCGACCGGAGTCTCCGGGAAGTCCGGAACAGCGGTCTCATGTTGGCGTGGGTGATCGCGTTCCCCGCGATCACGTACCTGCTCCGGGTGACGCAAGGGACCGAAACGTCGGCCGCGGCCGACGCGAGCGTCGCGATCGGCACCGGCGTTCTCGGGGCGATGTTCGTCTCTCTGTTCCTCTTCGGGAGCCAGCTCGCGACGGACCTCGAGGATCGGCGGTACGCGGCCTACCGGTCGATGCCGATCTCGCCGTCGGCCGAACTGACCGGCCGGATGGCGGCCGGGCTCGTCCTCGCCGCGGGGTCGTTCGCCGTCACGATCGTCGTCGCGGTCGCGACCGGCGCGGCATTCGGGCTCCGCGGGCCCGCGTCGGTGCCGGTCGTCCTGCTCGCCGGGGTGGCGACCTGTCTGTTCTGGATGGTCGTCGCCGTCCCGTTCGTGGTCGTCGCGGGGAACAAACGCGTCGCGTCGATGGCGACGACGCTCGTGGCCGTCATGGCGTTCGTCCTCACCGGGCTCAACGGGGTCGTTCCGGCACAGTCGCCGATCGACGGCCCGGCGTTGAACTACCTCCCGAACACGCTGGCGACGCGGCTGCTCGTAGCTCACCTCGTCCCCGCCGAGAACTGGACCGAACTCGGCGTCTCACCGCCCCAACTGCCGACCGAACCGGCGTTCCTCGCGTTGCTGACCGGCTACACGCTGATCGCGGTCGTCGCCGGCTCGGTACTGGTCACCCGGACCCTCTACGACCGGGGGTGGTGGACGTGACCGAGCCGGTCGCGACCGCCGACGGCGTCAGCAAGTCCTTCGGCGACGACGGCGTCCTCGAGGCGGTCGATCTCACCGTCGAGGCGGGCGAACTGCTCGTGTTGATGGGGCCGAACGGGGTCGGCAAGTCGGTCTTGCTGTCGTGTCTCGCCGGCAGCCAGCGGCCGTCGGCGGGCGACGTCGAGGTCTTCGGCGAGCCCGCGACCGCCCGCGCGGACACCACGAGCTTCCTCCTGCAGGACGCGCTGGCGCTCGAGAAACTCACTGGCCGCGAGAACGTCAATTTCTATCGACGGCTCCACCCGCAGTTTACCGACGCGTGGCGCGACCACGTCGCGAGGCTGGGCATCGCGGACGACCTCGACAGGCCCGTCGCGGACTACTCCGGCGGGATGGTCCGGAAGCTCGAACTCGCGATCGCGGCCAGCATCGACGTGCCGCTGTACCTGTTCGACGAGCCGACGGCCGCGCTGGATCTGGCGACGATCCCGACGGTCCACGAACTGTTCCGCGAGAAGCGAGCGGCCGGGAAGACCCTCGTCGTCGCCAGCCATCGGCCGATGAACGCCGACGTCGCCGATCGACTCGCCTTCCTCGCCGGCGGCCGGATCGTCGCGACGGGCGCGCCCGAGGAGCTGCTTGCGTCGGTCCCGCCGGTCCTCGAGACCCGCGCGGCGAACGCGAGCGCGCTGGCCGCCGTCGCTGACAGCGAGCCGTTCGCGGTAGCAGGCAACGTTCGTGCGGTTGTCCCGCGCGAATACGGGGGTGCGGCCGACGACCCCGAGCGACTGCTCGCCAATCTGGCGGCCGAGACCGGAATCGATCGGGCCGATCTGTCGATCGTCGAGCCGACCTACACCGCCCTGTTTAATTACTATACGAACGGTGTACCGACCACGAACGGACAGTAACGATGGCCCGGAACGTCTCGGACGACGTCGATCCCGACCGGCTCGAGGCCGAACTCGCGGAGATCAAGGGAGCCATGGGGCTCGCGTCGGACCACCCCTACTGGTGGCGGTTCTGGATCGTGGAGGGTGTTTGTACCGGGCTCCTCTTCACTATCGTCCAGTTCTGGCTCCGCGAGGGGTTTCGGCCGTGGATCGCCGTCGCGTTCGCCGGCGTCGTCGGCTGCTGTGAACTCGCGAAGCGACGCCTCCGGTCGAGCTACGAGCCGCCGGCCGCGGGGCTGCCGAGCCAGCGGCGCTGGTTCGTCGCGGTCCTCGCCGGCGTCATCGCCCTGGTCGTCGGACTTCGCCCGGTCTTCGAGTCGCTGGGCCCGACGAACGCGGTTCGGCTGGCGATCGTCGCCGCGGGCGCGGTCGTCGGCGTCGGCTACGTCCTCATGGGCCAGTTGCTCGCCGCGTACGACGTCAGGCCCGCCGACCGGTACGCGTTCGTCGTCGGCGGCGCGTGGATCATGGTCCTCTCGGCGGCCATCCCTTACATCCCCGCCTTCGAGGGCTGGGAGTACGCGGCGTTCGGCATCGGCATCGCACTGCATCACGTCGCGACCTACGTTGCTCTCTTCCGATACTGACATGGAATTCAACAAACTAGTCCACCAACCGACGCGACTTCGGATCTTCGCACACCTCTACGCGAACGGTCCGACGGGGTTTACCGCCCTCACGTCGACCCTCGAGGTGACCAACGGGAACCTCGCCAGCCACATCGACCGCATGGCCGAGGCCGACTGCGTCGCCGTCGAAAAGGAGTTCGTCGACGACACCCCCCAGACGACGTATCGACTCACCGACCGCGGCGAGGAACTGTTCGAGGACCACGTCCGCACCCTCGAGTCGCTCATCGCCGATCTCGACACCGACTCGGGGTCGGACCCGCCGTACGATCCCGACGCCATGCCGGACCGGGAGCGGGATCCGAACGGCGGGCCGGGGCCCGACCCCACGCCGTAACCCGCGTGCGTAGCTTTTACCCGCCGGCTTTCGAAGGCGACGTATGGACGAAACGGACGCCGACGCCGCCACGGGAACGCTGTGTACCGGCGTCATCACGATCGCCTCGGACCGCGGGCTCGAGGAGGACGCGGCCGGGGAGACGGTCACCGATCTCCTCGAGGCCGACGGACACGAGGTCGCGGTACGGGAACACGTCAACTCGGATCACGATACGGTCCAGTCGATCGTCTCACGGCTGCTCGACCGTGACGACGTCGATATCGTGATCACGGCCGGCGCGACCGGTGTCGAGCCCGGCGATATCACGATCGAGGCGGTCGAACCGCTCCTGAAGAAGGAACTGGCCGCGTTCAGCGAACTCGTCACCGTTCTCGGCTACGAGCGGGTCGGCACGGCGGTCGTCGGCGCACGGACGCTCGCGGGCGTGGCCGACGGCACGCCGGTCTTCTGCCTGCCGGGGCACGTCGACGCGGTCCAGCTCGCCATCGAGGAGATCGTTCTCGAGGAGGCACCGTCCCTCGTCGAGCGCGCCGGGTACGAGGCGTCCGACGCCGACGAGGAACCGACCGACGCGAACGGGGCCGAACCCGCCGACGGGGGTGCCTGACGTGGGTGAGACCCTCGAGAAGACGGCCGTCCGCGAGCGCGTCTGGGATGACTTGGAGGAGAGCGGCGAAGCCCGGTTCCCGTTCCCGCCCCACGGCCGGATCCCGAACTTCGCAGGGGCCGACGACGCCGCCGATCGACTGGCCGAGCAACCCGAGTGGGAGCGAGCGACGGCGATCAAGGCCAATCCCGACGCGCCGCAGCTGCCCGTCCGCCGGCGGGCGTTGCGCGAGGGCAAGACCGTCTACATGGCCGTCCCGCGGCTCCGGGACGAGCAGTGCTTCCTGCAGCTCGACCCGGACGCCCTCACCGACTACGACGCGGCGACGACCGTCTCGGGCTCGTCGGACCACGGCGAGCAGGTCGGCCCCGACGAGGTCGATCGGGTCGATCTGATCGTCTCCGGGAGCGTCGCCGTGACGAAAGAAGGCGGCCGCATCGGCAAGGGCGAGGGGTACAGCGACCTCGAGTACGCCGTCCTCCGGGATCTCGGTCTCGTCGACGATTCGACGCCGGTCGCGACGACGGTCCACGAGCGGCAGGTGATCGACGACGCGGTCGCGATCGGGAGCCACGACGTCGCGATGGATCTCGTGGTCACGCCCGACCGTACGTTCCGGCCCGAGACCGACGACCAGCCGACCGGGATCGACTGGGAGTTGCTCGCGGACGAGCGACTCGCGGAGATTCCGATCCTCCGGCGGCTCCGGGAGCGGTATAGTAGCCACTGAAACGATTCACACACTGATCACAACGCTGTCGTGCGATCAGGTGTGCAATGACTTTCAGTGGCTACTATAGTTCGCGTCGAGGAAAGGGGATCCATCCCCGGGGCACGGTCGGGCCGTGCCCCGAATGCCAGGGTCGCAGGGTGTGACGCGAGCCGGTGGGGCGGGCTCGCGTCGGCGAGAATCGGTTGGCAGTGGTGGGGGAAGGGTGCTGTGGTGGGGTTGCTGGAAGTCGCGGGAACAGGTGGTGGGTGCCTTGGGGTCTGCCCGTCGACCTCCACGCGGTAGTAGCGGCCGATCCCACTTGAACGGCGGTGATGGTATACCGCTCTTACGCCGAGTTTGACCGAATTCAACGCGGCTTTATCGGCTCGAGATCCGCAGTCAGACGGTTTATACTGGACGTCTCGGACGTAATGAAAGCGAACGCTGACGGTCGCCGGAACGGACGCTTCGCCGGCGTTCGGACGACGACGAATTCGGCTGCCATCGCCCCGGCTCCTCGTGACCGGTGTTCCGGCGGCTGCCTCAGTCGACCAGTTCCTCGACGACGATGTCGGCGTCCATCAACTGCGGGTCGATCGCGATGTCGAGTTGGCCCTTGACGAACTCCGGGACCGTCCGGTTGGCGTAGACGACGGTCCGGACGTCGTCGTTCAGATCGCAGACGATCGGGATCGTCGTCGCCTGCCCGACGTCGGTCAGGACGTAGAGGTCGGCCTCGACGACGCCGGCCTCCTCGAGTTGGGGACGGGAGACGACGCCCGTGACGCGGGTCACGTCGACGCCTGCGTTCTCGAGGGCCGCGCCGATGCCGTCCTCGTCGTCGCCGGCGACGACCGCGGTCGTGGCGCTCATTCGTACTCGATGGTCGCGGGCGGTTTGTGAGTCACGTCGTAGACGACGCGGGCGACGTTCTCGTGGGACCCCGTAATTCGGGACTGAATGCGCTGGAGGGTGTCCCAGTCGATCTCCTGGGCGCGGGCGGTCATTCCGTCGCGGGACTCGACCGAGCGCACCGAGACGACCCAGCCGTGGACGCGGTTGTCACCCTTGACGCCGGTGGCCTTGCCGATGACGGCCGCCAGCGCCTGCCAGGGTTCGTACTCCTCGAGTTCTTCCTCGACGACGTGGTTGGCCTCGCGGGCCACCTCCAACTTCTCCTCGGTGATCTCGCCGATGATCCGCACGGCGAGGCCGGGGCCGGGGAACGGCATGCGTTCGGAGACGACCTCCTCGAGGTCGAGCGCGCGGGCGACCTCGCGGACCTCGTCCTTGTAGAGGTCGCGCATGGGCTCGACGATACCCTCGAAGTCGACGACCTCCGGGAGGCCGCCGACGTTGTGGTGGGACTTGATCGTCCCCTCGCTTTCGATGCGGTCGGGGTAGATCGTCCCCTGCACGAGGTAGTCCGCGTCGACCTCTTTCGCGACCGTCTCGAACTCCCGGATGAACTGCTCGCCGATGATGTGGCGTTTCTCCTCCGGGTCGGTGACGCCCTCGAGCGCCTCGAGGAAGCGGTCTTGGGCCTCCACGATCCGGAGACTGTCCATGTAGTCGAACGTCTCGCGGATCTCGTCGGTTTCGCCTTTCCGCATCAGGCCGGTGTCGACGTAGACGGCCGTAAGCTGGGTGCCGATCGCCTCGTACGCCAGCGCGGCGGCCGTCGAGGAGTCGACGCCGCCCGAGAGGGCGATAACGGCGTTTGCATCGCCGATTTCGTCTTCGATCTCTGCGACTGCGTCGGGAACGAACGTCTCGGTATCTACCATCAGTGGGTTACCTCTGTTTCCGCGTCGGTGTCGTCGTCTGCGGGGTCGGTGTCGTCGTCATCGGCCGGTCCCTCGAGAACGGCCTCGACCAGCCCCAGGAACGGCGGGCTCGGCTGGCCGGGTCGGGACGTGTACTCGGGGTGGAACTGCGTCCCGACGAAGAACGGATGATCCTCGAGTTCGAGGATCTCCATCCGGTTGCCCGCGGTGCCGGAGAACGTCAGCGGCTCGTCCTCGAAGGCGTCGAAGTACTCGGGGTTGACCTCGTAGCGGTGGCGGTGGCGCTCCGAACAGGAGGTGTCGCCGTACAGGTCGTAGGCCAGCGTTTCGGGCTCGATGACGGTCGTGTGTTCACCCAGCCGCATCGTCCCGCCCATGTCCTCGACCTCGTACTGCTCGGGCAGGATGTCGATGACGGGGTGGGGCGTGTCTTCCTCCATCTCGGCGGAGTGGGCCCCCTCGAAGCCCAGCACGTTCCGTGCGTACTCGACGACGGCCATCTGGAAGCCCAGACACAGGCCCAGGAACGGCACGTCGTTCTCGCGGGCGTACTGGACCGCGCGGATCTTCCCTTCGGAACCGCGCATCCCGAAGCCGCCGGGGACGATGACGCCGTCCATCCCCTCGAGTTGGCCGTCGTGGCCCTCGCTCAGTTCGTCGGCCGCGACCCAGTGGACGTTCACGTCGACGCCGACCTCGAAGCCGGCGTGTTTCAGCGACTCGTGGATCGACATGTACGCATCCTCGAGGTCGTACTTGCCGACCAGCGCGATGTCGACCGCACCGTCCTTCTCGCTCGTGACGATCTCGCGCCACTCGTTGGCACGTTCGCCTTCCGGCAGGGCCTCCTCGGCCAGCCCGAAGTGTTCGAGGACGTACTGGTCCAACCCTTCGTCCTCGACCATCAGCGGGACGTGATAGACGTCCTCGACGTCGGGGTTCGAGAACACTGCCTCGGTCGGGATGTCACAGAACAGCGCGATCTTCTCTTTGGTCTCGGGATCGAGTCGATCCTCACAGCGGCCGACGATCACGTCGGGCTGGAGGCCGATCGAACGGACTTCCTTGACCGAGTGCTGGGTCGGCTTGGTCTTCTGCTCGCCGTTTTTCGAGTACGGGACGAGGGTCACGTGGGTGAAGAGGACGTTCTCCTCCGGTTCCTCGTGGGCGAACTGGCGCAGGGCCTCGAGGTAGGGCATCCCCTCGATGTCCCCGACGGTGCCGCCGACTTCGATGATACAGACGTCGGTGCCTTCGGCGGCCTCCCGGATCCGCCGTTTGATGTCGTTGGTGATATGCGGGATGATCTGGACGGTCTTGCCCAGGTAATCGCCGGCGCGTTCCTTCTCGATGACGTGCTGGTAGGTCTTCCCCGTCGTGATGTTGTGATCCGAGGTCATGTCGATGTCGAGGAACCGCTCGTAGTTCCCCAGATCGAGGTCGACCTCGCCCCCGTCTTCCAGTACGTAGACTTCCCCGTGCTGGTAGGGGTTCATCGTCCCCGCGTCGACGTTCAGGTACGGATCGATCTTCACTGCGGTGACGTCGAACCCGGCGTTTTTCAGGAGTCGGCCGGTACTCGCAGCCGTAATCCCCTTGCCGAGCCCCGACATGACGCCGCCGGTGACGAAGATGAACTTGTTCCCCAGCGAGGGGTCATAATGAGTGTCCGATTCCGTCGGCATACCGAGTGTGCGCGCGACCGCTTGAAAACGATTTCGGGAGCGAACCGCCCCGATAGGGGTTGTCACTCCCCATTGCCGTTGGAGACAGTCACTATCACGGCCACGACAGCCACGGTCGTCCACCGGCGACTCTCACCCGGGGGCTTCGTCCTGTACGTCGACGATCTCGGCCCCCTCGAGGGATTCGTTCCCGCCCTCCATTCGTATCTGGATCGTCCGTCCGGGGAGTCCCGGATCCCCTTCGTCGGCGTCCTGTAGCACCGACACGGCGGTGACGCCGTCGATCGTGACCGACCGGCGCTGGATGGGGTCGCCCTCGTACTCGACGGTATCCCACGTCTCGACGTCGAACTCGTCCATCTCGGCCCCGAAGTAGTCGTCCGCATCGGGATTCACCGCGTCCTCGGTCTGGGACTCACCGGTCGTTCGGTTGTCGTCGAACTGGACCTCCTCGTGTTTGTACTGGTAGAGCTGTACGAGCATACGCTAGCCATGACCTGCAGTGTGGTAACTCTCACACTGGAACTCGCCGGGCGGTCTCGAGTCGCCGGTACGCCGTCGACGAGAGCATACAGCGGCGGGTGAGTCGAGACCGGCGAGCGTGTAATCGGACTAAGGGTACCGGTTTTATTTTATGCTCGGGAATCGAAATCGCGAACACCGTGGCATCATACGACCGGCACCGTCCCCTCGAGGTGAGCGACCCCGACATTGGCTTCCAGGCCGGGTTCGGCTTCTATCTCGGGATCGTCGTCACCGGGATCGTCGCGATCGCGGGGGTGTTCGCCGACGTGGGGACGGCGGCGCTGCTTGGCATCCTGCCGAGTACAGTGACTGCCGTCGCCATCGTCGGCCACATCTACGCCAGCCGGGCGCGGGGACTGCCCGAGCGTATCGGCCGGAGCCGCTGGCGACGACTCGGCTGTTACGCCCCGGCAGCGGCGTTTACGGCACTTCTCTTTACCGCCGGGACCATGCCGATCGCCGACACCGGTCGGTTCATCGTCCTGACCGTCGCCGCGGCCGTTCTGGCCGGCGTCTCGGGCTTTGGCCTCGAGCGGATGGCGAAAAACCGGTACGTCGACGCGCTCACGACCGACGAACCCGCCGCGACGTGGACGTGGCAGCGAAGCGGTGGCTGGACCGGCGAACCGGCCTACACCGTAATCATGGCGTTCATGATCCTCGCCGGACTGGTCAGCATCTGGCAGGGCGAGTGGTACCTCGGGCCGTTCTGGGTCGTTTACGGGGTCGTCATGATCCTCTCGAGACGGTACGACTGGTACGACCTCGAGGAGACCGGCCGCTGGAACCCGCCGGAGATCCGCGTCCACGAGGCGGGGCTCGTCGTCGACCGGTCGTTCTGGAAGGGGTTCATTCCCTGGGCGACGGTCGACGGCGTCCGACTGACCGGCGACGAACTCGTCGTCGAACGGCGGCGCTTTGGCCTCGACAGTAGCGTCTTCGATCTCCGCTGTGACCGCTCGGCGATCGACGACCCCGAGGCGGTCGCTGGGGCGCTCGAGCGCACGCGCGAACGGGCCACGAGCCGCGATTTGCGGGCCGTCGACACCGCCGACTGAACCGCTGCGGTCGCCGCTCCGGAGTCCCCGCCGTTCGTTGGATCGTCCATGAGCGATCTCCGCGTTACCGTCGCCGACCGCGACCTGGGCCGACGACCCACCGGCCACCAGAGCCGCCCTCGAGGCGGCACTACCCGCCGCTGGCGAGCGACCCGCTGGGGCGACGAACGCTACGTCGATCTCGAACTAGATGCACCGCTCGAGAACGCGCGGGAACGGTGTCCGAGGGTGCGATCGCCGACTGGCTGGCCGGCGGGAAACTGTGTCTGTTCTGAGGGCCGACACCGGCCAGCGAGGACGGGGAGCCGCGTGCTGCCGCGCCCGTGAACGTCGTCGCGCGCCTCGAGGATTCCGGATCGTTGTCCGGTCTTGACGGTAGGGCACGGGTTCGGCTCGAACGGTCCGAGGAATGAGTATACGGACGTTCCGGAAACGACCTGCTGTAGTACTCCTCAGAAGTAGACTCTAAGTACAGGTGAAGAACGTACCGCTGCCAGCGTCCGCGAACGAAGTGAGCGGTTCACCGCCGGAACGGGCGAAGCCCGTGAAGGCGGCTTTTTAGCGTAGATTTTTGCGCCAGCGCGGGCCATGCGAACGGGCGCTGTGCGCCCGTGAGCAGACGAGAGGTTCCGAACGAAGTGAGGAAGCCCGAGGCGGAAAAAGGGACGTCTACTTGCCCCAGAACGGGTCCCGGTTGCGCTGCTTGTCGAGGTACATGTTCAGCGCCTCGAGTTCGTCGCCGGGGATCTCGCTTGCGAGTTCCTGCTCTAAGATCTTCGCGTGTTTCTCGGGGATCTCGGCCCAGAGTTCGTCGTCTTCCTCGATTCCGCGGCCGACGGTGGGGCCGTCGATGGCGACCGAGACACGGTTGCCCGCGCGGGCCTCGTCGACGTCCTCGCCCTGTTCCTGAATGCCTTTGACTTGGCCGACGCGTTCGGGCTCGTTGCCCTCGAACTTGACAACGTTGGCGTTGGTCTGGATCGTCCCCGAGTTCACCTCGACGCCGACGACCGCGGGATCGTTCTGGCGGAAGGTGTGATCCGGCAGGATCCGGAATCGGGCCGGCCGGGTGATGTTCTCGAGGATGGTGTCTTGCTGGGCCTGCTCGATGTTTTCGACGTACTCCTCGTAGCCCTCGACGAGCTGGTAGATGACCTCGTCGGTGAAGATCGAGACGTCCTCGATCTCGGCGCGTTGCTCGGCGTCGTCTAACGTGTCGACGTTGAACCCGAGGATCACCTGCTGTTTCGGGTCCTCGGCGGTGGAGGCGACCGAGACGTCACGGGGTGCGACGTCGCCGACCTCCGCGCGGACGATCGGGACCTCGGCCTCGCCTAGGGCGTCGGCCATCGCCTCAAGGCTGCCCAGGGTGTCTGCCTTGACGACGACGCCTTCCTCGGCCGTGTCGACGGCGATGTCGGCCAGTTCGGCCTGAACCTCCGCGATGACCTCGTCGAGGTCGCGATCGCGAACGACCCGGACCGGTGCGCCGGCCATCGCGTCCGCGAGGTCGGGCGCGGCGACCTTGATCCCGGACGCGGCCGACACCTCATCGACCGTTTCGAAGCGGCTCTCGGTACGAATTTCGGCCAGCGGCCGCGGCTGGAGCAGGGCCCGGACCTCGGTGACGATCGGCTCGTTTTGCCCGCCGACGACGAGCGTGTCGTCGGCCCGGATCGTCCCGTCGTACAGCACCGTGTCGATGGTCGTCCCGAACCCTTTCTCCTCTTTGACCTCGAGGACGGTGCCGACGCCGGGGCCGGCGACGTCGATCTCCATCTCCTCTTTCATGTAGCGCTGGGACAGTCCCATCATGACGGTCAGGAGGTCGGGGACGCCCTCGCCGGTCATCGCCGAAACGGGGACGACGCCGACGTTGCGCTGGAAGTTCTGGACCCGCCAGTAGAGGTCCGCGGAGAACCCCTCGTCCGAGAGGTTGCCGATGATCTCGTAGAGGCTCTCGTCGAGTCGTTCGCGCACGCGATCCGTTTGGGACTCGTAGGTGTCGTTGATCGGCGTGTCCTCGTGTTCCTTCCAGCCCGGGACGGTGTCGATCTTGTTCGCCGCGACGATAAACGGCGTTTCCGAGCGCTTGAGGATGTCTAGGGCCTCGAGCGTCTGGGGCTGGAAGCCGTCGTTGACGTCGACGACGAGGATGGCGATGTCGGCCAACGCGCCCCCGCGAGATCGCAGCGTCGTAAAGGAGTGGTGACCCGGCGTGTCGATAAAGAGGAGGCCAGGGAGGTCGAAATCGTCCGGGTCGACGAGATCGCCCGCGATCGTCGAGATGATGTCCAGCGGCACGGCAGTCGCGCCGATGTGCTGGGTGATCGCGCCTGCTTCGCCCTCGATGACCGCGGAGCCGCGGATCTTATCGAGGAGACTTGTCTTGCCGTGATCGACGTGTCCGAGGACGGCGACGATCGGCGTTCTGAGGGATGTGGGGTCGCGTGTATCCGTGTCCGACATGATGAACCACCCGAGAAGGTCTTACCTAAATCGTCCGTAGCGCCGTAGTTAAACCCATCGTCATCCGCGTTCCGGACCGCCGCGATCGACCGCCGAGTCTCGGCGGTCGTCGGCTCGAGTCGAGGGCGGCCGCTCCGGCGGTCCGCTCGCCTCGAGAGCGGTCCCAATCGTTTAATACCGATTAGTAAGTACGGGCATGCATGAGCGATATACTCGCTGAAAACCTCTCGGGGAAGTCCGTCATGGGTTCCGACGGCACCGAGCTCGGATTGCTCTATAACATCACCATGGATCTCAAATCGGGCACGCTTCACGATCTCGTCATCGAGCCCGACGAGGAGCTGTCGACCCGCGCCGTCGACTTCGACCTCGACGAGGGCGGTCACTTCCTCGTTCCCGTCAACCGTGTCCAAGCGGTGAAAGACTACATCGTCGTCCAGCGCTAACGGTATGTACGTTCTCGACTCCTCGGCTTTTATCCACGATTTCCATACGACAGAACAGACTGCGACGATCCCGCTCGTCCGCGAGGAACTCGAAGACGAGAGCGCTTATCGCTACGACGCGATGGAGGGATCGGGCATGCATATCCACATCCCGAACGACGACACCACCGAAAAGGTCGAACGCGCGGCCCGGGAATCCGGGGATCTCGGCGTCCTCTCGGACACCGACGTTCGGCTCGTCGCTGCGAGTTTCGAACTCGACGCCACCTTGGTGACCGACGACTACGCGATGCAAAACGTCGCGGAGAAGCTCAACGTCGCGGTCGACGTGATCGCCCGGGAGGGGATCGACGAGCAGCGCCACTGGACCTACCAGTGCCAGGGCTGTGGCCGCGAGTTCGACGAGGAGAAAGAGCGGTGTCCGATCTGTGGGTCGGAACTGGCCCGGAAGAACCCCTCGTAGCTCGCGATCGTTTCGGTCGCGGTCGATGTCCCCGTAAGCGTCGGCAGTCCCGCGCTCAGGCGTGGATGAAATAGAGGTTCAGGAACGTCAACGCGTTGTATAACCCGTGGACCAGCGCCGGGATCAGGAGGTTCTCCGTTCGTTCGTAGATGACTCCGAGGACGATCGAGAGCCCGAAGATCGTCCCCAGACTGGCGATGACCGCGCCCAGCCCGTTGGTGGCGTACGCGAGGACGTGGACCGCCGCGAAGATGACGCTCGCTACCGCGACGGCACCGAACCGCGAGAACGTCTCGTACAGCGACTTCTGGATCACGTTCCGGTAGAGGACCTCCTCGAACGGCCCGATTATCAGGATCGCGATCGGTACCATGATCAGCATCAGTCCGGGGTTGTCCGCGGCCCGCTGGGTGGTCGAGTGGTCCGCGCTCTCGACGCCGGTCGACTGCATGAGCGTCGAGATCGCGAACAACGCGCCGAAGAGGACGATGAGGCCGCCGACGGTCCAGGCGACCTCCCGCAGCGTGGGCCACCGGAGATCGATGAACGACAGCCCCCGGTCCGTCCAGCGAAGAAAGGCGACGACCACGATCGCCGTGCCGATGACCACGCCGAGTTGGGTGATGAGCTGGGTGGCCACGAGCCGCTCGATCTCCGGCAGCGTCTCGAGGAACGGATAGACCGGTGCGGCAAAGAGAATCATCAGTAGCTGCGGCAGGATGAGCCCGACGAGGCCGACCCCCGTCATGACGAGGGCCTGGCTGGTCCGGCGCTTGAGCCCGACGACGCCGATGCCGAAGAAGTCCGCGACCGCGACGCCGACGGTCAGCCCGGCGGTCACGAACGCCACGAACACGATCGGTATCGAGAGCAGCGACGTCGTGACCCCTTGATTCAACGCGTAGCCGGCGAGCAGGACGACGCCGACGCTCGAGCCGGCGGCGACCGCCGCGAGGAGCCGGGGTTCGCGCGAGCCGTGGCGGCGAACGAGGAAGGCGAGGACGGCGGCGACGGCCAGGCCGGTGCCGGCCCAGACACTGGGGTCGTCGACGCCGTTGCGAACGGGGACGAACATGGCGACCAACGTGAGCCCGGCCAGCAGGGTTCCGATACCCGGGATCGCGCCGGACGCGACCGGGCCGGCGTCGTCGGCCCGTGCAGTCTCGGTCATACGTGAGTGTTCGTCCGAGGGCTCATATGCACACCGCAACCGGACGACGGGTTCAGGTCGGCCCGGTCGGCTACCGCTCGACTCGAAGCTCGGTCTTCTCGGCGACCGCTTCCGCCTCCTCGAACTCGCCGCCGCCGAGTAGCCCGCGGGTGGCCTTCTTGGCCCATTCGACGGCCGGCTGCTCGAAGGTGTTCACGCCGTAGAGTTCCCCTGCGAGGACGCAGGCGGCCTCCATCCCGTAGAGGAAGCCGCCGAGTTCGTACTCGTCGACGGCCTCGAGTTCGACCCGGACGTTCGGCCGGCCGGCCGCGGCCAGGCTCGCCTCGGTGGCCTCGAACTCCGCCTCGAGTAGTTCACCCAGCGTCGCGTCGCCCAGATACGCGAGTTCCTCGACGTCGGTCGTGGGGATCGAGCGATCGGCGTCCGTGTCGGCGGTCACGAAGGTGACGAGTTTGTCCCGTGGGCCCGCCCGGTAGAGTTGCAGTTGGGAGTGCTGGTCGGTGACTCCCAGCGCCCGCACCGGGGTCTGGCCGAGGTCGTCCTTGCCGAGACTCTCGGCCCACAGCTGGGCGAACCACTCCGCCGAGGTCTCGAGCGATTCCGCGTAGGGCATCACGGCGTTTACTCCCGCACCTCGCCCGTCCAGCGCGTAGGTCGTCGCGCCGTAGGCGTAGGCCGGACACTCGAACAGCGAGCCCGAGAGCGTCTCTCGCTCGGCGGCCGCGCCCGCGAGCAGGGCCTCGAGGTCGTGGCCACAGACCGCGGCGGCGACCATGCCGACGGCCGACAGCGCCGAGAAACGGCCGGGAACGCCGTCGGGGACTTTCAGCGACGGCAGGTCGTGGCGGTCCGCGAGGTCCCGCAGCGGCCCCGACTCGCCGGTCGTGACGATGGTCCGCTCGGTCCAGTCGACGCCGGCGTCCTCGAAGGCCGCTCGGACGACGAGGAAGTTCGCCAGCGTCTCCGCGGTCGTCCCCGACCGCGAGACGACGTTGATCGCCGCGTTCTCGAGCGCCAGCCCGTCGAGGCGACGCGATACCCACTCGGGGTCGACGTTGTCCAGAAAGACCGTCTCGGTGTCTGACTCGAGGGCGTCGACGATCGTCGCCGCGCCCAGCGAACTGCCGCCGATACCGACGGTGATCAGGGCGTCGGCGTCGGCGACCGGCTCGACGGCCGCCCGGATCTCGTCGGGATCGGTCCGCTCGGGGAGATTCAGTGCTTCGTAGCCGTGGTCGGCGTTTGCCATGCCGCGCTCGATGCGCTCGTGGGCGGCCGCGACCTGTTCGTCCAGTCGCTCGAGGGACGCACGCGAGACGCCCGGCGAGGCGACCGACGCGAGCGCGTTCCCGATGTCGACGTTCATACTCGAGGAGGCGACCGCCGGGGCCAAAGGCGTTCCGAGACGGCCACGGACCGCACTGCGAGCGGCCGTTGGACTCGAGCCGACCGCCCGGCTTTTTGCCCGTTCGCCGAGTCGCCCCGCGTATGGAGCGCAGCGAACTCGCCCCCCTGATCGATCACACGGTGCTTGGTCCCGAGACGACGCCGGCCGACGTTCGGCGGGTCCTCGACGAGGCGACCGAGTACGGGATGAACGCCTGTATCCCGCCGTACGCGGTCGAGATGGCCGCCGACTACGCCCCCGACGTCACCCTCGCGACGGTGGTCGGCTTCCCCCACGGCCAGCACGCGCCCGCGGCGAAACGCAAGGAAGGGGTCGGAGCCTGGCAGGACGGGGCGGACGAACTCGACGTGGTGATCAACGTCGGCCGGCTGCAGGCCGGTGCGGACGAGGCCGTCGAAACGGCACTCGCCGACCTGGTCGCGGCCGTCCCGATTCCAGTCAAGGTCATCATCGAGGCCCCACTACTGACCGACGCGGAGAAACGGCGGGCCTGCGAGGCCGCGGCCGCCGCCGACGCGGCGATGGTGAAGACCGCGACCGGGTTCGGCGGGGGCGGCGCGACCGTCGACGACGTCGCCCTCATGAGCGACTTCCTCCCCGTCAAGGCCAGCGGCGGTATCGGCAGCTACGACGAGGCGATGGCCATGCTCGAGGCCGGCGCGGACCGTATCGGTGCCTCGAGCGGAGTCGCCATTCTCGAGAACGTGCCCGAATAGGTCGTCGACGCTCGCTGGCGTCGCTGCTCGCCCGTGCGAGAAGCCAAACGGTTTTGGTCGTCGCTCGAGCAACGCCTCCCATGCTCGAGGGGGTACGTGCGCGACTCCGCGCGCTCGCAAGGCGGCTTCGACGACTGGAACGACGTGAACTCGAGGCCGCCGTCCGATGGCTCGAGCAGACGGGAAACCTGCTTCACCTGTCGGTGCTGGTCTTCGTCCCCCTGCTGATCGCCGCGGTGACGTGGCTGGCGAACGCGACCCCCGTGATCTCGTTTCTGCTCTTTCCGCCGCTTGCCTCGGGGACCTTCACCCTCTTTGCGGAGCCGGAAGGGAAGTACGCCTCCCCGGGGAAGTTCGTCGGCGGGATGACCGTCGGGGCCTGCTGTGGCTGGCTCGCGCTCGCGCTGACGGCGGCCGTCGGACTGGGTGGCGGCATCAGCGCCTGGGGTGCCGCACTCGGGGTCTTCTGTACCGGCGTCTGCACGTGGGCGCTCGATCTCGAGGTGCCGACGGCGTTCTCGACGGCCCTGCTCGTTCTCGTGACCGGCAACGCACAGGTGGCCTACGTCCTCGGGATCGTTATCTCGAGTTCGTTCGTCGCGGCCGCGTTCGTCGTCTGGCGCGACCGGTTCTACGAGCAACGCGCCCGCTATCTCTATCGGACGACCAGCGGCGACGATCACGTCCTCGTCCCGATGACCGACTGCGAGGAGACGGTCGCCCGCTTCGCCGCGTCGATCGCCGGGGCCCACGACGCCGGCAAGGTGGTCCTCTTCGACGTCGTTGAGACGGTCGACGACGAGCAACCGGACGCCTCGGCCGACGGCGACCCGGACGAACCGACGCCCGCCGAACGCGCGGCCACCGACGCCGGCCGCCGCCTCGAGTCGCTCGCGACTGACCTCCAGAGCGCATACGACGTCCCCTGCGAGGTCGTCGTCGCGGCCGACAGCGACCTCTCGTCGGGGCTCGTCCTCGAGACCGCGCGAGCGGAGAACTGCGATCTCATCGTCACGCCCTACGCCGAACGCGAGGGTGGCGGCCTCTCGTCGTTTATCACCGGGCTGTTCGAGGGCGAGATCGATACGATCGTCTTCCGCTCGAACGGCGTGCGGCGGACGCGCTGGCGGAGCGGCCTCGTCGCAGTTCGCGGTGCGGGCGACACCGCTCGCGCGATGCTCGATTTCGCGATTCGGGTGACCGAGTCCGGCCGGCCGATCAGCGTCTGTACCTGCATCGATCGGGAGTCGCGCCGTCGGGCGGCCGAGGGGACGCTCGCGGATCTCGTCGATGCCTTTGCCGGTCCTTTCGAAACCCACGTGGTCACCGCCGCCGTCGAGGACTACCTCGCCCGCATCGCGCCCCGCTATGACGTCTGTTTCGTCGGCTCGAGTACCGACCGCTCGGCGGCCTCCCGCTTTGTCTCCCCGCCGACGTTCCGGAAACTCAGCGATCTGGAGGCGGACGTGGCGATCGTCCATCGGGGTCGCCGACGGTAGGTCACTCGCGCTCGAGAATGCGGTCGATCAGCACGCTCTCGTCGCTGCCAAGCGCCGATCGTACGAGCAGGTGCCCCCCAAGTACCGAGGGGCTGATCACCGCGTCCGCGCCGGCCCGGTCGAGTTTTTTCGTGTTCTCGCGGTCGGTCGCGGCGGCGACGATGCGGGTGTTCGGCGCGAGTTCGCGGGCCGTTAGGATCGCCAGCGCGTCCTCGGCGTCGTGGTTCGTGGCGACGAGGATCGCGGCCGCCCGGTCGATCTTTGCACGCCGGAGCGGCTCCTCGTCGCTGGGGTCGCCGGTGACGACCGAGATGCCGCGGTCGGTGAGGTCCGTCGCGACCTCACGATCGCTGGTCACGACGACGAACTTGCGGCCGCCGTCGGCCAGTTCGTCGACGATCGGTTCCGTCAGTTCGCCGTAGCCGAGGACGAGGATGTGGTCCTCGAGGAGTTGCAGCTGTGAGTCGGTCATCTTTCCGAGTGTCTTCGAGATGCGGTCCTGAATGAGCGGGCCGACCAGCGCCCCGATGGCGATACCGAAGCTGGCCACGCCGAGAATGAGGACGGACATCGTAAACAACATCCCCTCGATCGACTCCTGATTCGGCGTGACGTCGCCGTAGCCGACCGTACTCGAGGTGATCAGCGTAAAATAAAAGGCATCGAGAATGTTGTTGATCCCGTCGAAGTGTTCCCGCATGGCGTAGCCGCCGATGGTGCCGTACAGCTGGACGCCGACCAGCGCCGCGCCGGCCGCGATCTGTGTCGTCGTCAGCGAGAGCGGTTTGTCGAACCGGCCGCGGGTCAACAGGAGGGCCGGAATCGACACGATCGAGAGGACGACCAGCGGAACCGAGTACTGGCTCGACTGGAGGAGGCCCTGTCCCGCGGTCACCGGGAGCAACAGCAGCGTCGCCCACCAGCCGGCGCGGAGCCCGCGTCGGAGGGCGAGCGCACTGCCGACCATCATGAACCCGGTGAGCGCCCCGGTGAACGCGGCGGCGCTTTGAATCGCTTCGGGAACGTACCCGTGGAGCGGTCCCGGGTTCGGGGTCCAGATGTTGATGACCGCAGTGGCGACCGAGAGCAGCGCGACCAGCAGGACGAGGATCACGGTCGCCCGCGTCGTCAGCACGTGCTGCCAGTCGTCCGGGAGTCGCTCTCGAAGCGACCGGTCGTCGGCCATACACACCGGTGAGCGACGGCGTCAGTTAAACGTCTCCGTTCGGAATTCGGGGGATCGCCGCTCGAGCCGAAGACGGCTGCCGGTGCTAATTTAACCGCTCCGGTCCACTGGCCCACAATGCCATCCCTTCCGGTCGAAGTGTTGCTCGGTCTCTATCTCGGCCTCCTGACCGGTATCGTTCCCGCCTTCGTCGCCGGTTCGCTCGGCTTTCTCGTCCGGTATTTCACCGGCGTTACCCTGCCCGGGTTCGGTGTCGTCGTCCTCGCGCTGTCGATCGCCAGCGTCCAGGGCGGACTGCTCGGGCTCGTCGAACCCACCATCGCCCAGTCACCGCGGCTGCTCGTTGCCGTGCTGGTTGTCCTCATGCTCGCGCTGTACGCCCACAACCAGGGCGACAAGCTCGGCGCGGAACTCCCGCGTCGGCTCTCGCTGACCTCGCTGCGCCAGCGGACCCTCTCGGCCGACGTCGTCGAACTCGTCGGCTCGGTCGGCCAGGTCACGGTGCGTCCCACCGGTGAGATCCACGACATGGAAGGCTATCCGCCGCTGTCGGCCGACCTTCGCCGGACGTTGAAGGCAGGGTCGTGGCGGCTCCCCGCCGACCTCCCGCTCTCGGAACTCGAGGCCCGCCTCGAGGAGCGCCTGCGGACCGATCACGATCTCGCGGACGTCGCCGTCGCGATCGACGAACGGGCTCGGGCGACCATCACGGCCGCGCCGCCTTCGGGTGGTCTCTCCCGGCGCGTCCCGGCGGGCCGGCGGGCCGTCTCGCTGACGACGCTTGTCCCGACGGGACTCGCGAGCGGGGACGCGGTGAGCGTCCGGGCCGGCGACCGCTCGATCGGCGGGACCGTCGTCAGCGCCCGTACCGAGAGCGATGCCGACCGCGACGTCGATTCGACTGCGTCGGCGGACGCGGTCGCGACCGACGGCGGTGCGGACTCCGAGCCAGTTCCCTCGGCGAACCCGCACGCGGCGACCGCCGGCGGATCGGGTCGCGTGACGATCGCCGTCTCCCGACGGGACGTGAAACCGATCCTCGAGGCCGATTCGCCCCGACTCGTCGTGCGATCTCGGGGAACCAGCCGGGAGTTCGAAGCCCTCTCGCTGGTCAAACGCGAGGGGTACGCCATCCGCCGACTGACCGTCGGCCCGGCCGGAGCGACCGACGAGACGATCGCCGGGACCGACGTGACGGTCCTTGCGGTCCGTCGACAGGGCAGCGAGACCGGTGAACGTCGCCACGGCTGGGTGTTCGCCCCCGGGATCGAACGGCGGCTCGAGGCCGGCGACGAGGCGTTCGTCGCGGGTCCCGACGACGCGGTCGAGGCGTTCGCGGAGGCGATCGCGCAATGACTGCGATCGTCGCGGCGGCGGTCCCGACCGAGACGCTGCTCGAGGCGGTCGTCCGGATCCTCGGGTTCGCCCTGCTCGCGGCCGGCAGCGGGGCCGGCGTCGCCTTCGTCTATCGGTGGTACAGCGCCGACGGGATCCCGGAGGGCATCGCGGTGTTGTTCGGCGTCGCGCTCGTCGCGATCTGGCTGAACACCCAGACGGCGCTCCAGCAGGCGATCATCGGGAACACGGGCCTGCTCGAGCCCGGAACCGCGATCTACACGGTCGGTGCCTTCGCCGCCAGCGCGGTCGCGGCCGACGGCGGCCGGCGGCTCGGCGATTACCTCGCCCGGGACGTGTTCATGGTTGCGACCCCGCGGACGATCACCGAGGTCACCCAACTCGTCCGCTCGGCTGGCCGGGTCGTCACGGTCGAACTTCCCGACGAGATCGACGACATCGAGGGCTACGACCCGGTCGACGAGTCGGTGAAGGCCGATCTCGCCGGGCAGACGTTTCTCCTCCCCCGGCGGCTTACCGACGAGGAACTGCGCGAGCGGCTCGTGGCCCGCCTCGAGCGCGACTTCGGGATCGGCCACGTCGACGTCGATCTCGAGCCCGACGGCACGGTCGCGTTCCTCGCCGTGGGTAGCCGGCCGGCCGGTATCGGCCCGACGCTCGCGCCGGGGACCGTCGCCGTCGCGCTCGAGGGCGATCCCGCGGCCGACGCCAGCCCCGGCGACGCGGTCCGTCTCTGGGCTCGCGGCGAGGACGGCGGTGCCCGACGGATCGCGGGCGGGGAACTCCGCGGAACCGCCGGCGACGTCGCGACCGTCGCCATAGACGCCGAGGACGCCCGCGATATAGCACCCGATGGGGACTACCGGCTCGTGACGCTGCCGGGCAGTCCCGACGCCGAGCGCGACCTCGTCTCCCTCTTGCGGGCGGCCGACGAGACGGTCCGATCGATCACCGTCGAGGCCGACGACCCCCTCGTCGGCCTGGCGGTCGACTCGCTGCCGGTACTGGTCCTCGCGCTCGAGCGCGAGGGCGACGGTGACGCCGAACACCGGCCGCTGCCGGCCGGGGACGTGCGACTCGCGGCCGGCGACGTCGCGTACGTCCTCGGCCGGCCGGACGCGCTTCGCCGGGTGACCGAACGGTCGCTGGCTGACGCGGACGAGTCCGCGACACCGCCGGCCGACGACGGCCAGCGGGCGGCCGCCGATCCGGATCACGGCCACGCGCCGGAACGGCCCCGAGAGCGGTAGCTACTTGCCGCCGGCACCGATACCGCCACGTATGCCCACGGAGTGGAAACTGTTCGCGGATCTGGCCGAGCGCGCCGGCGACAAGCACGTGACCGTCGACGCCGAGGCCGGCGACACCGTCGGCGACGCCTTCGAGGAACTGCTCGAGGAGGCCCCCGCCCTCGAGGGCCGCGTCCTCGAGGACGGCGAACTGCGCTCCCAGATCAACGTGCTTCGCAACGGCACGAACGTCCTGGTCGAGGAGGAGGGGCTGGCGACGGTTCTCGAGGCGGGCGATGAACTGGCGCTGTTCCCGCCGGTCAGCGGCGGGTAGCCGTCAGCGAGTCGCCGTCAGGTCGATCCCCAGCACGAAGTCCGGTTCCTCGGCGATATCGACTCCCGCGGCGGGCACGTCGGTGACGAATCGAGCGGTTTCGGGAATCAGGACGCGCGTCTTTTCCGCGCCGCAGTCGGCCGCGTCGCGAGCGATCGCGGCGAACAGCGAGCGGGCGGCCTCGACCCCGTCCCACGCGGCGACGCCGTACTCGACCCACCGCTCGGTTTCGGGATCGTCGCTCGAGCCGTCCGTCGCGTCGCCGTCGACCGGCCGGTCGTAGCTTCGGGTGCGGTAGGCAGCGCCAGCGAGTCCATCCTCGCTCTCGACGGCGAAAACCGCCGTTTCGTCGGCCAACCGCTCGAAATCCTCGCGCGTGAGTTCGCGGACGGCCCACGATTCCTCGGGCGCGAGACCGAGCCCGCGCAGGTATTCGCGGGCGTCGCTGTGTGTCCAGTAGCGCCACGCCTCGGTCGGATCGCTCGAGACCGCGTGGGGTCCCGCGGCGTCCGGGTCGGGGTCGGGATGGGCGAAGCGAAACTCGGTGATCGGTTCGAAGCCGCTGGCTCGCGCCGCACCCAGCGAGGCCGCGTTCCACGAGAAGATCATCACGCGGCCGACGGTCGCGCCCTGCCGGCGGGCCCACTCGAAGGTCGCCTCGTTCAGCCGGTGGCTTACGCCCCGCCGGCGGTAGTCGGCCGCGACGCGCATTCCCTGGAACCAGGCCTCGTCGTCCGAGAGCATGACGGCCTGGACGATCCCCGCGGCCTCGCCGTCGACTTCGGCGAGGAAGGTCTTCTTGCCCTGTCCCGGCTCGTCCTCGAGCCAGTCGTGGTAGATTCGCGGGATGTAGTCGCCGCCGCGGTCGGGCCAGATATCGCCCGTGAAGTCGGCGACGGCGTCGTAGTCGTCGTGAGTAGCGCGGCGGATCTCGATGGCGGACTCGGAATCCAACTCTGATGCCATAGCTGTCGAGTATTGGCATCTCATGTGATCGCCCGTGAAAGAACTTCGCGGGCTCGAGGCGGGATCGACTGCGGTGGCACACGCTGTCGGCCGTCCGATTTCGAGCGCGCGTCGCAAAACAATCTCTCGACTCCGTCTCCGTTCAGCCGCGTCCAGCGGACGCGATCACTCCCACGGAACCGACCGCTCCTGAATCTCGCCGGCCAGCGACGTGCCCATCGCCTCCGCGACGTCGTCGCTGTTTTCGAGCGCCCACATCAACTTGACTTTCGCCGTCCCGGGCAGCGTGTCGCCGGCCTCGACGACGCCGGCCTCGAGCAGGTCCCGACCCGTGTCGTAGACCCGGTCACAGACCCGCCCCTCGAGACATTGGCTGGTCATGACGACTGTCGTCCCGTCTGCGATGAGTTCCTCGATGCGGGGGATCAAATCGGTGTGGACGTGTCCGAGTCCGGTGCCCTCGATGATCAGGCCCTCGCTCCCCTCGACGACGTCGAGGAACGCGGGGTCCATTCCGGGGGTAAACTTCAGCAGTTCGACGTCGCCCTCGAGGTCGTCGCGGAGTTCCAACTCGCTCGCTCCGCGTTCCTGATACGTCCGACGGAACTCGACGGTCTCGGTCTCGTACTCGACCTCGCCGAGCGGTTCCGCGCCGACGGTCTCGAAGGCGTCCCGCCGCGAGGTGTGGTTCTTCCGCACGCGGGTCCCGCGGTGAAGGGCACAGCGGTCGTCCGACTCGGTGGCGTGCATACAGACCATGACCTCCGCACAGTCGCTTTTGGCGGCCTCGACCGCCGAGACGGCGTTCATCACGTTATCCGAGGAGGGGCGGTCGGCCGAGCGCTGGGAGCCGGTGAAGACGATCGGCACCGGCGTCTCGAGCATGAACGCGAGGGCGGAGGCGGAGTACTGCATCGTGTCGGTGCCGTGCATGACGACGACGCCGTCCGCGCCGGCCTCGATCTCCTCGCGGACCGCCTGCGCGAGGTCCCGCCAGATCGACGGCTCCATGTTCTCCGAGAGGATGTTGGCGACGACGCGCCCGCGGTAGTTCGCCCGGCCGGCCAGATCCGGCACCGCCCGCAGGACGTCCTCGGCGTCGAACTGGGCGGTCACCGCGCCGGTGCGGTAGTCGACCGTCGAGGCGATCGTCCCGCCGGTCGAGATCAGCGAGATCGTCGGCAGGTCGTCGTCGAACTCGATCTCCGAGGCCCCATCGTCGCCCGCGGCGTCGGTGCCGTCGATCCTGTAGACGTCCTCCGCGAGGACCTCCACGTCGGCCTCGCCCCGGTCGACGCCGACGTTGTAGCCGCCCTCGAGTTTCACCACGAGCTGGTCGTCCGTACTCGAGGGGAGCAACACGCCTTCGTACGTACGGTCCGCGCGATCGACGCGGACGCGGTCGCCTGGGTTCATGCGTGGCCGTAGCGCGGCCCCGGACTTGAAGGCACGCTTTCGCGCTACCGGCGGCCGGGCCGGCAGACCCGCCCACGGAACCGAAGACGGCGAGGGAATCCCCTCGTGAAACGTCGGCAAACGCAACAAATAAATCGATGACCGATTACATACGTGATATGCAAATCGAGCCGCAGGCGTTCGACCGGGTTCTCTCCTCGATGTGTACGGAACCCCACCCGGCGGCACGCGACGCGGCCGAGCGGTTTCTCGCGACCAACCCCGGCGATCCGGGCACCTACCCCGGCGTCTCGGAACTCGAGGACGACGCGGTCGCCCTGCTGAGCGAGATCGCCGGACTCCAAGAGCCGGCGGGCTATATCACCAGTGGCGGCACGGAAGCGAACATTCAGGCGGTCCGGATCGCCCGCGAACGGGCCGATAGCCGGAATCCGAACGTCGTCATGCCCGAGTCGGGCCACTTCAGCTTCCAGAAGGCCGCGGACCTGCTCGGGATCGACCTCCGGATCGTGCCGACCGACGACGACTACCGGGCCGACCTCGGGGCCGTCCGGGCCGCCGTCGACGAGGACACCGCCGCGGTGATCGGCGTCGCGGGGACGACCGAGTACGGCCGCGTCGATCCCATTCCGGAACTCGGCGAGATCGCCCGGTCGGTCGACGCGACGATGCACGTCGACGCCGCTTGGGGCGGCTTCGTCCTCCCGTTTACCGACTACGAGTGGAACTTCGACCACGCCGCGGTCGACACGATGGCGATCGATCCCCACAAGATGGGCCAAGCCGCCGTTCCCGCGGGCGGCCTGCTCGTTCGCGATTCGGCCCTACTCGACGAACTCGCCGTCGACACGCCCTACCTCGAGTCGACCTCACAGGCGACCCTGACCGGCACCCGCTCGGGTGCGGGCGTCGCCAGCGCCGTCGCCGCGATGGAGGAGCTGTGGCCGACCGGGTACCGCCGGCAGTACGTCCGCTCGCAGAACAACGCCGAGTGGCTCGCCGACGCCCTCGAGAAACGCGGCTACGAGGTCGCCGAACCGACGCTGCCGCTGGTGGCGGCCGACGTCCCCCGCTCGACCTTCGACGCGTTGCGGGCCAAGGGCTGGCGGATCTCGAGAACCGCGACCGACGAACTGCGCGTGGTCTGTATGCCCCACGTCACCCGTGAGATGCTGGCCTCCTTTATCGGCGATCTCGACCGGCTCGAGGTGCGCGCGAGCGTCCCGATCACGAGCGACGACTGATCGCCACCGCGTACCGCGGGTCCGCCCCCGATCGAAACCGGCGGGTTTTACGCCCGCGAGCGCGACGTGGCGATCATGAGCCACGAGGACTTTCCGACGGACGAACCCGCCGTCGTGACCTGTGGGCTCCCCTACGCGAACGGGGACCTTCACATCGGTCACCTGCGGGGGTATATCGGCGCGGACGCCTTTTCCCGCGCGCTCGAGACGCTGGGACAGGAGACGGCCTACGTCTGCGGCTCGGACATGCACGGCACCCCGGTCGCCGTCAACGCCGAACAGGAGGGCGTCGACCCCGAGGACTTCGCGTTAGACTGGCACCGCCAGTACGAGGAGACGTTCCCGAAGTTCAACGTCGAGTTCGACAACTACGGTCACACCCACGACGAGACCAACGTCGAGACGACGCAGGAGATCGTCCGGACGCTGGACGACGAGGGCTACATCTACGAGAAGGAGATCCAGGTCGCCTACGATCCCGACGCCGACCAGTACCTCCCCGACCGCTACGTCGAGGGGACCTGTCCCTACTGCGGCGCAAAAGCCCGCGGCGACGAGTGCGACGAGGGCTGTCAGCGCCACTTAGAGCCCGGCGAGGTCGAGGACCCGACCAGTACGATCACGGGCAACCCCGCGGAGTACCGCGAGCGCACCCACAAGTTCTTCGAGGTCTCCGAATTCGCGGACTTCCTCACCGACTTTTTGGACGGCCTCGAGGGGACCTCGAACGCTCGTAACCAGCCCCGGCAGTGGATCGAGGACGGGCTGCAGGACTGGTGTATCACGCGGGATATGGACTGGGGGATCGATTACCCGACCGCCGACGGTGAGGACGAGAGCGACCTCGTCCTCTACGTCTGGGTCGACGCGCCGATCGAGTACATCTCGAGTTCGAAGCAGTACTCCGAGCGCGTCGGCGAAGACGCATTCGACTGGGAGCAGGTCTGGAAGGGCGACGGCGAGATCATGCACGTCATCGGCCGGGACATCATCCAGCACCACGCGATCTTCTGGCCGGCGATGCTCGAGGGCGCGGGTTACAACAAGCCCCGCGGGATCGCCGCGACCGGCTTCATCACGATCAACGGCAAGGGGCTCTCGACGAGTCGCAACCGGGCGATCTGGGCGAAGGAATACCTCGAGGAAGGGTTCCACCCCGATCTGCTGCGGTACTATCTGACGACGACCGGCGGGCTCCAACAGGACGTCGACTTCTCCTGGGACGCCTTCCAGGAGACGGTCAACGGCGAACTCGTCGGGACTATCGGCAACTTCTGGTACCGCTCACTGCTCTTTGCCTACCGCAACTACGAGGGGACGCCGGACGCGGACGTCTCCGAGGAAGTCCGCGAGCGTATCGAGGGCGCGATCGGCGACGTGCGCGAGAACGTCAACGACTACTCCATGCGCGGGGTCGGCGGAGCGGCGACCGAACTCGCGCAGTTCGGCAACGAGTACATCCAGCGCAACGAGCCCTGGAAGCTCGACGCCGAGAGCGAGGACGCGACGCAGGTCATCCGCGACTGCGTCCAGATCGCCAAGGCCGTCGCCGTCCTGCTCGAGCCGATCACCCCCGACAAGGCCCAGGCCCTCTGGGCACAGATCGGCGAGGACGGCGATATCGCCGACGCCCACCTCGAGGACGCGCTCGAGGCTCCGCCACGGGACTTCGACGAGCCCGGCGAACTCTTCGAGAAGATCGAGGACGACCGCGTCGACGAACTGACTGAAAAGCTCGAGGAACGCGTCGCGGCCGCCTCGGACGATGGCGACGAGGAAACCGAAAGCGACGAAAGCACCGACGCGGAAGCCGACGGTATGAGTGACACCGATGATCTCGAGCCGCTGGCCGACGAGCGGATCGGGTTCGAGGACTTTCAGGAACTGGACGTCCGGGTCGGCCGGATCGAATCCGCCGAAGGGATCGAAGGCGCGGACGACCTCGCGCGCCTCGAGGTCGACATCGGCTTCGAGACGCGACAGATCGTCGCGGGGATCAAGCAACTACACGACCTCGAGGAACTGCCGGGCGAGAAGTGCGTCCTGCTCGCGAACATGGAGAAGGCCGAACTGTTCGGCGTCGAG
The DNA here is from genome assembly GCA_000337115.1 of Natrinema thermotolerans DSM 11552. Taxonomy (GTDB): domain Archaea; phylum Halobacteriota; class Halobacteria; order Halobacteriales; family Natrialbaceae; genus Natrinema; species Natrinema thermotolerans. The sequence continues at coordinate 102,449 of AOIR01000055.1, forward strand.
TCCAACGGGATGATCCTCGCCGCGGGCGAGGAGGCCGATCTGCTGACGACCCACGGCGACGCCGCCGTCGGCGAGAAGATCAAGTAAGCGACTCGGTCGGGAACGGGTGGTTGGGCGGTCGTGTACCGGCCGTTCGACACCCCGCCACGGGACTATCTTTCTTTACGCTCTTGCGTAGCACATTGTTGATGGAGAGCTGTCTTGCGATTCCGTAGTGAGTCAAGCGAATCGAGAACTCATGACTCAGCAGTTCTGACGGCCAGTTACTGAATGCGGTCCGCAACGAAAGGCTGTATCAACAATCTCCTACGGAAGAGCGCTTTCTTTAAACAGCGAGAGAATCCCGCCGTTTACGGCGGGCGTGAATCGCGTCGCTCAACTATATAATCAGCGTTCAGCGATAATGCGGATATTTAAGTAATAGTGTGTTGTAGAATGACATACACCGAGGCGGTCACACCGCCCACTCAAATGCACAATATCGGGACTCCGGGACCCAGAACGTTCGAGACACCCTCTCGAACCGCTGTGGTGTCTCGGTCACAAGATAACTCTGAGTCCCATGCTGGGATAGGAGTAACGGCAGTGTGGCCCTGCCATCGGCCTGTCATGCCGACAAGTCGTAAACCAGCAAATATCCCAACCCAGCGGTGCGGTGCCGTGGGAAGCCCTGTCGTTTACGACGGGGAGGAGGTCACCTGTCAACCCGCCTCAAATACAGCTATGTGGCTAGATGCAATACGTTCTCATATGTCACAGAGTGACGGGCGCGCTCGAGGGGTCGTCGGTCGAGACGTGGGGTCGAACTGGCTCGCGGGACTTCCCGCCGCTTGCGGATCGGCGGAAGCCAGGGCGCTCGTCGTGATCGCCCTCTCGCTGTTTTCGCTCATGGCGCTTGGCAACCTCGCCGGCCTCTGGTAACGGTCCGATCCGGGCCCGCCGCTTGAGGCGGCGCGGCGGACCGGCGTTCGTCGCCACGCGGGGGTGACGTCCGGGAGCGCTGTCGCCAGTCCGCTCGGACGGGTCATACCTCGTCGACCAACTCGGAGAAGTCGTCGGTATCGACGATCGGCATCGTCTCTCCCTCGAGGCCCTGACGGTGCAGCGTCAACGCGGACTTGAACGCCGCCTCGCGGTCAGTGGCCTCGAAGGTGATCAGAAAGTCGTGTTCGCCGAGCGCGGCGTAGGAGTCGAGCAACTCGGTGTCGTGTCCCTCGAACTCCGTCCGGATCTCACCCCAGATCGTCGCGAGTTCCTGTACGTTCTGGACGTCGCGATCGGCGAGGTCGACGAGAGTGGCGTAGGTCGGCATAGGAAATCGGAGGGTCGATCCGCGGAAAACGGTTGGCGTGGCAGGCGACGGGACCGCAACCGGCGGTCCGAACTGGTACTCGAGGGCGAGTAAGCGACCGGTTTTTACGCCACCTGGCGTTAGCCCCCGACATGAGAAACGCGAAGATCGTCTGTACGCTGGGACCGGCGTCGAACGACCGGGGAACGATCCGGGAGTTGGCCGAGGCGGGGATGTCGGTCGCACGGCTGAACGCGAGCCACGGGAGCCGCGAGGACCGCGCCGCGTTGGTCGACCGGGTCCGCGCGGTCGACGAGGAGCGCACCGAGCCCGTCGCGGTCATGCTCGACATGCAGGGCCCCGAGATCCGGACCGCGCCCCTGCCCGAGGGGGAGACAGTGACGCTCGAGACGGGCTCGGAGATCCGCTTCGTCGAGGGCGAGACGGCGACGCCGGAGACCGTCGGGCTCTCGCTGTCGATCGACGCCGTCGAGCCCGGCGATCGGATCCTGCTCGACGACGGGTTGATCGAGGCAACCGTCCTCGGAACCGAGGGCGAGGGCGTCCGAGCCCGCGTCGATACCGGCGGCGACCTCGGCGGCCGCAAGGGGGTCAACGTCCCCGGCGTCGAACTCGACCTCGACGTCGTCACCGAGTCCGACCGAAAGGATCTCGAGCTGGCCGCCGAAAAGGAGGTGGACTTCGTCGCCGCGAGTTTCGTCCGGGACGCCGACGACGTCTACGAGGTCGACGAGGTACTCGAGGCGGCCGGAGCCGACATTCCGGTCATCGCGAAGATCGAGCGAGCAGGCGCGGTCGAGAACTTGGACGAGATCATCGACGCGGCCTACGGCGTGATGGTCGCCCGCGGCGACCTCGGCGTCGAGTGTCCGATGGAGGACGTCCCGATGATCCAAAAGCGGATCATCCGGAAGTGTCGCGAGGCGGGGCGACCGGTCATCACGGCGACGGAGATGCTCGACTCGATGGTGACGGCTCGCCGACCCACCCGCGCGGAGGCCTCCGACGTCGCCAACGCCGTCCTCGACGGCACCGACGCGGTCATGCTGTCGGCCGAGACCGCGATCGGTGACCACCCCGTCGCCGTCGTCGACGCGATGGACAGCATCGTCCGCGAAGTCGAGGGCTCCGTGGAACACGCCGAACTGTTCGAGCAACGGGTCCCGGCCGCGGGCGAGGCGCGGACGGACGCGCTGGCTCGTTCGGCCCGCTTTCTGGCCCGGGATATCGACGCGGACGCGGTCGTCGCCGCGACCGAGTCCGGCTACACCGCACTCAAGACGGCGAAGTATCGTCCGGGCGTACCCGTCGTCGCCTCGACGCCGAGTCAGGCGGTGCGTCGCCAGCTCGCGCTGACCTGGGGCGTGACGCCGCTGTATGCCTCCGTCTCGGATCAGGGTGCCGACGCCGTCGTCGAGAAGGCCGTTCAGGCCGCGTTAGACGCCGGCATCGCTGAAAGCGGGGATACCGTCGTCGTCCTCTGTGGCATGATGACCGAACTCGAGGGGGCGAACACGACGAACATGCTGAAGGTCCACGTCGCGGCCGACGCCCTGACGACCGGCCAGGTGGTCGTCGAGGGCAGGGCGACCGGGCCGATCGTTCACGCCACCGACGGCGATCTCTCGGGAGTCCCCGAGGGAGCGATCCTCGCGCTGTCGGCCGACTTCGACGCGGAGTTCTCGAGCGAGACGGACCGGATCGGCGGGATCGTCAACGCCCAGCGGGGGATGACCGGTTATCCGGCGATGATCGCCCGCGAACTGGGCGTGCCGATGATCAGCGACGCGGACGTGGCGGCGCTGTCGGCCGGCGAGACGGTCACCGTCGACGCCGAGCGCGGCGTCGTCTACGGCGGCGATATCGGGGGTCGTCCCGAGCGCCCCTGAGACCGACTGTTGGACCGATTTCCCGGTGTAACTGCAGGACATCGGGGTTGGACCGGTGATACCGTACAACGGGCCGTCCGCCCCGCGCTCGGACCACGGGTTTTTGACGGCGGATCCGTTACAATCAGCCATGGCAGACGAACCGTCCGGGACGCGAGACGACGCCGACGACGACCGGACCGAGCGGTCGGTTACGGGGCCCGACGCGACCCGGACCGACTCGGGCGAGGGCTGGGACGTCGCCGACCGGAGCGGCGACGCGGACCGAGACGATTCCGTTCGGGACGAGCGCGTCGACGATGACGACCGCATCCCGCTCGACCTCTCGGACTCGAGCGATGACGCGGCCGACGTGGACGACGATGAGGACGAGTACGCGCCGGAGCCGAACGAGACGCCCATCGAGCCCGGGGAGCCGGAACTGGAAAGCGCGCTGTTCGTCCTGCTGGGGGCGATCGCGATGGTGTTGGTTCTCGTTCGTCTCGTAATGATTCCGCTCGGCTGAGGCGGACTCGTCGCCACCGATCGCGTGAGAGTCAGGGGACCGAACGATAAAATCACTCGGCGACTGCGGTAAACATTTAATCGGGGCGAGACCTTAGCCCCGGATATGGTGGAATCCCTCGCGGGGAACGTGCCGCTTTTGCTCCTAGTCGCGGGACTCGTGTTGATGGTCCTCGAGGCGGTGTCTCCCGGCGCACATCTCATCGTCATCGGCGTCGCGCTCGTCGGTGCCGGGCTGCTCGGTGTGTTGTTCTCGCCCTTCGCGAACGTCCTCGTGTTGGCCCTGTTGACGCTGCTTATCGGTGCCGCGGCCGCCTACGTCTACCGCGAGTTCGACTTCTACGGCGGCAAAGGTACTGCCAGGACGACCGACTCGGACTCGCTGGCCGGCGTGACGGGTTACGTCACCGAGACGGTCACGACCCGCAGCGGCGAGGTCAAACTCGAGGAGGGCGGCTTCGCTCCCTACTACAGCGCTCGGACCACCGACGGACGGATCGAGGAGGGCTCGGAAATCATCGTCATCGACCCCGGCGGTGGGAACGTTCTGACCGTCGAGTCCCTCGATGCGATCGGCGAGGACGAGATCGACCGCGCGCTCGCACGCGATCAGGCCGAGACCGAGGCGGCCGCTGAAGCCGATGCCGCCTCGGTGGCCGACACGGAGACCGACGACGAACCGGCCGATGACGCCGCGGTCGACCCCAACGACACCGAACCGGAAACGGAGACGGAAACGGAACGGTGAGGTCCCGATCGGGGCAGACATGTCGACGAAACAAGGGAACGCTTTTCCCCCCGCCGCCGTAAGGCGGGGATATGGTGGTCCAACTCATACCGATGCAGGCCCTCGGTGGGGCCCTGCTACTCGTCGGTGCCCTCTTGCTCGTCCTCGTGATCGCCGCGCTGCTGAGCGCGATCGAGATCGTCGACGCCTACGAGAAACGCGCGCTAACCGTCTTCGGTGAGTACCGAAAACTGCTCGAGCCGGGGATCAACTTCGTCCCGCCGTTCGTCTCGAACACGTACGCGTTCGACATGCGAACCCAGACGCTGGACGTGCCCCGGCAGGAAGCGATCACGCGCGACAACTCGCCCGTGACCGCCGACGCCGTCGTCTACATCAAGGTGATGGACGCCAAGAAGGCGTTCCTGCAGGTCGACGACTACAAACGGGCCGTCTCGAACCTCGCCCAGACGACGCTGCGTGCCGTGCTGGGTGACATGGAACTCGACGACACGCTGAACAAGCGCCAGGAGATCAACGCCCGCATCCGCCAGGAACTCGACGAACCCACCGACGAGTGGGGGATCCGCGTCGAATCGGTCGAGGTCCGCGAGGTCAACCCCTCGAAGGACGTCCAGCGCGCGATGGAGCAACAGACCTCCGCCGAACGGAAACGCCGTGCCATGATCCTCGAGGCACAGGGTGAACGCCGCAGTGCCGTCGAGAAGGCCGAAGGTGACAAACAGAGCGAGATCATCCGTGCCCAGGGTGAAAAGCAGAGCCAGATCCTGGAGGCACAGGGTGACTCCATTTCGACCGTGCTGCGAGCCCGCTCGGCCGAATCGATGGGCGAGCGCGCCATCATCGACAAAGGAATGGAGACGCTCGGCGAGATCGGCCAGGGCGAGTCGACGACGTTCGTCATGCCCCAGGAACTCACCTCGCTGGTCGGGCGCTACGGCAAGCATCTCTCGGGCAGCGACGTCGAGGCGGACGGTCAGGAACTCGAGAGCCGCGAGTTCGACGACGAGACGCGCGAACTGATCGGCCTGGACGACATCGCCGAGATCATCGGCGAGATCGACCAGGAGGCCGAGATGGACGTCGAGGCGATGGAACAGGAGGCCCAGGCGATCAAGGAAGGCCAGGACACGGCGGACATCTCGGATCCCGACGAGGTCATCGAACAGATGGATCAGGACTTCCAGGGCCAGACCGACGGTGGGACCGGCGTGCCGAGCGACGAGGCCGGCGACGACCCCTCGTCCAGCGACTGATCGGCCCGCCCCGCGCTCTTTTGCCGACGCAGCCGTCCAGTAACCGGTCACTATCGGAAAACAGGACGGAGCGAAACCTGTTTTACGGGTCGAACCGTTGTGGACCGTAGATAGACATGACGAAGCCCGACGGGGTCGACGACGAGAAACGAGCGACCCTGCGCCGATTCGCTGCCCTCGGTGCTGCCTCCCCGCTCGTCGGTCGCGCCGACACAGCGGCGGCTGAAACGGGCGAAAGCGACGCGCGCGACGCGATCGCGGGCTACCTCTCGACGACGCCCGGTGCCCACTTCTCGAAGATCCGCGATGACCTCCAGCTGGGGACCGGCGAGACCCAACACCACCTCCGCCGACTCGAGGACGCCGGCGCGATCGAACGCTACCGCGACGGCGACTACAAGCGCTACGTCACCGCCGGCCGGTTCGACGAGTTCGAAAAACGGGCGCTTGGCTACCTCCGGCGGGAGACCCCACGTGGCATGCTGATCGAACTCCTCTTGACGCCGTCGGCGACGGCCGCCGATCTCGCGGACGCACTCGAGGTCTCCGCACCCACGGTCAGCAAGTACGCCGGCGAACTCGAGGAGGCGGGCCTGCTCTCGCGGGCGGACGGCTACGCCGTCGAACGCCCCGAGACGGTGCTGGTGCTGGTCGTTCGCCACGCCGACTCCTTCGGCGATCGCGCGCGGACGCTGGCCCGGAACGCCGACGGCTATCTAGCGTATCAGGGCGACGACGCCGAATAATTCGTTCTTACAGCGACTCGAGCGCCGCCGGGAGCCCCGTCAATCCCTCGAGTTCGACGGTCGCGTTCGGCGGCCGTTCATGAGCGCGGTTGTGGTCCCGTCGGACGTAGACCGTCTCGAGGCCCGCTGCCTGCCCCGCGGCGACGTCTTTGTGGGAGTCGCCGACGTAGACACCTTCCGCGACCCCGAGGGTGGCCAGCGCGTCCTCGATGTAGTCGGGGTCGGGCTTGCGCCGCTCGTACCCCTCGAACGTGGGGTCCCGTCCGCGGACGACGTCGAAGTCGATCCCGACGTAGTCGGCGACGAACGCGGCGGTCTCGTGGCGGTTGTTGGTTACGAGCCCCACCGTCGTCCGGTCGGCGAGGTCCCGGATCGTCGCGACGTCGTCGTAGATCCCACGCTCGCCGGCACGGAGCCGATCGTGGGTGCCCCGCGAGGCGTAGCGCTCTTTCAACTCCCAGAAACGGTCGGGATCGACCCCCAACTCCTCGCAGTGGGTCCTGATCCGCTCGGCGTCGTGTCGCCTGAAGTCCTCGCGCTGTGCCGGCGACGGATCGACCTCGAGATCGGCTACGGCCGCGTCAGCGGCGTCGGCGTATACCTGCGGGTCGGTGCGCGGTCCCTCGAGAACGATCCCGTCCATGTCGAACAGTACCGTCGTCGTCATTCGGCGCTGCTAGGGGAGCGAGCGAAAAGAGGGTTCGGCAGCCGCGGGGCTCGTGAAACGATCGACAAACGGCAGCGAAATGAGCCCCTTGATCGGTTCCGTCTCAGATGTCGACCTTCCAGGTGGTACTCGAGGAGTAGCCCCACTTCTCGATCTCGACGTCGTAGTCACCCTCCTGGAGCGCTGTAATGTTCGAGCCGACCTCTTTGGCCGTCATCCCGAGTTCCTGGCCGATCAGACGGGATTTGAAGTACGTCTTCGTCGCCGCGTTGTTCCGAAGGTACTCCAGAATCCGGCGCTGTTTGCTCGTGAGGTCGGGGGCCATTGCAGTGCTCATACCCGATCGGATGGGAGGAACACCCTTAGGGGGTTTGGTACGTGCAGTTAACCCGCCGCTGTCCTGCGATTTTTGTGGCCGGTAATCGATGTATACTGCCGTCGAAAGCTTTCGTTGGTACGCGAGGTTAATATATATTTGCTGGCGACTGTCATCTGTACGTGTCCGTTTCCGATCGGCGGAATCGCCCGGCTGTCGGGCCGTGCAACCGGCGAGTTGGTGCCGGTGACGGTCAGCTGTCGGCGTCGTAATAGTTCGTTAGGAACGGGCCAAACGAACATGCAACCGCCTGCCCGAGCGCCGCCGTCCGGTCGGTGAGCCGATCCGTGAAGACGCCGACCGCTCCTGCCCCTTCGGCGAGTCCCTCGGTGCCGAGCAGTTCGTCCATCACCGGCCCCAACTCCCGGCCGTCCTCGAGTCGCGCCGCGACGTCGTCCGGAAGACGGATCGTCGGACCGGCACCACGTTCCAATCGATCGCCGTCGGTGACCGCGCCCCACATGATCAGCGAGAGGCCCGGTGTTCCCTCGAGTCGCGCGACCCCGCCCTCGAGGCCGACGCCGTAGTCGGCCCCGGTCGCCTCGAGCGCCCGTCGGGCACGGTTCTCCGCACCCGTGACCGTCTCCGCGACCGATCGGGGCTGTTCGCTCACGCCGGAGTCGACGGCGACCGGGCGGACGGTCGCTTCGTCTCGCTCGACGGTCCGTTCGACCGCGTCGATCTTGACCGGGTTCGTACTCCCGACTGCGATCTCCATATCGGCCGTTCGAGCGGGGCCGATTTGGGGGCTGTGTTTCCGCTCGTGTTCGCAGTTTTACTCCGCCTATCTATCATGCTCTTTTGCCCGAATTACCCGTTTTCGGGGGATGTGCGGTTGGGATTTCGAAACCCTTAACCCTCGAGTGTCTGAACGTGGGAGGTAACGACTCCGCCCGGGCTTTTACGATCGGTTCGGCCGGGAGCATTCGCGATATGACTAACGCACCATCGAACACGAGAGTACGACGTAGCGAACCCGAAACGAACGAAACGGAAACCGAAACGGAAGAGGAGGATCTCGTCTGTCCGGAGTGTGCGGGCAATCTCGTCGTCGACGACGAACACGGCGAAACGGTCTGTGAGGACTGTGGACTGGTCGTCGAGGAGGACTCCGTCGACCGCGGTCCCGAGTGGCGCGCGTTCGACGCCGCCGAGAAGAACGAGAAGTCCCGCGTGGGTGCGCCCACGACGAACACGATGCACGACAAGGGGCTCTCGACGAACATCGACTGGCGCAACAAAGACGCCTACGGCAACTCGCTTGGCTCGCGCCAGCGCGAGAAGATGCAGCGCCTGCGCAAGTGGAACGAGCGCTTCCGAACTCGGGACTCCAAGGAGCGCAACCTGAAACAGGCCCTCGGCGAGATCGACCGCATGGCGTCTGCACTCGGCCTCCCGACGAACGTCCGCGAGACGGCGTCGGTCATCTACCGACGTGCACTCGACGAGGACCTGCTCCCCGGTCGCTCGATCGAGGGCGTCTCGACGGCCTGTGTCTACGCCGCCGCCCGGCAGGCCGGCGTCCCCCGAAGTCTCGACGAGATCGCCGACGTCTCCCGCGTCGAGAAAAACGAGATCGCACGCACCTACCGCTACGTGGTTCGGGAACTCGGCCTCGAGGTCCAGCCGGCCGATCCCGAGAGCTACGTGCCCCGCTTTGCTTCCGGACTGGAACTCTCCGACGAAGCCGAACACCGCGCGCGGAGCCTGCTCCAGAACGCCAAGGAGAAGGGCGTCCACAGCGGTAAGTCGCCGGTCGGCCTCGCCGCGGCAGCAGTCTATGCCGCCGCACTCCTGACCAACGAGAAGACCACGCAGGCCGCCGTCTCCGATGTCGCCGACATCTCCGAAGTCACGATTCGGAACCGCTACCACGAACTCCTCGAGGCCGAGGAGACTATCGGCCTGGCCTAACTCGCGGCGACGTTCGCCGAAACGATACCGTTTTCCCCGCTCTCGTCCGCACTGCGTAGCAATGAGCCTTCGATTCGATTCGTTCGTTCTCGCGGCGTCGACGGCCGACCTCGCCGACGAGCCCGCGGCCCGCGACCACGCCGACGCGATCGAGTTCCGGATGGATCTGGCCGACGACCCCCTCGCCGCCCTCGAGGCCTACGACGGCGACCTCCCGATCCTCGCGACCAACCGCGCCGCGTGGGAGGGCGGCGAGTGGGACGGAACCGACGAGGACCGACTCGAGGCGCTTGCCGAAGCGACCGCGCTCGCGGGCGTCGACGCGATCGACGTCGAACTCACGTCGATCCTCGAGGGTGGGGCCGAGGGGCTGCTCGAGACGGCCCGCGACCGCGACGTCTCGATCGTCGCCTCGGCCCACGACTTCGAGGGGACGCCACCCCGCACGGAGTTGGTACGGACACTGACCGAAGCGGGCAAGTACGCCGACGTCGCGAAGCTGGCAGTGACCGCGGAGTCGACGGCGGACACCCTGGCGCTGCTGTCGGCGACCGAGCAACTGACCGCCCACGGGGACGCCGTCGCGACGATGGCGATGGGCGAGGTCGGGAGCCACACGCGTGCCGTCGCGCCGGTCTATGGGTCGAAGATCGGCTATGCACCCGTCGATCCGGCAGAGGCGACTGCGCCCGGGCAGTACGACCTCGAGACGCTCGCGGAGCTGGTCGGTCGGCTCGAGTGAAAACGAGCGAAATCGGAATGTTAAGGGTCGGGGTCCCCTACGACCCCAACACACAATGACATGGTTCCGTGCGCTTCTCGCGGCCGGCCTCTCGATACTCCTGCCGGGTGCGGGCCATCTCGTGATCCGGGACTGGCTTCGCGCCGCCGTCTTCGCCGGCCTCTTCATCTCGGCGAGTGCGATCTTCCTGCCGATCGAACAGCTCACCGCCGCCGGGCCGATGACGAGCGTCGGCGATATCAACGCGTACGCGGACATCATGGCCGAGGAGACCGACGCGATGACCCAGTTCCTGCTCTCGTTTATCGGTCTCTTCGCCGCGATCGACGCGACCTTCCGCGCACTCGGGTTCCCACCGGGCAGCGATACCGGCGGGGACGGCGCGACCTGTCCCGAATGCGGGAAGGAAGTCGACGAGGACCTCGAGTTCTGTCACTGGTGTACGACCCGGCTCGAGCCCGCCGCCGACGAAGAGCCGACCCACTCCTGACGCCCCCTCGTTCGGACCGATCCGACCGATCACTGTCGGCGGCATATACCCACGCTAGTAGTACTTCCACGGAGCCCTTTTGTCTCCGCGTCGGATACCACGGCCATCGTCGTCGGCCCCGCGGGCCGGCGGGAGTGACTTCGAATGCGAAGTGACGGAACACGACGTACCGACGACAGTGGGACGGCCGACATCGAACGCGAACGGTACGCGAGCTACCGGGACGGCAACGGGCAGGTCATCGTCGATCGACGGAACCCCGCGGCGTGGGTTCGATCGACGGTCGTTCGCCCCTGCGTTCGATAGCGTCAACGACACTGGCTACAGACGAACTCGGTTGGACTGACCGCCTTGAGCTGTGGCTCCGGAAGGTACCGGCCGCACTCGCGACACCAGGACCAGTAGATCCGGTGTGGATCGGCCGGCTCCGCGCCGGCCGTTCCGGCCGCCGACGCCTCGTCGCGCTCGATCGTCACGGACCGATCCGCGACGCCGGTAACTGTGCCGTCGATCGGGGCGTGCTGGGCGGTGCTGATCCCTTCGCCCGGACGGGCGATCAGCTCGCCCGGTTCGACCTCGTCGCCGGCCCGAACGATCGGCTCGCTGGGCGTCACCACACCCTCGAAGGCGGGGTTCGTCAGCAACGGCACGACGACGCGTTCCGGCTCGAGCCGGGCCGTCGGGGCCGTCTCGTGGCTCGATTCCGACCAGGCCGCCGACGCGAGGACGTTGATCCGGCCGCCGCTCCCGAGGCGATTCTCCTCGACGACCGAGTCCGCCATGACGAGCAGACAGTTCGTCCGCTTTCGGACGCCGAACTCGTCCGGCGGGCGCTCGATCTCGAAGCACCAGCCCGGCCCACCGTCGAGGATGACCTCGTTTGCCCCCAACTCGTCGGCTCGCCCCGCGGCCTCGAGGAGGTCGGTCGCGGGCGTCCCGACCGGGACCCGGAGGAACCGGTGGGTGGGGACGCGGCCGTCGACGTGGACGAACTTCTCGGTCATCGGCTCGCCGTCGACCAGCGCTCGAGCGACGTTCGCGAGCGTTTCGGTGTTCTGGACGATCCAGCCGTGGTCCATGGGCAACTCGTTGCCCGCCATGACGACGCCCGCAACGATCCGCATGAGGACCGTCTCCATGCCGAACTCGTACTTGTCGGCGGTGTAGGCGATCACGACGCCCGTTTCGGTCCCGTCGATCGGCAGGTCGCCGGGCTCGTAGACCGTCGCCTCGGTCGCCGCCTCGAGGTCGCCCAGCCACGCCTCGCGGTCGGTCCGCTTGGCGGCGACGACGATCCGATCGAACGCTCGATCGAGCAGGCCGTCGAACAGCGCCGCCAGTTCGTCGGCCCGCTCGCGACCCAGCCACTTGTCCATGTAGTAGTTGGGCTCGCTCTCCTGGTGGTTGACCAGCAGCGAATCGACCTCCTCGAGCCGGTCCCACTTGGCGTAGGTCGGGAACCCGGCACCGCCGGCCCCCGCCAGTCCGGCGTTTCGCAGCGTCACCGCGAACGCCGGCGGTTCGACCGCGCTGACTTTCTCTCGAGTGACGCTCATAGCGTGTTATTGGTGTGGGGCCAGCTACCATAGATAGTGTATACCGTTTCCGTGACGCGATCGAAAAACGATCCGTTAGCGGCCGAGTCGATATCAGGTCCGATGACAGTCCGGGTTTCCGTGGGTCGATCGGCGGCGTTCGATCCGCCGTGACATCTTCGTGTCCTATGTTACCAATTAACTATGAGGGCGAACCGACGGGTCGAGGAAACCCGCTATTTTTCGATGATACTCTCCTCGACGGCCTCGCCGAAGTGTCGGGCCGTGTCCTCGTAGTACAGCAGGATCTCGTCGCCGGCCTCGAGGTCGGTCACTGCCTTGCGGCCCTCGTCGGCGGCGACCTTGATCGTCTCGGCGTTCTGGAGCAGGGTCTCGACGCGGTCGCCCTCGGCGGTCTCGAGGGCGATCCGGAACATCGGTCGCTGTTCGATCTTGACCCGGCCGACGATGGCCTCGCGGGTGTTGCCGTCGGTGTCGACGACCTGGACCTCGTCGCCGCTTTGCAGTTCCGAGAGGTACTTCGTCCCGCCGTCGGGCGTGCGAACGTAGGCGTGGACCGCGCCGGCGTTGACCCGGAACGGCCGCGAGGCGACGTAGGGCGATTCGGCTGTCTCGGCGTGGACGAAGACCAGCCCGCGGCTCATCGAGCCGACGAGCATCCCCTCGTCGTGTTCGAGCAGGCTGCCGGTATCGATACAGACCCGGTCCGCGCTGCCGGCCCGTTCGACCTCGAGGACTTCGGCGGTGGTCAGATCGAGGCTCTCACGGGCGGCCTCGTCGCGGACCTCGACGGTCTCGCGGATCTCGTCGGGATCGTCCGAATCCAGCAGGACGGCGTCGGAGCCGATCTCGAGCGTCTCGAAGGCCGTCTTGGCCTCCTCGGCGCTGGTGACGCCCGCGATCAGGTTCGTCTCCTCGCCGATCCGGGCGATCAGGTTCTCGAGGGGGATGATCGTCCAGTCCTCGCCGACGACGATGGTGTGGTCGGCCTCCTCGGCGGCGGTCTCGGCGAACCGTTCGTACTCCTTGCCGAGGATGCGGACGTACGCGCCCCGCTGGAAGTCGCCGTCCCGGCGCAGCGTCGAGAGGTCGGCCGAGCCCGCGAAGTCCTCCGGCAGGTCGATCGTCGCGTCGCCCTCGCCGTTCTTGCCGACGACGATCGCGTCCGCCTGCGATGCGGCCGACTCGTCCGTATCGCCGTCGTCGGCTTCGGCGTCATCGATGTCGTCGACCAGCGTCACGTCCCCGTCGGTCCGAAACGCCGCGACGTTGATCTCGCCGAGTTCGCGGACGCGCTCCACGTCGTCCTCGTCGACCAGTACCCAGTCTGCACCCGCCTCGAGCGCGGCGGTGATCCGCGCCCGGCGGTCGTCCCAGTCGCCGACGGCATCGTCGGCTTTCACCCAGACAGCTCGCGTCATGAATCGACTCTCGAAGGGAACCGGCTTGAACGTGGCGGATCGGGCAGGGGCGTCGGTTCGGTCGGTGATTCCCCGCCGACTCGACCGCTCGCGATCGATTCGCCGTGATGATATTCTGTTTCGTACAAATTACCTCGACACCTGCGATAGTAACGATAGTAACAATACTTTCAGGATAGATGATAATACATGTCCGGGAGAGCGTTCGAGTATGGGTCAGCGACACCTCGAGGCCGAAGCCGCACCGTCGATCGACTGCGCCGTCCGCCGACTCGAGGTGGAGACCGCCGCCGCGGTCGCCCGCGCGGCGTTCGACCACGCCGGCGAGCTGGCGACGCTGGCGTACGATCGGACCGCCGCCGTCCTCGGCGCGGTTCGACTCGCCGCCCGCCGGACCGACGCCGGCGAACCCGCTCGCGACGAAATTGCCGCCGCGTTCGATGTCGACCCGGAGCGGGTCGTCGCCGCCGACGAGTTGCTGGCGTCGCATCTCGGGTCGCCCGCCGACGCCGACGAGATCCGCTCGCTGCGTCGCGCGCTCCTCGTCGCCCGAGAGGTCCTGACCGCCGTCGAACGCGACCGCAACGCTGGCCCCGAGCTTCCGGGTTCGCGCCTCGCCCACGCCGCGCCCGCCCTCCTCGCTCGCGCGAACGCGCATCTCGATCCCAGCACCGACTACGAACACCCGGGACTCGAACCGGCGGCGCTGCGGGCCCACGTCGAGCGCCTCGAGGCCGATCTCGCGTTCGCCCGGCTGGGGCCGCGGCTGTACGCGCTCGTTCACGAGGACGACGGCGAGACCGACGAGAACTGAACTGCCCCCGACCCCCGCTGACGCCCCCTCCCTCCGACTACCGTCGATCGCCGCCCTCGTCCATGAGCTTGTGCCGGAACGCCCGGTAGGCGTTCTCGCCGCGCTCGGTTAGTTCGACGACACGGCGGCGGCCGACCGACTCGATCGTGACGTAGCCGTCCTCCGAGAGGGGCTCGAGGACGTGACTGTCGAGGACGCGGAAGGCCCCCTTGTCCTCGCCGGCGCGCTCGTCGGGCGAGCGCCGATCGGCCATGAACGCGAGTTCCCGATCCCGTGCGTACTCGATGAGGTCTTTCTTCTTCGGTGGAGCGGTCCGGTCGTCGTGAAAGCCCTCCCACGCGCTCGGCTCGGCGAGGAACTCCATGATCGCGACCTGGTCGCGGGTCGGCGACTCGATGGGGTAGGTCGGGATCTCCTCGATTTCGTCGAGGCCGAACGAGACCGGCTCGGTCGTTCCGTCGTGGGCGTACTCGGCGGGCTCGACGTAGTAGGCGTGAGCGTCCGTCGAGACGTCCATACACGCGATGGTCGCGCCGATCGCCGGGATCGTCCCCGCGCCGGAGACGTTGACGTACACCTGGTCCTCGGCGTGGACGTCCGCGATCGTCGTCACGTCCCCGAGGACGGCGTAGACGTCCGTCAGGTCACACTCCCGGGTCCGGACCTCGGGGACGATCGCCTCGAGTTCCGCGCGGAGTTCCTCGTGATAGTCGGCCGTCGCCGTCGCGTTTCGCTCCTCGACGCCGCGGTCCGCCCCGCCCGGTCGCCGCCCGTCGCCCCCCTCGTCCTCGAGCAGGTAGACCAGATCCGCCCGCTGGTCCCGGATCGGTTCGAGGATCCGGTCGAACTCGTAGCCCAGCGGGACGACGTGGACTCGCTTGACGACATCCATACGGAGTGGGACTCGTCAGTAAAAATAACTGCTACGGATCGACGGTGGGCTCGAGTCGACCCCGAACCCGGCGAGTTTCGGCTGTCCGACCATCCCACCGTCCGGGTGGGACTTTCAGGCTGTTGGCGGTACCTCCGCTTTCGATCGCGACTCTATCGTCTAGTCGGCGAAACGTTCAGAACGCCCCAGCCCCTACATGCACTCGAATGGCCGCCTACGACGCGATCTGTTTCGATCTCGATCACACCCTCTGTACCTCGACCCAGGACGCCGAGACGCTGCTCGAGTCGACTTTCCACCGTGCCGGCCGCGAGCCGTTCTGTACGCCGGCGGACCTGCGCGCTGCGGTCCCGGACCTGCCGACCGCCGAGACCGACCGTGAGTTCTACGACAACCTCTTTACCGAAGTGGCGACGCGAACGGGCGTCGACACTGCCGTCGCCCCACAACTCGCCGCCGAGTACCTCGCGGCGCGGGATCCGACCGCCGTCGAGTTCCGCCCGGGCGCGAAGGCGGCCCTCGAGTCCGCCCGCGAACGCGGACAGGTCGGACTCATCACGAACGGCGGTCGGGAGACACAAACGCGGAAACTGCGGGCGCTGGACATTGCGGACGCGTTCGACGTCCGTGTCTTCACGGAGCCAAGTGCTGGGATCCACCCGAAACCGCACGCGGCCCCCTTCGAACGCGCACTGGCCGAACTCGACGTCGGACCGGACGCGGCGATCCACGTCGGCGACTCCCTCCATGCCGATATCGCCGGCGCCAACGCGATGGGGCTGGACTCGGCGTGGCTGGCAACCGACGCCGACGGTCCGCGCGATCACGAGCCGACCTACGAACTCGCCTCGCTCGAGGCCTTCGACACGATCGTCTGACCGCTACTCGTCGGGCAGGAGGTCAGTATGGATCACGGCCCGGTACTGGGTGTCGGTCCCCGTCTCGAGGCGCTTGAGCAGGGCGGCCGCGTCGGCGAAGTTCTCCGGAACGGTGAACTCGTCGCTCGTATCGTCGTCGCGTCGCTTACAGAACTTCACGAACGCCAGCAGGTTCTCGTAGGTGCCCGGCCGGGCGTAGACCACGCCGATGTCGCCTTCGAGTCGCGCCTGCCAGTCATCGATCACGGGTTCGACCTCGCCGCGGGGCCCCTGCATCCGTTCGGTCAGTTCTTCGGCGTCGACCGCGCCCTCTTCGATCATCCCGTCGAGAACCGCCTGGACGTCCTCGGTGCCGCCCTCGAGCGCCGGGGCGTCGGCCTCGGCCGCAAGTAGCTCCGCGAAGGCCTCGACCTCCGCGCGCCGGACCGCGACGGGGTAGACGAACTCGTGGGTCTCTTTCGGCAGCGTGTACGACTTGGCCGCGACGCCCTGTTCGCCCTCGCCCGGACTGCCCAGCATGAGATCGAGTATTCCCATACTCGAAACAGGTAGTGTGAGTCGAATAAGCCTTCCGCGCTCGCACCGGTTCGGTTCCCCACTCGAGCGGCCCTCCTACCACTCCTCGCTCAGCGCCGCTTTCGCGCCGCCGTAGCCGCCGGCGGTCGTCCACGTCCGACCGCTGGCGACGTGTTCGACCTCGTAGGCCCCACCGCAGGCCCCACACTGGTAGCCGCCGGGCGATTTGACCGGCTTCGATGCCCGATGGCGCTTCGCGTGCCAGTCACACTCCGGCTCGAGACACCGCAGGACGTAGCGCGGGTCGGCGAACTCCTCGCAGTGCCGTGGCGCCTCGAGCGCGGCGGCCCGCTCGCGAAACCGCGGCCCGTGACCCGACTCGCCGAACTGCTGGAACTCCCAGGCGTGGACGAGTTCGTGCCTGACGATCCCCGCGAAGGCGGGCCACTCGTAGGCCTCGTAGGCCCGCCGTGCCAGTACGATCGTCGCCGTCTCCGTCTCGGCGTCCCATCGACACGCGCCCGCCCGCCGTTTGGCCCGCGTCGAGACCGCCCACTCGAGGGCCTCGAGCGCCACCGGCAGGTCGTGTTCGGCGACGACCTCGCGGGCGTGGATCCGCGCGCGGGCGAGAATCTCGTCCGCGAGGGTGAGGTCCGCGTCGTCGGTCACGGGCCGATCGAGGAACGGCGAGGCCGAAATCCTTCCGGAACGGCGGGATACTTGCGCCGCCGGAACCGAGTCGAACCAAATGAGCGACCGCGATCTCTCGACGCCCCGTACCCCCGACCCCGACGCACCAGTCCGACCGTCCGCGCTCGTGATCCCGGCAGTCGCCGACCCGCCGCTTACCGAACGCCGTCCGTGGCTCGAGCGCGCCGAGATCACCGACGCCGTGGCGGTCCCCGGGACGGACACGCCGCTGTACGTGGCCGAGGACGGCGTCGCCGTCACGACGACCGGGATCGGCAAGAGCGACGCCGCGACGACCGTCACCGCCCTGCTTGCGACCCCCGGCGTCGACCTCTCGTCGGCGTACGTCGTCTCGACGGGGATCGCCGGCGGCCCGCCCGCCCGGACCGCGCTCGGCTCGGTCGTCGTCGCCGACGCGATCGTCGACTGGGACCGCAAACACCGCTGGGACCGCGGGGACGCCGATGCGAGCCCCGCGGCCGACGACCCGGCGGACCGGCTCGATCTCCTCGCGTATCGGCCCCGCGACTACGTCCACCGCCTCGAGCCGCGACTCGTCGAGCGCGCGCAGTCGGTCGCCGCGGGCGTCGACCTGCGATCGGACGACGCCGTCCGGGCGTCCCAGCGGCAGTATCCCGACGCGCCGGCGGCGGGCCCGACCGTCGAGACGGGGACCAGCGTCTGCGGCGACGAGTTCTGGCACGGTCGCGAGCGCGCCCGCGAGGTCGCGTGGCTCTGTGAGGCGTACGGCGTTGCTCCGTTCCTCGCGACCCAGATGGAGGACGCGGCGACGGCGACGGCCCTCGAGCGGTTCGACCGGCTCGAGCGCTACCTGAGCGTGCGGGCGGTGGCCAACTACGACCGGCCGGCCCCCGGTCAGTCGGCCGCCGAGAGCTTCGACGGCACCGATGCGAGCCGCGAGCTGGCGATCGACAACGCCGCCCGCGCCGCCGGTGCGGTCGTCGACGACCTCGTCGCCGCGGACCCGCTCGGACTCGACGGCTGACGCGACACGCCCGACTCAGACCGGACGGCAGCCGCCGTTTTCGACGAGGGACTCGAGCGCGTCGATGACCGCCTCGCGCTCGCCGTCGCGGACCACGGGCCCCTGCTCGAGCTGGAGCCCGCCCCGGTCCCCGTCGGCGAGCCAGTTGACGAAGTTGTTCGGACTGACGCCGGCGTAGGGACCGTCCGACACCGCCTCGACTGGGGTGGAGACAACGCGCTCGAGGCGGTGGCACACGCGTCGCTTGATCGCGGCATCGACCCCGCCGCCGACGACGACCCGATCGTCGGCGAGCCCGTGGAGGCTGATGACGGTCTCGAAGCCGCGGTCGGCGATCGCCGACAACAGCGGGTAGTCGGCCGGGTCGATGGCCGACGAGGGCGGATGCCACGCCTCGAACGCGTCGTCCTCGTCGTAGCCGAGACACGCCCAACAGCTCGCGTCGGACAACCGGGTCGCGAGTTCGAGGGCCTGCTCTCCGGTGCCGGGTTCGACCCCGCCGCCGTGGGCCGCACAGACCAGCACGTCGTCGTTCGCACCGTCGTCGTACAGTAGTTCCGTACAGTGGCCCGTCGCGGTCCGTGCGACGGGCCGCGTCGTGAGCGTCGGTTCCGACACGGACTCGGGCTACGACGGTTGCCGGGGTAACTCTTGGCACGGTAGCTGAGACCGGGCTTGCCGGAGAGCGATCGGTCACGGCCGATTATTAAATCTCTCGAGGATCTTTGCTAATGATTACTGTAGAAACGCCGTTTTGTAGCAGCCGATTTAATAAGTCTCCGCCCGCGAGATCGATCCACGATGGGTCACAACGAGTCGACCCGCGCTCGTGACTCGAGTTCACACGCGGGTCACGACCACGATCACGGCCACGGTGACGACACCGCGAGCAGCCGCAAACTCGCCGCCGTCTCGGTGATCAACGTCGTCGGCTTCCTCGTCGAACTCGCGGGCGGACTGGCCTTCGGCTCCGTCGCGCTCATCAGCGACGCCGTCCACATGCTGTTCGACGCGCTGGCGTACGTGATGGCTTTCGCCGCCGCCCGCGTCGCCGAGGGGTACGGCGACGACGAGCGCTGGTCTTACGGCCTCCACCGCCTCGAGCCGTTCGCGGCCTTCCTGAACGGCCTGCTCCTCCTCCCGATGGTCGGATTCATCCTCTGGGAATCGTATCAGCGCTTCCTCGAACCGGTTGCCATCGGGACCGGCCCGACGATCGCCATCGCCGTCGGCGGCCTGTTGGTCAACGTCGGCTCGGTCTTCATCCTCCACGACGACGCGATGAGCCTCAACGAAAGGGGGGCGTTCTATCACTTACTCGGCGACGCCGGTGGCTCGATCGCCGTCATCGTCTCCGTCCTCGTGATCGAAGTCACCGGGATCCGCGTCGTCGACCCCATTACCGCGGGGTTGATCGCGGCCGTGGTCGCGTGGTCGGCGGTCCGGGTCCTGCGAGGCAGCGGCGCGATCTTCTTCCTCGAGACGCCGCTGGATCTCGGTGAGATTCGGGCCCACCTCGAGGCGATCGACGGCGTCGACCGCGTCGACGATGTCCACGCGTGGCAGATCTGCAGTCAGATCACGGTCGCGACGGTCCACGTCGAAACCGGCGTCGAGACGATGGCCGAGGCGGAGGCCGTCGTCGGGCGAGCCCACGACGAACTCGCCGGCCACGGCGTCGATCACGCCACCGTCGAACTGAGTCCGCGCTATGCCGACCGGGACGTGCATCTGAACACGCACTGTCACTGAGCCGGCAACCGGACGGCGTCGACCAACGGAGCGAACGGGAGTCGAGAATCAGGCCTCGAGCGCCAGCCCCGCTTCGGCCAGTGCGTCGTCGACCGAGAGATCGTCGTGGACGACGCCCGCGACGGCCCGGGCGATGGCTTCGGGGTCCTCGTGCTGGAAAATCGAGCGACCCATGGAGATGCCAGCGCCGCCGGCGTCCATCGTGCCGCGGACCATCTCGATCGTCTCGCGGTCGCTCCCCTTCGAGCCGCCGGCGATGATGACCGGCAGTCGCGTCGATTCGACGACGTGCTGGAAGCTCTCGGCGTCGCCGCTGTATCCCGTCTTGACGATATCAGCACCGAGTTCCTCGGCGAGCCGAACCGCGTGTCCCAGCGCTTCGGGGTCCGTCGAGTCGACGCCGGGACCGCGGGCGTAGGCCATCGCCAGGACCGGCATCCCGAGCTGACGGGCCCGCTCGGTGACCTCCGAGAGCTGGTTGATCTGATCGGGCTCGTGGTTCGAGCCGACGTTGATGTGGAAGGAGACGGCGTCGGCACCGACCCGAACCGCTTCCTCGACGGTGCCGGTCAGTCGCTTGTCCTGCTCGTCCGGCCCGATCGTCGTCGAGCCGTTGAGATGGACGATGTAGCCCTTCCCGTTCTTGTTCTCGTGAACGCGGGGCGCGATTCCCTTCTGCGTGAGGACGGCGTCGGCACCGCCGCTGGTTACCCCGTCGATCGTCGATTCGATGTCTTTCAGTCCCTGGACGGCACCCATTGTGATGCCGTGGTCCATTGGGACGATCACGTACGAGTCGTCCGTCCCGATTCGATCGAGTCGTGCGTCGATTCCTGTAGTCATTGCGGGAGTGTAGCAAGCTAGCGGTTATGGCTGTTCTGGTTCCGGTGCATCTTCCGGATCGATCGTGACGGTTTCCGCGCCGCTGCGCGCGCCTCGCTTGAGTTCGCGGGCCTTCGCCTCGAGTCGGTCCACCGCCGCCTCGGGCGTGTCGCTCGAGGCTACGATGTCGACCAGCGCGCTGCCGACGATGACACCGTCGGCCCCGGCCTCGACGATCTCCGCGGCGTGGTCGCCCTTACTGACGCCGAAGCCGACTGCCTTCGGAACGTCGTACTCGGAGAGGCGCTCGAGGCTCTCGTGGGTCGCGCCCGAGACGTTCTCGCGCGCACCCGTCGTCCCGAGTCGCGCCTGGACGTAGGCAAAGCCCGAGACGTGGGACATGATCCGATCCAGGCGCTCGCCCTCGGTCGTCGGCGCGATGATGAAGACGAGGTCGAGCCCGTTGTCGTCGCAGGCCCGCCGCAGCGGCTCGGCCTCTTCGGCGGGCAGGTCGGGGACGATGATCCCCGAGAGGCCGGCCTCGGCGGCCCGTTCGACGAACGGACGAACGTCCGGCTTGGCTCGCGGGCGTTGCCCGCTCGCTTCTTCCGAGGCGCGTGGCGCCTCGCTGTCCCCGTACTGGAGGATCATGTTGTAGTAGGTCATCACCAGCAGCGGCGCCTCGGTCTCGAGGTCGTCGACCAGTTCGAAAAAGCCCTCGGGGGTCGTCCCGGCCGCCAGCGCGCGGTTGATGGCGTCCTGAATCGTCCGACCCTCTGCGATCGGCTCCGAGAACGGCAGCCCGAGTTCGATCAGGTCCGAGCCGCCCCGATCGAGCGCTTCGACGTAGTCTTTGGTATCGGCCAGCGAGGGGTCGCCCGCGGTGATGTAGGTGATCAGCGCGGGGTGGTTCTCGCGGATGGCGGCCTCGACTTCGCTGTCGTACTCGCTCATCCGTCGAACACCTCCACGTCCGGTGCGGCCTCGAGATCCCGTTTCTCGGTCTCCTCTAACACGGTCTCGAGGTCCTTGTCGCCACGTCCCGAGACGTTGACGACGACGAGGTCGCCGAGTTCGTCGGCGGACTCCTCTAGATACCCCAGCGCGTGACTCGACTCGAGCGCGGGGATGATCCCCTCGAGCCGCGAGAGTCGGTGGAAGCCGTTGAGCGCGGCCTCGTCGTCGACGTTCGCGGGCGTCACGCGCCCGGTCTCGACGAGATGTGAGAGTTCGGGCCCGACGCCGGCGTAATCGAGCCCCGCGCTGACGCTGTGGGACTCCATGATCTGGCCGTCGCCGCTCTGGAGGAGTTTGGTCATTGCGCCGTGGAGGACGCCGTCGGTCCCCGTCGACAGCGTCGCGGAGTTGGGCGCGAGCCCCTCGGATTCGTCGATATCGAGGCTCGAGCCACCGGCTTCGACGGCGACGAGATCCACGTCCTCGTCCGGCACGAACGCGTGGAAGGTCCCCATCGTGTTCGAGCCGCCGCCGGCGCAGGCGACGACGCTGTCTGGCAGTCGCCCCGCTTTCTCCCGGATCTGCTCGCGGATCTCGTCCCCGATGACCGCCTGGAAGTCACGGACCATCTGCGGGAACGGATGCGGGCCGACGACGGAGCCGATGACGTAGTGGGTCCGCTCGACGGTCGTCGCCCAGTCGCGCATCGTCTCGTTGATCGCCTCCTTCAGAGTGGCGCTGCCGGCCTCGACGGGGTTGACCTCGGCCCCGTTCATCCGCATCCGGTAGACGTTCGGACGCTGGCGGTTGACGTCGGTTCGGCCCATGTAGATCTCGCAGGGCATGTCCAGGTGGGCCGCGGCCATCGCCGTCGCGGTACCGTGTTGGCCCGCGCCGGTTTCGGCGATGATCCGCTCTTTGCCCATATACTTCGCGAGCAGGACCTGCCCGAGCGCGTTGTTGAGCTTGTGGGCCCCGCCGTGGAGCAGGTCCTCACGCTTGAGATAGACCTCGCGGTCGTAGCGGTCGCTCAGCCGGTCCGCGCGCTGGAGCGGCGTCGGCCGCCCGCCGAAATCGTGCATCCGCTCGCGGAACTCGTCCATGAAGCCGTCCTCGTTTTCCAGGACGTACCGCTCGTAGGCGTCCTCGAGTTCCTGTAAGGCCGGCATCAACGCTTCGGGGACGTACTGCCCGCCGTAGTCGCCGAAGGTACCCGTCCGTCCGGCGTCGCCGTCGTCGTGGTCGTGTTCTGTACTCATGTCTGAATAGTGTCGTCGTGGTCGCTCATGTGGAGTCTCCCGCTGTCGATTCCGCCCGCGTGAGCCGCCGCGTGTTCTCGGTGACGTCGCTGTCGCCCGTCCCGTGGTCCATGATCGCGCTGCCGACCAACAGGGCGTCGGCACCTGCCTCGCGCATCCGCCGGACATCGGCCGGCGACGAGATCCCGCTCTCGGCGATCAGCGTCACGTCGTCCGGCACCTCGGGTGCGACCGACTCGAAGGTTTCCAGTTCCACCTCGAGCCGCGCCAGATCCCGGTTGTTCACGCCGACGATCTCCGCGCCCGCATCGATGGCCCGCTCGAGTTCTGCTCGGTCGTGGACCTCCACGAGTGGCTGGAACCCCCGCTCGCGGGCCGCAGCGATCAGCCCCTCGAGGTCGTCGACGAACCGCGCGATCAGCAGGAGCAGGTCGGCCTCGACGACGTCCATCCCGTCCTCCTCGAGGACGAAGTCCTTGCGCAACACGGGGACGTCGACGGCCTCGCGGACCCGGGTCAGCGCCTCGGGCGAGCCGTCGAAGTGGGTCGGCTCCGTGAGGACCGAGATCGCCGCCGCGCCGCCCGCGACCATCGCCTGCGCGAGTTCGACCGGGTCGTCGGCGCGGGTCCCCGCGGCCGTCGGACTCGTCGGTTTCACCTCCGCGATCACTGGGACCCGCCCGTCGGCCTCGGCCGCCGCCAGCGCGTCGGGAAGCGAGCGCGCATCGACGTCGACGACGCCCTCCCCGCCCGACCGGCCCCGAGCGGCCTCGAGGATCGATCGGACTGCCGGGGCGAGTTCGGTATCGGAGTCCATTATTGTACATCGACGTACTCATATGTACATAAGGCTTGCGTCATCCTCACGGGGCCGGCGGTCGCAGCGAACGGCTAAAGTGTGGCCCGTGCTAACTCTAGACAGGATTCAGTATGTCCGTCGAGAACGAACCCACACTGGATCCGCCGACCTGCTCGCGCTGTGGCCGCGAGATGGAACTCCGTGCCGAGGGAACCGAAACCACGGTCCCGCTGCTCGGCAGCGAGATCGAGTACCGTCAGTTCGGCTGTCCCGAGTGCGGTCAGGGGGCTCGGTTCGAACGGAGCGGCGACGACGAGGACTGGACGCGTACCGGCGTCTGACCGACCACGGTGTCGCGGTCCCGGCACCGAACGTCCGGGACCGGCGGCTATTCAAGCCCGGCTCGCCTACGGGCGGGTATGGACGACGTTACGGAGGCCGGAATCTACGCGCGGGAATCGCCGTACCTCGATCGATACGTCCAGCTCGGTGCCGCGAGCGGACGCGTCCTGAGCGTCTCGTTCCCGGAGATTCCGGACGACGACGCCGAGGACGACCACCCCGTCCTCGACCGGATCTTCGAGTACCTCGACACCGTCGAGGAGATCACCTTCGAGGACGTCCAGGTCGCGATGACGATGCCGACCGACCGGCGGGCGGTCCTCGAGAGCGTCCAGTCGGTCCCCTACGGCGAGCAGGTCTCCGTCGAGACGCTCGCCCGGATGACCTCGGGACTGTCCCACGAGGACGACGACGACCTGATTCTCGTCCGGACCGCCCTCGACGAGAACCCCGCCCCGTTGTTGATTCCGGACCACCGCGTGCGCGACGGGCCCAGCGCCGCGCCGCCGGACGTCGAACAGAAGCTCCGGTCGCTCGAAGGGCTCTAAGCACCGGTCGCCGTCTCAGAACTCGGACCGGTCGACCTTTTCCGGTGCTTCGAAATCCGTCGCCAGCTCGAGCAGTTGCACCAGAATCCGGCCGGTCGCGCCCCAGACGGTGTAGCCGTCGACGTGGAAGTAGTGGATAACGATCTCGCCGTAGTAGGGGTGAGAGCGGCGCTCGTACTCGTAGTTCGAACGGTCGAGCAGCCCCGACAGCGGGAGGACGACGATCTCGGCGACCTCGCTCTCATCGCGGACGTACTCCCGGTCGGGGACGTGTGCGACGAAGGGGGTAACTGCGTACTCGGTGACGGTTCGGATGTCGTCGAGTTGGCCGACGACCTCGGCCTCGCTTCGCTCGAGGCCGATCTCCTCGTTGGCCTCCCGGAGCGCGGTGTCGAGGATCGTCCCGTCTACGGGTTCGGCCCCGCCGCCGGGGAAACTCATCTGGCCGGGGTGTTCGCCGAGGTGGTCGGCCCGCCGGGTAAAGAGGAGGTGGTCCTCGCCGTCGCGGTCGACGATCGGCGCGAGGACGGCCGCGTCGAACTCCTGATCGGTGATCTCCGTCGGCTCGTAGCTCGCGACCGGCTCGAGCGTCAGTCGGGCCGTCATTCTTCGAGCCGTTCCTCCAGTCGTCGACGTTCGTCGGTGCAATCGATCGGAGCCCATGCCTCGAGGTCGTAGGTGACGTCGATCAGGGTCCGCATCCGGTCCGTATCGTCCGCGGCGACGGCCGAGTCGACGGCTGCATGCAGCCGTTCGCTGGCGGCCTCACCCAGCGCCTCGCGGTCGAGTCGTCGGCGGTCGATCTCGAGGATGTGTGGAACGTCCTCGGCGTCCTCCGGAACCGTCGGAAAAGCGGTCGGGCCGGCGACCAACAGCGCCTCGTCGTCGGGAAGCCCCTCGTCCGCGTCGGGCTCGTACCGCACGAGCGCGAACGACTCGAGGGCGTCCTCGACGGCCGTCTCGAGGGCCGCCGCCTCGACCGACCCCCCGTCGGCGCGGTAGGCGGCCTCGGCGAGCGCCCGCTCGAGTTCCGTGCGGGTCAGCCCGCCGAAGAGATCGACCACGCCGGCCAGTTCGTCGGCGGTCGCGTCCATACGGAGTGCAAAGAGCGGTGAGAGGATTAGTCTTGCGAGCGCGAGCCGGCGCGGCGGTCCCGCCAGGGGCGGGNAGCACGTCGGCCGGCGCGAACGGGGCTTCGGTCCAGCGTGGCAGCCGCGTGTCGGCTTCCGGCGGTGCGATCGACTCGGCGTAGCGGGCGAGCTGGTCCCGCTCGGCCGCGGGCTCGTACTCGAGGCCGTTGAAGGCGGCGTCGGCCCGATACTGGTCGATCAGTTCCTCGCCGGCGGCCCGGTAGCGTTCGGCCAGACTCCCGTAAGCGGGCTCGACGCCGTGGTCCTCGAGGACGCCCAGCAGCGTCGCAGCCACCTCCCGGCTCATCCCCTCGAGGCCGGCGTCGCCGGCGACCGCGCGGTGGTCGTGGACGTGTCGGCCCAGATCGACCTGCGCGGAGCGGTCGAACCCGGCGACGTCGAAGGCGTCGCCGAGGGTCCCGACCTCGAGTCCCCACGCCCGCGGGGCGCGCAGTCGACGGGCCAGCGAGGCCGTCGCGGCGAACTCGCCGGCCAGCGCGTAGCGAAACGCCCCGAGGTAGTCGAGGATCGGGGCGTCGTGGGCGTCGGCCAGCGCCCGCACGAGCGGTGCGTAAAACAGCCGGAAGAGCCGCCCGTAGAGCCGCTCGTCCTCGACGCGGGCGTAGTACCCCTTCGCGAAGTCGAACCCCAGTTGCAGCGGTGCGAGCAGGCGGTGGACGTGTTCGGCCTCGTAGCTGCGGGCGTCGGCGTCGTGGACGACGACCGCGTCGCCGGCCGCGGCGGCGGGGCCGAGCGCGAGCCAGACGTCGCGGCCCTTGCCGAACCCGCCGTCGAGCCCCGCCTCGGCAAACAGCGTCTCGATGCCGGGTGCGTTACACCAGAGGAGCCTGATCGGCAGGGCAAACGAGGCCAGCCACTCCCGGAACGGCTCGACCCGGTCGGGCTCGGCACGGATCGGAACGAAGACCGCGGCCGGCGAGGGCTCGAGGCGCTCGAGTTCGCCGAGGACGCGCGCGGCGGCGGGGCTCTCCAGTTCGCGGCCGGCCATGGGGACGACGACGGCCGTCTCGGCGACCGCGCCGACCGCGCTCGAGCGGGCCCCGCCGGCCGAACTCGCCTCGCCGAACTCGTGGAGCGTCGCGATCCGCTCCTGGACGTACTCCATCGGTGGGGTCTTCGGCCCGATCGGTAAAACGACCACGGATCCGGCCAGGTAGGTACGTCGCGAGTAGACGACGAACGCCGCCGTCACGATACGCGGAGCGGTCGGCGCATCGACACTCGAAAAAGCACCGGTCTTTTTCTCCCCCACCTTCTTACAGGGCGAATATGAAATCAGTCCGGAAGGCACTCCGCGACGGCGAACTCGAGAAAGACACCTACGATCGACTCGTCTGTGGCGAGTGCGAGAAGCCCCTGAAGACCGAAAACGACCCGGACGAGATCAAGACGGTCCGTATCTGTCCCGACTGTGCGGATGAGTGGAAAGAGATCCGGTAACGGCCGTCACGCGTGCCGCTGTGGCCGGTTCGCGAGGACCGGACGGGCCGCCGTTCGAACCGACCTTCGCCGCGCTGGCCGGTGTCTTTTGGCCACGGGCGACGAGTTCCGACCGTGAGCGACGACCATCGCGACCGTCCGGCAATCCTCGAACACGACGACCCCAGACATATCGTCACGCTTCCCGACGGTAGCGTCGATCGCTGGTACGCGCTCGGTGGCTCGGGCGGCGACCGCTTCGAATCGGCCGACGCGTTCGCCGACCGGCTCGCGGCCGGCGACCGCACGTTCTCGCTCGAGCCGACGGCCGTTCGGCCGGGCGGACAGGCGGTCAACGCGGCGCGACAGGTCCACGCTCTCGGCGATCGGCCGACGCTTATCGGCCACCTCGACCATCCGGTGTTTCCCGACTTTCCGTTCGAGATGCGCTCGATGGGGCCGCCGGCGACGGTCCGCGTCGTCGACGTCGGCGGAGAGGAACTCCAGCTCGCCGAACCGGGGCCGGCCGAGGACTGGGGACTCGCGGAGCTGCTCGCGGTCGTCGACTGGGACCGGCTCGTCGGCGCGGACGCGCTGTGTTGTACGAACTGGGTCTCGGTCCGGGGCCTCACGGCGGTCTTCGACCGGCTGGCGGCGACCCCGCCCGCGGATCCGCTTCCGATCGTCGTCGATCCAGGGCCGATCGAGACCGTCGACCCGGCCGCGCTCGAGGGGCTGTTCGACGTACTCTCGCGGGCCGACCGGGCCGACGACTCGCTCGCGGTGGTCCTGAGCGTGAACCCGACGGAGTTTCGGGCCGCCGCGCGCGTCGTCGACGTCGACGCCGAGCCTACCGCCGACTCGCTGGCCGCACTTCGCGCTGCGCTCGATCTCACCGGTGTCGTCTCCCACGGCCCGGACGCGGCCATCGGCGCGACGCGGACCGAGACCGCCGTCGCGGAGATGTACGACGTCGGCGACCCGCGGCGGACGACCGGTGCCGGCGACCGGTTCTCGGCCGGACTGACCTGTGCGCTGGCCCGCGGGAGGGGCCTCGAGCCGGCGCTGTCGCTTGGAAACGCCTGTGCGGCACACTTCGTCGAAACGGGTGACACGGCCGATCCGGCGGCCGTCCGAGCGCTGCGCGAGGACTAGCGCTCGCCGGCCATCGCCGAGAAAAGACGTTCTTCGAACTCCTCGCGGCTGATCCCGTCGGAGGGACCGATCCCGTTCATGTGATCGATCGAGAGCTGGCCGCCGCCCATCCGCGCGTGGCCGCCCGCACTCGCCATCGGAATGTCGCTGATGGCGTGGCGAAGCGCCTCGCCCATGTGGACCCGATCGTCCCGGGACCGCCCCGAGAGGTGGATCGTCCCGTCGTGTTCGCCGTAGACGACGACGGCCGTCACCCCCTCGAGGTGCATGAGTTCGTCGGCGGCCTGGGGGATCGCGTCGACGTTGCCGATTTCGCCGACGTCACAGACGGCGAAGGGGCCCTCGATCCGCTTTTCGGTGATCGCCGTCGCCTTAACCCGGAGGACGTCGTCGCTGACCTGCGGGTTCGCGATCCGATCGAGCAGGTCCTCGTCGATCCCGGAAAACAGCGTCGCACAGGCGTCGAACTCGGCCCGCGAGCAGCCGTTGGTCAGGTGGTTCGTGTCCGACTGGATGCCATAGAGCAGCCCGGTCGCGAGTTCCGGCGATACGTCGGGGCCGCTGCCCTCCCCGTCGTCCAGCGTCGCTCCGATCTCCTCTAAGTACTCGACGATGATCGTCGAGGCCGCGCCGTAGTCGGTCCGGACGTCGGTGAACTTCGTGCCGGCACCGTTGCCGGGGTGGTGGTCGACGACCGCGACCGGCTCGACGGTCTGGGCCCCGGTGAAGCCACGCGGCGTGTTGTGATCGACCAGGACGACCGGGTCCGCAGCGAGCTGGGAGCTGGCGTCGATCGATTCCATCTCCAACTCGAGAACGGTCCGGAACGCCCGGTTCTCCTGATGGCGGATCTCGCCGGCGTACTGTAACTCGGCGTCGGTGTCGACTGCGTCGGCGATCGCCGCGACGCCCATCGCACACGACATGGCGTCGGGATCCGGGTTCGGGTGCATCAACACCGTCACCTCGTCGTGGGTCGCCAGCAACCGCTGTAACTGTGCGCCCGGCGGCCGCCGGAACCACCGCACGACCCACCAGCCGCCGACGGCGAGCCCGACGACGGCAAGCACTAGCAGGGAGAGAACGAGCGGCTCGAGGGAGCGCACCGAGTCACCGATCGACTCGGTCGCGAGCGGTGTCGCCCCGACGACCCCACCGTCGAACGGGGCGCTCCGATAGCTCATACCCGGAAATCAGATCGAACCCTCAAGAATTTTCCCCCGATTCCGGCGCGTTGTTACTCCTCGGTCCCGCAATATAGCAGCCACTGAAAGTCATTGCACACCTGATCGCACGACAGCGTTGCGATCAGTGTGTGAATCGTTTCAGTGGCTACTATAGCGCTCGATCGCGTCGCGATATCCCTCGCGGAAGGTCGGGTACGCGAACTCGTAGCCCAGATCGCGCAGTTTTTCGTTCGAACAGCGCTTGCTCGTCAGGATCCGCCGCCGGCTCGCCTCGCTGATATCGTCGTCCGCGAGCCGCTCGGTCTTCGTTTGCTTGGGTGGCCGGTCGACGCCGCACTCCTCGGCCAGCCAGTCCGCGAACGCCCACTTCGATGCCGGCTCGTCGTCGACGACCTGGACGACCTCCCCGCGCGCGAGGTCCTCGGTGAGCAGGTACCGGACCGCGCCGGCGGCGTCGTCGCGGTGGACCATGTTGAGATACCCCTCGGTGACCGGCCCCTCGAGGTAGCGCTCGAGCCGATACCGGCCGGGACCGTAGAGGCCGGCGTAGCGCGCGACGGTCCCCTCGACGCCGTACTCCAGGGGCAGTTCGAGGGCGATCCGTTCGGCCTCGGCCAGCACCTCGGTCTTCTCCGTCGTCGGCTCGAGGGGCGTCTCCTCGTCGACCCAGTCGCCGTCGTGGTCGCCGTGGACCCCCGTCGAGGAGGTGTAGACCAGTCGGTCCGGGGGAGCCTCGCGCTCGCCGAAGGCCTCGATCGCAGTCTGTAGCCCCTCGACGTAGACCTCACGAGCGGCCTCGGCACCGCGACCGCCACTGCTGGCGGCGAAGACGACGGCGTCGACGTCGGGAACCGCCGAAAGCGCCTCGCGGTCGGTGACGTCCGCCCGAACCCCCTCGAAGCCGGCGTCTTCGATCCGCTCGACCCCATCGGCCGACCGGCGGACGCCGATCGGCTCGTGGCCCCGCGCCGCGAGCTGGCGGCCCAGTTCGAGACCGACGTGCCCACAGCCCAGAATTGCAACCTTCATACGTCGAGTCGTGGTCGGTCGTACATAATTTCACCGCTCGAGGGCGGTTTTCTACCGTCTTCGAGACGATTCCCGCGAATCTTCAAGCGGGAGGCTCGAGCCGTGATCGGCGTCACTCGACGGTAACGTCGACCGCATGGGGGAGACAGGCGTTTTCGGCGTAGCCGCCCTCGTTCCACGGGTACTCGTCGTCGGCCTCGTCGTCGGGCGCTGCGATCCGCATGGGCTGGCGGCGACCACGCTCGTCGGTCGCCCGCGAGACGAGCGTGTAGCTGCCGGGCGTGGGCTCCCATTCGTAGCGAAACAGCCGCCAGGCGCAATCGTAGTCCGGACCGACGCACTCGGCCTCGGTCCACTCCTCGCCGCCGTCGGTCGAGACTTCGACGGTCGTCACCGCGTCGTCGCCCGCCCAGGCGACGCCGACGACCGCGATCGGCCCGTCATCGCTCGAGACGGTCGCGCCGTCGTCGGGCGCGCCGATGGTCGACTTGACGTTCTGATCGAAGGTGTAGGGGTGGTCGATCTCGGCCGACTCGAGTTGGTCCCAGGTGTCGAACGTCGAGATCGTCGCGTTCGACTCGGGTTCGACGCCCTCGGGGTGGATCCGGTAGGACGACTGCTGCCACTGCGTGAAGTCCTCTCCGTCACGATCCGTCCACTCCTCGCCGTGGACCATCGTCTCGGTCACGCGGAGTTCGGTGACCCACTTGACGCTGTTGACGCCGTACCAGCCGGGGACGAGCAGCCGGACCGGATAGCCGTGTTCCGGGGGCAGCGGCTCCCCGTTTACCTCGTAGGCGAGAATGCAGTCGTTCAGTACCTTCTCCATCGGAATCGAGCGGGCGAACCGGTCGTTCTCGCCGTCGACTTCCGGCCGATCGCCGCCGACCGCGGTGAGCCACATGTCGTCGTCGGTCGCCGCACCGTGATCGGCGAGGACCGACCGCAACGGGGTGCCCGTCCAGAACGCGGTGCTGACCGCTCCGTACTCCCACTGGACGCTCCCCGTCTCGGGCTCGAAGTAGCCCCGTCCGTTGCCCGCACACTCCATCGTGTGGGCGACGGCGATCGTCGGGTACTCCTCCCGGATGGCGGCCATCTCGAGGTCGGCCGCCCGCTCGACCGCGCCGCCGAGTTCGACGGTCCACTCCTCGGCCGCGGGATCCAGCGTCTCGTTGCGGTGACAGACGTAGTGTTCCTCGAGCGGCGTCAGCCAGTTCGCGTACGTCTCCCGGTCGGCGGCACCGACCACTCGATACCGGTCCGCGAGGTCAGTGACGGCCTCGGTGCCGGGTTTCCGTGCCAGAATGTCGTCGATCTCCCGATGCCGGTTCTCGCTGCGCTCCGTGTTCGACATGGTGTGTTGACGCCGCCGAGGTCGATAAATCACGGGGCGTGGTATCAATGGGTGTGACCGGCCGCCGAGCTACGGCGCGCCGTCCGCGATCACGTACTGGACGTGGACGAACTCGTCGAACGACATCGGCGCGCGGCTCTCGATCTTCTGTTGGATCTCCTTGGCATCGAGGTCGATCTCGAGTTCGCTCTCGACGGCGTCGACGTCGAGTACCGCCGTCGACATCCCCAGCAGCAGGTGTTCCAGCGCCATCGTCTTCGTCGTCTCGGGATCGGGCGCGCCCTCGGCCAGCGACTGGATCGCCGCGGCCTCCTCGAGGGTCAGCTCCGGCAGCTCGCCCGCGGCGACCGCCTCGAGGCGCTCCCGCTCGAGGTCGGTTTCGGCGGCCGCTTCGGCGGGGCCACGTTCCGTGACGATCGCCGCGAGGTCGTCCGCGTACTCGGCCCGGAGTTCGGCGGGCGAGTCCGGGACGGTCATCCGCTGTTCGTGGAACATACCGGATCCGACGGGAATGCTCCACAAATGTATTGTGAACTGTGGCGAACGCGCCGTCGAACGCTCCCGTCTCGGGGGTGCCGGTCAAGCGGCTACCCTGGCACGAGTCGAGTATCAGATCACCGGAACGTTCAACAGCCCCCACCCGTATGGGAGCAATATGAAAGTAGCCCTGATCGGGGTCGGTCAGGCCGGTGGGAAGATCACCGAACGGCTCGCGAGGTTCGACGCGAACATGGACTTCGGAGCCGTCCAGGGAGCCCTGGCCGTCAACTCCGCGAAACCCGACCTCCAGTCCCTCGACGTCGTCGATACGAAGCTGATCGGTGCCGACCGCGTCAACGGCCACGGCGTCGGCGGCGACAACGAACTCGGCACGGAAGTGATGCAGGCCGACATCCAGCAAGTACTCGGCGCGCTCGACGGCCGAGTAACCTCGAGCGCCGAAGCGATCGTCGTCGTCGCCGGATTGGGCGGCGGCACCGGCAGCGGCGGCGCGCCCGTGTTGGTCCATAACCTCCAGCAGGTCTACGACGTCCCCGTCTACGCGCTGGGCGTGTTGCCCGGGCGAAACGAAGGGGCGCTGTATCAGGCAAACGCCGGCCGCTCGCTGAAGACGCTGCTACGGGAAGCCGACTCGACGCTGTTGATCGACAACGACGCCTGGCACGAACAGGGCGAGAGCGTCGAGGGGGCCTTCGAGACGATCAACGACCGGATCGCCAAGCGAGTCGGCCTGCTCTTTGCCTCCGGCGAAGCCGTCGAGGGCGTCGGCGAGAGCGTGGTCGACTCGAGCGAGGTCATCAACACCCTCCGCGCGGGCGGGGTCGCGGCGCTCGGCTACGCGACCGAGGTGGCAAGCGACGACAGCGCCGAGAACATCAACACCGCCATGACAGTCTCCCGGCAGGCGCTGTTGACGGGGACGAGTCTGCCCGACGCGACCACGGCCGACTCCGCGCTGTTGGTCATCGCCGGCCAGCCCGACGCCATCCCGCGCAAGGGCGTCGAGCGCGCCCGGCGCTGGCTCGAGGACGAGACCGGCAGCATGCAGGTCCGGGGCGGGGACTTCCCGCTGGACAGCGATCGGCTGGGGGCGTTGGTGTTACTCGGCGGTGCCGAGCGCTCCGACCGGGTCCAGGCGTTCATGGAACGGGCCCGCGAGGCCAAGGAGGCCCAGGAGGAAGAATCGACAGACCACGCCGAGGAGTTCGCCGACGACCGGCTCGAGAACCTGTTCTGAGACGGTCTCCTGCCGTCAGTATCGGTGCGACCACGACCGCTTTGTGGTTGCACCGGAAATCGGTACACCAAACCGTCTGAACCGTCGGAAGTGATTTTTATCTCGGGTTCACTCTCGGGGGTAATGACCGACGAGTGGACTGCCGGCGTCGTCACCGACGCCGGCGGTGACGACCCGCCGACCGTCGAGGGGTGGCGACCGGTATCGGTGCCCGGCCACCCTGCGGCCGTTGCCGATGCGGACGGCCCGATCGCCTATCGCACGACGGTTCCGGACCCGCGAGACGAAGCGTCCGAACGGGCGCTGATCGAGGTCCGCGGCGCGTACGGCCGCGCCGAGATTTGGGTCAACGGCACGCGACTGGGGACCCAGAACGTCCCCTTCGTCCCGGCCCGCCTCGAGTTCGAGCCCCGCCCGGAGAACGAACTGCTCGTCGTCTGCGAGCCCCCCGACTCGTTCGCGGGGATTCACGCGACCGACGCGGTCCCCGACCGGTTCGATACGCCCGGGATCCGCTGGGGCGTCGCGGTCGAGTCCCGTCCCCGGACGTTCCTGCGAGCGTTCGAGGCCCGTCCGCGACTGGGACCGGTGTCGGCGGGCGACGCGAGCGAGGGGGCCGCGTCGGCCGCGAACGTGGCTCCCGACGGCGCGGGTGCCGCGATCGACGTGACCCTCGAGGTCGACGCGGGCGCGGCCGTCGACGACGCCGTAACGCTGTCGCTGCGGCCCGAGGGCTTTCGCGGCGGCGCGGCCATGGAACGGGTTCCCGTGCGGGCCGAGGCGGGGGAACGGACCACCGTCTCGCGGACGCTCACGATCAGGGAGCCCTCGCTGTGGTGGCCCCGCGAGTACGGCCCGCAGGACCGCTACACCGTCCGGGCGAAACTCGAGGGCGACACCCTCGAGCGGACGGTCGGACTGCGCCGCGTCGAGCGCGACGACGAGGGCCTGCTGGTCAACGGCCGACGGGTTCGGGCCCGCGGGTTCACGCGGCTTCCCGGCGGCGAGCCCCGCGAGGACGTCGACCGGGCCCTCACCGCGAACGCGACGCTGCTCCGGGCGCGCGGCCACGTCCCGCCGCGGTCGTTCTACGAGGCCTGCGACGAGGCCGGAGTGCTGGTCTGGCAGGACCTGCCGGCCTGCGGGGCCGATCTCCCGGTCGAGCGGGGGACCGAACTGGCGACGGCGCTGGCCGAGACGTACGGCGGCCACCCCAGCCTCGCGATGTACGGCGTTCAGGACTGGCCGGCCGATCCGTACGCGGAGCCGCTTGGGGAGGGCTTGCTCGCGAAACTCGCCGTCCGGTACCGGGCGTGGCGAGCGTCGGCCGACCGGGAACCGGCGGACGAAATCGCCGAGAACCTCCCCGACGAGCTGCCGGCCGTGTCGGTGGCCGGCCCACCGGGAACCGACCCCGACGCGGCGCATCTCTTCCCCGGCTGGCGATACCTCGCGGCCGCCGACATCGACTGGCTGCTCGAGACCTATCCGTCGCTGGGCGCGGTGGTCGGCCGATTCGGTGCCGGATCGCTCGCGGCCGACGACGCCGATCCGGCGACGGTCCCGGGGCTCGAGCCGGCGCTGCTCGCCGACGGGGCCGACGCCGCGGACTCACAGCGCGAGCAGGCACGGATCCTGAAAACGGTCGCCGAGACGCTCCGCCGGCGGGAGTGTGGCGTCCTCGCGGCGTCGACGCTTCGCGACCCCGGACCGGGTGGGGGCATGGGCGTTCACACCGTCGACGGGGATCCGAAGCGGGCCGCCGAGGCGATCGCGCAGTCCTACGAGCCGATTCAGGCCGTCCTCGACGGGCCGCCGACGCCGGGGACCGCCGGGATCACGCTCTGTAACGACAGCCACGAGGCCGTCGAGGCGACCGTCGGCTGGCGGGCGGGCGAGGAGACGGCCGCGACGACGGTAGACGTCGACCCCCTCGAGACGGCCTCCGCCGGAACCGCCCGGATTCCGCCCGACGCGGATCGGGTCGACCTCGAGGTCGCCGTCGACGGGCGGACGGTCCGTAACCGGTACTATTTATAACTACGTTCGGCTCTCCATGTCACGGCCTAACGGGGCGAGACGAGGCCCCTGCGAACCGTTTTCAGGGGTTGGGGTACCGGTAGCTTTAAATTAGAGGCGACAATAGTACCAGTCACCAGAACGCCACCGGGGCGCGTATCGCTCGACGATCGATGACAGGAAATCTTATTCACCGAGGTTTCGCAGATCGTGAGCAGTCGCTTCGAACGACTGGTTGGCTACCGCCGAACCGATCGCCGAATCGCCGGCGATCGGCTCGGACGGCCGGCCGGTCGGTTTCCCGGTGCGGGTATGGCACAGAGGTTTGACTAACATGGTAGACGAATCGAAGAACATCGAACTGACAGAGGACGACCTAGAAAACAAATCGAAAGGACAGCTCATCAAGATGGCCGGTCAACTGCGAGACCGGCGCAACGAGCTGAACCAGATGGCTTCTGACCGGGCTTCCAAACGCGACGACCTTAACGCGAAGACTCGCGAGAAGGTCGACGAAGCCCAGGAGCATCGCGAGAAACGCGACGAACTCAACGAGCAGGTCCAAGAACACAAAGAAAGCCGCAACGAGCTCAACGCCGAGGCCAACGAACTGTTCGACAAGGTCGAGCAGCTCAAATCGGATATGGAGCTCGACGAGGGCAAGGACCTCGAGGAACTCGAAGAGGAGATCGAAGACCTCGAGTTCAAACAGCAGACCGAGGTCCTCTCGAGCGAGGAAGAGCAGGAACTCATCGAGAAGATCGAGAGCAAGCGCGAGGAGTACGAGGAGCGCAAGCAGAAACTCGATCAGAACGAGGACTTAGAGGAACTCGTCGAGGAGGCCGAGGAAGTGCGATCGGAAGCCTCCCAGCACCACCAGAAGGTCACGGAACTCGCCGACAAGGCCCAGGAACATCACAACCAGATGATCGAGGCTTATCGGGAGGCCGACGACATCCGTGACGAGGCCGACGAGATGCACGAGAAGTTCGTCGAGGCCCAGGAGGCCGCCGACCGCCACCACGAGGACTTCGTCCGCGTCCAGAAGCGCCTGCGCGAACTGGACAAGAAAGAGGAAGAAGAGCGCAAGTCCGAGCGCGACAAGAAGAAAGAGGAGGCCAAAGAAGAGGCCGAGGAGATCTACCAGAAGTTCAAGGAAGGCGAAACCCTCGACACCGAGGACCTGATGAAGCTCCAGAAGACGGGACTGCTCTAAGTCGATTCCGTCTACCCCGCGGTTTTTCTCCCCCGAGTCTTCGGGGTTCTCGAGTCCGTCCAGCGACGGCGCTGGCCGGCCGACAGTCGCTCCGGGATCGGCTCCGGTCGCTCGAGCGCGGCGGGACCGTGACCGTGTCTCAACCGGCCGACTCGTCCCCGTCAGCTCCCGCCTCGTCGGCCGGCGGCTCGTCTCACCCGCGACCGGCCGGTCCGGTGTCCGATCGATAGGAGTGACATACGTGTCCTGTAGCGCCGTCCTAGCGCCTGCTATCCGTTGTCGGCCGCCGGAATCGACGGGTTCGACTCGTGGCGGCCGGTCGCACTGGCGTCTCGGTGCCGGCCGTGGGTAGCCCGCGCCTACAGCCACCGGTCGGAAGCCGGGCCGGTGGTGTCGTCGTCCCGCCGCTGTACCCGATCTATAACAATGGAACCGGCCGTCCTCAGTCGCTGCTCATGCAACGTCACAGGGAGGACGCGAGCGTTCTCGTGCCGGGAATCGCCGCCCCGAGTACGGTCGCCTGTTGCCGCTGTCTCTTATACACATCTCTGATGGCGCGAGGGNGGGAGGACGCGAGCGTTCTCGTGCCGGGAATCGCCGCCCCGAGTACGGTCGCCTGTTGCCGCTCGCTTCGACCGCGCGGCGTTCGGACCGTCGTCGGCTCCGAGTCGCGATCGACGCCGGCGGCGACGTCGGCCTATCGCGACGAGTTCGTGGGGCTGCCCGACCCCGAGACCGACCTCGCCGCGTACGGCGACGCCCTCCGCTCGCTCGCCGAACGGACCGATATCGAGACGATCGTCCCGGTCCGCGAGGAAGACATCTACGTCCTCGCGGACCGCCGGAACGAGTTCGCAACGGACGTCGCGACGCCGTGGCCGGCGTTCGAGACGCTCCGGCGCGTCCAGGACCGGGTCGACCTCTTCGCCGCCGCCGACGCGGCCGGCGTCGCGGCCCCCGAGACCGCCCTTCTCGACGAGTGGGACGACTGGGATCGCGAGACGATCGTCAAACCACGCTACACCGTCGCGGCACCGGCCTATCTCGGCTCGAGCGCGGCACACGCGACGATCGGCTCGACCGAGTACCAGCCTCCGGGAACGGAACCGGACCGGCAGGCCGAGATCGACACGCGAGGCCACGTGCCGCTGGTTCAGGAGCGGATCCCGGACTCGCCGGAGTACGGCTTCTTCGCGCTGTACGATCACGGGGACCCGGTCGCGACCTTCCAGCACTGCCAGCGACGGGGCTGGAAGTACTGTGGCGGACCCAGCGCCTACCGGGAATCGGTCTTCATCCCGGAACTCGAGGACGCGGGGCGGGCGCTGCTCGACGAACTCGAGTGGCACGGGCTCGCGATGGTGGAGTTCCTGCGGGATCCGGCCGACGGCGAGTTCAAGCTGATGGAGATCAACCCGCGGTTCTGGTCCTCGCTGCCGTTCTCGGTCCGGGCGGGCGCGGACTTTCCCGCCTACTACTGGCAGCTGGCGACCGGCGAGCCGATCACGTCGGAGCCGACCTACGAGGTCGGGATGGGCGGTCATCTGTTGCGGGGCGAACTCAGCTACGTACACAGCGTCGCCACCGAGGAGTATCCGCTGGTCGAGCGGCCCTCGCTCGGGACCGCCGTCCGCGAGGTTGCGACGTCGCTCGTCGCTCACCCACGGTTCGATTACGCCGTCGCCGACGACCCGGTGCCGTTCGTGCAGGACGGCGTCAACCTCGTGCGGACGTGGCTGGGGGATCGGTCGGCGACGGCCGAGACGGGAGACGACGGGACGGAGCCGACCGGCGCGACGCCGACGATCGACCGCCCGGCATCGGAGCCGGCACAGACCGACGGCGGCCCAACCGGACCGCAGTCAGGGAGTTCGGACGACGGGACGCGGTGACCGACACGTTGCCAGCGCGAAACATCGATGTAACCGTCCCAGACCAGCAACACATCACACTCCGAATTACGGAATTCGTAACTGACTCGAGTTCACAGTAAAATAGATCGCGAAGCGGGAGTCTCAGGAGTCAGTCGTACTCGGAGACGAGTTCGAGCGCCGTACGTCGAACACGTACAGCGTAGTCATGACGAGTAGACCGCCGAAAAAGAACGCAAAAAGGAGTTCGGACCATGTTTCATCGGAAATGAGTACGCCTATCGTCCCGCCGGCTACGACTGCCCATATTGCTTTCAGGATCGTACTCTCCCGTGTATACTCGATAAGAGCGCCGAGAGTTCCGAGCGCGGCCGCGACGAGTAAGTAAGGCAGTGGCGTCACCACTTCGACTACCTGCCCCGTAGCGATCGTATATAGCCCCGTTGCCACCACCCCCGATAAAATCATAATGAACGTAGTTCTTGTCTGTGGTCTGTGGTTTGTCATCTAATTTCAGCCCTGACTTATGGACTAGGGTCGGCGAGTGCGAGATATCCCGGAACGCTCTCTGCTTCCTCGAGATCTTCATGCGAATATTCATGACCTGCTGCAGTACCAATACGAATTTGGGGGGTACCGACTGGACCGTCGCTGGCTTCGTCCCAAAGGCCCACGGTGAATTCGTCCCCGGCCGTATCGAAGTCTATGAGAACGCTCCCAGCGGCCCCACAGACTCCTGCTGCACCCCACCCTGCACCGGGGAGAGCCGCACAGATTACACCCCCAATTGCACCCCCAGCTGCCTGTCCAATATCTTCTCCTGCGACTGCTGCAACTCCGACTTCGTATTTTTTGACGTTAGGAAATGAGTATTCACCGATAGTGTCTCCCCAAGGATCGGTTTCTCGGAGTATTTCGAGATCAGTGTCGACTTGTTGAGTACCAATATTGGTACGGGGGTTCACTTCTATGAGGTGAACCGAAGTACTCTTCTTATCAATTCGGTATCTGTATGTCTCACCTTCAATACTTACGTCCACTATCTTCTGTTGTTCTGTTTCCGAGACCACTTCAACACTACACTCATCGCATTCGTCGTTTGATTGCGCTGCGCCGCTTCCGACTGCGGCGATGCCCAAAGTAAGTCCCGATGCACACGTGCGCAATACCGTTCTTCTTTTTCTCATATTGCGGCCTGAAATACCATGGATGGTAAGTAATCTGTTGGGTGCTATTTTCTACCCTATTAACCGATAGTAACTATTATAAATCCTTTATGACCCTAAATATATGGAAATTGAATCGGTACCGGTTCTTACTATAGTTACTGACTGTACTTCAGTTTGGACCACCAACGCTTAACGGAGCGCACACGCAGCTATCAATATGACTCGAGGTGTCACCGATGGTCAGTAACGGGACCGAGCGACTCCTGACGGTCGCGCTCGGCGGGTTCGCGTCCGCGGCGGTCGCGGTCGCGCTGTTCGTCGTCTATCCGCAGACGCTGACGGACCTGTTCGGCGTGCTGTTCGCGATCGCCGCCGTCCTCGTGGGGCTGCGATTCACGAGCAACATCGCCGGCTCGCTGTACCCGAGCTACGACGTCGCCGAAGTCGCCGTCGAGGGGCCGATCAGCCGCGACGGCGGCGGTGGGCCCCTGCCGACGAGCCCGGGTGCGACGCCGGCCGACGACGTCGTCGACCAGATCGATCGCGCCGACGAGGACGACAGCGTCGACGCGTTGCTGTTGAAGCTGAACACGCCCGGCGGCGAGGTCGTCCCCAGCGACGACATTCGTCTGGCCGCCGAACGCTTCGACGGGCCGACCGTCGCCTACGCGACCGACGTCTGTGCCAGCGGCGGCTACTGGATCGCCAGCGGCTGCGACGAACTCTGGGCCCGCGAGGGGTCGATCGTCGGCTCGATCGGCGTCATCGGCTCCCGGGTCAACGCCAGCGACCTAGCCGAAAAGGTCGGCCTCTCCTACGAGCGCTTCGCCGCCGGCGAGTACAAAGACGCCGGCACGGCGCTCAAAGAGATGGACGAGGACGAACGCGAGTACCTGCAGGGGATCATCGACGACTACTACGACACCTTCGTCGAACGGGTCAGCGACGGCCGCGACTTAGAGCCGGAGTTCATCCGCGACACGGAGGCCCGGATCTACCTCGGGGAGCAGGCCCACGAGCTGGAGTTGGTCGACCACCTCGGTACCCGCCGCGAGATCGAGGCCGAACTGGCCGACCGGCTCGAGACCGACGAGGTCGTCGTCGAGGAATTCGAGCCCGAGCGTCCGCTGATGGCCCGCGTCGGCGCGGGCGCCCAGAAGGTCGCCTACGCCTTCGGGGCCGGTATCGCCGGCCTCGGCGACGGCCGCGGGTTCCGGCTGCGGAGCTAATTGCGCGGGGTCGCCCGCTCGAGGCCCCATCTCACGGTCGAGACGGGCCCGGGAGCGGTCGAACGAGTAAGTGGTTTTATCGTTGCACAGAATGCATCGGCTACCGTGACAACGCTGGTCGTCTGTCTCGACCGGACCGACGACGTGGGCCGCAAGACCGGCCTGCGCTCGCCGGTCGTCGGCTGGGAGGCAGTTCGCGCACTCGTGACCGACGTCGGCCTCGCGGATCCGGAGGACTCGGGAGTCAACACCCTGCTCGAGTCGTTGCGGGTCGCCCAGGACTTGCGCGACGAGAACGAGGAGGTCGTCGTCGCGGTCGTCTCGGGGGACCACGAGTCGATGGTGTCGGCCGACCGGGCGGTCGCCGAGCAGCTCGACGACCTCATCGCGGACTACGATCCGGACTCGGCGGTCGTCGTGACCGACAGTGCGGAGGACGAACGGCTGATCCCGATCGTCGAGAGCCGCGTGCAGGTCGATTCGGTCGACCGGGTCGTCGTCCGCCAGGCACGGGACATCGAGTCGACGTACTACCTGCTCAAGCAGTTCCTCGCCGACGAGGAGCTGCGCCAGACGATCCTCGTCCCGATCGGGCTGACACTGCTGGTCTTTCCGCTGCTCGCGACGACCGTCGGCCCGGCGGAGGGGGCGGCCGCGATTACGACAGTCATCGGCCTCTTCCTGCTCTACAAGGGCTTCAACATCGACGAACGCCTGACCCGACTCGCCCGCGGGACCCGCGAGTCGCTGTACTCCGGGCAGGTGTCGGTCGTCACCTACGTCGTCGCGGCCGGGCTGACCTTCGTCGGCCTGTTCGTCGGCGCGCTCGGCGTCTCGGGACTCGAGGATACGTCCGGCGTCGTGATCCCGGCGACCCGGTTCGCGTTCGACAGCGTCCCGTGGCTGGCGATGGCCGCCCTGACGGCCAGTGCCGGCCGCCTGCTCGACGAGGCGATCGGCGACGACCCCATCCGCACCTCCTTTCTCAACCTCC
Source organism: Natrinema thermotolerans DSM 11552 (assembly GCA_000337115.1). Lineage (GTDB taxonomy): Archaea > Halobacteriota > Halobacteria > Halobacteriales > Natrialbaceae > Natrinema > Natrinema thermotolerans. The sequence continues at coordinate 144,879 of AOIR01000055.1, forward strand.
CGTTCATCGTCGTCGCGGTGGGGCTGGTCGTCCGCGGGTTCTCCGCGTACTTCCTCGAGCAACAGGGTCAGATGGAGTCGTTTGTCGTCCCGGCCAACGAGTTCCTCATCTTCTCGAACGAGCGGTTCGTGATGGGGGCGGGCGAACGCCTCGCGCTCTACGTCGTCACCGCGATCGTCATTAGCCTCGTCGGCGCACAGATCGCGGCTTCGCTCAGTGGCTCGAGCGGCGAGGACGAACGGAGCGACGGCGGCTCCGATGCGGGTCCACAAGACGGCGCGACGGCCGACGGCGAGTCCGCGGCCGCAACCCCCGATTCCGGCGCGGTCCCGGACCGGAGCGATCCCGAACTCACCGACGGCGGTGCGGCCGCCGGCGCCGACTCGCCCGCCGATCGCGACCGCTGACCGTTCCGACTCGGTATCCATTTACCCGCGCCGGCCGACGACCGACCATGAGCGACGCAGACGGCGCGTGGGTGAGTCTCTTTTCGGGCGGCAAGGACTCCTCGTGGGCGCTGTACCGGGCCCTCGAGGCGGGACTGCCCGTCGACCGGCTCGTGACCGTCCACCCCGCGGGCGACTCGTATATGTATCACGTCCCCGCGACGGAACTGGCGACGCTGGCGGCCGAGAGCATCGGCATCGAACTGATCGACGTCGAACCCGACGACTTCGCGGCCGACACGGCCGCCGACTCCGGGGTGCAAGGCGACGCCGAACTCGAACCCCTCGAGGCCGCCCTCGAGGAACTCGACGCCGACCTCCCGGGCGGGATCGCGGGCGTCACGGCCGGTGCCGTCGAGAGCGAGTACCAAACGAGCCGCATTCAGGGCATGTGCGACCGCCTCGGCTGTGAGCTGTTCGCCCCGCTCTGGCAGGAGGACCCCCGCGACCTCGCCGACGCGATGCTCGAGGCCGGCTTCGAGATCGCCATTATTCAGGTCGCGGCCCACGGCTTGGACGAGTCGTGGCTCGGGCGCACGCTCGACCGGGAAGCGATCACCGAACTCGAGGCGCTGCACGAGGAGTACGGCGTCCACATTTTGGGTGAGGGCGGCGAGTTCGAGACCTTTGTCGTGGACGGGCCGCATATGGACCGGCGGATCGACCTCGAGTACGAACGGGAGTGGGAAGGGACGCGAGGTCGATTGCGGATTACCGACGCGGAGCTAGCATAAGTACCGCGAGCGAGCGCAGCGAGTGAGCGGCATTTTTTGGACCAGATTTTTTGCTCGAGTGGTCAGCCTTCGGCTGACCCGAGAGGAAAAAGGTGGGTCAGAGACCTTTGTCGTGGATGGGCCACATATGGATCGGCGAATCGACCTCGAGTACGAGCGGGAGTGGGAAGGGACGCGGGGGCGCTTGCGGATCACCGACGCTCGACTCGAGTGACGTGGTTCGCGATTGATGCGGGCCGGCTCGAGGGGGCAGCGAGACATCGGTTCGAGCCGACCGTCGGAGGATCCGTCTCGAGATTCCTGGTTGTGAACGCCCAAAGATAGTACAACCGATCGACGATTCGAATTTTATTTCGACGCACGTATCGGTCACAACGATTTTATATAATACTTGATTACAGAGCGAGCGGATGCACTCGAGACGTGACGTTATTCGAACTGGGGCAGGCGTTGCGGGGACCGGACTACTGACGGCGCTTGCCGGCTGTAGCGAGATTCCGGTCGTCGGGAGTTACTTCGGCTTCGACTACACCGTGGGTCTACGATCCCGACGGGCTGGATTCGGACTCGGTGACGGTCTTCCTTATGAACGTGGAGGCGATCCTCGAGACGGACGAGGTGGAGAACAAAGGCGACCTGCGCGAAGAGGTCACGAACAACTACAGCGGCGAACTCGTCGCCGACGACGTCGAGTACGTCCTCAACGTCGGTCGGTCGGAGATACTGACCGGCTCGTTCGACGGGGAGGCGGTCGTCGACGGGATGGGGTTCGCCGCGGAGGGCAGCCACGGTGACTTCGACCTCTACACGGACGACGAGGAGGAGAACGCGGTGATCGGAACCGACGGAGACATCCTCGTCAAGACGTCCGGAAACGGGTTCTCCGACGTCGACGCCCGCGAGGAGATCGAACACCTGATCGATACCGCCAGCGGCGACGTCGACCGGTTCGTCGACGTGAACGACGACTTCGATCAGGTACAGAGCGAAGTGGACACGGACCACTACGTCTACGTCAGCGGACAGACCGAGTCGGCGACCGAAGACGCCGCCGACGATACGGTCGTCACGACTGCGATCACCGCGGAGTTAGACGGCGCTGAGACGAACGGGACATACCTCCTGTTGTACGCGAGCGAGGACGGCGTCGATCTCGAGCAGGCCGAATCCGACGTCGAGAACGACCTCTCGGAGGAGGCGACGTTGGGCGACGTCTCGCAGGACGGCCGTCTCGTGACCGCCGAATTCACCGTCCCGACCGAAGAGTTCTAGTCCGATCGCGCCGCGCCGGCGGCCACCGCGGCCCCGTGCCGGTCGGTTCAACGGTCCCGATCGACTCGAGCGCCGTGAACGTCGGCGATTCGCTCCCGTTCGGCCGGCTCCGTCGCCCGCCACCACGCGATCCGATCGATCTCGAGCGGGCGATACCCCGAGACGACGGAGAGCCACTCACAGGAGGCGATCGTCCGGCGCGCCGTCGCGGTGTCGATCGGCGAGCGCTCGAGATCGTCGTCGACGGCCGACAGCAGGGTTTCGAGGGGCGGATCCGGTCGCGGGGTATCGACGCCGGCCAACTGTCGCAGGTACTGGAAGGTCCCGGGGCCGACGCCGGCGATCGATCCGATCGGATCCGAGTCGTGCCGGTAGTGATCCGCGGTTTCGGCCCAGTCGACCAGCGCCGTACGGTCGTCGTCCGCCGGGGAGTCGGCGAGGACGGCCGCGATCTCACAACAGACATCGCGCTTGCGCCGGGCGCCCAGCGCCGCTACGAGGTCGTCGTCCTCGCGTTCGAGGGCGGCGAGGTCCGAAAACGACGCGATCCGCCCGGTCGCGACGAACGCGTCGCGAAATCGCTCGACGGCCGGTTTGATCCCGTGGAGAAAGCCCTGTCCGGTCGCGGCCGCGGCGGCCTCGGCGACGAGCAGTAGCGGGTCCGATCCGGTCCAGCGCCGGAACTCGAGGAACTCGGCCGCGAGTTCCGCGGCCGGGACGCCGTCGGCACGGGACTCGAGGGCCGCCCGGGCCGTCTCGTCGACACTCATGTCCGTTGGTCACGGGTGACACACGGCATGCCCATAGGTGTATCGCCCGATTCCAGCGATCGACGGCCGGCCCTCGCTACGCGCCGCCGTTCGTGATCGTCGTGTGGGCACCGATGAGCGCCCCCGCGAGATCGAGGTCCTCGAGCGTGGTTCCCCGATCGATGATCGAACGGCGGATGTCGCCGTTGCGAACCGTCGCCTCGGGGAAGACGACGGTGTGGTCGAGGTCGGTCCCCTCGAGGGTCACGTCGGCCATGACGTGGACGTTCTCGCCGATCGTGGCGTCTTCCAGCGTCGCGGAGTCGGCGACCAGCGAGTCGCCGTCCAAGTGCCAGGCGACGGCGTCGAGATAGCTCTCGGGGGTGCCGATGTCGAACCACGCACCTTCGAATGTGTAGGCGTAGGTTGCCTCGCGGTTCTGGAGCCACTGGACGAACCAGCCGGGCTCGTCGGGGTTGTTGCCGTCCTTGAGGTAGGTCGGCAGGAGATCGAGCGATTCCTTCGGGAACGCGTAGCAGGCGATCGAGACGAGCGTACTCTTGGGGTCGTCGGGTTTCTCCTGGAAGTCGACGACGCGGTCGCCCTCGAGGTCGACCAGCCCGTAGGATTTGGCCTTCTCGCGGGTGCCGACGTCGTAGGCGGCCAGCGTCGGCGCGTCCCGCGCTTCGAACGCGTCGAGGAAGTCCGCGACGTCGAAGCTGATCAGGTTGTCACCGGCGATGATCAGCAGGTCGTCGTCGACGTCCTCGCGGTCGATCAGCTGGGAAAGCGCGCCGACGACGCCGAACTTGTCGTCTTCCTCGGTCGTCTCCTCGACCGAGAGCCGGGGCTTGTCGAACTCGCTATCGGCCAAGTGGGCCTCGAAGTCGGGGGCGAACCGCTCGTTGGTGCTGACGTAGACCTCGTCGATTCGCTCGTCGGCCTCGAGTTCCGCGAAGATGCGATCGACGACAGTCGACTCGCCGATCGGGAGGAACATCTTGGGCCGATGTTTGGTAATCGGCCACATCCGAGTCGCGTACCCGCCTGCAAGGACGACGGCCTTCATAGGGCGGTGTTCTCCTGCGGGGTCTAAGTCAGTTGTCCTTTCATGGGGGTCGGGCAAGCGGCGGCCGCGGACGGACTCGCGGCGGCGAGCGGAGAGCAAACGGTAAAAGCGCACCCGCCGTTACCCCCGGTATGCGCGAGGCCGACGAAACCACCCGACAGAAACTCGCCGACGCCCTCCGGGCCGAGCCGGCGACGCCGAGCGAACTCGCGACGCAGTTCGATCTCACGCCCCACGCGGTGGTGGGCCACGTCGAACACGTCTCCCAGTCGGTGGCCGACGGCGACGAGCAGTTCCTCGTCGCCCCGCCGACGTGTCGGGACTGCGGGTTCGACGACTACGACGACCTGCTGAACCTCCCCTCGCGGTGTCCCGACTGCAAGAGCGAGTCCGTCGACGAACCGACGTTTACGATCGAGTGACTTGACAGTCCACCTTCGAGGACTGTCATCGCCGGTGTCTAATTCCGTCTCCGATTCGACACTAATATTTAGCGCGCAAGAGCAAACCCGGTAGTCCCCTCGAGCGAGCGGTCGTGTCCCGGTCGACGAACCCCCGCGTGTCCGGGCACCGTCTCGGCCGTTCGACTCGAGCCCATCGAACAGATATGAGTCCCGCACCACACTCGGAACCCGATCGCGCCGAGTTCGTCCAGGCCGTCCTCGACTGGCTCGACGAGCCCACCGCATCGGCAGAGGCGATCGACGACGCGTTCGCGTTGCTGTCCGACCAGCGCCGCCGGCTGCTGTTGCGGGTCATGCGCACCTACGACGAGGAGCTGACGCTGCCCGACGCCGCGGAGGAGGTCGCCATCCGGGAGACGGGCCACGGCGTAACGGATATTCCGGCCGAGCGGGTCACCGAGGTCTATCTCTCGCTCTATCACGATCACCTGCCGCGGCTGGTCGATGCCGGCCTGCTCGTGTACGACCAGGAACGCGATCTCGTCGCGCCCGACGAGATCTAGAACTCGACGTTCGAGGTCGACGTCCGATCGAGATCGTCCGTCTCGAGCGGGCCGGGACCGACGAACTCGTAGTCGTCGTCGGTCAGGTAGACGTCGCCGTCCGCGACGGTGACCTCGAGGTCGGTGAGATAGGCTCCCTCGCAGGGGCCGAAGGTACAGCGGCCCGAGTCGGGTTCGAAGTACGCGCCGTGGTTCGCACAGACGAGTTCGCCGTCTCGGATCGGTGCGCCCGACCCCTTGTCCAGTTTGATGTGGGTGAGATGCTGACAGTAGTTGAGCCAGCAGGCGACCTCGTCGGCAGGACCGTCGCCCTCGGCTTCGGTCCGTACGAGTATCGCTTCCCGCTCGTCGCCCGCGCCGTCGGCGACACGAAACAGCACCGTCGAGTCGGCGGGCACGTCCGCAAGCGCCGTGATCCGTCCTGCGTCCATGGGACCCCGATTACCGGTCGTTCGTCCTGAACGTTTCGACAACGAGCGTGCATATGTCTGACGGAGTTTTAACCGCCTCTCCGCCAAACGCCGCCTATGGATTCCCTTCTCGTCTACGGCTCCTACGGCTACACCGGGCGGCTGATCGCTCGCGAGGCGGTCGCTCGCGGCGGTTCCCCCGTCGTCGCCGGCCGCGACGGCCGCGCGGTCGCCGAACAAGCCGACGCGCTCCGGGTCGAGGGCCGGACCGTCGACCTCGCGGCCGACGACCTCGAGCGCCGACTCCGCCCCTTCGACGCCGTCCTCAACTGCGCGGGGCCGTTCGTCGAGACGGCCGGCCCGCTGGTCGACGCCTGCCTCGAGACGGAGACGGACTACCTCGATATCACCGGCGAGTTCCCGGTCTTCGAGCGGCTCCGCCAGCGCGACGAGCAGGCCCGCGAGGCGGGGATCACGCTATTGCCCGGCGTCGGCTTCGACGTCGTCCCCTCGGACTGTCTGGCGGCGTTTCTCAACGAGCAGCTACCGGCCGCCGACCAATTGCGACTCGGGATCAAGGGCGGGGGCGGCCTCTCGCGGGGCACCGCCCGGACGATGCTCGAACACCTCGGCGACGGCGGCGTCGTGCGCCGCAACGGCCGGCTCATTCAGGTGCCGACCGCGTTCCGGAGCCGCGAGATCGACTTCGGCGACGGCCCCGAACACGCCGTCACGATCCCGTGGGGCGACGTCGTCACCGCCGCCCACAGCACCGGGATCGAATCGATCGAGGTCTACGCCGCCGCGCCGTCGTGGGCGGACCGGGCCCTCTCGGCGGTCGACTCGCTGGGCTGGCTCCTCGAGCGCGGCCCCACCGAGCGAGTCCTGAAGCGACTGATCGACGCCCGACTCGAGGGGCCGGACGACCGCCAACTGGCGACCGGCAGCGCCGTCGTCTGGGGCGAGGTGACCGACGAGGCGACCGGCCGACGGGCACAGGCCCGGATCCGCACGCCGAATCCCTACGCCCTGACGGCCGAGTCGGCGGTCGCGGCCGCACAGCGGGTCCTCGAGGGGGGCCGGGTCCCGGCCGGCTTCCAGACGCCCGCATCGGCCTTCGGCAGCGAGTTCGTCCTCGAGCTGTCGGCGACCGAGCGGGAACTGGTCGAGACACCGGCCGAGTCCGGCGGGCAAGCGGCGGCGATCGGCGAGTCCGAGCGGCCGTCGCCGGTCGAGCCGCGGTGAATCGATCCGTTCGGCGGGAGTGGAGCCACGTTTTCCGATGGCACTCGAGCGGCGAGTCCCGGCGAGGCGGTCCCGAGGACTGCGGACCTCTTGGATAACCAACCACACTTTTGTGCGTCCGGCTCGAGCCGGTAGCTATCGATGTCCTCCGATCGACCCACCCTCCGCGAGCGGTTCAGGGACGATCTCCGGACCGGCTCGCTGCCGGTTTTGTTGACCGCGGTGCCGATCGCGATGGCGGTCGGGCTCGGGAGTACGTGGTACTGGGACGAGTTCGCCGGCGGGTTCATGTTACTCATGCTGCTCGGTGTGATCGTGCCGTCCATTCACGAAGCGCACTGGCCACAGGAGTGGCCCTGGTCGACCGACGTCCTGTGGACCGTCGCCGCGTCCGCCGTCGCGCTCGGGCTGTTCGCCGGCATCTATCTGCTCGCCGGGGTCCTGACCGAGGACCCGACCCACCGCGCAGCGATCGCCTTCGGCGTGACCAGTCTCGGCGGCTGGTCGCTGTCGTGGGCGATTCGACGGGACCGCTGACGACCGCCGTTACTCGTAACAGGTCCGCTCGACCCGCTCGTCGTACAGCCGTGCGAGCCGGTCGGTGACCGACCCGCCGCCGATCGCGTGGCCGTCCAGCGTCCCGATCGGCCGGAGTTCCCACGTTCGGTTCGTGAGAAACGCCTCGTCGGCCGCGCGGACCGCGTCCGGTTCGTATCGGCCCTCGCGGACCGACAGGCCGGCCTCGCGGGCCAACTCGAGGACGATATCGCGGGTGATCCCCGGTAACACCGGGCCGTCGGTCGTCGGCGTGTGGACCGTGCCGTTCCGGACGAAAAACAGGTTGCTCGTCGCGCCCTCGGTCACTCGGCCCTCGAGATCGCACAGCAGCGCCTCGTCGCTGCCGGACTCGAGTTCCGTGCGCGCGAGAATGCCGTTCAGGTAGTTGTGAGTCTTGGCGGCGGCGGAGATCGACTCGTCGGGTACCCGGCGCGTGTCGACGGTTTCGACGGTCGCCGGGCCGTCCCAGACGGGCTCGCCCTCGAGCCCGCCCCGCGGGAGTGGTTTGACGTAGACGACGACGGTGGGGTCGACCTCGGGAGCGGGCGTGAGCTTCCCCGGTTGGACGCCGCGGGTGATCGACAGCCGGACGTAGGCGTCCGCGAGGTCGTTGGCCGCGAGCGTCTCGTCGATCCGCGCCCGGAGGTCGGCGGCGGCGAGCCCGTGCTCGAGCGAGAGCGCTTCGCAGGTCCGCTCGAGGCGCTCGCGGTGGGCGTCCCACGCGAAGACCCGCCCGCCGTAGGCCCGTAGGGTCTCGAAGGCGGCGTCGCCGTAGCGAAAGCCCCGGTCGTCGACGCTGACGGTCGCCTCGCTGGCGGGCTCGAGGTCGCCGTCGACGTGGTAGATGAGGTCGTCAGTCATGGCGGTGCGATCGGATTGTCTCGTCGTGGCACTCGGAGGGGTATGAAGTTGCTGACTGCTCGTTGAGGCGTCGACTTCGTCGTAACCGCCTTCGCACCGCATTGGTTGAATATCCCAATCAATATCGAACAACTCGAGAAAAATATAGTTAAGCAACCGATACGTAGCACTGACGAGTACCGACGCGCTTCTGCGCTAGAATGTCGTCTTCTCTTCATCAGCCGGCCAATGAACACCCTATCTAATTGTGGTGAATATAGATTGCTGATGGGGATGTTTCTCAGAGACTCGCTGATTGGTACTGGTACTGGATACTAGAGTTATGAGTTTTGGTGGGCCCTCAATCAGATGCGGCCCGATATCACGGATTGAAATCGTACTTTTGTTCACGGCGGATAAACGCATCCCGACCTCCTTCAAGTACTTTAGCCACTTGTGTTCGGATACTCGGATTCTCGAGCGCCCCTGACTCGAAGGAGATGACATTGTCATCGTACGTAGCTACGATAACCTGTTCGGCGTCAGTATTGACGACAAGATTCGCATTATGAGTTGCAATAATCACCTGTCGATCAGTTTTAGCTTTCCTGAAAGCATTTCTTAGCGTGTCGTAAATAAATCGGTTATCGAGATTTTCCTCTGGCTGATCAATGATGAGTGGCTTATTGTCCTCTGCAAGTAGAATTTTCAGAAGGACGGTGCCTTTCTGACCGAGAGATAACCGAGACATTGGAGTCCCATCTAGTAAGATACGTTCACCAATTTTCAAATGATCGTCAAATACTCGCTGCTCATATTCTGCTTGTGACGACCCATTTTTTAGCTCATCACTATACCTAAGCATTTTCTCAATATAATCATCGATCAATTGGTGTGCATCATCAGGGATGTCAGTTGCTGCTGAAAGGGCATTCACTGGCCTAGTAAGTTCTTCAAAGTTAACTGACCGACCGTCAAGCAGTTCATAGATTGACGACTGGACGCCATCATGCAATTGTAGTTGGGCCCTGAACTCGACATCTTCAAGAATTTCTGACTTGCCTTCTTGGAAGTGCGAGATCATTTCACTGTATACCGTCCGGAGCCGGTCATAGAGACGCAGATATTGATGGAAATCCTCTACTCGTTGCTCTCGTAGATGATCAATTTTCTCGTTCGTGTTCTCCAATTTTTCTTTCCGTGCAATGATTGAATCCCGATCATCTTTCAAATCACGAAGTTCTGAGCGGAGTTGGGACAGATCACCGTTAACATCCTGAAGCCCATTGAGATCCTGTTTAAGACTTTCCTGTCGCCCCGCAAGGTCATCAATATGTGCAGTGATACGGCTAATGTGTTCCTCTACTTCGGTCTCAAGCGCGTCGTAGTCAATTATTGATGGATTGATATCTAACTCAAGTTGGCTGGCATGTCTTCTGATCTGATTCGCACTTGCACGGAATGACCGAAGCTCATCGAGACGTTCTTGCTGTAGCTCTAATTTGTTCTGTATGGACGTTGCAATATCCAGCTGTACCTCAACTTCTTCAAGTTGTTCTTCAAGTTCGTCAATCGACTCTTCGTGAAGCTCATCTTCGTGCGCTTGGCGAAACTCTTCAATCTCTTCCTTTTTGTCTGCAACCTTACCATTAATTGCATCTAGCTCGTCCGAAACCTCCTTAATCCGAGTGTCAATTGTCCCAGGGTTCAGCTCTTGCAGTTCATTGGTCCGTGTTTCCAACTTCTCAACGATATCGTCGATATCTTTTCTCGTCTCCTCAAAACGATCGAGTACTTCAGTATAATCAGCCTCCATCGCCTCTTTGACTAATTCAAGAACTTTCTCGTGCATCACATCGTCATCACGGCAAAAATCAGTAATCTGTCCTTGTGGTAGATATTCGATACGTGACCGCGTAAATTCATCATCATCAAGCATTTCTTTCACGAACGGTTCTACATCCTCACCAGCGAAGTCGAGGCGTGTCCGAACCGAGCTAGCTTCATCGCCTTTCTGCGCTCGCTCGATGAATGATTCTGCATCCTCCCTGACCTCATCTTTTGGGACATGCTGATTCTCGAAACAGTTCGCAAGTAGGTCTAAGAGAGCTGTTTTACCTGCTCCCTTGCCACCAATAACAGTGATAAGGTTCGCATTTAGCGGAAGTGTAGTGTCTTCAATCTCTAGTCTGTCGTTGATTTTTCCGTTTCGGATCTGCAACTCATCTGGTGTGTGGATTGAAACTCGACGCTGTGGATTTTCGGCCCCGATTTCAACTCTTGTTTCGGGCTCATATTTTATTTGTTTTAACCCTTCCCAGGTTGTGTCTGCCTTAATCCAACAAAATCGGTCCTCGTCGGGATGACAGAAGTCTTCAAAAGAATGGCTATCTGATCCCCGGATTGCCGGAACCTGTGAACCAAATTGCTCCGCAAACGACTCTGGCGTCATACCCCCGTCTTTTCCGAGGAACCATTTCCGTTCACTATCTTTTTGAACAAAAAAAGCATCAGCCCCTGTCACTAATTGACTCCTTTCAGACCCCGACCGGCCCTGCCAGTCTAGATCATCCCATCGATCTTCTTTGACGACAACCGTCATCGTCTTTCCCTCAAGCCGCCTTCTATTCGTCGCCTTGAGGACATCTTCCCATTTTACTGTGATGAGTTTGCAACCCCGAACAAAGGGGTCATCATCATCAACGAAATCATCGAATTGTTCATCGTTCCCAAGTTCAACCAGACTATCACGCCGGATTGCGATCTCGTTACCATGAGGGTCTCTCGCATCAAGCATGCCGAGGAATTCATTTTCGATAGTTGAGGGTGCCAGTTCGTTGCTGAATAGAACATGCACTTCAATAGCGTCTCCAGTCCCACTCTGCCGGCTTTCTACAATATTATTGATTCGGAGTTCGACGTTTGGGATTACTAGGTCCAGATTGTCTAGTCGATTATTTTCCTCAATTTCCTGCCGAACCCGTCTGTATCCGTCTACCGAAAAATAGTCTGTGATACCAACACACGATATATCTTCTAACGATTCCAATTCGTCGATATATTTGTCCCAGATGGCTTCTTCTGGAGTTTTTCCCACTTCGACATCACGATCTAGGCCGAAGTTTTCCTCAAAAGATGCTGGTGAGTGAACGTGTAGGTCCCACTTGTTCCACGTGGCACCTCGTTGAGAGGACATAGACCAGTAGTGTTGTACACCAAATAAATCACCACCGATTTTTAGCAGGCGACAAATCAATGCTTGTTTCGATCTCTATCCGAGAATCAATATTTTTCGTGTGCTTGGCGTGTCGAGTATATGCCGTGCAATTGCCCCTCCTTTTTAGGCGCACCATGTTCTCGCAGATAGTACTGTCAAACTGTGTTTATAGTCTTGTCTTCTGAAATATCACCTGAGTGGCTAACTAGTAAGTATCCTAACGTTCTCTAGGATAGATTCCGTAACGTACAGACGCGCACGAAAGTGCGCAAGAGCCGGAGTCCTGCCACCAAGCTAGCACTCCGGCTCACATGCGGCCCCCGCGTCGCGGGAGCAATCCACCATTGTCGGTGGCGAAATAAAGACCTGCCGACGTCTGCCGACCAGTCGCTACCGTCGCCGACTCCCTCGCCGGGTTGCGTACCGCCGCGTCGGGGCACCACACCCAACCTATGGTCTCGAGCATCACCATCCACTGCGACTGTGGGACCGACAGCCGTATCGCACCGACCGACGGTCCGGCCACCTGCCCGGACTGCGAGACGACGTTCGCACTCACGCTCGTCGAACGCCCCGATGATACCCATGCATCCAGCACTCGCTACGGCACTCACGCGTATCGCGGACCGTGAGGACCGCGCCGTGGCCGACCTACCGCCCCTCGGCGACGCGGTCGACACCGAGGCGCTGGCCGCGATCCTCGAGTCGGACGCGACCGTCACCGTCCGCTTCGAGTACGCGGGCTATCGTATCGTGTTGGGACCCGGCCCCGACGCGGTCACGGTGATCGAACGGGATCGCTGAGACCGCTCGAGCGGCTCGATCACGCGTCGGCGCGGGCGGCGAGCCGACAGAAGTTCGCGATCAGCTGTTTGCCCACCTCGAGCGAGATCTCTTCGCCGCTCCCGTCCTCGCCGGCCGCGCCCGGATCCGCCCGCGTGAGGATGCTTTCGGGGTGGAACTGCACCCCGAACTGGGGCTTCTCGCGGTGGCGGACCGCCATCAAAACGCCGCGCTCGTCGGTCGTTCGGGCGGTCTCCTCGAGCGTGTCCGGCAGGCCAGCGCGCTCGACCGACAGCGAGTGATAGCGGCCGACCCGAAACGTCTCGGGCAGTCCGTCGAAGAGTCCCGTCCCGTTGTGGGTGATCGTCGACGGCTTCCCGTGGACGACCTCGGGGGCGTGGCCCACCGGCGCACCGTTGGCCGCACACAGCGCCTGATGGCCCAGACAGACCCCCAGAATCGGGTACTCGGTCTCGGCGAACAGCGGGATCGAGATCCCCGCCTCCTGCGGCGTTCCCGGCCCCGGCGAGACGACGATCCCCGTCGGCTCGAGGGCCCGAACCCCCGCGAGATCGATCTCGTCGTTCCGGCGGACCACGACGTCGTCCGCGAGTTCGCCCACGTATTGGACCAGATTGTACGCGAACGAGTCGTAGTTGTCCACGACGAGGATCCGGCTCCCGGAGTCAGTCACTCGCGTCACCTCCGGTCGGGTCCGTCGGGGCCGCGTCGCCGTCCGCCTCGAGGCCCAGTGCGGCCCGCTCGCCCAGCGCTTCGTCGACGGCCGTGATCAGCGCCCGTGCTTTGTCCAAGGTCTCGTCGTACTCGCGTTGGGGGTCGGAGTCGTGGACGATCCCCGCGCCCACCCGGAGGTGGTACTCCTCGGCCTGTCTGACCAGCGTCCGGATGACGATGTTCAGCGTCGCACGGCCGTCGAAGCCGAAGATCCCGACGCTGCCGGTGTAGGGACCCCGCCGGGTCGCCTCGAGTTCGTCGATGATCGCCATGGTCCGGGGTTTGGGCGCGCCGGTGATCGTCCCACCGGGGAAGACCGCCCCGATGGCGTCCGAGAGCGTGGCGTCGGGCCGGAGTCTGCCCGTGACGTTCGAGACGAGGTGCATCACCTCCGAGTAGCGGTCGATCCGGCGATACTCCGCGACGTCGACCGAGCCGTACGTACAGACCTTCCCGAGGTCGTTGCGCTCTAAATCGACCAACATCGCGTGTTCGGCCCGCTCTTTCTCGTCGGCCAGCAGGTCGGCCTCGAGCGCGTCGTCCTCGGCCGGCGTCTCGCCGCGGGGCCGGGTGCCCGCGATCGGCTCCGTCCGGACGAACTCGCCGTCGCGCTCTAGCAGCAGTTCGGGACTCGCACTGACCAGATCGGCCGCCCGAAACTCGAGCAGACAGGAGTACGGCGCGGGATTGACCCGCCGCAGGGCGTCGTAGGCGGCGACGGGGTGGACCGCGGCGGGCGCGACCAGCCGCTGGGAGATATTCGCCTGGAAGGTGTCGCCGTCGCGGACGGACGCCTTGACCCGGCGCACGCGGTCGGCGAAGGCCTCGCGACCGCAGTCGCTCTCGAAGGTCGCTTCGGGGCTCGAGACCGGCGGGTCGCCGACCGTCGGATCGCCCTCGAGAATCCGCTCGGCGAGGTCGAGCGCCCGCTCGCGGCCGCGTTCGTAGGCAGCCTCGATGGCGTCGTCGCACGCCGTCTCGTCCGCGTCGCCGGTCCCGACTCGCGGGCAGGCCGTGATCCGCAGCGTCGTCTCGCCGTCGACCGGTGCCTCCCACGCCGCCAGCCGGTCGTAGACCGCGGCCTCGAGCCGCGGCAGCCCCCGGTCGTCGACGGCCGACTCGGGGAGGGTCTCGAGTTCGCGGGCGACGTCGTAGGAGAGCCAGCCGACGGCCCCGCAGGGGTAGGGGACGTCGCAGTCGCCCCGCGCCAGTCCGTCGGCGGCGAGCAGGCCCTCGAGGGCGGCCAGCGTCGGCGAATCACCCTCGGCTCGTGGCACCGCGTCGGGGCCGACGGTGAGCCGGTCGACCGGATCGACGCCGAAGTAGCCCCAGCCGGGCTGGCCGCCGGTCGTCTCGAGGAAGGCGTCGCCCTCGCCGTCGCGGGCGCGGCGGTAGGCGGCAAAGGGGTCGTCGACGGTGAGTCGCACTTCGACGGGAACACGGCGTCCGGAGCGCGTCGCCGGGGCGTCACGGGGGGTCGACGCGCCGGGCTCGGGGTCCCGAGCGGCGGCGCGAAACGAGTCGAGCGTCGTGACGACGCGCGGGTCGCTCATGTGGCACGGAACGGAACGGATCGATAATCCTCTTGCGATTCGGCAGTCGGCCGACCGTCGAACGCGGGCGGGGACGCCGGCGGTCACGGGCCGCCGGTCGGCGGGGTCGACCGGCAAAACTGGGTCGGCTCGGAGAACGGGGAGGGATAGCGCCTCGAGACGGCGAGAGAGTGAGAGATCCGTGGGGTCGTTACCTGACTTCGGCGCGGTCGATCCAGCCCTGAATGCGCTTCTCGGAGATGTCGGTCTGCTCGGCCAGGTCGGCGGCGTCCGCGACGGCGAGTTCGCCGACGGTCTCGACGCCCGCGCCGGCCAGCCGGTCTGCGTAGGCCGGGCCGATCCCCTTGATGGAGTCGACCGGCTCCTGATTTTCCGGTTCGGGCTCGGCGTCGGCGTCGGGTTCGGCGTCGTCAACTTCGTCGTCGGTCTCCGCTTCGGCGACCGACTCCTCGAGCGCGGGTTCGGCGGCGCTTTCGTCCGCGGCGTCGGCTTCGACCGCCGTGTCCTCCTCGTCTTCGGCGTCGTCGGTCTCGGCTGCGGTTTCGGGCTCGGGTTCCGTCGACTCGGACTCGGCCGCCGCGTCGGCGTCGGGTTCGGCCTCCTCGACGGGCGACCCGGGTTCGGCCGTTTTCTCGGTCGTCGGTGCCGCGTCCTCGGTCTCCGGCCCGGTCGCCTCCGCCGGTTCGGCGGCCTCCTCCGGGCGATCGGGCTCGTCCGTCAGCGACTCCGTCGACGCCGCCGCCGTCGAGCCGGTCGCGGCCGACTGGGGCGGCTCGGCGGCCCCTTCGTCCGCCGCGCCCGCGTCGGCGTCGCTCCCGGCGTCGTCGTTCGATCGTTCCCGCTCGACCGTTACCCCGACCTCTCGAGCGCCCCCGCGCTCCGAGTCCGACTCGTCGAACCCCAACAGGGACTTCAGCTTTTGGAGGATTGCCATTATCTGATCGTAGTCGGTTCCAACACTTAAATTCGCCTGATACTGTCGGTCCCGCGGTGCTGGCGCTGGGTTACAGCCGCGAGCGCAGTGCCTCGTTCATCGCTTCGACCGGCGCGTCCCAGCCGGTCCAGATCTCGAATGCCTCGACGCCCTGATACAGCAGCATCCACGCGCCGTCGACCGTCGTCGCGCCCGCTTCGGCCGCGTCGCGCAGCAGTCGCGTCTCGAGGGGCTGATACACCGCGTCGAGGACGGCCAGATCGCCGTGGAGCGCGTCGGCCGGTACCGGCGTCGCGTCCTCCTCCATCCCGACGCTGGTGGCGTTGACCAGCACGTCGGCCTCGGCCAGCAGCCGCTCGACGTCCGCCAGCCCGTGGCCGCTCGCCCGGGGGACCGCCTCGGCCAGCTGGCGGGCCTTGGGCTCGGTACGGTTGGCGATCGCGACCGTCGCGCCGGCGTCGGCCAGCCCGAACGCGACCGCCCGCCCGGCCCCGCCGGCCCCGATGACGACGGCCCGCGCGTCCTCGAGGTCCACGTCGTGGTCCCGCAGCGCGCGTAACGCGCCGACGGCGTCGGTGTTGTAGCCCGTCGGCGGCCCGGAGCCGGAGAAGTCGATCGTGTTGACCGCGCCGATCCGGGTCGCTAAGTCCTCCGGCGCGACGATCTCGAGCGCCGCCTGTTTGAACGGGATCGTCACGTTCAGCCCCGCGACCCCGAGGGCGTCGGCGCCGTCGATCGCGGCCGCGAGGGCGTCCTGATCCGGTTCGAAGGTCACGTAGCGGGCCTCGAGGCCGAGTTCGTCGTAGGCCGCCTCGTGCATCGGCGGGGACAGGGAGTGTCCCACCGGGTTGCCGAGGAGCCCGTACACGTCCATTGCCATCGTTTCCCGGTAGTCGGCGCGGCGGGCCTATAATGGGACCGGCTCCGGCAGGGAATCGCGGTTCGCTTTGATCACAGTAGCGGCCTTCGATGGGTGGTCCGGATTGCCGACAGCGACTACGGACAAGCGTCCTGCTATCGTGGCAGCACGGAGCGGCCACACCCTCCCCAGCCGATTTCTGCTCACGGGCCNGATGGGTGGTCCGGATTGCCGACAGCGACTACGGACAAGCGTCCTGCTATCGTGGCAGCACGGAGCGGCCACACCCTCCCCAGCCGATTTCTGCTCACGGGCCTTCGGCCCGTTCGCATGGTTCGCGGAACTTCCGGTTCCGCGCTAACGCTCAGTCACTCCGTTCCTTCGCTCACCCCTCGCGCAGTTTCGTCGGCTGTCCTCACTACCGTTCGGCCAGCCGACAGTGCGCGCCACTGCAGCGAGACAGGCCGAGCGTGCGCAACGAGTGCCGACGCGGCGACGAGCTGTTTCGCGTCGCTTTTAGGCCCCTCGTGAGTAGCCGCCGCCATGCTTTCGGGAACGCCGTTGTATCTCCTCCTGTTGGCGGCCGGTATCGTCGCGCTGTATGGCGGTGCCGAGCTACTGGTCTCGGGGGCGGGGCGGCTGGCGCTCGGGATCGGGCTGCGGGCGACGACCGTCGGCGTGACCGTCATCGCCTTCGCGACGACCGCGCCCGAACTGTTCGTCTCGACTATCGGCGCGCTGAACGTCTCGAGCGACGTGGGACTGGGAACGGTCGTCGGCTCGAACATCGCGAACATCGGGCTCGTGCTGGGGGTGTCCGCGTTGATCAAACCGCTCCCGATCGGCGATCGGGTCCTCCGCCGGCACGTCCCCACGATGGTGCTTGCTGCCCTGCTCCTGGTCGGGCTGGGGGCAAACGGGCGGATCGGTCGCCTCGAGGGCGCGATCTTCCTGCTGGTGTTGGCCGGATTCACGGCCTTTCTCCTCTACTACGTGAACGCGGATCCGCCGTCGGTGGCCGACGATCCGGACGCCGGCGCGGGCGTCTCGATCCGCGATATCGGGCTCGTCGTCGCCGGCCTGATCGCGCTGGTGGTCGGCTCGCGGTGGCTCGTCGCCGGCGGGACGGGGCTGTTGTCGGCGCTCGGCGTCCCGGACCTCATCATCGGGCTGACGGTGCTGGCGCTGGGGACGTCGTTGCCCGAACTGGCGGCCTCGGTCGTGGGTGCCGTCCGCGGCGAGACGGAGTTCGCGGTCGGGAACGTCGTCGGCTCGAACATCTACAACGTCCTCGCGGTACTCGGGGTCGTGGCACTGATCACGCCGATCGAGATCCAGCCAGCGACGCTTCGGTTCGAACTCCCGGTCATGGTCGCCTTTACGCTCGTGCTGGTCGGCATGATGAGCTACGGCCGGCGGCTCACGCGACTCGACGGCGCGGCTCTCGTCGTCGGCTACGCCGGCTTCATAGCCTTGCTGGTCCTTTGATACGGTCTACTGTCCGTCAGTTACAGCAAACCGTCTGAGCCGTCACATCGGCAGGGGCGTCCCGTCGGTTTCGTCGCCGGCGGTCGGCAGCCGGTCCAGCCGTGGTCCGAGCTGGGTGCGGACGACCGACACGAGCGCATTCTCGCGGCCCTCACCGGTGATCGCGCCCGCTCGTACCGACTCGTCGCCCACGTCGCGCTCGGCCGTCACGAGCATGGCCGCCTCGCGGTCCGCGAGGAGGACGTATCCGCACTGTGGCGCGTCCACCGGGAAACTGAACCAGTCGAACCGCGGTTCACAGACCGTCGCGGTCGGTACCGCCGACCGGACCGTGTCGCGAACGCGGGGCGACCGCGACGCCACGTAGACGTCGACTCCACGGTCGGCGGCATCCCGCAGGTTCTCGAGGCAGGTCGTCCCGAGTAACACGGCGCTGGGCGCCATCACGAACAGTTCCTCGTCGGCCCCGGCGGCGATCTCGTCGCCCCGCTCGGCGACGTTCGCCTCGCCCTCGAGCGTCCAGCAGCTCTCGACATCCGTCCCCGTCCGTCCGCTCTCGTCCGAGTCCCGAGCGATCGGCTGCGCCGGGACCGACGGCTCGCTCTCGGGTCGCGCTCGTCGCGTCGAGTCGGACCGAACGAGCGCGGCGGCTTCGGCGAGCGGCCCGTCGGCGAGCCAGTCGACGTCCCAGTGTGGCGCGTCGGTCTCGAGCGCGGCCCGTCCCGACTCGTCGTCGTGGGCCACGAGCCCCGCAGCCGCGAGCGCGGGGAGGTGTTTGTGGGCCAGCTCCGTCGCCACGGCCGTCCGCTGCGAGCCGACCACGTCGGCGGGACGGTCCGCCTCGCCCTCCCGGACGAGGACGCCGGCGGCGAGGTCGTCGACGGCGATCGGTCCGCCCCGACTCGCGAGTTCGGTACAGACGATCAGACGCCGCGGCTCCCGGAGCGCCTCGAGAGTCCGGGTCAGCGTCTCCCCTGCGACGGGGACGTCGTCCCCGGTCGGATCCTTGAGGAGGCTCTCGACCCACTCGAGATCGGGGATCGGGTGGGTGGTGAGCGAGACCGCCGGGTCGTCGCCGTCGACGTCCCGGGACAGAACACCGCGGTCGACCAGCCGCGGGACATGCCGGTGAATCAGTTCGATCTGGAGGCGCTCGCAGTGGGCGTCGGGAACGATCGGGGTGCCCCGTTCCACGGCCGCGACCTCGGTCGTGAGGTCGGCGATCGGCATGGCGGGCCCCGTCGCTGTGGCGGCCGTCGGGGTTTGCCCCTCGCGGTCGCGCAACACGGCGAGGAGTACCCGCCGGTGCGGGTCCGCGAGGACGTCCGCCGCGGTCGTCGTCAGCTCGAGGGACGGGGGGAAACTCATTGGCGGATAGAGACAGCGAGCGGTGGAAAGAACTGTACCAGCATACTCTGGTATCGCTCGGTGGTGCCATCGGCTCACTCGTCGTCGCCGAAGTACGCCGAGAGCAGTTTCGCCTGTGCGACCCGGAGGTGCTGGTGGAAGGTCTGGCGGGCGATGTCGAGCCGGTCGGCGACCTCCGAAGCGTCGCTGTTTCGCGTCGGCCACTCGAAGTAGCCGCCGTGATAGGCCGCCTCAAGGGCGAGGCGCTGTTTCTCGGTCAGTGCCGACTCGACGGTCCGCCGGAAGTCCCCGCGGGTCCGGACCGGCCGATCGACGGTCCGCTTCGAGACGAGCCGGGTGTCGGGGTAGGCCGAGGTGATCGCCCCGACGAGTTCCCGGAGATCCGAGTCGGGGCTGGTCTGGACGGTTAACTCGGCCGTGCCGTCCCGGACGACCTTCGACTCGAGGCGGGCCCCGTACTCCCCGAGTAGCTCGGTGATCGTCGAGCCTCGGACGACGATCTCCCAGTAGCTCTCGTCGTCGTCGGCGTCGATGAGACGCAGCTCCGTGATCGCGGCCGCCTCGGTTGCCGCCGATCGGAGCGTGTCGGGTTCGATGCCTGACACGGTGAGATAGTAGACGAACACCTCGTCGGTCAGCGGCAACACGTGGTCGATCGAGAGATCGCAGCCCGCCACCCACGAGAGATCGATACAGACGTCCCCGCGGTCGGTCGACTCGAGTTCGAGTTCGACGACGGTGTCGAGATAGAGGAGTCGGCGGACCGCCATCGCGTTGATCGCGTGCCCGATGGTGCCGCCGAACTCCTGTAACACCTCCCGCTCGCGGTCGGCGAACGCCGACGGTTCGCGGGCGGCGATCACGAGCGCGCCGAGGGGGCGATCGCTCGCGACGATGGGGACGACCGCGACCGACGCGTACTCGCGGGCCGCCGCGTGGGTTCGCCACGCCGCGATATCGCTTTCGGGGAGGGCCCGGTAGCGCTGGACGCTCCGACTCTCGAGCGCCGGCGAGCCGTCGGCCTCGGCCGGGGGATCGACGAACGACGAGAGGAGGTCCGCGTCGGCCGTCGGGTCGATCCCCGCCCCCGTTTCGGGCGTCCAGGCGTAGCCGTCCGTCCCACCGGGGTCCGCCCGACCGATGACGGCGAACCGGTAGGCGTCGGCGGCCGCGAACGCCTCGACGATCGCCCGCTCGATCTCGCCGCGTGTCTCGGCGGCGACCATCGTCTCGTCGATCGTCCGGACGATCGCATTGAGCCGCTCGAGGCGCTCGAGTTCGCGCTCGCGGGCCTTGCGGTCGCTGATGTCGCGGCCGACGCCGGTAAAGCCCAACACGGTGCCGTCGTCGTCGGTGATGCGGGCGCTGTTGAACTCGTAGGGGATCCGCTCGCCGTCCGCGGTGAGGAGCCGCCCCTCGGCGGTCACGCGCTCGCCGGCCTCGAGGATGCGATCGATCGCCGCCCCGATGTGGTCCCGGTCTTTCGGCGCGATGAATCGGAGCGGATGCATGCCGACGAGATCGGCCGACACGTAGCCGGTCACGTGCTGGAACTGGTCGTTCCACTCGATCAGGTTCCCCTCGGTGTCGAAGGCATAGAGGATGTCCGGCTGGGCCTCGAGGACGCTCTCGGTGAAGGCCTTCTCCTCGCGGAGTTCGCGCTCGCGGGCCTTGCGGTCGCTGATGTCGCGACCGATGCCGGTAAAGCCTAAGACGGTACCCTCGTCGTCGGTGACACGGGCGCTGTTGAACTCGTAGGGGATCCGCTCGCCGTCCGCGGTGAGGAGAGCGGCTTCGACGGTGACGGACGTCTCGTGTTCGAGGACGCGATCGATCGACGCCGCGATCCGGTCCCGATCCGCCGGCGCGACGAACTCGAGGGGGTCCATTTCGAGCAGTTCCGACTCGGTGTAGCCGGTCACGTCCGGCACGCGATCGCTCCACTCGATGAACTCCCTCTCGGTGTCGAACGCGTAGACGATGTCCGGCTGGGCCTCGACAACTCGTTCAACGACGTGTTTCTCCTCTCGAGGCCGCCGTTCGCGCTCGTGGTCGTCGGTGCGGTCGTGGACGACCCAGACGTAGCCGGCCGGCTCGGCGTCCGCTCCCACGGCGACGCCGACGTCGTCGCCCTCGACCGTCGCCAGCACTTCGTGGACCCACACCCGGCCCCCATCGCTCGTGACGCGCCACCCTTCGGACTCGACCGTTCCGCTCGAGCGCGCGGCCTCGAGCAGTCGCTCCGGGTCGCCCGCCTCGCGTTCGGCCGCCGGAAAGAGGCGGCGGTACCGCGAGCCGACGGCCGCGTCCGCGTCGTATCCGAGGAGCGTTCGCGCGCCGTCGTTCCACGTCGTGAACCGCCCCTCGCTGTCGAGGACCGCCATGGAAGCGTCGCTGACGACCGCGCTCAGGTCGTGGATCCCGAGTCGGTCGGCGATCCGTCGGTCCCTCCGTGTCGCGGCGCAATCGGTCTCGTCCCCCGACGCCACTTCGTCGGGCGAATCGTCACTCATTGCTCCCTGCTCACAGTGTTTCGTGCCATTCATACCCATTGATGAAAAGCTACTGGCGGCGTTTGCTGCGAGCTTTTAAGAGTCAAGCGGGACGCACCCTCACCGATGGGTCCGAACCGGCGAGGTTAACGGGGTCACCCACCGACGGGAGGGTATGACGACGCTCGCGATCGTCGAGAGCCGCGCCGACCGCGCTTCGGAACACGTCTGCGAGTTCCTCCGCGAGAACGCCGACTGGGTGCGACGCGAGGACGACGCCCGGCCGGCCGAAGACGGCGGCGGTACGTACTACCGGACCGAGGGGGCCGAACTCCGCTCGTTCGACGACCTCCACATCGAGCTCGAGCGCCCGGCCGACGCCTTCGACTGCGACCCAGACCTGCTCGTGTTCGCCTCGAGACACTCCGGCGACACGGGTCCGCTACTGACCGGCCACTTCACGGGCAACTTCGGTCCCGCCGAGTTCGGCGGCGAGCCCGACGCGCTGGCCGACGCCGCCCCGAACGCGCTGGCCCGCCTGCTCGAGGCCTTCGACGAGTACGCGCCCGAGGAGTACGAGGTCGGCATGGAAGGGACCCACCACGGCCCCACCGACGTTGGCTGTCCGTCGCTCTTTGCCGAACTCGGCAGCGGCGACGAGCAGTGGGACGACCCCGCCGGTGCCGAGGCCGTCGCCCGCGCCATCCTCGCGCTTCGGGACGTCGACCCGCATCGCTCCAGACAGGTCGTCGGCTTCGGCGGCAACCACTACGCCCCGCGGTTCGAACGGATCGTCCGCGAGACCGACTGGGCTGTCGGCCACGTCGCCCCCGACTGGGCCCTCGAGGCGATGGGTCATCCGACGGCCCACCGCGACGTCCTCGAGCGCGCGTTCGACGCCAGCGACGCCGAGATCGCGCTGCTGGACGGCGAGTGGCCGGTCCTCGAGGAGACCCTCGCCGACCTCGACTGCCGGCTCGTCGGCGAGACGTGGCTGCGGGAGGTCGACGGCCGGCCGCTCGAACTGGTCGATCGGATCGAAGCCGACCTCGGCCCGATCGCCGACGGCGTTCGCTTCGGCGACTGTCGCGCGGACGAGATTCGCGTCGTCGACCTCCCGGCCGATCTCGTCGAAACCGCACAGGGGATCGACCCCGACCGGGTCCGGACGATCGTCGAGAACCACACCGTCGCCTTCACCACGGACAACGGCGGAACGCGCGTCGGCTCGCGGGCAGCAATTCCCGCGAGCGCGGGCGATGCCGCGGACGACCGTGACGGCGCTGTCGGGGACGAACGCGACGCCGACACGAGCGATCCGCGGCGGGCGATCGTCGACGACCTGGCCGCGGTCCTCGAGACGAAGTTCGACGCCGTCCGGCTCGAGGCCGGGGCCGTCGTCGCCGAGGAGACGGCCTTCGATCCGAAGTTAGCACGCGAGGCCGGCGTTCCCGAAGGGCCGAAGTTCGGCGCGCTCGCCGACGGCGAGCCGGTGACCGTCGACGGCGAAACGGTCAGTCCCGAGAGGGTTCTGACAGAGCGTACGCGACGGTTTCCGATCTGACTGAACGGGAACTCGACAGTAATAGATACCTATACCCCTCCTGTCGCGGCTTTCGTGGTGTCCTGCGTTCGACACGTATGAATCGATTACCGTGTCAGACAGGCGGCTGACGTGTAGGGGAAAGGTAATTATGCTCCATCTTTTAGACAGGGCCAAGAATGGACTCTCTCATCGACGACGCAATCGACGAGGCCGAAGACGGGGAGGCCGCGGTCCCCGACGAGACGCCACAGGGCGGACAGTCGGCCGACAACACTGGGTCGGACGGCCGACAGACCGGGACGATGACCGACGACGAACTCGAGGACGTTCTCCAGGATCTCCAGACCGACATCACCGTCGTCGGCTGTGGCGGTGCCGGCGGGAACACCATCAACCGCATGCACGAGGAGGGGATCCACGGCGCGAAACTCGTCGCGGCCAACACCGACGTCCAGCACCTCGTCGAGATCGAGGCCGACACCAAGATCCTCATGGGCGAGGACAAGACCGGCGGCCGCGGGGCCGGTTCCCTGCCCCAGGTCGGCGAGGAGGCCGCCCTCGAGAGTCAGGAGGACATCTACGAGGCCATCGACGGCTCGGACATGGTCTTCGTTACGGCTGGACTGGGCGGCGGTACCGGGACCGGTTCCGCACCCGTCGTCGCCAAGGCCGCCCGCGAGGCCGGCGCGCTGACGATCTCGATCGTCACGACGCCCTTTACCGCGGAGGGCGAGGTCCGGCGAACCAACGCCGAGGCCGGCCTCGAGCGCCTGCGGGACGTCTCCGACACCGTGATCGTCGTCCCCAACGACCGCCTGCTCGACTCGGTCGGCAAACTGCCCGTCCGACAGGCGTTCAAAGTTTCCGACGAGGTGCTGATGCGCTCGGTGAAGGGGATCACGGAACTGATCACGAAACCCGGCCTCGTCAACTTGGACTTCGCCGACGTTCGCACCGTCATGGAACGGGGCGGCGTCGCCATGATCGGCCTCGGCGAGGCCGACTCCGAGGCCAAGGCCGAGGACTCGGTCAAGACCGCCTTGCGCTCGCCACTGCTCGACGTCGACATCTCCGGCGCGAGTTCCGCGCTGGTCAACGTCACCGGCGGCAACGACATGGCCATCGAGGAGGCAGAAGGCGTCGTCGAGGAGATCTACGACCGGATCGACCCCGACGCACGCATCATCTGGGGGACCTCGATCGACGAGAGCCTCGAGGGCAGCATGCGCACCATGATCGTCGTCACGGGCGTCCAGTCGCCCCAGATCTACGGCCGACCGGACGGCGAGGAGCCCGTCCAGCCCGAGCCCGCCCAGGGTGACGACATCGACTTCGTCGAGTGATCGGCCCGTCGCCGTTGCGTCGCCGATTCGAGTCCCACTTTCGGTTTCTGTTCGTGTCTCGAGTCCGCCGATAGCCCCGGCTCCGGACCGGTCGGTTCCGGCCGGCTCAACAGATCGGTTTCGGGTCGATCCCCAACTCGTCCAGCGAACCCGCGTATGCATCGTACGCGGCCCCGATCACCGCCTCGGCCGCGTCTCGAGCCTCGTTCCAGTCGGCGTCGTCCGTACAGGCCTCGGTGAGCAACGCGGCTACCCGCTCGCCCTGCGCGACCGTCTCGCTGCGCAGTTCCCGGAACAGATCGGCTCGCGACTCGTCGCCCTCGTTGACGAAGAAACTCACCACCTGCAGGTGGGTCCGATCCCCGACCAGCGCTCGCCCGACGAGCCCGCCCAGCCGGGCCGCCGTCGACTCGAGCGAGCGAAGTTCGGCGTGCATCGGGTCGACGCTCTCGGCGTCGCCTTCGTACTCGTCCTCGAGCAAGTCCGTAATGCGGTCGCAGTGGTCTCGCTCCTGCTCGCGGAAGTCGGCGAAGGCCTCGCGCGCCCCGTCGTGGTCCTCGTCGTCAGTCCACTCGGCGAGGGTCTCTGCGGCGACGCGCTCGCTGTCGGCGGCGGACCGGAGGACCCGTTCTTCGGTCAGGTCCGCGTCGGTCAGCGCAACGAGGCGCTTCGACGAGCCGAGCCGCTCGAGTTCGGTTGCCATCGACTCCGCGACCGCGGCCTCGAATTCGTCGGCGTCCATACCGGCCCGACACCAGCCAGGGTGTTGAACGTTAGCCAGCGGTGTCCGCCGGCGGGTTTACCAGCGACGGGGACGTATCCGAACCCATGACCGACCGGAGCGACGCCGACGGACCGACCGATACCCCTTCGATCGCTCCCGCGGCGCTGGCCGAGCGGCTACGAACCGGGTCGGAACTGACCGTCCTCGACGTCCGTGACCGCGACGAGTTCGAACGCTGGCACCTCGCGGGCGAGGGGGTCGAGGCCGTCCAGATCCCGCACATGAAGTTCATCCAGGCACAGGCGACCGGCGGGGTGACCGACCTCGCGGCCGACCTCAAGGAGCCGATCCTGGCGGTCTGTGGACACGGCGAAGCGAGCGCCCACGCCGTTTCCCTCCTCCGGGACGCGGGGATCGACGCCGCCAACCTCGCCGGCGGGATGGACGCTTGGGCCGACCTGTACGTCGCTCGCGAACTGCCGGTCGACGCGCCCGCGACGGTCGTCCAGTACGACCGCCCCTCGAGCGGCTGTCTCGCCTACGCGATCTACAGCGACGGCGAAGCCGCGGTGATCGACCCGCTTCGGGCCTTTGCCGACCGGTACACCGCCGACGCCGACGACCGGGGCGCGACCCTCGAGTACGCCATCGACACGCACGTCCACGCCGACCACGTCAGCGGCGTCCGGACGCTCGCGGACCGAACCGATGCGACGGCCGTCGTTCCCGCGGGCGCGACCGACCGCGGGCTGGCGTTCGAGGCCGTGACCGTCACTGATGGGGAGGAACTGCGGGTCGGCGACGCGACACTGACCGTCGCGGCCACGCCCGGACACACGAGCGAGTCCGTCTCCGTCCGGCTCGAGGGTGACGGCGGCGGGCCCCTGTTTACCGGCGATACGCTCTTCCTCGAAGGGGTTGGCCGACCGGACCTCGAACGCGGCGACGAGGGCGCAGCCGCCGCTGCCGAGGCGTTGTACGAGACGCTTCAAAACCGCGTCCTCGCGTTCCCCGACGACACGACGATCGCGCCGGGCCACTACGGCGACGCCGCCGAGTCGAGCGCGGATGGGACCTACGCCGCCCGGCTCGGCGACCTCCGCGATCGCCTCGAGGCGCTCTCGATGAACGATCGGGAGTTCCTGGCCCACGCGACGAGCGACCTCCCGCCGCGGCCGTCCAACCACGAGCGCATCGTGGCGGCGAACCTCGGGCACGAGGCGATCGACGACGAAACGGCGTTCGAACTCGAGTTGGGACCGAACAACTGCGCCGTCGCGGACTAACCGGTCAGTCGTCGGCGACCGCGCCGTCGCTCGAGACGGCCTCGAGGTCGCCCTCGATGCTCGGCGGATACTTCCCGCGGTCGAGTTTCAGGTCCGACTGCGGCCGGGCCATACAGGTCAGCGCGTAGTTCTCGGCCTCTTCCTCGGTGAGTCCGCGGGCAGCGGGCTGGGTGACCTCGCCCTCGACGATCTCGGCCGAACACGCCAGACACATCCCAACCCGGCAGGAGTATTCCTGGGCGATGCCCTCCTCGAGGCACCGGCTCAGGATGGTCTCTTTGTCGGTACAGGTGATGGTCTCACCCGTTCCGACGAACTCGATGGTGTACTCAGTCATACCTCTCGGTACGACTGACCTCCCTAAAACGTTTTATGTGCCAGCGGACGCCGGCTGCGGCTGGCTCCGTCCAACCGCGGGAGGCGGCTAGATTTCCCGAACGAAATCTTCCGCGATCCACCAGTCGTCGTCTAGCTTGTGCCAGTCGACCTTGTAAACCTCCGTGCCGTCGTCGTCGGCGATCGCCCGAACGTATCCCGCCCAAGAGTGGTTGATCTCCGTCCAGTCACCGCTTCTATCGCTGTTCTCCCAGCCGGGAGCGTACCCGAAGTCCCCCCAGGCCTGAACTTGATCACCCACGTCGATCCCCCAATCGGACGCACTGGCCGTGCCGACCGCGGCGACCGTACCGACACCCGCAGCGACCGTCGCGGCGGACGTTTTCAGCACGTTTCGTCGAGACCGTCCGTCGTCGTTTCCAGGCATTGCATTCGAACAGTGAATGTTGTCGCATATAAATTTAATCTAGAAAATATTACGAAGTAGACTTGTGCTGGATTGGTGAACCCGTGGGCCACGGCTGTAAGTGAAAAGACAGCCACACCACAACGTCGCGCTTGCTCCGAACCGGGTACTGCCGCGGTCAACGCGGCACCACCGCGGACCGACCATAAAACGTTTTCTTACCACGGCCTCCACACAGTTGATATGAGTACGCAGGAGCAGTCGGCCGCCACGACGCCGAAGACTCAGTCGCCGGACGCGGTCGTCGTCGGGGCCGGAACGTCAGGGTGCTACGCGGCAGCGACTATCGCACGGGCGGGGTACGACGTGGTCGTCCTCGAGCGAAAGGACGAGGAAGAGGCGGGCCACATCGCCTGTGGCGACGCCCTGAAGGGTGCCGATGCCTTCCCCGAAGCCATCCCGAAGTCCAAACTCGAGCCGGCCTTTACCAACACCGACGTCGACCACGGCCGGTTCGAGATTCCACAGGAGGATACCGTCCTCGAGATCCCGGTACCGGGCGAACTCGCCGTCATCGACCGCTGGGAGTACGGCCGCCGGATCATCGACGGGGCCGAGGACAGGGGGGTCGAGTTTCGCTACGATACGGTCGTCCAGAACGTCCGCCAGAACGACGACGGCCGCGTCACGGGCGTCGAGGCGATCCGCAAGGGCGACCCGGTCACCTACGAGGCCGACATCGTCATCGACGCCGCCGGCTCGCTGTCGGTGCTGCAAGACCACGTCGACTTCTCCGACTCCACGTTCGACACCAACGTCGACTACAGCCACTTCTGTTCGGCCTACCGCGAGATCGTCGAAGTCGAGGAGCCCGTCGAGTGGGACGACGCGCTGGTCTTCAAGCCGACCGAGCGCGCGGCGGGCTATCTCTGGTATTTCCCGCGGACCGACACCGAGATCAACGCCGGCTTGGGCTTCCAGATGACCGAGGAGCCGATGCAACTGGTCGACGACCTCAAACGCGACCTCGAGAACCGCCCCGAATTCGAGGGTGCCGAGGTCGAGGACAAACTCGGCGCGGCGCTGCCGACCCGGCGACCCTACGATTCGGCCGTGCATCCGGGCTACATGGCCATCGGCGACGCCGCCGGCCACGTCAACCCCACCACCGGCGGCGGCATCGCCGGGGCCGCCTACGGCGGCAAGTACGCCGCCGAGCGGGCCATCGAGGCCCTCGAGACGGACGAGTTCGGCGAGGACGTCCTCTGGGAGTACAATCAAAAAGTGATGGACCACTTCGGCGCGCGCTACGCCGCGCTGGACGTCTACAACATCCTCTCGACGGCCGTCGACGTCGACGACCTGATGAGTCTACTCGCCGCCATGCCCGGCGACAAACTCGCCGAGGCGCTGTACTCGGGCAGTACCGACATCGGGCTCAAACTCAAACTCGAGGCGCTGGTCAAGAGCCGCGGCCACTGGGGCACGATCTGGAACCTCTACAAGACCAAGCGCCGGGCCGACGAACTCCTCTCGCACTACGAGAACTACCCGACCAGTCCCGAGGGGCTGGCGGGCTGGCAGGACCGCCGTGACGAACTGATGGAAAAGGTCTACGAGACGACCGGGGCCGACCCGAAATACTAGCCACCGAACTTTTGCTCTGCGGGCGCGGCGAAGCCGCGCCCGCGGCAAAATCTCGAGAGAGCGCGAAGCGCTCTCTCGGACCTCGCGGGGGCTTCGCTCCCGCTTAGCTTCGATGAAAAGCACTCCTCCTTCCGTTCGTTCCTTTCAGTCACTCACATCAGTCGTCGGCCCGCTCGCTCGGCCTCCGGCCTCGCTCGCGGTCGGTGTCGGGCGGCGGCCTGCCCTCCCCCGAGTCGTGCGTCTCTCGCCGATGCTCGAGACGCACTCCCGGCCAGTGATCGTTCGGCTTGTTCCGTTCGACTGACTCTCGAGTAACTGGAACGTTCGGCCGTCGGATACCGATTCGCTTCCCATAGTATCGTTTCCCGTGAATATTCCCCTACGCTGTTAGGATGTCTTGGCTTTCCTATCCGTCAAATAACGGGTTATGATGGCACGGAACCACACACGGCGACGCGCACTGACACTGATCGGAACCGCGAGCGGCATCGCGCTGGCCGGCTGTATGGGCGGCGACGACGGGGACGACGAGGAGATGAGCGACGACGATTCGGGCAACGGGATGGAAGACGACGGGATGGAAGACGACGGGATGGACGACGACTCCGGGTCGGACGACATGGAGTCGTCCGGCTCGAACGTCCGGGTCGCACACCTCTCGCCCGACGCCCCCAACGTCGACGTCTCCGTCGACGGCGACGCCGTCCTCGAGGACGTGCCCTACCGGGCCGTCAGCGACTACCTCGACCTCGAACCCGACACCTACGAGGTGATGATCACGGCCGCCGGCGACGCCGACACCGTCGTCTTCGATCAGGAACTCGAGATTGCCGAGGGGTCGTTCACGATCGCGGCCCTGGGCGAACTCGCCGACGAGAACCAGCCCTTCGAGCCGGCAGTTCTGGAAGACGACGTCAGCGATCCCGGCGACGACGCGCGGGTGCGGCTGGTCCACGCGTCGCCGGACGCCCCTGCAGTCGACGTCACCGTCGGCGACGGCGAGACCGTGCTGTTCGAGGACGCTGCCTTCGGCGACGCGGCCGCGACCGAAGTGCCGGGCGGCGACTACACCCTCGAGGTCCGCCCGGCGACGGAGACCAACGACGGCGACGTGGTCGCGACCTTCGACGTCGCTCCGGAGGGCGGCAACGTTTACAGCGCCTTCGCCGTCGGCTACCTCGAGCCCGGCTCGGCTCCCGCCGACGAGGCGTTCGACCTCGAGGTCGTCATGGACGCCTGATCGACGATACGGGTCAGCGCTGGGACCGAAGCCGTTCGATCCGGCGCTCCGTCGACGGGTGCGTGCCGAACAGCCGCCGGTGGAGGAACCGCCGCGTACGGTCGAAAAAGCGGTGTTCCTCCCACGGCGGCGGGACGATCGAGAACGCAGCCGTCGAGCGGTGTTTGCGGAGATCGTTCGAGGGCCGTTCCTCGAGGGCGGAATCGAGTTTCTCGAGGGCGCTTGCCAGCGCCGCGGGGTCGCCGGTGATCGCGACGGCGCCGCGGTCGGCGACGTACTCCCGATAGCGGGTGACGACGGCGACGGACCACCGGACGAGGAGGATGACCATACCACACGGGACGGCCACAAACGGGTGGAAATCGTAGCGCTCGATGAGCGCGGCCGCGGAAGCTGCGGGCACCGATAACGCGGTCAGCACCGCCGCGTCCCTGTTTTTCGCGTGGGCGAGTTCGTGTGCGAGGACGGCGTCGAGTTCGCGGTCATCGACGGCCTCGAGCAGGCCCTTGGAGACGACGATCGTGGACGATCCGGCCCGATAGCCGACGGTCGCTGCCGTCGGCGTCGACGAAACGCCAAGACGGACCGTCGGTGCGGGGAGATCGACCTGCTTGGCGAGCCGGTCGACACGGCGTTGGACGGCAG
This sequence comes from Natrinema thermotolerans DSM 11552, assembly GCA_000337115.1. Lineage (GTDB taxonomy): Archaea > Halobacteriota > Halobacteria > Halobacteriales > Natrialbaceae > Natrinema > Natrinema thermotolerans. The sequence goes on from AOIR01000055.1 coordinate 175,771, forward strand.
TTCGGCGTTCCTCGAGGTCCTCGTCGGGCCGATCGATGACGCGGACGACGCCTTCGATATCGCGGAGCGCAGCGGCGTCATCGGTTCGTTCGGAGTAGGCGATCCACGCCACGTGTGCGAGGACGACGAGGACGCCGACCGCAGCGGCGGCGGACAACGGATCGACGATCGAGCGCCACGCGACCGCCTCCGTGAACGCGAATCCGACGAACGTCCCGAGGGCCACACCGCCGAGCAGGCCGAGGATTTTCGGCCAGTTCGCGATCGCCTCCGCGGACAGCAGCGTCTCACCGACGGCTTCGACTGCGTTGGCGGTCCCGTCGTGAGCGATGCGATCCGAGAGGGTCTGTTCGGGATAGTAGCGTCGGATCACGATCGCGATGCCGAGCCAACAAATGAACGCACCAGCGAACAGTAGCGAGACGAGGAAGAAAAAAGCGAGAAAATCCTCGAGCGCCACGAGGAGAAACAGTGCGACGAACCCGCCGACGACGAACTCGAGTGCGAGGACCACGAGCTGTGCGGCTCCGACGAGAAGTCCGGCGACCGCCATCCGCACCCAGAGTCCGAGGTGGAGGGGCGTCGGACGGATCACCGACCGGCCACCTCGAGCGCGGCCGTTCGGGTCGTCGATCGCGAATCGGGGACTGGATCAGCGGACTGCACCGTCACTGATCCGTACTGGTAGGATACCCAAGAACATTCGGGGTCCGTTCTCGGTCGGTTACTGGTCGTGGCCGAGTCGCTCGATCGTGCCCGCGAGCGTGTCGATGCCGTGTTGGATACTTGCCTCGTCGACGTCGAACGTTGCGGTGTGGTGGCCGCCGGGGTGGTCGGTGCCGACGCCGACGTAGCAGGCACTGCCCCCGTTTTCCTGTACCGCCTGCATCAGATAGGTCGCGTCCTCGCTGCCGCCCAGTTCGTCGCGCTCGAGGACGCGCTCGACGCCGGGCGTCTCGCCGGCGACGTCGGCGACGATCGAGACCAGTTCCTCGTCGCTGGTCGCACTGGGGGCCTCCGCACCGATCTCGAGTTCGACCTCGCAGTCGTGCATCGCGGCGGCGCTCCGGAGGACCTGCCGGGTCCGCCCTTTCATGTACTCCATCAGGTCGGTCGTCTCACCTCGTACCTCGGCGACGATCCGGGCCTCGGCCGGGATGACGTTGGCCGCGCTCCCGCCCTCGACGACGCCCGCGTTGACCCGCGTCGCGCCGTCGTTGTGCCGTGGAATCCCGTAGAGGTTCTGGACGGCCGTCGCCATCGCCTGGACGGCGTTGCGGCCCTGCTCGGGGTGTCCCCCCGCGTGGGACGACGCGCCGGTGAACTCGGCCTCGAGGTGCGAGACCGCCAGGAAGCCGTCGATACCGGCGACGATCTCGCCGGTCGGGTGGTCGAGGCCGATGTGGACCGCGAGCAGAGAGTCGACGTCCTGTAGGTGGTCGCTCTCGGCCATCGCCTTCCCACCGCCGACGACCTCCTCGGCGGGCTGGAAGAAGACCTTGAAGGTTCCCGTGAAATCGCTCTCGGCGATCCGCTCGAGTACGCCGATCCCGATCGTCGCGTGGGCGTCGTGGCCGCAGGCGTGCATCGCGCCCTCGTGGTCGGAGCGAAAGCCCTCGGCGACGGGCCGGTGGCCTGGGTCGTCGGACTCGGTTTGGGGTAGGCCGTCGATGTCGACCCGAAGGCCGACGGTCGGTCCTTCGCCGCGCTCGAGGACGGCCACTGCACCCGTATACCCGCCGTCCAGTCGCTCGAGAGTAGCGTCGTCGACGCCGGCGTCCCGCGCCTGTTCGTACCAGTGGGTGAATTCGGTTTCCTCGGGGACCGCCAGCCGGTGGTCGCCGGCGATCGCCTCGGGGCCGACGTGGAGTTCGGCGAGGTCGTCGCCCAGTCGGGACTCGAGTTCGTCGACGATCCGTGCAGTCGTGTAAAACTCCCGCCAGGCTGGTTCGGGTTTTCGGTGCAGGTCTCGACGCAGCGTAACGAGGTCGTCTGCGGTCATACGATCATCTCGTCGTGAACGACCAAAAGCCCTCCTGACGGTTTCGGTGTCCGACGATCGCAGAAGTGCGACCGAGGCCAGTCAGTTGCTGCGGCCGGCCCCGTGGATCTGCTCGACCTCGGCCTCGATGTGGACCGAGTCGGGGAAGTTCTGTGAGGCGATGTTGCGCGCGAGGTCGTCGTGGCCGTGGATCTCGAGTTCGCGGGTGAAGACGGTGTACTCCCAGGAGTCGAAGTGACGGTCGTCGTCGGCGTGGAGCCGGCAACGCTGGGGGACCGACAGCTTTTCCGGCGGGTGGGAGTGGGGACCTTTCAGTGCCGCCCCCTTCCGTTCGGCGGTGGTTTTGATGTCCTCGACGATGCCATCGAGCGCGGCGCGATCGCCGCTCTGGAGGGTGAGACGGGTGACGAAGGTCATGGCTGGTGCTGTCGCATACGTCTGCGACGGGCGCGTAAAAACCTGCTGAGACGCGTCGCCGGCACGACAGTGAACGACTGCAGACGATCGCCCGTCTCGTGCGTGACAATCCGGTCGGATCCGTGTCCGTAGGACGAACAGTCCGATATTCTCTTAACGTCGCACCTGTTAGCCCACCTAATGGCAGTCGAAGCTACGAGCGCAGGCGCGATCCTCTTCCGCGACACGCGGGGCCGGCGCGAGTATCTTCTACTCAAGAGCCGCCCGGGCGATTGGGAGTTTCCCAAGGGCGGTGTCGAAGGAGACGAAGAACTTCAGCAGACGGCTATCCGCGAAGTAACGGAAGAGGCAGGTATCGAACAGTTCCGACTACTCGACGGCTTTCGCAAGGACTACGACTACGTCTTCGAGGCGAACGGCAAGACGATCCACAAGACCGTTCATCTCTTCATCGCGAAGTCGTTCGAAGCCAGCGCGGAACTATCGAACGAACATCGCGACCTCCAGTGGCGCGACTACGAACAGGCGGTAAACACCGTCACGCAGGACGGCCCCAGAGAGATCCTCGAGGACGCCCACGAGTTCCTCGACGAACGCGAGGCAGAAGACGACGAGGAGTAGCCGGTCGCGGCCGGTGAGAAATCACTTCTCTCGTGTCGTGCGACGCGGGCATCGCGACCGACCTCGAAATACGGTCGATAGCACCGCCCATATCGTTCGCTCGACCCGATCGTCGGCCGATCGGGCAGCGTTTTTGCACCTCCGAATTCAACGGGGAGCGTGGACGCATACACCGCCGAGTTCGGGTTCGAACTCCGGACCTGCCGGTGGGCCGAACGCGAGTGGCCGCCCGGCGAAACCGACGGTGCTGACACCGCCGTCCTCGTCGCCCGCCAGCTCGGGACGACCCGCCGCCGCTGGGATACGATCGTCCTCGAGTGCGACCCCGAGGGGCTGCGCCGCCGCGCCCGGTTCGGCCCTGATCGGCTCGATAGCGACCTCCTGCACGTCGTCCGAAACGCCCCCGACGAGTGGTGCTACTACCGCGACGCGCTTCCCGACCCGGGCTATCCGTGGCGATACGTCCGCGAGTCGATCCACGAGGCCGCCGACCGCGGGATCCTCGAGACCCGCAAGTCGGGCAACCGGATCGAGATCCGTCGACAGTGGGCCTACCCCGACTGGCTCGAGCGGCTCGTCGCGATCGAGAACAAACCTGACTTGGACGCCAGCGCCGCCCGCGCGCTCGGATCACAACTCGAGTACGACGTGGCCGTCGGGCTGGCCGACGAGGCCTGGGTCGCGACCCGTCGAACGGACGAACCCGTCGAACCCGTCCTCTTCGAGGACCTGCCGGTCGAAGCCGGGGTCCTCGCGCTCGAGCCCGACGACCTGACCGCCGAGGTCGCGTGGTATCCTCGCTCGCTCCCGGTGACGGAACCGGGGACCCGCATCCTCGAGCAGCCGGACGGCGGTGAGCGGGACGGCTCGGCGGCCCGATTCGAGTACGCCGACACCGACTGGAAGGTCGACAAGCGCCTCGCCATCGCCGAGCGCGCCTACGAGCGCGGCTGGCGCTCGTTCGTCGACACGATGCGGCCCGACTGCCGCCACTTCGAGCTACGGGACCCCGACGGCTCACAGGCGCTGCCGTACTGCGCCGCCAAAGGGCGGTGCCAGACGGCCGCCGAATGCGCCGGCTCCTGCAGCGAGTTCGAGCCCGAACCGCCCGTCTGGCGCACCCGCGGCTGGCCGATCGAGGGCGGGCCCGGAAAACGGGTCCAGCGAATCCTCGCGGAGCGCCGGCGACGACGGCGACCGGAGCTGTAGTCGTCGACCGTTCGAAACGGTGGTTCAGTCGGAGACGGCGACCTCGAGGTCCGCACGCTCGACGGCCAGCCGGAACGTGGGGACGGTGCGGTACTCGACTTCGACGACGCCCTTGCGCCGGAGACTCTGGAGGCCCGACCGGACGTCCTCGGCCTCGGCGTCGACGTCGTACTCGTCCCGGAGTTTGTGCAGTACCGAGACGACGCTCTCGGACTCCTCGTCCGGGCCGGAAAGCACCGCCACGATCCGCGCCTGTAGTTCCGGGACGCGGACCTTCGAGGGGACCCCCTCGTCGTCCGGGTCGCTCTCGATCCCCGGCTCGACGTCGACCAGCTCGGCGGCTTCGGCGGTCGCTCGGATCAGACTGTTGTCGTCCCGGAAGTAGTAATCGCCGAGTTCGTTCTCGAGGTACTGGTGGACCTCGCTGCCGCTCTCCATCCCCCACCGCTCCTGCAGTTCGCCGTTCTTCGTCGGCTGTAGCTCCACCACGTCCGCCAACCGGTCCTGGGCCTCCTCCGAGAGCGTCATCGTCGAACCGTATGGGGATCCGGTACTTTTGCGTTGCGTCCCGCCGCGGCTCGAGCGACTCCGCCCCGTCCTCAGCCGAACTCGCCGGCGAACGATCGCAGGTCCTCGACGAACAGTTCCGGCACCTCCATCGCGGCGAAGTGGCCGCCCTCGGGCTGTTCGGACCAGTACTCGACGTCGTAGACCGCCTCGGCCCAGCCGCGGGGCGTCTTGTACACTTCGGCCGGATAGCGCGCGTGGCCCGTCGGCACGTCGACCGACTCCGGCGTCGCCGCGCCCACGTCCGTCTCGGCGTAGAGTCGCATCGAAGAGCCGATCGTGCCGGTCAGCCAGTAGACGCTGAGGTTGTCGAGCAGCCGGTCGCGGTCGATCCACGACTCGAGGTCGCCGTCGCAGTCGCTCCAGGCGCGGAACTTCTCGACGATCCAGCCCGCCAGCCCGGCCGGCGAGTCGGTGAGTCCGTAGGCCAGACTCTGTGGTTTGGTCGCCTGAATCTCGTGGTAGGCGGTTTCGGTCTCGCTGAACGCCGCGGTCTCCCGGTAGTCGGCCATCCCTCGTTCGTCGAGCAGGTCGGTCGGGTCCTCAGCGTCGAGCGACGAGGGGTGTAGAAAGAGCATGTTCGTGTGGATCGCGTCCACGCGATCGGGGTAGTTCGCACCCAGTAGCGCGGCGACCAGCGCGCCCCAGTCCCCGCCCTGTGCGACGTAGCGGTCGTAGCCGAGCCGGGCCATCAGGTCGGCGACGGCGTCGGCGATGCGGGGCACGTCGTATCCTTGCTCCGCTGTCGGGCCGGAGAAGCCAAAGCCCGGCAGCGAGGGCGCGACGACGTGAAAGGCGTCGGCCGGATCGCCGCCGTGGGCGGCCGGATCCGTCAGCGGCCCGAAAACGTCGAGGAACTCGGTGACGGAGCCCGGCCAGCCGTGGCTCAAAACGAGCGGCGTCGCGTCCGGCTCGGGCGAGCGGACGTGATAGAAATGCAGCCGCTGGCCGTCGATCGTCGTCACGTACTGGTCGAACTCGTTGCACCGGTCCTCGAATGCCGCCCAGTCGAACTCCGCGCGCCAGTACGCACAGAGGTCCCGGAGAAACTCGCGGTCGGTCCCGTCCGCCCAGCCCGTCTCGGGAAGCTGGTCCGGCCAGCGCGTCCGCTCGAGACGCGTCCGGAGGTCGTCGATCTCGTCCGGATCGACAGACACCTCGAACGAGCGAATCGAATCGTCGGTGTCCGTCGTCATGTCGCTACCCCGGTTCGAGTTCCGCCATCGTTCGTGATACCGACCCGCATACCGGATTCGACGCGACCGCGTCACAAAGGGGTATCGTCAATCGTCACCGATGACCGGAACCGGAACCGTCGTCTCGAGGGTCTCCTCGACCTGCGTGTAGACGAGGATCGTCCCGAGGGCGGCGAGCGCGGTCCCGAAGACGAACGGGGTCTCGAAGCCGAACCGCACCAGCGCGCCCGAGGAGAGCGGCCCGACCGCGATCCCGTAGCCGAAAGCCATCGTCAGCACCGACAGCTTCGAGCCCGACTCACCCTCGCCGGCGAGGTCGCCGGCCAGCGCCAGCGACGGGGCAAAGACCATCGCGGCGGCGATTCCCTGAAACAGGCGAGCCAGGAACATCAGCGACGAGGAGAGGAGGAAGCCCTGGACGAGCGTCGTCGGGATCAGCAGTGCCATCCCGGTCACGATGAACGGCCGCCGGCCGTACCGATCGCAGGCCCGCCCGATCGGCGTCTGGAGCGCGACCTGTGCGATGATAAACCCCGCGAACTGCAGGCCGAACCAGGTCGCCCCCTGCTCGAGGCGGGCGTTGACCTGGGGCTGGATGGTCGCGAACAGCGCGATGGCGGTCGCCATGAAAAACGACGCGACCCCGAGGGTGAAGATCGGATCGAGCAGGTTCGAGCCGGTCCGATCGAGGATCGGGATCGAGAGGTCCGCGCCGGCGTTGGCGGCCGTCGACTCGGGGTCCGAGACCAGCACCGTCACCATGACGTAGCTGATCGTCGCGGTGATCGTCGCGACGTAAAAGGCGGCGTCGAACCCGGAGACCGCCAGACCGCCGGCCTCGTCGCTTTCCGCCTCGCTATCGACGCCGTCACCTCCCTCTCGCGGGGCGACTTCTTTTCTACACACTTAACCGGGGTGAGCGACAACCGAAGCGTATGGAATTCTGCGACGAATGCGGTTCGATGATGAAGGCCGACGACGGCCTCTGGGAGTGTGGCAGCTGTGGGTACACGGAGCCGAAAGGCGACGCCGACCAGTACATCGTCACCGACGATCAGGAGGTCGGCGAAATCATCGAGTCCTCCGGCGAGACCTCGCTGCCCGAGACCGACGCCATCTGTCCCGAATGCGGCAACGACCGGGCCCACTGGTACATGCAACAGATCCGCTCGGCCGACGAGTCCGAGACGCGCTTCTTCATCTGCACCGAGTGCGAACACAAGTGGCGCGAGGACGACAACTAACGAAATTTTGCTCTGCGGTCTATCGCGAGCGAAGCGCTCGGCGCTTCGCTCGCGATGTCCCTCGGCAAAATTTCGATTAAAAGCACTCCTCCTTCCCCGTCAGCCGCGCGGAACGCGGCTTCTGGGTCAGTCGTCGGCCCGCTCGCTCGCCCTACGGGCTCGCTCGCGGTCGGTGTCGGGTGACTGCCTGCCCTCCCCCGAATCGCGGGCTCCTCGCGTTGCTCGGAGCCCGCTCTCGGCCATTGCTCTCTCGAGCTGAATACGGAATTTGAGTAAGGAGAAACCGCACTACTCGTTGCGCGCGATCGTCAGATAGCCGGTGTGACCGACGGGCGCGGTCGTCGGCCGCGAGCCCCGCTCGTCGAACTGCATCTCGCGCTGGATCGTCTCTCGAGTGGTGACGTTCGCGAGGCCGACTTCGCCGGCCGTCCGTGCGACCTCGCGGGTCGACTCGATGAAGGGGCTGTAGACCGCAACGAAGCCGCCGTCGACCAAGAGGTCGGGCGCGTGTTCGACCATCGTGGGCGCGTCGGCCGTATCGAGGGTCATGACGTCGAACGACGACGGCTCGAGGCCGTCGATCTCCTCGGTCACGTCGCCGGTCCGGACGTCGACGGCGTCGGCCACGCCGCCGAGTGCCATGTTCTCGCGAGCCACGTCGGCGAACTCGGCGTCCTGTTCGTAGGTCACGACCTCGGCCCCGGCCCGGGCCAGCAGGGCCGCGAGGACGCCGGTTCCGGTGCCGGCGTCGAGGACCCGGTCGCCGCCGGCGATGCCGGTCTCGCCGATGACGAGCCCGATATCGCGGGGTACCATCGGCGCGCCCGTCCGCTCGAAGTGATGGAAGAGATCCGGGCCGCGCAGCCGGCGCACCTGGAACTCGTCGCCCAGATGCGTCTCGATGGTGTCGCCCGACTGCACGTCCTCGGGGACCTCGAGAACGCCGAGGTCGGTCCCCTGTTCGCCGCCGGGTTCGACGAGGTACTCGCGGTCGCCGCGGACGAGTAGGACCGGAACGCGATTCGTTCCGCGCTCGGCGTCGTCCGCGCTCTCGTCCTCGCTCACGCGAGTCACTCGAGGGATTCGACTGCTGCGGCGAGGTCGCCGTCGGCGTCCTCGAGGGCCTCCCGGGCCTCGTCTTCGCTGACGCCGGCACGGGTCGCGACGAGTTCGACGTCCTCGTCAGGGATCGACGAGCCGGCGTCGCCCCCGGTGTCGGCACTGCCGCCGGCCGAGCCGGCCTCGACCTCCTCGGGCGAGCCGATGACCTGGTAGGTCTCCTGGCCGCGGGCGTCCATCTTGGTGACCTCGGCGTCGTCGAAGACGAGGTCGTACTCGTCGGTGCGGATGATGACCTCTTCGGCGTCGATGTCCTCGACGTCGATGCCCATCTGTTCCATCATCTGTTCCATCTTGCGCGGGTTGAGTCCGCCGCCGCCTCCTCCGAACATACTCGACACGTGGCCACGGGCGACCTTTTAGTTTGTCGTTCGCTCGAGGGTGGGCGGACAGTCCCGGCCGTCAGTGTCGGCGCGACCGCAGGACCCGCGGTCGCGCCGCCGATCGTACAACAGTCCGTCTCAGGCGCCGTCCGGCCGCGAGTAGCCCGGATCGAACAGCTGTGCCGACGTCGGTTCGGGATCGCCCTCGGTGAGGTTGTACTCGGAGAAGTCCTCGACGCCGGCCTCCCGGAGGAAGTCCTCGTCGTAGACGCGGTTCCCGGTGAACTCGGCGGGATCACGGGCCAGGATCTCGAGGACCGTATCCGAGACGATATCGGGCGTCCGCCAGTCGTCTTCGGTCCCCATCTCGAAGTACCGGGTCGCGCGCGTGTCGATCGCAGTCACCGGCCAGAAGGTGTTGCAGCCGATCCCGTCGTCGGCCAGTTCCTGAGCCATCGACAGCGTCACGAACGACATCCCCATCTTCGACCAGGAGTAGGCGGCCGAGCCCGGGGCGCGGTCGAGTTCGACCGGCGGCGCGTTCGTCAGGATCCAGGCGTCTTCCTCGACGCCTTTGAGGTGGTCGATGAACGCCCGCGAGACGAGGTAGGTGCCGCGCACGTTGACCTCGTTCAGGAGGTCGTACCGGTTTGCCGGCAGGTCCTCGACCGCGCCCATCTGGATGGCCGAGGCGTTGTTGATCACGATGTTGATCTCGCCCATCTCGTCGATCGCCTCCTCGACGGCCGCCTCGATGGCGTCCTCGTCGCGGACGTCCAACTGGATCGCGTGCGTCTCGACGCCTTTCTCGGCGCAGGCCTCGGCGGTCTTGTGGATCGTCCCCTCGAGGTCCGAGTCCGAGTCGTCGACGGTCTTGCCCGTCGAGACGATGTCACAGCCCTGCTCGGCGAGTGCGAGTGCGAGTTGCTTCCCGATTCCACGCGTGGTACCCGTTATAAACGCGGTCTGTCCGCTCAGATCTGGTTTTTGCGGCATTCGTGATCTATACACACACTCCGTCCCTAATAGTCCATTCAAACTCCCGGGTCGCCGATCGACGTTTTCAATCCCGATCGGCGAGTGGGCAATCGTAATGGCCGACGAACTCGACGCCTTGCTCGAGGCTCTCGAACTGAAAGACGAGCGCCGGACCGGCTGGGTCCTCCGCGGGATCGATGCCCCGGAGTCTGTCGCAGCCCACACGTGGGGCGTGGCGACGCTGTGTCTGTACTATGCCGACCGGGCCGACGGCGTCGACCGCGACCGCGCGGTATCGATGGCACTGCTTCACGATCTGGGCGAGGCCCGCATCGGCGATATTGCGACGCGCGCCGAGGACGACAACCAGCGAGTCGACGGCGACGAGAAAGTCGCCCGCGAGCGGGATGCGATCGTGGACCTACTCGAGCCGTTCGACGGCGACGAGTTTCGCTCCCTCTGGGCGGCGTACGAGGCCCGCGAGACTCAGACGGCGCGGTTCGTCAAGGACATGGATCTGATCGACAACTGTTTGCAGGCGCTCAAATACGAACGCGGGGAGCGCTACGACGAGACCGAGCGCAACGAGGCCTTCGACGAGTACGAAAACCTCGACGAGTTCTTCGCGACGGCCGCGCCGCGGCTCCGGACGCCCGTCGGCGAGCGACTCTTCGAGGCGATCAAGACACGGTACGAGCGCGAGATCGGTCGGGAGTGTCAGCTCTAGCGGTCCTCGCGGACCGGCTGCCGGTCCATCACCCCGCTACGTCTCTGCGGGCGCACCCTCGCGCACGTTGACTGCCATCCCCGTCTCGAAGTCACGGATAGCGTCGGCGTCGAGTTCGGCCGTCCCGACCGCGAGCAACTCGCCGCGTTCGTGGACCACCAGTACCTCGTCACCCGGCCGGATCTCGTCGCCGACCTCGAGGACGAACTTCGCGAAGACGTTCTTCTCCTCGCGGACGAAGGGCTCGCTCTCGTCGTCGACGACAACTCGATAGGCCGGCGGCTCGAGCGCGGCCGCGAGCCGGCGACCACCCTCGAGGCCGAGCGTGAACCGGCCGTCGGTGCCGAAGGAGACGATCCGGCCGGCGTCGGCGTGGACCTGCTGGGGGCGGCCCGAGGAGGTCCGTTTGACCGTCAGCGATTCCGACGGCGGGAACAGCGCCGTGCCGGCGTCCGCACCGAACTGGTAGTCCGCGATGGTCCGAAGCTGGGGCAGGCCCGCGCTCCCGTCTGCTGACTCGCTCATTGGGCCGAATTTGCGCCGGCGGGTCGAAAGCCCTTCGACCTGCGGTTCCGGCGTATTCGCTCGGATCGATCCCGTGTGGGCACCGAATCCGGCCACCGGAGCGGCTTCATGCCGTGGCGACCCCCTCGATCAGCCACCGACGCGACCGAAACGAGATGGAGAACGTTATTATCGTCGCTTCAGTAGTATCGGCCCTACATGGACGTCACGCAAATCGGTCTCGGGGTCGCCCTGCTGGTCATCGGGACCCTGACACTGATCGGGCCGGCCGCGATCGCCACCGGTCCGCTCGTCTATCTCGTTACCGGTGCGACGCTGCTTGTCACCGGCTACGCGCTGGTGATCGGTCTCTGGCAGACCCGCCAGCCGAACTGATTCTCGGCCCGAACCGGGTGTGGTTCGGGTCGGCGCGCTTACAGCAGGAACGTCTCGTGGCGTTCGCCCAGATCGAGGAAGGAGTCGGCGGCGTCGATGAGTTCTTCGGCCGTCGAGGACTGGAACGCCATCACCTCGACGCGGACCCCTTCGTGGCGCAAGTGCGAACACAGCCGCGAGAAGTCGCCGTCGCCCGTACAGAGGACGATCGTGTCGACGTGGTTGGCCAGCGTCACCGCGTCCAGACTCATCCCGACGTCCCAGTCGGCCTTCTTCGAACCGTCGGCGAAGGTCTTGATGTCCTTGATCTTCGGCTCGAAGCCGATGTCGATCAGTGCCTCGAAGAAGCTCTCCTCCTCCGGCGAGTCCGCGCGGATGACGTACGCGATCGCGCGCGTGAGCTGGCGGTCCTGGACCGCCTTCTCGAGCAGGGCGGAGTAGTCGATATTGCGGCTGTGCATGCTCTGGGCAGTGTGATAGAGGTTCTGGGCGTCGACGAGGACGGCGACGCGCTGCCCAGGGTGAATTTCCGTCATATACTAGCATGTCGCGGGCGGCTATAAAAAATCGCGGCGTTCGAGACGGCCCCAGTGGACCTGTCGCGGTTACCTCCGAAGCTTCCGAATGCGCTTTTCCGTCGGCGGGTGGGTGGCAAACAGCGTCTGCAGCAGGCCCTTCTCCGAGTTGAAGATACACAGCGCGCTCATGCTGTCGTCGAGTTGGGATTCGCGACCCTGCGCACCGTTCGAGATCTTCTCGAGGGCGCGGGCGAGCGGGTCGCCGCTGCCGATGTACTGGCGGGCGTCGTCGTCGGCGACGTACTCGCGGTACCGCGAAATCGCGAGGACGAACACCATCACGAGCATCTGGGCGATGTTCGAGATGATCATGCCGACGATGATGCTGCCGATGTTGCGTTCGCCGCCGAACATGTAGACCATGTAGGCGACCCAGCCGACCATCATCGCGATGGAACTCCCGAAGACCATCGCGAGGACGTCGCGGTTCTTGATGTGGGCGAGTTCGTGGGCGATAACGCCCTCGAGTTCGTCCCGCTGGAGCAGGCGGATGAGTTCGGTCGAGACGACGACGTAGCTCTTGCCCTTCCGGCCGGTCGCGAAGGCGTTGGGGACGCCCATATCCATGACCATCAGCGTGGGCTTTTCGATGCCCATGTCGCGACAGAGCGACTCCGTCATCCGATGGACCTCCTGATACTGGCCGTCCTCGGGCATCTCCTCGGCGCGTCTCGTGGCCGACCAGGTCCCGATCTTGTACTGGATGGCCGGGAGGACGAGCAGGCCGAGCCCGACGAGCGGCCACGCGCCGACCCCGAACATCGCCAGGCCGAAGGCGCCGACGAGCATGTAGAACGCGAACAGGATCGAGCCGACGATCGCCATTCGCACTTTCAATCCGAAATTCGTCATGGCTGACTCTAGACAACGACTCGGGATAAGTTACGCGGATTCATGTGTCAGACCGACTCACCCACAGCGATCGGGTCGGTCGAAGACACAACGGCTAAGTCGGTTCGGTTCAGTCTCCCGGGTATGCGTCACGTCGCTCGCTCGAGGCTCGAACCCACCGTGAGCGGCGTCGCCCCCCGTTTTTCGAAACGTAAACGCGCCTGCGAGTGCTCGCGGCGGGCGTAGCGCCCCCGTCCCGGGCACGCTTCGACCGCGCGTGATCGATTATAACGACCGATCGGAACCGATAGGACCTCCCGATCGGAGTTCGACACACGACTCAACGACACCACCACCATCACATGACTGCTATCGACCTTTCGGGCGTCTTTCCGGCGATGTGTACGCCCTTCGACAGCGACGAACGGATCGACTTCGAAACGCTTCGGACCGACGCCCAGCGACTCGAGACCGCGGGCGTCGACGGGCTCGTCCCGGTCGGCTCGACCGGTGAATCGGCGACGCTGACCCACGACGAACACGTTCAGGTCGTCGAGGCCGTCATCGAGGCCGTCGACGACGTACCCGTCATCGCGGGTACCGGTTCGAACAACACCCGCGAGGCGCTGGAACTGTCCGAGCGCGCGGCCGACGCGGGCGCGGACGGCCTCCTGCTCATCTCGCCGTACTACAACAAGCCCGAACAGCGCGGACTGATCGAGCATTACCGGACGATCGCGGACGCCGTCGACCTGCCCCAGATCGTCTACAACGTCCCCTCGCGGACGGGCCGGAACATCGAACCCGACACCGCCGTCGAGCTGGCGAGCCACGAGAACATCGCGGGCTACAAGGCCGCCAGCGGTGATCTGGGCCAGATCAGTGAGGTCGTCGAACGCACGCGTGAGGAGGACTTTGCGGTGCTGTCGGGCGACGACGGCATGACCCTCCCGACCCTCTCGGTCGGCGGCACTGGAACGATCAGCGTCGCCGCGAACATCGAACCCGAGCGCACGTGTGCCATGGTCGGTGCGGCACTGGAGGGCGATTACGAACGCGCCAGAGAACTGCACCACGAACTCGGCCCGCTGTTTCGCGAACTGTTCGTCGAGACCAACCCCATCCCGGTCAAGGAGGCCATGGGGATCCGGGGCTACGGGCCGGCCCGCCTGCGCTCGCCGCTGTCCCGACTGGCCGACGAGTATCGCGAGGACCTCGAGGCAGTGCTGGCCGACCTCGAGCGCGACGAGACGGACGTCGCCGATCCGGCGGAGGGTGATCGATGACGGTCCGGCTGGGCGTCACCGGCGCGACCGGGCGAATGGGCCGGGAAGTCATCGCCGCGGCGGCGGGACGCGAGGACTGCGAGGTCGCTTTCGCAGTCAACCGCGATCCGGACAGCGAGACGATCGAGGGCGTCGACATCGAGCCCGCGGCCGAGTTCGACTCGCTGGTCACCGACCGCGAGCCGGCCGCCGTGATCGACTTCACCGGCCCGGAGTCGGCCGTCGACTACGCCCGTGCCTGCGCCGACGCCGGCGTCGCGTTCGTCACTGGGACGACCGGCTTCGACGACGATCAGTACGAAGCCCTCGAGGACGCAAGCGAGGAGATCCCGGTCCTGCACGCGCCGAACTTCGCCCGCGGCGTGCAGGCCCTGCTCAACGTCGTCGGCGAGGCAGTCCGGAACCTGCCGGGCTACGACGTGGAACTCGTCGAGACCCATCACAACGCCAAGCGCGACGCCCCGAGCGGCACCGCCAACCGGCTGCTCGAGGAGATCGAGGCCAACGGTGACTTCGGCGAACGCGTTCACGGCCGCGAGGGCGAGGCCCCGCGATCGGAGTCCGAAATTGGGGTCCACGCGCTTCGTGCGGGCAACGTTACGGGCGAACACGAAATCGTCCTCGCGGACAACCACGAGGAGGTCCGGCTCACCCACCGCGCCGAGGACCGCGGGGTCTTCGCCGCGGGCGCGGTCGACGCGGCGGTCTGGATCGCTGGACAGAAGGCAGGGTGGTACGACTTCGCAGACGTGATCGGAGAATGAGCGCACTCGAACGCGAAATCGGCGAGCTGTGGGACCGCAAACAGGACGGCGACGTCAGCGCTGACACCGCCGGCGAGGACGAATACGCCACCCTCGAGGCCTTCCTCGACGCCCTCGAGTCCGGCGAGGTCCGGGCCGCCGAGAAGTCGGGCGACGAGTGGGAGGCAAACGAGTGGGTCAAGCAGGGGATCCTGCTGAACTTCGGCCTTCGGGAGATCCAGCAGTACGACCACGGCGACACGACGTACAACGACGTGCTACCGCTTGCCGACGCGAGCGCGTACGGCGACCGCGGGAGCCGCAACACGCCCGACGGCACCGTCGTCCGGCAGGGCGCCCACATCGGCTCGGACTGCATCATGATGAGCCCGTCGTTCGTCAACATCGGCGCGTACGTCGGCGACGGCACGCTCGTCGACTCCTGTGACACGGTCGGCTCCTGTGCCCAGATCGGCGATAACGTCAAACTCGGCGCGAACACCCTCATCGGCGGTGTCCTCGAGCCGGTCGAGAACGCGCCGGTCATCGTCGAGGACAACGTCTCGCTCGGTGCGGGCTGTCGCGTCACCAGCGGCTTCGTCGTCGGTGAGAACAGCGTCGTCGGCGAGAACACCCTGTTGACGCCGCGTATCCCCGTCTACGACCTCGTCGAGGAGGAGGTTCTCTACGGCGAACTGCCCGCGGATCGGCGCGCCTTTACCCGGTTCGTCGAGTCCTCGATCAGCGACCACGACCTCTTCGAGGGCGGTGCGTACAAGCCCGCCGTCGTGGCGACCGACCTGGAAACGGAGACGCTCGAGGCGACCGAGCGCGAGGACGCGCTTCGGGAATAGACGAGCCGTGCCCGACGGCCTCGGACGAATCCCCGTGATCGCACTCGGTCCGGGGAAACCACAGGAGATCGTGGGAGGACTTTTGGTCGTTCCCCCAGTAGTGGATCGTAATGAGCAAACGAGCCGAAGCCGACGATCGGGGTCGCATCGTCATCCCCCACGAGATCCGTGAGAGACACGGCGACCGATACCGCGTCGTCGAACTCGAGGATCGGATCGAACTGATCCCGTTGAACGACGACCCGATCGAGGGCCTCCGCGATGCCGTCGGTGACGCCTTCGACGGCAGATCGATCGACGAGATCAAGCGCGAGGCACGCGAGAACGCTCGAACGGACGCGATAGACGACGTGAGTGACTAGGGTCAGATGATATACGCCGATACCGACTTCTTCATCGCGTTGGTGAAAGACGACGACTGGCTGCAGGATCGGGCAGCCGAGATCGCGCTCGAGAACGACGGAGAAATCTACACCTCGCGGGCGACGCTGCTCGAACTGCTCGTGATCTCGGACCGGTTCGAGTTCGATCGGATGGAAGCGCTCACGTCCGCGCTCGAAATCGCGACTATCCCCGAAGACGAGGACGTCCTGTTTCAGGCGGCGGACTATATGGAAGAAGACGGTCTCACAGCCTTCGATGCGTACCACGTCGCCTACGCGGAGGCAGATCCGATCGTTTCGTCGGACAAATCGATCGACGACGTGACGGACGATCGGATCGCGATAGAAGAACGGGAATCGGAGTAGCGGAGAACCCAAACGCTTGAATCCTCTCGCTCACTTTGAGGTACCAATGACTGACGCCGCGGCTTCGGTGCCCGTCCGCCGCCTCTCCGACTGGGACGCGGCCGAACTACACACGCTCGTCGAGGACTACGGCTCGCCGCTGTACGTCCTCGATCTCGAGCGGGTCCGGGAGAACTACCGCCGCCTCGAGACCGCCTTTCCCGACGCCGAGATCCTGTACGCGGTGAAAGCCAACGCGCTGGGGGACGTTCTCTCGACGCTCCACGAGGCGGGGGCGGGCCTCGAGTGTGCCTCCGCCGGCGAGGTCCAGCGCGCGCTCGAGGCGGGCGCGGCCGGGTCGGAGATCCACTACACGGCGGTCAACCCGCCGGCGCGGGATCTCGACTGGATCGTCGACGCCTGGGCCGACGAGCCGGAGCTGACCGTCACCGCCGGCTCCGCGGACACGATCGATCGCCTCGAGGAGCGCGGCTACGATGGGCGGCTCTGTCTGCGGGTGAATCCGGGGATCGGTGCGGGTCACCACGAAAAGGTCAAAACCGGCGCGGCCGCGAAGTTCGGTATCCCCGCCGAGCGGGCCGTCGACGTGCTGACCGACGCCGCCGACCGCGGCTTCGACGTCGTCGGGATCCACGCCCACGTCGGCTCCGGCGTCTCGAGCGACCAACTCGAGGCCCACCGGGAGTTCGTCGCGCGGATGGGTGATCTCGCGCGGGACGTGAGCGAGGCGCTACGCGCCTCGGATAGCCGAACGGGGAGCGAAGCGACTCGTGAGGCGCGCGAGGCCGTCGGCGGCCTCGAGTTCGTCGACGTTGGCGGCGGCTTCGGGGTGCCCTACCGCGAGGACGAGGCCCCGCTGGATCTCGAGTCGGTTGCCAACGCGACCCGCGAGGCGCTAGGTGACGTCGACGCCGACCTGACGATCGAGCCCGGCCGCTACTTCGTCGCGGACGCGGGCGTGTTGTTGACCGAAGTGAACACGGTCAAGGAAGCCCGCGAGACGACCGTTACCGGCGTCGACGCCGGGATGACGACCCTGCTCCGGCCGGCGATGTACGACGCCTACCACCCGATCCGAAACCTGACCGCCGAGACGGCGGGCGACGGCTCGAGCGATCGCGATGCGACCGACGGCGCCGGGCGCGAGATCGTTCCGCAGACCGTCGCCGGCCCCATCTGCGAGAGCGGCGACGTTTTCTGTGCCGAGCGTGAACTACCGGCAAGCGAACGTGCGGACATCCTCGCGATCGGCAATGCGGGGGCCTACGGCTACGAAATGGCGAACCAGTACAACACCAGACCTCGACCCGCGTCGATCGTCCTCGCGGACGGCCAGGCGCGACTCGCCCGCCGTCGCGAGACGGTCACCGACGTGACCCGCCCCGAACGCGAGGCGCGGGGCGTCTCGGATACCTCGAGCGATGCGAGGCGCGACCGAAGTGAGCGCCTCGATGAAGGAGCGGGGCGGAACGACCCGTGAGCGAGTCACTGCGAGAGCGCGAGGCGAGCGATACTGCACCGGCGGATCGAAAGAACGACCACGACCGAGCGACCGACACCGACAACGACCAAGTACGATGAGCGTCCCATTCCAGAAGTACCACGGCACCGGCAACGACTTTCTAATCATCCAGGCTGACGAGTACGTCCCCAATCGGGGTGCGCTCGCCGAACGCGAGTGCGACCGCGACGACGGCGTCGGTGCCGACGGGATCCTCTATCTCGCCCTCGAGGAGCGGTTCAACCCGCCCCGCGTCGTGATGACGCTGGTCCAGCCCGACGGCGCGACCGCGCCGATGTGTGGCAACGGCGCGCGCTGTGCGGCCGACTGGGCCATGGATCGGACCGGGGCCGACAGCGTCATGATCGACACGCAGGCCGGCACCCTGCGCGCGGACCGGACCGACGACGGGATCATCATCGAGATGGGGACCCCGACGTTCGATCCCGAGGAGGTCCCCGTCAGGGCCGACGAACCGGTCTTCGAGGAGGAGATCGAAGGCCTCGAGGTGACGATGGTCAACACCGGCGTTCCCCACGCCGTGAGCTTCGTCGACGACGTCGACGACGTCGACCTCCAGACCGTCGCGCCGCGGGTCCGCTATGCCGACGCGTTCCCCGTCGGGACGAACGTCACGATCGCCAGCCCCGACGGCGAGGGCGGCTTCGACCAGCGGACCTACGAACGCGGCGTCGAGGACGAGACCGACTCCTGTGGCACCGGTGCGGTCGCCATCGCGGTCGTCGCGCGGCGGCTCGGACTGACCGACGCCGATCCGGTCGAGGTCCGACCGCCGGGCGGGGACCTGCAGGTGAGCTTCAACGACCGGGGGAACGCGACGCTCGCCGGCCCCGTCGAACACGAGTTCGACGGCGAGGTAGCCGTCCGATCGCCGACCGAACTGTGAACGGGAGCCATCGATGAGCGGGGACGAGCCGACCGCGAGCGGCCCCGACGGCGACGGCGAGTTCGACCCCATCGCGTTCCTCGAGACGGCGGTCCAGCACGCCTCCCACGAGGACGTCGGCCCGATGCGAGCGTTCCTCCGTGAGACGCTCGAGACCCACGGGGTCGACCCCCGCGTCGACGACGCCGGAAACGTGCTGGCGAGTCGCGGACCGCCGGCGGCCGACGCCGACAGCCACGTCGTGTTGAACACCCACATCGACACGGTCTCGCCCCACGTCCCTTACGAGCGCGACCCGGATGCGCCCGAGACCGACGGCGGCGAGGTGATCCGCGGACGGGGCTCCTGTGACGCGAAGGGACCGCTCGCGGCGCTGTTGTCGGCCTTTTTCGCGGTCGAGCCGACCGATGACCGCGTCACGCTCGCGGTCACCCCCGACGAGGAAATCCTCTCGACGGGCGCGTACGCGCTCGTCTCCGGCGAGGCGTCGCCCATCGCAGACGCCGACGCCGTAATCGTCGGCGAACCGACCGACCTCGACGTCTGTACGGCCGCCAAGGGCCGGTTCCAGGGAACGATCCACCTTTCGGGTGCCAACGCCCACGCTGCCGAACCCGAGACCGGAACCAATGCCGTCGCCGCCCTCGAGGGCGTCCTCGAGGCGGTCCGGACCTTCGGCGAGCGCGCCGACGCGCCGCCGACCCATCCGCAACTCGGTGCGGCGACGCTGACCCCGACCGTCGTCGAGGGCGGTGAGGCGACGAATCAGGTGCCGGCAGACGCCGCATTGACCGTCGACCGCCGGAGCGTCCCCCCGGAGACGGCCGACGAGTTCCACGAAGCGCTGACCGCGCACCTGCGGGCCGCCGTCCCCGACGATGTCGACCTCGACTTTCGCTTTACCGACCGACCGACGCCGTTCCTCGAGGCCTGGGACACCGATCCCGACGCGCCGGTTGCGCGAACGCTTGCGGACGCCGCTGGCGGCGAGATCCGACCGTTCACCGCGGCGACGGAAGCGTCCTACTTCGCCGCCGACGCCCCGACGGTCGTCTTCGGTCCCGGCGTCCTCGCCGACGACGAGGGGGCCGTCGCACACGCGCCACGGGAGTACGTGCGGCTCGAGGCCGTTCGGAAGGCTGCCCGAGCGCTCGAGGCGACGCTATCGGAACTGGTCGAATAGGGCGGTACGATTCGATTCTCTGCGCGGCGTGGCGTCAGGACAGCAACGTGAGGAGTCCCCCGAGAACGGTGAGGATCGCGCCGACCGTCACGACGGTTACCACCCGGTCGTCGGGGATCGAGGGATCATCGGCGATCGTGACCTGGTAGGCCGTCGCCAGTACCATCCCGACGCCGCCGATCGAGAGCAAAACGGCCGGAATGGAGGTGGTCCCCGACGCGAGCGTCGACAATCCCATGAAACCGAGCGTGCCGCCGATAATGGCCATGGACGCGTGATAGCGGAGTGCGGTTCGCATGTGTGTCAATTGGCCCGGCACGCACAATAACTGTTTTCTCGGTGAACTGTTCGTCCGTCAGGACGGTGTCTCGGCCCCGGCGTCAGACCGACATCAGCGCGATCGCGACCACGCTCAGTGCGATGGCGGCGAGTTTACGCGGTGTGACGGTCTCGTCGAAGGCGACGATCCCGATCAGGGAACTGACTACGATGAACAGGCCGTAAATCGGGACGACGATGCTCACCGGGCCGAGCGCGAGCGCCCGGTAGTAGGTCAGCAATCCGATCGTCAGCAACACGCCCATCGCGAGGATGTACGGGGTGCGGGGGTGGTGCAGATACGGCCGCACGGGGTGGCCACGATAGCGGACGACGAGGCCGACGGTGACGAACATCACCGAGTTCGAGAGGAACACGGCGAGGGAACTCGGCAGATCGGTCATCGCGATCGAGAGCAACGGCGCGACCAGACTGTAGGCCAGACAGGCGAGGACCGATAGCTCGAGGTATCGGCGCATTATTCCTCACCCCCCGCGGCGAGGTAAATCGCCGCCGTCGCGACGGCGATCCCGGCCGCCCGCGTCGCGGTCAGCTCCTCGCCCAGCGCGGCGATGCCGACGATCGAACTCCCGACGATAAAGAGGCCGTAGATCGGGACGACGACGCTGACCGGCCCCTGCTCTAAGGCCTGATAGTACGCGAGGATCCCCGTCGAGAGGAAGAGGCCGGCGACGTAGACGATCCCCGCCGAGGGCGTCGTCACGTCGGCCGGCTGGCCCGTCCCGGACACCAGGAGGACGACCGCCGTCAGACAGAGGAAGATCGTCGTCGAGAGAAAGAGCGCGACCGCGGGCGGAACCTCCCTCGTCACGAAACTCGTCAGCGGTGCCATCAACCCGTACGCCACGAGGGCGACGATCACCCAGAGCAGATACTCCATACCGACGGTCCCTCGAGGGGGACCTATACAGTCACGGTCTCGGAACGACGTACCGGAGCCCCAGCCCGGGAGGACGTCTCACTCGAGGTCGTCGACCAACTCGCTCGCCACGCCCGTGTACCCGGCCGGCGTCAGCGCGCGCAGCTCCTCGCGAACGCTCTCGTCGACCTCGAGGTCGTCGAACATCTCGCGGAAGTCCTCGAGGGTAACGTCTTTCCCACGAGTCACGGCCTTGACGCGCTCGTAGGCGTCTTCCTGTCCCTCGCGCCGGAGGACCGTCTGGACGGCCTCGCCGATGATCTCGGGGGTGGCCTCGAGGTCGTCGCGCATGACCTGCTCGTTGGGGACGACTTTCGAGAGCCCCGATGCGGTCTTCCCGTAGGCGATCAGGCAGTGGGCGAAGGCCCCGCCGATGTTTCGCTTGACCGTCGAGTCCGAGAGGTCCCGCTGGAGCCGGGAGGTGGTGACGTAGTCCGCGAGGAAGGTCAGATCCGAGTTCGCTTTCGAGAGGTTCCCCTCGCTGTTCTCGAAGTCGATCGGGTTGACCTTGTGGGGCATCGTCGACGACCCCGTCTCGCCCTCGACGGCCTCCTGTCCGAGGTAGCGATCGGAGACGTAGAGCCACATGTCCAGATCGAGATCGAGCAGAACGTCGTTGGCCCCGCGGAACGCATCGAACAGCGCCGCGAGGTCGTCACAGGGGTTGACCTGCGTCGTGAGCGGTTCGAACTCGAGGCCCAGTTCCGTGACGAACGCCTCGGCGAAGTCCTGCCAGTCGACGTCGGGATAGGCGGCGACGTGGGCCGCGTAGGTACCCGACGCGCCGCCGAGTTTGCCGCGCAGATCGTCGGTCGCTTGCCGGATCCGGCCGGTCGCACGACCCAGCCGCGAGGCGTAGACGGCCATCTCCTTGCCGAAGGTCGTCGGCGTCGCTGGCTGGCCGTGGGTCCGGGCCAGCATCGGGAGGTCGCGGTAGTCGCGAGCCATCTCGGCCAGCGTGTCGCGGACGCCGTACAGTTCGGGCAGCAACACCCCGTCGACGGCGTCGCGGACCAGCAGCCGATGGGCGAGGTTGTTCACGTCCTCGCTGGTCAGCCCGAAGTGGATCCACGCTGAAGCGTCGCTGCCCTCGGGCAGTCGGTGGCGCACGAAGTACTCGACGGCCTTGACGTCGTGGTTGGTCGCCTCGAAGCCGGCGTGGCCCTCGGTCTCGAGTTTCTTGATCAGTTCGGCGTCCTCCTCGGCGAAGTGCTTGTAGAGCCCCCGTAGCTCCTCGCGTTCCTCGAGGCCGAGTTCCAGCGGCGTCGCCTCGAGGTCGGCGAGCGCGATCAGGTACTCGACCTCGACGCGAACGCGGGCCCGCATCAAGGCGGCCTCGCTCGCGTACGGCGACAGTGGTGCGGTCCGTCCGTCGTACCGGCCGTCCAGCGGCGAGACGGCGTACAGGGCGTCGGTATCGGTCATTGTGCGACTCTTTCCAGCGCGGTGCAAAAGCGTATCGAAACCGCGACCCACACAGGGCCACGAGCGTGCATATCTCGAGCGGCCGACTCGGAAATACTACCGGAATAATACACGGCCGTGCATATTCCGGGGATCGAGACCGCAACGGCTTTGCCCCTCGCGGGCGGGCATCCGACCATGACGCGAATCGCCGGGATGGCCGGCAACCGAGGGCGCAACCTGTTGAACATCGCCGACCGAGCGCCGGGCGGGGCCGCGTTCGCCGTGATCCTCGCGACCGATCCGGACGCACCGGTGCTGGAGGGCGCGGCCGAGCGCGGGATCCCGACCGAAGTCGTCCCGCTCGAGGACGACATGGACCGCCGCGATCACGAGGAGGCGGTCCTCGAGGCTCTCTCGGACTACGAGTTCGACCTCGTCTGTCTGGACGGCTACATGCGGATCCTCTCGGAGACGTTCCTCGAGGAAGCACCCACCACGCTGAACGTTCACCCCGCCCTGTTGCCGTCGTTCCCCGGCATGGACGCCTGGGGCGACGCGCTCGAGGCGGGCGTCTCCGTCACGGGCTGTACGGTCCACGTCGTCACGGACGCGACCGACGAGGACGGCGCGGTCGTCGAGGACGATGTCGACGCCGGTCCGATCGTCACGCAGGAGCCGATCCCGGTCTACGAGGGCGACGACGAGGCCGACCTCAAAGAGCGGGTTCTCTACGAGTGCGAGTTCCGCGCCTACCCGCGGGCGGTCAAGTGGTTCGCCGAAGGTGCAGTAGACGTCGACCTCGAGGCGGGCGAGGTCACCGTCGATGCTGACGTGGCCGGCGTCGACGACGCCGATCACGATGGCTTGCCGAGTCGGCGCGTCGTCTCGGACGACCGCGCGGACACGCTCCGCTACGGGGAAAACCCCCATCAGGATGCGGCAGTCTACACCGACTACACCACCGACGAGGCCAGCGTCGTCCACGCCGACCAGTTGAACGAGGGTGCGAAGGGACTCTCGTACAACAACTACAACGACGCCGACGGCGCCCTGAACCTCATCAAGGAGTTCGACGAGCCCGCAGCAGCGGTCATCAAACACACCAACCCGGCGGGCTGTGCGACTGCCGACTCGCTCTCGGACGCGTACGAAAAGGCCCTCGCGACGGACCCGATGAGCGCCTTCGGCGGCATCGTCGCGCTCAATCGGGAGTGTGACGCCGCCACCGCGGAACAGATCATCGACTCGTTCAAGGAAGTCGTCGTCGCACCCGGTTACACCGACGACGCTCTCGAGGTCCTCTTCGAGAAGGACAACCTGCGCGTGCTGGACGTGGGCGAACTGGGCGAGCGGACCGAGCGCTTCACCGAGAAGCCGCTGGTCGGCGGTCGACTGGTCCAGGAACGCGACCTCCAGTCGATCTCGGTCGACGACCTCGAGGTCGTCACCGAGCGCGAGCCCACGGACGAGGAACTCGAGACGATGGTCTTCGCGTGGCAGACCCTGAAACACGTCAAGTCCAACGGCATCCTCTTCGCCGACGGCACGGAGACGGTCGGTATCGGCATGGGGCAGGTCTCCCGCGTCGACGCGGTCCGGCTGGCGGCGATGAAGGCCGACGAACATGCCGAGGGCAAGGACGCCGAGGGCGCGGTGATGGCTTCGGACGCCTTCTTCCCGTTCCCGGACGGGATCGAGGAGGCCGCCGAAGCGGGCATCGAGGCGGTGATCCAGCCCGGCGGCTCGGTCAACGACGAGGACGTGATCGAGGCCGCGGACGAACACGGGATGGCGATGGCGTTTACGGGTCAGCGGTCGTTCCGGCACGATTAGAACCGCGAGCGAACGTAGTGAGTGAGCGGCTTTTTGGTCCAGATTTTTGCACGAGGGGTGAGCGACCATCGGGAGTGAACCCGAGTGGAAAAAGGTGGATGCCGCGATGGCGTTTACGGGCCAGCGGTCGTTCAAACACGACTGAGCGCGAGCGCGACCAGCACTTCTCACATCGTGATTCCGGCCGGGCGCAGCCAGTGGGTCTTCGCGCGCAGCCAGCCGCCGACCCGCGCGCCGATGGCGGCGAGTACGACGGCTATTCCGAACAGCAACGCGGTAAACAGCGTTAGAAAGCCGACGGCGGCTGCGCGCGCCAGCACCGACGGTTCCACTTCGGTCGCGATGAAGACCAGGACGTCGGCGACCATCCACAGCCCCGGCAGCACGCCGATGACGCCCGCTCTGTTCGCGGCTCGAGCGCGCGCCGACGGGTCGGCGACGAGATAGCCGGCGATGAGGCCGGCGACGAACACCGGACCGAGCGCGAGTTCGCTTCCCGTCCGGACGTAGGCGGCGGTCGTGAACGGGAGGGCGGCCACGCCACCGACGAGTCCGGCCCGCCAACTCTCGTCCTCGAGCAGCGGTCGAAGGGACAGGGTGGGTCTCATGGTCGACTAGTCCGCGGCCCGCCGTATAAAGACAACCGGCCGACACGTCCGCCCGCCCGATTCCCGCGAGCGGCCTGACACGAAGCGCATCGAATCCGCGAGTTTTAGCCCGTCGCGACTGACTGCTCACACATGACAGCGACGGGAGCCGCCGATCGAACCGCGAGCGCCGACGCCGGTCCGCGACCGCGCGCCGCCCGGGGTGGACAGACGTGATCGAGGACCGCGACCGACTCGCCTCGAGCGAGGCCCGCGAGGCCGCGCTCGCCTGCGTCGAGGCCGGCATCGAGGCGGGCCATCCACGCACTGTCGTCCGCGAGGCCGTCTCGCTCGCGGGCGAGACCCTCCGCGTCGCCGACGCGACCTACGACCTCAGTGCGTACGACGAGGTCCGCGTCCTCGGCGGCGGCAACGCCGCGGCCCACGTCGCCGCGGCGCTCGAGGACGTCTTGGGCGACCGGCTCGACGGGGGCGTGGTTGTCACTGACGACCCCGTCGAGACGGACCGCGTGACGGTCCGCGAGGGCGACCATCCGACGCCGAGCGAGCGCGGGGTCGCGGGAACGCGGGCCCTGCTTTCGGCGGCCGACGCGGCGAGCGAGGACACGCTCGTGCTGGCGGCGATCACCGGCGGCGGGAGCGCGCTCATGGCCGCGCCCGCCGGCGACGTGTCGCTGTCCGATCTGCAGTCGACGACTGATGCCCTTCTCGAGAGCGGGGCCGACATCGGCGAGATCAACGCGGTCCGCAAGCATCTCTCGGCGCTGAAAGGCGGCCGACTGGCCCGCCGGGCCGCCCCCGCGCCGGTCGCCGGCGTGATCCTCAGCGACGTGGTCGGGAACGACTTGAGCGTGATCGCCAGCGGCCCGGTCGCCCCCGACGCGTCGACGTTCGACGACGCGCTCGCCGTTCTCGAGCGCTACGGGATCGACGCGCCCGATGCCGTCCGCGAGCGCCTCGAGCGCGGCGCGGCCGGCGAGATCGCCGAGACGCCCGGGGCGGACGACCCGGCGTTCGAGCGCGTTTCGAATCACGTCGTCGCCGACGGGATGACCGTCCTCGAGGCCGCACGGGACGCGGCGATCGAACGGGGGTACGAGCCGCTCGTCCTCTCCTCGCGCGTTCGCGGCGAGGCCCGCGAGGCGGCGACGACCCACGTCGCGATCGCGGAGGAGATCCGGGCCACCGGGACGCCGCTCGAGCCGCCGGCCGTGATCCTCTCCGGCGGCGAGACGACGGTGACGGTCCGGGGCGACGGGTCGGGCGGGCCGAACCAGGAGTTCGCGACGAGCGCGGCGCTGTCGCTCGCGGAGCGGGAAACGGACGTCGCGGTCGCCGCGGTCGACACCGACGGCATCGACGGCGCGACCGACGCGGCCGGCGCGCTGGTGGACGAAGCGACCGTCGAGGACCCCGATGCGGCGCGGGCGGCGCTGGCCGACAACGACGTCTATCCGTATCTCGAGTCCAGAAATAGCCTCGTTTGCACGGGGCCGACGGGCACGAACCTGAACGACCTGCGGGTACTGGTCGTCCGCTAGAAGGCCAGTCCCGCGACGTTTCGGAGGACGACGATCCAGACGATACTCGAGAGGCCGAGTACCAGCGTCGCGAGCGTCCAGGCCTGGTAGGCCGTCGACGTCTCCATGTCGGTGAACTCCGTGATGATCCAGAAGTAGGAGTCGTTGGCGTGGCTGACGGTCATGCTGCCGGCCCCGATCGCGAGAACGGTGAAGACCTTGCCGATCTCGGTGTTCAGGCCCAGCGAGCCAAGCAGCGGCGCGACGAGCCCCGCCGTCGTCAGGATCGCGACCGTCGAGGAGCCGAGCGCGGACTTCATCGCCGCGGCGACGACGAACGCGGCGAGCAGGCCGATACCGAGCCCGCCCAGCGTGTCGGTGATGAAGTTCTCGAGGGGCAGCGCCGAGAGGACCTCGCCGAACGCGCCGCCGGCGCCGGTCACCGCGAGGATGACGGCGGCGTTTTTGATCCCGTCGGAGACCCACTCGTCGGTCACGTCGCTGGTGAAGTCGGGCACGATCGCGAAGGAGATGAACGCGCCGATGATCAGCGCGACGGCCGGATCGCCGAGGAACAGCAGCCAGCGCTGGAGCGTTCCAGTGATCAGTTCCGGGTTCTCCGCTTCGGGGTAGGCGGCGATCGAGCCGACGGCGATCAGTGCGATCGGCACGAGCAGCGGGGCGAACGATGCCGCACGCGAGGGCATCGACCCGTACTCGGCTTTGATCTCCTCGATCGTCATCTCGGGGTTGGGGTCGATGTGGTAGTTCGAGGCGACCCTGTCGGCCCACGTCGCGGCGACGAAGACGATGGGGGCACTGACGATGAGTCCGGCGAGCATGACGAGACCGATGTCCGCGCCGATGATCCCGGCTGCGGCGATCGGCCCCGGCGTCGGCGGCACGAAGACGTGCGTGACGTAGAGCCCGCCCGCGAGCGCGACGCCGAGCGTCGACAGCGAGAGTCCCGATCGCTCGGCGAGCGACCGGTTCAGACCCGAGAGAATGACGAACCCGGAGTCACAGAACACCGGAATCGAGACGATGCTTCCCGTGATCGCCATCACCTGCGTGGTGTACTCCTCTCCGACGTAGTCCAGTACCGTCTCCGCGATGACGATGGCGGCACCCGAGCGCTCGAGGCAGG
The DNA here is from genome assembly GCA_000337115.1 of Natrinema thermotolerans DSM 11552. Taxonomy (GTDB): domain Archaea; phylum Halobacteriota; class Halobacteria; order Halobacteriales; family Natrialbaceae; genus Natrinema; species Natrinema thermotolerans. Next base: position 203,479 of record AOIR01000055.1, read on the forward strand.
TGCCGATGATCGTCCCGGCGACGATGACGATCCCGATGTAGCCGAGGATGCCGCCAAAGCCGTCGGTCACGAGCGAGGCGACCTCCGCGGGATCGAGCCCCGCAGCGAGACCGGTCAGGTAGGCGGCGATCAGCAGTGCGAGGAACGCGTGCAGATCCAACTTCGCCGTGGCGACGATGATAAAGGCCACCGCCGCGGCGAGCAACAGTACCAGTGGAAATCCTTCGAGCATGTAGTCGGTTCCCGCTCATGAACGATGATGAATTTATCGATCAATACGCAATTCGTGATACCTGGTATATGATTGCGGCCAATATCTTGCACCTGAAACGTAGGAATAGAGATATTTGGTAAATAATTCAGGCGGATCGGGGACCACTCGTGTCGAAACCCGATGCGTTTCGTTCCCGAAGCGCGAGCCCCCTCGCGGGCCGACTCACCCGCCGCTGTCCGGTCGTCGAGTGGCAGGTCGGCGAAATCCGTTCGTCGGCGGACGGCGGGCGGAGTCCGAGCGGTCGACGAGAACCGCGCGACCCCCGACGCGAACGGGCAGGACCGCGGCCGTCGCTCGGTTTCAGTTCCAGGCGTCCGCCTCGGGTGCGAGCGCGTCGATCACGCGACAGGCGTTTTTCGAAAACGCACGGCGAAGCATGTCCTCGGAGACGTCCAGCGTGAGGATCTCCATGACCGCGACGTTGGGGTGACAGGCCGGCGCGCCGCTGCCGAAGAAGACGCGGTCGGGATGCTCGAGGACGGCGCGCTCGAGCTGCTCGCGGTAGCGGACGAAACTCGTCTCGAGGTAGCAGTCGTCGTACTCGTCGAGGAGGTCGATCATCTCGTCCATCAGCTCCCGATTCAGCGGGTGGCCGCCGAACCGGCCGACGACGACGGGGAACGACCGATCGAGTATCGTTTCGGCGAGGGTTTCGGGAGGCGCATCGACGCCGCCGCGGACGATTACGGGGAGGCCGACGTCCTCGAGGGCCGCCAGCACGTCCTCGTCGGGGTAGTCATCGACGGCGGGGTCGAGGACGAACCCGTGAAAGCGGTCGTCGTAGGCGAACTTCTCGACGTCGCTCGGCGAGGTGTGGTGGTCCTCGCGGCCGCTGACGGCGTTGCGCAGTCGGTCGGTGGTCGTCCGCCCCGGCGTCTCGGTCCCGTTGATCCGGGCGAAGGCGACGAACGGGCGGTCGACGCTGCGTCTGGCGACGCCGTTGTTCGGCGCGAGATAGCTCGTCTCGGGAAGCGCGGGTGGGAAGACGACCGACCCCGTGATCCCCGCCTGATGCATTTCCCGCTCGAGTCGATCCGCGGTGATCGTCGGTACGCTGGGCACCCCCGTCCCGTCCGCCGGCGGCAGCCGCGTCGCGACGTCGACGACGCGGAACCCGTGTTCCAGCTCCAGCATTCGTCCGGCCATTCCGAGCGGACCCATATTTCCCTACCGGCTCGTCGCCGACCCGTCGTGTCGACGGTTCACACGGGCAATCGCAAGACGGAGCGGTGGTAGGAGGGAAACGCTTATATAGAAGTGCTAACGACATAGGTAGTGAGGATCAACGATGGCACAACAGCGACGCATGGGTGGGCAGCCCATGTTCATTATGAGCGAGGATAGTCAGCGAACGCAGGGTCGGGACGCCCAGTCGTCCAACATCATGGCCGGCAAGGCCGTGGCCGAGTCGGTACGTACCACACTCGGACCCCGCGGTATGGACAAGATGCTCGTCGACTCCGGCGGGGACGTCGTCATCACCAACGACGGCGCGACCATCCTGAACGAGATGGACATCGAACACCCCGCGGCCCAGATGATCGTCGAAGTCTCCGACACCCAGGAGGAAGAAGTCGGTGACGGGACGACCACCGCCGCGGTACTGGCCGGCAACCTGCTGGGCGAGGCTGAGGACCTGATCGAGCAGGACGTCCACGCGACGACGATCGTCGAGGGCTACCACGAGGCCGCCGAGATCGCCCTCGAGGCGATCGACGAGCAGGTCAACGAGGCCGACGTCGACGACGAGATCCTCCGACAGGTCGCCGAGTCGTGCATGACCGGCAAGGGCACCGGCGGACTCACCGCCGCGTCCCTGGCCGAGACCGTCGTCGAGGCGATCCGCCACGTCGACACCGACGAGGGCGTCGCCCGCGACAACGTCACCGTTCACACCCAGATCGGTGCCTCCTCGAACGCGACCGAACTCGTCCCCGGGATCGTCGTCGACGAGGAGCCCGCCCACGACGGCATGCCGAGCGCGGTCGAAGACGCGTCGATCGCTATTCTGGACGTCGAACTCGACGTCCGGACCGGCGACGTCGACGCCGAGTACGCCATCGACTCGATCGACCAGCTCAACGCCGCCATCGACGCCGAAGAGGGCGAACTCGAGGGCTATGCCGAGGCCGTCGCCGACAGCGGGGCCGACGTCGTCTTCACGACCGAAGACGTCCACGACCGCGTCGCGAACGCGCTGGCAAACGAGGACGTTCTCGTCTTCGAAGGGCTGGGCGACAGCGACGCGCGACAGGTCGCCTCCGCGACCGGCGCGCGCCGCGTCGGCGACCTCGACGACCTCGAGGACGAGGACCTCGGCTCCGCCGACCGGATCCGCACCGAGAACTTCGGCGACGACGACCTGGCGTTCGTCGAGGGCGGCGCGGCCGCCGAGACGGTCACCGTCTTCGTTCGCGGCGGCACCGAACACGTCGTCGACGAACTCGAGCGCGCCATCGGCGACGCCTTGGACGTCGTCGCGACGGCGCTGGAGTCCGGCGAGGTCGTCCCCGGCGCGGGCGCGACCGAGATCGCGATCGCGGACAAGGTCCGCGAGGAAGCCGCCGGTATCGAGGGCCGTAAACAGCTCGCCGTGACGGCCTTCGCCGACGCGGTCGACATCGTCCCGCGGACGCTCGCGGCCAACACCGGCCGCGACCCCATCGACGCGCTCGTGGACCTCCGTGCCGCCCACGAGTCCGAGGGCCGTGCGGGTCTGATCACCGACGGTGACGAGGTCACGATCGACGATCCCTTCGAGTACGGCGTCGTCGACCCCGCCGACGTCAAGCGTGAGGCCGTCGAGAGCGCGACCGAGGCCGCGACGATGATCGCCCGTATCGACGACGTCATCGCCGCCGAGTAACGTCGCTGTTTCCCGCGTTCGCGTTTTTTTTTCGTGTCGCTTGCTGCCGGTCCCGGTCGATTATGGCCATTACTGTTAAGTGTTAACAAACACCATCTAGATCTAGTATGTCCGGAACCGCTCCGCGAGACACCCTGACGCCGATCGGTGACACTGACGGTCGGACGGTCTACTACGACGAGGACCGCGGGACCTACCACACGTGGTGTGACGACCGCGCCTATGAACCGGTGAGTACGGCCCTGCTCATGACCGTCTCGTCGGTCCTCGGCGTCGAGCCCGACGATCTCGAGGCGCTTTCGGAGTGTATCGATCCGGACGCACTCAACGCCCTGTTCGTCCACTGGCGGGGCGACGAGCCCCGGATCGGCGACGGTTCGGTGTCGTTTACGTTCTCGGAGTGTGCCGTGACGGTGTATGCCGACGGCGAGGTCGTGATCGATCCGGCGCGACAGCGGCCGCGGCCGGCCGATGACTGACTACTCCGCTTCCTCGCCGCCTTCGGGCTCGAGGACCACCCGATCGCCCGGTGCGAGGCCGAACGCGTCGTCGCCGCGGCCGCGGTTGACGTCGAGTTCGACGTAGCCGTGGCTCCCGACGGTCGCGAGTCGCTCACCCGCCGGCACCGCGGCGAAGGTGTCGCCGACCGGGATCGCATCGCCGTTCGCGACGATCCGCGCTCGGTCCGCGAGATAGGAGCCCGGAACGTTCGTAATCACGTTCCCGAAGCCGTCGACCACCAGCACCTCGCCGACCGCCCGCTCGCCGTCCAGCGTCGGCGTCGGCAACGTCAGTTCGACGTCGATCGCCGTCGGTTCGAGCCACTCGAGCGAGTCCAGCGCCGCTGGATCGGCCTCGTGGACGGCGGCGGCCGCGGGCGCGAAGACGTCCCGACCGTGGAACGTGTTGCTCCGGCCGCCCGGCGGTCGCTGTGGGCTCTCATCGTCGATCGGCTCGACGGGGACAGTCGGTTCGACCGGCTCGAGCGCCGCCTCGTCGACGGTGTAGCACTCGGGGTTCTCGGATCCGGCGAGTCGGGTCGCCGCGGGGACCAAGACGCCGTTGTCGGGGCCGACGAACGTGTGATCGCCCGCACGGAGAACGATCGCGTCGCGGTCGGTTCCGACGCCGGGGTCGACGACGACCAGGTGGGTCGCCGGCGGAAAATAGGGCAGTACTTCTCGGAGCCAGAAGGCGGCCGTGCGGACGTCCTGTCGGGGGAAATCGTGTGCGACGTCGACCAGCCGAGAATCGGTGCGTTGCAACAGCACGCCCTTCATCGCCGCGGGATAGGGCGAGCCGAAGTCGGACGCGAGCGTGATCATGGGATCGGTTACGACCCTCGAGGCCAAATCAGTCCCCGTTCGAGTCCGAATCGCTGACCATCTGAATCCGTTCGATACCGTCCATCTCCTCGACGACCTCGACGACGGCGTCGGGCACGAGCGACTGCCAGTCGCCGTCGGTGATCATCCGTTCGCGGACCTCCGACCCCTCCAAGACGTCGCGGTTGAACATCGGGGACTGGCGGATCTCGATGCCGGCTTCCCGGAAGAGTTGGATGACCAGCGGATTGTTCGAGTAGGCGACGTCGAAGTCGGGGCTCATGCTCTGGACGTGGCTCACCCACACCGAGTTCCGTTCTAAGTCCTCGATCGGGACGGCGTAGGTGACCAGATCGTACTCGACCAGCGACTTCGTGATCATCATGATGCGTTCGCCCGCGGTAAACGGGTTGCGTACGGTGTGTGAGTCGTCGGCGCTCCCGATCCCGAGGACGAGTTCGTCGACGTCTTCGGCGATCTGCTTGACCATGTTCAGATGGCCGTTGTGAAACGGCTGGAACCGACCGATGTAGAACCCCCGAGTCATGCCGGGAACTGCTCGGGCACGGCGCTTAAGCGTGGCGAGTCGTCTCGAACGCGGGACACTGACCGACAGCGCCCCGTCGCCCCCCGCTCGTCCCGTGCCGGTCACGCTGACCGATCACCGAGCGATACATTCGTTGAATATGTACCGAATTAAAACAGGGACGGTCGCTCCCTGATTAGCCACGTCGGGCGCTGTTCCCGCCGGTATCAGCAACTGACACCATCCTCCGCATGGAGAAAGTATATCAGTCGCAATCCCTTCGAAACAGATACCGAACAGAGTTCTATGAGTAACGATACGAACGTTGACGATCCTCCCGAAGACGCTTCGGACGCTGCTCCCGACGAGGACGGGCGCGAGCAGCCCCCCGAGCGTCAGGGAGACCGGCCGCCGCTCGAGGACGAGGGCGACCGAGGCGACGACCTCGATGAGCCGATCGACGGGTTCGACCCGTCGTCCGACGAGGACGACGACCTCGAGACGGTCGAGGACCTCGGCAGTACGGTCGAGGTCGATCCCGGCGTCGAGGTCGACGAGGAGATCGCNGACGACGACCTCGAGACGGTCGAGGACCTCGGCAGTACGGTCGAGGTCGATCCCGGCGTCGAGGTCGACGAGGAGATCGCCGAGGACGACCTTCTCGGTGGACTGAAGATCGATTCGACCGAGGACATCGAGGTCCCGGATCGGCTCGTCGATCAGGTCATCGGCCAGGACGAAGCACGCGATATCATCATCAAGGCGGCCAAGCAGCGCCGCCACGTCATGATGATCGGTTCCCCGGGGACCGGCAAGTCGATGCTGGCCAAGGCGATGAGCCAACTGCTCCCGAAGGAAGATCTTCAAGACGTCTTAGTCTACCACAACCCGGACGACGGTAACGAGCCGAAAGTCCGAACCGTTCCTGCTGGGAAAGGCGAGCAGATCATCGACGCCCACAAGGAGGAAGCCCGCAAGCGCAACCAGATGCGGTCGATCCTGATGTGGATCATCATCGCGATCGTCATCGGGTACGCGATCCTCACGGGTCCGATCCTGCTTGGTATCCTCGCAGCCGGGATCATCTGGCTGATCTTCCGCTACACCTCTCGGGGCTCGGACGCGATGGTCCCCAACATGATCGTCAACAACGGCGATCAGCGCGTGGCGCCGTTCGAGGACGCGACGGGTGCCCACGCCGGCGCCTTGCTGGGCGACGTCCGCCACGACCCCTTCCAGTCCGGCGGGATGGAGACGCCGAGCCACGACCGCGTCGAGCCCGGCGCGATCCACAAGTCCAACAAGGGCGTGCTGTTCGTCGACGAGATCAACACGCTCGACATCCGCACCCAGCAGAAGCTGATGACGGCGATCCAGGAGGGCGAGTTCGCCATCACGGGCCAGTCCGAGCGCTCCTCGGGCGCGATGGTCCAGACCGAGCCCGTCCCCTGTGACTTCATCATGGTCGCCGCGGGCAACCTCGACGCCATGGAGAACATGCACCCCGCGCTGCGCAACCGGATCAAGGGGNGAGGTCTACATGGACGACACCATCGAGGACACCCCCGAAATGCGGCGCAAGTACGCCCGCTTCATCGCTCAGGAGGTCGAACGCGACGGGCGTCTCCCTCACTTCACCGATGATGCCGTCGAGGAACTCATCCTCGAGGCCAAGCGTCGCTCGGGTCGCAAGAACCACCTCACGCTGCACTTCCGGAGCCTCGGTGGCCTGGTCCGCGTCGCCGGCGACATCGCCCGTGCCGAGGATCGGGACCGAACCACCCGCGAGGACGTCTTGCAGGCCAAGCAGCGCTCGCGCTCGATCGAGCAACAGCTCGCCGACGACTACATCGAGCGCCGCAAGGACTACGAACTGCAGGTCAACGAAGGCGGCGTCGAGGGCCGTGTCAACGGCCTCGCGGTCATGGGCGAAGACTCGGGCATCATGCTCCCGGTCATGGCCGAGATCGCCCCCGCACAGGGCGGTGGACAGGTCATCGCCACCGGGAAGCTGCAGGAGATGGCCGAGGAGTCGGTCCAGAACGTCTCCGCGATCATCAAGAAGTTCTCCGACGTCGACCTCTCGGAGAAGGACATCCACATCCAGTTCGTTCAGGCCGGCCAACAGGGCGTCGACGGCGACTCCGCCTCCATTACGGTGGCGACCGCCGTCATCTCCGCGCTCGAGAACATTCCGGTCGATCAGTCGGTCGCGATGACCGGCTCGCTGTCGGTCCGCGGCGACGTGTTGCCGGTCGGTGGGGTCACCCACAAGATCGAGGCCGCCGCCAAGGCCGGCTGNCCGGTCGATCAGTCGGTCGCGATGACCGGCTCGCTGTCGGTCCGCGGCGACGTGTTGCCGGTCGGTGGGGTCACCCACAAGATCGAGGCCGCCGCCAAGGCCGGCTGTACCAAGGTCATCATTCCCCAGGCGAACGAACAGGACGTGATGATCGAAGACGAGTACGAGGACATGATCGAGATCATCCCCTGCTCGAACATCAGCGAAGTTCTCGACGTCGCCCTGATGGGCGAACCCAAGAAGGACTCGCTGGTCGATCGACTCAAGTCGATTACCGGTACCGCGTTCGATCAGGGCACCGTCGGCTCCGCCGGCGGGTCGAACCCGAGCCCGCAGTAGATGCCTCAGTGGGCGACGTTCCTCGGTCTCACGGGCGTCGTCCTGACGTTGCTGCTCGTTTTATCCCACCTCACGCAGTCGGCGTTTACCGACGGAGCCGACGACGTCACTGACGGACCGGCGACAGCGAGAAGCGACGCATCGGCCGGCGAGTCGCCGCCGTCTACCGACGCCTTCCGCGAGCCGTCATCGGACGACGACGGGTCGCGGCCACCCGACGCTCACGGCCGGGGCCGGCCTGGGTCGGCGACCCACGCCTCGAGCGACGGTGAGCGCCCGGTAGAGAGATCGGCGACACCGCCGAGCGCCACCGATGCCGGTACCGAGCCCGATGGGGACACGAACACCGACTCGAGCGACCCGGCTGCGTCCGCTCTCGATGCGGACTACCCGGCGGATCGCGGGGTCGATCCGGACTCGCTCTCGACGGGGATGGTCCTCGCCAACGTCGCGTTCTCCCAGGGGCTGTTCGCGCTCCTCTTACTCGGCGCGGCGGTCTATACGGCGATCCCGGCATCGGCGCTGGGCATCGAGTTCACCGTCCCGTACCTCGAGTCCGGCCTGCTTCTGGGGACGATCGCCGGGTTCGGCTTCTACGTCGGGAACGAACTCGCCGCGGCGGGGGCGACCCGGTTCGGGTTCGATCACGACGAGGCGTTGCGGGAACTGCTTTCGCCGGATTCAGCGACGGGCTGGCTCGTCCTGTTGGTCGGCGTGTTGCCGATCATCGCCGGCTTCGAGGAACTGCTCTTCCGGGCGGCGCTGATCGGCGTCCCGGCGGCCGGCTACGGCGTCTCGCCGTGGCTCCTCGCGGTCGGGTCCTCGATCGCCTTCGCCCTCGGGCACGGGATGCAGGGCTCGGTCGGCGTCGTCGTCACCGGCCTGCTCGGGTTCGGCCTCGCGGCTGTCTACATCGTCACCGGCAGCCTGCTGGTCGTCGTCGTCGCCCACTACCTCATCAACGCCCTCGAGTTCGTCGTCCACGAGGGGCTGGGTCTCGAGTGGGCCGAAACCCTCGAAGGCTAAGGGCCGGGAGTCCGTCGACCGGCTATGGATCTGACTGCCGGCTCACCGGCTCGCTCTCGAGCGGTCACCGCCATGATTCTGAGCTACTTCGCCGTCTTCGCCTACGCGACGGCCACGAACGACCCGCGAGCGGTGACGCTCACGGAATTCGGCTTCGGAATCATCGCGATCGCGGTGGGAGCAATGCTATACGGGCAGCGGTCGCGGTCGGAACCGGTGCTGACCGTGGGCGCGGGCAGCCTCGTTGCTGGCGGCCTGTTGAACGTCGTGGCCCTCCTCACGCACTCGAGCGCCGCCGATACGCTCTCCTCGCTGCTGGTCTTTCTCGGCGTCGGCTGCTACGTCTACGCGGTCTGGCGCAGTTGATCGCGGGGAGTTTGATCCTCTCGTGGCGTCGCTCGAGTCGGCTGTCACCGAGACGAACCCGTTCCATACTCGTCGCGTATCGCGCTATCCAGTCGGCGGTTTCTCGCGTCGAGCCCGAATCCCGACGACGAGTCCCCCAACGATACCGATGCCGGTCGCGCTCACGATCGAACCGATCACGCCCGCCCGGAGCAAGACGAGCGCGACGACCAAGACGGTGAGGAAGGTGACGCCGAACGTCCCGAGGCCCAGCGCGAGCGGTTGGGGCGTGCCGTCCGCGTTTCGACCGAACTGGACGAGAACGACGGCTGCGATCAGGACGCCGGCCCCGATTCCGGCCGGCAGTCCGACGAGTACCGAGAACTCGAGGTACGGGAGCAGGAGTTCCGACACAGCGACGAAGACGACGAGAAACGTTGCGAGACCTGCCGCCGCGGCGTAGCCGAGCGTTCGAACGCGCATTTCACTCACGGTGACAGGACGACTGTGGTCACGATATAGATGCCGATCGGAACGGCAGGCCGGTCAGAACTGCTCGAGCCCGGTCTGTTCGGCCGCGGCCAGCACGTCCTCGCAGGTCGACCACGACGCCCGCGCGAACGGCGGGAGGTCGCCGTGTTCGTCGACGTAGTCCGCGAGGAACTCGCGGGTCGTCGAATCGCCCGGGTAGCCGCTGCCGATCGGGCCGTACTCGTCGGCCAGTGCAGCGACGTGGGAATCCCGTTCGACTTTGGCGACGATGCTGGCCGCGCCGACCAGCGGCGATTCGTCGTCGGCACCGTGGCGTGCATCGACGGTGAGGGCCTCGAGCGAGCAGGCGTCGGCGACCCGCCGGGCGAACCGGTCGGCGTCGGTGTCACAGGCGTCACAGAGCCCCGAGAACTGCTCGTCCGCGCTCGCGACGCGAGCGCGGTCCGCGAGCGCGCCCTCGATGGCCGTCGCGTGGGCCGCGACCGCCAGCGAGTTCATGTCGGTCTCGGGGTCGTCGATCCGCGCCGGCGTGATCTCGGCGACGCCGATCGCGATCCGGTCGTCGCCCCGCAGTGTCGCCGCCAGCTCCTCGCGTCGCTCGGGCGAGAGCCGCTTCGAGTCCCTGATCCCGTCGGGGAGATCGTCGGGCGCGTCGCAGTGGACGGCCGCGGCGAACATCGATCCCAGCGCGGGGCCCTTGCCGGCCTCGTCGACGCCGAATGGCATACGACGTGGATCCGTCGCCGGGCGCTAAACGGTTGTGTTGTCGGTCCCCGATTCACCGCGTCGCGTGTCGCACGATATTTGTCCGTGGACTCGAAACCGGCGCGTCGTGCAATCCGACAGCGAGGGACTCGAGGTCGACGCGCCCGATCGGCTCCTCGAGCGAGCCGACGTTCTCGCGACCGCGCTCGGGACGAGCCGGTCCGAACTGCTCGTCGCCGCGCTTCGGGACTACCTCGAGAACGCCCGTGAGGGACCGCTCGAAGGGGAGGTCGCCGCCGCCTACTACGACGACGAGATCGCGTACGAGGAACTGACCGCTCTGGTGGGCAAGCGACGCGCGGCGGACTTTCGGCTCCTCAAGCGACAACTCGAGGAGGCGTCCGTCGACGGATCTCCGGAACAGTAGCCGGGGCGTGAGCCGCCCGTTTCGACCGAGCGGCCGACGGCGGCTCAGGCGTCGCCGGCTGCCGTTTCGGAGCCGTCGCGCGGCTCGTCCAGGAAGTACGCCTCGCGCTCGAACGGCTCGTTCTCCCCTTCGACACCGGTCACGTCCAGCGCCGTCACCTCGGCGTCGGTCTCGAGCAGGCCCGCGAGGCTGGGCTCGGTCCGGCCGCCGTCGCTGCTGATCAGTTCCTTGACGTAGAGGCCGCCCTCGCCGTGGAGTCGTACCTCGGCCTCGGTGGGCGATCGCAGGTCGCCGTCGATGGCGTAGACGGTCCGCTCGCGGGTCAGCCCCGCCCGGCGGTGGTCGACTCGCTCCGGCGTGTACTGCTCGACGGTCGTTCCCTCGAGTTCCGCGAGGGCGGTCTCGAAGGCGTCCTCGTCGACCGACTCGGCGAACTCGACGTCGGCACGGTAGTGCTTGCTCGCGTCGTGTTCCTTGACGCGCTCGACCATTTCGTAGGTCGCCAGCCGCAGGCCCGCGACCTCGACCGCGCCGTCGGCGGCCTCGTTGATCTCGGCCTCGAGTTCGGCCGGGTCGGGATCGCGCACCGCGGGTCGTTTCACCTCGAGGACGAACGGCCGGCCCCCCTCGAGCATGCGCGCGTCGACGTCTTCCCGGCCCGCGCCGTGGAAGGTGCCCTCGTCGCCGTCCATGGCGTCGACGACGTGGGGCCGGACGACCTGTTCGACACTGGTGTCGTACATATAGCCGGAGCCGCCGCAGTAGTCACAGGGCTCCTCGCCGTCGTCGCCCAATTGAATACCGCTGCCGCCACACTCCCGGCAGGGCCACTCGGTCTGGGGGATGTCCCGCTCGAGCTTGCGGTAGCGGCCGTAGACGAACGCGGGGTTGATCTGGACGTCGACCGCGTGGCTCGTGACGGTCCCCGACTCGAGGGCCTCGAGCGGGTCGAACCCCTCGAGATCGACGACCGCGAGGACGTCCGGTCGGTCGAAGTCGACCTCGGTCTCGGTCGTCGCGCCGACGCGCCGGCCGACTTCGCGGTTCATCTCGCGTTTCATCGATTCGCCGACGTCGGGCTCGAGGCCAGCGTCCTCCCGGAGCAGGCGCTCGTTCTCCTCGACCAGCGGCGGGACGCGGGTCCCGACCTGATAGGTGGCGAACGCGGTTCCCTCGAGGGCGTCGACGATGGTCTCGGCGACGGCGTCGAACGTGCCGCAGTACCCCTCACAGACCCAGCAGTCCGCGGGTGCGGTCGTCTCGAAGTCCTCGTCGTCGGCCAGCGCGACGGTCGTCCGCAGCGCCCGGCCGCGTTCGGCGTTGGTCAGCCCGAAACTGCGATCGGCGAAGGGCCGTCCGAGACACGAGTCGCAGACGGCACCCGTCGACAGCAGCGCACGGGCGTCTTCCGTGATCATGTCTCGGGACTCGGGGAGCCGCGGGTAACACGTTTTCCCTTCGCGAGGCCGACCGTGGTGTCGACGATGGGGCCGTCCGGTTCGGCGGCCGGCGACCCTCGAACGCGCCGATCGCTAGCCCCGACGTTCAAATGGATCGGGTCCAAGGTCACGACATGAACGAGTTCCGACTGGATCGCCGTTCCTTTCTCGCGGCCGCAAGTGCTGGGGTCGCCGCGGTCGCCGGCTGTGCCGAACCTCGAGCCGACAGTTCGATCGAGGGCGACTCCTCGTTCGACAACCGCGGGAACCTCGCCGACGGCTCGGCGTTTACCGACCTCTACAACGAGATCATCGAATCGGTGACACAGGTGCGTGCCTTCGGCGTCGAGAACCCGTCGACGGGCGAACGGGGGCGAGGCCAGGGTTCGGGCTTTCTCTACGACGAGGACCACGTCGTCACCAACCACCACGTCGTCGCCGGTGCCGAGGCCGCGGACCTCCAGTACGTCACCGGCGACTGGGCCGGCACCACGCTCGTCGGCAGCGACTACCACAGCGATCTGGCCGTCCTCGAGGTCGATTACGTTCCCGACTCGGCGACGCCGCTGTCGCTGACCGACGACCGACCGGTCGTCGGCCAGCAGGTGGCCGCGGTCGGCAACCCCTACGGCCTCGAGGGATCGATGTCCGCGGGGATCGTCAGCGGCGTCGATCGGACGCTCGACGTCCCACAACGACAGTTCTCCTTCCCGAACGTCGTCCAGACCGACGCCGCGGTCAACCCCGGCAACAGCGGCGGGCCGCTCGTGAACCTCGACGGCGAGGTCGTCGGCGTCGTCAACTCCGGCGGCGGCGACAACATCGGCTTCGCCATCTCGGCCGCGCTCACCGAGCGCGTGGTCCCGTCGCTGCTCGCCGACGGCTCCTACGACCACTCGTACATGGGGATCGGGCTCAGATCCGTCGACCGGCTCGTCGCCGAGGAGAACGACCTCGACGAGGCCAGCGGCGTCCTCGTCACCGACGTCGTCGACGGCTCGGCGGCCGACGGCGTTCTCGAGCCGGCCTCGGGGACCGTCGAGCGCCGCGGCGAGGCCATCCCCGTCGGCGGCGACGTCATCCGCGCGTTCGACGGGACGCCGATCCCCGACCGACACGCCCTCTCGACGTATCTCGCGCTCGAGACCAGTCCCGGCGAGGCCCTCGACGTGCGGTTCCGCCGGAACGGGCGAACCGAGACGACGCAACTCACGCTCGACGCCAGACCGGACCCGCCCTCCGCGTAGGATCGACCGTCGGGAAACCACGGCTCCGAGGGCACGCGACCGGCGGAAACGATCAGTTATTGCGTTGATACGGCGATGACTGTCCGGAACCCGTGCCATAGCAGCGCCGTACACGTCAGCTCTCGTTACCGTCAGTGTCGTGGCAGTGAACGGTCTCCAACCGACTGAACCGAACGCTATCGTCCGCGTTCGAGGCGTTACCCACTCGATAACAATAGTAGGGGACCGGATAGGAACTCTCGGCGCGCGTACCCGTCGCCTGATCCCGCATGACCGACGCCGATGTCCACCGCACTGACAGCGAGGAACCGCCAGTCGAACTCGAACACGTCACCATCGAAAACGATGATGCACCCAACGAGTGTGCCATCTTCCCGCGCCACGCCAGCGGGAGCGTGTTGACGACGACCTGGATCACCGCCCACGGAGAGGGATTCGTCGACCTCGAGGCGATGCGCTGATCGTGCCGATGCCGCTGCACCGCTCCGTTACCGCGGCGGGCTTCTGGCTCGGGGCCCTGCTTCCGATCGTCTACGTCCCCGTCATCGTCGCGGGGATCGACTCGTTCGGCCGGCTCACGATGTTTCTCGGGCTCATCGCGGTTCACGCACTCGCGCTCGTCATCGGCCACGACTACTCCGGCTCGCGGTCGCGGTGAGCGGGTCTCGCTCGGTCCCTCGAGCGCTAGCCGGTCCAGACCTGCGCCCGCGGCGTGCCACAGCTGTCGCAGACGACCGCTCGCTTGTCCTTGTAGCTGTCCCGCTCGAGTTCGCCGTCGGCGCAGTCCGGGCAGGGCCGCCCCTCGAGGATCGCGAGCAACCGCCGACTACCGCCGGACTGCGACGACTCTGATTTCGCCATATACGCACTCCATACTCGAGACGGGGAAACCGGTTGGCCATGCCTATGCAGCCCGACGGCGGCGAGTCGAAGCGCCTATGCCGGTTTCCGGAGTAGACCCGCGGGATGTGGCCCTGGGGACACCTCGCCGTCGCCTATCTGCTGTACACTGCCGTCGTTCACCGCCGGTTCGGCCGCCCGCCGCGTGCCCTGCCGGCGATCGCCCTCGCCGTCGGCTCACAGACGCCGGACCTGATCGACAAGCCCCTCGCGTGGAACGTCGGAATCTTGCCCGGCGGGCGGACCCTCTCACACTCGGTGTTCGCCCTCGCCGCCCTCGTGGTGGCGGTGCTGGCCGTCGCGACGCGACTGCGGCGTCGCCCGCTCGGCGTCGGCTTTCTCGTGGGCTATGGCTCGCACCTGCTGGCCGACGTTCCGCCGGCGGTGTTTGGCGGTGACTTTTCCGGCGCGACCTATCTCCTGTGGCCGGTCCTCGAGCCGCCACCGGAGGAGCCGGTCGCCGGCATCCTCGATGCCATCCTCAGCTACTACGAACTCGGGGCCTTCGAGTGGGTCCAGTTCGGCCTGTTCGCCGTCGGGGCCGTCGTCTGGTATCGCGACGGCATGCCGGGACTGGGGCTCGTGACCGCCCCGCTCGAGCGGTGGGTGACCGCGTAGGCTCGTTTAGGACGGCTCACTCCGTCGGGCAGATGCCGACCGGATCGTTGCGGACCGCGACCGTCCCCGCGCTCGTGACGACGACCCTACAGTCCCCGACCGCGAACTCGAGGCGCACGTCGCCGCCTTTCGCCGCGGCGTGGGCGAACAGGTCGACCATCGCCTCCGGTTCGATCCAGTCGTAGAGCGGCCGGTCGGGAGCCGGCGGTTCATCGACGGCTTCGACGCCCCGTACGACGGTGTCGACGATCGCCGTCGGCTCTTCGTACTGCATTCGAACCGACGCACCGCCGTCCGTGATCGGTAACTCGTCGTCCGAGCGTGACATATTCCCAATCTAGAGAATCACCGTGATATATGTTATCGATCGTTTTACAGTTGTCGGGCCGAACCGCCGATCCGGAACCGTGGCAGCTATTCCGTTCGTCCTCGTTGCACCGGTATGCGCCAGTTCGTGTTGCTCGGTCACGACATCCCAACCGAGCCCGACTTCTCGCTGGACGACCTCGCGGGCGGGGCCGGTCGCCTCGACGCGCTCTGTCGATCGATCACCGCCGCGTTCGTTACCTCCCACGGCATCCGGGAGGCCGTCCGCGTCCACCTGGTCGCACAGGACGAACTCACCATTACCTTCGACGGACGCGAGCTACAGCGGCTCAATCCTGACGAACGCAGTACCGCCGCGCTGGTCCGCAACGCCCTCGAGCATCGCGAGGACGCCATCGGTGCCCTCCCGGCCGAGCCCAGCCCCGGGGTCGAACTGTACCGGCGCGGGTTCGAGGGGACCCTCGAGGAAATCGCCGACGACGGTCCGGTGATCCAACTCCACGAGGAGGGCGACGCCGTCGTCGACGTCGACCCCACGACGCTCGCCGACGGCATCTTCGTGCTGTCGGACCATCGGGATTTCACCGCCGACGAAGCGGCGCTGCTCGAGGCGCACGCGGAGCAGCGGCTTCGGCTGGGGCCGGAACTCCTGCACGCCGATCAGGCGATCACCGTCGCGCACCACTATCTGGACACCGACGGCTACGAGCGGTGCTGAGGCTCGCGGGGACCGACTCCCCTCGGGCGGTCGGACGGCGGCTTTCGCAAGCGTTAAACGCCCGGCCGGGTACGTTTCGATTGCGGGCCGGTGGGGTAGCTTGGTATCCTTCGGCCTTCGGGTGGCCGTAACCGCGATTCGAATTCGCGCCGGCCCACTTTTCCCCACTTTCGTTCGTCCAGTGACGACCGTCGGGTGGCCGTAACCGCGTTCTCGTGAGCGGTGCGGGACCGGCGGTCCCGCTGGAAGCCGGCCGCAGGCCGGCGACGAAGCGAACGAGAGCAAGCGAGACGAGTACCGCGAGTCTCGCGTGATTCGAATTCGCGCCGGCCCACTACCGTTCCCGCACTTCACTCTTCACAGCGACGGCTTTCGGGTGGCCGTAACCGTACATAGGTGGAAGATGATGATCAGCGTTCGGACGGAGCAGTGGTCTCGAGAAACGCCGACGGAAGCCGGCGTTGGAACCCCCTCCGATGATGGGAAATCGATCGGATGGATCCGAGATCGTCGCACTGTGGCCAGTGGCGGCGAACGATCTCATCGGCGAGGTGCCGTCTGTCTCGGAGTCGGCGGATTCCGTCGGGAAACGACTGAATCGTGCCTCGCCGTTCGTGACGTTGTGCCGTTCTTAAATAGCCTTGTTGGCCGCAGGTTGGTCATCGTCCAACGATGACGGCCCGACACCTCGCACCAAAGAACGGAGTCGATCGATAGCACCGCCCGTTCAGCTCCGGGGTGAGTTCCGCCTCGGTACCATCGGAAGCACGGGCAAGCGCTCGAGGCGGTCACACTCCGGGATGTGCCGTTCCGTTTTCGTCCGAGTCCGCGTCCTCGTCCTCGAAGACCTCGCCCCCGTCGATGACCCGCAGCGACGGGTCCGTACACGAACAGGCATTGTGGGGACTCACTGGCCGGACGGTCCCGTCGCAGGATTCCCACACCGTAAACAGTTCCCCGCAGCGCCGGCAGATACCAGCGGCTTTCTCCCGCTCGTCGTCGGATTTCGTCACAGACCCGATCTCATCTCTGTTTATTGTTAACGACACCCAAACAGAAAACCTTCGCGGTCGAGTACCCGCTCGACCCCGGCCAGCGGGTCGATTGCGTCGCGATCATCGCGATCGCTACGCACAACGATATCCGAACTGGACGCTGTCGGCGACGACCGCCCTCACAGCGTCTCGGACGCCCGGGCCTGTTCGGCGCGCCGATTGGCCTGTTTGAGACGCTTCTCGGTCGCCCGCGAGAGAGACGCGGGCATGTCTTCCTCCGCTGCGGCGAGACGCTCCCCGACCCGCTCGAGTCGGTCCCGGACGGTCTCGAGTTGCTCGTCCGCGTTTCCGCGATCGCCAGCGCGCGCTCGTTCGGCGGCCCGGCTGGCGGCGTCGGCGACGGCCGCGAGGGCGCGCTCGAGACCGGTGACGGGGTTCGACGAACCGTCGTCGTCCGTATCGCCCTCGGGTTCGACCGCGGCGACCGCCGCCTGCGTCTCCGCGGCGATTTCCGCGACGAACGACGCCAACGATGCCGTGCCGGTCTCGGGGCGATCGATTCGGACCGGTTCCTCGGTGCCGGGATCGGGGTTGATTCGATAGGCACCGATCTCGTCGTCGGCGTCCCGGACCTCGGTCGTGTAGGCCCCGCCGTCGTGGACGTAGACCGCGTCGCTGCCATCGACCGCCGACTCGTAGAGTCGTCCGGCGAAGTCATCCTCGAGGGCCACCCGCGATAGCTCCCCGTCGCTTTCCTCGCCGCCGACCTCGAGTTTCGTCGCACGCTCGCGGGCGACCAGCGGGATCTCGCCGTCGACGCCGGCCGCCGTCGTCGCGCCGTCGTCGGCCACGGTGACGCGCTCGCTGTGGGGTGCCGTCCCGGCCCCGTTGACGGTCAGTCGGTGGTCGCCGGCCGGCACGTCCTGCACGACGGCGACGCCGTCGAAGGTCGGTACGGCTTCGGGGTCGCTCTCGAGCAGGACGACCGATTCGACCCCCGTCGCGGTCGTCGTCAGCCCCTCGTCGGTCGGCGCGTCGTCGGCCGTCACCGCCGCCGTGATCTCGCTGACGACGGTGTTTATCGGTGCAGGGTCACCGATGGCGTCGTAGCGGTCGGCCAGCGCTTCTCGGTGGTTCGGCGCGGAGATGTCAGCCGCCGGGTTCTCGTAGCGGGGCTGGCTCCACGGGGTACCGGTCGCCGTGATGTGGCCGGCGACGGCGTCCTCGACAGCGTCGGGGACGGCGAATTCGAAGCTCAGTTGCGGCCCCGAAAACTCGGTGATATGCTCGAGGTCGGCGGTCGGGACGAGGTCGTACGCGACGTCGGCGTCGCCGGTGCGCTCGCGGTGGTCGAAGACCAGCCCCGTTTCGCGGGCCGGGAGATCGGTCGGCGGCGATGTCAGCGCGTCGAACGAGCGGACCGTCACCGCCGCGTCGATCAATGAGTCGCGGGTGACGGACGGCAGGTCCTCGTGGTCGTACAGCGGCGCGCCCTCGTACTCCGGAACGACGTAGGGGAGTCGCGAGCCCTCGTCGCGGGGAAGCCCGTACGCCAGCGGGATCTCGGCGAGGTCCTCGATCCCTTCGATTGCCGTGTTCGTGATGTCCGCCAGCAGGTCCTCGACGGCGACCCGCTGGAAGCGATCCGGGACGTCGTTGACCGAGAGCGTACTCGAGTGCGAGCCCAGTTCCGAGAGGACCCGTGGGACGGCGTCGGGGTCGGGATCCAGGAACTCGTTGTTGGGGACCTTTCTGGAGTGGGAGCTGGCGACGTACAGTTGGGGCTCGTCGGTCTCGGTGTCGACGAAGACGTGGAGTACCTCCCAGTCGTGCCAGTGGAAGTTGGTCGTGAACTGGTCGAACGCCGAGTACGACCAGAACTGGACGGCTGCCAGCGGCGAGTCCTCGTACGCGACGGCGTGGTAGAAGACGGCCGGGTTCGGCGGCTCCCCGTCGCTCGCCCGGGCGTGGTACCCCTCAAGCGCGTCGAAGCCGTCGACGACGGTGTCGCCGTCGCGCTCGCTTTCGTAGGGCCGAGGGTCCGTCGGGAACCACGGCTCTCGGCTGTCGAAGTACAACGTCGGGGCGAACCGCTCGGCCAGCTCCCGCGCCGCGTCATCGTCCAGTTGCTCGGTTTCGGCGTCGCTTTCCCGTTCGAACGCCGAACAGCCGGCGAGGGCGGCCCCGCCGACGCCGGCGAGCGCGCCGAGTACCGTTCGCCGATCCACGTTGGTCCCGTCTGCGTCGGTCACGTACCGTCACCGTCCGTCACCGCCCGCTTCGAGATGCGGCCGCTCGGCTGCCGAGTGAACATACCGTCGGATACGCCTGATCGACCAAGTAGCTTCTGTCCGCCCCAGCCGACGCGCCCCTGCCGTCGACGGCCGGCGGCCCGTCGTCGCTCACTCGAGTCGGATCTGGATCACTGCCAGTTCGTCCGACGGGACGGCCCCGGCGAACGCCGCCTCGAGTTCGTCCCACCCGTCGGGGCGGTAGGCCTCGATCCCGAAGCTCTCGGCGAATGTCACCAGGTCCGGCGTCGTCAGCTCGGTCCCGGTGTGGTCGTCCCGGTGGGCCTCCTGTTTCTCCGAAATGAGCCCGTAGTCCTCGTCGTCGAAGACGACGGTGGTAAAGCCACAGTCCAGTCTGGTCGCGGTCTCGAGTTCGGCCGCGTTCATCAGGAACCCGCCGTCGCCGGTGCCCGCCACGACGTTCGCATCGACGGCCAGATCGGCCGCCAGCGCGCCCGGGACGGCGATCCCCATGCTCGCCAGCCCGTTCGAGATCACGCAGGTGTTCGGCTCGTAGGTCGGGAACGACTGGGCGATGGCCATCTTGTGACTGCCCACGTCCGAGACTAGTACGTCGGAATCGGCCATCGCCTCGCGTAGGTGCGGGAGGGCGTTTCGCACCGTCACCGGGTCGTCGTCGGTCGGCGGCTCCGTCACGCCCTCGAGCAGCCGGTCGTGGAGGTCGTCACACCACAGCGAACAGGCCGCCGCGGAGAGGTCGTCGGCGATGGCCGACAGCGCCGCGCCGACGTCGGCGACGATCTCGACGTCGGGGTTGTAGTGGCGATAGACCTCCGCGGGCTCGTAGTCGACGTGGATAATGGTCTTCTCGCGGTCCGGATTCCACCCCTGTGGATCGTGTTCGGCGATGTCGTAGCCGACGGCGACGACGCAGTCGGCCCGCTCGATCGCCCGCGCGGCCTCCTCGTCCGGGCCCGAATCGAGCGTCATCAGCGACGCCGGCTCGCGGTCCGAGATTGCCCCCTTTCCCATGTAGGTCTCGACGACTGGGAGTCCGACGCGGTCGACGACCGCCCGGACCTGCTCCGACGCGCGGGTCCGGACCGCGCCGTTGCCCGCCAGCAGGAGCGGCCGCTCGGCGTCGGCGATCAATTGGGCGGCCCGCGCGGCCGACTCGTCGTCCGGATCCGGCCGCCGGACCGGATCGCGACGGTCGATCGGCTCCGCGTCGATCTCGGCCGCCGCGACGTCTTCGGGAAACTCGAGGTGGGTCGCGCCCGGCTTCTCGTACTCGGCGAGTTTGAACGCCTTGCGCACCGATTCGGGGGCGATCTCGGGCTCGCCGATCTGGGTGTTCCACTCGACGATCGGCTCGAAGACGTCGACGACGTCCAGCGCCTGGTGGCTCTCCTTGTGGAGTCGCTCGCGGCCGCCCTGACCCGTGATCGCGACGACGGGGCTCTTGTCCAGTTGGGCGTCGGCGACGCCGGTCATCAGGTTCGTCGCGCCGGGGCCGAGCGTCGACAGACAGACGCCGGCCGCGCCGGTCAGCCGGCCGTGGACGTCGGCCATGAACGCCGCGCCCTGTTCGTGACGCGTCGGAATAAAGCGGATCGACGACGCCCGCAGCGCGAACAGCAGATCCTCGATCTCCTCGCCCGGCACGCCGAAGACCCGTTCGACACCCTCCGCCTCGAGACAGTCGACCAGCAGGGCCGCGGTGGTTGCCATAGGCGGCCGTCCACATCGTCGGCATTAATCACCGGCCCTGCATGGGGCTAGAGAACGAGACTCGAGCCGCGTCGACCGCGACCGAGTGGCGCGTCACCTCGCGACGGGCTCCGATCGGGACCCGCCGATCCTGTTCGCCAGCCAGCCGCCGACGAGTCCCCCGATGCCCCCGACGAGCCCGAAGTAGCCGATGTAGAGGACGACGACGAGGGCCGTGTAGAGTCCCGCGAGGACCGAGAGACCGATCGGGAACGAATACTCGGGGATGTCCGTGAGGAACCGAACCCCGCCCCCAAGCAGGGCGAGTCCGCCAACCAGACCTGCTTGCATCCCGGCACGGCGGCTCGAGGCCGGCCGCTCGGCGAACAGATAGCCGACGACCAGCCCCGCGAAAAGCACGGGCACGAAGACGTAGCTGCCGGCGGACCGCCACTGGAGAACGAGCGTGACCGGAACCGATGCGAGCCCCGCGATAATCGGCGCGCGCCACTGTGGGTCGGCGATCGCTCCCGGCACCGTCATACGGGATATTTAAAAACTGGGGAACATAGCTGTTCCGCTGCTCACATTTTCGACCGGGGACTCGCAGCGGGACGGCCGCTGGCGTTCGAGAGCGACGTCCCATGGCGGGTCACAGGACCCGATCCGGCCGAATCCGCAAAATCACGCGCTCGGTTTCGATCGTCGGCTGGTACTCGTCGACGTCCTGATAGCGCCGGGCCAGTTCGTCGATGTGGGCTCGAGCGCCGTCGGTCGTGATCTCCTCGACCTCGCCGATTACCGAGAGGAATCGGTAGGGATCGTCGGGATCGGTCATGCTGATGCCGACGCCCGGGTTGTTCCGGACGTTGCGCTCCTTCTGGCGGCCCCGCTCGGTGTTGATCAGCAGGCGGTCGTCGGCCGCGTCGTAGTCGATCCAGACCGGCGTGACGTGGGGCAGCCCCTCACTGGTCAGCGTCGCGACGTGGGCGAACGTTTCCTTCTCGAACAGGTCGTGGAACTCCTCGGGTATCGAGGCCATGGGCCTCGGTTCACCGGCTCCGTTCTTGGGCGTGGTGCCTATCGTAGCCACTGAAAGTCATTGCACACCTGATCGCACGACAGCGTTGCGATCAGTGTGTGAATCGTTTCAGTGGCTACGATACATCGACCGGGAACAAGGCGTCGCGGACCCGGCGACGGTGATCGGCCCCTCCCGCGGCCGCGTGCGTCGGCGACCACGCACGTGCCGCCTGACGGCTTATTCCGGTCGCACTCGACTCGTCCCGTATGACCACCGACCCGTCGACGACTCGCCGACGCGTGCTGGGACTGACCGGTGTCGCGGCCTCGAGCGCCTTCCTGGCCGGCTGTGGCGGGCCGGGCGGCGACAACGAGAGCGACGACGAGACCGAGGCCGAAGAGGGGACGGGCAACGGACAGGACATCGAGGAGGACGAGGAACCGAGTACGGACGGTCCCGCTCCCAACGAAACCGCCGGTAACGAAACCGAGAACGCGACCAACGAAACCGCCGGCAACGAAACCGAAAACGAGACCAACGAAAGCGAATAACTCCGCCGTCGCCTCGCCTCGTCACCCGGCGTCGTGGCGAAACCGTTACCGGCCCCCGGCCCCTCGATCGAGTGATGACCGACGGACTCGAGGCGGACGTCGAAGGGGCGGACGACGTCGCCCAGCAGCGCGACGAGCTGGCGACCCGGGTGCGGACCCACGCCGGCCGGATCGCACGGGAGTTGGCCGTTTTACAGGGCGGCGACTACGGCCAGAAGACGTTCACCACCGACGCCGGCAGCTGGACGCTCAAGTACGAGGCCGGCGACGTGCAGTACCTGCGATACGAGCCCCAGTCGGGGTCGGAGATCTACGCCGTCTCGAGCAAGCAGCCGCCCGAGCCCGACGCGCTCGAGCGGGCGATGACCGACTACGACGCCTTCGTCGCGGCCTTCAACGAGTACGTCCGGTCGTTCGAGGACCTCTTTGCGGACGTACCGGAGACGTTCCCCGAGGTCGAATCGACCGCGGAGCTGGCCGCCCAGCGGGATCGAACCCTCGAGCGGATCCGCGAGGTCTGTACCGCGATGGCTGGCCAACTCCACCGCTACGACGGCGACTACGGCACCTACGCGACGACGATCGACGGGACCCGCTGGGAGCTGAAGTGGGACGGCGACGCGGTCTCCTATCTGCGCGTCGGCGGCGAGGACGGGATCTACCTCCTCTCGCAGTACGGCCCGCCGCCGGCCCCCGAAGTTCGCCGACTGGTCGACGACGTCCCCGCGTTCGTCACCGCGTTCAACGACCACGTGCGGGATCTCGAGGCCGACCTCGAGACGGTCGCGTTCGAGTCGAAGTGAGCCCGCCGCCGGGGTGTCGCCGTGTCGAAGGCTGGCGAACGGCCGACGCGCTCGAGGCCGTTTTCGAACGGTACCGAGTTCACGTGACCCCTCTATACTCCAACTAGTAGCCGTTTTTACCGCCCAGCCCCTACTACCGGTGGCGACGACGCTCGCCGAGATCACCATGGACGGCGCTACTGACGGGACCGACGGGGGAACTGGCAACGAGGACGCGACCGACGACCGAGCCGGACCCGCCGATGCGGCCCTGTTCGAGGCCGTCGTGGTCCGCTACGAGTCGGAATGCGATCGCTGTACGCTCGTGCCACGCGACGGGTCGACCGAGGCGAAGCTCAACGCCTGGCTCGCGGCGGATCTCGAGACGGTCGTCGATCTCGACGACGCACGGTGATCGCCGCCTAGCGGCCGCCGATCGGTCTACCGACGAGAGGCGTGGCTCCCGGGCTGGGTCAAAACGGCCACGGCGTCAGAAGTCACACGTCGACGTACTGGTCGACCCACTCCTGACGGCGTTGCAGTGCGCGTCGGCCCTTGGGCGTCAGCGCGTAGTAGTTCGTCCGGCGATCGAGTTGCCCCTTTTCCACGAGGTCTTTCTCGACGAGCGTATCGAGGTTCGGATACAGCCGACCGTGTGTCACCGGCTGCTCGATGTAGTCGTTGATATCGTCGAGAATGGCCTGTCCGGACGGCCGATCTTTCCCTGCGATCACGTACAACAGGTCACGTTGGAAGCCAGTTAGCTGGTCCATGGATCACCCTCTGAGTGACGACGTTCACCTCGCTGTGGCTTTGTTATAGAGCGGGTACGTCGGCCGACCGAACCGGAACGGACCGCGTAGGATCGGTACCGGCCGCAAACGGCGCTTGCCTGCACCCCGAGCGCGACCGCGGACACGACGCGGCGTTTTTGACCCGGACGGCCGTAGCCGCCGTTGTGCCAACCGATTCGCTCGAGTGGGAGACCCGCGATCGTCGCGTAGCCTACTCCTGTCCGGGGTTCGACGTCGTTAACGAGTCCGTTCGACTCCCCGACGGGACCGAAACCGACTTCGATTACCTCTCGGAGCCGGCCAGCGTCTGTGTGCTGCCGTTGACCCCCGACGGCGACGTCGTCTGTATCGACGAGTGGCGACAGGCCGTCTCCCGGGTCAGCCACGGGCTCCCCGTCGGCGGCACCGAACCCGAGGACGACGACCTCGAGGCGGCGGCCCGCCGCGAACTCGCCGAGGAGACCGGCCACGAGGCCGACGAGCTGGAGCCGCTGGTGACCGTCGAACCGGCAAACGGGATCGCCGACGCCGTATTGCACCTCTTCGTCGCCCGGGGCTGTCGGCCGACCGCCGAACAGCGCCTCGATCACAACGAGAGCATTCGCGTCCGAACCCGGTCGCTCGAGGCGCTGACCGATGCGGTGGCCGACGGCGAGGTCCGCGACGGTCGGACCGTCCTCGCACTCTCGTACTACCGACTGTTCGGGCCGGACCGGGACTCGGGCGAAGCATAGTCGGCCGGAGAGCAGCGACGAAAGGCCGCGGAGCGGCTACGGGGACCGGGGCAACCGCCGTCCCGCGTCACCCGGTTTCGTTGGCTGCTGTCTCGTTCCCGCTCTCGTTTGTGGCCGTCCCGTTCTCGCCCTGTGGCTGCTCGAGGGCGGCCTGTAATCCGTCGGTTTCACCGAGGGTGACACTGCTCGCGGCGACGTCGTCGATCGTCATCGATCCGGCCTCGAGCGACGGGATCGTCTCGCCCGCCATCTCGTCGTCGGTACCGGTCGGTTCCGTTTCGTTGCCAGCCGTCTCGTTGCCGGCGGTTTCGTTCTCTCCAGTCTCGTTCGCCGTCGTTTCGCTTCCGCCGGTCTCGTTGCCCGCCGTCTCGTTCCCGTCGGCCTGTGTCTCGAGGCTGCCGACGGTCATCGAGGTGACCGTGATCTCGTCGACGTCGAACTCCTCGACGGTCAGTTCCTCGATATCCTGCGTGCTGGCGTTCTCGCTCTCGTTGGCCTCGCCGTCGCCGTCACCGCCGAACAGGCCGCCGATGAAGTCGGAGATGCCCGAGAGGATGCCGCCACCGTCGTCCTCGACAGTCAGGTCCTCGACGGTCAGTTGCTCCGTGGTCATCGACTCGATCGTCATGTTCCCGACGGTGACGTTCGTGGTTTCTTCGTCGATCGCCTGTCCGATGCCGGCCGACGAGTCGTTCTCGCCGGCGGCGCTCTCATTGTCGGTCGCGTTTGTGCCATCGGTTCCGCCGAGGTCCTCGATCGAGACGTTCTCGAGCGCGAGCGACTCGAACGCGACGTTCGAGATCGTGACCTCGTCGCCCGCGGACTCGTTGCCGGCCGCGGTGTCGTTTCCGGCGGACTGGTCGTCCGCGGACTCGTTCAGTTCGTCCTCGAGCCCCTCGCTGTTCTGGATGTCCAGCTGCTGGACGCTGAGTTCTTCGATCGTGGCGTTTCGAACCGTGACGTTCTCGAGTTCCAGCGTCCCGACCTGGACGTTCTGTAGCGTTGCGCTCGTGTCGCTCATGTCTCCGGCGTCGTCGTTCGCGGCCGGTGCGGTTGCCCCTGCGAGGGCGGGACCCCCCGAGAGCGCGACCAGCACGGCGACGAACGCGACACCGAGTGTTCGTGGTCGTGAAACCATACGGACCGACGTAGGAGCGATCCCCGGCTAAAACCGGTCGACTGTTACGGGATTAGACCGGGGAAAACAGCCCTTTCGAGCCCGGAACCGATCGATCGCGGTCATCCGACCCCCGTTCGACTGCGTCGGCTGCGACCGACCGCAAGCGATCGGCAGTGCCCGCCGGATCGACGCCGCGACGACTGAAACCGACGATTCTGCGCCATCCAGTCGGTCTCAGTTCCTCGTTACCGACGGCTCCTGCGGAAAAAGGCGGGTTTCCGCCCGAAACTGGGCGCACGACGGTCGGCGTCGCCGCTCGCGAACAGCTGCGGTCGCCCGAGTCCCGGCGAGCGATCACTCGAGGCGGAGTTCCCGGGTTTCGACGGCGTCGCAGGTGGGACAGACGAACTGGTAGCGGACCCGGCCGCCGGACGTGGTCACGCGCCAGCCGCCCTCGGTGTCGACGTACCCACACTCCGGACAGCGACGCTCGGCCTCGTCGAACTTCTCCCGGAGCCGCTCGAACGGTGATCGATATGCTGACATGTGTTACACTACACCGTGGTGGTATTTAACAATCTAGCCTGCGACGCGGCTGGGATGGTTCGTCCGATCGCAACGGTTCTTAGGGATCCGTCCGTATACGGAGGTATGGACGATGTGGATGCGGACCGGCGTGGTAACGTCGGCGACCCCGCGGCCGCAGCACGTGCCCTCGAACACGTCGTCGATCCGCTCGTGGCGGTCGCTGACGGGACGATCACGTACGCGAACGAGGCCGCGCGCGACGCCTTCGGGATCGGCGAGGCCGACCGCGACGCCGCGACCGCACTCCCGGGCTACTGGGACCGGCTCGCGACGGCGATCGACGAGACGACGGTCGGCACCGTTCGCCGGGTCGATTTCGACGACGATCGGCAGGGCGCGCGGATCCACCGCGGGGTCGACGGCGCGACGATCACGTTCGACCGCGGGGCGACCGGCGCCGACGACGAGGGGGCACTGGCCGGCACTCGGGACCGACTCGTCAAGGACCGCGCGCTCGAGGAGGCGCCGGTCGGGATCACCATCTCCGATCCCGACATGGAGGACAACCCGCTGGTGTACGTCAACGAGGCCTACGAGGAGATGACCGGCTACGAGTACGACGAGGTGGTCGGGCGGAACTGCCGGTTCCTCCAGGGCGAAGACTCCAGCGAGGCGGCCATCGCGGAGATGGCGGCGGCCGTCGCGGAGGACTACCCGGTGACCGTCGAACTCAAAAACTACCGGAAAGATGGGACCGAGTTCTGGAACGAGGTGACCATCGCGCCCGTCCGCGACGAGGACGGCGCGGTGACCAACTACGTCGGCTTCCAGAACGACGTCACCGCGCGCAAGGAGGCCGAACTCGCACTCGAGGAACGGACCGAGGAACTCGAGTACATCCTCGATCGCGTCGAGGGGCTGATCCAGGACGTGACCGCGGTCGTCGCCGGCTCGACGGATCGATCGGAGCTCGAGAGCGAGGTCTGTGAGCGGATCGCCGCCGAAGACGGCTACGACGGGGCCTGGATCGGGGAACGGAACCCCGCGACCGGCACGATCGACGTTCGCTCGAGTGCGGGCAGCGGAGCGGACCGCCAGCAGCTCGAGACCGGGGCGGACCATCCCGCCGTCGAGACCCTCGAGACGACCGATCCCGCGGTCGGTACGGTCGACGGCCGCACCTGTGTCGCCCTGCCGCTGTCGTACAACGGCATCGAGTACGGCGTGTTGACGGTTCGGGCCGACCGAGACCGGGACGTCGACGAGCGGGAGACGGTCATCCTCTCCGCGCTGGCCCGATCGATCGCAAGCGGTGTCAATGCCCGCGAGACGAGCCGGGTCCTCGCGACCGACGCCGTCGTCGCCGTCGAACTCGAGCTGGCCGACCGGTCGTTCGCGCCGGCAGCACTCTCGTCGGCGGCCGACTGTCGCCTCGAGTACCGCCGGTCGGTCCATCGCACCGGCGACGAGACGGCATCGCTGTTTACCGTCGCCGGTGCAACCGGCGAGGATCTCACCGCGGCAGTCGCGGACCTCGAGGGGGTCGATTGCCGGGTCGTCGTCGAACACGACGACGAGTGTCTGGTCGAACTGACCGGCGACTCCGGCCTCGTCGGCTGGCTCTCGGAACGGGGCGCCCGAACGCAGGCGATCGAGGCCGAGGACGGCCGGGCACGGGTCACCCTCGAGATACCCCGCTCGGCGAACGTCCGCTCGATCGTCGAGGCCATAGAGGACCGCTACGCCGGCACCGACGTCCGTTCGTTCCAGCAACGCGAACGCGAGGGCGAGACCCGCCAGGAGTTCGCCGCCCGGCTCGAGGAGGCGCTGACCGACCGCCAGTTCGGGGCCCTACAGCGGGCCTATCTCGGCGGCTACTTCGAGTGGCCCCGGCCGACGACCGGCGAGGAACTCGCCCAGTCGATGGGCGTCTCGCGGCCGACGTTCCACGAACACCTGCGGACGGCGGAGGCGAAGCTCTGTCGCGCGTTCTTCGGGGACGCGTAACCCCCGGCCCGGACTGTCTTCGCTCGTGACCTGTAGCCACGGCTTAGGACCCAGAACGGTCGTGGACGGTCGCGGAGGTTTATGTGAGCAGTCGTGGGAGCGATGAGCATGTTCTCGTTCACGATGCCGCTGCAGAACGTGCCGCTGCAGACGGGTGGTGGGTTCCTGTACTGGGCGATCATTTTCTTCGTCCTCGCGATCGTCGCCGCCGCCGTCGGCGCCCGCGGGGTCGCCGGCATCTCGATGGAGATCGCACGGATCTTCGTGCTGATTTTCATCATCCTCGCCGTAGTCGCGCTCCTGTTATAGCCGCGGTCTCGCGGGCGTCCCGGCCCCGATCAGCGGACCAGCGCCTCGAACACTCGCTGCTCGATCTTGCGGAGATGTTCGCCCGCGGTCACCGGTGCGATCCCGACGGCGGCCGCCACGTCCTCGTGGGTCGCCTGCCGCGGTGCGGCGTAGTAGCCGACCTCGACTGCCGCCTCGAGGACCTCCCGCTGGCGGGCCGTTAGCAGTCGCGTGAACGCTCTTTCGTCGGGTTCGTACGTCCCCGTCTTGACGACCTCGAAGGTGAGCGGGAGTTCCGACATCACCTCCCGGAACAGGGTCCGGAGGGCCGACTCGCTTCCGAGATGGGTGACTCGGAGCGAGCCGTCGTCGGTGATGCGGATCGGCATTTCGATGACGATGTCCGAGTCGCGCTCGAGTTCGAGGAGCCGGCGCATCGGAGCCGTCGGCTCGAACTGACTCACCGCCATCCACCGCCCGGTCCGCTCGCCGGAGACCATGTGGTCGACCACGTGTGGCGAGTCCCGCATGATCTCCGCGTACCGATCTCGATCGCCGCTCCCCTCCGCGAGCAACAGCACCGTCCCGTCGGCGAGTCGTTCGACCTGATGGATGGCTTCCCGACCGATCGAGGGGGCCGCCGAGAGCGCCTCCCCGACCGGGTGGAACGCACCGCTCTCCGTCGGGCGAACGAGAACGGTGAGATAGCGCATACCCGCCCATCGCCGTCGCTCGAACTTAAAGCACAATGCATACGCTGCAGTTCGCGCTTCGCTGTGGCGCTCGAAGACTGGATATGACCCGGACGCAAGCGACACTCGACGTCGCCGTCGTCGGCGGCGGTATCTGTGGCCTGACGACGGCGATCGCACTCGAGCAACGCGGCATCGAACCGACCGTCTACGAGGCGGCATCCGATTACCGACCCGTCGGTGCCGGCATCCTCCTGCAGGCGAACGCGCTTCTCGTCTTCGACCGACTCGGCATCGTCGATCGGGTCCGAGCGGCCGGGAAGCCGCTCGAGGACGTCCGGATCCGCTCGCCCGCCGGGCGGGTCCTGTCGCGGTTCGACCTGAACGGCGTCGAACGGTCCGCGTTCGGGTACGGAGCGGTCGCGATCTACCGCGCCGACCTACAGCGGATCCTGCTCGACGAACTCGACGGCACGGTCGAAACCGGGACGGCATGCACAGCGGTCGACGCGGGGGAAACGCCGACCGTTCGGTTCGACGACGGCACCCGCGTTCGGCCGGACGTGGTCGTCGGCGCGGACGGCATCCATTCGACCGTCCGCGACGCGGTCGTGCCCGACGTCGAATTGCGGACGCTCGACAGCGTCGTCTACCGGGCGGTCGCCGAGATCGAACTGCCGCCGGCACACCGTGCGCTGGGGTTCGAGGTGTGGGGCGACGGCACGTACGCGGGCGGCGCGCCGATCGGCGACGACCGGTTCTACTGGTTCGCGACTGTGGCCGGACGACAGGCCGAGTCCGCGGCGATGACTCGAGACCAGCTGTCGGCCCTTCGGAACCGGCTCGCCGATTATCCCGAGCCGATGCCGTCCGTCGTCGACTCGCTCGAGTCGGACGACGTCGTCGTCACCGCCCTGGAAGACGTCCCGCCGCTCGAGCGGTGGTCTCACGGCTCGGTCGTCCTCGCCGGCGACGCGGCACACGGGATGTATCCGTTCGCCGGGCAGGGGGCGGCACAGGCGATCGAGGATGCACTCGCCCTGGCCCACTCGCTTGCCGCCCGCGAGGAGCCGTCCGCGGCCATCGACGCGTACGTCACCGAGCGGATGCCNAGCGGGTTCGCTCCGAGTCACATCGCCTCGGCACGATCGCGACGATCCGCTCGAGGATCGGCTGTCGAGTACGGAACCTCGCGTTCGGCCTCTGTCCGGACGCGGTGTTCCGCCGCGCTCGCCGGACCCGGATCGCCGGGACCTCGCTCCCGACGACCCCGGACGCTGGCCACGGGACGGGCGACTGACCCCCGCTCGAGGCCGACCGTCCGGTATCGGTTACGGTGTCGGAGTCCCCGTCCCGTCTCGAGAGAGTCACGCCTTCGAATCGGCTCCCGCTCGCGAGTTGGCGGCTCGCGATCGGTGTCGGGGCTTGGATAACCGAACCCGGTTACGTTTGACTGTCAACAACTAACGTGCTGGGCGTCGTAGCTAACACGGAACGGTTACCATGACTGAACTCGGCGGATTTCAAGACAGGGTCGCCCGCATCGATCTCTCGGACGGGGAAGTCGCATACGAGTCGATCGACGACGAAGATGCAAAGCAGTATATCGGTGCGCGGGGGCTTGGGGTAAAGTACGTCTTCGACCAGGGTCCGGACGTCGATCCGCTCGGACCCGACAACCTGCTGGCCTTCATGAACGGGCCGCTGTCGGGCACGCAGGTAACGATGAGCGGCCGGATCGCCATCTGTACCAAATCGCCGCTGACCGGTACAGTTACCGACAGCCACCACGGCGGCTGGTCCGGCGCTCGGCTCAAGTGGTCCGGCTTCGACGGCCTGTGTTTCGAAGGTGAGGCCGACGAACCGGTCTACGCCTTCGTCGAGGACGGTGAAGTCGAACTGCGCGATGCCTCCCACCTCTGGGGCGAGGGCTTCCACGACACGCGCGATGCCATCGAGGAGGAAGTCGAGGGGTCCTACGGCAAGAACCTCTCGATCATGGGGATCGGCCCCGGCGGCGAGAACGGCGTCAAGTACGCCTCTATTATGAACGAGGACGACCGGGCCTCCGGCCGCGGTGGCACCGGCTGTGTCATGGGGTCGAAGAACCTCAAGGCCGTCGTCGTCAAGTCCTCGACGAAGATGCCGAAGCCGGCCGACCCGGAGACGTTCAAGGAGGGCCACCAGCAGGCCATGCAGGCCATCCAGGAATCGGAGGTCACCGCGCCCAACGAGGGCGGCCTCTCGATGTACGGCACCAACGTCCTGATGAACATCGGCGAGGAGATGGACGGCCTCCCGACCAAAAACGGGAAATACACCTCGACCAAGAGCATGCGCGAGGCCGAGGGCGTCGACATCGACGCCGAACGGGTCTCCGGTGAGAACGTCCGCGAGAACATCCTCGTCGACGAGCCGACGTGTCACTCCTGTCCCGTCGCCTGCAAGAAGGAAGTCGAGGTGACGACGATGCACAAGGGCGAGGAGATGAACGTCCGCACCGAGTCCTACGAGTACGAGTCGGCCTACGCGCTCGGCCCCAACTCCGGCCACACCGACCGCGACAAGATCGCGCTCATGCTCGAGCGCTGTAACGACATGGGCATCGACACCATCGACGCGGGCAACATGATGGCGATGGCCATGGAGATGACCGAGGAGGGCAAACTCGAGGGCGTCGGCGAACTCGAGTGGGGCGACACCGAGACCATGATCGACATGATCGAGCGCATCGCCCACCGCGAGGACGACTTCGGCGACCTGCTCGCGGAGGGACCGCGCCGCGTCGCCGAGGCGAAAGACGCCCACGACAACTCGCTGGCGGTCAAAGGCCAGACCATCGCGGCCTACGACCCGCGCTGCATGAAGGGGATGGGCATCGGCTACGCCACCTCGAACCGCGGGGCCTGCCATCTGCGCGGGTACACCCCCGCCGCCGAAATCCTCGGGATCCCCGAGAAGGTCGACCCCTACGAGTACGAGGGCAAGGGCGAACTCACCGCCCAGTTCCAGGACCTCCACGCCATCAGCGACTCCTTCGACATCTGCAAGTTCAACGCCTTCGCGGAGGGCATCGAGGAGTACGTCCTGCAGTACAACGGGATGACCGGCCGCGACGTCGGCGAGGAGGAACTGCTCGAAGCCGGCGAGCGCATCTACAACTTAGAGCGCTACTACAACAACCTCAACGGCTTCGACGGCGCCGACGACTCCCTACCCGCGCGCTTCCTCGAGGACGGCATCCGCGGGCAGGGTGCAAGCGAGGGCGAGTACTGCGAACTCGAGGAGATGAAAGAAGAGTACTACGACCACCGCGGCTGGGTCGACGGGGTCGTCCCCGACGAGAAACTCGACGAACTCGGCATCGACCTCGGCCCCGGCACCGGCGTCAGCGGCGAGGGCGGTGCGGCGGTCTCGAGCGACGACTGAGCGGTCAGGTCGGATTCGTTTTTTCGCGCTCGAGACGGCGTTTCCGGAGGGATATCGGTCGCTCTACCGACCGCTGTCGTCCGATCCGAGCAGTAGACGACGGCAGCGATGCGACGAGAAGGAATCTATCGACGAACGGTGTCGACTCGAGCGAGATCCACTACAATCGATCCGAAGACGGCGAACGCGCCCGGTTCAGTCATCGGCGACCGCGGGCGAGCCGTAGCTCGACCCGGCCTCGGCGTCGCCCTCCGGTTTGGTCAGTTCGATCTCGAACCCGTCGTCGCCGACGGAGACGTGGACGTCGTCGAAGTTCGTGGCGTATTCGGTCGCGTGCTTGCCCGAGGTGTTGATCCGGACCTGCTCTTCGACCAGGTCGGCGTCGGTCAGCAGTTCGACCTTCCGGTAGGCGGTCGACATCGGGATGTCACAGCGGTCGGAGAGTTCCGTCGCGGTCAGTGCCTCCTGGGTCGTCGCCTCGAGGATGGCCCGACAGGCGTCGTCGTCGAGGGCGGCCAACACGGCCTGTGTATCGACTGTCTCGTCGCGGTGCCAGCCTCGCTTCCGGGCGTCGGAGTTCGTAGCGGACATCTGTTACACCTCATCGTATCCACCGAGCCCCCTCCAAACGAGTCCCAATAAATACAGGGGCCTTTATATGGGGTAGGATACGGGTGGCGGGGTCGAACTGCGGACACAGGGTTTAGGATGCCGGCCCCCCGAGTACCGGTCGATGGCTTCGGGGATTCGCGCTGAGATAAAGATCGACGACCCGCCGGACTGCGTCGTCGCGCAGGCCGCCGCGGCGACCAGTGGACGGGTCCACTCGGTTTCCAAAAGCACCAGCCCGTCCGCGCCCGAGCGCGTGACCGAGGAGTTCATGCTCGAGGCCGACGACTACCCCGAGGAGTTCGACGTCGACGCCGAGATCGAGTCGATCTTCTCCTACGGCTCGAGCGAGGTCTACCGGTTCGAGCGCGAGCTGGGCCAGGGCTGTCCCTGCGAGTGTATCGAGGGCCACGACTGTCCGGTCGTCGACGTCCGGGCACACGGCAGCGCGTTGTATCTCACGTTCCACACCCCGGACATGCACGTCCTGCAGGCGGTCATCGGCGACCTGCGCGAGCGGTATTCGGGGCTCGACGTCCAGCGACTGCTCCAGTCCCAGCAGGACCACGACGAGCGACACCTCGTCTTCGTCGACCGGAGTACGCTGACCGACCGCCAGACCGAGGTGTTGGAGACGGCTCACCGGATGGGCTACTTCGAACACCCAAAGCGTGCCAACGCCGGCGAGGTCGCCACGGAACTCGGGATTACCAGTACGACGTTTACCGAACACCTCGCGGCGGCCCAGACGAAACTCCTCGATGCGATCCTCGACCATGAGTGACCGACGACGCGTCGGTCGTCGGTCGGGACAACGGGACGTGGACGGCGGCTGCTGACTCGAACCCTATGAACGTAACGGGACCTACAGGCCGGTGGCACCGAACCGCAACCCTATATATACTGGACGTACAGCTATACGGTAGACAACCGACGGTTCACGCGAGTTTCCCCCGACATGAGTAGATACGAGTTCACGTGCCCCGAGTGCGG
Organism: Natrinema thermotolerans DSM 11552; assembly: GCA_000337115.1. Lineage (GTDB taxonomy): Archaea > Halobacteriota > Halobacteria > Halobacteriales > Natrialbaceae > Natrinema > Natrinema thermotolerans. The sequence goes on from AOIR01000055.1 coordinate 237,863, forward strand.
GCAGGAGATCGAGGTCAACGAATCGATGCGCGAGGCCACACTCACACACGGCTGTCCGGTCTGTGGGGCGTCGGTCTCGTCGGCGGACTTCGTCGCAGAACAGCAGACGAACTAGACTCGCTCCGAGTCGGCACTGGCCCGATCGCCCGCTCTTACTCCTCTCGATCGACTTCGGTTCGCCGTCCCGCCAGCGTTGCGGGCACGAGGCGGTAGAGTTCGATGTCGAGTGCGTCCTTCCCTTCGGCCCAGATTTCGAACAGCGGCCGCTTCGCGTCGCCGTACTGGGCGATCTGGTCCGGCGTCAGCTCCGCGGGCTCGATACTTTGTAGTTCGCCGGTCGCGATGACGCTCCGGTAGGTCGAACCGGCTTCGTCGTAGACGACGAGTCGCCCTGCGGGCGTGGATTCGAGGAACTGCCGCTTCTCGCTGTCGGGCGTCGATACCATCCGCATGTAGAACTCCCGGGCGTCGTCGTCGTAGCCGTACGAGATCGGAATCGCGTACGGGTCGTCCGTCCGCGCGAGCGACAACACCCCCGTCTCGTGACGACTGAGGAAGTCGTCGATCTCCGCGTCGGTCATCTCGGTTTCCTGGTCGATAGCCATCGTCTGGGTGGTTCTTCAAAGGTGAAACACGATCTTTATAGTTGCCATCGACCGCGAGCGGCCGCTGCGCGACCGCGACGCCCTCGAGGGGCCGCTGACCGCCGCTACTCGTCGTCTTCCGGCGTGGCGATGACCACCGGCTCGCGGATCTCGAGGGCCGTCTCGAACTCCGCCTCGCGGTCGGTCCGTCGGCCGATCCGCAGGAGTTGCTCCTCGTGTGCGCGACGAACGGCCGACAGTTCGCGATCGGTTAGTCCGATCTCCTCGCCGATCCCCTCCCAGTGGCCCCAACTGACCAGGAAGGCCTCGAGATCGTCATCGGCGTAGCATCGCTCGAACTCCCGGCGGTATCGCTCGCGGTCGGGGCCCACCCTCGCCTGCGCCCGCTCGATGAGATCCGGCAGTCGGGTCGCCGGGACGCTCGCCTTCGCGGCCGTCAGCAGGAGGACCTGCCCCTCGATCGGTTCGCCCGCCATCTATCCGCCCGCGCGCATCGCCTTCTGTGCGAACTGCTCGACCAGCGGCTCGAGGGTCTCCTCGTCGCCCTCGAAGACGATCGTCACCTCGGTCAGTTGCAGCGACGGGCCGACGCCGACCCGCTCCGACGAGAACGTCGCCGTCCAGTCCTCGCCCTCGACGGTGTCGTCGGCGACCTGCTCGCCGCCCAGATTCGTCAGGTAGCGGACGACGAGCCGCTCGGAGATGCCGCGAAAGGACCGTTCGAGACTGGTTACCATACTCCCGGTTCGACGGCCGGACGGATAAATTCGTGTTCAGCGGTAACGGGTTACAGGAGTGCGCGGAACGCAATGACGGCGCCGATTCCGCCACACAGCGACACCAGGATGTTCTCGGTGCGCCACATGATCGCCACCACGACGCCGGCTGCGCCCCACTCCGCGGGCCCGCCCGCCGCCAACTCCGGTCCGAGGATCGCGATCACGATCGCGCCCGGCAGGACCGAGAGGCCGGCCTCGACTCGATCGCTCACCTCGAGTCGGGAGAGCAGCCAGAAGCCGCCGATTTTCGTGAGGGCGGTCACGATCGCCATCGCGAGGACGACGCCGACGACGAGCGGATCGAGCGCGAGCGGTCCCTCACTCATCATAGCGGACCACCTCGACGGCGGCGGCCGCGAACCCGCCCAGGAGGATGTACCACTGGCCGGACAGTAGGGCGTCGGCGACGACGGCGGTTGCGAGCGCGACGAGCCACGGCACCAGCGTCGCCCGCCCCTCCCAGAGTTCGAGCGCGAGCGCGACGAAGACCGCCGCGAGGACGAAGTCGAGGCCGTACCGGGCCGGGTCGCCGATCACGCCGCCGGCGGCCGCGCCGACGACCGTCGCCGCGACCCAGAAGAGCCACATCACGATCCCGGTCCCCAGCAGGAACGCGCCCCGGCTGCCTCCGTCTTTGAGTTCGCGCATCGTCAGTGCCCAGTTCTCGTCGGCCATCAGTAGGAGGCTGCCGTAGCTCCGAAGCGGGGTGAGTCGCTCGAGCCACGGGCGAAGCGCCGCGCCCATCAGCGAGTACCGGAGGTTGATCGCCAGCGTCGCGAGGAGGACGGTCGCAATGGGGATCGGCTCGGTCCAAAGCTCGACGGCGACGATCTGGGCCGCGCCGGCGAGTACCGTCGCACTCATCAGTGCCGCCTCGGCGACGCTCAGGCCCTGTCTCTTATACACATC